>CAVREA010000008.1:0-39605 GCA_963720015.1 uncultured Actinomycetes bacterium | reverse complement strand
AAATCCCACCGTAGCGGGGCTTTCGTGAGGGGTGAGCGACGGGATTCGAACCCGCGACCGCCTGGACCACAACCAGGAGCTCTACCAGCTGAGCTACGCCCACCGTGCGGCTTCCCAATCTAGCGGGGCCGGTCCGCTCCAGCACAATTCGGCGAGGGCTCGATTTGGGGCGCTATTCGGGCCATTTCGAGCCCTCGGCGGGAAGCGGGTCAGTCGCGGGGCGGGGTGGCCGCCGAGTGGAGGGCGCCGGCGCTGGCGACGACGACCATCGCGATCGCGGTCACCTCGCGGCCCGAGAGGCCCTGGTCGAGGGCGATGAACCCGATCGTCGCGGCGACCGCAGGCTCGAGGCTCATGAGCACGCCGAAGGTGCCGGCGGGGAGGCGGCGCAGCGCCTCCATCTCGAGCGAGTAGGGGATCACCGAGCTGAGCAGCGCCACCGCGAGGCCGGTGGCGAGGAGCGCGGGAACGAACAGCTCCCCGCCGCCGTCCGCGACGCCGAAGGGCACCAGCAGCACGGCGGAGACCGCCATCGCGACCGCCAGCCCGGTGCCGTCGGCGAAGACCCGCCCCACCCGCGCGGCGACGAGGATGTAGGCCGCCCAGAACGTGCCCGCCGCGAGCGCGAAGGCGGCGCCGACGGCGTCCACGCCCCCCTCCCCCACCCCCCCGGTGAGGAGGACGATGCCGGCGGCGGCGAGGCCGGCGCAGAGCAGGTCGAGCGGCCGCCGCGAGCCGCCGACGGCCACCGCGAGCGGCCCCGCGAACTCGAGCGTGACCGCGATCCCGAGCGGCAGACGATCGAGGGCGACGTAGAAGCATGCGTTCATCCCGGCGAGGCAGAGACCGAAGAGCGCCGCCTCGCGCAGCTGCCTCCGCGAGAGCGCCGACAGCCGCGGGGGCCAGATCGCCGCCAGCACCAGCGCCGCGAACAGCGACCGCAGGAGCACCGCCCCGCCCGGTCCGAGGTCGTCGAAGAGCGTGGTCACCAGCGCCCCGCCCGCCTGAACGGAGACGATCCCCGCGAGGACGAGGCCGGCGGCGCGGGTGGTCGGGTTCACGGCGCCTAGGATGCCCGGCCGCACCGAGTAGCGGCAGACGGCCTGGGGGGATCGCGCCCTAGGCCGGGGTCCGCTCGCGGCGCTTGGCCACCTCGTCCCAGAAGCGGCGCTCGAAATCGTCCCAGTCGAACGGGGGCCGCTCGCCGTCGGGGGGCTCGGGTGCGCCGCCGTCGCCATCGGATCCGCCGGGGCCCTCGCCGCCGCGGTCCTCCCGCTGGCCGAGCAGCATCGCCAGGTGAGTGGCCGACATGACGAGGCACGCGTAGGCGACGCCCTCGATCAGCAGAGCGTCGGTGAGACGGCTCGCGGCGAGGGCCGCCGCGCAGCCGACCGCGCAGACCACGCCGATGCCCGCGATCAGGCGCCGCTCCTCGGGCCGGCAGCCGCGCAACCTGCCGGCCAGGATGAGGATGATCGGTGCCGCGTAGAGGATCGGCACCGCTCAATCGTACCGCTCTATCCTCGCTTGTCCCGGTTACAGGGGGACCCGCCGACGACGAGACCGATGGACCGCTCTTTCCCACAGCCAGACCGCCTGCGACTGGCCCTCACCGGGGTCTGCGCGCTGCTGCTCGGGAGCCTGCTGATCCTCGCATTCGGCGGCGACGACGGGCCCGCTCGCCCGCGGCCGGTGGCGTCGTTCTCGAGCCCCGCGCTCCAACCCCGGTTCTCCGCCGACCGCCACTACTACGTCGCCCGCTGCGACGGTGGGCGCCTGCGGCTGCGAGTCCACGCGGGCCAGGGGACGAAGGTGCGGGTCGCCTCGGCCGGGCCCCGCTCGGGCACCTTCACGGCGAGGCCGGCGACGGCCCCCGGCAATGACTTCCGGGTCACGGCCGGCCGCCGCGGCCACGAAGAGGCCTGGAAGATCCGCTGCCTGCCGGCGGACTTCCCCGAGCTCGGGTACGAGCGCCCCCGCGAGAGCCCGCCAGGCATGTTCTCGATCGCGCTGCCCCCGGGCCGCAAATCTCCCCGCCCCTGGGTGATCGTGCTCGACAACATGGGCGTACCGCGCTGGTGGTACTCGCCGCAGACGAGAGCGCTGTGGAGCCAGGTGCTCGAGGACGGAACCGTGGCCTGGCCCCGCTCCTTCGGCGACGGCTACGGGGTCAACCCGAACACGGCATTCGAGATCCGCACGCTCTCCGGCGACCTGGTCAGGAACCTGAAGACCCGCGCCACGGTCACCGACGGTCACGAGTTCCTCGAGCTGCCGGGCGGCAACGTCCTCGTCGATTCCTACCGGCCCGGGCCGCACCTCGACCTGAGCAGCCAGGCCGGCCCCGCGGACGCCTGGGCCGTCTTCGGCGAGGTCCAGGAGATCGACCCCAGGGGCCGCGTCGTCTGGCGCTGGAACTCCCGGCACCACGTCACCAGGGAGGAGACGGGTCGCTGGTGGAAGAACGTGCTGTCGAACCCCCACCCCGGTCCCGGCGGAGCCGACACCTACGACGTCTTTCACATCAACTCGATCGAGCCGCGCGGCAAGGACGAGCTGGTCGTCTCCTCCCGCCATACCGACGCCGTCTACGGCATATCCCGCTCGGACGGGGAGGTCCTCTGGAAGCTCGGCGGCGTCCCGACCGAGCGCTCGCTGAGGGTGGTCGGGGACCCGGCCCGGCTCCTCTTCGGGGGCCAACACGACGCCCGCGTCGGCGAGGACGGCATCCTCAGCGTCTACGACAACGCCAAGGACCGCCCCCGCCCGCCCCGGGTCGCCCGCTATCGCCTCGACATCGAGGCGGGGACCGCCACCTTCATCGACCAGCTCACCGATCCCGAGGTCGAGAGCAGCCACTGTTGCGGCTCGGCGCGGGAGCTGCCCGGCGGAGGCTGGCTGGTGAGCTGGGGCGACAACCCGCTGCTCACCCAGTTCGATGCGCGCGGGAGGATCGCCTTCAGGCTGCACATGCCGGCCTCTTCGTTCCGCGCCGTCCCGGTCCCCGCCGGTGCGGTCACCCCGGCGGGCCTCGACCGAGGCCTCGAGCATCAAGAAGCCACACCCTGAGCGCGCGCCCCCCCGAGCAACGCCCCCGGCAGGATTCGAACCTGCGACATCCGGCTTAGAAGGCCGGCGCTCTATCCAGCTGAGCTACGGGGGCGGGTCCTAGCTTTCGGCTCTAGGTAGCCGTTTCCTCGTGCTCGGCCTCGACGATGCGGAACGGCAACGTCGGGCCTGCAACGGCGATTCTGCCTTTTCTGCCCTTTCACAACCGGATTCTGCCGTTTCCGGTGCCCCGTGCTCGGCCCAGCGCAGGGCGGCGTCGTAGGCCTGAAGGTAGCTGCCCGAGACCTGGAGACCGGTTGCGCCACTTGACCGGCCAGGACTAGAGTCGGTGCGACCCCGAGCCGAGGAGATGCCGTGAGCATCCTTGTCCGCTTCACCCCGTCGTCCCTTACCACCGAGCAGTACGACGCGACAATCCGCAAGTTTGAGGAGGCTGGTGACTTCCCCCCGGATGGAGCGGAGTACCACTGCGCCTACCTTGTCGACGGAAACCTCCGGGTGAGCGAGGTATGGGACTCGCGGGAGCAGTTCGACACATTCGGCGAGCGTCTGATGCCCGTGTTGGCAGAGCAGGGGATCGACCCCGGCGAGCCGGAGATTCTTGAAGTCCACAACACCGTCATGCGGTAGGACAGCGGTCACGGGGAGCGTTCATGGCGGAGGGGAACGTCGATGCCGTCCGGGCCGTCTACGAACGATTCGGCAAGGGCGACTTCAGCGCCAGTCTCGAAATCGTCGACCCTCTGGTCCTGTTCGTCCTCCCGCCGGGGTTTCCCGAGTCCGGGACCTATCTCGGCACCGCGCAGCTACTCGACTACACGCGGGAGTTCCTCGAGCCCTGGAGCCGGATAACGATCGCCGCGGAGGAGATCACCGGCGCCGGGGACAGCGTCGTCGCGAGCGTCTGCCAGCGCGGGGCCGGCAGCGAAAGCGGCGCCGTCACCGAGTTCCGCTACTTCCAGGTCTGGACTTTTCGAGGCGGCAAGGTGATCCGGCTCGAGAACTTCCGCGAGCGCGCGGAGGCGTTTGCCGCGGCCGGCCTCGACGGCTAGCGCCGCGCTCAGCGCTCCGGCGGAGGCTCCGGGGCGACGGGCAACCTGTCGGTCAGCCCCGTCAGGTCGAGGACGCGGCGGACGCTCGCCGCCGTGCTGGGCGCGATCATCAGGCTGCGGGCGTCCGCCTCCGCGCGCCGCCAGGCGGCGACCAGGACGGCGACGCCGGTCGAGTCGATGAACTCGAGGCGGCTCATGTCGACGATCACCGTCTCCGCCTCGGTGCGCTCGCTGCGCTGGAGCTCGGCGGTGAAGGTGCCGGCGTTGGTCAGGTCGAGCTCCCCGGCGAGGGCAAGCCGGTAGGTGCCGCCGTCGAACCAGGCGGCGATCCTCAGGCTTCCCTCGACGACCTGCCAACGCAGCGCGAATGAGTCCTGCTGGGTCGTGTTCGGAGGTACCGTGGATGTCATCGCACACCCCGACTGGTCGGTTTCCTGAGATGGAGCCCAGCCGCAACGCAGGAACGCCGGCTGTGCCCGTTTCGCTGTGATGGCTCCTCCGCCGCCGCCCTCCGGACGTCGGCTGGGATCCGGCTCCGACAGTACCATCGGGCCCGGCGCGCGTCCACCCCTCCGGGGCTCAGGACGGAGTGGTCTCCCCGAGGTTCGCGCAACCTGCGGGATCAAGCCGGCCGGTCACCTCGTAGACGTAGTCGGGCTGCGGCGTCACGTCCTCCTCGGCGAGGATCTCGCGCAGCGCCGGATCGGTCTTGGTCCAGGCGCGCAGCGGGTAGCGGTAGTCGGCATCGGGAGAGTCCTGCGTGTACTGGCTGATCACGATGTAGTCGTAGTCGCCGCGGTTGATGCGGTTGCGGAAGGCCCGGCAGCTCGTCGCGAGCCGGTGCTGCCCGTTGGGGCCCTCGATGCCGAGGAAGTCCACCCGGTTTGAGAGGTCGACCCCGTACATCCCGTACTGGCTGAAGAAGATCTCTCCCGACCCCGCGATCCCGATGCGCTTGTCGCGCAGGTCGCGAACCCATTCGAAGGCCTTGACCGGACCGCCTTCCTGGAGGAAGACGGTGGCCCGCGTGTAGTGGTTGTCCACGTACTGCACCTGCTGCGCGCGCCCGAGCACGATCGCAACCAGCAGGACCGCCCCGACCCCCGCCGCGATCCCGGCGCGGCTGACACGGCCCTCCCCGCGAAGGTAGGCGAGGCCCGCCGGCACCCAGATCAGCACCGCGACGAAGAAGACCGTGCCGGCGATGAAGCCGGGATACCAGCGGGGAGTGGACAGCACGGTGATCGCGAAGACGACGGTGAGGAAGATCAGGGTCGCCCAGGCGCGGCGCTCGGGGGCTCGCAGCGGCCTGGCGATCGGCAGCATCACGAGCCCCAGGACCAGCCCCGGCATCAGGTAGCGCGTGTTGGTGAAGAAGCCGCGCGGCTCGCCCTCGGGGCCGGCTGCCGTCAGCGGCGTGAACAGGTAGACGACCGCCGTCAGCAGGGCGCCCGCCGCGAGCACGCGCAGGATCCGGTTGCGCGATCGCACGACGATGTAGACGGTGGCGACGAAGGCGACGACGAGGATCAGCGGGTACAGCGGCCCGAGCGCGTTGTCGAGCTCGGGGAAGAACCATTTCCGGTAGATCGTCGGCTCGCCGAGGTAGTGGGCGACGCTGAAGCGCGGCCGCGGGTCGAGCGGCATCTGGTCCGGGGTCGGCAGGTTGAGCGGCCCGAACTTGAGCTGGGGGATCGGGTTGCCGCCCGAGTGGAGCGCGGCGCGGATGTACCAGTAGGCGCCGGTGACGAACATCGCGGCGCCCATCACCAGGGCGCTGGTGAGGCGCCGCCCGCGACCGCTGAAAGCGACCACGCCGAGCGCGATCGCGCCGACCGGCGCGAGCATGGTCAGCTTGACCGAGATCGCGAGACCGCCGGCGAGGCCGGCCATGATCAGCGGGCCCTTGTCGAGCAGCGGGGCGTGCGGGTCCGGCTTGTCGGCGACAGGTCCGGAGGCCGGGGCGTAGCGCTGGTGCCCGTTGATCAGGAAGGCTGCGAAGGCGACCAGCAGCGCGAGCGCCATCACGTCGTTGCGCCCCTCCCCGGCCTGTGTCTCGATGAAGATGCCGGCGTCGAAGACGATCGCGCCCGCGACCAGGGTGGCCGGCCCGACGTTGTACGGCCGACCGATGCACCAGCAGGCCAGCAGCCCCATCGCCAGCCAGCCCATGTTGATCAGGGGCGAGATCCAATCGCTCTGGAAGATCGCGATCCCGGCGCCGTTGATCAGCTCCGAGCTCTGCGGGTAGAACCAGGCGACCAGGCGCAGCGGGTCGGTCAGGTGGAGGTCCCAGATCGAGGCGTCCTGGACGAAGCGGGCCGCGAAGGGCATGTGGTACCAGGTGGTGTCGCCGCCGAACATCCCCTCGTCGAGGCTGAGCTGACTCGGGAAGGACCACTCGGCGACGGTCCAGGAGGCGACGCCGACGGCGATCAGCAGCATCCAGGGGTGGACCCTGGGGGGCTCGACCGGGTCGGCGTCGCGAGGCGCCTTGCGCCGGCCCAGCGCGGCAGCCCCGAGCCCGACGAGGATGCAGGCAAGGACGATCCAGCCCAGCCG
This sequence comes from uncultured Actinomycetes bacterium, assembly GCA_963720015.1. Classification (GTDB taxonomy): domain Bacteria; phylum Actinomycetota; class Thermoleophilia; order Solirubrobacterales; family 70-9; genus DATFPK01. The sequence continues at coordinate 32,922 of CAVREA010000008.1, read as the reverse complement.
GAAGATCCCGATCGTGCCGACCAGCTCGAGGCTGAGCACGAGCAGGGCGACCGCGATCGTCACCTCGGCGAGGCGGGCGAGCGCGCCGGAGAACTCGGGCACGATCCAGCGGCGCAGCCAGTAGCCGCCGAGGCCGAGAGCGGCCGCGATGCCTGCCAGGGCGAAGCAGCCACCGACGTAAGCGCCGAGGCTCGGGGTCACCGGGCGGACTCCCGCGCGACCCCTATCGCGGGGGGCTCGCCAAACACCGGCGGAAGGTTAATGAACAGCCGACGGCCCATTCGTTACATCGATTCGTGTAACGATCCGCCCGGGCCGGGTAGGACCCACTGACGCCATGAACGAGACCAGCGACCAACGGAGCCCCGAGGCACGCCGCCAGGAGGTGCTGCGCAGGGGAGTGCGCCAGCTGCGCGAGGTGCTGCCCGGCGACAGCCGCTACGGAGACTCGCTCTCGACCGCCGGCCGCGGCCAGTCCCAGCTGATCGCGCGGCGGCTGGCCGAGGCGACCGAGCAACGGCCGAGCCTCCTGCGCGAGGCCGGCCTGAGCGCGCTCCAGGTCTGGCAGTCGCTGACCGACCTCGACGGGCGCAGCCGCGGCGAGCGCGAGCTGACGATCGTCTTCACCGACCTCGTCGACTTCTCGAACTGGGCGCTGGAGGCGGGAGACGAGAGCGCCCTGGTCCTGCTCCGCGACGTCGGCGAGGCGATCGAGCCGCCGGTGCGAAACCTCGGCGGCGAGATCGTCAAGCGCCTCGGCGACGGGATGATGGCCACCTTCACCGAGCCCGCGGAGGCGCTCGAGGCGGTTTTCGAGGCTCAGCGCCGGCTCGCCTGGGTCGAGGCGCCGGGGTACCGGCCGCGGATCCGCGCCGGGATGCACGTCGGCTATCCGCAGCGGATCGGGGAGGACTATCTGGGCGTCGACGTCAACATCGCGGCCCGGATCGCCGAGGGCGCCAAGGGCGACCAGGTCCTGGTCTCGGCCGACACCCTCTCCCGGCTCGACACGGCGGCGCTGCGGGTGCGGCGCAAGCGGTTCTTCCGCGGCAAGGGCGTTCCGCCGGACGTTGCGATCTACTCCGTCGGGCCCGCATGACCGAGAAGTCCGCGAAGAAGGCGGCGCCGAGCGGCGCCGAGGCACCGGAGAGCGCCGCAGTGGCGCCGGCCACCGGCACCGAGATCGAGCGCAGCGGGCACCCGCTCGCCTACGTGCCCAGGCTCCTGATCGGCCTTCTCGACGACGTGCGGACGATCGCGACCTCGGTCACGGTCCTGCCCGAGGTCGCGCGCTCCCTATCGGTGATCGAGGCGCGGGTGAGCTCGATGGATGACGAGGTCCGCAAGATGCGCCAGGGTGTCGACGCCCTCGGCGGCGACGTCGGCGGCCTGCGGGAGACGATGGAGCCGCTCGAGTCGGAGCTGAGGGAGATGCACACCGCACTGCACCCGCTGCGGCGGTTCAGCTCGAGGATGCGGCGGGGATCCGGCAGCTGACCCCGGTCCCGGCAAGGCCGCAGTAGCCGTTCGGGACCTTGTGCAGGTACTGCTGGTGGTAGTCCTCGGCGTAGTAGAACGGCCCCGCCGGCTCGATCTCGGTCGTCACCGGCTCGCGACCGGCGGCGCGGAGGTCGGCGTCGTATGAGGCGCGGGCGGCCTCGGCGGTCTGCCGCTGGGCCTCGTCGGAGTAGTAGATGCCGGAGCGGTACTGGGTGCCGACGTCGTTGCCCTGGCGCATTCCCTGGGTCGGGTCGTGCTCCTCGAAGAAGGTCTTGAGCAGCTCGGCGTAGGAGACCCTCCCGGGGTCGTAGGCGACCAGCACCGCCTCGGCGTGCCCGGTCCGGCCTGAGCAGACCTCCTCGTAGGTCGGGTTGGGGGTGACCCCGTTCTGGTAGCCGACGGCAGTCGTGTAGACGCCGTCGAGGTCCCAGAAGAGGCGCTCGGCGCCCCAGAAGCAGCCGAGGGCGAAGTAGGCGGTCTCGATCCCGTCCGGGAACGGAGGCTGGATCGGCGTGCCGAGCACGGCATGGGTCTCGGGCGCCGCGAACGCCGGCGCGTCGCGGCCGGGCAGCGCGTCCTCGGGCGCGGGCATCTGCCCCTTCTCGGGGTTCAGCATCATCATCAGCTTTCCGATTCTGCTCATGGGATCCAGTCCGGCGGTGGGCTCTGAAGTTACACGGGCGCTGGCCCCGCTCACCACGAGTCGATCATCGTGCGGCGGCGCACTCCCCGCCGGGCGGGCGACTCCGAGCGGAGGGTGGCCACGATCCGCGAACGGGTTTCGGCCGGGTCGATGACGTCGTCGATCTCGAAGTGGGCCGCCATGTTGAGGGCTGTGCTCTGCGAGCGGACGGCGGCGCTGACGTCGCGGATCCGCTGCTCGCGCTCGCCGCGGTCCTCGATCGTGTCGAGCTCCTTGCGCAGCGCCAGCTTGACGGCGCCCTCCACGCCCATCGCGCCGAACTCGCCGGTCGGCCAGGCGACATTCAGGCGGGGTGCGTGGAAATCCCCGCCGGCCATCGCCTGGGCGCCGAGGCCGAAGGCGCGGCGGACCGTGACCGCGACGAAGGGCACTGTCGCGGTGGCGGCGGCGAGGAAGAGGCGTGAGCAGCGGCGCACCATGGCGGTGCGCTCGGACTCGGGGCCGACCATGAAGCCGGGGGTGTCGATCAGCGAGACGACCGGCAGGCCGAAGGCGTCGCAGAGCTGGATGTGGCGGGCGGCCTTCTCGGCGCCGTCGGCGTCGATCGCCCCGCTCAGGTGCGCGGGGTCGTTGGCGACCACGCCGACCGGCCGGCCCTCGACCCGCGCCAGCGCGGTAAGGATCGTCCGCCCGTAGCCCGTCCGCAGCTCGAGCACCGAGTCCTCGTCGGCGAGCAGGGCCAGCAGGCGCCGAACGTCGTGGACCCGCTTCGGGTCCTCGGGCACGACCGAGCGCAGCAGCTCTTGGTCGGCGCAGGACCAGTCCTCGGTGTGGCCCTGGAAGTAGGCGAGGAAGCGCTTCGCCGTGGCGACGGCGGCCGCCTCGTCGGCGGCGAGGAAGTCGATGACGCCGTTCGGCTCCTGGACCTCGGCCGGCCCGACCTGCTCGGGGCTGAATGTCCCCAGCCCGCCTCCCTCGATCATCGCCGGCCCGCCCATCCCGATCGTCGCCTCGGGCGTCGCGATCACCACGTCGCAGCAGCCGAGCAGGGCGGCGTTGCCCGCGAAGCAGCGGCCGGAGACGATCCCGACCCGGGGGACGAGGCCGCTGAGGCGGGCGAAGTTGCGAAAGGTCGGCACGTCGAGGTGAAAGAGCTCGGAGCGGTCGGTGTCCCCCGGGCGCCCTCCCCGCCCTCGGCGAAGAGCACGATCGGCAGCCGCATCTGCTCGGCGATCTCGATCATCCGGTCCGTCTTGCGGTGGTTGCGGACACCCTGCGTGCCGGCGAGGACGGTGTAGTCGTAGGCGAGGACCGCGCAGCGCCCGGCCTGCTCGCCGAAGAGGCTGCCGTTGACCACCCCGATCCCGGTGACGATCCCGTCGCCGGAGGTGTTCTCGATCAGGTCCTGCTCGCTGCGGCGGGCCCGCTGCGCGGCGATCGCAAGCCCGCCGTACTCGGAGAAGCTGCCCGGGTCGCAGAGGTCGGCGACGTTCTCGCGGGCGGTTCGCAGGCCGGTGCCGTGGCGCCGTTCGACTGCGCCGGGTCGCGCCGCGTCGGTCGTCAGGCGGCGGCGCTCGAGAGCGGCGGCGAGGTCGGGGCGGATCTCCTGGGGAGCTGAGGCGGGAGCCGGAGGGACGGTCTCCCCCGGTGCCTCGTCGCCGGCGGGGTCGAGCCGGAAGAGAAGCTGCCCGTCCTCGACCTGATCGCCGGCCGCGACGGCGAGGTCGCGGACCACCCCCGCGCTCTCGGCGGCGACCTCGTGGTGCATCTTCATCGACTCGAGGATCAGCACGGCGGCGCCGGCGCGAACGCTGGTCCCGGCCGGGTTGACGACCTCGACGACCACCCCGGTCATCGGCGAGAAGGCGTCCATGCGGCCCTTTCTACGGCATCGAGGGGATCGCCTGTCCGCACCCACCGCTGCACGGCCTCGAGCCCGCGCTAGAGGGCCTCCGAGTAGGCGCCCTCCGGGGCCGGCTCCGGCTGCGCCTCGCGCTCCCGGGCGGCGGCGCCGTCAGGCTGCAGCACGACCAGGGCAACCACTACCGCGGTCGCGACGAGCGCGGCGCCGATCAGGTAGGCGAGGTGGTAGCCGGAGTTGAGCGCGGCGGCATTCGAGGCGCCGCCGGCGAGGAGGGCGTCGGTGCGCTCGGTGGCGACGGTGGCCAGCACGGCGAGGCCGATCGCACCCCCCACCTGCACGGTGGTGTTGACGAAGCCGGAGGCCAGCCCTGCGTCGCTCTCAGTAGCGCCCGACATGGCGAGCGTCATCAGCGCCGGGAAGGCGAGGCCGGCGCCGCCGCCGAGCAGGAGCATCACCGGGAAAATGTCTGTCACGTAGGTGCCGTCGACGGGCGCCCGGGCGAAGAGGAGCAGTCCCGCGGTGGCGAGCACCAGGCCTGCGACGAGCGTGCGCCGCGGGCCGATGCCCATGATCAGCCGCTCCGCGTAGCCGAGCGAGAGGGTGCCCATGACGACGCAGGAGGGCAGGAACGCGATGCCGACGGCGAGGGCGCTGTAGTCGAGGATGCCCTGCAGGTAGAGGGCGCCGAGGAAGAACATGCCGAAGAAACCGACGACGAGCAGGGCCATGACCAGGTTCGCCCCGGTGACATTGCGGGAACGGAAGAGCCGCAGCGGCATCAGCGGGTTGGCGATCCGCGCCTGACGGGCGACGAATGCGGTCAGCAGGGCGATCGAGGCGGCACCGAGGCCGAGCGTCTGGGTCGATCCCCAGCCCTGCTCGCCGGCCTCGAGGATCGTGTAGACGCCGAGCATCAGCCCGCCGGTGATCAGCGCGGCGCCGGGGATGTCGGCCCCCCCGCTGAGCCCGATGCCGTCGCGGCCCTCGACCAGCCTCAGCGAGAGGAACGCGATCGCGATCCCGATCGGAAGGTTGATGACGAAGATCCAGTGCCAGCTGATCGCCTCGGTCAGCACGCCGCCGGCAAGCAGCCCGATCGAAGCGCCGGCCGAGGCGACGAAGCTGTACACGCCGATCGCCTTCGCCTGCTCACGAGGCTCGGGGAACATCGTCACGATCATGCCCAGGATCACGGCGGAGGCGATCGCGCCGCCGGCGCCCTGGACGAAGCGCGCTCCGATCAGCATCCCCTGGCTCTGGGCCACCGCGCACGCCAGCGAGGCGGCGGTGAACACCGCCAGCCCGATCAGGAAGATGCGCCGCTGGCCGATCAGGTCGCCGAGGCGGCCCGCCAGCAGCAGCAGGCCGCCGAAGGCGATCAGGTAGGCGTTCACGACCCAGGCGAGGTTGCTCTGCGAGAAGCCCAGGTCGTCCTGGATCGAGGGCAGGGCGACGTTGACGATCGTCGCGTCGAGGACGATCATCAGCATGCCGCCGCAGAGCACGTAGAGCGCCGGCCAGCGGTTGCGGTCGTCAGCAGTCAAGTTCACAGACTCCTTGTTTCGCTCGGAAGAGGCACGGTTGTTCTGGCAATTGAGACTGCGCCGCGGCCCGGAATTCATCGGTCCGTGCCGCGATCCGGCCTCCGTCTACGAGGCTAGCGAGGGGGCTTTTCCCGAACGGCTGATGTCGGGGCGCCCGGATTTGAACCGGGGACCTCTGCCACCCAAAGGCAGCGCGCTACCAGGCTGCGCCACGCCCCGAACCGGGCCGAGTGTAGTCCGCCTCGAGGCCGAGAATCGGGATTGGCGGCGGTGGCGAGCAGGTGCCGGTGCCGAAACGGGCGAGCGCGCAGAAGGCGGGCTTCGCGATCCGGGCCGCGCGCACGAGGCCGAAGTCGGCCTCCAGCGGTATCGAGGGGTCGTCGAACATGCGGTGGACGATGATCGCCCTCACCCTCCTGGTCCTGCTCAGCGTCTCCAGGGTCGCCGCGATCCGCCTCGCCTGCTCCTCGCCGGTGAGGTCGGCCGAGGGGATGCCGACCTCGGTGATCCAGATCGGGATTCCGGCGTCCCGGCGGCGGGCCGCAAGCTCGGAGAGGCGGGTGATCATCCAGCGCATCTGCCGCAGGTAGTCGGGCCGCGTGAAGGGCGTCGTATAGGGATGGAAGGCGAGCGCGTCGAAGTGGTTGCGCGCCCCGGCCCGGTATGCACGGCGTAGGAAGCGGCGATAGTCGAGCGCCCCCGGCCGGTCGGCCCTGAGCAACGGCGCCAATCCTCCGAACAGCACCGGCAGGCCCGGTCGGACCGCCTTCACGGCCGGATAGGAGACCCGCAGGATCCGCGAGTAGTAGGCCGGGTTGATCCGCGCGGGCCAGAAGGGCTTCAGATTCGGCTCGTTCCATATCTCGACCGCGACGATCAGGTCCGAGTAGCGGCTGACGAACGCCCTCAGGTAGCGGGCCCACTGGCGCAGGTGCCGGGGTCCCGGCACTCCCGGCCCCGTGCAGGTCCGGGGTCGGCGCTGCGCCCAGCAGGGTGCCCCCGCGGGCTCGAAGATGACCTTCATCCCGCGTTCCCGGTAGCCGGCGAAGATCCGGTCGAGAAGCTCCCAGTGCCAGCTGCCGGGTCCGTCGGGAAGCACCTCTTGCATGCCCGCCGGGAACCGCAACACCGGGGCGCCGGCCGCCTCGGCGAAGCGAAGGTCCGCGGAGCTCAACGAGCTCCAGTTGTCGTTGGTGCCGAGCCAGACCTGGTGCGGTTGGCCGAGCGGAGCAAGCCGCGGACCGGCCACCGAGGCGGAGGCGGATGCGAGCAGCCCCAGGAGGAGCAGGGTTGATACCACGGCGCGACGCACTCCCGAGGCTTCAGGGTAGCGGCCCCTGCCGGACCTCGACCCGGCGGATGCCGCCGCTACTCTCTCCGCCCCGTGGCCGACGTCCAGCCCCTGAAAGCCCTCCACTACGACCTCGGCGCGGTGTCGTCGCTCGCCGACGTCACGGCCCCTCCCTACGACGTGATCGATGCCGCGCAGCGGGCCGAGCTCGTGGCCCGCTCGCCCTACAACGTGGTCGAGGTCGACCTGCCCCGGGCGGAGGGCGGGTCCGATCCCTACGCCCGCGCCGCAGCGACGATCGACGACTGGCGCCGGCAGGGGATCCTGGTCCAGGACGCGCAGCCCGCCCTCTGGGCGCTCACCCAGGAGTACACGGCACCCGACGGGTCGACCCACGAGCGCCACGCGATCCTCGCCAGGGTCGGGGTCGAGGATTACGGCCCGGGCAGGGTACGCCCGCACGAGCGCACCCAGCCGGGCCCGAAGCGCGACCGGCTCGACCTCACCCGGGCCACCCGCCTCAACCTCTCGCCGATCTTCTCGCTGACGACCGAGGACGCCTGGCCGCACGTCGAGCCCGCGACCCGCTCGGACCCCTGGGGGGACGTCACCGACCCCGACGGAACGGTGCACCGGATCTGGCGGGTCGAGGACCCGCAGATCCACGCGGCGGTCGCCGAGGAGCTTGCCGGGGCGGAGCTGCTGATCGCGGACGGGCACCACCGCTACGAGACCGCCCGCACCTACCGGGACGAGATCGGCGGCGAGGGCCCCCACAACTTCACGCTGATGGCGCTCACCGCACTTGCCGACCCCGGCCTCACGGTCTTCCCGACCCACCGCCTGCTCTCCGGCTTCGCCGCGGACAGCGAGCGCCAGCAGCACCTGCGCGAGGGGCTGCTCGAGCTATTCGAGGTGACAGAGGCAGGCGAGGACGGTCTCGACCCGGGGGGCGAGGAGGGGCTCGGCGTCTTCGGCTACCTCGACGCCCACCACCGCAAGCCGTTCCGCCTCCGCCTCAAGGACACCGCAGAGCTGGATCGGCTGCTCGCCGACCGGCCCGAGGCCTACCGCAGGCTCGACGCCGTCATCCTCGAGACCCTGATCTTCAAGGGCGTGCTCGGGATCACCGAGGACGAGATCGCCGCCAAGCGCGGGATCGGCTACGCGAAGAGCATCCCCGACGCGATCTCGCTGCTCGACGGGGACTACGATGTCGCGTTCATCCTCCGCCCCACCCCCGTCGACCAGGTCCGCGCGGTCGCCGGTGAGGGCGAGACGATGCCGCCCAAGTCCACCTACTTCTTTCCGAAGCTGCTCTCGGGCCTGCTCTTCAACCCGCTGAGCTGAGGGCGCTGCAAGCGTAGGATGGCCGCGTGGTGAAGATCTACACGCGCAAGGGAGACGACGGGACCACCTCGCTGTGGTACGGCGGGCGGGTCCCGAAGAGCCACGGGCGCACCGAGGCCTACGGCGCCCTCGACGAGGCGACGTCAGCTCTCGGCGTGGCCCGCTCCCTCTGCGGCTCAGGCGCCGAGGCGGAGCTCGCGGCCGACATCCTCAAGCTCCAGGACGACCTCTTCATAGCCGGCGCCGAGCTGGCGACCGCGCCCGAGGCGTCCGGCCGGCTCGAGGACGGGATCAGCAGGGTCACGGAGGAGATGGTGGGCTGGGCCGAGGAGCGCATCGATCGCTACATGGCCGAGGTCGAGCTCCCGCCCCAGTTCGTGATCCCGGGCGGGAACCAGCTCTCCGCCCAGCTCGACGTCGGGCGCACCGTCATCCGCCGCGCCGAGCGGCGCGTCGCGGCGCTCGCGGCCGCGGGCGAGATCGCCTCCGAGACCCTGATCCACTTCATCAACCGCGCCTCCGACCTCGCCTACGCGATGGCGCGCTTCGCCGACGTCGCCGACCCGGCCCTGTTCGAGGGCCGCCGCCGCGGGAGCTGACGCCGATGGTCAAGGTCGTCGCGCGCCGCCGTCAGGGCTACACCCACGACGTCGAGATCGAGGGCGGCCATCGCCTGGTCGTCGACGAGCCGCCCGCGGCGGGCGGCAACGACGCCGGGCCCTCCCCCACCCGCACGCTCGGCGCCTCCCTCGCCGCCTGCATCGCGATCACGATGGAGATGTACGCCGATCGCAAGGGCTGGGACCTCGGCGAGGTCGAGGTCGAGGTCGGGATCGAGTACGAGGGCCCCGTCCCGCGCTCGTTCACCGTCACCCTGCGCTTGCCGGAGGGACTCAGCGACGAGCAGCACGAGCGGCTGCGGGTGATCGCCGGCAAGTGCCCCGTCCACCGGGCCCTCAGCCACGAGACCCCGATCACGATCGTCGACCGCGTCGAACCGGCCTGAGCCCGCCAATGGACCTCGGTCTGAGCGCAAGGGCCTGCGTCGTGACCGGCGCCAGCCGCGGGATCGGCCGCGAGACGGCCCGGCAGCTCGCCGCCGAAGGGGCGGCGGTGCTGCTCGTCGCCCGCGGCGAGGAGGAGCTGCGGGCCGCCGCGGCCGAGTGCGAGGCGGCGGGCGGCCGCGCCGCGCACCTGGCCCTCGACATCACCGAGGGCGACGCCGGCGAGCGGATGCTCGCGGCGGCGACCGAGGCCTTCGGCTCCCTCGACGTGCTCGTCAACAACGCGGGCACGGCGCGCTGGCGCCGGATCGAGGACGTCCCCGACGAGGACTGGCAACGGCAGTTCGAGCTCAACGTGATGGCGCCGCTGCGGGCGATGAGGGCCGCCGTCCCGGCGATGGCCGAGCGGGGCTGGGGCCGCGTCGTCAACGTCGCCTCGACCGCCGCCAAGCGGCCCTCGGCGGCGATGCCCGAGTACTCGGTGGCGAAGGCCGCGGAGCTGTCGCTCTCCCGCCTCTTCGCCGACCGCTACGCGGCGGAAGGGGTGCTGGTGAACGCGGTCTGCCCCGGGCCGGTCGAGTCGGAGATGTGGATGGAACCGGGCGGCCTCCTCGACCAGTCGATGGAGATGTCGGGCGCGGCGAGCCGCGAGGAGGCGCTTGAGCAGGCCGGCGGGAAGCGGCCGATCGGCAGGCTCGCCAGCGCGGAGGAGATCGCCGCGGCGATCGTCTTCCTCTGCTCGGAGCGGGCCTCCTACGTGGCCGGGGCCGCCTGGTCGGTGGACGGCGGCACGGTTCAGGTGATCATCTAGTCCCGTTCGACGCGGGGGCGCCGGCGGCCGCGATCCGCCTGATCGTCTCGGTCGGCCTTGCGACGGCCTGGGCCCAGGTGACCCGCAGGACACGCTCGCCATGCGCTTCGAGCAGGGCCTGGCGCTCGGCGTCGTCGGCGCGCGCGGTCGGGTTCTCGTGCCAGGTACGCGAGTCGGCCTCGACGATCAGCCGCTCCGCCGGCCAGCGGAAGTCCGGGACCACCCTGCGACCGTCGATCCAGAGCGGCATGTTGACGGCGGGCAGCGCGAATCCGCCGGCCGCGATCAGGTCCAGCACCACGTCCTCGAGCACGCTGCGGGTGGCGACCCTGCCCTCGGCGAGGACGCGGCGGAGACGGCGGCGGCCCCGCCGCGGGCCGAGCCTCACCATCGTCCGCAGCACTCCGGTCACGTCTACCAGGCCGAGGGACTGCGCCTCGCGAACCGCCCGCCGCAGCGACCGGTACGGCAGGTGCGCCGCCAGGTCGGCGAGCGTGCGGGCGGGAGAAGTGCAGCGAATCCCGCGATGGGTGCGGGCGTCCGCGGGGTGCAGCTTCACGGTGCGGTGGATGACGATTCCGGGGTGGCGGCGGGGCCGGCTCGTCGCCACGGTCACCTCGGGATGCCTCTCCTCCCCGCCGAGGATGCCGAGGTGGGCGGCGGCCGAGAAGTGGCTCAGCGCCGCGCCCGCCCCGCAGGCCTTGACCGCCGCCGCGAAGCGGCCCTCCCGCGTCAGCCCGGGATGGCCCACGGCGTAGACGCCGCGATGGATGCGGTGAAGCCCGGCGCGCCGCACCCGAACGGCGATCGCATCATCGCTGAGGCCGCAACCCCGCAGCTCTTCAACACTGAGCACCCCATGCTCCGAAGCCGCCAGCCTCGCCACACGCGCATCCCCCCACCCACCCCCCGCCGAGTGATCGCTTTCCCGCGTATGGGCCCCGTTTCTCATCACTCGGCGGAGGGTGGAGGGGCGCGGCGCGCGGGTGGCGCGCGGGGTGGGAAGAATGTGCGACTGGATGGCCGCGCCCTTGACCCCAGACGACCTCCGCTCGCTGCTGCTCACGCCCGAGCAGGCCGCCGCGATGGATGCGCACGGCGGCACCGACGCGGCGGTGCTCGTCCCCCTCTACGGCTGGCCGGACGACCCGGGCCTGATCTTCACCGAGCGCCGCGCCGACCTGCGCCGCCATGCCGGCGAGATCTCGTTTCCCGGAGGACGCCGGGACGCCCCCGGCGAGGACCTGCGGGAGACGGCGCTGCGGGAGTCCGAGGAGGAGATCGGCCTCGACCGCGGCTCGGTCGACCTGGTCGGCGCGCTTCCCCCGATCGGCACCTTCGTCACCTCCTACAAGGTGCACCCGTTCGTCGGCGTGATCCCGCATCCCCGCGAGCTGCGGCTCGAGCCCAACCCCGACGAGGTCGAGACCGTGCTCGCACTCAGCCTCGCGCAGCTCCGCGAGGGCTACGCGATGCGCCGCCTGACGCGCCGCGGCGTCCCGATCCGCACCCCGACCTACGAGGTCGAGGGGCACATGATCTGGGGCGCCACCGCGCGCATCCTCGGCGACTTCCTCGAACGCGTCTCCTAGACGTCCTTCTCGATCGGGACGGCGACCATGTTGCCCCACTCGGTCCAGGAGCCGTCGTAGTTCTTGACGTCGCCCTCGCCGAGCAGCTCGTGGAGGACGAACCAGGTGTGGGCCGAGCGCTCGCCGATCCTGCAGTAGGCGATGATCGGGTCCTCGCCGGCGATCACGCCCTTCGAGGTGTAGAGCTCGCGCAGCTCGTCCGCCGACTTGAAGGTGCCGTCCTCGTTGACCGCCTGCGCCCAGGGGACGGAGGCGGCGCCGGGGATGTGCCCGGAGCGCTGCGCGCCCTCCTGCTCGTAGCCGGCCATCGCGATCAGCTCGCCCGAGAACTCCTGCGGGCTGCGGACGTCGACGAGGTTGGTGTCGGTGTCGAGCGCCGACATCACGTCGGCGCGGACGGCCCGGATCGTGTCGTCGCCGGGACCGGCGGTGAAGGTGGCCGCCTCGTGGCTGGGCACCTCGGTCGAGGTCTCGCGGCCCTCCTCGATCCACTTCTCGCGGGGCCCGTTGATCAGCTTCACCTTGTCGTGCCCGTAGTAGAGGAAGTACCAGTAGGTGTAGGCGGCGAACCAGTTGTTGCGGTCGCCGTAGAGGACGACGGTGTGGTCGTTGGAGATGCCGCGGCTTCCCATCAGCTCTCCGAACGACTCGTGGTCGAGGAAGTCGCGCTCCACCGGGTCCTGGAGGTCCTCCTTCCAGTCGAAGCCGATCGCGCCGGGAATGTGGGCCTCGGCATAGAGGGCGGGGTTCTCGTCGACCTCGACGATCCGGATCGAGTCGTCGTCGAGATGCTCGGCGACCCAATCGGTCTCAACAAGGACGTCCTTCGCGTAGCTCATCGCAGCCTCCGTTGGTCTTCCAAGTTTCTTGAGCCTCGAACTCGACTATAGCCATGGCGGGCTCGAATACCCGAATCCGTATCCGATCCTAGACTTTTCACCCTTGAGCACCGCGACGATCATCCCGGTCGGAGGCCGCTGCGCCCGTGCCCGCCGGCTCGCCGGGCGCAGCGCCGGCGCCGAAGAGCTCGGCTCCTACGAGGCGCGCCTGCTCGACGCCCACCTCACGGGATGCGGTCGCTGCCGCGCGTACGTGGCGGCCATGCCGACGGTTGGGGGTGGAAATCACCACCCTGCCCCCGTTAAGGTCCATCCCATGGAGGCAGCCACTTCGCAGGCGGAGGGGCAGGGCGGGCATTCGGACGTCGACGCGATGGGCCAGGACAAGCACCGGTCCGTGATCGGCCACGCGTACGGCCCGAGCAAGGCCAGGCAGATCGCCTACTACGTCGCCTTCATCGCCTTCATCGCCGCGCTCTACTTCGGCGCCAAGTTCGCCGTCGACGAGCTCGACCAGCCGCCGGCCCGCAATGCCGACAAGGCCCCCTGGTCCCAGCCCGACGCCCCGCAGCGCGCCCCGCAGCAGTTCCAGTAGCGCCAGTCCCGGCTAGGCCCGCAGCACCGCCGTCGTAGCGGCGGCCGCCTCGTCGGCCCAGGCGGCGACCTCGATCGGCCCGGTCTCGAGGATCGCCACCGGGATGCGCCAGGTCGAGGCGGCCTCCTCGACGATCCGGCGCCCGCCGTCGAGAATCGGGGAGGGGACGGTGCCCGCCGCCTCGTAGACGAAGCCGCGCACGGGGGTGTCGACGAGCTTCTCGAGCAGGCGCTCGAGCCGCGGCCCGTGGATCGCCTCGACCAGCTCCGGCTCGCCACCGGCGGAGCCGAGCAGCCAGTGGACCACCGTGACGTCGCCGACCAGGTCGAGGACCGTTCCCGGCCGCTCCGGATCGGCGACCGCCGCCTCGATCCCGGCCGCCTCGATCGCCGCCAGCGACTGCTCCCGCCGGGAGGTGCCGCGGACGGCCCAGCCGGCGGCGGAGAGCCGCTCACCGAGGGCCCGGCCGCGGCAGCCGCAGCCGATGATCAGCGCCCTCGCCACGCCCGGCTAGGCGCCGCCGAAAGGTCCCCGCCCGCGGAGGCGGTTGAGCTCGTCCTCGCGGACCTTGCGGCGCAGGTCTCCCTCGGTCAGCTCGGGGGCGCCGCGCCGGCGACGCATCTCGTTCTGCGCGTCAAGCATCTGCTGCACGTCCTGCTCCTCGAGCATCGCCTCGTCCTCGTAGGAGCGGGTCGGCTTCCAGTCGACGAGGTCGGCGCCGCTGCCGGGATAGAAGTGCCCGACGAGGACGAGCACGCCGACCAGGAAGAGGAGCATGGCGATCGTCCCGAGGATGAACCCCATGGGGCCAAGGATAAGGGTGATGTACCCTCGCGCGCCGATGCCCCCAATCGAGCTAGCCAGCGTCGACGGAAGCATCTCCCCCACCGCCGAGACGCTCATCCCCCTCCGCGACGACGGCCTCTATCGCGGCGACGGCGCCTTCGAGGTCCTGCGGCTCTACGGGGGCCGCCCCTATACCTTCGTCGAGCACCTCGACCGGCTCGAGCGCTCCGCGGCGACGATCGAGATGAGCTTCGACCGCGGCGCCTTCGAGACGGAGATCGAGGCGCTGCTGCGTGAATTCGGGCCAGAGGACGGGCTCCTGCGCCTGATCGTCACCCGCAGCGGGCGGCGGATCGCGGCCACCGAGCCGCTGCCCTCGCACGGGGACACACTCTCGCTGGCGGCCGTCACCTACTCGCCCTCGGTGATCCTCAACGGCGTCAAGTCGCTCTCCTATGCCGCCAACATGCAGGCCACCCGCCTCGCCAAGGCCAGGGGCGCCGACGAGGCGGTGCTCGTGACGCCCGACGGCACGGTGCTCGAGGCGCCGACCTCGTCGCTCTTCTGGGTGTCGCCGCAGGGCGCGCTGCGGACGACGGCCCTCGACGCCGGCATCCTCGACTCGATCACCCGCACCCGGGTGATCGCCGCCCTCCACGTCGAGGAGGGCCACTGGCCGGTGGCGGACCTGCGGGCCGCGAGCGAGGCCTTCCTCGCCTCGACCACGCGCGATATCCAGGCGGTCTCCGCCCTCGACGGAAAGCGGTTCGCCGAGGCCCCCGGCCCCCGCACCCGCGAAGCGGTCGAGGCCTTCGAGGCGACCGTGCGGGCCGAGCTGGACAGCTGAGCATCCGCGCCGAATAGTCTTCGCCGCCTTGGACTTCGCGCTCACAGACGAACAGCGGCTGATCGCCGAGTCGGCGCGCGAGTTCGCCGATCGGGAGATCCTCCCTCGCGTCCGCGAGAACGACCGCAACGCCAAATTCGACCGCGAGCTGGCCTCGAAGCTGGGCGAGGTCGGCTACCTGGGCGCCCCGGTCGCCGAGGAGTACGGCGGCCGCGGACTCGACTACCTCGGCTACGGCCTGATCGTCGAGCAGGTCGGCCGCGCCGACTCCTCGGCGCGCACCGTCGTCTCCGTGCAGACCTCGCTGGTCTGCGGCTCGATCGAGCAGTGGGGCACCGAGGAGCAGAAGCAGCGCTGGCTGCCGCGGCTGTGCGCGGGCGATGCCCTCGGATGCTTCGGCCTGACCGAGCCCGACACCGGCTCTGACGCGGCCAGCCTCCGCACCCGCGCCAGCAGGACCGGCTCCGGCTGGTCGATCTCGGGGCAGAAGATGTGGATCTCCCTCGCCAATTACGCCGAGGTGGCCCTGATCTTCGCCCAGACCGACCCGTCGCAGGGGCATCGCGGCCTCGCCTGCTTCCTGGTGCCGACCGCCAGCGAGGGATTCAGCACCCAGGAGATCCACGGCAAGCTCGGGCTGCGGGCCGCCGACACCGGCGAGATCTCGCTCGACGAGGTCGAGGTCGGCGAGGACGCTCTCCTCGGCGAGGTCGGCGAGGGCTTCAAGGTCGCGATGAGCGCCCTCGACAAGGGCCGCTACTCGGTCGCCGCCGGCTGCGTCGGGATCTGCGACGGCTGCGTCGACGCCTCGGTCGAGTACGCCAAGGAGCGCAGGCAGTTCGGCGTCCCCCTCGCCCGCTTCCAGCTCGTCCAGGAGATGATCGCCGACATGATCCTGAAGCGGGACGCCGCCAGGCTGCTCACCTACCGCGCCGGCCACCTCAAGGACGCGGGCGAGCCGAACACGACCGAGACCTCCGTGGCGAAGCTCTACGCGACCGAGGCTGCGGTCGAGTGCGCGAACCTCGCGATCCAGGTCCACGGCGGCTCGGGCTACGTCGACGACTACCCGGTCGAGCGCTACCTGCGCGACGCCCGCGTCACCACCCTCTACGAGGGCACCTCGCAGATCCAGAAGCTGATCATCGGCCGCGCCGCCACCGGGATCAACGCGATGACGCCGATGAGCGAATAGTCAGTGGCCGGCCCGATCGAGATCTCGACCGAGGGCCACGTCGGCGTGCTGCGCCTCGACGACCCCGAGACGCGCAACGCCCTCTCCCCCGCGGTGATGGAGGAGATCGCCGATCGCCTCGAGGCCTGGGACGCCGATCCCGAGGTCCGCTGCATCGTCATCGCCGGCACCGACAAGGTGTTCGCCTCCGGTGCCGACATCAGGGCGATGGCGGAGCGCACGCTCCCGGAGGCCCTCCACCACCCCGCCGCCGCATTCTGGAAGCGGCTGCACGCGGTCAAGACTCCGATGATCGCCGGCGTCTCCGGCTGGGCGCTGGGCGGCGGCTGCGAGCTGGCCCTCGCCTGCGACATGATCGTGGCCTCCGACACGGCCCAGTTCGGGCAGCCCGAGATCACGCTCGGGATCATCCCGGGCGGCGGCGGGACCCAGCGCCTGACGCGGGTGCTGGGCAAGCAGCGGGCGATGGAGTACGTGCTGACCGGCCGCCGCTTCGACGCCGACATGGCGCAGGACTGGGGCCTTGTCAACCTCGTCGTCAAGAAGGGCGGATGGATGGTCGAGGCGATGGAGCTGGCCCGCACCGTCGCCGAGCGGCCGCCGCTCGCCGCCCGCCTCGCCAAGCAGGCGGTGCTCGCCGCCGACGAGTCGGGCCTCGCCGCCGGCCTCGAGACCGAGCGCCGGCTGTTCGAGCTGGCGATGGCGACCGAGGACAGGGTCGAGGGCATGGAGGCGTTCCTCGAAAAGCGGGAGCCCGACTTCAGGGGCCGCTGAGCCCCGCGGCGGCTTCCCGGCAAGGAGATTCAACGATGCCGAACATCTTCGAACCCCGGTGGAGCGACGAGAGCGAGCGCGACGGCTTTCGCGGCCGACGCCAGCAGCTGGGCGCCGAGGCCGGCGCCGAGCGCCTCGGCGCGAGCCTCTTCGAGCTCGATCCGGGCCAGGCCTTCTTCCCGCTGCATTACCACCTCGGCAACGAGGAGCTTCTGATCGTGCTCAGCGGCACCCCCTCCCTGCGCACGCCCGAGGGTGAGCGCGAGCTGGCCGAGGGCGAGGTGGCGGCCTTCCCGGTCGGCCTCGCCGGCGCCCACCAGGTCGTCAACCGCGCCGCGAGCCCGGCGCGGGTGCTGATCGTCAGCGAGATGAACGCTCCCGACGTGGTGATCAGGCCCGAGTCGGGCAAGATGAGCGCCTTCGGGCGCCCCCCGGGAGGCCGCGGAGAGGGCATGCACAAGGTCTTCTTCCTGCGCGACGAGGCCGGGTTCTGGGACGGCGAGGGGCCGCCGGGCCCCGCGGCCGAGTGAGGGTCGAGCGGATCGGGGTCGTCGGCGCGGGGACGATGGGCGCCGGGATCGCCCAGATCGCTGCGCTCGCCGGGCTCGACACACGGCTCCACGACCCCGTCCCGGAGGCCCTCGATGCCGGCGCCGAGCGGCTGCGGGCTGCGCTCGAGAAGGGCGCCGAGCGGCAGCGCTGGAGCGCTGATGAGGCGCGGGAGGCACTCACCCGGGTGACTCCCGCCCCCGGCCTCGACGGCCTGGCGGAGTGCGACCTGGTGGTCGAGGCGGCTCCCGAGGACCTCGAGCTGAAGCGCTCGCTGTTCGCCGAGCTGGCGGCGGTCTGCGGGCCCGGGGCGATCCTCGCGACCAACACCTCCTCGCTCTCGGTGACCGCGATAGCGGCGACGGTGCCCGAGCCGGGCCGGGTCGCCGGCATGCACTTCTTCAATCCGCCGGCGCTGATGGAGCTGGTCGAGGTGGTCGCCGGGACCGAGTCGGCAGAGCCGGCGCTGGCGGCGATCGCCGCCACAGCGCGCCGCATGGGCAGGACCCCGATCCGGGCCGCCGACGAGATCGGCTTCGTCGCCAACCGCTGTGCCCGGCCCTACTCGCTGGAGGGGCTGCGGCTACTTGGAGCTCGCATCGCCAGCCATGAGGCGATCGACCGGATCTGCCGCCTCGGGGGAGGGTTCCGCATGGGGCCCTTCGAGCTCACCGACCTGGTCGGCGTCGACGTCAACCTCGAAGTGGCCAGGTCCTTCTGGGAACAGAGCTTCCACGAGCCCCGCTGGCAGCCCCACCCGATCCAGGCGAAGATGGTCGCCTCCGGGGCCCACGGGCGCAAGGCGGGGCGTGGCTACTACGACTACTCGCAGGGGGCGCATCGTCCCGAGGACCCCGAGCCACCGGCGGCACAGGCCGACGCGGGCGCCGCGCCGGCGGCGCTCGTCGACCTGACGGCAGGCTCGCTCGCCGCGCAGGCAGCCGGCATGGACGCGGTGGGGCACGTCGCCCTGCCCGATCTCGGTTCCGCGACCCTGGTCGAGCTCGCCCGAGGCGAATCGACCAGCGAGGCGGCGGCCACCGAGGCGGAGGCCTACTTCCGCTCGCTCGGCAAGCAGGTCGAGTGGGTCGCCGACGCGCCCGGTCTGGTCCTCGGCAGGATCCTCGCCCAGCTCGTCAACGAGGCCCACTTCGCCCTCGGCGCCGGGGTGGCGAGCGCTGAGGACATCGACATCGCGATGCGGCTCGGCTTCAACTACCCGCGCGGGCCCTTCGAGTGGTGCGAGGCGATCGGCGCCGGCCGGGTGCTGGCGATCCTCGATGCGCTCCACCGCGAGCTCGGCGAGGAGCGCTACCGGGCAGCGCCGGCGCTGCGCCTGGCGGCCGCCGCGGCCTAGTCGTCGAGAAGCGACTTCGGGTCGATCGGCGAGGCCGGCTCCTGCTCGGGCTCCACCGTCCCGACGCGCGCAGTCCCGGCCTCGCTGCGCTCGGTGACGTTGCGGGTCACCTCGGCGTGGGTGGCGACGACCTGGGCCAGCTCGTCGGCCAGCATCCCGGCATCGTCGAGGATCTCGTGGCGGGTCCGCTTGAGCTGCTCGGTCGCCGCCTTGAGGCGGTTGCGGCGGCGGAGGGCGTCGTCGACGATGCGGCCGGCCTTGCCGGCCGCCTCGCTGATCCTGGCGTCAACCTCCGCGGAGGCCTCGATCCGGCGCCGCCTGATCTCCTCCTCGAGCTCCTTGCGGGCCGTCTCCACGTAGCGGTCGGCCTCGGCCCTGGTCGTCTCCGCGTAGGACTCTGCCTCGGCGCGGACCCTGGCCGCGTGGTCACGGGTCGTGGCCTGCATCCGCTCGACCTCGTCGGCCGCCTCGGTCCTCATCCGCCGCGCCGTGTCCTCGGCGGCGGCGAGGATGCCGGCGGTCTGCTCGCCCACCCGGCTCAGCTCGTGCTGGACCACGGTCGCGTCGGCGCCCCGCGCCACCAGCCGCTCGACCCACTCGGCGGTCTCGCCGAGGAAGCGGTCGACCTCGGAGCGGGAGTAGCCGCGCAGCGCCAGCGGAAAGGTCATCTCACGCAGGGCCTGCAGGCGCCCGTTCCCCTTGACCTCGATCCCGTTCGACTGCACGCCTTCCACCTCCGGTTTTCGTTGACGGCCGCGTTCCTCTGCCGTTGACGCCGTTCCATGCCCCGGCATCGAGTCCTCGCCGCGCACGGGTTCCTGCAGGCTGGGGTTTAGAGGCGCTCTTCGGCAAGCCCGCCGGGCAGGCGCGCCGCAGCCTCGCGGCGGGCCCCGATCCGGCCCTCGGCGGCAAGCCACGATCCGCCGACGATCAGCAGCAGCCCGATCGCGCCGCCGGCGGTCAGCGGCTCGTCGAGGAGCGTCACGCCGTAGACGAGGGCGAACCCGGAGGCGATGTAGGTGACGACGAAGGTTCTGGCCGGGCCGACCCGTTCGATCAGGGCGAAGAAGATCGCGAAGGCTACTCCGGTGCCCAGCAGGCCGAGCGCCGCGACCGCCGCCAGCGGGCCCGCGCCGGGCAGCGATCCGGGGGCGTCGATCAGCGCGGCGGGAGCGAGCAGCGCGGTGCTTGCGACCATCACTCCCGCGGCCAGGGCCGTCGAGGGCACCTGGGAGACCTTGCGCTTGGTGATGAACCCGCCGACGGCATAGCCGAAGGCGGCCAGGAGGATCATCGCGCCGCCGAGCAGGGCCGCGCCCGAGTGGCCGAGGTCGACGCCGAGCAGGGCGACGACGCCGGCGAAGCCGGTGAGGACTCCGACCAGGCGGAGCCCGGTCGAGCGCTCCTCATGGTCGAAACGGATGGCGAGCAGGGCGGTGAAGATCGGCGTCGAGGAGACGAGGATCCCTGCGAGCGAGGAGGTGATCTCCTCCTGGCCGAGCCCGATCAGCAGGAACGGGCCGGCCGCCTGGATCGCGGCGACCGCGACGATCACCCCGGCGCTTCCTCGCACGGCCCCCAGCTCGCCCCGGTACAGGGCCAGCGGCACGAGGACGGCGGCGGCGAGCGCGACTCGCAGGAAGGCGATCGTGGCCGGGCCCATGTCCCGCAGCCCGATCTCGATGAACATGTAGGAGGCGCCCCAGATCGCGGCGAGGATCAGGAGCAGTGTCCAGGCGCGGCGGTCCATCAATCGAGGGTAGCCGCCCTCCGCACCGCCGCAATTCGCCCTGCTGATTGGCCCTATCGGGCCGGCTTATGCCTCAGCCGGAGCCGTTGCCCGAGGCCCCGCCGCCCGCGGCCCCCGGCTTTTCGATCTGGCCGTAGCTCATGCCGCCGTAGAAGAAGGTCGGCAGCACCGGCCACTGGCGCTTCCAGTCGGCCATCTCCGAGGAGGGGAAGACGTTGAGGTAGCGGGGGTCGCGCGGGTTCGGGTCGGCGAGCGCCTTCTCCTTGATCATCGAGTCGTACTGGTCGATCGAGTCCTCGAGCGTGTTCGAGTTGAGGATCACCTCGCGCCCGAAGAACTCGGCGGTCTTGCGGACGCCGGGGATCTTCGAGAGGTGCGGATGCCAGGAATCGGCGGCGACGCCGTTCTCCGAGGACACCCAGACGCCGTCGTCGGTGTTGATGCAGAGCGAGTGGTTGCCGTCGGTGTGTCCCGGTGTCCATACGAGGGCGACGCCCTTGCCGAGCTCGACGTCGCCGTCGAGGAGGACGACGTTGTCCTCGTTGACGCCCTCGATCCCGTCCTCGACGTACCAGGCCCACTGCATCGGGTGCAGCGACGCGAACGTGTCCCACTCCTTGCGCTGGGTGAGCAGCTTCGCGTTCGGGAACAGCGGCTTGACCGCCTCCGGGTGGCCGGGAGGGGGCACCGTCGAGCCGAGCACGAAGCGAACGTCCTGGACGTGCAGGTGGTCGAAGGAGATGAAGTCGACGTCTGCCGGAGTCAGTCCGACCTCCGCCAGCGCGCTGTCAACGGTGTTCCAGATGTTGGCGAGGACCTTGTATGCGAGGAAGTCGCCGCTGTTGCCGGGCAGCCTCTGCATCCGCTCGATCATCTGCTGGTAGAAGGGCGCCTCCTGCGGGCCCTCGGTGACCGTCGGCTCGTAGGCCAGCGTCTTCAGGTCTCCGTCGAAGTCCTCGTACTGGATCACCTGCAGGCGGTTGATGATGTTGATGTAGGGGTTCGCCCCGATCGCGGCGCCGCCGAACGCGAACTTGAGCGGATAGCCGGCCGAGGCGATGTCGACGGTGCGCACCGCCCGCACCCTGTTCTCCGGAACGGCAAAGCGCGCGCGGAACTCGGCCGCGGCCTCGCGGATCGCCGCCGGCCGGTCGCCGCGGGGCCACGTCTCATTGGCCTCGTCGAACTCGTGGAATGGCTTCAGCCCGACCTTCTCGGGACTCTCGATCGCCGCCATGCTGGGTCTCCTCGTCCTCGGTGCGCTTGCGCCCTCACTCTAACGCGGCCGGGGTGGTGCCTCTGGGGGCCGATATGATCGGGCTCGATCTCGCCCCCCCTCGTCCCAGGAGCGCCATGTCCCGCGAAGAGCTCGTCAGTTCATACCTCGAAGGCGGCATGAGCCGCCGGACTTTCGTGCGGCGATTGGTCGCCGCCGGCACCTCGGTCGGAGCCGCGGTGTCCTACGCGCACCTCCTGGCGCCGAGCGCGAGCGCCGCGGCGGGAACCGGCGGCGACGGCCGCGACCATTATGAGCCGGAGATCCGCGTCGCCATTCGCACCGGGCGCATCGCGAAGGTGCTCGAATCGCGCAAGCTCGAGGTCGCGGCCAGCGTCGACGACCCGGTGGTGTTCAACTTCAAGGCGCAGATCCGCCACAAGGGCAGGCTGAAGACGATTGGCGTCAAGCAGGCCGCCTTCCCCAACGCGGTCGCCAATCGGCTCGTCCGCATCCCGGTTGAGAAGTTCGGCCGCAACATCCTCGCAGGCCGCGACGCCTCCTGGATCAAGGTGGTCGGTATCGCCACCTACGAGCAGGCGCAGCCGGCGGGCACCTTCACGAGCCGCGCCGTCGCCACCAAGGTCCTCGGCTGAGCCGGCCCTGGCGGCCGGCGCGCTGGTCGAGGAGGAGGACGCCGAGCTTCCCCGGCGCCGGGCGCAGGATCTCCGACCAGACCCCTGCCCAGGCGGCCAGGGTGCCGAGTGCGATCAGCGGCCGTGAGCGCAGGTATTGCGGCCTCACCTCCGCGCCCCAGCGCGCAACCGCACCGCGGATTCGGCGGAGCCGCGCCGGCGCGTAGCCGAGCAGCACTCCCCGCAGGACGACCGGCCGCAGCAGGGGCCGGCCGCCGCGGTGGTCCTGACAGAGAATGCGGCCGAGCCCGCGGCCGCGCCGGAAGTGGTGCCGGACGAGGGTCCGGGTGTCCACGCACGGGCTGTTGTGGACCAGGTGCACATCGGCGGCACGGTAGGCCTTCAGCCCGCGGCGCCAGAGGGCCCGGTTGACGACCGTGTCCTCCCCGGTGCGCATGTCCTCTGGGAACCCGCCCGCCTCGAGCACGAAGTCGCGCATGTAGGAGCAATGCGACGGGGGCCCGGCCAGCTCTGTCGAAGGCCGGCCCGGGAGGACGTTGCTGTGGTCGAGGAAGTACGAGGCCCACCCGGCCCTCGTTGGCGTTCCGTTGGCCATTGTGCCGGTGACCATCGCGTAGCCGAGCGAGTGGGCCCTGATCCGGGCGGCGAGGCTGCCCTGGGGGAGCTCGACGTGCGACCCCGGGAACGACACGTAGTCGCCGCGCGCCACAGCGAGGCCGGCGTTCCGGGCCTCCCCGGGGAGGGCGGGCCGCGGCAACGTGACCAGTTTGACCTCGGGAAAGCGCTCACGGACGATCTCGGCCGTCCGGTCGGTGCCGCTGACGACCACGATCACCTCGAAGGGCTCCTCGCATCGCTGCGCGGCGACGGAGGCGACGCAGCGCTCGATCCTGTCTTCGTCGTCGCGGGAAATCACGATCGCTGAGAGCACCGGGGCGTCCGGGTCCAGCTCGTGAAGGTCGATTCTTTGCCCGCCGCCCCTCTCCATCGGGTCCGCCAGCGGCGGCAGTCCCGGCGGCCGCGGATCCCAGGCCCGCAGCCCGATGCCGAGCTCGAGCAGATTCGAGTAATCGCTCTGGTAGCGCCGGTCCGGATCCGCCTCTTCGTACTTCGCGAAGCGCCGGCGCCGCCGCTCCTCGTCGAGGCCGGCAAGGTGCTTGATGCGGAAGGTCGTGTCGAGCCAGCGCTCCCGCGGGATGCTCTCGGGGACCGGGACCAGGTGCAGGCGGTCCCCCGGCAGCCTGGCCCCGGGCGCCGGCGAGAAGAGGCGATAGGCCCATAGGCCGGCCTCGTCGTAATGGCCCTCGTCGCCGATCATGCGGAAGACTCGGAAGCCATAGGCGCACCCGGGCAGCGCATCGCCGGACTCCAGGAAGGCCCGCAGCGCCTCGCCGTCCTCGGCGTCGATCCGCTCATCGGCGTCGAGGAAGAGCACCCAGGAGGGCGAGAGCTCCGCGGCGGCGTCGAGCAGGCGTTGGCGGTTCTCGGCGTCGTCCCAGCCGGCGTAGCCCTCGCGGGTCGGGTTGCGAAGCAACGTCGTGACCAGCGGCGAGGTCTCGAGGATCTCTGCGGTTCCGTCCGTGCTGCCGTCGTCGAGGGCGATGACCGTGTCGGCGAACCGCCCCACCGACTCGAGCCATCCGGATAGGTCGTCCTCGGCGTTGCGGGCCGGCAGCAGCGCGGCGAGCAGCGGCGCGCCCGGCTCGGGCGGATTCGCGACCGGGCCCGCGCCGAGCTCGAGCACGGGGGTCGCGGGGGCTCGCGGCCGCCACTCCTCGAGCGGCCCTTCGGGCTCGTCAAGCAGCCGCGAGTTCTCGCGCTCGAGCTCGGCGCCCGGATCCGCCTCGGCGTACTTCCTCAGCCTGCGGGCGAGTCGCTCCGGGGAGTCGAGATGGCGTGCCCGCAGGGTCGTTCGCAGACAGGCCGCGCGGGGAATCTCGCTCGGGACCGGATTGAAGTGGAGCCTCCGGTCGGGGAGCCGCTGCCCCTGGCGGGGTGAGAAGATCCGGTAGGCGACCGTGTGCCCCGCCACCTGATCCCCGCCCCAGGCGCGGTACATCCGAATGCCATAGGCGCACCCGGGCAGCGCATCGCCGGACTCCAGGAAGGCCCGCAGCGCCTCGCCGTCCTCGGCGTCGATCCGCTCATCGGCGTCGAGGAAGAGCACCCAGGAGGGCGAGAGCTCCGCGGCGGCGTCGAGCAGGCGTTGGCGGTTCTCGGCGTCGTCCCAGCCGGCGTAGCCCTCGCGGGTCGGGTTGCGAAGCAACGTCGTGACCAGCGGCGAGGTCTCGAGGATCTCTGCGGTTCCGTCCGTGCTGCCGTCGTCGAGGGCGATGACCGTGTCGGCGAACCGCCCCACCGACTCGAGCCATCCGGATAGGTCGTCCTCGGCGTTGCGGGCCGGCAGCAGCGCGGCGAGCAGCGGCGCGCCCGGCTCGGGCTCGCCCTTCCCGGAACGCGCGCCGGAGATCAGGCGATCGAGGTCGAGGTTTCCGGGGCAGTCCTTGCCAGGGTTGAGCTCGCGGTGACCGATCAGGTGCTCGCGGTCGAGCGGGATGCCCCATCGCCGGGTCACCTCCGCCAGCAATCGGGCGCCGGCCCGATACTGGGCGGCCGGCCGAACCACGTCCAAAGGGGATCCGCCGTCCTCGAACTCGATGCCGATCGTGTGGAGGTTGGGGTTCGGGGTTGGAAACCGGGCAGCCAGCTCCGGCGGGCCCCCGGCCGCGTGCACCGCCCCGTCCTCCTCGTCGACGAAGCGGGCCACCCTGCCGTCGAGTCCGACGAGGTAGTGGGCGCTGACGCCGCTGCGGGGATCACCGAACCAGGCGCAGGTCGAGCCGAAGGACCCATCGGTGGTGTGGACGACGATCCAGCCCGGGCGCCATCCCTCCCTGCCTGTGAGGCGGCACCGCGCGGGCCGGCTCTCGATGCGGAGGCCTGGCTCGGTCACCGCGGAGATGTTAGGTCGCCCCCCATCCAGCTAGCTTTGCCCGCATGACGACCGTTGTCGGCGTCCTCGACCGGGATGAGCCGGGCGCGAATACCGACGTCCTGGTCAGGGTCGACCCATCGGCCCGGCTGCTGGAGTGGGTGCCGCGCGATCTCTGGTGCCGGAGTGCTCGCGACCGGATCAACCGGGCCTGGGCCCTCGGTGGCGGCGACGGGCTGCACGCTGCCCTCGCCGAGCATGGGCTCGAGGCCGAGCACCACGTCATCGTTCCGCGGGCCCTCGCCGAGCGTTGCCTGAGCCGGGTCGACGTGGCTGTGCCGGTGGACCGCCGGGAGGAGTATTGGTACCCCCTGACTCCGACTTCGCCGATCGAGGAGGGGCGCCACAGGGTGAGCTTCGACCCGCCCGCGGTGCGCCTCTCGGGTGAGCGGGTGCACCAGTGGATCGGCGCCCGCTACCGCGTCGGGGCGGCCGGCTCGGACCTCGACCGGATAACGCGCCAGCAGGCGCTTCTACGCGAGCTGCTGCGACAGGGGTTCGATTTCGCCGAGGCGCCCACCCGCGGCATGCCGCGGCCGGAGCTCTCGGACCCCGGCGCGCTGGCCGAGCTCGGATGCATCGACGGCGGCTGGCAGATGGCCACGCTCGGGCGCCTCCGCCCGGCCCAGGTCGACGGCATGGAGGTGCTGCTCAGGGACTCGGGCGCCTAGGCGCCCGGGGTGGGCGCGACCTCGACCGGCTCGCCGCCCTTCTGCCAGTGGGCCTCCGGCGAGGGGGGTGTGTCGCGCAGGTACCACTCGGCGTCGAGGGCGCCCATGCAGCCCGTGCCGGCCGCGGTCACGGCCTGCCGGTAGGTGTGGTCGACCAGGTCGCCGACGGCGAGGACGCCGCCGAGGTTGGTCCGGGTCGAGCCCGGCCGGGTGACGACGTAGCCGTTCTCGTCGGTGTCAACCTGCCCGACGACGATCTCCGACTTGGGGATGTGGCCGATCGCGACGAAGGCGCCATCGGCCTCCACCTCCTCGGTCTCGCCGTTCTCGGTGTTGCGCAGCCGGACCTTCTCGAGCTTGCCGTCGTCGCCGGCGATGAACTCCTCCGCCACGTACGGGGTCTTGAGGCTGATGTTCGGCTGCTCCCGGGCCCGGTCGAACATGATCTTGGAGGCGCGGAACTCGTCCCGGCGGTTGACGATCTTCAGGTCCTTCGCGTACTTGGAGATGAAGATCGAGTCCTCCATCGCCGAGTCGCCGCCGCCGATCACGAGCACGTCCTGGTCCTTGAAGAAGGCGCCGTCGCAGACGCCGCAGGTGGAGACGCCGCGGCCACCGAGCTCGATCTCGCCGGGGACGCCGAGGCGACGGGGCTCGGCGCCCATCGCCAGGATCACCGTGCGGGCGAGGTGCTCCTCGTCGCCCAGGTAGACCTTCTGGATGCCGCCGTCGGTGAGCTCGACGCGGTCGACGTCGTCGGTCTCGAAGCGGGTGCCGAAGCGCTCGGCCTGGGCGCGGAACTGCTGCATCATCTCCGGGCCCATGATCCCCTCGGGGTAGCCGGGGTAGTTCTCGACGTCGGTCGTGTTCTGGAGCTGGCCGCCCCACTGGAAGCCCTCGAAGACAAGCGGCTCGAGGTTGGCGCGGGCGGTGTAGAGGGCTGCGGTGTAGCCGGCGGGGCCCCCGCCGATGATGATCACGTTCTCGATCTTCTGGTCGTTCATCCGTTCTTCGATTCTCTCGTCTTTGAGCCGGGACCGCTCCCGATCCCGCACAGAACATAATACTTTACTTTCTGAAGTATTGGAATGGCCCTGTTTCGTTACGCCGGTGAGGCGGCGGGCAGCTCTCGCTCGTCGGTGTCGTCGGCGGGACGGCCTTCGGCCTCCCAGCGGGCGACGGTCTTGCGCAGCTGGAAGAACGCGAGGATCCCGGGCGGGATGGGCAACCAGAAGGCCACCACCCTGTAGACCAGCACGGCGGCGAACACCTCGGCGTGGGGGAGCTCGAAGAGGAAGAAGGCGCCGATCAGCCCGGCGTCCACCGCCCCGACGCCGCCCGGGGCGAAGGGGAAGAGGTTGGCGAGCATGCCGAGGAAGAACCCCTGCACGATCACGCCGAGCGGGCACCGTCGACCCCGAACGCCTTGAAGCTGGCCCAGAGGATGGCGATGTTTGCCGCCCAGAACCCGATCGCGCCGGCGATCGCGAGGCCGCCGCGCGAGGGGTGCCCGACGAGGTCGAGCGCGGTGCGCATCCCGTGCGCCAGAGTCGCCGGACCGCTCGCGAGGCGGCGCGCCAGGCCGGTGCGACGGTGGCCCTGCGCGAACTTCGCGATCCGGCGCTCGAAGTCGTGGGGGATCAGCGCGACCGCGATGCCGAGGCCGAGCACGATGCCCGCGATCGCCGCCGGGATGATCGTCACCTCGACCGCGTCCTCGCCGGAAAGGACCCCGGTGCGCAGCAGCACCCCGAAGACGATCAGCGCCAGCGGGTACCAGATGTACTGGAGCGCCAGGAAGGCGACCATGCGGGAGGCCGAGGCCGCCTCGGCATCCCGGCCTTGCGCAGCGCCCAGTAGGTGAGCGCGATCCCGCCGGCGCCGCCGGCGGAGAACAGCCGGGTCGCCGCCAGGCCCGCCATGTTGATCTCGTAGGCCTCGCGCCAGGAGAGCGGCAGGACGTCGCCGCCGACGACGCCGCGGAACAGCGCCACGTAGGTGCCGAAGGCGACCACCTCGAAGGCGACCGCGACCGCGAGCCAGAAGCGGGTCCGCCTCGCCGAGCTTGTTGAAGGCGCTCCCGAGGTCGGCGATCTTCGGGAGGAAGAAGTAGATCGCCGCGATCAGGAGCGACGACGATCACCGCCGTCTGGATCATCCGGCGGGTGGTGAAGAACGGCATCGCTCTCGCCATCGCCGTCCCGGGCGGGTGGCCGACTGCCCGGCTGCGGTCAGCCGCTGCTCCTCCACGAGCGCTTTCTCAGCCGGAGTCAGACGTCTCCTCCTCGCGCCAATGCTACCGCGGGGTCCAGCCCGCTCAGCCGGCGGCGAGCCGCTCCAGCCGCTGCAGCGCCCCGTTGACGCGCTGGACGAGCGGCTCCGCCAAGGGCTCCCCGCGGCGCACCGCGGCGACCAGGGCGGCGCCGGCGAGCAGGTCGGTGACGTAGTGCTCGCCGAGGTAGACGAGGGCGAAGCCGAGGGTCACCGCGTAGGCCCAGCCGGCGGCGCCCTCCGCCGGGCCCGGCCTCGGCGAGCATGCAGCGCCGCCATCAGCGAGGTCGCGAAGTGCAGCGAGGGCATCGCCGCCCAGGGATTGCCGCCGAGGGCGCGTACATCGGCTCCCAGGCCCTGCCCCAGGTCTCGCTCGCCGACCTCGACCATGATCCGCCGCACCTCGCCCGTCGGTCAGCCCCTGCTCGGACGCCCACCACGGGGGCGCGGTCGGGACCGCGAAGTAGATCGCGCAGCCGATGTCGAAGACGGCGGCCATCTGGCGGGCGGCGCGCGGGAAGCGCTCGTTGTGGCGGATGCAGGATCAGGAGCAGCGCGAGGTAGGGCTCGAGGAACCAGAGCCAGTGGACCCAGGTCAGGGAGCGGTCGAGCGACGTTGGCGCGGCCGAGCCGCGCGAGAGCGCCTGCTGCAGGCGCGGACGTTGGGAAGCCGCCCGCCGCCGAGCAGCGCGGTCGACGGCGATCGGGTAGCGGGTCCGCAGGCGGGCGCGCAGCCGCTCGGGATCGTCGTAGGGAATCTCGTGGGCCATCGTGAAAGCCCCACATCTGCAGCGCGAAGAGGGCGACGTCGCGCTTCTTCGAGCGCGGCCAGAGCACGGCCAGGGCGAGCGGCCCGGAGACGCAGGGCGGCGATCGTGACCGCGGCCGGGATCCGCAGGCGGCGGCGCAGCAGCGGGACGCGACGGCGGCGGCGATGGCGGCTGACGGCGCCGGCGCGCACCGCCGCGCGCAGCGCCGGGGCGTGGGCTGGTGTCGTCGCCGCGGCCGAGCCATGTGGCACGGAGAGTAGGTTCTCCGCGATGGCGATGGTCCGAGGTCCAGACCCGCAGCCGATGCCGGGCTCGAGTGGCCGGCCGCCGGTCGCCGTCACCGGCGCCGGCGGCTTCATCGGCGGCGCGTCTGCCGCAGGCTGCGGAGGAGGGGGCCGAGGTCACCGGCGTCGACGCCGGCCCGAGGCCGCGCGGAGCGGATCCGCGGCGCCGGCGCCGAGCCCGCGATCGCCGACGTCACCGACGCGGCGCGATCGCGGCCGCGCTGGAGGGCGTCGGAGCTGGTCGTCCACACGGCCGCGATCGTCAGCGACGCCGGAGCGATGGAGGAGCACGTCCGGGTCAACGTCGGCGGCACGGCGACCGTGCTCGACGCCGCGGCGCGCGGCCGGCGTCGAGCGCGCCGTCCACGTCAGCTCGGTCGTCGTCTACGGCTACGACGACTCCTCACGAGCAGGACGAGAGCGCCCACCTGCGCAACTGCGGCGTCCCCTACATCGACACCAAGAGCGCCTCCGACCGGCTCGCGCGGCGGCGCGGCGCCGTCGTCGTCCGCCCCGGCGACGTCTACGGGCCGGGCTCGGTGCCCTGGGCCCTGCGGCCCCTGGAGCTGGCCAAGGCGGGGCAGCTGGCGGTGCCCGGGGCAGGGCGACGGCCTGATGCTCCCGGTCTACATCGACGACCTCGTCGAGGCGATCGTCCTCGCTCTGCAGCGCGGCGAGCCCGGCGAGGCCTACACCGCCTGGAACGACGCCGAGACGGTCACCTTCGAGGAGTTCTTCAACCGCTTCGCGGCGATCGCCGGCGGGCGGCCGGCGCGGCGGCTGCCGCGCGCCGCTGCTCCGGGCGGCTCGGGCTGGCCATGGAGGGCGTCGCCAGGATCACCGGGCGGCCGCCCGCGATGACCCGCCACTCGGCGTCCTGATCGACCGCCGCGGCACGGTCTCGGCGGCGAAGCTGCGCGCGCTCGGCTGGGAGCCGCAGGTCGGCCTCGACGAGGGCATGCGGCGCACCGAGGACTGGTTCCGCTCCGAGGGCCTGCTCTAGCGGCGGCCGCGAGCAGCGGCGGCGCCGCCGCTTCCGATTAGAATGGCCGCGCTTTGGCGCCGCCCGTAAACGCCTTGCCACCTCAATGACTCTCGGGGCGTGATCTGGGCCCTCGCGGCGCCGCGCCCGGCGCGCCGCAAACGTGATCAGCCCCGACCCGGCGTCCCCGAACACGGAGGACATGTCCACCCTCTACTGGGTCGCGCTTCTCGTCGTCCTGGTCCTTGCCGGCTCAACCTCGCCCTGCTCGGCGTGTCCGCCGCTATCGCGCCAAGCGCGGCCGCGAGCCGAGCCAGATCCCCACCGCCCGCGGGGCCAGCTGCCAGGCTGGCCGGCGGCCTGGCGCTCTCGCGCTGCCCTCTTCATCGTCGGCGTCATCTTCACCGAGCGCGCCCGCAAGGCGCCCGACGGGCGCCGGATGGCCTCCAGGCGTCGAGCACCCTCCTGGCGCAGAGGAGCCTGACCCCGACCGAGGACGACGCGCCGCTGGTCATCGGGGCCACCGGCCAGCAGTGGCTCTGGCGCTATGAGTATCCCCGACGGCGCGTTCTCCTACTACAAGCTCGTCGTCCCAGTCGATACCACGGTCGTGCTCGACCTGGTCTCGACCGATGTCGTCCACAGCTGGTTCGTCCCGAGCTCAGCGGCAAGTTCGATGCCGTGCCGGGCAAGCCGAACAAGGTCTTCTTCCGAGCCGACGAGGAGGGCATCTACAAGGCCAGTCGGCGACGTTCTCCGGCCAGGGCTATGCGTCGATGCGGACCGCTGTCGAGGCGGTCTCCCCCGAGGAGTACGAGGCCTACGTCACCAGCTGAGCGGGACATCACGAGGCTCAGGACAGCGTGGCCGACCAGATCGCAGGGAGGGGGGCAATGAGCCCGGCGCCTGACCGCCCCGACCGCGCGCGCCCGCCCCGAGCTCGTCTCCGAGGGCTTCCGCGAAGCGCCGCGAGCGCTGGATCGAGGTCGCGACGAGCGCCGACCACAAGGACATCGGCCGGGTGCTGATCGCCGCATCGCTCGGCTTCCTCTTCCGGCGCTGTCGAGCTTCTGATGATGCGGCTGCAGCTCGCGATCCCCGAGAACAGCTTCCTCGAGCCGGTGACCTTCAACCGGATGCTCTCGCTCTACGGCGCCACCGCGATCTTCCTTTTCGCCTTGCCGCTGATCATCGGCCTCTTCCAGTACATCGTCCCGCTGCAGATCGGCGCCCGCGGGACCGCGTTGCCGCGCCTCGGCCAGATCGGCCTCTGGCTCTATGTCATGGGCGCGACCGTCCTCTACCTGTCGCTGTGGTTCGTGCCGCCCGAGGGCGGGACGAACGCGCTGCCGCCGCTCTCGGAGAGCGAGTACCTGCCCAGCAACGGCATCGACGTCTGGGCGACCACGGTCGGCCTCTGCGTCCTCGGATTCGTCTTGCTTTCGGTCAACCTGCTCGCGACGCTGCGCAACATGCGCGCGCCCGGGATGGCCTGGCGGCGCATGCCCGTCTTCTCCTGGGCCGGCGCGATCTTCTCCTGGCTGATGCTGGTGCTCGGGCCGGTGATGCTCGCCGCGGTCACGATGCTGCTGATCGACCGCAACGCGGACGGCACCTTCTTCGAGGGTGAGGCCGGTTCGCCGCTGCTCTGGCAGCACCTCACCTGGCTCTTCTTCACCGGCGTCGCTACTTCGCAGGCGATCTTCGCCTTCGGGGCCCTCGCCGAGATCATCCCCTCCCTCTCCCGCCGGCCCCTGATCAACCGCCGGGTGGTCGCAACTCGCTGCTCGCCCTCGCCGTGATCGGAACGCTGGCGTGGGTCCAGAACATGCTCTCGGCTCCGATTGCCATCGGCTGGATGTACTTCGGGATGCTGATGGCGCTGGCGGCGATCGTCCCGCTCGGCCTCATCTTCTACAACCTGATCGCGACGATGGCGGGCGGTGTCCTCAACATGCGGGCGCCCCTCCTGTTCGCGCTCGGCGCGATCTCCGTGATCTCGATCGGTCTCGCCGCCGAGCTCGGCCACACGCTCGTCGCCTCCGCCTGGCAGCTGTCGGGCACCACCGACTCCACGGCGGCGACGCACTACGCGCTTATCGGCGGTGCCGTCTTCGGCGGGTTCGCCGCACTGCACTACTGGTTTCCGAAGCTCACCGGCCGCACGATGGGCGAGTACCTGGCGCGGGATCGTTCTGGACCCTGCTGGCGGGCGTCAACCTGACGTTCCTGCCGCTCTTCCTGGCCGGCGTCCAGGGCCAGGTGGTTGACGCCTACAAGTACTTCTCCGGCGAGGACGTGAGCGCACTACAACCTGATCGCGACGATCGGCTCCTTCGTCCTGGCGATCGGGATCATTCTGACCCTCGTCAATGCGGTCCTCAGCCTCAAGAACGGCCCGAGGGCGGGCCACGACCCGTGGGGCGGGAACTCGCTCGAGTGGTTCACGGTCTCGCCTCCGCCGGCGCACAACTTCGACGTCCTGCCGGACGTGCGCAGCGACCAGCCGCTGCGCGACCTGCGTGACGCGATCGCCCGCCGCACCGCGAGCGCGAGGATGCAGGAGCCGGCGACCGCAGCCGGTAGCCTGACCGCGGTGGAAGCTGGCGTCAGCGCCCCTCCCAGGGGACGAACATCAGGGTCGCTCACCGCACCTCGGCCCATCAGCTGGTCCGCGCTCGTGCGCGACTACATCACGCTGACCAAGCCGCGGATCATCGCCCTGCTGCTGGTGACGACGGTGGCGACGATGCTCGTCGCCGACCCGTTCGGCCCAGGGATCGCGGTGG
>CAVREA010000007.1:0-20832 GCA_963720015.1 uncultured Actinomycetes bacterium | reverse complement strand
CGGCCTGCTCCGGCGAGGGAGCTGCTCCGGAGCCCGCCGGCGGCGGTGGACGAGGCGGCGGATCGGGTAGACCGCGAGGCGGAGCTCGGGGCGAGACGAAGCCCTCGCGCAGGCGCGCCTCGGCGAAGGCTGAGGCCCGGGTCCGGAGAGAGCGGGCGCGCCGTCGAGGAGGGTGACGTCGAGGCGCTCGAGCCCGAATCTCGCGCGCTCGGCCTCGCCGCGGCCGCTCGAACGCGACCACGGTCACGTATCCGGAGCGCAGCTGCTTGGAGAGCTCGCCCTCGGCCTCCCTGAGGCTGCGCGCGGCCGAGGTGACCGGCTGGGCGCGGTGTTGGTAGACGCTGCTCTGCCGCGAGCGGCCTCCACCGTTGGTGAGGTCCTGTCCATCTTGGTCGGAGTGGGTCGTGGAGACCGAGAGGGAGGCACGCTCGACGAGCGGCCCCGAGACCTCGACGTAGAGCCTGCGTGCGTCGTCGTCGTGCATCGCGGTCGTGACATCCTCCCAGTGGTCGAGCGAGCGCAGGCGGGTCTCGTCGGCGGCGGCCTGGACGATCGCGGTGGTCGTCCGGGCGAGGTCGAGGGGGGCTGGAAGCGGTCGAGGGAGCAGCCGGCGATATCGGAGACTCGCCGCCGTCCTCGGCGTTTTCGAGGCGCGATCTCCGCCAGCTCGCGATGCTCGGCGGCGAGCTCCGCCGCCGGCGCGAGCTCGACGCCCTCGGCGTCGCCCAGCGAGCGCTGGGTGAATGTCGAGAACCAGCGCGGACTCGATCTCGTCGCCGAAGAGCTCGATCCGCACCGCCCGTCCTCGGTCGCCCCATAGACGTCGAGGATTCCGCCGCGGAGCGAACTGCCCCCGCTCCTCGACCTGGTCGACGCGCTCGTAGCCGGCGGCGGCGAGGTCGGTCGTCGACCTCCCCGAGGTCGACCTCCTCGCCGACGGAGAGCGCGAGCCGCCGGCCGCAGCGACGCGTCCGGGACCGCCTCGGCAGCGCGGCGGCGCCGGCGACGACGATCGCGTCCGGCTCCGCCGCGATCGCGTCGATAGCGTCGATCCGCAGGCCGACGAGGTGGGGCGGCGGGGCGACGTGGGAGGCGTAGCCCGTGCCGCGCGAGGGATAGAAGCGGACGCGGCGGGGCGCGAGGTAGGCGCGCAGGTCGGCCGCCAGGTCGCGGGCGGAGCGGTCGTCGGGCGTGACGAGGAGGGCCGGGCGCCCCGCCAGGGCGCGATCGTCCTCGAGCAGGGCGGCGATCAGCAGCGGGCGCAGCGTGGCCGAGGCCCTCACGGTCACGCCCTCGCCGGCCCCGGAGGCTTCGCGGGCGCGGTCGGAGAGAGCGTCGAGGCGCTCGTTCTCGAGGGCTATGTCGAGGAGGGGGCGAAGGCTCATCGCAGGCGAAACGACCGGACTCCTGGTCCGGCCGGGGGCACCATTCTACGAAGGCGCCCGGGGCTCAATCCCGGTAGGGAATCCCGGGCCCGGTCCGCTCCCACTCGACCTGGCCCTCGCCCTCGACCCTCGAGCGCCCGACGACGCCGTCCCACTCGTTCAGCATCCGCTTCATCCTGGCGACCGCCTGCGGCGGGTGCTCGGCGACCTGGGCAGCGAGCTCGAGCGCCGCGGCCTCGGTGGCCGCCGCCGGCGCCACCCGGTTGACGAGCCCGATGCGAAGGGCCTCGTCGGCGGTGACGCCGCGCGCCGAGAGCAGCAGGTACTTGGCCGCGGCCAGGCCGCAGAGGGTGACCAGCCTGGCAGGGCCGACCGGGACGCCGAGCGCGGCGCCGGGAAAGCGCATCCGCAGGTTGGAGCCGCCGATCCGCATGTCACAGGCGACGGCGATCTCGGCGCCGCCGCCGACGACGTCGCCATG
The DNA here is from genome assembly GCA_963720015.1 of uncultured Actinomycetes bacterium. Classification (GTDB taxonomy): domain Bacteria; phylum Actinomycetota; class Thermoleophilia; order Solirubrobacterales; family 70-9; genus DATFPK01. The sequence continues at coordinate 18,966 of CAVREA010000007.1, read as the reverse complement.
GCATGACGCGATCGTCGGCTTCGGGAAGGCGGTGATCTCGTCGTAGAGGTCGGCGAAGAGCTGCATCCGGCGCACCCGAGCGTCGTCGTCGAGCTCCTCCCTGACGTCGGCGCCGGCCGAGAGGCCCATGTGATCGGTGGAGGAGACGACGAGGACCCGGACCCGCTCGTCCTCCCGGGCGCGAGCGAGGTGCTCCAGCATCTCCTCCAGCACCCCCGTGTTGATCGCGTTGCGGGACCGCGGGCGGTCGATCCGCAGGACAGCCACACCTTGCTCGTCGACCCCGTAGGTCGTCAGCTTCTCGCTCATGGCTCTCCCCCATTCTCGCCGTCGGCCTCGCCCACCGCCAGCCGCTGCACCAGCCGCTCCGCCTCCGCGGCGGCGCGGTCGATCAGCTCGGCCACCTGGTCGCGCGGCTCGCGGAAGCGTCCGAGCACATGGGCGGAGACGATCTCGGGATCGGTCGAGTCGGGGCGGCCGACCCCGGCCCGCACCCGCCAGAAATCGCTGCTGCCGAGGCCCCGCTTGAGACTCTTGAGCCCGTTGTGGCCGGCAACGCCGCCGCCGAGCTTCACCCTCACCTCGCCGAAGGGAAGGTCGATCTCGTCGTGGAGGGCCACCACGCGGTCGAGCGGCACCTTGAGCGAGCCGCGCGCGGGGCCGGCCGCGGCGCCGGACTCGTTCATGAAGGTCTGGGGGAGCAGGATCGCCACCCGCGGGCCGCCGGGGCCGGCGCGGCCCTCCGCCAGCAGCCCGCCGAACCGCTTGCGCGCCCGCGGCAGGTCCCAGCGCGAGGAGAGCGCGTCCGCGATCTCGAAGCCGATGTTGTGCCTGGTGCCGGCGTAGCGCTCGCCGGGATTGCCCAGGCCGACGAGGAGGATCCGGTCCCCGCCGGCCCCCTCGGGCTGCTCACGACGCCGGCGGAAGAGCGACAGCGGTCAGTCGCCTCCGCCGCCGGAGTTGCCGCCGCCGGAGTCGCCGCCGCCGGAATCCGAGTCGGCCTCGGCGGAACCGGGGTCCGCCTCGGCGGGAGCGTCGTCGGCGACCTCGGTGCGCGACTCGTAGGGATCGCTGACCGGCGAGGGCGAGACATAGGGGTCGCTCACCGGCGAAGGTGAGACATAAGGATCGCTCACCGGCGAAGGCGAGCGGACATCGTGCGGACTGCGGCTGTCTCGGCCCAGCAGCCGGCGCAGCCAGGACAGGGCTAGCCCTCCTCGGATTCGCCCGCTTCGCCGCCCTCGGCCTCGCCCTCGGCGGGTGCCTCCTCGCCCTCCTCGCCCTCGGGCACCTCCTCGCCCTCGGGCACCTCCTCGCCCTCCTCACCGACGAGGGCGGCCTCCTCCTCGATCTCCTCCAACTCCTTCTCGAGGCGAGGCGGCGTCAGGGTTGCGATGGTGATCTCCTCCAGCTCCTCGGCGACGAAGGTGACGCCGGAGGGCGGGGTGACCGTGGCCAGCTGGATCGTGTCGTTGATCTCCATGGCGGAGACGTCGACGACGATCTCGTCGGGGATCTCGGTGGGAAGCGCCTCGACGGTGACCTCGCGGGTGATGTGCTCGAGCACGCCGCCCTCCTTCGAGCCCGGCGCCTCCTCGGCGCCCTCGAGCTCGATCGCGACGTCCGCCTGGATCTTCTCGTCGAGCTTCACCTGCTGCAGGTCGAGGTGCTGGAGGTCGCCGCGGACCGGATGGCGCTGCTGCTCCTTGACCACCACGGGCACCGCCTTCGTCCCCTCGATCTCGAGGTCGAAGAGGGCATGGCCGCCGCCGAGAACGTGGCGGGCGTCCCGCTCGCCGACCTTGAAGGGGCGGGCCTCTTCGCCCCCGCTGTAGACGACGCCGGGCACGAGCCCGTCGCGGCGCATGCGGCGGCTGGTCCGCGAGCCGAACTCGCTGCGCGGGGCCGCCTTGAGGGTTTCACGTCCCTGAGCCATCGGATCGGGGAGGATAGAGATTGGAAGTGGCTGACGAGTCGAAGATCCCGAAGGGGCGGGTGCGGCGCTCGGCGAAGCTCGGCTCGGTGCTGGGAAGCCAGGGCGCGCGCTACGTCGGCACCCGCGCCGCCAACGTAACCCGCGGCGAGGAGGCGGGACGCGAGCGGCTGGAGCAGCGTCATCTCGAGACGGCGATGAAGATGGTCGGGGCCCTCGGCCAGCTCAAGGGCGCGGCGATGAAGCTGGGGCAGTTCGCCTCCTTCATCGACACCGAGTTCATACCCGAGGAGTACCGCGAGATCTACCAGGAGCAGCTCGCCAAGCTGCGCACCGAGGCGCCGGCGATGCCGTGGGAGAAGGTGGCCGGCGTCCTCGAGGAGGAGTACGGCGGCGAGCCGCTCGACGAGCTGTTCGCGGCGATCGAGGAGGAGGCGTTCGCCGCGGCCTCGATCGGCCAGGTTCACCGGGCCGTGTTGCTCGACGGGCGCCGGGTGGCGGTCAAGATCCAGTATCCGGGGATCGCCGAGGCTCTCGAGGCGGACCTTCGCAACGCGGGAACGATCGTGCACCTGGCGCGCGCCCTCGCCCCCGGCCTCGACGCCAAGGAGATCGCCGCGGAGATCCGCGAGCGGGTGCTCGAGGAGCTCGACTACGAGTACGAGGCGCAGAACCAGCGCAGCTTCGCCCGCGCCTATCGCGACCACCCGTTCATCTATGTCCCCGACGTGATCACGCGGCTCTCGCGCCGCCGGGTCCTGGTCACCGAGCTGGTCGAGGGAATCGGGTTCGAGGAGATCAAGCGCCTCGACCACGAGGAGCGCAGCCGCTTCGGCGAGATCGTCTTCCGCGGCAGCTTCGGCTCGATCTACCACCTGCGCCACTTCAACGCCGATCCCCATCCGGGCAACTACATCCTGATGCCGGACGGGCGCGTCGCCTTTCTCGACTTCGGCATGACGAAGAAGCTGGACCCGGAGCAGATCGAGCTCGAGCAGCGAGCGGTCGACGCCGCCACGCGGGACGATGCGGCGGGACTCCGCGACGCCCTCCACGACCTCGGCTTCCTCAAGAATCCCTCGAAGCTGGACGCGGAGCGCCTGATGAGCCACGTCAAGGCGGTCGGGGGCTGGTACATGGAGGACCGCGAGGTCGAGATCACCCCGCGGCGGGTGATGAAGATCATCGAGTCCACCCACGATCCCCGCTCCGAGTACTACGACCTGATCCGGCGCGAGTCCGTGCCCGCCGAGGAGCTGATGGGCAGGCGGATGGAGCTGGGGGTCGTGGCCGTGCTCGGGCAGCTGCGGGCGAAGCGAAACTGGTACCGGATCATGCGCGAATGGGTCTACGCCGACGAGCCCGCAACCGGGCTGGGCGAGCAGGAATGGGCCTACTTCGAGGACCGCGGGGTGATCCGCACGCCGGGCCTCGCCGCGAGCGCCGACCGTTAGCCCGGAAGCTGTCCGAACAGACGCGGGTCGTTGCTGCAGATCCCGTCCACGCCGAGATCGATGAGGCGCCGCATCGTCGGCAGGTCGTCGACGGTCCACGCGATCAACTCAACCCCGGCCGACCGCGTGACGGCGGTGAGCCGGGGCGTGATCACCGGGTGGAAGACCCACATCGCGTACGGCTGCAGGCGCTCGATCCCGCGGGCGGCGATCGCCGGCGCCCGCCGCCGCAGGCCGGCCAGGGCGACGGCCGCGAACGCCCGGCCGGCGGGCCTCTTGCGCCAGTCGCGGGTGATCTTTGGAAACGTCCAGCCGCGACGCAGCTCGGGTGCGAGGGCGCGCAGCCGGTGGACGCTCGAGACCTCCATCGTCGAGGTCATCGCCCGCCCGACCAGGTCGCGCTCGCGCAGCAGGGTCACGACCTCCTCCTCGCGGCCGGCGAGCTTCAGGTCGAGGTTCAGCTCGAGCCGCTCGAACGGCGGCGCCGCGAGCGCGTCGAGCGCCTCGGCGAGGGCCAGCGGCCGGCGCCGCCCGGCGTCGTGCCAGTCATGGGCGACGACCAGCGGGGTGCGCTCGGAGGACGGCAGGCGCGGGTCCCCGTCCGGGGTCCAGAGGACGTCGAACTCGATCGTCGATACGCCGGCCTCGGCCGCCGCCGCAAAGCTCTCCAGCGTATTGCCGGGGCGGATTCCGTCCGCGCCCTTATGGCCGACGAGCCTCAGGATTCCAGCCCCTCGGTGCCTAAAACAGTTGGTTCTCGCCGGCGAAGATCTCGGAAACGGAGTCGTCGGTGAAGATCCGCCGGATCGAGTCGGCGAAGGTCCCGGCGGTCGAGAGCACGGCGATGTTGTCCGGGGCCCCGGGCCGCAGCGGGATCGTGTCCGTGACCACGATCCGCTCGATCCCCGAGTTCTCGTATGCAAGCCGCTCGTAGGCGGGGCCGGAGAAGACGCCGTGGGTGGCGCTGGCGATCACGCGCGCGGCGCCCTCGTCGAGGACGGTTCGTGCAGCGGCGCAGAGGGTGCCGGCCGTGTCGATCATGTCGTCGGTCAGGACGGCGGTCTTGCCCTTGACGTCACCGACCACGTAGCCGATCTCCGCCACCTGCTGGGCGGGGCGCTCCTTCTCCATCACCGCCCAGTGGGTGCCCAGCTTGCGGGCGAAGTTGCGGGCGACCTTGACCCGGCCCGCGTCCGGGGAGACGATCACCAGCTCCTCGCTGCCGAAGTCCTGGTCGGCGAACCACTGGGTCAGCATCGGCATCGCCGTCATGTGGTCGACCGGGATGTGGAAGAAGCCCTGCACCTGGCCCGCGTGCAGATCCATCGTCAGCACCCGGTCCACGCCGACCGCCTCGAGCGTCTTGGCCACGATCCGGGCCGTGATCGGCTCGCGCGGGGAGGACTTCTTGTCCTGGCGGGCATAGCCGTACCAGGGCATGACGGCGATGATCCGGTGGGCGGACGCGCCCTGGGCGGCGTCCGCCATCGTCAGCAGCTCCATCAGGGCGTCGTTGGGGGTCATGCCCGTCTGCTCGTTGGCGCAGGTCGACTGGACGAGGAAGACGTCGGCGCCGCGGATCGACTCCTCGTAGCGGCAGTACACCTCGCCGTCGGTGAACGTCTTCAGGGTGACCTGGCCGAGATCGAGGCCGAGCTTGCCGGCGATCTTTGCCGCCAGCTCCGTGGACGAGCGGCCGCCGAAGACCATCGCCCGCTTCGAATAGTCGTGGGGAATCGCCGTGGTCGTCAGGCGGGGCTCCTCGACGGTGCTCACGATTGCGTTTCCCCTTCTGCCCTACTCGGCTTCGATTGCTCTATTGCCTTGCGCTCTGCGAAGCCCTCGATGTTGCGCTGGTCGTTGGAGCTGACCGCCAGCGCTCCCGGGGGCACGTCCTCTCGGACCACTGCTCCGGCGCCAGTGTAGGCGCCGTCGCCGACTTCTACCGGGGCGACGAGCATCGTGTCAACGCCGATCCGCACGTGGTCTCCGATCACAGTCCGGTTTTTGCGGGAACCGTCGTAGTTCGCCGTGATCGTGCCGGCGCCGAGGTTGCTGTTCTCCCCGACCTCGGCGTCGCCGACGTAGGCGAGGTGCGGGACCTTCGAGCCGGCGCCGATGTCCGCGTTCTTGAGCTCGGTGAAGGCGCCCGCCTTCGCCCCCTCGCGAAGGACGGTCCGGGGGCGGATGTAGGCGAAGGGCCCGACGCTGCAGCCGTCGAGGACGTCGCACTCCACCAGGTACGAGTGCGGCGCGGAGACACGCACTCCGAGCGTGGTGTCGATCAGGGTCGTGTTGGGGCCGACCACCGAGCCGCCGCCGACCTCGGTGCGGCCGCGCAGTGTCGTCCCGGGTTCGAGGACGACGTCGGGCGCGAGAGTGGTGTCGGCGTCGATCCAGGTGGAGGCCGGGTCGCGCACGGTGACCCCGGCGAGCATGTGGCGCTCGAGGATGCGGCGGCGGGCTTCGCCCTCGGCGCGCGCGAGGTCGACCCGGTTGTTGATGCCGAGGTTGACCGCCTCGTCGGTGGCGACGTGGGCGGCGACCCGCTGACCGCCGGCGCGGAGCAGCGGGAGCACGTCACCGAGGTAGTACTCGCCCTGGGCGTTGTCGTTGCCGATGCGCCCGAGTGCCTCGGCGAGGGGAGCTGCGGCGAAGACGTAGGTACCGGTGTTGACTTCGCGGATCTCGAGCTGCTCCGGCGTAGCGTCGCCCGGCTCCTTTGCCTCGACGATCCGCTCGAGGTCTCCGGCCGGGTCGCGGACGATCCGCCCGTAGGACCCGGGCTCCTCGAGGATCGTCGTCATCACGGTGGCGGCCGCGCCCGACCCGGCATGGGTGTCCAGCAGCGCGGAGATCACCTCCGGGGAGACCAGCGGGTGATCGCCGGAGAGGACGACGACCGTCTCCGAGTCCTCGACGAGGCCGAGCGCGGCCCGAATCGCGCCGCCGGTGCCGTCGGCCTGCGGCTGGACGACCGTCTCGGTGCCCTCGGGAAGACTCGGCGAGAGGTCGCGGTCCGGGGATGCGATCACCGCGATCCGCCCGGCGCCCGCTTCGCGAGCCGCGAGGATCGGCCAGGCGACCATCGGCCGCCCGCAGACGGGATGCAGGACCTTGGGCTGTGAGGACCGCATGCGCGTGCCCTCGCCCGCAGCCATGACGAGCACGGTGAGACCGGACCGCTCCACGGCGGAATCGTAGAGGCGGGAGCCGGGCCCGTGGGGGCCGGCCCTGCCGGTCAGGCGATCGCCTTGCCGAGGGCGTACCCGGCGAAGGCGGCCAGCAGGCCGCCGAGCACGGACGCCGCCAGGTAGGCGAGGCCGCGCCCGGGCTTGCCCGCATCGAGCTCGATCACGATCTGCACGCTGAAGGTCGAGAACGTCGTGAACCCGCCCAGGAACCCGACGCCGATCGCCTCGCGGGCGTCGGCGCTGAACCATTGCGCCGCCACCAGCAGCCCGAGCAGGAACGAGCCGGCGACGTTGATCGCGACCGTCGACCAGAGCAGCGCCTCCGAGTGCAGGGTCGCGCGAGAGATCCCGAAGCGGGCAAGGACGCCGAGGACACCGCCGGCGGCGACGGCAAGCGTGGTCATGGGCGGAACCGTACGGCCAGCCCCGGCGGCTCAAGCTGCGTCCGCGAAGGGAACCTCGCGGCGCGCTGCATCCGACGCGATCCGCCGCTCGCGCTCGGCCTGGCGCTCGTACCAAGCAACCCACTTGCGAACCGCATTGTCGGAGACGCCGTACCTGCGGCCGACCGCGAGATAGCTGGTCGCCTCGATCTCCTCGAGTAGCTGTTCGTAGGGCGGTCTTGCCACCTTGCGGCTGCCGGGTCGGGCCACGCCACGGTCCGGACGGTCGGCCGGAATCCGTCGCAAGCCGCAATAACGTGAGCAATAGCGCTGCTTGCTGTGATTGGCGCGAAACAGCAAATCGCAGCGAAGACAGTTCCTGAGAGGCGGCGCTCCTGCTCCGAGCCCGGCCGCAGTGGGTGTCGAGAGTGGCGGCGCAGTTCGGACAAATGATCCGAAGGTTGTCCAACCGATTGTCGTCGCGGACGCCGTTGATGTGATCCAGAATCAGCGAGATCGGCTTCCCTTTCCAGATCTCCCCCTGTCCGCACAGCTCGCACTTCGGTTGCTTCAAGCCCTCGGCGTACAGTCGTCGCTTGAGGCTGCGCCGGCTGTATTGAGAGTCCGCGACCAAGATCTCATCGAGGGGCTTCTGCGGCTTCCTGATCGCTTCCATGACGCCCGCCCATGGGTCGAAATGTTCGGTTGAGATGTCCCAGATGGCCGCGTACTTTTTCAGCGTCCTCGGGTTGCCGCCGCTCGGGCAATAGCCCAGGTGGCGCAGCGTTTCCGCCCAGGACCTCGATGCGCCGATCGCCGACCTCAGCTCCGATTCAGAGAATCTGACTCTACCCATTACGAACACATGTTCGCATTTGGAACGGACGGAATCTTCGACTGGGGAGTCCGGATTTGAACCGGAATTGCACGCCTCCAAAGGGCGGCGTCTTACCATTAGACCACTCCCCATCGCCTCTGGGGAAGCTTAAGCCGCATCGTGTACGTTCTTGTCGCCTCGGTCGTTGTCCCAGCTCTGACGGGAGCCCATTCGGGCACGTCGCCTACACGTATCTCCGCCCGCCCCGCCCTCAGCGGCCCAATCTCGCCGATCGGCCCCGACCTGCGGCAGGGGATGACGTCTTGGCACCGCGGCTGCCCGGTTCACCTGTGCGACCTGCGCCTGGTGCGGGCGACCAGGAGGGGGTTCGACCGGCGCGCCCACGGCGTCATCCACCGCAAGGTCACCATCACCTCGGCCGAGTCCCCGGGGAAGGCGTTCAACTTCAAGAGCGCCCGGGACTAGCTCTCCTCGGAGCGCGGCACCTTTCCGGCCTCGGCGCCGGGCTCCAGCGCCGGGCCGCGCGGTGACGCGATGCCGAGCACCCGCATCGCCTTCAGGCCGAGGCCGAGCTTCTCGCGTCCCTCGGTGGCCGAGACGTCGTGCCCGCAGAGCTCCCGGGCGCGCTCGAGCCGGTAGCGGATCGTGTGGCGGTGGGTGAAGAGCTGCTTGGCGGTCGCCGCGACATTGCCGTCGTTCTCGAGGTAGGCCTCGATCGTCATCACCAGCTCGGTCTCGTACTGCTCGTCGTAGGCCGCCAGCGGCTCGATCGTCTCGCCGTAGAAGCGCTCCAGCTCTCCCGGGTCCTCGCTCATCGCGGGCAGCAGCAGCCGGTACGCGCCAGTGTCCTCGAAGGCGAGCAGGGGAATGCCCTCGGCCTCGCCGACGTTGACGGCGAGCTTCGCCTCGTTGCCGGCCCGGTAGAGATCCACAGGGTCGGCGGCACGGCGACTGCGGCCGATGGTCAGGTGGAACCCGGGCATGCTCTCGCCGAGCTCCCGGGCGAGCGCCTTCGCCGCGCGCGCGAGCCGCTCCTCGTCGGCGGCCGGAACGATCGTCGCGACCTCGGCCACCTCGCCGTCCTCGAGCACGGCCAGCGAGCCCGCCGCAACCGAGCGCAGCGCCCTCACGGTCAGGGTCAAGACCCGGGCCCGCCACTCGGTCGTCTGCGCGGCCCGGGGGGCGGCGCGCAGGATCAGCACGCCGGCGCCGTCCTCGAGGTCGGCTCCCGCCTCGGCGGCCCGCGCGAGGATGTCGCCGCGATCGGTCACCTCACGGGCCAGCACCGCGCGGACCAGCCCGGCCGCGGCCTCCTCGCTCTCCCACTCCGGGGCCCTGGCGCGCTCCATCTCGAGCGCCAGCAGGGTCGCGACCATCCTCGCCATCACCGGGTCCGGGGCCTTCCCCGCCCGGTAGCGAAGCTCACCGACCGGGGCATCGGCGACCCGCAGCTCGACCGACATGATCCCCTCGCCGCCGGAGAGCAGCCTCTTCTCCTGGCTGGGCGAGGCGCCGGCGACCGCCAGCACCGCGCTCGAGCGATCGATCAGGGCGACGCTGGCGTCGAGCACCTTGGCCGCGGCCCGGGCCACCGCGGGCAGCCCGGCGCCCGACTCGACCGCCTCGGCGAGTGCGTCGAGACTCCCCGTCTCTTGCTGTTTTGCAGGCTTTTCCTGCCGTTCTCCGGCGGCTGGCACCCCCAGATTATGGCGAGGGTCAGTCGAACACGGCGCTGATGTCGTTCCAGTAGTAGACGATCACCACGCCGAGGACGACGCCGATGAGGATCAGCGTCACCAGCACGAACAGCGAGAGGAAGCTGACCCCGAGCTTCTCCCAGGCTCGGCCGACCGAGCCGAGGGCGGGAACGAGGATCAGGCCGACGAAGGCGATCAGGCTGATCAGGGCCGCCCCCGCGAAGATCAGGTACTGGGGGGCGATGTCGATCGCGGCGATCACCGGCGCGGATTCTGCCGCAACTGGATGACGACCACGGCGACGGTGGCGCAGAGGGAGAAGGCGGACGCACCGAGGGCCCACCCAGCGTTGACGTCGCTGAGGTAGTGGACGTCGAGATACACGCGCGAGAGGCCCACCACCGCGGCGAGCAGGAAGCCCCCGGCGACGACGAGCGTTCCCCGCGCCATCCCTGGTCGTAATCGAATCACGAGGGTGACCGCCAGCCAGACGTAGAGGGTCGAGTAGGCGGCGTGTCCGCTGGGGAACGACGACCCCTCGACGCCGACGAGCCCGCCGGGCGGACGGGGGCGGTCGACCTCCGCCTTGAGCTCGTGGACGCCGACGACCGTGATCAGCATCCCCAGCACGAGGACCCAGAACTCCGGCCAGCGCCGGGCTCCCGCGAGGGCGCCCGCGCAGACCAGGGCCAGCGGCCAGGTGATGGCCGCCGAGCCGAGCCGGGTGACCGCCTTGGCGACATCGACGAGCCAATCCGCCCGGATGCTCTCGACCACGTCGATCGCCGTCCGGTCGCCGGGGGTCGGTCCCGGATCGCCGCTGACGATCTCCGTGTAGGCGACCAGGACGAAGAGCCCGATGAAGAGGATCGAGATCAGCGTCGTCACCTCGAGGCCGAAGGCGCCGCCGGGCGTGAGCCGGTTCCAGACGAAGCGGGCCTGTGGCTGCACGCGGCGGCCGAGGACGACGAGCCAGCGGGCGACCGCGTGGCCCTCCATCCAACGCACGGTCCTGGCGCGGTTCTCGGGATCGCGCAGGAAGCGGAAGGCGGAGACCGAGCCGACGACGACGACGATCAGCGTGCCGAGGATGAAGAAGCCTCGCCCCGCGTACTTCGCGGCCTCGTCGATGCTCTGCGAGAAGAAGTAGCCGAGGAGGATGTGGAGGATCGACCAGATCCCCGTGCCGATGATGCTGTAGGGGACGAAGGCCCGGTAGCGCATCCCCGAGCTGCCCGCGATGAAGGGCGCGAGGGCCCTGACCAGGCTGATGAACCGCCCGATCAGGATCGTCTTGCCGCCGTGGCGGTCGAAGTAGGACTCGACACGTTCGAAGCGCTCCTGCGTGATGCCCACCCGCGACCCGCGCTGCAGGACGAAGGCACGGCCGAGCCGCCTGCCGAGGAAGAAACTCGTCGTGTCCCCGGCCCAGGCCGAGAACCAGGCGATCGCCATCAGGACGTAGACGTCGACCTCTCCCTGTCCCGCCACCGCGCCGCCGAGCAACATCACGGTCTCCCCGGGGACCACGAGGCCGACGAAGGCGCCCGTCTCCAGGAACGCGAACGCCCCGACCAGCAGGTAGGTCCAGTCGCCGAGCGCGCGCGAGACGTCGGCGAGCAGGCCCTGCAGGTCCTCGTGGGGGACCGCCCGGCTGATCAGGTAGTAGGCGGTGGCGACGGCGGCGATCGCCAGCACCAGCCCGATCCGCCGGTTGCGGGTCTCGGGAAGCCTCACCGCCCGCCCCCGAGGTCGAGGCCCGGAGAGGCGACGAAGCCCGGCGGCACGCCGGCCTCGCAGACGATCACGTCGGGGCGGTCGATCCGCTCCGCCGCGGCCCTGGCTTCCGCGATCCCCTCGAACAGCCCGAAGGCGGTCGGCCCGGACCCGGTCACCATGGCGACCGCGGCGCCCGCCTCGCTCAGCGCATCGAGGGCCTCCGAGATCGACGGGCGCAGCGAGATCGCCGCGGGCTCGAGGTCGTTGCGGAGGACCTCGGCGTAGCGGAGGGGCGATTCGCCGGAGCCTGCCGTCCCCGCGAGCTGCGCCCGGATGCCGTCCAGCTCGGCCTCCTCCCGCCCGAGGCCGATGCGGTCGGCCTCGGCGAAGACCTCCGCGGTCGAAAGGCCACCGCCGCCGTGCAGAAGCACGAATGCGTGCGGGTCGGGATCGGGAAGCCGCTCGACCAGCTCCCCGGCGCCGCCGACCAGAGCCAGCCCGGGCTCGACCTGGGAGGGCACGTCGGCGCCGAGGGACGCCGCGAGTTGGCCCAGCTCGGGAACCTCGGACCGGCCGAGGCGCAGCACCGCGGCGGCGTCGGCGCTGCCGCCGCCGAGGCCGGCGGCTATGGGGATCCGCTTCTCGATCTCGATCCGCAGCGCCGGTGCCCCCCAGCCGCGGTCGCGCAGCGCCGCCAGCGCCGCGGACGCCAGGGTTTCGCCGCCGTCGAGACCGGCGCAGACCACCTCGTCGCGCCCTCCGGGCTCGATGGCGATCACGTCGGCGAGGGTGAGCGGCTCGAACAACGAGCAGAGCGCGTGCAGTCCATCCGGCCGCCGGGCCCCGAGGAAGAGGCAGAGATTGAGCTTGGCTGGGGCGAGCAGGCGCACTGTCAATCCCCCTCGAGCTTCGATGCGAGCAGGACGAAATCCTGTGGGCCGAGCGACTCGGCCCGGGCGTCCGGCCGGAGTCCGCACTCCACCAGGGCCGCCCGCACGGCGTCGATCCGCCCGGGAGCGGCGAGCTCGAGCGAGCGGGCCAGCGACTTGCGCCGGTGCGCGAACGCGTCGCGGACGACCGAGCGGGTCGCCGGATCAGCGCCCGGGCCTCGCCGCTCGAGCCGCAGGACCGCAGACTCGACCCGGGGCCGCGGGCTGAACACCGCGGGGTCGACCGTGCGCAGGAGACGCACGTCGGCGGCGATCTGGGTCAGCACGCTCGGCGCCCCGTAGGTGCGGCTGCCGGGAGCGGACCGGAGCCGGTCCGCGATCTCCCGCTGGACCATCAACGTCCAGCGGCTCACCCCCGGCAGCTCCTCGATCGTCCGCAGGATGACCGGGGTGGCCACCGAGTAGGGAAGGTTCGCGACCACCGCCGTCGGCGCCGGGCGGAGGGCAGCGAGGTCGATGCGCACCGCGTCGCCCCAGTGCAGGTCGACGTTCGGAAGCGAGGCGACCGCGGCGAGTGCCGAGGCCAGGCCGCGGTCGACCTCGACCGCGTGCACGTGTCCCGCGGCTTCGGCGAGGCGCTCCGTCAAGACCCCCTCGCCGGCGCCGACCTCGAGGACCACGTCCCCGGCCGCGAGCCCGGCGTCGCGAACGATCGCCTCCAGCAGGTTCGGGTCCGCGAGGAAGTTCTGCCCCAGCCTCACCACGGCGCCGGCCTCACCAGCCGAACACCCGCGCCGCGTTCTCCTCGACCAACCGCTCCAGCTCTCCGTACTCCACCCCGCGCGCCTCGGCGACCGCCTCCGCGGTGGCGACCACGTGGGCGGGCTCGTTGCGCTCGCCGCGGTGAGGCTGGGGTGAGAGGAACGGGGAGTCGGTCTCGACCAGGAGCAGCTCGGCCGGCACCGCGGCCGCCGCTTCCCGCAGGCCGTCCGACTTCGGATAGGTGACGTTGCCCGCGAACGAGCAGTACCAGCGCCGCTCGGCCGCGTCCGCGACCCGGCCCGGGGCCGAGAAGCAGTGGAGGACGACGGTCACCCCATCGGCCTCGGCGTCGAGCGTCTCGAAGACCTCGTCAATGGCGGCGGCGCCGCCCGCGGGATCGCGGACGTGGATCACGAGCGGCAGGCCCGCCTCGCGGGCGATCGCGATCTGGGCCCGGAACGCCGCCCGCTGGTCCTCGCGCGGGGCGCGGTCGCGGAAGTAGTCGAGCCCGGTCTCCCCGATCGCGCGCACTCCCGGCTCGGCGGCGAGCCGGAGGATGTCGGCGGCGGCGGCGTCGTCGAAGCCCTCGGCAGAGTTGGGGTGGCGCCCGACGGCCGCGAACACCTCGGCGTGGGCCTCTGCGGCCGCGATCGCCTCGCGGTTGGTCGCCTCGTCGAGGCCGACGGTGAGGATGCGGCGCACGCCGACGGCCCGCGCCGCGCCGACCAGCTCGGACTCGTCCGCTTCGCAGAAGGCGAGATGGGCGTGGGTGTCTACCACCGCGGATCGGCCGCCTCGGTCGCCTTCGCCCTCATGCGCGGAGTCTAGGAACCGGCGACCGGGCGGACCCGGACCTGAAAGGCCACGGTGCCGGCTGGAATGGCGGCCTCGTAGGCGCGCGGCGGCCTGTGGCGAGGGCCGAGCACGGCGGTCCAGACGCCGCCGGCGGGGGTGGCGCGGAACTCGACCGAGCGGAAGTCCTCGGGAGCGTCGATGTCGGTCTCCCCTCCCGGTCCCCGCCTCGCCTCACCGACCGCGTAGGCGAGCAGGGTGGGGGCCGAGTAGGAGAGGTCGTCGTTGCCGACTCCCGCGTCGCTGTCGTCGGTCGTGTCGACGCTGAGCTTGTCGAACGTGACCCTGATGCGGACGATCTCCTCGTCCGCGCCGAGCTGGGCGACGACCTGCGAGAGGGCCGTACTGAAGGGCCCCGGCTGCAGGAACGACTCCGGGTCGTCGGCCGCGGTGATCTGCCTCGGCCCGGCCTCGGCCACTCCGGGCTCCTGCGAGGGGAGGTCGGGCGCCACCTTGTCCATCGTCGTCAGGCCGAGCCACGCCCCGGCGAGGATGGCCACCAGGTGGACGATCGGCGGCAGCGGGCTCACGGGCCGTCCCCCATCACCTCTCGCTTGAGCTGCTGGAACTCGGCCTCGGAGATGGCGCCCTTGTCGCGCAGGGCCGCCAGCCGCTCGAGCCGGTCGACCGGGTCCACCCCGGGCATCCGCCGGGCGTAGGTCTTGGCGAGGCGGGCTCCGCCCGGCAGCGACGCGCCGACCGGCACGGGTCCAGCCGCGGGTCCGCCCGCAGCCTTCCCGCCTGTGCCGCCCCGCCCGAGGACGAGCAGGCCACCGGCGCCCATCAGGGCGAAGAGGAAGCCGACGATCAGGCCCCCCTCCTTGGCGCCGGGGCCCGGGTTGGCATCCGGTCCCCAGACCCCGAGGAAAGAGCCGGCTGCGATCGACCAGAAGATCCCGGTCCAGACCCAGATCACGATCAGCTCGTTGCGGGGCGGATTGTCGGACCCCGGCGCCTTGCCGCGACCGGAGTAGATCCAGGCTCCGGCAAGGAGCGAGACGATCCCGCCGAAGATCATCAGGATCAGGCGCTCGGTCCCACCCGGGCACGGGCGCGCCGAGACGTAGGGCCCGCCGCTGGCGCAGGTGCCGATCTGCAGCAGCTGGTAGATCGAGTAGCCGAGGGCGACCCAGGCGAAGGCGAGCAGACCGAAGCCGATCAGGGTGCGGGCGACATAGCGCACGGGCGGGATTATCCCGGCGCCCCCGGCGACCGCCCGCTCAGCCGGCGACCTCGAGCTTGGGGAAGAGAGGCGGCAGCCGCTCGATGCGGGCGCCGCCGCCACGGGTGCCGAGCTCGGCGAGCTCGCGGCTCGGCTCTCCGAGCGCGTCGAGCAGGCGCTCGCCGGTCGCGGGGAGGTAGGGCAGGAGAAGCAGCGTCACGACCCGCAGGCCCTCGGCCAGGCTGTAGAGGACGACATCGAGCGGATCGCCTTCTCCGCTTCGCGCCCGGGGGCGATCCGGTCCTCCTTCTTCCGACTCGGCCCTGGCCAGGTCCCACGGCCTGCCCTCCTCGACATAGCGGTTGAGCCGGCGGACCAGCTTCCAGATCTGCTCGAGGGCCTGGCTGATCTCGGCCTCGTCCAGGAGCTCGCGCACCCGCGCCGCGACACCCTCGAAATCGGCCGCCAGAGCTGGATCCACGCCGGCCTCGGGGACGACGCCGTCGCGGTAGCGCTCGATCATCGCCAGCGTGCGGCTGGCCAGGTTGCCGTACTCGTTGGCGAGCTCGTTCTCGTAGCGGGCCTCGAATCCGGCGGTCGAGATCGAGCCGTCCTGCCCGAAGCTGACCTCGCGGAAGCAGTAGAAGCGCAGGGCGTCGGCGCCGAAGCGGTCGATCACCTCGAACGGGTCGAGGACGTTGCCGAGCGACTTCGACATCTTCTTCTCGCCCATCAGCAGGTAGCCGTGGATGAACATCCGCCGCGGGACCTCGATCCCGGCCGCCATCAGGAAGGCGGGCCAGTAGACGGCGTGGAACTTGAGGATGTCCTTGGCGAGGATGTGGAAGGCGGGCCAGTAACGATCGGTGAGGTCCGCGCCCTCGCGGGCGTAGCCGAGCGCCGTGTAGTAGTTGAGGAGGGCGTCGAACCAGACGTAGATCACCTGCTCGGGATCCCAGGGGACGGGCACCCCCCAGCCCAGCTTGGGCCGCGAGAGCGAGACGTCCTGAAGCCCCTGGCGGATGAATGAGAGCGCCTCGTTGCGGCGGAAGTCGGGCTGGACGAAATCGGGGCGCTCCTCGTAGAGGTGTTCCAGCGGCTCCTGGAAGGCGGACAGCCTGAAGAACCAGTTGTCCTCGCGCTCGCGGGTCAGAGGGATCTCGTGGATCGGGCAGGTGTTGCCCGGACCCAGCTCCGTCTCCGTCTTGAAGTCGGCGCAGCGCGGGCAATACCAGCCCTCGTAGGTGCCCTCGTAGAAGTGGCCGTTGTCGTGGATCCGCTGGACCACCTCCTGGACACGCTCGATGTGACCCTGATCGGTGGTGCGGATGAAGAAGTCGTTGGAGGCGTTCACCCGCTCGCACATCTCGCGGAACTTCGGCGCGTTGCGGTCGACCAGCTCCTGCGGCGTCACCCCCTCGCGCTCGGCGGCCTGCGATACGGGTTCGCCGTGCTCGTCGGTGCCGGTGAGGAAGAAGACGTCCTCGCCGCGCTGGCGCATGTGGCGGGCGAGGATGTCGACCGCGATCGTCGAGTAGGCGTGCCCCAGGTGGGGCTCCGCGTTGACGTAATAGATCGGGGTCGTGACGTAGTAGCTCACGGGCGGGTGAGCATAGTCGCGGCCCGCCGCGCGCCTAGGCCAATCGCTCCGGCGCCTTCGGGTCGCCCTCGCGGCGCTGGGGAACTCCCGCCGCCTCCGCGAGCGCTGCCTCGACGTCGGCGAGGATCGCCCGCTCGGACCTCGACGCGACCAGCGGCTCGGCCATCCCCTCGACGTGGACGTAGGTGCGGCGGCCGTCGCCGCGCTCGGCGGCGGGCAAGGGCACGAGGGCGAAGACCCTGTCCGCGCGCACGAAACGGCCGTAGCCGAGGCGGACCATGCGTGGCTCCCGGGTGGCCATCAGCGATGACCGTACCGCGCCGCGCGGCCGTTATCCAGCTGCGGCCACGACCGCGGCCGCGAGCGTGGCCGCCGCCTCCGGGGCGATCTTGAAGTAGAAGTTCGGCTCGACCGCCTCGAGCTCCATCAGCAAGGGTGACCCGCCCGGGCCGGTGACCATGTCGACCCGCGCGTAGAGGGGCACCTCGCCGAAGCGGCGCGCGACCGCCGCGAGGATCCGCTCGGCCGTCTCGAACTCGGCGGCGGCGGCTTCACCGGCTCCGACCAGATCCGGGTCCCACATCACCTCGGCCGCCGAAAGCTCGTCCTCTCGGAGCGGCGCGACCTCGTCGGGCCTGAGCACCGCTCGCTTTCGCAGAACGTGGCTGGGGCGCCCCGCGAAGTAGACGATCGCCGTCTCACCGGAGGTGTCGACCGCCCTCAGGTAGGGCTGCACCATCGCCGTCTTCCCCTGCTCTCCCAGACTCGCGATCAGCGCCAGCGCCTGGTCATGGGTCCCCGGGCCGAACCGGCCCGTGTCGCGGGCGCCGGCGGAGACCGCCGGCTTGACGACCACCTCACCCGCCAGCGCGGGCGGCTCGCCTCCCGGCTCGACCAGCTCGGTCGGCACGACCGGCAGACCCGCGTCCGCCAGATCGCGCATGTACCCCTTCTCGCTGTTCCAGCGCACCAGCGCCGGCCGGTTGCGGAGGCGGCTGCCGATCCTCTCGGCCCAGGCGACGAACTCCTCGCGGCGCTCGGTGTAGTCCCAGACGGAGCGCAGCAGCACCAGGTCGAAGGCGTCCCAATCCACCGACGCGTCGCTCCAGACCTGGAACCGAGCCTGGGCCCCGGCGTCGCCGAGGGCCTCGATCAGCGCGTCGTCGTCCTCGTAACCGCCGGAGAGCGCCTCGCAGGTGGCGAGCGCGATTCGCGCCGCCGGGCTCAACGGCGCGGCTCGCGGCCGGTGAGTGCGCGGTAGAGGTCGTTGGCGCGGGTACCGGTGAGCGCGGCGACGACGGTGGCCGCCGCCCGCGGGCGCGCTCCCGGACTGGACCAGGTGGCGGAGCGCGTCGACCGCGAACGAGATGTCCTCGTCGTGCTCGTCGGCCTGGGCCGGCCCGATGACGAGGACGATCTCCCCCTTGACGTCGCCCTGGAACCGGCGGGCCAGCTCGGCCAGGGTGCCGCGCGAGACCTCCTCGTGCAGCTTCGAGAGCTCGCGGCAGACGGCGGCGGCGCGGTCCGGTGCGATCGCCGCCAGGGCGGCCAAGGACTCGCCGATCCGGCGCGGCGACTCGAAGGCGATCACCGTCTCGGCCGACCGCAGCACGCGCTCCATCTCGCCCGCCCGCTTCGGCAGGAAGCCCTCGAAGCGCCAGCGATCGGTCGGCAGCCCCGACGCGACCAGCGCCACCGGGACCACCGACGGTCCGGGCAGCACCTCGACCTCGAGGTCGCGGTCGAGGCAGGTGCGGACGAGCCGGAAGCCGGGGTCGGAGATCGCGGGCATCCCGGCGTCGGAGACGAGTGCGACCCGGGCGCCGCGCTCGATCCGCTGGGCGAGCTCGGTGGCCCGCGCCGACTCGTTGCCCTCGTGGTTGGAGACCAGACGCGGCGCGGGCCGGATCCCAAGCCGTTCGAGCAGCAGGCCGGTGCGGCGGGTGTCTTCGCAGGCGATGTAGTCGGCCCCGACCAGCGCCTCGCGGACGCGCGGCGTGACGTCGGAGAGGTTGCCGATCGGCGTCGGGCATACGGTCAGCCTGCCGGGCATCAGCCGACCTCCCCCCCGAGCTCGAGGCGGGCCATGGCAGCGGCTCCGATCATCCCCGCGTCGCTGCCGAGGGCAGCAGCGGACACCGGCGTCGCGTTCATCGGCGGCAACGCCCTGGCGCAGGAGCTCGCGCCGAGCCGGCTCGAGGAGCAGGTCCCCGGCGGCGATCACGCCGCCGCCGATCACGATCACCTCGGGCTCGAAGGCGTTGGCGAAGTTGGCAAGGGCCACTCCGAGCCTGCCGCCGATCAGCTCGACCACGCCGACGGCGACCTCGTCCCCGGCGATCGCGGCTGTGGTCACCGCCTTGCCGTCGACTTCGAGCTTCTTCTCGAGCAGGCGGCCGAGTGCCGAGTAGGGCTCCCGCTCGGCTGCCGCCCTGCCCTCGCGACCGAGCGCGGTGCCGGAGGCGACCGCCTCGATGCATCC
>CAVREA010000006.1:0-223517 GCA_963720015.1 uncultured Actinomycetes bacterium | reverse complement strand
GTCGTCTTTGCCGGCGCCCACGCAACCTTTGCCGGGCGCGTCTGACGCGAATGCCCATGACTGAATGACTGGCAACTGGAGTTGTAGCGGCGGCAACCGGGCAAGATGAAGAACGCCATGCGCGGCACGCCGAGGAGGCAACAATGGAACGTACCATTTATGCACTAGTTGCGAGCGCCTGGCTTGCCGCTTTCGCGCCAGCATTGGCCGGACAGGTCCCGGGCGCTGCATCCGATCCCGACATACCGATTAGCCATCGCGACCGCGTTTACTCCGCGGAGCAATTCTCGAACACCGTTTCGGTCACCGACCCTGTCGACAACAAGTTGCTGGGCGTCATTCGGCTCGGCGATTCGCTGCCGGCCAATCTCAGTCCGCTCTACCGCGGCCAATTGCTGGTGCACGGGCTTGGGATTCTCGCCCGATCATCGAACCATCGCGGTGGTCGCGATCGGCTCGAATGCCGTGAACTTCATCGATACTGCGACCAACTTGGTCAAGCACGTCACTTACGTCGGGCGCTCGCCACATGAAGCGTTCTTCACGCCTGACGGCAAGGAAGTCTGGGTCGTCGTCCGCGGCGAGAACTACGTTGCGGTGCTCGACGGTGCAACCTACGAAGAAAAGACACGGATCGTCGTTGCAAACGGGCCGGGCATGACGATCTTCTCGCCGGATGGAAAATACGGCTATGTCTGCTCGTCGTTCACTCCCGAAACCGCCATCATCACCGTTGCAGACCACAAGATCGTCGGGAAGGTCCGGCAGGCGAGCCCATTCTGCCCCAACATTGCCGCGACACCAGACGGCTCTCAGGTCTGGTTTACCTTGAAAGACATCGGCAAGACCCAGGTCTTCGATGCGCAGGCACCATTCTCGCTGTTAAAGACCCTCGACACTGGTCCGATCACCAATCACGTCAATATCGTACGCAATGCAAATGGCATGTTCGCCTATATCACAGTGGGCGGCCTCAACGAGATTCAGGTGTATCGCACGGACGATTTTTCCAAAGTTGCGACCATTCCGGTGGGGAAGCTGCCGCATGGCATCTGGCCGTCCGGCGACGGCACACGGGTCTATGTCGGGCTCGAGAACGAGGACCGCATCGCCGCGATCGATACACTGACGAATAAAGTGATTGCGACGAGCCCGATCGGCCAAGCTCCACAGGCAGTCGTCTACGTTCCCAACGCCATTCCCGCCGCGATGGAACACGGCAACTCCGCAATGACGATGATGCCGGTCGCCCCTGAACGAGAGGGAGCAGCGAACTTGCAGCCGCTCGGCATCGCAGGGCTGTCGACGCAACTGTCGCTCGCGCCGCCGGGGCAGAAAGCGGAGAAGGCACCCACCAGCGTTTCACTGTCCGACCAGGGCCTGGTGCAAGTGCTGGAGGCCTCGGTCACTGGGCTCGAACCGGGAAAGCCTTACGTGCTGGCGCTTTCGAACGAGGCCTCGGGCGCCGGCGTCCTTGAACCGCTGCAGGGCTTCATGGCTAACCCGGCGGGCTCGGCGGTCGTCAACGCGATCGGCCCAATCCGTCAAATCGTGCGTGATCGGGACAAGTCCCAGCGTCGCTATCTGGTGATCGCGCCCGGCACTGTCGGAAATCTAGGCGCCCCAGTGCAAGTGCAGGCGGAATCACCGCAATGACACCGGCCGGTGGGCCTCTTGACGAGAGCCGGAGTCTTCTAATGCTGCTTTCGAAAGAAATGCGGCGGTGATGTCCGCTATTGGCACTTAGCGGACATCCCGAGTTGCACCGCACATGTCCGCTTTTGGGGGTAAAGCGGACATCAAAGAGACAGGCCGCAATGTTCGCTTATGACCCAAAGCAGATGTCCAGCGATGACATTTATGATTCTGTCGAAGATCACGACGGTGGTCTCGCCGATGAACGAGATTTATTCCCGCGTGGTCTTTTCAATCTCCGTTCATAAAAATGTTATCAGAAATGAGACGTGGATTTTCCACGTTCAGGAATATCTCAGGGCGCTTTGCAGTCTCCTCCCGTGAAACCTCAATCACAGGAGAAGTATCATGCAGAAGCTTCTAACCACCTTGGCCGTGCTGACCGCGATTGCAACTCCAGCATTTGCCCAGTCGTTCGATCCAGACGCCGGCACCGGCAATGTGCTGTCGTTCAGCGATCGGCCAATTGTCTCTCAGAACGAAAAAATTACAGTCCGTCAGGGCGGGATCCGCGCTTATGCCATGGTTCCTCGCCTTCGCTCGGCACATGAGACACGTCACAAGGAGGGCGCGGCCCTCAGCAGAAATTGGGGCTTCGATCGGGGTATTTGCGCGATCCCCGAAGTCAATGACCCGGTCGGAGTGTGGCTCCCGCCTCAATGTGAACGCTAGGAGATGTCACGTGAAAAAGGCGTTGACGGCTTTCGAGACGCGCCGGGTAGCCGCCGTCAACGTCCGCTCACGGTTCGTATTCTCAAAGTAGTAAGCGTATCGACGCGCAATTTTGCGGACGCCGCTGCAAGCAGCGCAGCTATCAACGCCGAAAACTCAGCAAGCAGATTTAGGAGACGACGATCCACACGAAGACCGAAAGCACAATTGCCGCCGCGCCGAACAGCGCTAGTTGAGCCGGTTCATAGTCAGAATGGCGATCGTGGTCATTTTGTACTGACATGGGCGGTCCCCATCGGAAATGACTATCGCGATCCTATCCGTTTATTAAAACGGGTCTGCTGTCCCTGAGTACACCAGCAGCGGGATACCTCAGACTAAAGAGGTGGCCGCGTCGGAAGGGGGAGCAAAGTGCGAGCGCGTCACGTTATCAATCCTATCCGTTCACTAAAACGATGCCGTATCACTTTTTTGGCAGCCCTGGGCGGGGCGATATCTATTTTTGAGGGGGCGTAGCCCCTAAGGCCAATTGTCACACAATCGTTTTGCGCAGCACGGTAGATGGTCGCTGTGTACATTTGCCTTGGGCATAAGGAGTACGCCGTGGACCTGACCGCACGCGGCGTACTGATTGGTTTAGCTTCTATCATCGCAGTTTGTGGCCCGGCGCTACTTTGGGTAGATCGCAAAAGCGTTACGTCTATGCACTTTATCAAACGGCATTTGGGTTTTTGGCCCGACGATGGCGACGGTTCATTGGAAGCTATGCTCATTACAGTAATTGTCGTACTCATCACAGCGGTGGCGTTTCGCTGGGCGTTTAAGTAACCGGGCGCGGAGGCTGCCCTGCACTGGCCGACGAAGTGATCGAAAGACCTGCGGGTTTTATAGGGAGAAAGTCATGGGCGATGATCCCTTAGAAAAACAACTGACAGATCAAATGGGACATAAACCTTACGCACATGTGCCATCGCTGGGGAAAATTTCAATCTGGTTACTATCGATTGCTGTAGCGTGTGGGTTGCTTTTGTATTTGGCTGTGTCGATGAAATTGATCCAGTAGTGCGCGGGACGCGCATTAACAAAGCGATTGGACCTGCGATCCAACGTTGCAAACAATATTGACCGTCAGCACTTTCAGTGCCTGATGATCGATCAAAAATATTGGACTGGATTTCGATAGACCGCCGTGAGGCGGTCTTTCTTTTTTGAGTTGGCACCAATTACCAAAACTTCGGCGTCAATCCATAAGACGAGCTAAGTCCGCCGTCTTACGTAAGCGGCATGGCATCCGATGAGCAAGTCGCTGCGCAACCTTCCCGTATCAATCCTGGCCCTTGCTGGCGTTGTGCTGGCAAACTCGAGTTTAGGGAAACAGTTGGAAGTCTCAAAACCGGAGCACCCGTAGACTTTTTTCAGTGCAAAGACTGCGGTCACGTTCACGCAGCCGAACGCCGGTCTGCTTAAGTGCGCATCCCCACAGTGTCTGATTTCTTTTTTATAGATCGTCAGGCAACTCATAACCCATTGCCGCCGCAAGGTCCGCCGATTGAACTAGAAGATGAATTGCAAATGGGTCTTCCCCTGCTCCGATCGTGCGAACGGGGAGCGTGGGTTTAGCCTTTGCCATAGTGCAGAATGGACCCAGAAAATCGCTCACCAGCAGACGAGGGGACTGTGTACCTTTTTGTGTACCCGCACCCCTGTTTTGGGTTCTTTTTTTTCCGTTTGTTCGCGTTTTAAAAGAACGCAAAAAATCAAAAAAGTCACCGCAGACCAATGGTTTCTTCGGTGCCGGGTGAGGGAATTGAACCCCCGACCAACGGTTTACAAAACCGCTGCTCTACCGCTGAGCTAACCCGGCATGCCGCAGGAAGTGTAGTCGCTTAGCATCTACCGGCGGTGCAGTGAAATCCTGTTTTGCCGGAAATTTCCTGCCGTGTTTTATCACAAAAAAAGCCCCGCACCGATGGTGCGGGGCGCGAGGTGAAAAAAGGGCGGCCGTGTGCGGCCGTCCTCCTACATCTGCGTGATGTCGCGATCCTTGGTCTCCGGCAGGAAGATCAGCGCCGACCACGAAGCTCATCGCAGCGACGACGATCGGATACCAGAGGCCGGAGTAGATGTTGCCGGTCGCCGCCACGATGGCGAACACGGTCGCCGGCAGGAAGCCGCCGAACCAGCCGTTGCCGATGTGATAGGGCAGCGACAGGCCGGTGTAGCGGATGCGGGTCGGGAACAGCTCGACCAGCCAGGCGGCGATCGGCGCCGTACACCATCGTGACGTAGATGACCAGGATGGTCAGCAGGATGCACCGTCATCAGGTAGTTGATCTCGCGCCGGATCGGCGGTGGCCGGATAGCCGTGCTTGGTGATCGCGTCGCCGAGCTGCTTGGCGAAGTCGGGCGTGCCGGCCTGGATGAGCTCTCGTCGCCGACCTTCACGCTCGCCGGCGTGCCCTCCGGCGCCGCCTCGTTCTCGTAGTTCACCGAGCGGGCGACCAGCGCCGACTTGGCGATGTCGCAGGAGCGTGGTGAACTTCTCGGTGCCGGTCGGCTTGAACTGGAACGAGCACTCGCTCGGGTCGGCGATCACGGTCACCGGCGACGCCGCCAGCGCCTGCTTCCAGCGCTCGGATTGGCGAAGTGCGTGATGCCCTGGAAGATCGGGAAGTAGGTCACGCCGCGAGCAGGAAGCCCGCCAGCATGATCGGCTTGCGGCCGATCTTGTCGGACAGCCAGCCGAACAAGATGAAGAACGGCGTGCCGAGCAGCGAGCGCGACCGCGATCATGATCTGCGCCGTCGACCGGCGGGCACCTTCAGCGTCTGGGTCAGGAAGAACAGCGCGTAGAACTGCCCGCCGTACCACACCACCGCTTCGCCGGCGGTGGCGCCGAGCAGCGCGAGGATCGCGATCTTGGCGTTCGCCCATTTGCCGAAGGCTTCCGTCAGCGGCGCCTTCGACGCTGTGCCCTCGTCCTTCATCTGCTGGAACAGCGGCGATTCGTTGAGCTTGCAGCCGGATCCAGATCGAGACGGCGAGCAGGATCGCCGAGAGCAGGAACGGAATGCGCCAGCCCCAGTCGCTGAACGCCTCGTTCGCCCATCGCGGTGCGGATGCCGAGGATGACCAGCAGCGCCATGAACAGGCCGAGCGTCGCCGTGGTCTGGATCCACGAGGTGTAGAAGCCGCGCTTGCCGTGCGGCGCATGCTCGGCGACGTAGGTCGCCGCGCCGCCGTATTCGCCGCCGAGCGCGAGGCCCTGCACCAGGCGCAGGCCGATCAGCATGATCGGCGCCGACGATGCCCAGCTGCGCGTAGGCCGGCAGCAGGCCGATGAAGAACGTGCCGACGCCCATCAGCGTCATGGTGACGAGGAAGGTGTATTTGCGGCCGATGAGGTCGCCGAGCCGGCCGAAGAACAGCGCGCCGAACGGGCGCACCGCAAAGCCGGCGGCGAAGGCGAGCAGCGTGAAGATGAAGGCCGCCGTCGGACGCGACGCCGGAGAAGAATTGCGCCGCCAGAATGGCGCCGAGCGTGCCGTAGATGTAGAAGTCGTACCACTCGAACACGGTGCCGAGCGACGAGGCGAAGATGACCATCCGTCTCTTCGGATGTCATCCCGCCCTCGCGATATTGGTTCGCAGTCATTGCCGTCATGGGCGTTTTTCCCCGGATTTGCCGCGCTGATTTGATTTCTTTTTGGAGGCAGCCGCCCGCGCAATCACACGATAGACTTCCCCAATTGAGAAATACGCCGCGCGTCAACAGACGTCTGTCCATCACAGGTCTTACGTCTAAAGTCGGGAATGGACTCTGCAAGCGTCGGAATTCGCACAGAGAATCAAATTCGGGGAGACGGAGCCAACGGCCGTTGGATCAGGCCGCGCCAACAAGTTTTTCCAGAATGTCGATCAGCCAGCCCGCCGCCTGCAATACAGCCAGTCGCTGCGGCAGTTTTTCTTTGCGGTAAATGTCATTGAGCAATTTTTGCGCGCGTTTGTACGCGGGGTGCGTCTGTGCCGCTTCGCCGAGCAAGTGCAGCCGGGCCGACAACTCGGCGCGGCGACCTTCAAGCTCATCGTAGCGCTGGCGAAAGGTTGGCCGCGCGGCGCGCTTGTCCGGAGCGGGGGAGGTGGTGGAGCGGCGGGGCATGGCGATTAACTGTACTACGGGCACATTTTGCGGCGAAATCGAGGTCGCCGGTTTCTAGGATTAATGTTACCAGTCGATTGGACGCGGCGTCGCGAAGGCTCCGTATACACTGAAGGCCGTTTCGTTGTCCTTGTTTCGTTGTGCTGGAGCAGATCCAATGCGCGGCCGCTTTGCGGGTGCACTTTTGCTCGGTGTTGCCGGTATCGCGGCAGCGAACGCCGCGGACTTGACCGGGGGCCGTGGCGGCTACGGCGACTATTGGTCTTTCGGGGCGCGGATGGAGCCGGTGATCGTTTATGACTTTGAGCCCGGGGTCATCGTCCGTTCGTACTGGTATCCACCGTTGGACAATCGACATTATTTTCCGCGGACCGGCCGCCGGCCAAAGCTCGGTCGTCTTGAGCACTGGCCTGCGCGCCGGATTCAGAAGCCCGAATCGTACTATCGCTACTGGTCGGTATCGTCGGTCTTCGCGCCTCAGCAGGTCTCGCCTGGATACGCTGCCCCAGGATCGCCATAGCGATCGCGGCCGTGATTCATCCGCGCAGGCGCCGGCTCGCAACGTAGAGCGCGAGCGCGGCCGCATTGGAGACATTCAAACTCTTTATCTCGCCCGGCACATCGATGCGCGCCAGACGATCGCAGGTTGCTTTCGTCAATTGTCGTAAGCCCTTGCCTTCGGCGCCGAGCACCAGGGCGAGCGGCGCACGCAATGCGACATCAGCAAGATCGGCTTCACCGCCGCTGTCGAGACCGACGAGCAGGAAGTCCCGTTGGCGGAGTTCTTCGAGGCCGCGTGCCAGATTTTGCACCGTGACCATGGGTACGAGTTCGAGAGCGCCGGAAGCGGATTTTGCGAGCACGCCGGTTGCCTCCGGACTATGGCGGGCCGTCGTCACGATCGCGCCGACGGCAAAGGCGGCGGCCGAGCGCAAAATGGCCCCGACATTGTGCGGGTCGGTGATCTGATCGAGCACCAATACGATGCCATCGGGTTCGAGCTCGGTCACTCTGGGAGCGGAGAGGGGGTCGGCCTCCGCTAGCAGGCCCTGATGGACGGCGTCCGGTCCAAGGCGGGCGTCGATGACGTCCGGACGGACCAGTTCGGGTTTGACGGGGAGCGGGACACCATCATCGGCGAGGCGGCGCGCCGCGTTCTCCGTTGCCAGCAGGCGGCGAATACGGCGCGCGGGATTTTCAAGTGCCGCCTTGACCGTGTGCCAGCCGTAAAGCACGGCAGGCCCATCGAGCGCATGTGCGCCCAATCGGGTGCGCGAGGCGACCGGTCGCTTGTCACGATGCCGGCGCACGCCGGGCTTGGATTGCCAGGATTTTGGGGCCATTGGCTTCCTATTCCCATGTGATCACCGCATTTGCAAACCGTGAACAAAGGCGATGCATGCTCCATTGACTTCATGGGGCCACCTCCCCATAAAACGGCAAATCCCGACCGGCCGGACGGAGCCGATTGTCTTTCGAGATCAATACGGTGCGACGGCTTCGGGGGAGAGTGTCCCGAGCGGCAAAGGGGGCGGACTGTAAATCCGCTGGCTATGCCTTCGCAGGTTCGAGTCCTGCCTCT
Organism: uncultured Actinomycetes bacterium; assembly: GCA_963720015.1. Classification (GTDB taxonomy): domain Bacteria; phylum Actinomycetota; class Thermoleophilia; order Solirubrobacterales; family 70-9; genus DATFPK01. The sequence goes on along the minus strand of CAVREA010000006.1, from coordinate 215,409 downwards.
CCCACCATTTTGAAAACAAACGAGAAAACGACAAAAGGCCGGTCCCAGCGCCGCATCAACCGGGGGATGATGAATGACGCCCGAGCCAGGCTTATCTGACCACCGTGTAAAGCAGAGACAATATGCATCCCAGACTGCTTACTGAAATGATCGTTATTGCTGCGTTGAAACGGCGATCGAGATAGCGCAGCTTCGCCAGTTCTCTGAGGATCGCTTCTCTGTCGGTCTCTACATCATCGAGCGCCATGAGGTCTGTCTAGCAGGGGCGACCTTAAAAAGTGCTCACTTGAATTCGTAGCTTATGAGTCAAATTAGGAATTTTGGATGAGTGCCGATGAAGCGTTAAATTTTTCCGAGCGCTTCGCCACCGGCCTCGGCGTATTTCGTCGGTATCTGACACGGGTGGTAGTATAGTGTCCTTGCGCGTGGAGGTAGAGTGATAATAGTCTTATTCGGCCGGTAAGCATGTCGGGGGACACACATGCTCATAGCTTTACAAATCGCGATGACGATTTCGATCGTTTGGTTCATGGCGGGTCTCGTTCGCCTGATACTCGAACTAAATGGCATGAGGCCAAATCTCGGGGTCGGCTTCTCAGTCATTTTGACAGCAGCGGTGGTTGGCTACATTTGGGACGTTGCTCACCTATTTTACTAACGCGAAACCGCCCTTCATCTTTCGGTTAGAGATCCTACATCGCCCAACATGCTGTTGCGTTCGCGTAGTTCCCGCGGCAGGCCTAGGAATGTGCCTGCTGCTTTCATCCCCTTCTGTCTGCCTTCGGCTTCACAGCGGCCACCGCGCGGCCCAGGCTGGGCGCATGAGCTGAAGCACGACGGCTACAGATTGAAGATCCATGTTCGCGATGGACGCGTGTGTCTCTACACGATGAACGGTGCGGACTGGACCTCCCGCTACCCACTCATAGTTGCGGAGGCCAGTAGGCTGGATGGCTCCGCGATTGTCGATGCGGAAGTCGTTTGTGCGGGCGAAGATGGAGTGCCTGATTTTGAATTTCTGCATGATCGCACCACATTGCAATCGCCTGCGCGTTAGATTTGCTGATGCTTAATGGCGAGGACTTCCGCCGCAAACCGTTTGCCCGCAAGGCCGCCTTACGCAAATTGCTTCGTCGAAGCGGGGAAGGGATTCAATACGTCGAGCACACCGAAGGCGACGGCGAGGAGATATTTTAGGCGGCCTGCAAGCTTGGGCTTGGGGATTGTTTCAAAACAAATCGACGCGCCGTATCGCTCCGGTCCCGCGCGGTCCTGGCTCAAGACCAGAAATCCCAAAGCACCGGCAGCAACGCGGGTCGAGGATGGTACGTTCTGAGTATTGGGACCGCCGAGATGGTGACAGCGGCGGCCCCAGCAGCCGAATTCACCCTGGTGGGGGTGCCTCGTAATCGGCACTTTAGCGTTATGATTAAGTGTGGTTACTCTGTGACGGATTGAATGGCCAACGGTTCGACCACAAGCGAATATGCAAGGCGGCGTCAACGTAAGAACCTGTCCCCTGACCACCGCGCTTTAAATCGGCTTTCGCTTGCTGGCAGCTCAATGTCCCGATCTAGGACTTCGCCAGTTTTTGCATTGATAAGATGCACCTGGCCGCAAGCCGTGCAGACGATTGGTTCAAAGACGGCAGCGGTGTCGTTGCTGTTCAGGGCGAACTCCTGGACATTCAGGTTGGCGTGCGGACAGCGAAAAATAAATGAGCCCATGTGAGTGACACCTGGCTAACCAGGACATAATTGCAAAAACGAATTTGTTTGTCTGCCAGTGAAGCAGGATACCTATACCGAAATATACTGAGGTATAGGCCCTCGTTACCGAGGGTAAATATAAGATCGGAGCCGCTCTGAGGTCCCCACCTAAGAGCACGGCCCCGATCTCATACCCGTCCGTCCCAATGGTCCCCGAGGTCGGGGCCACATTACCAAACTGAATTGTGGCCTTGAGTGGGCGGAGCTAAACATGGCGACATGGAAACAACTCCACGACATCGCGAAGTGCGAATTAGAAATTGATTTGGATACGATTGAATTCATGCAACGGAACGGAAACGGGTCCGAAATCCACTTTAACAACGGGCGGACACTGACGGTTAGAGAAAGCCCGAGAGACATTCGCGAGCCCACCGCGGCAAGTACTCTTCTGGGGCATCAGGCGTCTCGTAAATCACTGCGACGGTCTTAGCCACTGTGCTTTGAAATCCGCCATCGCTCGCGTTATGCAGTCTGTTCAAATGAAAAGGACCGCTGCTGCTACAAGCAACGGTCCCTTCCTGAGCAAGTCAAGCACTGGGGACGGGGAGGAGGGGAATGCGCTCAAATTGCTCGCATACATTTTGCGAGTACCAAACCGACACCACTTTGCGGTAGATCAAACGGACGTTTATCCCGCTACCTACGACGAGCTTTGATGTAGCTCAAAGAAAAAGCCCGCCGTGTGTTTACGCCGGACTTATGTGGCGCAGGGTAGCTTCGCACGCTTTTTTTTGTCGCGCTCGCGATTGCGCTCTTTGCTATTTCCATCGCGATACGCTCATGGATCCACTCTGGCGAGATCGCCGAGTCTAAATCTGTGCCCAACATGCCAATACGCGATAACATTAGGGGTGACTGAGAACCGATGTGGTCGGTTACGGCATCAAGCTCGAGCTGGTCTGCACCAAGCTCGGCCTCGAGCAGGGCGATCGCGTCCTCGACATCGGCTCGGGCTGGGGCAGCTTCGGCATCCACGCGGCCCGCGAGCACGGCGCCGAGGTCCTCGGCATCACGCTCTCCGAGCCGCAGGCGCGGCTGGCCCGCCGGCGCGCCGAGGAGGCGGGGGTGGGCGACAGGGTCGAGTTCCGAGTCGCCGACTACCGCGAGCTCGCCGAGTCCGGCTTCGACGCGATCGCCAGCATCGGCATGGTCGAGCACGTCGGCGAGGACCAGATCGACGTCTACGCCGCCCGCCTCGCCGAGCTGCTGCGTCCCGGCGGCCGCCTCCTCAACCACGGCATCGCCCGCCTCCGCCACACCGACCCCGACGCCGGCCCCTTCTCGGAGCGCTACGTCTTCCCCGACGCCGAGCCCCTCCACCTCTCACGGATGATCGCCGCGATCGAGCGGGCGGGCTTCGAGCCCGGCCGCACCGAGGCCTTCCGCGAGGACTACGCGGAGACGCTCCGCCACTGGATCGATCGCCTCGACGCCAACCGCGAGCGCGCCGAGCAGCTCGCCGGCGGGGAGCGGCTGCGCGTCTGGCGCCTCTACCTGCGCGCCGCCCGCAACGGCTTCCTCACCGGCTTCACCTCGATCTTCCAGGTCGAGGCGACGAAGCCGGCTCAGTCGCCGCGCCCGGCGGGGGGCTCGAGCGACGGCCTGGGAGGCGCGGTCCGCAGCGGCAACGAGCAGGGCGCGCCGACGCAGTCCTCGCGGGCCGTCAGGGCACGCCTCAGGTAGCGCCGCACCCCGTTGTAGGCGGGGCTGTTGTCCAGCGACCGGAGCTCGTCCGGGTCGCGGGCGAGGTTGTACAGCTCCACCTGGTAGTCCCGGTAGCGGATCAGCTTGTAGTGGCCGGTGACGATCCCCGTGTAGGAGAGGGGCCCCGCGCGGCCTTCGGTCGCGGGAAGCGGCGCGTCCTTGGCGGCGGACACGTCCGAGGGGTTGAAGGCCTCGATCAGGAGCGGACGGCGGGTGCGGCGGGTCGGGTCCTCGAGGAAGGGGAGCAGCGAGCGTCCGTCGACCTCGTGCCCGCGGGCGGCGCCGGCGATCTGGAGGATCGTCGGAGCGAGGTCGATGTTGCCGACGATCTCCGCGCTGACCTCTCCCGCCTTCACCCCGGGACCGCGGACCAGGAGCGGCAGATGGGTTGCCGCCTCGTAGGGGACGAACTTCGACGCCTCGAAGCGATGCTCGCCCAGCAGGTAGCCGTTGTCGGAGACGAAGAAGACCCACGTCCGCTGGGCAAAACCGGACTGGGCGAGGTCATCGAGGAGCTGCCCGACGCCGTCATCGACCGCGCGCAGGGCGCGCAGCCGATTCCGCTCCCGCTTCGTCAGCCGGCCGAGGCGCTCCCGGGTCATCAACGGCAGGCGCCGGACAAAGCTCGGCTTGTCGGAGAGATCGCGCTCGTTGAAGGACGGCGCGCGCTTTACCTGGAAATCCCGGAAGCGCTGCGAATGGCGGGCGGGCGGCTCCGGTCCCTCCGGGGCAACGAGATCGCCATGCGGCGCGGTGTAGTCGAGCTGCAGGTAGAACGGCCGCCTCCCGGCCCTGTTGATCGCAGCCAGGCCGCGGGCGGTGATCTGGTCGGTGATGTAGTGACAGGCGCGGGTCGCGTCGTTGGCCGGGCACCCGCTGTTCTGCTGAAAGCCCCTCCTGATCGTGCCGTCGACGTTGAGCTGGTAGCTGTAGTAGGGGTCGGGCTCGTTCTCGCCGACGGTGGTCTCCCAGACGTCCCAGCCCGGGGGCACCTCGCGGGCGTCGCCCTCTCCGTACCAGTTGAGGAACTTGCCGATGTGCACGGTCCGGTAGCCGGCGCGCTGCAGCCAGGGAGCCAGATTGCTCTCGAAAGCCGGGTGGCTCCTGAAGGCCCGGTAGCCCCCGCCCTTGAGGGCGTTGGTGAGGACGCGGTGGTTGTGGGCGTAGCGCCCCGTGAGAAGGCTGGTCCGGGAGGGACAGCAGGCGGGCGTGGTCGCGTAGTAGCGGCTGAACCCCACGCCCTTGCGGCCGATGCCCGTGACCGTGTTCGGCATCGTCCCCCCGTTGATCTCGTCGGCACGGGCGTCGTCGACCTGGATGACGATGACGTTGTCGCGCCCGACGCCTCGATCGGATGGCGCGCCGGTTCCCTGCTCGGAACCGGTCGCGTCGCCCTTGTCCCCCGAAAGGCCGCAGCCTCCCAGCAGCAGGGCGGCTGCGACGGCGAGAACCGCCCGGCTAACGGCTGCGGGTCCGATTGCGATTGCGGTTGCGGTTGCGCCTGCGACCGCCGCCGTCCTGCGGCGGGCGGCCGCGGGACTGGGAGCCGTTGCGGGACTGGGAGGCGTTGCGCTGCGATCGCCCGACGGGCGCCGAGCCGTTGAAGTGCTCGCTGCGCCCGCCGACGCCCCGGTCGAACTCGCTCTGGAGCCCGAGGTCACGGGCGATCTTCCACATCTCGTCGCGCTGGTCGCCGAGGACGAAGCTGACGCCGGCGCCGGTCTGCCCGGCGCGGCCGGTGCGGCCGATCCGGTGGACGTAGGAGTCGCGGTCCTCGGGGGCGTCGAAGTTGATCACGTGGGTGATCTCGGCGACGTCGATGCCGCGGGCGGCGACGTCGGTGGCCACCAGGGTGTCGATGTCGCCGCGCTCGAACCGGGCCAGCGCCCGCTCGCGCTGGCTCTGCGACTTGTCGCCGTGCATCGCGACCGCACTCAAGCTCTTGGCGCCGAGCCGCTTGACAAGGCGGTCGGCGCCGCGCTTCGTGCGAACGAAGACGAGTGTGCGGCCGCGATCGGCGTCGCTCAGCTCGCCGACGAGTGCGCCCAGCTTGGCGCTCTGCGAGTCGACCGGTACGAAGCGGTGACTGATGTCGGCGGCGCGCTCCGAGTGGGGAGCGTGGACGTGGCGGCGGGCGTCGCGGGTGTAGGCGTCGGCGAGCTTGCCGGTGGCGCCTTCCAGCGTGGCGGAGAAGAAGAGCGTCTGGCGCTTGCGCGGCAGCTTCTTGACGATCCGGTTGACGGCGGGCTGGAAGCCCATGTCGAGCATCCGGTCGGCCTCGTCGAGGACGAGGATCCCGACCCGGTCGAGGCGGAGGTCGCCGCGCTCGAGCAGGTCCTCGAGCCGGCCGGGGGTGGCGACGACGATCTCGGCGCGGCGGGCGCGCTTGATCTGGGGGCCGAAGCCGACCCCGCCGTAGACGGCGGCGAGCGAGAGCCCGCGCGCCTCGGCGACGCGGTCGAGCTCGTCGACGATCTGGCCGGCGAGCTCGCGGGTCGGGGCGAGGATCAGGGCCGCGGGGCGGCCGGCGTCGCCGTTGCCGGCGCGCTCGATCCGGTCGGCCATCGGCACGCCGAAGGCGAGCGTCTTGCCCGACCCGGTCGGCGACTGGACGAGGACGTCGCGGCCGTCCAGCACATCCTCGATGACGAGGCTCTGGACGGGGAAGGGATGCTCGATCCCGCGGTCGGCGAGCGCCTTGGCAACCGCCTTGGACACGCCGAGATCGGCGAAGGACTGCGTGGGCATGCGTAACTCCTTGACTTAGCGATACGGGGAGATCCAGTAACCCCGTATACGCACCCTGCGCCAACGAGAAACGGAACCTCTCGAGCGACCAGAGGGGTCAGCTCGACACGAACAAGGTAGCAGGGCCCCTGCAAATTCCCCCTTTCCCCTGTCGCTGGTCGCTTTTGCCCCCTATAGGGGGCACAACCGACCAATCGTCGGGCGCGGCCGCTAGCCCGTGGCTCTGGCGGCGCGGCGCTCGGGGCTGACCTCGACCACGTCCCAGGCCAGGCCGGCCTTCTCGAGGCCCTTGATGACGATCCCGGAGGGGTCGATCTGCCAGCGGCCGAGGCCGTGCCGGGCGGAGGTCGGGAAGGCGTGATGGTTGTTGTGCCAGGCCTCGCCGAAGGTCGGCAGCGCCAGCAGGGCGAGGTTGCGAGAGTGGTCGCCGGTCTCGTAGGGCTGGCGGCCGAAGATGTGGCAGAGCGAGTTGACGCTGTAGGTGACGTGGTGGAGGACGAAGACGCGGACCATGCCTCCCCAGAGGAGGCCGGTGAGGCCGCCCATCAGCTCGCCGCTGATCCCCCAGCCGAGGAAGAACGGGACCACCAGGCCGCCGACGGCCCACCAGATGAAGGTGCGGTCGATGAAGCTCGAGACCGGGTCCTTGAGCAGGTCCGGGGCGAAGCGCTCCTTGGATCCGCGCTGGGTGTGGATGAAGAGCCAGCCGACGTGGGCGTGGACGAAGCCCTTGAGGGCGCCGCGCCAGCCCCCCTCGTGGCCGTGGTGGGGACTGTGGGGATCGCCCTCGCGGTCCGAGCAGGCGTGGTGCTTGCGGTGATCGGCGACCCAGGAGATCATCGGCCCCTCGATAGCCGCCGAGCCGAGCGCCCCGAAGACGCCGCGCGTCACCGGCCCGGCCTTGAAGCTGCGGTGGGTGAAGAGCCGGTGGAAGCCGACGGTGACCCCGAGCCCCGTGAGCACGTAGAGCACGCCGAAGATGATCAGGTCGCTGGGCCGCAGCGCCCAGTTCCACATCTGCCAGGCGGCGACGAAGAGGAACAGGAACGGCAGCAGCGTGACCAGGCCGGTGATGATCCGATCGGCGGTCTCGTTCTCGACCGGCTGGATCGCCCCCGCAAGCGATGCCCGCTGCGCCTCCGCGTTGTTCACGCCTATAACGCTATCGCGGGCGGCCCCTCGCGGGGCAAGCGTTTCTATGGGCTCGGCTCTACGCCCGGACGGGCTCGTCGTAGCCGAGCCGCTTGCGGGCCTTGGCGACCGCGGGGATCGAGGAGCGGCAGGCCTTGGCGATCTCGCCGTTGCCGCGGTTCGGGTCGCGCTTGACCTCGAACTCGATCAGGGCGGTGGAGCGGAGCTTGGCGCGCTTCTCGCGCGGCAGGTTCTCGGGCGCGTCGTCGAGGGCCGCCTCGGCGGCGATCGCACGGCGGCAGAGCAGGCAGTAGGTGCCGTTCTTGTCGTCGACCCAGCCGCTGGGCAGCTTCGGGGCGTCGAAGTCGGGGAGCCAGCTGACGTTGACCTCGCAGCGCTCGCAGGTCCACGTCTTGGCGTGGCTGGAGCGCGACCGGCGGGCCGTGCGGGACGAGGTGCGGCTGGACTTCGACGTGCCGTGAGCGGCGCGGGACTGCGTGGACATGTCACTCCTTGTCGAGAGCGTGTGGGAGATCCGGTACCGCGAACACGCCCTGCGCGTAGCGAGAAACGGAGCCTCTCAGGCGGCGCGGAAGGCCACCCGACAATCAAATCCTATCAAATAGGGCGGATTTACGCGTGGGTACGCATGCGCACGCGGGCGACCGTGCCGTCGTCGCCGGAGCGGATCTGGACCAGGTCGCAGAGCTCGTTGACGATCCAGAGGCCGCGCCCGGAGAGCTGCTCGGGGCTCGGGCGGCGGCGGCCGGTGAGGGCGCTCTCGATCCGGCCGCGGTCACGCACCTCGCAGACGAGCGAGTCGGGCTCCTGCCAGACCGCAACGGTGCCCTCGCCGCCGCCGTGGCGGATGCTGTTGGCGGCGAGCTCGTTGACGGCGACGATGAGGTCGGCGACGCGCTCGCCCTCGACGCCCATCGGGCCGGCGCGGTCGGCGACGAACCCGCGCACCTCCGCCAGCTCGCCGAAGCTGAGGCGTTCCGCGGGAGCCGGTGGCGGAGGCAGCGAGCCACGGTGCAGGCCGTTGCCGGCGGTCGGGGCGATGTAGGTCTCGCTCTCGTGGTCGCCGGCAGCGTCGAAGACGTGGGGATGGTTGCGCTCGGCCCCGGCGAGGACCTCGTCGTCGAGCGCCATCGCGTCGTAGGGGCAGAGCAGCCGCCAGGCGGTACCGCCGGAGAAGGCCACGTTGAGAAGCGCCTCGTGGTGCTCGAGCTCGAGCAGCTCGTCGGCGCTGCGCCCGGGCCAGACCGGCTCGCCGATCCCCCAGACGTAGTCGCCCTCGTGCCCGTCGACGAAGTCGCGCCAGGCGGAGATGATGCGCCCGGGGTTGCGGCCCAGCGCCGCCATGTCCACGAACGCGGCCCGCGCGGCTTCATCCCCGAGGCCGTCCTCGATCAGCCGTCGCTTCTGATCGCCGACCGCGATCAGCAGCGGAGCACCCGCGTCGATCGCGGCGCGGGCGAAGGGGACGGTGCCTGCCAGGTACTCGTCCTGGCCGTCGTAAAGCAGGCATTCGTGGCGAAATTCATCCATGGACGTGCCTCCGCTCTCCCATTACCCGGATTCTGCGCTTGTAACTCCCGCGCCCGAGTGAGGTGGATCACCCGGCGCCCGCGGTTTTCCCCGGAAATGCCGCAATTTCGCTCATTTTGGGGTGCCCACCGCATCTGCCGCCGGCTCTAGCCTGGGAGAGATGGCCACAGCCTCCTCCGCCGGCGCCGAGGCGCCCCAGCTCAGCGTCCCGGGCGCCCCCTTCTCGGGAACGGTCGAGATCCGCCACGTGATCTGGGCCGCGGAGGACGACGGCTACGCCGTGCTCGAGGTGCTCGAGCCGGCCAGCGGCGACGAGTTCACGGTCACCGGCCCGGTCGCCCACCTCGGCGCTCGGCGACCGGGCCGAGGTCAGCGGCGAGTGGCAGACCCACACCGCTACGGGCCGCCAGCTGCGCGCGCAGCGGCGCGCTGCCGCTCGACCCGGCCGACCGCGAGGGTCAGATCGCCTACCTGACCACGCTGCGCCACATCGGCCCGGCGCGCGCCGAGCGGCTGGTCGACGAGCACGGCGAGGACGTGCTCGAGGCGATCGCCGCCGACCCGCTACGGCGACCTTCGGCGCGCTGCGCGGGGTCAGCGGCGACCAGGCGGCGGCGGCGACCGAGTCCTGGCACGCGAGCCGCGCGGTCCGCGACCTCCACGTCCAGCTCGCCCCGCACGGCCTCGCCCACCTGGCGGCGCCGATCCACGCCCGCTACGGCGACCGACGCGATGCGCGATCCTGCACGAGGACCCCTACCGCGCTGACCGAGGTCGAGGGCGTCGGCTTCGCCCGCGCCGACAAGATCGCGCTCGCCGCCGACGTGCCGCCGGAGTCCGACCGCCGCGCCCAGGCCGCCGCCGCCTACGCGCTCGCCGAGGCCGAGCAGCAGGGCCACACCTACCTGCCGCTCGCCGAGCTGAGCCGCCGCGCCGCCGCAGCTGCTCGGCCTCGACCCCGACCCCGACGTGCTGGCCGCGGCGCCCGGGCCTGGTCGATCGAGGAGGACCGCGTCTACCGCGAGTCGACCCACGCCAGCGAGCTGGCGGTCGCGGCCGACCCTGCGGCGCCCGCGCCGGCGCCCCCTCCCACCTCGACCACGATCCGGCGATCCGAGCCGCGCGAGGGCCTCACCGACGAGCAGTGGGCGGCCGTCCGCGGCGCCTTCGCCGCGCGGCTCTCGGTCCTCACCGGCGGCCCCGGCGTCGGCAAGACGGTCTGCACGCGGGCGATCGTCGCCGAGGCGAAGGCGGCGCACGCTGCGGATCGCCCTCTGCGCCCCGACCGGGCGCGCCGCGCGGCGGCTGGAGGAGGCGACCGGGCACGAGGCCGCAGACGATCCACCGGATGCTCGAGTGGATGCCCGGGCCGCGAGCCCGGCCTTCCGGCCCGGGCCACCCGCTGCCCGCCGACCTGGTCGTCGTCGACGAGTCCTCGATGCTCAACCTGCGGCTCGCCGAGGTGCTGCTCGGCGGGCTCGCCGAGTCGACCCACGTCGTCTTCGTCGGCGACGCCGACCAGCTGCCGCCGATCGGCGCCGGCAAGCCGTTCGAGGACCTGATCGACGCCGGGATCGTGCCCGTCGTCCGGCTCACCCAGATCTTCCGCCAGGCGGCGCGCTCGATGATCACCACCGCCGCCCACGAGATCAACCAGGGGCGGCCGCCGCACCTCGAGCCCGAGCGCCGGCCAGGAGCACGACTTCTTCTTCATCGACCGGCCCGACGCCGGAGCGGGCGCTGGAGACGGTCGTCGAGGTGGTCGCCGAGCGGGTCGCCGGCGGGCTTCGGCGTCGACCCGATCCGCGACGTGCAGGTGCTGGCGCCGATGTACCGGGGGGCGGTCGGCATCGACGCCCTCAACGAGCGCCTGCAGGAGCGGCTCAACCCGGAGGGCGCGCCGCGCCCTCAACGAGCGCTTCCGGATCGGCGACCGGCTGATCCAGACCCGCAACTCGCACGAGCTGGGCCTGATGAACGGCTCGATCGTCTTCCTCGCGCGACGACGACCCCGACGAGGAGGACGATCGTCGTCGACACCGACGACGGCGGCTCCCTGCACGTCCCCTACGGCGAGACCGCTACGCTGCGCCTCGCCTACGCGATCTCGGTCCACAAGGCGCAGGGCTGCGAGGTGCCGGTCGTCGTCGGCGTCTGCCACCGCTCGCACTCGCGGATGCTCACCCGCCCGCTGCTCTACACCGCGATCACCCGCGCCCGCAGCACCTGCGTGCTGGTCGGCGACCGCGGCGCGCTGGCGATGGCGGTCCGCCGCGACGACGGCGGCTCCCGCTTCTCCAGCCTCGGCGGGCGGCTTGCGGAATGATTGGCCGATGAGCGACCAGGAGCCAAGCGAGGAGACCAAGGACCTGCTCCAGGGCCAGCAGAAGCGCGAGGAGGAGGAGCGCGAGGCGACCGAGGAGGCGCAGCTCGCCGACGAGGCCGCCCAGCACGAGCGCCGCGCCGACAAGGCCGCCTACCTGCGCGAGAAGCTCGAGGAGCGGGCCGAGTCCGAGCGCGAGGACTGACCGCCCGCCGCGGCGCTACAGTCGACGATGCGCGGGACCGGCTGGTGATCGAGTCATGGCGCACCGGCCGCGGGCTGGTGCGGCTCGAGCGCGACTAAGCGGACGCGAGCTCGCCGAGCACGGACTCGAGCGCCGCGGCGAACTCGGGCGGGTCCTCGAGCTGGGGCGCGTGGCCGACCTGCGGCAGCGCCCGCGCCGGGATGCCGGGGTGGCCGTCGAGGAGGCGGCCGAACCCGGAGAAGTCGACGATCCGGTCCTGCTCGCCCCAGATCAGGCCGAAGGGCGTCTCGATCGCCGCCAGCACCGGGCGCAGGTCGGCGCCCACCACCGCGGCGATCGCCGGGCGCATGCGGCGGGTCCCCCGCGAGGCTTCGAGCATCAGCCGCGCGTCCTGGGGGCTGAGCCTGCTGCCGTTGCCGACCGCGCCGTAGAGCAGCACCCTGCGCATCGCCGCGCTGCCCGCCAGGCGGCGGCCGACCTCGCGGCGAACCGGGATCAGCCCCCTCCCCGCCATCCCGGCCAGCAGGCCCAGATGCTGCGGCCTCGGCGTCAACCCGGCCGGCGCCATCAGCACGAGGCGCCGGACCAGCTCCGGGTGGCGGGCGACTAGCACCGTCGCCACGGCGCCGCCGAGCGAGTGGCCGAGCAGGTCGAACGGCCCCTCGGTCTTATCGGCGAGCCCCTCGGCAAGGCTGTCGGCGACAACCTCGAGGTCGAAGCCCGGACCCGCGGGAGGAGACTCGCCGAATCCGGGCAGGTCCGGGGTGATCACCCGGCGGGACGTCCCTCCGTCGCCGCCGGCGGCGACCAGTGGCGCCGCCCGGTACCAGATCGTTCGGTTCGTGCCGACCCCGTGCAAGAGGACGATCGGCTCGCCGTCGCCGACGCTGGCGGTCGCGATCCGCTCGCTCACAGGCCCGCCGCCTCGAGCAGCTCGCGGGCGGGGCGGCCGCGGTCCGCGAGCGCGCCCTCGAGCCGCTCGACCCCGAGCGCGCGGCGCTTGGCGTCGAGGCCCTGCGGGCCGAGCGGGCGCTGCGGTGACCCGAGCGCCGCCTCCACCCTGGCGATCTCCTCGCCGCCGCAGAGAAGCACGGCCTCCGACTCGAGCAGGGCGGGGTCGGTGCGGACCGTGATCCGCTCCCCCGCCAGCCGCAGCGCCTGCTCGTCGACCGCCGCGAAGCCGGCGACGGTGGGAGCGCCGCGAAGCAGGGCGAGTGCCGTCAGGTAGGGGATCGAGAACTTCGCCTCGAGCCCGTCCGCCGGCGAGCCGAGCGGCGCCGCCTGCCGGGAGAGCGGGTGGACCACGACCTCGAGCGCGCCCTCGGGCACGCGGTCGCGCACCGCCAGCGCGCACTCGATCGCGCCGTGGGTCTGCAGGCAGCAGGGGTAGGCCTTGATCCAGTTCTGCTCGACCGCCGCGACGCCGTCGTCGAGCTCGAAGCGGGCGCCGAACGCCTCCTCGTACCCCGCGGGGCCGCGCGCGACGCCGTCCAGACCGGCCGAGGCGCCGGCGTCGGCGAGCCGCGCCGCCGCCACCCCCGCCGCCACGGCCAGGGCCACTGCGAGCGCCTTGCCGTCGGTGCCGAAGCCGGAGCGGAGCCCGCCGGCGCGCAGCAGCGCCAGGGCGACCGCGGCCTGCTCGCGCTCGGGGTCGAGGCCGAGCAGGCGGGAGGCCGCCACCGCCGCGCCGGCGGAGCCGCAGACGGCGGTCGGGTGCCAGCCGCCGTCGTAGAGCGCCGGGTGCCCGGCCCTCGCCAGCGAGCCCATCGCCTCGAAGCCGGCCGCGTAGGCGGAGAGGACCTGGCCGGCCGAGGCCTCGCGCTCGGCGCCGACGACCAGCGCAGCGGGCGCGGTTGGAGCGCTCAGGTGCGCGACCCCGGGCAGGTAGGTGTCGTCGAAGTCGAGGACGTGGCCGGCCGCGGCGGCCGCGGCGGCCCGCCCCTCGGGCCCGCCGTCGCCGGCAAGCGCCGCGGCGGCGGCGCGGGCCGCGGGCTCGGCCCTGCCGGCCGCGGCGCAGGTGAGCCAGTCGAGGAGGGCGTCCGCGTAGAGGTCGTCGCTCATGCCGGGCACCCTAGCCTTGAGACATGAGGCCGGCCACGACCGCGACCCTGCTCGCCGCGCTCGCGCTCGCCGGCTGCGGCGGCGGTGACGATGGGAACGGCGATCGCAGCGACACCGGGTATGCGAAGCCGGTCCCGCCGCCGGCCGCCGCACCCCCACCCTCATTGCCGCCGGCACGCTGTCCCGCCGGGGCGACCAACTGCGCCAGCGCCGACGGCACCATCCTCTACGTCGAGCGGGTCGACCCGGACGGCGACGGCGACGCCCACTTCGTGCTCGTCTCCGACGAGAGCATCACCGTGCCGGGGATCAGCGTCATCGACGTCCGCCCCGCCCTGCGGCCGCACCCGCTGCCCGGCCCGGGCGCAAGGATCAGCGCCGCCGGCCCCGTCTTCCGCGGCTCCCACGGGCAGCGCCAGATCCAGGCGAACGTCCTCCACACCGCCGAGTGATGAGTTATCCGGGTTATCGCCCGGTTTCTGATCACTCGGTGAGGGTGGGTTACTCGTAGGCGAGGGCTTCGAGGACGTCGAGCTTTGCGGCCCGGCGGGCCGGCCCGATTGCCGCGATCACGCCGGCGATCGCGGCCAGCACCATCAGCCCGATCAGGGTCCCGATCGGGTAGGAGAGGGCGAAGCCGTCCTCCTCGAGCGGCTGCGAGATCAGCGCCGCGAAGACCACCCCGAGGATGACGCCGAGGACGGCGCCGATCAGCGCGGTGATCACCGCCTCGTAGCGGATCATGCTCCGCACCTGGCGCCGCGACATCCCGATCGCCCGCAGCATGCCCAGCTCGCGGGTGCGCTCGTGGATCGAGAGCGCCAGCGTGTTCGCGATTCCGAAGAGCGAGACGATCACCGCCAGCGAGAGCAGGGCGTAGATCAGCCCGAGCAGCTGGTTGATCTGCTGCTCCTGGTTGTCCTTCAGCTCCTGCTGATTGAGGACCTCGGCGGTGGGGAAGTTGCGCTCGACGATGTCGGAGAGCCGCGTCTGAACGGTGTCGAGGTCGGCCCCGGGCGCGAGCTTGACGTAGCCCTGCGAATCGTCGCGCTGGCCGAAGTCCCGCCCGAGCACGCGCTGGGTGACGACCGCGGCGCCGAGTAGGTCCGCGGAGTCCTTGACCTCGCCGACCACCTCGAACTTCGGCCGCTCCCCGGTCTGGGTGAGGAACTGGACCGTGTCGCCGACGTCGAGCCCCTGCCCGTTGGCGAAGGCCTTGTCGATCACGACCTGGTCGCTGGTGAGGCCGGTGAGGGTGTCCGGGTCGCCCTTCTCCCAGTCGAGGGTGAGAACGTCGTTGACAGTGGTCGGGTCGACCGCGGAGACGCGCGGCTTGCCGCCCCCCGCGGGCTCGAGCACCTCGGCCTGGCTGTAGCGCAGCGAGGAGACCGTCTCGACGCCGGGAAGCCGCTGCGCCTCCCGGGTGGCGGCGGGCGGGATCGGCGAGAAACCGTCGGTGTTCTGGATCACCAGCTCACCCTGGAAGTTGCGATCGATCGCGGAGGAGATCGAGCTCTTGATCCCGTCGGCGAAGACGGCGACGAAGGTGACCAGCGCCAGGCCGATCATCAGCGCCGCCGCGGTCACCGCGGTGCGTCCCGGCTTGCGCTGGGTGTTCTCGCGGGCCAGCCGCCCCGTCAGACCGCGCGCCTTCTCCAGTGGTATCCCCGTGACCGAGGCCAGCGGCCGCACCAGCCGCGGGCTGAAGAGCGAGACGCCGAACACGACCGCGACCGCGCCGCCCCCCATCAGCCCGGCCGCCGCGCTCGACTCGGCTCCGCCGAAGAGGCCGAGCAGGACCATCGCCAGGCCGCCGGCGCAGAGGATCGTCGCCAGCACCGCGTAGATCACGGTCCGCCGCCGGCTGCCGGTCAGCTCGATGTTGCGAAGCGCCGCCATCGGCGGTACCCGGGTCGAGCGGACAGCGGGCCCGAGCGACGAGACCAGGGTCACCAGGATTCCGACGAGCAGCGAGACGACGATCGTCCGCGTCTCCAGCACCGGCGAGGTGGTGGGCAGGTCGATGCCGATCGACTCGAACAGGGTCTGGATTCCCTTGGCGAAGCCGATCCCTCCGAGCAGCCCCGCAAGGGCGCCGAGCAACCCGATCAGCAGCGCCTCGGCGACGACCGAGGAGAGGATCTGGCCACGCGACGCGCCGAGGGTGCGGAGCATCCCGAACTCGGTGATCCGCTGGGCGACCGTGATCGAGAACGTGTTGAAGATCAGGAAGGCGCCGACGAAGAGGGCCACGCCGGCGAAGACGAGCAGCGCGATTCGGAAGAACCCGAGGTCGTCGCGGATCAGGTCCGACTGGCGGTCGGCGTTCTCCTGCGCGGTCTCGACCAGGACCCCGGGCGGCGTGACGCGTTCGATCCGCACCTTGAGCTCGCTCGGATCGACCCCGCTCGCGGCCGCCACCGAGATCTGGTCGAAGCGGCCCTCCTTGCCGGTCACCCGCTGGGCCTCGGGCAGGGTCAGCTGGGCGATCGAGGCGCCGCCGAACGACGCGTCGCCGAGCTTGGTCAGCCCGACGAGGTCGTAGCTGCGCACCCGCTCCTGGCCGGCGACCTTGATCCGGTCGCCGATCTCGACGCCGGCCTCGTCGGCGGCGGCCTCGTCGAGCGAAGCCTGCCGCGAATTGACCGGCGGGCTGCCGTCGACATAGGTGAGCGACTCGAGCCGCCCGGGGAGGCGCGACGAGATGAACTTGGGCGCGAACTGGGACCCGATCTTGTCGCCGTTCTCATCGAAGAGGCCGCCCGCGGTGAAGATGCCGCCGGCGGCGACCTCGACACCCGGAACCCTCTTCACCTTGGCGAGGATGTCCGCCGGGACCGTCGGCACCTCGCCCGAGTCCTGACGGACGACGTCCTCGCGGGTGATGACGACGTCGGTCCCCTTGAGCGACTCGGAGAAGATCTCGTCGAAGGCCTTGAACATCGTGTCGGTGAGGATGTAGGTGCCCGCGATCAGGGCGACGCCGATGAAGACGGCGAGCGTCGTCGTCAGCGCGCGCAGCTTGCGCGCCCAGAGGTTCTTGACCGCGAGGCTGGTCACGGTCCGCTCAGGCGAGGGCCTTGAGCAAGTCGATCACCTCGGCCGCGGACCCCGGCCTGGCGTCGTGGACGAGCCGGCCATCGCGGAGCGCGAGGAGCCGGTCGCCGATCGCGGCGGCCTCGGGCTCGTGGGTCACCATGATCACCGTCTGCCCGAACTCGTCGACGGCCTGGCGCAGCAGCGCCAGCACGTCGTGGGAGGCCTTCGAGTCGAGGTTTCCGGTCGGCTCGTCGGCGAACAGGACCGCGGGCTTGGCGACGAGGGCGCGGGCGACGGCGACCCGCTGCTGCTGGCCGCCGGAGAGCTCCGCGGGACGGTGGGTGCGCCTGTCGTCGAGGCCGACGGTGGCGATGAGCTGGTCGATCCACTCACGGTCGGGGTCGCGGCCGGCGATCGAGAGCGGCAGCAGGATGTTCTCCTCCGCGGTCAGGACCGGCAGCAGGTTGAAGAACTGGAATACGAAGCCGAGCTCGTCGCGGCGCAGCTTGGTCAGCTCGGCGTCGTCGAGGCCCGTGATCTCGGTCCCCTCGATCTCGACGGTGCCCGAGGTGGGGCGGTCGAGCCCGGCGAGGATGTGCATCAGGGTCGACTTGCCCGACCCCGAGGGGCCCATGATCGACGTATAGCGACCGCGTTCGAAGTCGACGGTGACGTCGACGAGAGCGTCGACGGCGGCGTCGCCTTCGCCGAAGCGGCGGCTGACCTCGTTCGCCCGCACGATCCGCTGCTCGGCGGTGGCTGCGGAAGAGGCCGCGGGTGCGGTTGCTTCCATTGACTGCACTCCCTTCGCGTCGGCGACTGGGCTCCCACCTCCCACGGGTGGGCGGACTCCGCCACCGTAGCGAGTCGGTTGGCTCGGCCGCCCTCGCCATACTTGCCGCGTGGACCCTCCCCGCCGCCCCGCGCCCCCGCTGGCGGGAATCGCGGTCACCCTCGCCGGCATCGCCCTGATCGGAGCGGCCGTGCTGCTGATCCCGGCGCTGCGCGAGGCGGTCGGGCACGCGGTCGAGGGGGACACGGCCGCGATCCGCGAGGAGATCGACAACCTCGGCGCCGGCGGTCCGCTGATCGTCCTCGGCCTCTGCCTCGTGCACGCCGTGGTCTGGTACCCGGCGGAGATCGTCGACGCCGTCGCCGGCTACGCCTACGGGTTCGGCCCCGGGCTGGCGCTGGTGATGCTCGGCTGGCTCCTCAACGCCTTCGTCGGCTACTGGATCGGCCACAGCGTGGCGCGGCCGGTGCTGCACCGCTTCCTCGGGGTCGAGCGCTTCGAGCGCACCGAGGCGATGATCGAGCGCGGCGGGGTCAGCCTGCTGCTGGCACTGCGGCTGATCCCGATCGTCCCCTTCAGCCTCACCTGCTACGCCTGCGGCGCGGCCCGCGTGCCGCTCTGGCGCTACGTCTGGACGACGATGGTCGGCTACCTGCCGATCACGGCGATCTCGGTCTACCTGGGCAGTCGGCTCGAGGACCTGCACCTCACCGACCCGCTCGTCCTCGGCGCCGCGGCCGTGTTTGCGCTGCTGATCCTCGCCGCCCACCGGATTGTCCCGCGCAGCGCCCGGGAAGAGAAGAGCGGATGAGCACCGCCGCGACCGTCCCGCCGACCCGCGACCTCGAAGGCGACGACGCGGCGGAGACCCTGCGCGAGACCGGCCGGGCCGCGCTGCTGCGCGACTCGTTCGTGCGCTTCCGCTACGCCGACGGCTTCACCAACGCGCGGGCGCTGGCGTTCCAGTTCGTGCTGACGATGGTCCCGGCGCTGATCGCCGTCGTCGGGCTGGCTCGGGTCCTCGGCCAGGGCGAGTTCTCGCAGATCCTCTCGGAGACGATCAGCGACGTCTCCCCCGGCCCGGCCGGCGAGGTCCTCACCCGGGCGCTGCGGCGGGGCGGCGAGTCGGCCGAGGCCGGGGAGACGGCCCTGGTCGCCGGCCTCGCGGTCGCGCTGGTCTCGGCGGCGACGGCAATGGGCCAGATCGAGCGTGGCGCCAACCGCATCTACGGGATCGAGCGCGACCGCCCCTCGCTGCGCAAGTACACGGTGGCGACGGCGCTCGCGCTCAGCGCCGGGCTGGCGAGCGTGCTCGCGTTCGTCGCGCTCGTCCCGGGCGCGGCGTTGGGCCGGGCGCTCGCGGACGTGACCGGCTGGGGAGAGGCGCTCGACACGGCCTGGACCCTGGGACGGTGGCCGGTGGCCGCCGTGCTCGTGGCCGCGGCGGTGGCGCTGATCTTCTGGGTCGCGCCGAACCGCTCCCAGCCCGACCCGTCCTGGCTCCTCTTCGGCTCCTCCCTCACGGTCCTGCTCTGGTTCGCCTTCACCGGGCTCTACGCCGCCTGGATCTCGCTCGGCGGCAACTTCGGCGACACCTACGGGCCGCTCGCCGGCCTGATCGGCCTGATGATCTGGGCGCTGCTCACCGCGCTGGCGCTGTTCGCCGGAATCGCGGTCGCGGCGCAGCTGGAGGCCATCCGCGCGGGAGCGCCCGGGCCGACCGAGCCACAGCCCGAAAAGGAAGAGACCGCCGGCCAGTAGGCCGGCGGTCTCCGAAAGAAAGCGCTCCCGCCTCTTTTTACACCGTCGCCGCGGCCTGCTCCTGCTGGCTCACGTCCGCCTTCTTGGCGGGCTTCTCGGCGGTCTGCGACTCCGGCGTCGACTCGTCGATGTTGCGCGGCATCAGCACCTCGCGGGCGATCACCAGGCGCTGGATCTGGCTGGTGCCCTCGTAGAGCTGCATGATCTTCGCGTCGCGCATCAGCTTCTCGACCGGGTACTCCTTGATGAAGCCGTAGCCGCCGTAGACCTGGACGGCGTCGACGGTGATCTCCATCGCCGAGTCGGCGGCGAAGCGCTTCGCCTCCGAGGAGGCCAGCGTGTTGCGCTTGCCCTGGTCGAGCTGGACGGCGGAGAGCCAGACCAGCAGGCGGGCGGCGTCGACCTTGGTCGCCATGTCGGCGATCAGGAACTGGATCGCCTGGTGCATCGCGATCGGCACGCCGAACTGCTGGCGCTCCTTCGAGTACTCGGAGGCGAACTCGAAGGCGGCGCGGCCGATGCCGACGGCCATCGCGCTGACGCCCGGACGGGTGCGGTCGAGGGTCATCATCGCGAGCTTGAACCCGTGGTTCTCCTCGCCGAGCAGGTTCTCGGCCGGGACTCTCGACCTCGTCGAAGGAGATGGTCGCGGTGTTGGAGGCCCGCTGACCCATCTTGTCCTCCTTCTTGTCGACGCTGACCCCGGGGAGGTCGGCGTCGACGACGAAGGCGCTGATCCCGCGGTGACCCTGGTCGGGGTCGGTCTTCGCGTAGACCGTGAACCAGTCGGCGTAGGAGCCGTTGGTGATGAAGCACTTCGAGCCGGAGATGACGTACTTGTCGCCCTTCTTCACGGCCCGGGTCTTCATCCCGGAGACGTCGGAGCCGGCATCGGGCTCGGTCAGGCAGAAGGAGGCCAGCTTCGGCTCCTCGGTGAGCATGCCCGAGGTACTTCTTCTTCGTCTCCTCGGAACCGCCGAGGCTGACCGGGGCGGAGGCGAGGCCGTTGGCCATCAGGCTGGTGCCGATGCCGGAGCATCCCCAGCCCATCTCCTCCTCGATCAGGCAGCCGGAGAGGTAGTCGAGGCCGGGGCCGCCGTACTCCTCGGCGATGTGGGTGTTCATCAGGCCGACTTCCCAGGCCTTGTCGATGATGTCCTGCGGCCAGGTGCCGTCCTTGTCGTACTCCCAGGCGACCTTGCGGATCTCCTTCTCCGCGAAGTTATGCGCCAGCTCGCGCAGGTCCTTCTGCTCGTCGGTCAGAGTGAAATCAACCACGGGTGCGAGGCTCCTTTTTCGTGCGTGAAAGCCTTGGTCGGGGGGCGAGCCGGTGTGGCGGGCGCGCCCGATTGACTGGTCAGTCAACCAGTCGCAAATGGTAGCGGGTCCGGGCGCCTCCCGGGCGAGTTGTTCGCCCCGGCGCCCCGGCGGGCCGGCGGCGGTCTACCCTTGGTGCATGAGCCTGGCCCTCGCGGGGGCGGCCGTCCTCACCGCCACGACCGACGTCGACAACGGGATGGTGATCCTGCTCGTCACCCTCGTCGTCATCCCGATCGCGGCGATCGCCTTCGCCTCCTCCGGGCCGGCGCTGCGCAACCTCGGCAAGGGCCGCTGGGCGATCGAGCAGGAGCTGCCGGCGAAGAAGTCGCTCGGGCCCGCCGGACCGGTCGACAAGCGCGTCCAGGAGGCCGAGGTGCGGCAGATGCTCGAGGCGAAGTCCTACCGCCGCCAGCGTCGCGGCGAGGAGCCCATCGACGTCGAGGCCGAGCTCGCGCGGCTGCTCGCGCCTTCCCCCACCGCCTCGCTCGGACTCGACCGCGAGCTGCGCGAGGAGGTGCGCCAGCTGGTCGTCGCCCGCAACGAGCGCCGCATGCGCAAGGGCCAGGAGCCGCTCGACGTCGAGGCCGAGATCGAGCGCCAGCTCGCCGATCTCGAGAACCTCGGCCAGTAGCGGCAGCCCCGACCGAGCCGAGCCTTTATTAGGATCGTCCTGATGGCAGAGAGCGCCGAAGACAACCTGGTGGAGATCGACGACCTGGTGATGCAGCCGGGGACCTACTTCAACCCGCAGACTGAGGTCGTGGTGGTCGTCGACGACTCGACCTCGCTCGACCAGGAGGTCTTCAACATGGAGGCCTACGAGGGCGCCGAGTGGGTGCGCATCTCCGAGGACGTGCCCGTCGACGAGGACCGGCGCGACCAACTGCTCGAGGCCTTCCAGACGCACTACCACCCCGGCTCGGCCGGCTCGGTCAGCGAGACCGCCCTCGACCAGGACGACGGCGAGGAGAACGAGGACGAGGCCGGCCAGGAGGTCGGCCGCGAGGACTGATGCGGCGCTGGGCCGGGCCGCGATGCTGAGCGAGGGCAGCGCCGCGCCCGACTTCACGCTCGCCGACCAGGACGGCAACCCGGTCACGCTCTCCGGCCTGCGCGGGACCACCGTCGTCCTCTACTTCTACCCGCGCGCCGACACACCCGGCTGCACCGTCCAGGCGTGCGCCGTCCGCGACCACCGGCGCGAGTACGAGGCCGCCGGCGCCGAGGTCCTGGGCGTCTCCCCCGACGATGTCGGCGCCGTCGCCAGGTTCAGCGACAAGTTCGACCTCGACTTCACCCTGCTGGCCGACCCCGAGCACGAGGTCGCCGAGGCCTACGGGGCCTGGGTCGAGAAGAAGATGTACGGCAAGACGTACTGGGGCGTGCAGCGCGCCAGCTTCGTCATCGACCCCGAGGGCCGGATCGCCCGCGTCTTCCCCAAGGTCTCGCCGAAGAGCCACGACGACCTGGTCCTCGGCGCCCTCGACGAGCTCGCCGCCGCGTGAGCGGGGCCGGCGAGCGCGGCACCGTCGAGGCGATCTTCGCCGGCCCCGTCCCCGAGCAGGTGCCCGCGTCCGTGCAGGAGGCCGAGGTGATTGCCGGGCGCGGGATCCGCGGCGACCGCTACTTCGCGGAGACCGGCACCTTCTCCGAGACCGGCGCCTCCTCCGAGCCCAGGAAGCCGGGACGCGACCTCACCCTGGTCGAGGCGGAGGCGATCGAGGCACTCGCCGCCGAGCACGGAATCGAGATCGAGCCGGCCGAGTCCCGGCGCAACGTCCTCACCCGCGGCATCGGCCTCAACGCCCTGGTCGGGCGCCGCTTCCGTGTCGGCGAGGTCGAGTGCCGCGGCGACCGTCTCTGCGATCCGTGCTCCCATCTCGAAGGGCTGACCAAGCCGGGGGTGCTGAAGGGCCTGGTCAACCGCGGCGGCCTCCGCGCCGACGTGCTCGCGGGCGGCACGATCCGGCCCGGCGACGAGGTGGTCCCGCTCGACTAACCGGCGATCGTCAGGTGGCGGAAGGGCACGCTGAGGCGGGCGCCCAGCTCCGCCGCCGCCTCGTTTCCCTCCCGGTCCTCCCCCGGCTCGCCGGTGGCGAGGATCACCTCGGTCGCCGGGAAGGTGCGGAGCTCGTCCTCGACGGCCTGGACCAGGTCGGCGTCGCCGACCCGGGCGTCGGCGTCGATGTGGGCCTTGCCGAAGCTGGCAAGGGTGTGGACGAGCCGGTCCTGCGCCTGTTCGCGCGCGGGGCCGACGTCGGAGGCCCAGCGGTCGAGGAACCTGCTGCGCGCCGGCACCACGACGCGGACCTGGGCCGGCTCGTCGGAGCCGCCGATGCCGGCCTCGCGGGCGATCCGCTCGACCGCTCCGGGCTCGTCGACCGGCACGCCCGCCGCCAGCAGGATCCGGCGACGGCCCGAGCCGCCCGGGGGAGCGATCGGGCCGCGCGGGCGCGCGCGGACGGCAACGAAGATGATCGCGACGACGGCGAGCGCGCCGACCGCCAGCCCCAGCCCCGGCCCGCCGAGCGCGAAGCCGCCGATGATCGGCACCGCCAGCGCCAGCACGATCAGCGGCAGCGCCCAGGCCGGGATCTGGATCGGCCCCTCTTTCATCTCCCCGCAAGGTGTACCCGATGCCGGCGGCGCGGATCCATCGCGCCCCCGGTTCAGGCCGCCAGCACGAAGACGAGGAAGGCGGCGTAGAGGGCGCTCCAGGCGACGATCGCCGCGGCGCCGTAGCGCTGGCGGCGGTGCAGGGCGATGTAGGCGACGACGCCGCCGGCGAGGCCGAGAACGACCGAGGCGGCGGCGAAGCGGTCGAGCTCCCAGTCGGTGAGGAGGAGTCCGACCGTGATCGGGATCGTCGACTGGAAGACCATCGCGCCGGTGATGTTGCCGAGGGCGAGCGCGTCCTTGCCCTCGCGCACCCAGAAGAAGCTGTTCGCCTTCTCGGGCAGCTCGGTGGCGAGCGGGGCGAGCACGAGTGAGAGCACCAGCGGCTCGACGCCGAGCGACTCGGCGACATGGAGCAGCTCCTCGACGAACAGGTGGGCGCCGCCGACCATCGCCCCGAGCCCGATCGAGAGCTGGACGACGATCAGCCAGGTCGGCGGCTCGCTGCGGTTGCCGGGGTCGATGGTCAGCGCCTTCAGCGTCTCCTGGTCCTGCTGCTCGCCTCCGCGCCGCAGGGTCGCCCTGACGTAGAACCCGTAGGCGGTCAGGAAGACGACCGCGGCCGCGATCCGCAGCGGCAACGGCATCCCCCAGCCGACGGCGAGCGCAAGGGCGAAGAAGATGAGGAAGAACGTCAGGTCCCGCTCCAGGGTCTCGGCGTGGGCGGCGAGGCGGCGGCCCTGCTCGCGCCGGTTCTTGTAGGCGAGCGCGGAGAAACCGACGATCGCCATCGCGATCGTCGCCAGCAGGAACGGCGCGCCGACAATCGCCCCGATCGCGACGTCCTCGGAGCCCTCGCTGCCGCCGATCACGGCGACGATCGGGATCAGCGTCTCCGGCATCGCCGTGCCGACCGCCGCCAGCAGGCTGCCGACCGCGCCCTCCCCCATCGAGAGCCGGTGGCCCATCCACTCGACGGCGTTGGTGAACATCAGCGCCCCGGCCAGGATGACCGCGAAGCTGACGAGTAGCAGGAGCCCCTCCATCGGTTCGAGCCTACGAGACCGGCGCCGGAGCGGATCTCATGCGTAGTAGAAGGTGATTCCGAGGATCGTGTAGAGGGCCAGGAGCTGCAGGCCCTCGAACCAGTTCGACTCGCCGTCCTGGGTGACGTGCTGGGCCACCAGCATCGCCAGCAGCACCGCGCCCAGCTCGAAGCCGTTGAAGACGAGCGGCATCGGTCCGGCGCCGATGAAGAAGGAGGCGATCACAAGCACCGGGGCGACGAAGAGAGCGATCTGGGCGCTCGAGCCGATCGCGATGTTGACCGCGAGGTCCATCTTGTTCTTCATCGCCACCAGGACCGCGACCCAGTGCTCGGCGGCGTTGCCGACGATCGCCACCACGATCACGCCGATGAAGAACTCCGAGAGGCCGACGGACTCGCTCGCCTCGGTGATCGAGCCGACGAGGATCTCGGACATCAGGCCAACCAGCACGCCGGCGATCGCGAGGGCGATCACCGAGGTCCGCACCGACCAGCCCCAGGTGTCCTCCTCCCTCTCGTAGGGCGGATTGAAGATGGACTTGTGGGTCTTCAGCGAGAAGACCAGCCCGCCGGCGTAGGAGAGGATGAGGACGATCGCGACGGCGAGCGAGAGGTGCTCGACGGTGGGGCCGAAGTTGACGATCTCGGCGCCCGGGTCGGGCAGACCCTTGCCCTCGACCAGCTCGAAGATCGCCGGCATCACCATCGCGGTCGCCGCCAGCAGCAGCATCGTCGACTGGACGCTGGCGGCGGTGCGGCTGAAGGTCTGCTTCTCGCGGCCGAGGCCGCCGACGAACATCGCGGCGCCCATCACCAGCAGCACGTTGCCGAGGATCGAGCCGATGATCGAGGCCTTGACCACCTCCTGCAGGCCCTCGTTGAGGGCGAAGAGGGCGATGATCAGCTCCGGCGCGTTGCCGAAGGTGACGTTGAGGAGCCCGCCGATCCCGGGACCCGACCTGGCCGCGAGCTCCTCGGTCGCCCGCCCCATCAGTGCCGCCGTCGGGATGATCCCGATCGCCGAGGCGGCGAAGATCACCGTCGCCGAGGCGTGCGCCAGCTCGAGCCCGACCGCGATCGGGATCAGCGGGACCAGCAGATATGGCCAGCCGTCCGGGCTGAGGAAGAACCCCGGGGTCAGCCGTGGCCGGCCCGACTCGCCGTTCAACAACGCTGCGGCAGTACGGCCTTGCCCGAGATCACCTTGCCAGTCGCGATCTGGCCGTTCTGGTCGCGGAGGAAGAGAAAAGAGCGGACCCGGAATCCGCGCACGATGCTGGGCGCGCAGACCTCGGAGATCCTGGCCTCGACGGTCGCCGGCCTGAACCTGACCCGGACCTCGCAGCGGACGGTCTTGTACCTGCCGTTGACGTTCTGCTCGAGGCAGCTGCGGAGCCGCATCTTGGCGACGTCCCCGGTGCAGGTCAGCGTCCCCCTGCCAACCACCCGGTTGCCCCGCTGGAAGGGGGTGAACGACTTCCCGTTGCAGGTGGCCCTCGAGGCCGTGGCCCCGCCGGCGCCGGCGGCGGGAGCCGTCAGAGCGGCGACCGCCAGCGCGGCGAGGATCGCGACGGCTACTGCGCGGCCGCGCTGCATTGCTCGAGGTCCTGCGCGGTCTTGGCCTTGTTGATGCAGTCGAGGAAGGCGTTGGGGTCGCCGCCGCCGGGGGCGGTCGCGCCCGGCGCGGTCCCGCCCGGGGCGGCTCCCCCGCCGAGGCCGCCCAGCCCGCCCAGGCCGCCGAGCCCGCCGACGCCGAGATCGCCGAGCAGCTCGCTCAGCGGCTTCGTGTCCGCGGGAGCCTCGACGTCGAAGTCGCCGTTGACGTCGCCGAGCGTGATGTCGAAGGTGATGGCGGCGGTGCCGGACCCGCTCGGGTCGTCGAGCTCGAGATCGAGGGTGAACCGGCGCAGCAGGTCGTCGTCGGTGCCCGAGTAGACGTCGAAGGTGGCGCTCCTGACCAGCTTGGAGACCTGGTCGAGCTCCTCCGGACTGGGGAGGTCGGCGCTCGGGCCGAGCTGCCCGGCGGACTCGACCAGGGGCCGGATCCCGTCGACGAGCTTGGCGACGTCGACCTCGCCGGACACGTGCACGGTCTCGGTGCCCTCGACGTCCTCGGTGCCCTCGTTGGTCACGTTGGTGAGCGAGTCCTTGATCGCCGACAGCCCGGTGGTGTCGGGCTGCTGGGGCTGCTTCTGGTTGGCGCTCGACTCGTAGGCGGTCTTGATGAAGCTGAAGGTGGCCGGGTCGACCGCGTAGTCGGTGCCCTGGTAGCTGACGTAGGCGGCGTCGCCGGTCGAGGTGGCGCCGCCCTCGAAGCTCAGGTCCTGGCCCTGGCCCGAGCCGCTGACGTCGGCGGTGAGGTCGAACTTCGGGAACTCGTCGCCCTTGGCGTCGACCGGCCCGCTCACGGTCGCGCTCAGGTCACCGGAGCTCTCGCCCTCGACCTTGATCTCGAAGCTGAGATCGATGTCGGCGCTCTCGATCTCCTGCTGGCCGTCGCTGGCGAAGGTCTTGTCGAGGACCTCCTGCGGGTCGGCGTCGCTGCCGCTGCCGCCGTCGTCGCCGCAGGCGATCAGCCCGAGGGAGAGGGTCGCGAGCACGGCCAGCAGGGTGAGGATCCGGATCCGCATGGGAGGAGAAACCTAGCGGCTTCTGACGTAGGCTGGACGGTCGTGCAGCCGCCCAGGACGATTCTCTACACCGGCAAGGGCGGGGTCGGCAAGACCAGCGTCGCCGCCGCCACCGCGCGCCGCTGTGCGGCCGCCGGGCTGCGGACGATCGTCCTCTCCACCGATCCCGCGCACAGCCTCTCCGACTCGCTCGAGGTCGGCCTCGGGCCCGAGCCCTCTGCCGCGGGGGACCGGCTCTGGGGGCAGGAGGTCCGGGCCCAGCGCGAGATGGAGGAGCACTGGGCGGCCGTCCAGGCCTGGCTCAAGGGCCTGCTCGCCGACCGCGGCATCGAGCAGATCCGCGCCGAGGAGCTGACCGTGCCGCCCGGCATGGACGAGCTCTTCAGCCTGCTCCAGATCAAGCGCCACCACGAGAGCGGCGAGTTCGACGTGGTCGTGGTCGACTGCGCCCCGACCGGGGAGACCCTGCGGCTGCTCGGCTTTCCCGACATCGCCCGCTGGTGGCTGGAGCGGGTCTTCCCCTGGGAGAGCCGCCTGCTCGGCGCCGCGCGGCCGCTGGCGCGCACCTTCGACGTCGCCCTCCCCGGCCCCGAGGTCTTCGAGCAGGTTCGCCGCCTCACCCGCGGCCTGATCGAGATGAACCTGATCCTCCGCGACCGCGAGCGCTGCTCGATCAGGCTCGTGATGAACCCGGACCGGATGGTGATCAAGGAGGCGCAGCGGACGTTCACCTACCTCAACCTCTACGGCTACCTGACCGACGCCGTGATCGTCAACCGGATCTTCCCCGAGGACGTCGCCGGCGGCTACTTCGGCTCCTGGCGCGAGCGCCAGCACGAGAACCTGCGAGCGGTCCACGAGGGCTTCGCCCCGGTCCCGGTGCTCGAGGCCCGCTACTTCGAGCACGAGGTGGTCGGCGGCCAGATGCTGGACCGGCTCGGGGACGAGCTGTTCGAGCAGCGGCGCGCGCACGATGTGCTCCACTCCGAGCTCGCCCAGGAGCTGACCATGGACGGCGAGGGCGCGGTGCTCCGCCTGCCGATCCCCTTCAGCGAGAAGGCCGACATCGACCTGAAGAAGGTCGGCGACGAGCTGATCGTCGCCGTCGCCGGCGAGAAGCGGACTATCATCCTGCCCTCCGCTCTCGCCGAGCAGCGGCCGACCGGCGCCAGCTTCGAGCACGGCACGCTCAAGGTCACCTTCGAGGATGCCCGAGCCTCACGAACAGCACAGCCCGAGCGGGTCTGACCCCTTCGGCCCCGGCGAGCCGCCGGGGCCCGAGCCCGGCAACGCGAGCCGCTTCTGGGAGCAGTACAGCTCCGCCCGCGGCCCCCGCGGCCCCCGCAACGGGCGCCAGGAGCGACGAGCCAGAGCCCGGCGCCAACGGCGAGCCTGCCCGCGAGCACGAGTGCCTCGACTGGTGCCCGATCTGCCGCGGCGCCGAGGTGGTGCGGGCGACGACCCCGCCCGAGCTGCGCGATCAGTGGCAGACCATCCAGCGCGACGCCCTGGTGATGGTGCGCGCGCTGATCGACTCCTACCTGCAGCGGGTCGGCGAGGACGACCGGGGCGAGCGCGGCCCGGAGCCGGAGCACCGGGTCGAGGACATCCGCATCGAGTAGGGCGGCGGCGGGCCGACAAGCGGCTCGCAGGGACGCCCGCGGCGTTGAAAATCCCGGACGTCCGGACTTTGCCCCCGTATCGGTGGCAAAGTCAGGACAGCGACATGCTTTCGATCCGCCCTCGTGTGACCGTCATCACCCGGCGCCGAGGCGTGCCTGGCGTACCCTGATGGCGATGGCGGGCTCGACCTGCTCAGCCTGCGGTACCGAGAATCCCGAGAGGGCTCGCTTCTGCATGTCCTGCGGCGCCGCGCTGGAGCGGCGCTGCCCCTCCTGCGGCGCCGAGGTCCCCCCGGGGCCCGCTTCTGCGTCGAGTGCGGGACGGCGCTCGAGGCTCCGGCGCCCGGCTGCGGCTCCGGCCCCGCCCGAAAGCGGCGCGGTGGCCGGCCCCCAGGCCCCGCCGGAGGAGCGGCGCCAGGTCTCGGTCCTCTTCGCCGACCTCTCCGGCTACACGGCCTACGCCGAGCGCATGGACCCGGAGGCCGTCAAGTCGATGCTCGACCGCACCCTGCGCCAGCTCGGCGAGCAGGTGGAGCGCTTCGGCGGCACGATCGACAAGTACATCGGCGACAACGTGATGGCCGTCTTCGGCGCGCCGGTCGCCCACGAGGACGACCCCGAGCGCGCCGTCCGCGCCGCGCTCGCCATGCAGGAGGCGATGGGCAGGATCAACGAGGGCCTGCCCGGCGACATCAGCTTCCTGCTGCGGGTCGGCATCAACACCGGCGAGGTCCTGGCCGGGCAGCGTCGGCGACGGCTACACGGTCATCGGCGACGTCGTCAACGTCGCATCGAGGCTGCAGGCGGCGGCCCGCCCGGGGACGGTAACCGTCGGCGAGGCCACCTTCCGCGCCACCCGCGAGTCCGTCTCCTACGAGCAGCTCGCGCCGCTCGACCTGAAGGGCAAGGCCGAGCCGGTCCCCGCCTGGGAGGCGCGCGAGCCGGTCGCCTCGCTGCCGGCCCACCGGGCCGCCTCGCGCGCCGCGGCCCCGCTGATCGGCCGCGAGGAGGAGGCGCGGCCTGATGACCGCGCTCGCCCAGCGCGTCGGCCACGAGGGACGGCCCCACCTGCTGACCGTGATCGGCCAGGCCGGCGTCGGCAAGTCCCGGCTGCTGCGCGAGCTCTCCGCCCAGGCGGCCGACCTCGACCCCGCGCCGAAGCTGCGGACGGGGGAATGCCCTCCCTATGGATCGGGGATCGCGTTCTGGGCGATGGCCGAGGTGATCCGCGCCGAGTTCGGGATCTCCGCCGGCGAGGCCGCCGAGAGTCGCCTGGACCAAGCTGCTCGGAGGAACCCGGGCGCTGCTCGACGGCTCGGCCGAGGACGAGTCCGTCGAGCGCACCGCCGCGGTGATCGCCGTCATGCTCGGCATCGAGGCCGGCGAGGCGGGCACCGGCGTCGACGGCGAAGACCCGCAGCGGATGCGGGAGACCCTGTTCTCGGCGGTTCGATCCCTGGTCGAGGCGATGACGGCCGAGCACCCCCTGGTGCTGGCCTTCGAGGACATCCACTGGGCCGACGAGGGCATGCTCGACCTGATCGAGCACCTGGCCCGCTGGGTCAGGGGACCGCTGCTGATCGTCTGCCTCGCCCGCGACGAGCTGCTCGAGCGCCGCTCCGACTGGGGCGCCGGGCGGCGCAACTCGACCACCGTCGGCCTCGACCCCCTCTCGCGCGCCGAGACCCAGAAGCTGGTCGAGGCCCTCTACAACGGCGACACCAACGGCGACTCGGCGCTGGTCTCGCGCGTCGCCCAGCGGGCGGGGGCAACCCGCTCTTCGCGGAGGAGATCGTCAACCGCCTCAGGAGGAGGGCTCGGACGCGGACGCCCTCCCGGAAACGGTTCACTCGGTGCTCGCCGCCCGCCTCGACTCGCTGGCGCCGTTCGAGCGGCGCCTGCTCCAGTACGCGTCGGTGGTCGGGCAGAACTTCTGGGAGGGCGTGCTGATGGGCGCCGCCAGGGAGAGCCCGGCCGACGTCGGCGAGGCGCTCGACTCGCTGCAGGAGAAGGAGCTGGTGATCGCCGCCGCCTCGAGCCGCCTCGCGGGCGAGCGGGAATACGCGTTCAAGCACGCCCTGATCCGCGACGTCGCCTACGGGATGCTGCCGAAGGCGAGCCGCTGCCGCCAGCACTTCGCGGTCGGCAAGTTCATCGAGGAGCGCGCCGGGGAGGGCCGCGAGGGCGCGGTCGCCCTGGTCGCCGAGCACTACGGCCGCGCGGCCAGCCTCGGCACCGAGGCGGGGATCGACGCGGCCGAGCTGCGGACGATGTCGCAGAAGGCGCTCGAGTTCCTCGAAGCGGCGGGCGACGCGGCCTCCCACCTCTACTCCAACCAGGAGGCGCTCGGCCACTACCGGGCCGCGATCAGCCTCAACGGCACCGTCGACGAGGTGACCCGGGCGCGGATCGGCGAGAAGATGGGCGACGTCGCCCTCCGGGTCGGCCGCGTCGACGAGGCGATCGAAGTGTGGGAGAGCTGCCTCGACTTCCACCGCCGCCAGGAGGACCTCGCCCGCGTCGGCGACCTGCACCGCAAGATCGGCGCCGCCTACTGGGACAAGGGCGAGCGCGAGGCGTCGATAGACCACTACCAGAAGGGCATCGACCTGCTCAAGGACGGGCCGCCCTGCATCGAGCTGGTCCGGCTCTACGAGGAGGCGGCGTCGCTCTACATGCACACCGGCGACAACATGCTCGCCATCTACGCCTCCGAGAAGGCGCTGCGGCTGGCGGAGCGGCTCGGCGAGGCCGCGGCGGCGAGCCGCGCGCACGGGATCTTCGGGCGCGTCTTCGGGCGGATCGGCGACTCCGAGAAGGCGCGCGAGAACCTCGAGCGCTCGGTCGAGCTGGCGCGCGGCTCCGACCAGGCCGAGGCGGTCCGCGCCCTGCTCACCCTCGGTTACCACTTCGAGGTGTCCGAGGCGGACTACGCGGAGGCAGCAACCGCCTACGAGGAGGCGCTGAAGCTGGCGGTCGAGGTCGGCGACGTCCCCTCGCAGGTCGAGGTCCACGCCGCCCTCGCCCAGCTCGCCCTCAACCGGGCGGACTGGGACGTGGTCGAGAGCGAGACCGAGGCGAGCGCCGGCCTCGCCGAGCGCGAGGGCCTGCTCGGCAAGCTCTGCTTCCCCTACGTGATGCGCGGCGCGCTGCGCTGGCGCCGCGGCGACTGGGAGGGAGCCGAGGGCCTCTGCCGCCGGGCGCACGAGATCGGCGAGCAGGTCGGCCGCTCCGAGGTGGCCTTCCATGCCCTCTACTGGCTCTCCGTGACCCTTCGCGACCAGGGCAAGTACTCCGACGCCGAGATGACGCTGGCCCGGGCCCTCGACATCTGCGAGCGCGCCGGCCTCGTCGCCCAGTCGGTCGAGGCGATCTCCGAGCGGGCGGTCTGCCTCGCCCTCGGCGGCCATCCCGAGCAGGCCCGCGAGGCGGCCGAGAGCGCCGCCAACCTGGCCGACCGGCTCCACTACCCGGTGGGCGCGGCGGCCGCCGCCGAGGCGGGCGGACTCACCCTTCCCGACCCGGCCGAGGGTGTCGAGGTGCTGGCCGAGGCGGCGGTGGCCTGGGAGGAGCTCGGCCTTCCCCTCGACGCGGTGCGCTGCGAGCTCATGCGCGCCCGCCGGCTGGCGGAGATGGGCAGCCCCGACGCGGTTGCGGTCGCCGCGGCCGCGGCCGAGCGCTACGAGGCGCTCGGCGTCAGCCACCAGGCGAAGACGGCGCGCGAGCTGATCCCGGGCTGACCGCCCGAAGCCGCCGACGGGCGGCGCCGGTAGGTTTGCGGCCGATGTCGCTGCTGGCTCGTCCCGACGGAATCCAGATCCACTATGAACTGCGCGGGGATGACGGTCCGCTGGTGGCCCTCTTCCCCTGGTGGACCTACGTCCCCGGGATCTACGGTGAGCTTCTCGACGACCTCGCCGCCGATCATCGCGTTCTCACCTACGACATGAGGGGCAACGGCGGCTCGACCCGGCAGGGGCCCTTCGGCTTCGAGACCGACCTCGGCGACGCCCAGGCCCTGCTCGAGGAGCTGGGCGGGGCGGCGGCGGCGATCACGGTCGCCGACGGTGACCTCCGCGCGGCCGCCCTCGCCGCGCGGCGCCCGGACCTGCTCGCCGCCGTCGCCTGCTTCGGCACCGGACCGCTGTCCGTGGCCGCCTACGGGGAGACCGACGCGATGCTCTCCTCGCTGACCGTTATCGAGGCTTTCCGCAAGCAGCTGGGCCGCGACCAGCGCAGCGCCCTGCGCTCCTCGGTCGGCGCCATAAACCCGCAGATGAGCGACGCGGAGGTGACGAGAAGGGTGGATGAGCAGATCCGCTACAGCCCGCAGATGGCGATGGCCGGCAGGATCGACAGCTGGCTCCACGTCGACGTCAGCGACGAGGCGCGCTCGATCGGCGACCGGCTCTGGCTGCTGACGCTCTCCGGCGGCGTCGGAGGGCCGTGGTTTCCCTCCGCGGAGGTCCTCGCCGAGTTGATCGCAAAACACCTGCCGGAGGCGCGGCAGGTCACGGTCGACCCCGGCCCCATCACGGGCCCCGGGGTGACCGCCGCCGTGATCCGCGAGATCACGGCTCCATCGCGCTGATCGCCCGGCATACAATCGGGCCATGGCCGCCGGCAAGACCTGGATCCTCACCGGCTCGCTCGAGAACTTCCGCATCAACGTCGAGCGGGGATTCGACGTGATCGGCTTCAAGGAGCGGCGCCGCAACCAGGCCGAGCAGATGGAGCCGGGGGACGAGATCGTCTTCTACGTCACCGGCGTCCAGGAGTTCGGCGGGATCGCCGGCGTCACCTCGCAGATGTACGAGGACCGCACGCCGATCTGGCCGCAGGGGAAAAAGAAGCAACCCGAGCCCTACCCGTGGCGGGTCGACGCCGAGCCCGTCGCGATCCTTGCCGAGGAGGACTTCGTGCCTGCCGTCGAGCTGGCCGGGGAGCTCGAGCACGTCGCCAAGTGGCCGGCCGAGCACTGGCACCTCGCCTTCCAGGGCCAGCTTCGCACGGTCGGAGAGGCGGACGCGAAGCTGCTGCGCGAGCGGATCGGCGCAGCCGGATCCGGCGCGGGGGCCTCGGGGCGCGCCGCCGCGGCAGCGACGTGAGCGACGAGCCGGCCGCCCAGCCCCATCGCTACACCGTCGAGGAGGCGAACGCCGCCCTGCCCACCCTGCGGCCGCTGCTGCAGAGGCTGCGCGACGCCCGCGACCTGCTCACCGACGAGGAGGCGCACGAGGTCCTCTCCGGCGCGGCTCCCGCCAATGGCGGCGGCGAGCCCGGCGTCCAGGTCGGCGAGGCCTTCCTCGAGGTGCGGCGCCTGCTCGGCGCGCTCGCCGAGGCCGGCATCGTCCTCCGCGACATCGACCGCGGCCTGATCGACTTCCCGGCGATCGTCGACGGCCGCGAGGCCTTCCTCTGCTGGGAGCTCGGCGAGGACGAGGTCGGCTACTGGCACGATCCCGATGCCGGCTTCGGTGGACGGCAGCCGCTCGAGTGAGCAGGGCGCCGGCCCGCGCGGGATCGTCCGCTCGGTCCGCTCGCTCAGCCGCTACGAGCGCCTGGCGGCCACGGCGCTCGCCGCCGGCATCATCGCCTTCGCCCTGCCCTGGTACCGGGCGCGGTTCTCGCAGCGCTTCTCGCAGACGGGGGTCGAGACATTCGGCTTCGCCGAGGCGGCCCTGCTGCTCACCGTCGGCGCGGCGCTGCTGCTGATCGTCCAGTGCGGTCGCGGCCGGCGCCCGCCGCTGCCCCTGCACGAGGGGACGCTGCTCGCGGTAGCCGGGGTCTGGTCGGCCGTGATCGTCGGCTTCCTGATGCTGAACCGGCCGCGCCTCCAGCTCGGCGGCTTCACCACCGACTACGGCCTCGGCTTCGGGATCTTCGTCGAGCTCGGCGCCGCCGCCGTGCTGGCGTTCGCGGGGCTGCGGCTGCGCCGGCGCGAGCTCAGTCGCCGGGAGGGGGCGGCGGCTCGAGCCCGTGGCGGCGCATCCCCTCCTCGATCGCTTCGA
Source organism: uncultured Actinomycetes bacterium (assembly GCA_963720015.1). Taxonomy (GTDB): domain Bacteria; phylum Actinomycetota; class Thermoleophilia; order Solirubrobacterales; family 70-9; genus DATFPK01. Next base: position 181,074 of record CAVREA010000006.1, on the reverse strand, counting down.
TGACCGTCTCGACCACCTTCACCCTGGCGTAGCGCTTCGAGTCGGCCGGGATCAGGTGCCAGGGGGCCTGGGGCTGGTCGGTGCGCGCGACCATGTCCTCGACCGCCTGCTCGTACTGGGGACGCTTCTCGCGGTTGCGCCAATCCTCCTCGGTCAGCTTCCAGGCCTTGAGCGGCTCCTTCTCGCGGCGCTTGAAGCGCTTCAGCTGCTCCTCGGCGGAGATGTGGAGCCAGAACTTGACCAGGATGGTCCCCTCGTCGGTGAGGCCGCGCTCGAAGGTGATGATCTCGTCGTAGGCCCGCAGCCACTGCTCGCGGGTGGCGAAGCCCTCGACCCGCTCGACCAGCACGCGCCCGTACCAGGAGCGGTCGAAGACGGCCATCCCGCCCCAGCCCGGCAGCATGGGCCAGAAACGCCAGAGGAAGTGGTGGCGCTTCTCGTCGTGGGTCGGTGCCGCGAACTGGACGACGCGCACGTGGCGCGGGTCAAGCTGCGCCACCAGCCGCTTGATGCAGCCGCCCTTGCCGGAGGCGTCCCATCCCTCGAAGAGGACGCAGACCGGCGGGCCGAGCCTGCCGTCGCCGATCAGCCCGCCGAGGGTGAGGCGAAGCTCGGTCAGCCGCTCCCAGGCCTTGCCCAGCTCCCGCTCCTCCTGCTTGCGGATCAGCGAGAGCGACATGTCGAGCTCGTCGAGGCGTTCGGTCATCGCGGCGGGTAGTCGAGCACGTCGGGCGGGGTGTCGGTGGTGATGTTGAGCGCGAGTGGGAAGAGGAAGGCCGCCAGGAACACCATCATGATCCCGATCGCGACCAGCCAGCGCGAGCGGGTCAGGTGGCCGGCGATGCCGACCACGAACCCGGCGAGCATCAGCGAGATGTAGGGGCCGATCTCGCGGGGGAGCAGATCGGCGAGCGGCAGCAGGGCGGCGGCGCTGGCGAGGAGGTCGGGCACGCCGACGATTATCCTGCCCGTGATGGCAGACGACGCCGCACCCCAGTCGGTCGCCGAGGTCAAGGAGGCCCTCGCGGACGTCGGCTACCTCGCCGACGAGCCCGCTGCCCTCGTCTCCTTCCTCGCCCAGAGGCTCGGCAAGCCGGTCCTGGTCGAGGGCCCCGCCGGGGTGGGCAAGACCGAGTTGGCGAAGGCGCTCTCGCGGGCGACCGGGCGCGAGCTGGTCAGGCTGCAGTGCTACGAGGGGCTCGACGAGGCGAAGGCCCTCTACGAGTGGAACTACCGCAAGCAGCTCCTCCGGATCCAGGCCGGCGCCGCGACCGGCGAGGCCGCCGAGGACCCTGCCTCCGGGGTCCTCGAGGACATCTTCTCGGAGGAGTTCCTGCTCAGCCGGCCGCTGATGCACGCGATCGCGAGCCCCGACCCGGTCGTCCTGCTGATCGACGAAATCGACAAGACCGACCAGGAGTTCGAGGCGATGCTGCTCGAGCTCCTCTCCGACTTCCAGATCACGATCCCCGAGCTCGGCCGGATCGAGGCGACGACGATGCCGGTGGTCGTCCTCACCTCGAACAACTCCCGCGAGCTGACCGAGGCGCTCAAGCGCCGCTGCCTCTACCTCTGGCTCGACTACCCCGCGGTCGAGCGCGAGATGGAGATCGTGCGCCTGCACGTCCCCGAGCTCTCCGAGGCGCTCAACCGGCGCCTGGTCGAGGTGGTGCACATGGTGCGCGCCCTCGACCTGAAGAAGCCGCCCTCGATCGCCGAGTCGATCGACTGGGCGCGGACGCTGCTGCTGATGGGGGCCGAGGACATCGACCGCGAGACCTTCGAGCAGTCGATGTCGATCATCGTCAAGCACCGCACCGACATCGACCTGGTGGCGGAGCGGGTCGGCGTCAAGCTCTCCGGGGCGCCGGCGGAAACGCCTACTTGAACAACCCCTACGGCCCCAAGCTGGAGGCCGGGCCGCCGGGCCTGGCGCCGAAGGTCCTGGCCTTCTGCGAGGAGCTGCGCTCGGAGGGGGTCGCCGTCGGCACCTCCGAGATCCTCGACGCCTTCGAGGCGCTCGATCAGATCCCGTGGACGACCGAGGAGGACTTCCGCGAGGCGCTGGCGGCGACGATCGCGAAGAGCCAGGAGGACCGCCGCGTCTTCGAGCTCCTCTTCGACCGCTGGTTCTTCCGCAGCGCGGAGGCGGAGGCGGTCGAGCGCGGGATCGGCGAGCAGGGGGAGCGCTTCGAGGGCGGCGACCAGCTCGACCTCGACGGCCTCCGCGACGCGGTGAGGCAGGCGATCGTCGCCGGCAACGACGGCGAGATGCGCGACCTGGCGCGGCTGGCGATCTCAGCCTTCGGGCGGCGCGGCGAGGGCTCCGGCGTGGTCGGGGTGGACGTGCAGCGGATCCGGCGAACCCTCGGCCTCTCCACCGGCGACCAGCCGCCGACCTCGGCGGGCGAGGAGCTGCCGCGGATCGAGCGCGACCAGCTCAACGAGTTCGAGCGCCACCTGCGGCGCGAGCTCGAGCGCGGCCTGATCGAGCGCACCGAGGCGCTCCCCCCCTCGCGCCCGCTCGCCGAGCTCGACCGGGCGCTGCCGACCAGCCCGGCCCAGGACCTCGCCTCGGTGCACCGCGCCGTCGCGCAGCTCAAGCGCCGCCTCGCCACCCTCGGCCACGAGCAGCGCGGCCGCCGCAAGGGGCGCCATGTGGACGTCCGCCGCACGATGCGCTCGTCGCTGGAGACGGGCGGCGTGCCGCTGCGGCTGCGCTACCGGCCGAAGCGGCCCCGCCGACCCGAGATCTACGTCCTCTGCGACGTCTCCACCTCGGTCACCTCGGCAAGCGTCTTCTTCCTCGGCGTCCTGCACGCACTCCACGACTCCTTCCGCAAGCTGCGCAGCTTCGTCTTCATCGAGCGGATCTCGGAGGTGACCGACGTCTTCGAGCACGAGCGCGACTTCGGCGTGATCTCGAAGCGGATCTCGAGCGAGGGCGGCGTCGCCGACGTCTCCGGCTACACCGACTATGGACGGGTGTGGCTCGAGTTCCTGGCCGAGATCGCGGACGAGCTCGATCCGCGCTCGACGGTGATCGTCCTCGGCGACGCCCGCACCAACGGCCGCGAGCCGCACGCCGAGGTCTTCGCCGAGGTCGCCGAGCGCGCCGGCCGGCTGTTCTGGCTCAACCCCGAGCCCCGCCTCTACTGGAACTACGGCGACTCGGTGATGGCCGCCTACGAGCGCTACTGCGACGGCGCCTTCGAGTGCTGGACGACCCGCCACCTGGAGAATTTCGTCAACGTCGTCGCGGGCGGCACGCCGGCGACAGAGTGACCCGCGCGCTCCTCGTCCGCCACGGCCAGTCGGCCTCGAACGCGGATCCGCGCTCGGCTTCGCTGCCGACCGAGGTCGGCGACCGGCTGACGGAGCTCGGCCGCTCGCAGGCGGAGGCGGTCACCGATCCGCTCGCCCGGCAGGGGCCCACGCACCTCTATTCGAGCCCGATGCGCAGGGCCCGCGAGACCGCGGAAGTGATCAACGAGCGGCTCGGGCTGCCCCTGGCCGAGCTCGACTACATCCACGAGCTGCGCGAGTCCGGCGATTACCAGCACCTGCTTCCCGAGGAGCAGAGGCTGCGGCGATGGTCGGTGCGGATGGTCGAGCACGCCGACGACCCCGGCCATGCCGAGGGCGGCGCCGAGTCGTTCAACGACGTGCTCGGGCGGGTTCGTCGCCTCAAGGCCGAGCTCGAGCGGATGGGCGCCGCGGGGCAGCGGCCCGCCGTGATCACCCACGGCCTCTTCCTGCGCTTCTTCCTCGCCGACTCGCTGCTCGGCGACGAGTTCTCCCCGCGTCACGCCCCCCGGCTCTGGAACATGCGCTCGCTCAACTGCGGGATCTGCATCTTCGAGCGCGGCGAGCGCTGGCACCCGGTGGACCCGGACATCCCGGGCTGGAGCTGCATCAGCTGGATGGCGCGGGCCTGGGACCCGGTGCCCCTGCCAGAGCGCGCCGCTACGGCGAGCTGACGATCGGCGCCGACCCCGACCTGGCGCCGTCCCTCCCACAGCCGGTCTAGGGGAACGCGGCTAGGCTGCGTCGCGATGAGCGGCCAGCCCGAGCCCGAGCTCGACGACGCATCCCGGTTCTTCGCGATCGACATGCGGGTCGGCCGGGTGACTGCGGTCGATGACTTCCCCGAGGCGCGCACCCCCGCCTGGAAGCTGCGGGTCGACTTCGGGCCGGAGATCGGCGAGAGGACGAGCTCCGCGCAGATCACGCACTACACGCGCGAGCAGCTCGAGGGCAGGCTGGTGATCGGCGTCGTCAACCTGCCGCCGCGGCAGATCGGCCCGGTCCGCTCCGAGGTCCTCGTGCTCGGCGCCCTCGACCCCGGCAGGGGGGTCGTCCTGCTCCAGCCCGACCAGGACGCCGAACTCGGCTCCCGAATCGCCTGAACCACCCGCAGAACCCCCGCCGAGGGCTCGAAAATGGGCGCATAGCGCCCCAAATCGAGCCCTCGGCGAGGAGCGGGGGCGGATTCGGGCGCGGTTAGCGGGGTTCCCAGGCGTCGGGGGAGCCGACGAGGTGGTCGACGACCGGGGGCAGGTCGCCTTCGACCAGGGCCGCGAGCGTGACCGACTCGAGCACCGCGCGCAGGTTGGCGCGGACCGCGATCCAGACCTCGCGCAGGTGCTCGGCGTTGCCGCGGTACTCGATCGACTCGGGCGGGGCCGACTGGACGTTGGCGATCGGCCCCTCGACGGCGCGGATCACCTCCGCGACCGTGATGTCGTCGGCCGGTCTTGCCAGCCAGTAGCCGCCCTTGGCGCCGCGGCGGGCGCGGACGATGCCGGCGTGCTTGAGCTCGAGCAGGATGTGCTCGAGGAACTGCAGGGGGATGTCCTGCGCCTCGGCGAGGCGCTCGCCCTTGATCGGGCCCTCCTCGGCGGCCGCCAGCTCGGCGGCGGCGCGGACGGCGTAGTCGGCCTTTGCGGAAACGCGCATGGCGGAGATTCAAGCAGGGCGCCGCAAAATTGGATCTTGTTGATGCTCAGGATGCAGAAAAGACCGCTGCGCTCAGGCGGGGACCTGCGAGGGGCTGCTCCGCCCCGCCCGGGCCGTGGCGGCGGCGGCCGCCTCCTCGCGCGCCCGCCGCTTCGCGTACCAGCGCGGCGCCCAGATCAGCAGCATCAGCCCGATGCCCGCGACGACCGCCGCGATCGGCCAGACCAGCGGGTCGCCCTTCTGCACGGTGACTATCCCCGAGGCGACGAGGACGACGCCGAGCGCGGTGCGCAGGAAACCGGTCGGCGCCCTGGTCGCGTAGTGGGTGCCGACGATCACGCCGGGGATCGAGCCGAGCAGGATGTTGCCGGCGAGGACGAAGTCGACGTTGCCTCCGACCCAGTGGGCGAGCCCCGCGGCCCAGAGCAGGATCGCCGCGTGGAAGACGTCGGTGCCGACCACCTTCTGCGGGGTGAGCCGGTAGATCGCGATCAGCAGGATCGCGATCACGGTGCCGGATCCGGCGGAGGTGATTCCGATGACGAACCCGGTGGTGGCGCCGATGACGACGGCGGCGACCTTGTGGCGGCGCTTGATCTCGAAGTCGTCGCGCTCCTCGATCAGGTTGCTGAGGATCAGCGCCCTGGCGAGGGTGATGATCCCGACCATCAGCAGGGTGCCGCCGAGCAGCGCGTAGACGATCGAGTCGAGCTCGGCCTCGCCGATCTTCGTCTGCAGTATCGAGATCACCCAGACGCCGGCGATCGAGGCGGGGACGCTGCCGATCGCGAGCCAGAACGTGAGCCCGAGATTGACCGTCCCCTTGCGCAGATGGCGCCAGCCGCCGACGGTCTTGGTGACGGCGGCGTAGAAGATGTCGGTGCCGATCGCGGTCACCGGCTTGACCCCGAAGAGAAGGATCAGCATCGGCGTCATCAGGGTGCCGCCGCCCATGCCGGTCATGCCGACGAGCGCACCGATGCCGAAGCCGAAGATGATCAGGGCCGGGTCCATGGATCCTTGGTCCCGGGCTCCGCAGCGGGGGGACCGCTTTGGGGACTTTGTTGACCTTTTGAGTCAGGAGCCCAGGAGCGCGGCATGCTAGCAGCCCTTCTTGACCTGTCAAGTTCGAAAGGTTGCGAATCCCCCACGCCCGCGCCGAGTGATCGATTAGCCGCGTATAGCCCCGATAACCCATCACTCGGCGGAGGGTGGGGGCGGGGTAGACTGGGGGCACAACCCAGGGGGGCTCGCGGGAAGGCGGGCTGAGATAGCGCCCTCGGGGATGCGGAGAACGCGGCGAAGGCCGCGCCGTCCAACCGCCCGGCGCCGACCCTCAGAACCTGTGCGGTAATGCGCGCGGAGGGAGCATGTTGACCAGGACCGGGGCTCCCGCTACGAGGCCCCCAGCGATAGAGGACCAGGCCGAGGCCCAGAGGGCTGGCGGTGGGATTCCCGAGCTCGCGGCCAGCGGCCTCTCCCACGCTTACGGCGAGCTGCAGACGATCGACGGGCTCGACCTCGAGCTGCGCGGCGGCGAGGTGCTCGGGCTGGTCGGGCCGTCGGGCTGCGGCAAGTCGACCCTGCTCGAGCTGATCGCCGGGCTGCTCGAGCCGACGGCGGGCTCGATCCATGTGAGCGGCCACGGCGACGCCGCCGAGCGGCTCACCCGCTGCGCGTACATGCCCCAGCGCGACCTTCTCCTCCCCTGGTACTCCGCAATCGACAACGCCGCCCTCTCCCTGCGCAACCGCGGCGCCTCCCGCGCCGCGTCCCGGCGCCAGGCCGCGGGCCTCTTCCGCCGTTTCGGCCTCGCCGGCTTCGAGAATGCCCTCCCGGCGCAGCTCTCGGGCGGCATGCGGCAGCGGGTCGCGTTCCTGCGGACGCTGATCTCGGGCAAGCCCGTGCTCCTCCTCGACGAGCCGTTCGCCTCGCTCGACGCGATCACGCGCGGCGAGATGCAGGAGTGGCTGGCGGCAGCGCTCGGGGCAGAGCCGCGGACAACCGTCCTCGTCACCCACGACGTCGAGGAGGCCCTCTATCTCGCCGACCGGGTTGCCGTGCTCTCCGCCCGCCCCGCCAGGACGGTCGCCGAGCTGGCGGCGCCCTCGCCGCGCTCCCCCGACCGCGACGCCACGGTCACCGGCTCCGGATTCGTCGCCGCCCGCGAGCGGGCGATGGCGGCCCTGCGCGAGGGAGGCCGGGCGCAGCGATGAAGCGGATCCTCCTTCCCGCCCTGATCGTCGCGATCCTCCTCGGGGCCTGGGAGCTGGCCGCGCAATGGGGCCTTATCGCCGACGCTCTCAGCCTTGACGACCTCCTGATCCCGGCGCCGAGCGAGGTCGCCAGCCGCCTCTGGGAGGATCGCCAGCTGCTCGCCGACAACGCCTGGGTCACGCTGCAGGAGGTCTTCCTCGGCTTCGCCCTCGCCCTCGCCGCCGGCCTCGCCTTCGCGGTCGCGCTCCACCTCTCCCCGGCGCTGCGGCGCGCCTTCTACCCGCTGCTTGTGGCATCGCAGACCGTGCCCGTGATCGTCGTCGCTCCGATCCTGGTCGTCTGGTTCGGCTACGGGATCGGCCCCAAGCTCGGCATCATCGCCCTGATCTGCTTCTTCCCGATCACCGTCAACGTGCTCGACGGGCTGCGCTCGGTCGACCCCGACGCAGTCAAGATGATGCGCACCCTGGATGCGTCGCGCTGGCAGGTGTTCCGCCGGCTCGAGGCGCCGACCGCCCTCCCCCACGCCTTCAGCGGCGCCAAGATCGCCGTCGCCGTCGCCGTGATCGGCGCCGTATTCGGCGAGTGGGCCGGCTCCTCCGAGGGGCTCGGCCACCTGCTGCTGGTCGATAACGGCCTGTACGTTGTCGATCGCCAGTTCGCAACGGTCGCCGTTCTCTCGGCGATGGCGATCGCGCTATTCGGCGCCCTGGCCCTGCTCGAGCGCCGCATCGTCCACTGGCGCTGAACCACCCAAACCGCCCACCGAGAACCAGGAGACACATGCACAACGAAGTCGCCCGCAAGCTCTGCGCCGCCCTGCTCGCCCTGGTCGCGGCGCTGGCGCTCGCCGCCTGTGGCGAGAAGTCCGAGGACGAGACGGCCTCGGCCGAGAGCCTCGACCTGACGCTCGACTTCTACCCGAACCCCGACCACGCCGGGATCTACGCCGGCGAGCGCCTCGGCTACTTCGAGGACGCCGGCCTCGACCTGCGGATCACCACGCCCAGCGACCCTTCGTCGCCGATCAAGCAGGTCGCCGCGGGAGAGACCGACCTCGCCATCTCCTACGAGCCCGAGGTGCTTTTGGCACGGGACCAGGGGCTTGACGTGGTCGCGGTGGCCGCGCTGGTGGACGAGCCCCTGACCTCGATGATCTGGCTCAGGGACTCGGGGATCGGCGGGATCCGCGACCTCCGCGGCAGGACCGTGGCCACCGCCGGGATTCCCTACCAGACGGCCTACCTGCGCTCGATCCTCGCCCGCTCGGGCGTCGACGCCGGCGAGGTCGACCAGGTCGACGTCGGCCTCGGGCTGCTGCCCGCGATCCTCGGCGGCCGCGCCGATGCGATCCTCGGCGGCTTCCGCAACGTCGAGGGCGTGGACCTGGCCGGGCGCGGCAAGGCCCCGGTCGTGACTCCGGTCGACCAGCTCGGAGTGCCCACCTACGACGAGCTGGTCCTCGTCGCCCAGGGCAAGCGTCTCGAGGAGGATCCGGAGCAGATCCGCCTCTTCATCGCGGCCCTGGCGCGGGGCACCCGCGCCGCGGTCGCGAAGCCGGCGCTTGCGACCAGCGCCGTCCTCGGCGCCAACGACGCCCTCGACCCCCGCCTCACCCGCGACGAGGTCGCCGCCACGCTGCCGCTGCTCGCGCCGAGCAAGGGAAAACCATTCGGCTACATGGACCCGGGCGAGTGGCGGGACTTCATCGCCTGGTTCCGCGACAACGGGCAGATCACGTCGCTGCCGGCCCCCACCGAGGTCCTCAGCAACGACTACCTGCCCGGGGAGATCCCCGACTAGGGCTCAGCGGCGGGCGAGCAGGCCGACGTAGGGCTCGCCCTCCTCGAGCAGCCTGGTCATCGGACCGGCGGGGACGGGCTTCGAGAAGAGATAACCCTGGGCGAAGTCGCAGCCGAGGCGGGACAGCTCGGAGAGCTGTGCCTCGGACTCGACCCCCTCGGCGATCACCTCGAGCGAGAGCGCCCGCGCCATTCCGATGATCGCCTCGACGATCGCGCTGCGCTCCTGCTCGACCGCGAGCGCGTCGATGAAGGAGCGGTCGATCTTGAGAGCGTCGAGCGGGAAGCGGTTGAGGTAGGCGAGCGACGAGTAACCGGTGCCGAAGTCGTCGAGGACGAGGCTGACGCCGACCTCCTTGAGCGCGTCGAGCGTCGCCTCCGCGCCCGACTCCTCGGCCAGCACGCTCTCGGTGATCTCGAGCCGCAGGTTGATCGGATCGAGACCGGTCCGGACCAGTGCCTCGCCGACCATCGAGGCGAGGTCACGGTGGGAGAACTGGCGGGCGGAGAGGTTGACCGAGACGTCGATCGGCCGCCGGTCGGGGTGCTGCTCCTGCCAGGCGAGCGCCTGCCGGCAGGCCGCCTCGGCGACCCAGCGCCCGATCGGCTCGATCAGGCCGCAATCCTCGGCGACCGGGATGAACTCGGCGGGATCGAGGGTGCCCCGGGTCGGGTGGTGCCAGCGGACCAGCGCCTCGACGCCCGTGACCTCCCCGGTCGCCAGCCTGACCACCGGCTGGAAATGGAGAACCAGCTCGTCCTGCTCGAGCGCGGTGCGCAGCTCGCGCTCGACCTCGACCCGGCGGACCGCGCTGCGGCGCATCTCCTCGTCGAAGACCTCGATCCGCGCCCGGCCCCGCTCCTTGGCCCGGTACATCGCCGCATCGGCGTCGCGGATCAGGGTGTCCGCATCGATCGAGGCGGCGTCGCCCGCTTCGACGACGGCGATGCCGATGCTGGCGGTGACGAAGTGCTCCGCCCCCTGGAGCTCAAACGGGCGGGCGAAGGCGGCGGCGACCCGGTCCGCGACCATCTCCGCCTCGCGGTCGTCGGCGAGGTCCTCGATCAGGACGCCGAACTCGTCGCCGCCGAAGCGCGCAACCGTGTCGCCGGGCCGGAGGCGCCCGCGCAGGCGCGGGGCGACCGCGCGCAGCAGGTCGTCTCCGGCGTGGTGGCCGAGGCTGTCGTTGATCAGCTTGAAGTGGTCGAGGTCGAGGAAGAGGGCGGCGACCGGCGTGCCGGCCGCCTCGCTCCGGGACAGGGCCTCGGTGACCCGCTCGACGAACATCAGCCGGTTGGGAAGGCCCGTCAGCCCGTCGTGCAGGGCGCGGTGGCGGAGGGCCTCGTCGGCGGCCCGCCGCTCGATCGCGTCGGCGAGGACGTTGGCGATCGACTGGACGAAGTGGACGTCGCGCGTGCTGAAGCGGCTGGGCTGCGCCGAATGCAGGTCGAGGACCCCGAAGGGCGTCTCCTGGCCGACGATCACGACCGCCAGGCTCGAGCGCACACCGAGGACGCGGAGGGCCGGCGGCATCGAGAAGCGGGTCTCGGTGCTCCAGTCGTCGACGATCACGTGGAGCCCGGTCTGCAGGCATGCCCCGGCGTGCGAGTCGCGCGTGGCCGAGATCCGCCGTCCGTCGGCGGTCCCCGGCACGCCGGCGAGGCCCGAGCGCAGGCGCAGCGTTCCGCCGCGGCGAGTCAGCTCCCAGATGCAGGCGTGGTCGACGCCGTCGATCCCGTCGGTGAGCGAGATCGTCAGGCTCATCAGCTCGGCGGGATCGCCGCCCTCGAGGGCGCGCTCGCCGAGCACGGCGACGATCGCCTGCTCCGCCGCCCGCTGCTCGACCTCCTGCTCGGCCTGCTTGCGCTCGGTGATGTTGTAGAGGACTCCGTGCCAGAGGACGAGGCCGTTCTCGCCGACCTCGGCGACCGCCTCGTCGAGAAGCCAGACCACCTCGCCGGAGCGGGTGATCATCCGGTAGTCGATCGGCGGCGGATCGCGGTCGCCGACCGCGAGCTCCCGCTCCTGCGCGAGGGCGCGCTCGCGGTCGTCCGGATGGATGATCCGCGACCAGAGCCCCGGGTCCGTGAGCCACTCCTCCACCGTGTAGCCGAGGATCTCCTCGACCTGGGGGCTGACGTAGTACCAACGGCCGAATTCGCCGGGCTCGGCCGTGTAGACGATCGCGGGCAGCCGCTCGACCAGATTGCGATAGAGGGCCTCGGCGCGCTTGCGCTCGCGAACCTCCTCCTCGCCGCGGCGGCGGACGGCGCGCTCCTCGGCGACGCTGCGCAGCAGCCTCGTCTCCATGCCCAGCGTCCGAGCCATGCCGCGCAGGAGGCTCCTCTCGCGCGGCTGGAAGTCGCCGGGACCGGTGCGAGCGACCACCAGGCGGGAGCTCGGATCGCGCTCGACCTCGGCGGCAGCCGCACGGCACTCGCCCAACCCGGCGATCTCGATGTTGACCGCATCGCCCGGCTCGACCACCCGCAGCTCGTCGAGCTGGGCATCGCCGGAGAGCGCGGCCGACGCCTTTACCTCCTCGTCGGTGATCACCGCGACGACCTCGCAGTCGAGGATCGCGGCAGCGCGCTTGACGGCGAGGCCGATCGCCGTGCTCGCGTCGGGGGCCGACGAGATCAGGTCAAGGAACTCTGCGAGCTGGTCGGTCGGCCAGCTGTCTTGCCGTTGGGAAGTGCCCTCCACCCCTTCCTCATCGGCACCGCGGGCGGCGGACTGGAGGGCGTGGGACCGGACTGCCGAGCGCCGCTCAGGCGGCAAGGCGCTGCGGCCCGCCGGCCGCGACCTCGCGCCGCAGCCCGACCAGCATGAAGAGGCCGGCGAGGCCGCGGTAGGGCTCGTAGGGCGCGTAGAACTCCTCGACCTCCTCGACCGTTGCGCGCCGCCCGAGCCTGGCGAGGTGGCCGACCAGCTTGACGTAGGCGAGATCGCCCGCCGGCAGCGAGTCCCGCTCGCCGCGGCCGTTGAAGCCGAGGCACTGCACGGTCCAGGGCCCGATGTTTGGGATCCGCAGCAGCATCGCGTCTGCAGCCGGATCGCCCGGATCGCAGCGCCGGCGGGCGACCTCCCGGGCGACCGCGCGCAGGGCGATCGCGCGGCGCGCCGCGAGATCGAGCGACTCGAGCTCGGCCGGGGCCCGGCCGGCGATCACGGCGGCACAGGGGACGTTGCGCAGGGCCTTGGGACCGTCCCCGATCCTGGGCCCCCAGAGCCTGACGATGCGGCGCTGGATCACCGCCGCCCGCTGCGCTTCGATGAGCTGCTCGGTGACCGCCCAGGCGAGGGCCTCCCAGGGCCAGGGGCGGCGCCGCGGCCGCACCCAGGGCCGGCGGCGGATCGCCGGCCCGAGCAGCGGGTCCTCGCGGAACCGCTTGTAGAAGGCGGAGAGGTCCTCGTCGACGCCGAGCGCGAACCGCATCCGCTCGACCGCCAGTGCGAGATCGGCGCCGTCGGCGGGCCGGACGTCGGGCCCGCCGCGCAGGCGCGGGCTGCTGACCAGGGCCGGCTCGACCGCCTCGGCGCGGAGGAGCACGCGGCGCGTGCCGGGCTGCCAGGCCCGCACCAGCACCGGCCTGCCCTCGACGTCGAGGAGCCGGGTCGCCACGCCGCCGGCGACGGTCATCACCCGGTCGCCGCCGCCACGGCCGGGCAGCCGGAAGGGCCAGGGGGGAACGACCTCGGCCTCGACCGGGGCGGGCAGCGCCCGACCCGGAGCGGAGGAGGGCCCGCTCACCGACCGAGCAGGTGGACGTCGACCAGGAAGGAGCGGCTGGCGACCACGTTTGCCGGCCGCTCCGGCTGGCGGCGCAGGAGGCGCTTCGACGAGCGCCGGCGGGAGGTCGAGCCGACCGCCCTCACCGCGGCGACGGTGGCGGCGCCGGCGATCGCGCCGCCGGCGGCGACGAGCGCCGCTGTGCGGACGTCGCCGCGGACGACGGGCGAGGTGGACTCGTACGGCTGCGGGAGCGGCCTGACCTCCTGGCCCTCCCCGGGTGCCGCATCCTCCTCGGCGACGACCTCCCCCTCCAGCTCTGCGTCTCTGACCTCACTCACGGAAGGCACGACTCTAGCGATGGTCCAGGCGGGTTCACGGGGTCCTCCGGCGAAACCGCGCAACTAGCGGGAATCGAGCGCCTTCTCGTAGATCCGGTACCGCTTGACCACCTCGCCCCCCATCCCTTCCATCGCCCGGTTCATCGCTTCGTTGACCTCGAGGATCCAGCCGGTCTCGGCGGACATGACGCCGTCGGGGCGGGTCGTCTCGATGTGCTTGACGTAGAGGGCGGCGGCGACGCCGGTGTGCTGGTAATCCTTCTTGACCCCGAGCGCGAACACCCGGACCCGGTCGATCTTGCGCTTGCCGAGCAGGAACCTGGCCCAGCCCAGCGGCAGCAGGCGCCCGTTCAGCTTCGCCAGCACCTGGTTGATGTCGGGCAGCGTCAGCGCAGCCCCGACCACCTCGCCCTCGGGGCTCTCCGCGATCATCGCCCAGTCCTCGTCGAGCACCTGCTTCAGGTTCTTGGCCTGGAAGCGGACCTCGGCGTCGGTGATCGGAACGAAGCCCCAGTTGTCGCCCCAGGCCTCGTTGTAGACCGCCATGAAGCGCCGGATCTCGTTCTCCATGTCGGACTTGCGCATGTTGCGCAGGGTGATCCCGTGCTCGGAGCGGCTCTTCTCGGCGGCCTCGTGGATGAAGTCGTGGAACTGGCTCCCCTTTTTCAGCTGCCCCATCTCCAGCGTCCACATCAGCAGGTCCATCGCCTTCGAGTAGCCCTGGCCCTCGATCATCTCCCTGTAGTAGGGCGGGTGCCAGGGCTGGAGGATCATCGGCGGGCGCTCGAAGCCGTCGATCAGCAGGCCGACCTCGTCGTTGGTGGTGAAGTCCATCGGCCCGAGGATGCGGCTGCGGCCCTTGCCGGCCACCCACTCGGACGCGGTGTCGAGGAGGGCCGCGGCGACCTCGGGGTCGTCGGCGAACTCGACGAAGCCGAACATCCCGTCGGCGCCGCCGTGGAACTCGTCCCAGCGCCGGTCGTAATGGGCGGTGATCCGCCCCACCGGCTCACCGTCCCGCTCCGCCAGGAAGTACTCGGCCTCGGCGTGCTCGAACCAGGGGTTCTTGCGGCGGTTGAGGAACTGCATCCGCTCGAAGATCAGCGGCGGCACCCACTGGGGGTCGTCGCGCCGCAGCGCGAACGGCGCCTTGACGAAGCGCCTGAGCTCGCGTCGTGTGCGGACGGGGCGGATCTGGAGGCCGGCCATCGCGGGCTGAACCTACACTCTCGACTATGAGCAGCACGGCCCGCACACCGGTCGACGTCTTCGAGAAGGCCCGCACGCACGACCGGCTCGAGCAGCTCGAGGCCGCCCGCCAGGGGGACCTGCTGCCCTACTTCCGGCTGCTCACCTCGCAGGCCGGCCCCGTGGTCGAGATGGAGGGCCGCGAGACGGTGATGCTCGGCTCCAACAACTACCTCGGCCTGACCGGCGACGAGCGCGTCAAGCAGGCCGCCCGCGACGCCCTCGAGACCTACGGCACCGGGGTCACCGGCTCCCGCCTCCTCAACGGCACCACCCCGCTTCACGTCGACCTCGAGCGCGAGCTCGCCGAGTGGATGGGAACCGAGGACGCGATCGTCTTCACGACCGGCTACCAGGCCAACCTCGGCTGCATCGGCACGATCCTCGAGCCGGGCGACACGGTGATCTGCGACTCCGGCGACCACGCCTCGATCCTCGACGGCTGCCGGCTCTCGGGCGCGAAGCTGCGCCCCTTCCGCCACAACCGGATGGACAAGCTGGAGAAGATGCTCGAGCGGGCGGCGGAGGACGGCGGCGGCGTCCTCGTCGTCGTCGACGGGGTCTACTCGATGGAGGGGGACCTGTGCAACCTCCCGCCGATCGCCGAGCTCTGCCACGACTACGGCGCCCGCCTGATGGTCGACGAGGCCCACGGCGTCGGCGTTCTCGGCGCCCGCGGCGCCGGCGCCTGCGAGCTGTTCGGGCTCGAGGACCGGGTCGACCTGCGGATGGGCACGTTCTCGAAGAGCCTGGCCTCCTGTGGCGGGTTCATCGCCGGGCCCGCCGACGTGATCGAGTACCTGCGGTTCGCCTCGCGCGCCTTCATCTTCAGCGCCTCTGCCGTCCCCGCCGCCGTCGGCGCCGCCCTCGGCGCGCTGCGGATCATCCGCTCCGAGGGCCCCGCGCTCTTCGAGCGCCTGCTCGGCAACGCCGCCTACCTGCGACAGGGCTTCCGGGACCTCGGACTGGTGGTGGTCGAGCCGGGCACCCTGCCGGACGGCTCCGAGGCGACCACCCCGGTCGTCCCGGTCGTCGTCGGCGAGGACTGGCAGGCGGTGCTGCTCTGGAAGGCGCTCTTCGACGCCGGCGTCTACACCAACGTCGCCATCCACCCCGCGGTTCCCCCCGGCGGGGCGCTGCTGCGCACGAGCCTGATGGCGACCCACGAGCGCGATCACCTCGATCGCGCCCTCGGGATCTTCGAGCAGGTGCTCGGCGACTTCCCGGACCTGCCCCGGGCCTGAGCGCCCGCCGCGGAGATGTGAAGCCGGACAACCGTCTAGTCAAAGAACGGTCAAGGGCTCGTAACGGCGATGCAACATCCCCCGGCCGGGGGAGGTTCGCTCTTGTCCGCTTTTGGACAAGGGCCGCGTGAGCACGAAAAACATGCTCTTAGCGAACCTCCGGGGGGCGAGTACACATTTCTAGGTTGACGCCCGGAACCGACAGCGCATAGCTTGCGGCGCGCGTCGACACACCCGGGGCAGGAGGCGGACGAGAGAGGAAGTCCCGCCCGGCATTCCGGCTCAACGCCATACTCGGCGTGTGGCGGCGCGAGAGAGAGATACCCCCAGTTGACCGATTCCTTGAAGGGAGGAGTCTCAGTGGACGCTGCTTCGATCGCCCCCGCTTCAATGGCCCCCTCGGCCAGCCAGATGCCTCAGCACATGCAGGCCCTTGCCCGTGCCAACCACGTAAGACTTGCCCGCGCCGCGCTGAAGCGATCCGTCGCAAGAGGAGAGCAGTCCGTTGCGGAGGTGGTCGGCAACTGCTCCTGGGAGACGGAGAGCATGACCCTCGCCGAGCTGCTCACATCGCAGCGGCGCTGGGGCCGCACCCGGGCCCGCAAGTTCCTCGGGTCGCTCGCCCTCGCCGAGAACAAGCGCATCGGCACCCTCACCGAGCGCCAGCGGCTGATGCTCGCCAACGAGCTCGAGGCGAGGGCCTGCGGCCGCTCGGAGCTGCTGGTCTAGAACCCTTCGCGAGGCCGCGCGGCTGAGCCGAGAGCGGGGCTCAGCCGCGCAGCCCGCCGGCCTTGAAGCTGAGGCCGCCGGAAGCCCGGCGGAAGGCCGCCCGCAGCAACAGGAAGGCCGCCGCGAAGACGATCGTGCCGCCGCCGAGGCAGGCGAGCAGGATCAGCCCCGCCATGTAGAAGAGCGCCGCGACCGTGATCACGAAGGCGGTGCCGGCGAGCAGGAACGTGTGCGAGCGGTAGCCGGCGAAGTGCTCGCGGACCGATAGCTCGAGGCCGGCGAGCGATCCGAGGACGAGTCCGACGCCGACCGTCAGCGGGTCCTGGCGGACGAAGCCGATGACGAGCATGACCAGCCCGACGAGGACGGCGATCTCGACCAGCGGAAAGGACCCCCAGGGCGCCGGCGGGCGCTCCTCGCGGGCCGCCCGGCGGGCGGCCGCGGAGCGGCCCGGGCTCCTCTCCTCCCGCTTCTCCGCGGGTGCCCGCGCGGGCACCGGCGGTGCCTGATGTCCCCCCGGCGCCGCGGCGCCGGCGCTTGCGCCGTCGTGACTTCGCCATTCAGCAGGTCAGGGGGCCTTCGGCCCCTCGGCTAACGGGCAACCGGATGAGATCCGGACCCGCCACCACCCCATCAGCATGCCGAGCAGGCCCCAGCGCGGACGGGAGTGCCAGTGGCGGCAGCCCTGCTCGCCGATGTCCTCGTTCGAGATCCGAACCCACTTGAACTTCTCCGGCTCGGCCAGCATGCGTTCGATCAGCTCGCGGTTGCGGGTCTCGACATAGGCGCGGTCGTCGAGCAGGCCGCGCACGTCGGCGATCCGCCCGGCGAGAGAGTCGCGCACCGTCTCCAGCTCGCCGATCTCGAGCAACCTGGGTCCGCCCGAGGCGGGAACGTCGTAGCTGATGCCCCCGCGCGGGAAGGCGGAGGCGAAGAGCTCGCCGAGCTCGCGCTCGAGGCGGGCGATCTGCCGGCGGAGCTCGGCCCGCGCGGCGCGCTCGTCGCCGCCGACGAGGGCGGCGAGCTGCTCGGCGGACGGGGGCGCGCCGCTCCCCGCGGTCAGCAGCCGATCTTCGGTTTCGCCGGAACGCGTCTCCAGCAGGTGGGTCATCTCGCTTCCCTTCGGCGGGCTGTCGCCGAACAGTCTAAACCCACCCTTCCCACCTAGTCCACGGCCATCACCGCAGCCGCCATCCAGAGCGCCTCGTCGACCGCGATTCGCGGCACGCCCTTGACCTGGATCGCGAGGATCCGGATCCGCCCGGTCGCGGGCGCCACCCCCCGCCCCTCGGCCGTCGCGCCGAAGAGAAGCCCGAGAGGACGCCGCTCGTCGGCCAGGATCAGGGTTCCGTGGGGAAGGTCTCCCGGGCGTCCCTCGAGCGCCTCGCCGGGGGCCGAGGCGCGTATCCCGATCCGTCCCTCGACCCTCCCGGCGTCGAAGGCCCGCAGCGCGATCCCGGTCTCGACGGTCGCGATCGTGAGCGCGTCGTCGAGCTGGTTGCGGCTGCGGAAGGCGCCGTGCTTGATCCGGTCGAAGGCGAGCTGCTCGACCGGGGTGCGGGTCTGGTCGGGGTCGAGACCGATCTGGCGGAAGAAGACCCGGTAGGCCCAGGGGATCGGGCGCTGGCGCATGTTGATCGCGTGCCCGCCGAAGAAGCGGTCCGAGAGCTCCCCCAGCCGCTCCTTGACAAGCGCGGGGCTGCGGCCCGAGGGACCGTGAACGTCGATCCAGCACGAGCGAGAGGCCGGGGAACTCCGCCGCGATCGCGGGAGCGACCCAGCCCGCCTCCGCGCGGGGCTCCCCCTCGACGGGGATGCCTTCCTCGCTCGAACCGGCGCTCACGCGCCCCGCTCCTACCCGGAGGCGGCCCGCCGCCGCGAGTCGGCGAGCAGCCGGTCGACCCTGCGCGAGAGAGCCGGGGCGCCGAGCTCGCCGATCGAGGCCCGCTCGAGGATGCCTCCCGGGTAGGCGAAGACCATCGTCGGGCAGCCACCGACCCGGTAGATGTTGGAGACGGCGCCGTCCCGGTCGTGGCCGACCGGCATCGTCCAGCCGCGCTCCCTGGCTAGGGCGCGAACCTGATCGCGATCGTCGCGCACGTTCAGCGAGAGGAAGTTCACGCGGCCACGGTAACGCTCGGAGACGGCGCTGACCACGTCCTGCTGGGTCTCGCAGTCGCCGCCGCGGGTGAACCAGAACGAGATCACCAGCGGCCTGTCGAAGAGGTCGCATACCCGGATTGCGCCGGGCAGCCCGACCCGGCAGGCAGGGGTGCGAACGGCGTCGGCGGGGCAGGGCAGCTCCGAGGTGGCGCAGTCGTCCTGGTAGATGTTGGCGTCGCCCTCGAGGTCGCTGCCGACGGCCGGCACCGCGAACTCGGGCAGGGGCAGGTCCGAGCGCTCCTCGTCGAGGCCGAGGGTCCCCGAGTCGCGGGTCGTGATGGTGTTGATGAAGGCGACGATGATCAGCGCCAGGAAGAGCAGCCCGACGACGATCGAGTAGCGGCTGCCCGGCTTCGGCGCCGGACCGAGGGTGCGGCGGCCGGCGACGGTGCTGCGCGGAGGCTCCTCGCTCATTTGCCGGCGGCGGGGCGGGGCCGGCGCGGCACCGGCAGGCGGGGCAGTTCGAAGCCGCGCTCGGCCCAGACCAGGGCCGCGGGCAGGACCAGCATCACTCCCGCCAGAGCGACCCCGAGGTCGACGACGGTGACGAGGCCGAAATCGCGCAGCATCCGTATGTCGCTGGCGATCAGCGCGGCGAAGCCGGCGATCGCCGTCACCCCGGAGGCGAGCACGGCGGCGCCGGTGCGGGCGTAGGCGAAGCGGAGCGCCTCCCCGACGGAGCGCCCACCGCCGCGCTCCTCGTGGTAGCGGGAGGCGAGGATGACGCTGAACTCGGTGGCGATCGCGATCACCAGCGCCCCGAGGGCGGCCGACATCGGGTTGATCGGGATGTCCATCGCCGCGAGCACGAGCGACGACCAGCCGGTGGCGAGCACGATCGGCACCAGCGGCACCAGCGCCCGCGTGGCCGAGCGGTAGACGGCGAGCAGGACGAGAGCGACCGCCAGCAGGCCCGCCAGGGTCAGCCAGTAGCGGCTGTGCGAGATGTCGGTGGCGGACTCCGCCGCCAGCACCGGCAGTCCCGCCAGCGTCACGTCGGTGCCCTCGGGAGGGCCGGCAACGGGGCCGGGCGGGTCGACCTCGGCCCTGATCCGGTCGATCAGCGCCTGCTGCTCGTCGAGCGGCATGACCCTGATCCCGAAGGCGATGTTGGCGACATCGCCGTCGCCTCCCTCGCTGAGGACCCCGCGCAGGGAATAGGCCGGCAGCGCGTCGAGCAGCGCCTGCACCCGGGCGGCCGTGACCTGACCGGGATCGCTGGTGATGAAGTCGGTCAGCGCCGGACCGGGACAGATGTCGGCCCGGCGGCAGCTCGGGAACTCGCCACCGAAGCCGCCTGACTCGAGCACCCTCTCCTTGAAGGCCGCCATCCAGGCGATCAGCTCCGGGTCGGTGATGTCGTCGGCCCGCACGCTGACGTCGAGCTCGCCGGAGACCCCGGTCACGTCCTGGAGCTCCTCGAGGTCCTTGACCTCGCGCAGGTCCTGCGGCACCAGCTGCCGGATGTCGGAGACGGTCTCGGTCTGCGTCCCGGCGATCCAGCCGCAGGCGGCGAGGGCGAAGGCCACGGCAAGCACCCGCACCGGGCTCGTGATCGAGACGGCGAGCGCGTTGCGGCCGGCGGCCCCGGCGCGGCTCCGCAGCCGGGCCGCGGCCGCGCTGACCGATCCGAGGCGCCCGGCGCCGGGAAGGCGGCGGCGCCTGCCGGAGACCCGGGGGCGGCGCAGCGCGAGCGCGGAGAAGCCGGCGGTCATGGCCAGCGCGAAGGCGATCGCCACCCCGCCCATCAGCAGCAGGCCGAAGTCGCGCACCATCGGGGTCGGCGACAGCTGCAGGACGAGGAAGCCCGCGGCGGTCGCCAGGCAGGCGGTGCCGATCACGGGGGCCGCCCGCGCCGCGGCGCGGCGGGCCGCCTCGGCGCCGGCGGCCCCCTCCGCGACCGCCTCGTCGAAGCGCGCCTGGAGCTGGATCGCGTAATCGACCGCCAGCCCGATCAGCACGGGCAGGACCGCGATCGAGGCCATCGTCAGCGCCCCGCCGAGCAGGGCGAGGAGCCCGAAGGTGAGCGCGGCGGCCGCCAGCGCCAGGGCCAGCGGCAGCAGACGCAGCCGCGAGCGGAAGACGAGCCAGAGCGTGAGCGCCATCAGCCCGACGGCGGCGCCGAAGAGGATGAACAGGGCGTGCTCGAGGATCCCCGCGAGCCCCTCGACCACGATCGGGGCACCCGAGACGACGTAGGTGCCGCCATCGAGGGCGAAGCAGGGCTCCGCCTGGCCGCCCCGCGCCGCGCAGGCCTTGCGGGGAGTGTCGTCGTAGACCGCCTCCCTGATCAGGTCGAGGGCCCGCCCGCGCTCGGTGTCGCTGAGGTCGGGCCGGAGGCGGATGATGATCTGGGCCGAGTTCGCGTTCGGGAAGAGGTAGGACAGCTTCGCCTTCGGGGTTCCCGCCGGCTGCCGGTTGTCGAAGACAACCTGGCTGACGAAGGTCGGGTCGTCGAGCCGGGGCAGGCCGGTCATCCCGTACTGGGCCGCGAGCCGGATCAGCAGGCTCTGGAACTGCTGGACGACGGCGTCGGCGGCCGCCCGCGCCGCGAGCTGCTGCTCGGCCGGCGGAGCGCCGCTGCGGCGGGCCTGGAGCGCGGCCTGACGCGCTGCGGCGGCGGCCGCCGCCCGCGCCTGGCGGATCTGGCCGCCGAACTGGTCGTAGATGCCGATGATCGCCTGGTTGAGGAAGGTCGCGGGACCGGAGACGAGCTTCGCTGGGCGCAGCGCGGCCAGCTCCGTGCAGGGTCCGGGGAGCGGGTCGACCCCCTCGGGGGGCCGGCCCGCGAGGCACCCCTCCAGCCGCAGCATCCGGCCCAGGTTCTCGGTCAGGACGATGTTCGAGAGGTCGCCCTCGGCCAGGACCACGACCGGGTCGTCGCCGAACCGCTGCCTGACCTGCTCGGAGGCCTGGAAGCTCGGGTCGCCGGAGTCGACCAGGGTGTCGGTGCCCGCGTCGGTCTCGAGCCGCGTTGCGGCGAAGGCGGCCGCCAGCGCCACCACCGCCGCCAGCGCCAGCACCAGGCGCGCACGGCGCGCGCAGAAAGCGGCAACGCCGCCGAAGACCTCGCCCACTCTCACCGCCGAAACTCTAGGGACCGCCCGTCACCGCCACGCCGGCGGCGCCCGCGCCTAGTCCATCGCCAGCGGGCCGTCGACGTCGGCGTTGAGGAACTGCGAGATGAACTCGTTCTCCGAGTTGAACAGGTCCTCCTTGGGCCCCGACTCGACGATCTTGCCCTTCCAGAGCACGGCGAGGAAGTCGGCGATCCGGCGCGCCGTGCCGAGATCGTGGCTGATCACCAGGTAGCAGCCGCCGTTTTCCTCGTGGACCTCGCGGATCAGCTCGCAGAGCAGGGCGGTGCGGACCGGGTCGAGGCCCGAGTCGGGCTCGTCGAACATGACGATCGCCGGGTCGAGGACGAGCGCGCGCGCAAATCCTGCCCGCTTGCGCATTCCGCCCGAGAGCTCGTTCGGCATCTTGAAGTGGGCCTCGGCGAGACCGACCTCGCGCAGACGGCGGGAGCAGATCTCGGTGATCTCGTCCTCGCCCTTGTCGGTGTGCTGGCGCAGCGGGAACGCGACGTTGTCGAAGATGTTCATCGAGCCGAAGAGCGCACCGTCCTGGAACAGCAGGCCGAACTTCTTGCGGACCTCGAAGAGCTCGTCGTCGGTCATGTTCGGAACCGACTCCCCGTGCACGAGGACGTCCCCCGAGTCCGGGTAGAGCAGGCCGACGATGTGCTTGATCAGCACCGACTTGCCCGTGCCCGACGGGCCCAGGACCATCGAGATCTGGTTGTCGGGGAGGCCGAGGTTGAGACCGTTGAGGATGCGCGTGCGGCCGAACTGCTTGACGACGTCGATGATCTCGATCGCATCCTCGCCGCCGTGGTCGCGCTTCTCGCCGGTATGCCAGCGATAGGGGTTGTCGTCGTCGGGGTCGACTCCCGGGATCGTGAAGTCGCGACCGAGCAGGGCGCCGTCCTCGGACTGGTAGGGGCGCCCGTTGCCGTTGCCGGAGGCGGGAGGGTCCTCCCGGGTCACCGAGGCTCCGGCAGCGGCGCCGGATGCCGCGGCACCCGTCCCGCCTGCCTCGCGCTGCTCCGCCTCCTCGAACGCATAGCGCTCGTCACCCGCGCCCGTGTCGGAGGTGGTGCCGGCGTCAGGCGGGTCCACCGGCTGCTGGGTGGCCTCCTCGGCCGCTGCCTCGTCGGCGGCCGCGGGCTGCTGCGCCGTCTCCTCCTCGGGCAGCCATTCCGACTGCTCGCCACGCTGCGCGTCGGCGCGCTCGTCGTCGTCGCGGTTGAACGGGTTCGGCATCTTCGGCACTTCAGCCTCCTATTGGAGCTCTCGGGTTGGCGCCCCAGAACACAAGCGTCCCCAGCATCCCGATGATGTGGACCAGGACGATGTTGAGGACCATCGATTTCGCAGTTGCGGTACCCACGCCGACCGGTCCCCCGGCCGCGGTGTAGCCGTAGTAGCAGCCGACGAGGACGATGGCTGTCGCCATCACCATCGCCTTGATCACGGAATACAAGAGGTCAGGGGGGTTCTGGAACATCCAGAAGATCAGGAAGTAGCCGCCGGAGGAGACGTCTCCGATCTGCTTGACGACTGCCAGCCAGCTGGCGAAGAACCCGATCCCGATAGCGGCGAGGTACATGAAGGGCAGCGTCAGCCAGGCGGCCAGCAGGCGGGTGGCGCAGAGGAAGGTGATCGGCGGCACCCCCATCACCTCGAGGGCGTCGATCTCGTCGGAGATCCGCATCGCGCCGAGCTCGGCGACGATCCCTGTGCCGACCTTGGCGGCCATCATGTAGCCGAATGCGTAGGGAATCACCTCGCGCAGGTCGCACCAGGCGGCGAAGACGCCCGCGTAGGCGGGAGCACCGACGGACCGGTTGAAGTACGCGCCCTCGATCCCGCACTGGAGGCCGAGGATGAAGACCAGCCCCCAGATCACCATCGTCGAGCCGAGGATCAGGATCCCGGCCTGGCGCAGGGACTCGCCGAAGAAGCGCAGGACGCGGCCCGAGTAGACCTGGCCCGCGACCTTGGCGCAGAAGCGGGAGATCTCCCCGATCGAGTCGAGCCAGCCGCGCGGGACCGCCATCCAGCCCGGCATCAGCGTCTTCCCCGATTCGAGATCAATTGCGGATCCCTGCGGGATCCTGACCAGCTGGTTTCGGATCTAAGGATCCTCACTGGAATCACCGGATCGTCTGCAGCTCGGGATGGGTGGCGAGCAGGGTCTGGGTGAAGACGTAGTTGAAGGCGAAGACGCCCATGAAGGCGATCACCACCGCCTCGTTGACGGCGCGGCCGACGCCGGCGGCGCCGCCGGAGGCGGTCATCCCCTTGTAGGAGCAGACGACGGCGATGATCGCCCCGAACAGGGTGCACTTGACGATCGAGCCCCAGAGGTCGGTGACCGAGGCGTTGTTGAAGAGGGTGGCGAAGAAGCCGCCGAGGGGCTGGCTGTAGAGGAGCTCGGCGCCGATGCCGCCGGAGATGCCGAAGATCAGGGCGTAGATGTCGAGCAGGCCGGTGATCAGCATCAGGGCGAGGAAGCGGGGCACGACCAGGTTCTTGATCGGGTCGACGCCGAGCACCTGGAGGGCGTCGAGCTCCTCGCGGATCTTGCGGGCGCCGAGGTCGGCGGTGATCGCGGTGCCGGCGACGCCGGCGACGACGACGGCGGTGACGAAGGGGGCGAACTCGCGGATCGAGGCGAGGATGAAGAAGCCGCCGAGGCGGTCGAGGGCGCCGAAGAGGCTGAGGAAGTTGGCCGCCTGCAGGCCGGGGGCGCCGAAGCCGAAGGCGACGCAGGAGATCAGCATCGGGAACCAGCAGAGCTGCAGGGCGAAGAGGAACTGGCCGATGAACTCGCCGCCGTAGGGGTAGGGCGGGCGGACCGCGGAGACGATCGTCTTCGCGGTCAGGATCATCATGTCGCCGACCTGCTCGAAGAGCGACTTCGCGGGCAGGAAGGCTCTGTCTACGGCGGTGCGGACCAATCTCTCCTCCTGGCGGCCGGCCGCTTCCACGCGCACCCGTTTCCGCCGCGGGCAAGTCTATGCGATGGATTCGCGCTCCGCCACCTACAACCGTTGTGCCCAGGTGAAGCTCGCATCGGCGCCCCAACCGTCCCCACGGACGCCGCAGAACGCTCCCGGGAAACCCGAAAAGTGCTGGCGTTTCAGGAGGGTCCCTCGTGGTATGTTGCCCGCGCCTTGCGGGGGACCGGACCACAATCCCGGCGCGCCCGGCTTCGCTACCTCGTGACGGGAGTGGTCGCGGGCTCGCTGGCCGTTGGTCTCCTCGCGTGCGGGGGCGGCGGAGAGCGCCAGGACGCGGCCGAGCCGGCCGGGACCTTCCCGGTCGAGATCGTCACCTCCGAGTTCCCTCCCCGCCAGCGGCTCGCGGAGACCTCGCTGCTCAGGCTCGGGGTCAGGAACACCGGCGACGAGGCCCTGCCGACGCTCGCGATCACGATCTCGATCGGCGGCCCGCGCGGACGCAACTCGATCCGCCCGTTCTCGATTCGCGATCCCCAGCCCGGGCTCGCGCTCCCCGACCGGCCCGTGTGGATCCTCGAGAACGGCTGGCCCAGGCTCGCGGGGTCGGCGGCCCCCGCCGGCGCCCAGACCGCCAACGACAAGACCTTCGCCTTCGGCGCGCTCAAGCCCGGAGACACCACCGAGGCCGTCTGGAAGCTGACCTCGGTGCAGGCCGGCAAGTACATCCTCCGCTACGAGGTGGACGCCGGGCTCACCGGCAAGGCGAAGGCTGAGACCGCCGGCGGAGGCCGGCCCTCGGGCTCCTTCGCCATCCAGATCTCCGATGTGCCCCCGCAGACGCGCGTCAACGACAAGGGGCAGGTCGTCCAGATCGAGGGCGGCACCCTCGGCGCCCCGCCCGGCAGCGGCTCGCCCTCCGGCGGCACGGCCTCCGGCGACGGCTAGCCGCGCCGGCCGGCCGGTCCGTCCTGCCACCCTTCGTGTTGGAGGGACGATGAGACGCGCGACGCTCACCGCCGCACTTGCCTGCCTCCTGCTTGCGGGCTGCGGCGGCAACGGCGACGATGACGCGCCAGCAGACCGCCCCGCCGCGCCCCGAGCGCCAGGCGCAGGGTGGCGATGGCGAAGCGAGGCCCCCGGTCGGCGACGGCAGGGGCGGCGTCAAGCTCGCGACCGTCGGCGACTTCACCGCTCCCGTGTACGTCACCGAGCCTCCCGGCGCCGACGGCACCACCGACCTCTACGTGGTCGAGCAGGCGGGCCGGATCCGGGTGATCCGCGACGGGCGGGTTCTCGACGAGCCGTTCCTCGACATCAGCGGCGACGTCGTCTCGGGCGGCGAGCAGGGGCTGCTGTCGCTCGCCTTCGCACCCGATTACCCGCGCTCCGGCCTCTTCTACGTCGACTACACCGACACCGACGGCGACACCCGCGTGGTCGAGTACCGGCGCTCGGCCGGAGACCCCTATCGCGCCGATCCCGGCAGCGCCCGCGAGCTGCTCTTCGTCGACCAGCCCTTCGCCAACCACAACGGCGGCCTGGTCCTCTTCGGACCCGACGGCCGCCTCTACATCGGCCTCGGCGACGGCGGCTCGGCCGGAGACCCGGACCGCAACGGCCAGGACCTCGGCACCCTGCTCGGCAAGATCCTGCGGATCGACCCCCGGCCCGCCGGCGGCAGGCCGTACCGGATCCCCGCGGGCAATCCCTTCGCCGGCACCCCCGGAGCGGCGCCGGAGGTCTACGCCTACGGGCTGCGCAACCCGTGGCGGTTCTCCTTCGACCCCGAGACCCGGCGCGCTCTTCGTCGGCGACGTCGGCCAGGACGAGCAGGAGGAGATCGACGCGGGCGTGCGGGCCGGGTCGAACCTGGGCTGGTCCGCGTTCGAGGGCCGCGCGCGCTACAACGAGGACGAGTCGGCGCCCGGGCACGTGGCCCCCACGCTCACCTACGGCCGCGACCGTGGCTGCTCGGTGACCGGCGGCTACGTCGTCCGCGACCCGGAGCTTGCCTCGCTCTACGGCCGCTACCTCTACGGCGACTACTGCCTGGGCGAGCTGCGCAGCTTCCGGGTCGCCGGCGGCGAGGTCCTTCGCGCGCAGGGGGACCGCCCGGTCGGCCCCTCCGTGCCGGCGCTCTCCTCCTTCGGCGAGGACGCCGCCGGGCGCCTCTACGCCACGTCGCTCGAGGGGCCCGTCTACCGTCTCGATCCGCAATGAGGAAACGCCTCGTCATCATCGCCTGCGCCCTCGCGGCCCTCGCCGTCGCCGTGCTCCCGGCGACAGCCCGGCAGGCGGGCGCCGGCGGCGGAGTCGCGCTGAAGCAGATCGGCAACTTCGACCAGCCGGTCTACGTCACCGGCGCGCCGGGATTCCCGAAGCTGCTCTTCGTCGTCGAGCAGGAGGGCAGGATCAAGGTCCTCCACAGGGGGCGCAAGCTGCGGCGCTCGTTCCTCAACATCACGAGCCTCGTCCGCGACTCATACGAGCAGGGCCTGCTCTCGGTCGCGTTCCCCCCGACTACAGGCGCAGCCGTCGCTTCTACGTCGCATACACCGACAACCAGGGAGACGTCAACGTCGACGAGTTCAGGCGCCGCAGCGCCACCGTCGCCGCCCGCGGCTCGCGCCGCAAGGTGATCGAGATCCGCCACCGCCTGGGCGACAACCACAACGGCGGGCAGCTCCAGTTCCTCGGCCACCTCCTCTACATCTCGGTCGGCGACGGCGGCTCGGCCGACGATCCCCCCGACAACGCCAAGAACCGGCGCGTGCTGCTCGGCAAGATCCTGCGGATCGACCCGCGCAACCCACGCGGACCGCGCGCCTACCGCGTGCCGCGCACCAACCCCTTCGTCGGCAGGCCGGGCCGCAACGAGATCTTCAGCTACGGCCTGCGCAACCCCTTCCGCTTCTCCTTCGACCGGATCGGCGGCGGCGTGCGGATCGCGATCGGCGACGTCGGCCAGGGCAGCTTCGAGGAGATCGACTACGAGACGCTGCGAAACGCCCGCGGCGCCAATTTCGGCTGGGACGAATGGGAGGGCTTCCGGCCCCACGAGTGCGACGGCTCCTGCGCCAAGGGCACCGAGAAGCCCGTCTTCGCATACGGGCGCGCCAACGGCTGCGCCGTGATCGGCGGCTACGTGGTCCGCGACCGGGGCCTGCGCTCCCTCCAGGGGCGCTACGTCTTCGCCGACCTCTGCGAGGGGCAGCTGCGCAGCTTCGCGCCCCGCCTGGGCCGGGTCCGCGCCGCTCCCATGATCGGCGTCTCCGTCCCCTCCCCGACCTCCTTCGGCGAGGACAGGCTCGGACGCCTCTACGTCGCCTCGCTAAACGGACCGGTCTTCCGTCTGGTGCCGAGATGAGCCCGGGAACGGGCGGCAAGTAGAGTTTGGCCACCTAGCCAGCGCCGTGGGCGCCGGGGAGCGACGGAAGGAGCGCACAGGTGGAGAGCGGCACGGCAGAGAAGGCGGCGGCCACGAACGGCGCCGGCGGCAACGGCGCCGGCGGAGAGAGCTTCGAGGTCCGCAACCCGGCGACCGGGGCGGTCATACGCAGCGTCGCGATCGACTCCCCCGAGAGCGTCCGCGCCACCGTCGCGCGCGTGCGCGAGAGCCAGGCCGAATGGGAGGCGCTCGGGATCAAGGGCCGCTACCGCTGGCTCGGGCAGCTCCGCGATTGGCTCCTCGACAACTACGACCTGGTCGCGGACACGATGCAGGAGGAGACCGGCAAGGTCCGCGCCGACGCCGCAACCGAGTCCGTCTATCTCACCGACGTCATCAACTTCTACGGCTCGCGGGGACACAAGTACATCGGCGAGGAGAGGCTCCGCCCGCACTCGCCGCTGACCGCTGCCAAGAAGCTCAAGATCCAGTACCGGCCCTATCCGGTGGTCGGCGTGATCAGCCCCTGGAACTTCCCACTGATCCTCTCCCTCGGCGACGCGATCCCCGCGCTCACCGCAGGGGCCGCGGTCGTGATCAAGCCCTCCGAGCTCACCCCGCTCGGCCTGATCGAGGTCGTCGAGGCGTGGAAGAGCGAGATCGGCGGCCCCGACGTCCTCGACACCGTGCAGGGAATGGGCGAGACGGGGTCTGCCCTGATCGACGAGGTCGACTACGTCCAGTTCACCGGCTCCGACCGGACCGGCCGGAAGGTGATGGCGCGCGCCGCGGAGACCCTCACCCCGGTCAGTCTCGAGCTCGGCGGCAAGGACCCGATGATCGTCCTCCGCGACGCAAACGTCGACCGCGCCGCCAACGCGGCGGCCTGGGGCGGGATGGCGAACTCGGGCCAGATCTGCATGTCGGTGGAGCGGATCTACGTCGAGGAGCCCGTCTACGACGAGTTCGTGGAGAAGCTCACCGAGGAGGTCGGCGGCCTGCGCCAGGGCGCCGACGGCACCGAGTACGACAAGGACGTCGGCGCGATGACCTCCCCCAACCAGAGCGCGATCGTCGAGGACCACATCAGCGACGCCCTCGCCGGCGGGGCTCGCGCCCTGACCGGCGGCAAGCGCGCCGAAGGGCCCGGCGACTTCTTTGAGCCGACCGTGCTCGTCGACGTCGACCACTCGATGAAGGTGATGCGCGACGAGACCTTCGGCCCGGTGGTCGGGGTGATGAAGGTGCGCGACGAGGAGGAGGCGATCCACCTCGCCAACGACACCCGCTACGGCCTCTCGGGGTCCGTCTTCGGGGCCAAGGGCCACGCCGAGAGGGTCGCCCGACGGGTCGAGTGCGGCGCGATCAACGTCAACGACGTGCTCAGCAACTACTTCGCGGCGAACGTGCCGATGGGCGGCTGGAAGGAGTCCGGCATCGGCTTCCGCCACGGCGAGTACGGGATCAAGAAGTTCTGCCGCCCCGAGTCGATCGTGATCACCCGCTTCGGCGGCAAGCGCGAGCCCCTCTGGTACCCCTACAGCGAGAAGCGCCGCAACCTGCTCCGCCGCGCGGCGCGCTTCCTCCACTCGCGCGACCTGAAGCGCCGGTTCACCAAGGGCTATTAGGGGCTATGCGGGCCCGCAGTTGACCGTGGCCCGCAGTATGCGGGTCGTGTAGACGTTGCCGCGAAGCCGTGTCGCCGCCCACATCCGGCAGGTCTTGTCGACGCCGTTCTCGCGGAAGGAATGCGAGGCCCGGCAATCCACTCGGTGGTCGGAGCGGCGGGCGCACCGCTGCACCGCCCAGCCGCGGCACGGCCGCGGGTCCTCGTGGCAGATCCGCTTCATCAGCGTGTAGGTGTTCTCGCGGGCGAGGAACTTGGGCAGCCGGTGGGCCGACGCGGAAGGGGCCGCCACGGCCATGCAGAGGAGGGCGAGCGCGGCAAGCGTCCCGAGGCGCCGGGTGGAAGAGAGAGTCATATGTGCCTCCTTGGGCGGTTCAGGGCGAACCTATCCGACGCCGGCGAGGCGGTCAATGCGGCGTTCCCGTCCCGGCCGGGCGGTAGCTTGGCCGGGCAGCCAATGGGTGTCCTGTTCGAGCATCGGCTCAGGATCGCGGGGTTCGAGACGCGGGCGCTGGAGCTCGACGGCGACGGGCCTCCGCTGCTGCTCATCCACGGCTTCGCCGACAGCGCCGACACCTGGCGCCCGGCGCTCGACCGGCTGCGGCGTCGCGGGCGGCGGGCCGTCGCCCTCGACCTCCCCGGATACGGCACGGCCACCCCGCACTCGAGCACGGAGCCGATCCTCTCCCAGCTCGACCGCTTCCTGAGGGCCGCGCTGACCCGCTTCGCCGGCGACGAGCCGGCCGTGATCGCCGGCAACTCGCTCGGCGGCTGCGCGGCGCTGCGGGCGGCGCAGAGCCCCGACCTGCCGATCGCCGGAATCGCGCCGATCGCGCCGGCCGGCCTCGACATGGCAGGCTGGTTCTCGATCATCGAGAGCGAGCGCCTGATCCGGGCGCTGCTGGCCTCGCCCCTGCCGCTTCCGGCGCCGGTCGTCCGCGCGGCTGTCGGCCAGGTCTACCGCCAGGTCGCCTTCGCCCGCCCCTTCGGGGTGGATCCCCGCGTCGTCGCCTCCTTCTCCACCCACCTCTCGAGCCGCGGCGACGTCGCCAGGGTGCTCGGCAGCGGGCGCCGCCTGCGGGCGGAGCTCGCCGACCCGTTCGAGCTGGAGCGGATCAGCTGTCCCGTCCTGGTCCTCTGGGGCGACAGCGACCGGATGGTCTTCACCAGCGGCGCCGACCGCATGCTGCGGGAGATCGAGGATTGCCGGCTCGAGGTGATCGAGGGCTGCGGCCACTGCCCGCAGATCGAGGAGCCCGACCGCACGGTCGAGCTGCTGGGAGAATTCTGCGTCTCGGACACCCTCAGCCCGGAGGTCCCATGAGCAAGGTTCTCTACACCGCAAAGGCTCGAGTGACGGGAGGCCGCGACCGGGGCCACGGCGAGACCTCGGACGGCTCGCTGGCGGTCGACCTGAGGATCCCGGCCGAGCTCGGCGGCGAGGGCGAGGGGACAAACCCCGAGCAGCTCTTCGCGATCGGCTTCGCGTCCTGTTTCGAGAGCGCGATCGGCGCCGTCGCCCGCCGGCGCAAGGTCGAGCCGGGGGAGGTCGCGATTGACTCGAAGGTGATGCTGATGCCGACCGAGAATCGCGGCTTCAAGCTCGCCGCCGAGCTCGACGTGACGCTTCCCGGCATCGACGCCGCGGATGAGGCCGCCGACCTGGTCCGCGCCTCGCACAGGGTCTGCCCCTACTCGAACGCCACCCGCGGCAACATCGAAGTCAGGCTGACCGCGAACGGGAAGCCCGTCGAGCATTAGCGCGCCTGCCCTAGACTGGTGGGGCAACCATCCAGAGCGGCCGAGGGACCCGGACCCAGGAAGCCGCCGCAACCGGTGAGCCCTCCCGAGGGCGGACACGGTGCGACAGCCGGGACCGATGGAGACGATGAGCACATCCTTCGAAATTAGGATCAAGTGATGGCCGACCGCGACTACCTGGCCGCGACGCGCGAGCGTGTCGTCGTCTTCGACGGCGGCATGGGCGCGACCCTCGAGCAGTTCGACCTGACCGCCGAGGACTACGGCGGCCTCCAGGGCAAGTGCCACGAGGCGCTCGTCCTCAACCGCCCCGACGTGATCGAGGGCGTCCACGAGTCGATGCTCGAGGCCGGCGCCGAGGTGGTCGAGACGGACACCTTCCAGGCCTCGCGCCTGAAGCTCGAGGAATGGGGCCTGGGCGAGCACACGCCCGAGGTCAACGAGAAGGCGGCGCAGATCGCCCGCCGGGCGGCCGGCGAGGAGCGCTTCGTCGCCGGGTCGATCGGGCCGACCGGCCACCTTCCCGCCTCGGACGACCCGACGCTGGGCAGGATCACCTTCGCCGAGCTGGTCGAGGTCTTCACAGAGCAGGCCACCGGGCTCGTGCGCGGCGGCTCCGACCTGATCATCATCGAGACGGCGCAGGACATCCTCGAGGTCAAGGCCGCGGTCTTCGGCGCGCGCGCCGCCTTCGCCGAGACCGGCCGCACGCTGCCGATCCAGTGCAGCGTCTCCCTCCTCCCCCAGGGAGGCAAGATGCTGCTCGGCACCGACATCGACGCCGTGCTCACCACCCTGAGCGCGCTCGACGTGGACGTGATCGGACTCAACTGCTCGACCGGGCCGGAGGACATGCGGGACGCGATCCGCTACCTGGGCGAGAACAGCACCGTGCCCGTCCACTGCATCCCCAACGCCGGCCTGCCGCTGCAGGGCCCGGACGGCGAGACGATCTTCCCCGAGAAGCCCGGGCCGCTGGCCGCGACCCTCGGCGAGTTCGTCGAGCGCCACGGCGTGGGCATCGTCGGCGGCTGCTGCGGCACCACCCCCGAGCACATCGCCGCGATCCGCGAACGGGTCGAGGGGCGCGTCCCCGGCGAGCGTCCCGCCCCCGGGCCGCCGCGGGTCTCCTCGATGATGACCGGGACGCCGCTGGTGCAGGAGCCGCGCCCGACGCTGGTCGGCGAGCGGGTCAACTCGCAGGGCTCGCGCAAGGCCAAGGAGCTGCTCCTCGCCGACGACTACGACGGCCTGGTCACGGTGGCCGAGGACCAGGTGACCGGAGGCGCCCACGTCCTCGACGTCTGCGTGGCGCTCACCGAGCGCCAGGACGAGGACGTGCAGATGAGGGAGGTCGTGAAGCGGATCTCGCTGACCCAGCCCGCCCCGATCCAGGTCGACTCGACCGAGCCCGACGTGATCAGGAGAGCGCTCGAGCAGATCCCCGGCCGCGCCATCGTCAACTCGGTCAACCTCGAGGCCGGCCGCGACAAGCTCGACGTGGTCGCGCCGCTGGCAAAGGCCCACGGGGCGGCGCTGATCGCGCTCACGATCGACGAGGTCGGGATGGCGAAGACCGCCGACCGCAAGGTCGAGATCGCCCGGCGGATCAAGGAGCTGGCCTGCGACGAGCACGGCCTCGACCCGGAGGCGCTGATCTTCGACGCCCTCACCTTCACCCTGACAACCGGCGACGACGAGTGGAAGCCGTCGGCGGTCGAGACGATCGAGGGCATCCGCCGGATCAAGGCCGAGATCCCCGGCGTGAAGACGTCGCTGGGCGTCTCAAACGTCTCCTTCGGCGTCTCGCAGCCGGCGCGGGCGGTCCTCAACTCGGTCTTCCTGCACCACTGCGTCGACGCGGGGCTCGACCTGGCGATGGTCAACCCGAACCACATCACCCCCTACGCCGAGATCTCCGAGTCCGAGCGGGAGCTGACCGACGACCTGGTCTTCAACCGCCGCGAGGACGCGCTCGAGCGCTTCATCGCCCATTTCGAGCAGAAGGGAGAGGCCGCCGAGGAGGAGGCGGGCGACCCGACCGAGGGCATGGAGCCCGAGGAGGCGCTGCACTGGCACATCCTCCGCCGCCGCAAGGAGGGGGTCGAGGACTGGATCGACCGCTCGGTCGAGAAGATCGGCGCCGTCCCCACCCTCAACCAGGTGCTGCTGCCGGCGATGAAGGAGGTCGGCGACAAGTTCGGCGCCGGCGAGCTGATCCTGCCCTTCGTCCTCCAGTCGGCCGAGGTGATGAAGCGCGCGGTCGCCCGGCTCGAGAACTACCTCGAGCGGATCGAGGGGCACAGCAAGGGCAAGGTGGTGATCGCCACCGTCTTCGGCGACGTCCACGACATCGGCAAGTCGCTGGTCAACACCATCCTCACCAACAACGGCTACACCGTCGTCGACCTCGGCAAGCAGGTCCCGGTCGACACGATCATCGACGCCGCCGTCGAGCACGACGCCGACGCGATCGGCCTCTCGGCGCTGCTCGTCTCGACCTCGAAGCAGATGCCGACCTGCGTCGGCGAGCTGCACGAGCGCGGGCTCGAGTTCCCGGTGCTGATCGGCGGCGCCGCGATCAACCGCGACTTCGGCCGCCGCACGCTCTACCCGAAGGGCAAGGAGTCCGACGAGGTCTACGAGCCCGGCGTCTTCTACTGCAAGGACGCGTTCCAGGGCCTGGACACGATGGACGCGCTGGTCGACGAGGAGGCCCGCGCTGCCCTGGTCGAGAGGATCCGCGACGAGGCGCGCCGGCTGCGGGAGAAGGCCGAGAAGCCCGACGACTCGCCGCCGGTCACCGACGACAGCGTCCGCTCCGCCGTGGCGACCGACAACCCCGTCCCCGAGCCGCCCTTCTGGGGGGCGCGCGGGATCGAGGTCGACCTCGACGAGGTCTACCCGCACCTCGACCGGCACGTCCTCTTCAAGCTGCACTGGGGCGGGCGCGGCAAGAAGGGCGAGGAGTGGCGCCGGATCGTCGAGGGCGACGGTGAGGACGAGGGCTTCGCCCCCAAGCTCGAGCGGATGTGGCGCGAGCAGGACTACCTCGAGCCGCAGGCCCGGCTCGGCTACTTTCCCTGCGCCGCCGACGGCAACGAGCTGGTGGTCTTCGATCCCGAGGACCCCGAGCGCGAGCTGGAACGGCTCGTCTTCCCGCGCCAGCCCAGGCACGACCGCATCTGCCTGGCGGACTTCTACCGGCCGCTCGATTCGGGCGAGCGCGACGTGGTCGCGATCCAGGGGGTGACGGTCGGCCCCGAGGTCACTCGGCTGATCGAGCGGCTCGAGGCCGAGGGCGAGTTCGCCGAACAGCTCTTCACCCACGGCCTCGGCGTGCAGGCGGCCGAGGGTCTCGCCGAGTGGCTCCACGCGGAGGTCCGCAGCGAATTGGGAATCGAACCGGACCAGGGCCGCCGGTATTCCTGGGGCTACCCCGCCTGCCCGGACCAGTCCGAGCACGAGAAGGTCTGGCGCCTGCTCGGCCTCGAGCAGATCGGCATGAGACTCTCGAGCGGCTACGCGGTCGAGCCCGAGCAGTCGACGGTGGCGATCATCGCCCACCATCCCCAGGCCGTCTACTTCGGCATGAAGTCGGGCTTCGTGCCGAAGCAGAAGGCGCCCGACGAGCTGATCGCGGGCAGCGAGCGCGGAGGCGAGCTCCCGCCCGAGGCCGATCCCGGCGACGGCACCGTCGAGGCGGAGGCCCTGGCCGCCGCCGATTAGGGATTGACCGGCGGGCCGGCCGGCCGGCGGGGCGACGCCGGCCGACCGCAATCCCGGTCAAGCGCTAGCTGCGGCTCCCGGCCTTCGCCCGCGAGCGGGTGCGGCTGCGCGAGGTCGAGCGCCTGCTCGAGCTGCCGCTGCGCGTGCTCGAGCGCTTGCCCGAGGTCGAACGCGACGCCGAACGGCTGGTGGCGCGGGTGCTGCGACGACGACCGGCGGCGCCGTTGCGCTGGGCGCTCGGGATCTCCTCGGTCGCGACCGCGTTGGTGAGCGTCTTGATCTGGCCCTCGAGGAACTTCGCCATCCGCTCCTCCTCGCGCCGGATCGCGCGCGCCATCTTCGCGGTCTCCTTGTCGCCGACCTTCTCCGCGAGCGTCTCGATCGCCAGGTAGGTCGCGATCTCCTCGTGCTCGTTGAAGTACTCGGTCTTGGCGTTCTTGAGCATCTTCTCCTGCTCGCCGCTGCCGCGGACCATGTGCAGCGGGCCCTTGGCGGTGGCCATCGCCTTGGCGACCACCGTCTGCACGGCATGGCCGCCGCCGCCGAGCTTCTTGATCCGGCGCTCGAGCTGCTTGCCGTGGCTCTTGGTCTCGCGCAGGTGCTGCTGGAGGCGCTTCTTGTAGGCGGGCTTGGTGGTCATGCCGATGTGCGCCTGCAGGGCGGTCTCCAGCTCCCGCTCCTTGCCGTAGGCCTCGTTCAGGTACTGGACGAGCTTGGTGTCGCGCTCGTTCATCTCGGACATCTCAGATCACGTCTCCTCGATAGTTGGGTACCACTTCGGCTACCCAGCGAGATGCCGCGGAAACCGCGCTTGTGCGCAAGCGCGCGAGCGCCGCTACGGCGGTTTCGCGAGCGCGCGAGCCGCTCGAGGAGGGGTGCGGCTGCAGCCGCACCGGCGCCGCCGAGAGCGCCTGCAGGCGGAGGTCGCCCCAGGTCATTCCCTCGCGGACCAGCGCCGGGACGCCGAGGGCGACCGCGGTCGCGATCTCGACCGCCTGCAGGATCACGCCGTAGGCGAGGGCGTCGGCCGTGGAGACGCCGAAGCCGGTGTGGAGGACGCTGATCACCGCGAGCTGGAAGACGCCGATGTTGGACGGCGTCGCCGGCACGACCGCGGTGACGTTGACCGCGAACAGCACGGCCGCGGCGGCGCCGATGCCGGCCTCGCCCTCGAGGCCGAGCGCGAACAGCAGGGCCCAGCAGGCGGCGAGCTGGATCGCCCAGGCGCCGAGCTGGGCGGCGCCGGCGGCGGCTCCGCGGCGCGGCTCGCGGAAGATCTGCAGGCCGCGGCGCACCTGGACGACGGCGCCGCGGACCGCCTGCGCCGATCCGCGCCAGGCGCCCGTTGCCCTGGCGGCCGCATGAGGAAGGGAGCGGCGAGGACCGACCAGCAGCAGCGCCAGCGGCGCCAGGCTGAAGAGGAAGAGCTTCTGGGTGCGCGAGTGGAACAGGTCGGTGGTCGAGACGATGATCACCCCGAGCCCGACCAGCGCGACATGTTGAAGCATCGTCTGCGAGACGAGCGTGCCGAGGAGCACGGGGAAGGTCTCCGCATCCGTCCGATGCGCCGGGCGAGGACCATCGCCCGGGCGGGCTCGCCGAGGCGGGCCGGCAGCGTCGCGGACATCAGCACCCCGAGCATCGTCGCCGAGGTGACGTCGCGGCGCCGCAGCGGCCGGCTGGGCAGGGCCGCGCGGACGATCGCAGTACCAGGAGGCGGCGCGGACGAAGAGCGAGAGGGCCATCAGGCCGCAGGCGATCAGCACCCAGGTGAGGTCGGAGCGGACGATGCTCTCGAGCGACCTTGTCGACGCCGATGCGGTTGGCGGCGAGGCAGGTCAGGCCGATGCCGAGCGCTCCGGCGACGCCGAGCCCGATCCGGCGCGCGCGGTCCTGCGGCCGCGGCCGCTGCTCGGGCTCGGGGTCGAGCGACGGCAGCCGCCGGGCCGGGACGGCGCGGGCCGCCGTCGGCGCGGACGAGGCCGACGCGGCGGGCGGCGCGGTCGGCGGCGTTGACCGGAGCGGGCGCCTCGATCGCCTTCTCGTAGACCTCGGAGACCTCGTCCGCGACGCGAGGCCAGGCGTAGCGCTCGGCGCTGCGGCGGGCGGCCTCGCCCATCGCCGCGCAGCCGCTCGGGCTCGTGGTGGGCGCGCTGCAGCTCCTCGGCGAGGCGCTGCGGGTCGGCGGGCGGGACCAGGACGCCGTCGGCGCCGTCGGTGACCACGTCGCTGTAGCCGGCGATCTCGGACGCGATCACCGGGGTTCCGGCGGCGAAGGCCTCGGTCAGGACCATGCCGAAGCTCTCGCCGGAGAGCGACGGGCGCGCAGAGGACGTCGGCCTCGTGGAGGGCATTCCAGAGGTCCTCCCCGGAGACCCGGCCGCGCGCGTCGATCACGCTCCATCAGCTCGGGGTCGGCGAGGTAGCGGGCGATGTCGGCCTCCGTCGGCGCCGATCACGGTGAGCCGGGCGGGGACGTGCTCGACCAGGCCGCTGAGCGCGGTGAGCAGCACCGGCAGGCCCTTGCGCTCCTCGGGGCGGCCGACGAAGAGCGATGCGGCAGCTCCTCGCTCGGCGGCTTCGGCCCCTGCGGCGCCGCGGCGACGTCGACGCCGTTGGGGACGATCTCGTATTCGCCCCCGAACCAGCGGCGCCCGGTCCAGGCGGCGGCCTCGGAGACGGCGATCCGGGCGGTGAGCTTGTTGAGGACGCGGCGCGCGCCGAGCAGGGTCGCGGCGTGGTTGGGGAGGGCCTTGGTCGAGTAGGCGTGGAACGTGCCGACGACGGGCGCCTTCGAGCTGAGGGCGGCGTCCCAGCCGATCAGCGGGGCGACGGGCTCGTGCACGTGGACGACGTCGAAGCCGCCCTGATCGAGCTCGCGGCGCATCATGGAGACGCCGGTCGGGGAACGGGGAGATGTTGGAGACAGCGCCGTTGGCGCCGATCCCGATCGTGCGGCCCAGCGGGATCAGGTATCCGGGCATCTCGCGGGGCTCCGCGGCTGCGCGGATGGAGGATGGCGGTGAGGCGATCCGGCGGGTCGAAAGGCGCCAGCACGCGAACGTGGTGGCCGCGGCCGATGAACTCCTCCGCGAGTGCTTCGATGTGCCGGTTCACGCCCCCCTGATACGTCCATGAGTAAGGGCTAGACTAGGGCGATGTCGCACGTGCCTTAAGGGTAGTTGATGGGTCGGGGGGGATCGTGACGTCCGTCACGTGCCTCCGCCCAGGCGTAACCGGTGAAGACGAGCAGGTATGCGGTGCCGACCTCGAGCAGGAGCGCGCCCGAGTCGTTGGCGAGGGTGCCGATCACGGTCGCCGCGGCCGCGCCGAGAAATCCGGCGCGGAAGGCCGGCTGGGTCCCGATCCAGGCGAGGATGCGGTCCCGCTTCCAGACGGCGACGGCGAGCACGGCCAGGACCAGCGGCAGGAACGGGGAGGTGATCGCACGCCCGAAGCTGCGGGCGGAGAGGCGCAGGCGGCGCTCGGCGACGTCGGCAAGGTCGCCGAAGCCCCCCGCGTCGAGCACCGACCTGGTCAGGTGGGCATCGCCGCCGCTCGCCAGGTCGATGACCGCAAGCACCGCGAGGGCTCCGAGGGGGGCGGCGACCACGAGCAGCGCGGCCGAGCGGCGACCCGTGATCAGCGCCGCGGCGACGGCGGCGCCGACCGGGAAGACGATCGCCGCGCCGACGTCGGCGCCGAAGCGCCCGGCGGCGAAGACGAAGGCGGCGACCAGGCCGGCGCCGAGGAAGGCGGCGGCGGCGCCGGTGGTGCCGAGCCGCGGCGCGAAGCCGGCGAGCGCGGCCCCCGTGCCGACGATCACCAGCGGCGCCAGGATCGCCTCGAGCTCGTTGCCGATGCCGAAGAAGCGGACGCCGAGGCCCGGGTTGGGGCCGATCAGCGAGAGCGAGGTGAGCGGCGAGCCGGCGAGCGCGTCGACCGCCTGTGCGGCCACCGTCAGCGCGCAGGCCGCGGCCAGGGCCCGGTAGCCGCCGAGCAGCGCCAGCGTCAGCGCGGCCAGGACGGGGGCCCCGAGCAGGACGAGCAGCCTCTCGGCGCCGGTGGAGGGCTCGAGGGCGGCGCCCGCCAGCAGCATCAGCGGCAGGTAGACGACGGCGAGGGCGAGGATCCGCAGGCCCCGCGGGGCGGCCCGCCCGCGGCTGAGGGCGACGGCCACCAGCAGCGCCCCGAGCCAGCAGAGGACGCTGACCACGATCACGGCGCCGCGTCGGCCGCCGATCTCGCTCAGCCGCGAGCCGAGCGATGCGACCGCGGCCGGGTCTCGCTCGCCCTCGCCGCGAATCGCCTCGCCGCCGATCTCCGGGGGCACCGGGACCCCGAAGCGCTCGAGGACGGTGGGCGCGATGTCGGTGGAGAGGACGTAGCCGTCGGTGCGGGTGCTGTCGGAGGTCAGGTTGCCCTCGTAGCCGCGACCGGCGATCCCGATCGCGAGGGCCTCGCGCTCGGGCGGCGGCGGGCGCTCGAGCGCGATCAGCAGATCGGCGCCGCGCAGGCCGGCGACCAGCGCGGGGAGGTCGCCGAGGGTGGCGCCGCGGATGGTGACCGGGGCGGCGCAGAGACGGGAGCTGCAGCGCCGCTGCAGGCGGCCGATGCGGCCGTCCCGGTCGGCCGCCAGCAGGGCCGGATAGCCGAGCTGCGGCGCCGCCTCGACGGCGGCGCCGCGCACCGGGCGGACGCCGGCGCCGGACAGGGCCGAGCCGAGCAGCCCGGGCACGATCTCGGCGGGCGCCGACTCGGCCCGCGCGACCACATCGCCCCAGCCGGCGGCGCGGCCGCCGCGCGGCGGCGGCAGGTCGAGGGCCGAGTCGTAGAGCGAGCTGAAGATGCGGTTGCCCTGGGTGATGTCGAGGTAGGTCTGGGCGGCCGGCACCTCGCCGAGGCCGGCGCTGAGCAGACCGGGCGATATCCCCGCGAACGGGGCGAGGTCCTCGACCTCCGTGCCCGCGGGCAGCAGGGCGATCGTCACCGCAGGCTGCGCGCCTGCCGCCGGGGCGGGCTCGGGCGGCGTCCCGGCACCCTCCTGGGCGGCGGCCGCGGACGCAGCCAGGCACCCGGCGATCAGGGCGACGAGCGCTATTTTGGTTGGCGTCATGGCCGCTCGCACTTTCGCGAAGTTCACGTTCTTCAAGGTCGATCCCGCCTGGCGGCGCCGTGACGAGGAGCTGCGTGCCGCCGACAAGCGGGAGTTCCTCGCGGCCTGCGAGGACTTCGCGCTGGACCGCTCGCTGCGGGCCTACTCAACCATAGGAACGCGGGGCGATGCCGACCTCCTCCTGCTCGCGCAGAGCCCGGTCCTCGAGGACCTGCACACGTTCCACGTCGTGCTG
Organism: uncultured Actinomycetes bacterium; assembly: GCA_963720015.1. Taxonomy (GTDB): domain Bacteria; phylum Actinomycetota; class Thermoleophilia; order Solirubrobacterales; family 70-9; genus DATFPK01. The sequence goes on along the minus strand of CAVREA010000006.1, from coordinate 140,753 downwards.
GGCCAGAGCGGCCTCGCCAAGTGGGCCGACATCCCCCACTCCTACCTCTCGATGACCAAGCCCTCGGCCTACTCCGAGGAGGCGGCGCGGCCGGAGATCTGCGTCTCCGACCGCAAGTACCTCTTCATCTACCCGATGGTGAAGAAGCGTGCCTGGTACGGCCTGCCCGCCGAGGAGCGGGGGCGGATCATGCGCTCGCACATCGAGGTCGGGCGCCGCTACCCCGAGATCACGATCAACACCACCTACTCCTACGGTCTCGACGACCAGGAGTTCGTGGTCGCCTTCGAGGGCGACGACCCGAGCATGTTCCTCGACCTGGTCCACGAGCTGCGCCCGACCGAGTCGAGCGCCTACACCGAGCGCGAGACCCCGATCTTCACCTGCGTCTCGATGAGCGTCCGCCGGGCGCTCGACGCGCTCGACGGCTCCGCCAGCGTCGCCTCTGAAGCCTCGGCGCTTGCGTGAGCCATGACGTCGTGATCGTCGGCGGGGGCCCGGCGGGTCTGAGCGCAGCCCTCACCCTGGGGCGGGCCAGGCGGCCGGTCCTGGTCGTCGACTCGGGCGCCCCGGCAAACGAGGTCTCGAGCGCGATCGGGGGTCTGCTCGGCCAGGAAGGTGTCGATCCCGCCCGCTTCCGGGAGATCAGCAGGCGCCAGCTCGCAGAGCTGCCCAGCCTCGAGTTTCGCGACGGACGGGTCGCCGCAATCGAGGGGACGGAAGGGGAGTTCACGGTCCGGCTCGAGGACGGCGCCACCGAGGCCTGCGGCAAGGTCCTCCTCGCCCATGGCCTCGTCTACGGGCTGCCGGAGTTGCCCGGGGTCGAGGAGATCTGGGGCTCCGGGGCCTACCACTGCCCCTTCTGCGACGGCTGGGAGGTCTGCAACCAGCCGATCGCCGTCTACGGCGAGGGCGAGGACGCTGTCCGCTACGCCCTGCTCCTCAAGGGCTGGACCGACGACCTCGTGCTCCTGACCGATGGTCCCGCGGAGCTGAGCGATGGCGAGCGCGGCCGGCTCGCAGCGGCGGAGATCCCGATCCGCGAGGAGCGGGTGGCCGGGTTGGGCACGTCCGGCGGGAAGCTGAGCGAGATCCGCTTCGACTCCGGAGCCGCCGAGGAACGGACGGCCATGTTCTTCATCCCCGACGTCCGCCAGCCCAACGACCTGGCTGAGCGGCTCGGCTGCCGGCTCGGCGAAGCAGGCGTGATCGAGGTGGACCTGGACGGCCGCACGGGGGTTGACGGCGTCTTCGCGACCGGTGACGCCGCCGCTCCGGTGCGCTCTGTGGCGATCGCGATCGGCATGGGGGCGCTGGCCGGAAAGGCGATCGCCGCCGAGCTGCTCGTCTAGCTGCGCAGGCAGCGGAGCGACCGCCCCGGTTCCCTATCCTCCGCCTTCGAAATGACCCCGGTGGGAACCCCCGAGAATCCGCTTCGCGTCGCGATCATCGGCGCCGGCCCGTCCGGCTTCTACGCGGCCGAGCACATCCTCAAGGACGAGGGCACCCATACGCAGGTCGACCTCTTCGACCGCCTCCCCACCCCCTTCGGCCTGGTCCGCGGGGGCGTGGCTCCCGACCACCCCAAGATCAAGTCGGTGATCCGGGTCTACGAGAAGACCGCGGCGCGCGAGGGCTTCCGCTTCTTCGGCAACGTCAAGGTCGGGCACGATCTCGAGATCGACGAGCTCGAGCGCCTCTACCACGCGATCGTCTACACGGTCGGTTGCGAGACCGACCGGCAGCTCGGCATCCCCGGCGAGGAACTCCCGGGCAGCCATGCCGCCACCGCCTTCGTCGGCTGGTACAACGCCCACCCCGACTACGCCGACGAGCAGTTCGACCTGAGCGGCGACCGCGCGGTCGTGATCGGCAACGGCAACGTGGCGATGGACGTCGCCCGCATGCTGGCGCTCACCGGGGAGGAGCTGCGCTCAACCGACACCGCCGATCACGCGATCGAGGAGCTTGCCAAGAGCAGGATCCAGGAGATCGTCGTACTCGGCCGGCGCGGGCCCGCCCAGGCCGCGTTCACGAATCCGGAGATCAAGGAGCTCGGCGAGATGGTCGACGCCGACGTGATCGTCGATCCCGGCGATGTCGAGCTCGACCCGGCGAGCGAGGCCTTCATCGAGACCGCCGACAAGACCTCGCGCGTCAACGTCGAGATCCTCCGCGACTTCTCCCAGCGGGCGCCCGCCGGCAAGCACAAGCGGATCGTCCTCCGCTTCCTCGCCTCGCCGGTCGAGATCCAGGGCGAGGGCCGGGTCGAGAGGATGGTCATCGGGCGAAACGAGCTGGTCGACGAGGGCGGCACGCTGCGCGCACGCGACACCGGCGAGCGCGAGGAGATCGAGTGCGGGTTGGTGCTGCGCTCAGTCGGCTACACCGGAATCCCGATCGAGGGGGTGCCCTTCGACGAGCGCCGCGGCCTGATCCTCAACGAGGGCGGCCGCGTCCTCGACTCGCACGACTCCGGCCACAAGGTGGGCCACTACGCCGCGGGCTGGATCAAGCGCGGGCCCTCGGGCGTGATCGGGACCAACAAGAAGGACGCCCTCGAGACCTGCCGCCACCTGCTCGAGGACGTCGCCGCCGGCAGTGTCCTGGACCCCGCCACCCCCGAGCCCGGGGCGGTCGAGGACCTGCTCGCCGAGAAGGGGGTCCGCTACATCACCTTCGAGGACTGGCAGGCGATCGACGAGGCCGAGGTCGGCCGCGGCGAGCCCCACGGAAGGCCACGGGTCAAGTTCGTGCGCGTCGAGGAGATGCTCGAGAACCTCGGCGAGCGCGTCGGCTAGGCCGGGGCCGCCGCTCTAGGGGCGGCGGGTCCAATCCGGGTCGCCTCCGACCCCACGCTGGACGGTGCGGCGGTGGGTGCCGTCGGGCCGGATCGTGAAGATCCCGCTCGCCCCGCCACCGACAAACGCGTCCTTCTCGTAGACGAGGGCGCGGCCGGTGGGAGCGAAGTCCGGGTTGAGCTGCTGGGCGTCGGGGCCGCCTGTGATCCGTCGCTCGCGTGAGCCGTCGGCGCGCATGATCCAGATGCGGAAGAGGGTGCCGCCCTGCGAGGAGACGTAGGCGATGCGGTTGCCGTTCGGCGAGTAGGTCGGCATCATCTCGCTGCCGCCGCCGCCGGTGAGCCGGTGGGATGGGCCGCCGCGACTGCTCATCACGGCCAGGTGGCGGCCCTTGACGAAGACGATCTTGCGGCCGTTCGGGGAGAAACCCGGATCGGTGCACTCGACCGGGCAGTTCGTCACCTTGTGCAACCCGGCGCCGCTCGTCCGCATGACGAAGATCTCGACGTTGTCCGAGGTCCTGCCCGCACCCTTGGCGAGGGTGATCCGGCGGCCGTCGTCGGAGATGTCGAAGCCCTGCACGAACGTCCTGAACCGGCGGATGAAGCGACCGTCGTTGTCGCCGCGCCTGACCATCACGAACTTGGTGAACAGCTCTCCGGGGCCGGGGCCGCCGCCGAGTATGCCGCTCATCTCGTAGACGATCCGGCGGCCACTGCGGTTCGCGGAGACGCCTCCGAGGGAGTAATCGAAGTCGTTGCGGGCGAGGACCCGGCGCTGCCCCCCCGCCGGGGACTCGGTGACGAGCTTTCCCTGGTCGATGTAGACGATCTGCCCTCCCCCGCCCGCCGCCCGCTGGGCCGAGCCGGTGCCCGCCACCACGCCGGCAAGCAGGGACGCCAGGGCCGCCGCTGCCACCGACGCTCTCAGATGGCCCCTCGACATGACCGCAATCTACTCCCGGGTCTAGCGTCCCTCAACCCCGCAGCGGCTGCCAGGCGGGGTCGAGCTCGTTGGTGCCGCGGCGGTGATGCGGCGCGCCGCCCACCTGGGTTCCGTCCGGGAGAAGCATTCCGAGCCGGAAGCGCAGATCGGCGCCGCGGGCCGCAAGCTTCTTGTGGGCGAAGACGAGCCTGCGGCCATTGGGAGACCAGCCGGGCGAGATGAACTCGCGGTTGCACGAGCGCCGTACCGTGGTCGAGCGGTCGTCGTGGAGGCCGATCGTGAGGATGACGAACCGCAGCCTGCCTCCGGGGTTGCAGTGCCGCTGACCGGAGAAGGTGATCGTCCGGCCGCTGGGCGAGAAGTCAAGGTCCTGGGCGCTGCCGGTGGTCAGGCGCCGGGTCCGGCCGCTGCGCGGGTTGTGCAAGCGGATCCCCCCGACCCCGTCCTGGGTTGCCGAATAGGCGATCCAGTCTCCGTTCGGCGAGACCACCGGGAACGTGGCGTTGGAGAATTGGTGCTTGAGGTTCTTGGCGCCGCGGATGCGGATCGAGAAGACGTCCCAGCCGCGCTCGCCGTCGAAGCGCGTGAACAGCAAGGCCTCGCCGCTGGGATAGAAAGACGGCTGGAGTTCGTCCTCCTCGCTGTCGGTGATCTGGCGCTCGTGGGTGCCGTCGGCACGCATCACCCAGACGTCCGCGTCTCCCCGCGAGCGCCGCACGAAGGCGATCAGGCGCCCGTTGGGTGAGTAGGCCGGGCTCGTTTCGCTCGCCTTGCGGGTGCCCGTTAGCCGCCGCTGGTGTCCGCCCGACCGGTCTGCAACCCAGATATCGGCGTTCGACGGAAAGGATCCCGTCCCCGAGCGGGAAAAAGCGACGTGGCCCGGCTTGCCCGGGAAGGTCGCCGCCGCCGGCTGGGCAGCCGCGGCGGCAAGCATCGCGGCCGCCGCTAGGGCTGTGAGGACTCGGCGCATACGCCCGAAAGAACACGGGAAGCGCCATCTGGGTTGCGGTCCTAGAATCGTCCGCCGTGGCAGACTTGGGCGAGCTCAAGGCGATGATCGAGGAGGCGCTACCCGGCGCCGATGTCGAGGTGATCGACGAGGGCGGCGGCGACCACCTGCGCGCGGTCGTCAGCGCCGGCCAGTTCGAGGGGCTCTCGCGCATCGACCAGCACCGGCTGGTCAAGGCCGCGGTCCGCGAGCGCTTCGAGGACGGGACGATCCACGCGCTCTCCGTGACGACCACGGTGCCCAGCTAACCTTGGGCCATGGCTGATCAGGAACTGAAGGCAAAGGTCCAGGAGCTGGTCACCGGGAACCCGGTGCTGCTCTTCATGAAGGGGACTCCCGACGCGCCCCGCTGCGGCTTCTCGATGCGGGTGGTCGGCGTTCTCGACTCGCTCGGGGTCGAGTACGGCGCCGTCGACGTCCTCCCCGCGCTGCAGCCGCTGCGCGAGGTGACGACCGAGCTCTACGACTGGCAGACCTTCCCCCAGCTCTACGTCAAGGGCGAGCTGGTCGGCGGCTGCGACATCATCGAGGAGATGCACGACTCGGGCGAGCTGGCCGAGCTGCTCGGCGTCGAGCACTCAGCCGCCGCGAGCGCCGCCCCTGAGAACGCCGCGCCCGGCAACGCCGCCGAGGCCGGCCTGCCCGCGCAGAGCCCGCCGCTCCAGATCGAGAACTAGCGCCTAGACCGCGGCGGTCTCGGCGGCGTCCTCGCGAACCTGGAACGAGGAGCCGCAGCCGCAGGCCGCGACGACGTTGGGGTTGTTGACCTGGAAGCCGGCTCCCTGGAGGCTCTCGACGTAGTCGACCTCCGAGCCGAAGACGAACTGCATGCTGACCTTGTCGACGATCACCGCGACGCCGCGGTCCTCGAAGACGTGGTCGTCCTCCTTGGTCTTGTCGAAGGCGAGTGCGTACTGGAAGCCGGAGCACCCGCCGCCGCGCACGGCCACCCGCAGCGCCTGCTGGTCCCCGTCCTCCATGCCGCCGAGCAGCTCGCCGATCTTCTCGGCGGCCTTCTCGGTCAGCTTGATCGCCGCTGCGGGCGTCTCGTTCTCGCTCATACCTTCACAAAGAATAGCGGGGGGTCAGTCGTACTTCCATTCGAGGTACTGGCGGATTCGCTTCGAGTCGTGGATCACCTCGTCGCCGTCGACCAGGACCGGCACCCGCCTCTGCCTGGTCAGCTCGACGATCTCGGGGCGGTCCGAGCGGCGGTAGGGGACCCGCTCGGTCCGGTAGGAGAGGCCGTGGCGCCGCAGGCGGCGGGCGACAGCCCCGCACGGGCAGAGGTAGTCGGTCGGCGTGCGGCAGCGGTAGAGGACACGCCTCTCGCCGTCACCTCCCCGATCCCCGCCCTGCGGCGCGCTCACCCGAGGCCGACCTTGTCGACGAGGCGCAGCGCGTGCCCGACCGCCCGCATCGGCAGATCTCCGCGCGGCGTCCTCCCCACCCGGTCGCCGAGGCGCTCCACCTGCCACTTGACCGCGTCCTCGAGCGTCTCCTCGTGGGGCCGGGGCTTGAAGCCGAGCTCCTTCTTCGCCTTCGTGCAGCGATACGTCCACCACTGCGAAGCGGAGACCAGCTCGTCCTCGCTGACCGGGACCGGGAAGCCGACGCGGCGCCCGGCCGCGGCGGCGAGCCTGGTGGGTCCGAGGGGGACCCTCATCGGCGGCGCCGGCACCCCGGAGATCCGGGCGATGTCGGCGAAGAGGCGGGTCAGGGTGAAGTTGCGCCCCCCGATCAGGTAACGCTCCGCCGGCTTGCCCTTGCGCTCGGCGAGCAGGTGGGCGGTCGCGACGTCGCGCACGTCGACGATGTTGAGGCCGCCCTCGACGTAGAAGGGGATCTGGCGCAGCAGGACGCGCTTGATCAGGCCGTTCGAGGTGCCCGTGGGGTCGTCGGGCCCGAGGACGAAGGTGGGGTTGACGATGACCACCTCGAGGCCGTGGGCGGCGATCCGCAGCGCCTCCGTCTCCGCCTCGTGCTTGGAGTTGATGTAGGCGATCCCCAGGCGGCCCGCAGTGAAGGACTGGGACTCGTCCGCGGTGCCGCCGGGCCTGGACGGGCCCACGGCCCCCGCCGACGAGGTGAAGACGACGCGCTCGACGCCGGCCCGCAGGGCCTCCTCCATCACGATCCGGGTGCCGCCGACGTTGATCTCGAAGACGCGCTCGGCGCTTCCGGTCCTCATCGAGGTGGTGCCGGCCACATGGAAGACTCTCTCGGCGCCCTTGACCGCGCGGCGGACGGCCCGCCGGTCGCGGATGTCCCCGGTGAAGCGCTCGAACTCGATCCCGGCGAGCGGCTCGACGTCGGCGCTGCGGCGAGCCAGGATGCGCAGGTCGTCGCCCCGGCCGGCCAGGGCGCGGCTCAGGTGGGAGCCGAGGAAGCCCGTCGCACCGGTCACGAGTGTCGTCGCCATACGCCCTGATCCTATGAGTGATAGAACCGCTGGCGGTGGGTACCGGCTCCCAAACCGCGATCGTCTGCGACTCGACGTCGTATCTGCCCCCCGAGACCCTCGGCGCGCACGACGTCCACGTGGTCAGCCTCTACGTCTCGATCGACGGCGAGCAGCAGGCCGAGACCGAGATCACCGACCTCGCCGATTTTTACCAGCGGTTGCGCGCCTCCGATTCGGGCGCCTCCACCTCGCAGCCCTCGGTGGGCGACTTCACCTCGGTCTACGAGCCACTGCTCGAGGCGGGCCGCGAGGTCGTTTCCATCCACCTCTCCTCGGTGATCTCGGGCACGGTCGAGGCCGCCAACCAGGCGCGGCAGCGCCTCATCGACCAGGGCAAGGGCGGCGAGCGCGTCCACGTCTTCGACTCGCGCACGGCGGCCGGCGGGATGGCGTTCAGCCTGCTCGCCGCCGCCAGGGCGGTCGAGGCGGGGGCGGGGGCCGAGGAGGCCGTGACGCGTGCGCAGGGCGCCCGCGAAGGGCTGAAGATGTGGTTCGCGGTCGACACCCTCGAGTACCTGCGCCGAGGCGGCCGGATCGGCGGCGCCAGCGCCTGGATCGGCTCGGCACTCAAGATCAAGCCGATCCTCACCTTCGAGGAAGAGGTGACGCCGGTCGAAAGGGTGCGAACGAGGGCGCGTTCGCTCGAGCGCCTCCGCGACTACGCCCACCAACGTCACGAGTCGGGCGCAGATGCCTGGATCATTCAGCACATCCAGGACGAGGAGACCGCGAACGCGCTCGCCGACGACTGCCGCCAGATCTTCGGGCGCGAGCCCGAGTTCATCTCCGAGATCGGGCCCGTGATCGGCGCCCACGCCGGGCCGGGCCTGCTCGGGGTCGGCAGCGTGCCCGAGTCCGCGATCTCGTGAATTTCGCGCTCAGCGCGATCGGCCGCGACCGCCCCGGGATAGTGGCGGCGATCAGCGAGGCGCTGCTCGAGCTGGGCGGCAACATCGACGACTCGCAGATGTCGATCCTGCACGGGCACTTCGCGGTGATGCTGATCGTCTCGGTCCCGGACGAGGTCGGGCGCGATGACCTCGCCGCCCGGCTCGAGCCCGTCGCTCGCGAGCTCGGGCTCGAGGGGATCGGGGTCAACGAGATCGACGAGCTCTCGACGCCGGTCCAGCCGACCCACGTGCTCAGCGTCTACGGCGCCGATCACCCGGGCATCGTCCACGCCGTCTCGGCGGCGCTCGCCGAGCGGGGCATCGACATCACCGACCTGCGCACCCGCCGCACCGGCGAGGAGGGTTCGCCCGTCTACGTGATGACGATGGAGCTGGCCGTGCCCGGGGAGGCGGGCGACCTGGAGGCGGCCCTGGAGGCGGTGGGCGTGCAGGCCTCGGTGGACCTCACCCTCCGCGAGCTCGGCACCGAGACCTTCTGAGATGACCTGAAGTGGCCGTCCGCGAGGTCCTGCGCTACCCGGACCGGGCGCTGAAGGAGGTGTGCCCGCCGGCGCAGGCGGGCCGGGCGGACGCGGTCGCGGCCGACCTGGTCGAGACGATGCGCTCCTTCGGGCACTGCGTCGGGATCGCCGCGCCGCAGATCGGCGAGCTCACCAGGGTGGCGGTCATCGACGTGCGCGGGCACCCGAAGGCCGAAACCGACAACGGCCTGCTGATCCTCGTCAACCCGCGGATCGTCGAGTCGAGCGGCTCCGACGTGGCCCGCGAAGGCTGCCTCAGCCTCCCCGACCTGACCGCCGACGTGCGGCGCGCCACCCGGATCGCCGTCGAGCACGCAGGCGGCGGGTTCGAGAGCGAGGGCTTCGAGGCGCGCTGCGTCCAGCACGAGATCGACCACCTCGACGGGATCCTCTTCCTCGACCGCGTCGAGTCCCTGGTCGACGACCTCTTCCGCCGTAAGACCTACGGCGCCTAAGCCGGAAGCGGACGCGAAGCGGAGCATTCCGGCGCAGTTGTCCGCCCCTGATCGGGGCGGAAACCAGGTCTGCCGGTTAATGACGCCCCGATCAGGGGCGCTTACGGCGTCGCCTGAAGGCGATGATGCCGCCGACGACGAAGCCGGCGACGGCGGCGCCGACCATCAGCTCGCGGCGGTGCTCGCGGATCTGGCGGCGCCAGTCGGTGAGCTCGGTGACCCGGCCGCGCAGTGCCTCGACCGAGGCCCCGAGCTCGGCCCGCTGGGACTCGATGTCGCGGCGGATCTCGTCCGAGCTGCGCCCGGGCCGGCCGGGAGTGGCCGGCCGGCCGACCTCGCCGCCCGCAGCGGGTTCCGGGTGGCTCACGAGGAGGTCCCTCCGGGCCCGCCGCCGGTGGCGGTGCCGACGCCCGGGGCGCTCGCGGTTGGCTCCCCGCTCTCCGAGCTGCCCTCGAGCACGGCGCGGGTCCGCTTCGCCTCCTCGATCGCCTGCGCCGGCACCGGCGGCGAGCCCGCCTGCACGGCCCGGTAGGCGAAGAGCCCGGCGCCGGCGGCGACGAGGACGAAGAGCAGCGCCTCGACGAAGAACCCGGCCCAGACGTTGTCCTCGAAGAAGAGGTCGTTGAGGAGCCAGCCGAAGCCGATCATGAACAGGATCAGCGCCAGGAAGGCGAAGACGCCGGCGACGATGCCGACGACCGAGCCCTTGACCAGCTTGGTGACCTTCTCGGTCACCTCGGTCTTGGCGAGCTCGATCTCCTCGCGGATCAGGGTCGAGGTTCGCTCGGAGACCTCGAAGACGAGCTCGCCCACCGACTTGCCGGAGGGATCGCGGGGCGGGATTGGACCTGGCTCGGCCATCGCGTCAGTCGGGCGGGTCCTCGTGGAAGATGCGCCGGTAGATGATCGAGGAGGCGCGCGCGGCGGCGATGCTGGCAAGCGCCCCGGTGGCGGCGAGGAGGCCGCTCCAGATCAGTCTTCTGACGAGTTCGTTGTCCACCTTGGCTTGACCTTCCCGCTGCGAGGGCCGCAGTAAACCACTTGCGTCTACCCGCGCGGCTCGAGGCCGTCGCAGATCGCCTCGACGACCATCACCTTGGCCCGGTCGAAGTCCTTGTCCGAGGCCGGGATCAGCTCGAAGATCCAGCCGGAGAGCAGCTGCTCGATCGCGCCGTAGAAGGTCATCGAGGCGAAGTTCGGGTCGACGTCGCGGCGGAAGCTTCCGTCCTCCTGTCCCTCGGCGACGATCCTCGCGATCGAGTCGTAGGCCTCGCGGATCTCGGGCAGGTGGGTGCGGCCGAACGAGTTGGCGGCGCGGGTCACCTCGACGATGATCACCTTCATCAGTTCGGGGTCGTGGCGGTAGGAGTCGACGATGAAGCCGGCGCAGACGGCCAGCTTCTCCCGCGGGGTCATCTCGCTGCGGTCGGCCTCGTCGATCGCGGCGAGCAGCAGCGACCAGCGCTCGCTGAACAGCTCGCCGAGGACCTGGTCCTTGCTCTTGAAGTAGTGGTAGACGAGCCCGTAGGCGACGCCGGCCTCGTCGGCGATGTCGGAGACCCTGGTCGAATGGAACCCCTGGCGGGCGAAGACGCGGATCGCCGCGTCGAGGATCTGGCGGCGCTTGTCGACCGCCGGCGCCTGCGCCATCAGCCGCTCACCTCGGCGAGCTGGGGCCAGCGGTAGGAGCCCGGGCGGCGGTTGGCGAGCGAGGGCAGCGACTCGCGGATCCGCTCCTGCTCGGAGAGGTCGAGGTCCGCCGAGACGAAGCACTCCTCGTCGGGTGCGGTCGCCAGGACCACGCCCCAGGGATCGACGATCGCCGAGCGCCCGTAGGAGTCGTAGTGGGGCGGCGCCTTGCCGATCTGGTTGGGAGCCAGGAGGAAGGCCTGGTTCTCGATCGCCCTGGCCCGCAGCAGCACCTCCCAGTGGTCGCGGCCGGTGGCCGCGGTGAACGCGGCAGGCACCGTGAGGACGCGGGCTCCGCGCAGGGCGAGGATCCGGTAGAGCTCGGGGAAGCGCAGGTCGTAGCAGACGGTCAGCCCCGCGATCAGCCCGCCGACCGGGGCCGTGACGATGTCCTCGCCGGGCTCCTCGTGCGCCGACTCGCGGTAGGCGACGCCGCCGACGTCGACGTCGAACATGTGGATCTTGCGGTAAACGCCGAGGTCGGCGCCGTCGGGCCCGATCAGGACCGAGGTGTTGTGGGATCTGGCGTCGCCGTCATCGCCGGCGTCGGCCGGCCGCTCGGCGATGCTGCCGGCGAGCAGGTGGACGCCCAGCTCGCGGGCCCAGCCGCGGGCGGCGGCGAGGCTGGGGCCGTCGAGCGGCTCGGCGCCGGCCCGCATCTCCTCGCCCGCGGCGAGCAGGTTCCACTTCTCCGGCAGCGCGATCAGCTCGGCCCCGTCCGCAGCGGCGGCGCGCACGAGGCGCTCGGCGCTCGCCAGGTTGCGGGCCTTGTCGCCCGTCGAGTTCAGCTGTACCGCGGCTGCGCGCAACGCTCTCCTCTCTGCGGTCCCCACCTGGCTGACTGACCAGTCAATCGAACCGCAGTATAGACCCGCCCCGGACGTGTGATCCTGGTCACAGGAGGTATGAAGGAGCCCTGTCGGGGAACGCGGGCGGGATGGGCTATCTACGTCGCAAGACGAGCGAAGAGGACGTGCGCGCCGAGCACCGCCGCCGCCGCGTCGAGATGCCGCGCGGGATGTTCGAGACCCGGAGCGAGGCATGGCGCGAGGCGGGTCTCTCCGCCGCGATCGACCGCTCCGACGCCCGCCGCGCCCGCCTCCGGTTCGCGGCGCTGCTCTCGCTGATCGCCGGCGTCCTGGTCCTCTTCAGCCTGCGCCGGGACCTGTTCCCGGGGTACGGCACCGAGGTCAGGATCGGCACGGTGTTCGCGCTGATCGTCCTCGGTTGGGGAATGGCGAAGGCGCTCGGCACCGGCCTCGCGCCGTCGCTCTTCAAGCGCTTGGACCCGGGGACGGCCGGGACGGTCGGCTTCGTCATCCGGCTGCTGACGATCGTGCTGGTCGTGGTCGTCGCGCTGCGGATCGCCGGCCTGCGCCCGGAGGCGCTCGCGGTGGGAGGTGCGTTCACCGCCGTCGTCGTCGGGCTCGCGGCCCAGCAGACCCTCGGCAACGTCTTCGCCGGCATCGTCCTCCAGGGGACCCGGCCGTTCAGGGTGGGCGAGCGCGTCCGCCTCACCGGCGGGCCGATGGCCGGCTCGGTCGAGGGCACGGTCTCGAGCCTCGGCCTCTTCTACGCGACCTTCGTCAGCGGCGCCGACCGGATGATGGTCCCCAACAGCGTCCTCCTCCAGGTCGCCGTCGTGCCGCTGCGCGAGCCGGAGCGGGTCGACCTGCGGGCACGCTTCGACGCCGGGGTCAGCCCCGCCCGGATCCAGCAGATCCTCGACTCCGCGATCACGGTCCCGACCCGCTACCCGCCCGACATCTCGCTCGAGGAGATCGACCGCGACGACGTCGTGCTGCGGATCGCCGCGACGCCGGAGCGGCCCAGCGACGGTGCGAAGCTGGCCGAGGAGATCCTCACCGTCGCCCGCCGGGAGGGCGACGGGGCGGTGGAGCCCGAGACGGCGGCTCGCTAGCCGGCCGTCCTCCGCGTCAATCGCCGCGGGTCTGCCGGTGGCGCTCGAGCTCGGCGACCAAGAGCTTCGTGTGGAGCGCCGCGATCAGGTCCTTGAGCGGCTCCGCGCCGGCCTCGAGCATCTCGACGACGCGCTCCGCCGGGACCTCGCCGGCGAGCCGGTTCATGACGACGTCGACCTCCTCCTTGACCAGCTCCTCGAGGCTTCGCTTGTAGCGGAGGGTGTCGTAGACGGTGAAGCCGATCTGCTCGTCGTAGCCGCCCGCCCGGAAGCGGCTGATCGCCTCGATGATCTTGACGTCGGAGGGCGAATAACCGCGGCTGTTCGGGGAGAGGACCTCGAGTTCCTCGAGCCGGTCGAGGACCTCCTTCGGCACGCCGTAGCGCTCGCGGGCGGCGGCGGCGCTGGTACGCGTGCGCTCGCCGGCGAGCGCACGCTCGAGGATCCGGTCCTCGAGGGCCACCAGCGCTTCCGCCTTCCCAGGGTCCTCGTCGAGCACGGCCTTGATCGCCCGCAGCGGCATGAAGCGCTCCTCCTGCAGCTGCTTGATCAGCCTGATGCGGTCGACGAACTCCGGCGGGTAGTACGCCATGTTGCGGCTCGTCTTCACCGGCTCGGGGAGCAGGCCCTCGCGCAGGTAGTGCTTGACGGTCGCCGCCGGCACTCCCGACTGCCTCGAGAGCTCGCCCATCCTCAGGAGGCCGTTCTCGCTCACGCCATGAACTCCGTCGCCTCGGTCGCGCTCAATCCCGCCGCCGCTCCGGACTCCTTCATCGCGGCGATCTCGCCGTCGCCGTAGCCGGCCTCGCGCAGGACCTCGTCGGTGTGCTCGCCGAGGGCCGGCGCCGGGCGCCGCGGCTGGGCCGGGGTGCGGCTGAGCTTCAGCGGCGAGCCGAGCAGCCGCACCGGCCCGATCTCCGGCTGATCCACCTCGACAACCATCTCGCGCTCGCGGACCAGCTCCGAGTCGAGCGCCTCGCCGAGGTCGAGGACGGGCTCGATGCAGCAGTCGTTGCTGTCGGCGAACGCCCGCCACTCGTCGCGGCTGCGCGAACGGAAGATCTCCGCCACCTCGCGCCAGGCGTCCGAGCCGGGCCTCTCGAACTGCTTCTCGATCAGGTCGGGGCGGCCGACGCCGTTGCAGAAGGCGGCCCAGAACTTCGGCTCCAGGGCCCCGCATGTGACCCAGCCGTCGGCGGCCTCGTACGGCAGGTAGCAGAGGATCCCGCCGGTGAGCTGCTCGTCGCCGCGGCGCGGGACGCGGCCGTCGCAGAGGTAGGCGGCCGCCGCCATCGCCAGCCAGGAGAGCGCCCCGTCGGCCATCGAGACGTCGACGAACTGGCCCTCGCCGGAGCGGCGGCTCTCGTGGAGCGCGGCCATCGCCCCGAGGGCCGCCATCAGGCCGCCGCCGCCGATGTCGGCGATCTGCCCCGCCGACTGCACGGGCCGGCCCTCGCCCTCGACCGTTCCGGCGGGGTCGCCGGTGAGGCCGAGGAGGCCGATCAGCCCCAGGTAGTTGAGGTCGTGCCCCGATCGCTTCACGTTCGGCCCGCTGTGGCCGTAGCCGGTGATCGCGCAGACCACGATCGCGGGGTTGCGCTCGCGCATCGCCTCGAATCCGACCCCGAGCCGGTCGAGCACGCCCGGCCGGAAGCCGTCGAGGACGACGTCGTGGGACTCGACCAGCCGCAGCAGCGCCTCGCGGCCCTCGTCGCTCTTCAGGTCGAGGCGGACCGACCGCTTGCCGCGGTTGAGCGAGAGGTAGAGGGCCGAGCGGGTGCCGAGGTCCTGATGCTCCTCGGAGCCGTGGTAGGGGGGCGCCCAGCGGATGTAGTCGCCCATCCCCGTGTCCTCGACCTTGAGGACGTCGGCGCCGAGGTCGGCGAGCAACAGCGAGCAGAACCCTCCTGGCAGCAGCCGGGTGAGGTCGAGGACGCGGACATCCGAGAGGGGCCCGGCGCTCATGCCGCCGCCCGCTCGCGCCGCGGGATGCCGAGCAGCTCGCGCGCCTCGGCAACTGTCGCAGGGCGGCGGCCGACATCCTCGGCCATCTGGCGCGCCTTGGCCACCAGCTCGCCGTTGGAGGTCGCCATCTCCCCGTCCGGCAGGTAGAGGTTGTCCTCGAGGCCGACGCGCACGTTGCCGCCGAGCACCAGCGAGGTCCCGATCAGCCGCCACTGGTCGCGCGAGATCCCGATCACCTGCCAGGCGTTCCGCCCCTCGGCGCCGCCGGGGATCTGCTCCGACATGAAGGCGACGTTGCGGGACGTCGGCCGGATCCCGCCGTTCACACCCATCACGAGCGAGATTTGCAGCGGCTCGGAGAGCAGCCCCATGTCGAGCAGCGGATCCAGGTTCGCCACGTGGCCGGCATCGAAGCACTCGTGCTCGGGCTTGATGCCGAGCTCGCGCATCTCGGTCAGGAACTCGATGATCGTGTCGAAGCTGTTCTCGAAGACGGCCTTGAAGACGAAGTCCTTGCGCCGCTTCGAGTACTTCGCGTAGTTCATCGAGCTCATGTTGAGCGCGGCCACGTCGGGCCGCAGCTCGCGCAGGTAGGCGAGGCGCTTCTCGATCGGGACGCCGATCGCCCCGGTCGAGTAGTTGACGATCACGTCGTCGACGGCGCCGAGGATCGCCTCCGTGATCGCGCGGAAGTCCTCGATCTCGTACGAGGGGACGCCCTCGGGCGTGCGGGCGTGGATGTGGATCTGGCTGGCGCCCTCCTCGACCGCGCGCCGCGCCTCCGCCGCGTACTCCTCGGGCGTGTAGGGGATCGCCGGGCACTGGTCGCGGTTGGCGATCGCGCCGCTGATCGAGTTGCTGATCACGACCGGGTCTTCGAACCTGCTCATCGCTCCTCCTCAGACCGGCATGACGCCGTGTTTGCGCCAGGGCCGCTCGACGCGCTTGTCCTTGGCCATCCGCAGCGCGCGGACGATCGTCGGGCGGGTCTCGCGCGGGTCGATGATGTCGTCGATCAGCGCGTTGCCGGCGGCGATGTAGGGATCGATCTGCTCGCGGACGGCGTTCAGCATCGCCTCGCGGGTGGCCTCCGGGTCCTCGGAGGCCTCGATCGCCGAGCGGCCGATGATGTTGACCGCGCCCTCGGCGCCCATCACCGAGATCTCGGCGCCGGGCCAGGCGACGATCAGGTCGGGCTCGTAGGCCTTGCCGCACATCACGTAGTAGCCGGCGCCGTAGGCCTTGCGGACGACGACGGTCACCTTGGGCACGGTGGCGCGCGAGACCGCGTAGAGCATCTTCGCGCCGTGGCGGATGATGCCGGCGTGCTCGACCTTCGAGCCGACCATGAAGCCGGGGACGTCCTGGAGGAAGACCAGGGGGATGTTGAAGGCGTCGCAGAGGTTGATGAAGCGCGCCGCCTTGTCCGCCGAGTCGTTGTCGAGGATGCCGGCCAGCTGCTTGGGCTGGTTGGCGACGATCCCGACCGGCTGCCCGCCGAAGCGCGCCAGGCAGGTGATCAGGGTCTTCGCGAACTTCGGCTTGATGTCGAACCAGACGCCGTCGTCGACGATCTCGCCGATCACCTCGTACATGTCGTAGGGCTGGCGCGGCGATTCGGGGACGATGTCGAGCAGGCGCTCGGACATGCGGTCCTCGGGGTCCTCGGTCGAGGCGATCGGCGGGCGCTGCTCGCAGTTCGAGGGGAAGTAGGAGAGGTACTGCTTGACGACGCGGATGCACTCCTCGTCGTCGGCGACCTCGAGGTCGCCGACACCCGACTTGCGGCAGTGGACCTTGGCGCCGCCGAGCTCCTCCATCGAGATGTCCTCCCCCGTCACGGCCTTCGTCAGGTGGGGCCCGGCGAGCGCCATCGCGCCCTGCCCGACCACCATCGGGACGAAGTCCGAGAGGCCGGGGATGTAGGCCGTGCCCGCGGCGCATGGGCCGAGCATCGCCGCCACCATCGGGATCACCCCGGACATGACCACCTCCTCGCGGAAGAGGTGGCCGGAGCCGGCGAAGAGCGAGCCGGCGGCCTCCTGGATGCGGGCGCCGGCGGAGTCGAGCAGCCAGATGAACGGCATCCGCTTCTGCAGGGCCATCTCGCGCAGCCGCGAGACCTTCAGCTCGCCGGTCATCCCCATCGAGCCCGCCATCACGGTGAAGTCGTAGGCGGCGATGCAGCAGGGACGGCCGTCGACGTCGCCCCAGCCGGTGATCACCCCGTCGGCGGGAGCCTCCCTGTCCTCCATCGCCCGTTGCGAGAAGTGGGGCCGCCCGTGGATGCCGAGCTCGACGAAGGTGCCGGGATCGACGAGCAGGTCGATCCGCTCGCGGGCCGTGAGCTTGCCGCGCTCGTGCTGGACCGCGATCTTCTCCTCGCCGCCGCCGAGCTTCGCTCTCTCGCGTCGCTCGTGGAGGTCGTCGACGAAGTGCTTCATGCCGGTCTGCTCGCCGTGCTCGGTGCCGGCGGGCGCCTCCGCGGCCTCGCCGGCGTGCTCCGTGGTGTCGGTCCTGGGCTCGGTCATCGTCCCTTCCATTGCGGTTCGCGCTTCTCGAAGAACGCGGTCACGCCCTCGATCGCGTCCTCGGTCGAAAGCTCGATCGTCAGCTGGGCGCGCAGGTAGTCGAGGGCGTCGATCAGGGGCATGTCCATCTGCCGCCAGATCGCGTCCTTGCCCAGCCTCATCACCAGCGGCGACTTCGCCGCCAGCTTCGCCGCCCAGTCCTCGACCGCGGCATCGAACTCCTCGGCGGCGACGACCCGGTTGACGATCCCGGCGTCGCGCGCCTCCTCCGCCGTCAGCCGCTCGCCGAGCAGCAGCATCTCCGTCGTCTTCTTGCGCGGGACGTTGCGGTAGATCAGCGCCATGATCATGAAGGGGAAGAGGCCGACGTTGATCTCGGGAGTGCCGAAGCCTGCCCCCTCCTTGGCGACGATCAGGTCGCAGGCGAGCGCGATCCCGAGCGAGCCGGCGAGGACGTGCCCGTTGGCGGCGACGATCGAGGGCTTGCCGAGCTCGCCGAGCAGGCGGAAGACGCGCGTGAACAGCTCGATCCCGGCGTACTTGTGCGCGGTCGGGATCTCGGCGCCGAAGGTGGAGAGGTTGCCGCCCGAGGAGAAGACCTTGTCGTGGGTCGAGGTGAGGACCACAACCCGCACGGCGTCGTCGGAGCGGGCCAGCTCGAGCGCCTCGATCAGCTCGGTGAGAAGCTCGTTGGAGAGCGAGTTGCGGGTCTCGGGGTCGTCGAGCGAGATCGTCGCGATCCCGGTCTCCGCCGCCTCGTAGCGGATCTTCTCGAACGACTCCGCGGGCATCCGGGCCACCATAGCATCTAAGAAGTAGGAAGTGCTACTGTCCACTTCGACGCGCCGGCGGCCGCCCGCCGGCCTCCGCAACGCGAGCAAGGAGAGCAGCCAGTGGCGACCGCGACGACCAACGGGTCCTCAACCGTCCTCAAGCCGGACCACGAGGCCGGCCGCAAGCACTTCATCTTCACCCAGGAGCACGACGACCTGCGCGAGTCGATGGAGGCCTGGGTGAAGAAGGAGCTCCATCCCCATCGCAACGAGTGGGAGGAGACGACCTTCCCCGACTCGGTCTTCCCCCGCGCCGGGGAGCTGGGCTACATCGGCCTCTGCTTCCCCGAAGAGTACGGCGGCCAGGGCGGCGACTACTACTACTCGCTGGTCCGCGCCGAGTGCATGAGCTATTCCGGCTCCGGCGGCCTCAACATGGGGATGGCCGTCAACACGGACATGGTTCTGCCGCCGATCGAGATGCTCGGCACCGAGGACATCAAGCAGCGCTACCTGGTCCCCGGCATCAAGGGAAAGAAGATCGGCTGCCTCGGGATCACCGAGCCCGGCGCCGGCTCCGACGTCGCCGGGATCCGCACCACGGCGCGCCGCGACGGCGACGAGTACGTCATCAACGGGTCGAAGACCTTCATCACCAACGGCCCGCGCGCCGACTACATCGTGCTCGTCACCAAGACCGACGCCGACGCCGGCCACGACGGGGTAACCCTCTTCATCGTCGACCTCAAGGACGCCGACGGCAACCCGACCGAGGGCTTCGAGGTCTCGCGCCGGCTCGAGAAGCTCGGGATGCACGCCTCCGACACCGGCGAGCTCTCGTTCACGGACGTCCGCGTGCCGGCGGAGAACCTGCTGGGCCAGGAGGGCAAGGGCTTCTACCACATCAGCTGGGAGCTCCAGGGCGAGCGGCTGGTCGGCGCGGTCGGCTGCGTCGCCGGCGCCGAGCGGATGATCGAGAAGACCCTCGAGTACGCGAAGGAGCGCGAGGCATTCGGCCGGCCGATCGGAAAGTTCCAGACGATCCGCCACAAGTTCGCCGAGATGGCGATGAAGACCGAGGCCGCCAAGCAGCTCACCTACGCGACCGCCTGGCGCTTCGCCAACGGCGAGTACCCGGTGCGCGAGATCTCGATGGCGAAGCTCTACGCCTCGCAGGTCGGCTTCGAGGTCGCCGACGAGTGCGTCCAGATCCACGGCGGCTACGGCTACATGAAGGAGTACGAGATCGAGCGTGCCTGGCGCGACATGCGCCTCAACCGGATCGGCGCCGGCACCGACGAGATCATGCTCGAGGTCATAGGCCGTAGTTACGGCCTGTGAGCACGCCCACCCTCCCCCTCGTCCCCACCGACGAGGAGCGGATGATGCGGGAGGCGGTGCGGTCGATCTGCGACGGATTCGGCCCCGGCTATACGCGCGGCTGCACCGAGGCGGGCGAGCCGCCGCGCGAGCTCTGGGCGGCGCTCGCCGAGAAGGGCTATCTCGGGGTCAACCTGCCCGAGACCCACGGCGGCGGCGGGCTGGGGATGAGCGCCCTGCAGGCCGTGGGCGAGGAGATCTCGGCGGCCGGCTGCTCGCTGCTGCTGATCGTCGTCTCCCCCGCGATCGTCGGCTCGATCCTGACCCGCCACGGCACCGAGGCGCAGAAGCAGGAATGGCTGACCGGCATCGCCGCCGGCACAACCAGGGTCGCGTTCGCGATCACCGAGCCGGACGCGGGGTCGAACTCGCACAACATCTCGACCGCCGCCCGCCGCGACGAGGCCGGCGACGGCTACGTCCTGCGCGGCACCAAGACCTACATCTCCGGGGTCGAGGACGCCCAGGCGATCCTCGTCATCGCCCGCAAGCGCGAGGCCGACGGGTCGCTCGGCCTGCCCCTGCTCTTGCTCGTCGACAGCGACGCGCCGGGGCTCGAGCGGCAGCACATCCCGACGGCCCTGCGCGCCCCCGAGAAGCAGTGGCAGCTCTTCTTCGACGACGTCAAGGTGCCCGCCGCGCGCCTGGTCGGCGAGTCCGAGGCGGTCGGCCTCAAGGCCGCCTTCGACGGGCTCAACCCGGAGCGGATCATGGGTGCCGCCGTCGCCAACGGGGTATCGCGACGGGCGCTCGAGATGGCCGCCGAATACGCGCGCGAGCGGGTCGTCTGGTCGGGGCCGATCGGCGCCCACCAGGGGATCTCGCATCCCCTCGCCCAGGCCAAGGTCGAGCTCGAGCTGGCGCGGCTGATGACCCAGAAGGCGGCGGCTCTCTACGACGCCGGCGCGCCCGCGGGCGAGCCCTCGAACATGGCCAAGTACGCGGCCGCCGAGGCCGGAGTCCGCTGCGTCGACCAGGCGATCCAGACCCACGGCGGCAACGGCTTCGCGCTCGAGTACGGACTGACCGACATGTACTGGGGCGTGCGCCTGGTGAGGACGGCCCCGGTAAGCCGCGAAATGATCCTCAACTACGTCGCCGAGCACTCGCTCGGCCTGCCCCGCAGCTACTAGCCCCGCCCGCTTCCGCGGAGCGCGAGGCGGGGCGATGCAGCGTGACGAGAAGCGGCTCGTAGGAGGCGGTGCGGAACCGCCGCGCCGGGCCGGGATCACTAAGCCGCCAATGCGGCGGCGAGTGACCAAAGGGGGCCGGGGGGCCGGTGGAAAAGTCGGGACGTCGGGAGTTTGCCCCCGTATGGGGGGAAAACTCGGGACGTCGGGAGTTTCCGCGTCTCCCTACATGCCCCGTCCCCCGCGGGTCCGAGCCCTGGCCGCCGGGACCTCGCGCCCCCATCCCGGGCTCAAAAAACCGCCGAGCTTGTCTTCGGTTTCCTAGACCGCCGGCTGCTGGACGGTGCAGTACATGCAGCGCGTCGCCCCCTGGGGGATCTCGGAGAGACACTCCGGGCACTCCTTGATCCCGGGCTCGGTCTCGCCGCGCCGCTCCTTCATCTTCTCCAGCGGCACGATCACGAAGAAGTAGACGGCCGCGGCGATCGAGAGGAAGGTGATCAGCGCGTTGATGAAGTTGCCGTAGCGGAAGACGGAGTCGTTGATCGTGAACGTGAGGCCGGAGAAGTCCGGCTCGCCGATGATCGCCGCGATCACGGGGGTGATCAGGTCTGCGACGAGCGAGCCGACGAGGGCGGCGAATGCGGTCCCGATCACGACCGCGACGGCGAGGTCGACGACGTTCCCCCTCGAGATGAAGTCCTTGAAGCCGCTCAGCACGCGTCCGCCTCCTGCTCGCAGTTATCCGTCGGACCACCCTATCCCCACGGATGGCGACCGTCCCCGCGCCTAGACTCGCCTGCGATGGGGGAAGAACCGAACGCCCCCGCGCCCGGCCCCGGACCCCCCTCCCCGCGCCGGCCGCGATCGATCCCCGCGCGCCTGCTCGAAGGGGGGGCGAGGAGCGCGCGCGGAATCGCCTCGGCGACCGGCATCGACGAGGTCGTCGAGATCGCCACCGAAGAGGCGATCGTGCGGGCGATCGAGAGCGCCGCGGTCGAACGCGCCCTCGAGCGGGTGCTCGAGGGGCCCGTGGTCGAGGAGGCGGTGCAGCGGGCCCTCAACAGCCCCGCGGTCGAGCGCGCCCTCGTCAATGCGATCGACAGCGAGATGATCGATCGGGTCTGGGAGCGCCTGCTGGCCAGCGACGAGGCGCAGCAGCTGGTCGAGCGGGTAGCCGAGGCGCCCGAGGTCCGCAGCGCGATCACCGCCCAGGGGGCCGGACTGATCGAAGACATCGGCCGCCAGATCGCCCGCATCGCCGGACGGCTCGACGACGCCTTCGAGTCGCTCGCGCGCCGGCTCCTGCGCCGGCCGCGCCGGGCCGGGCCGACCGACGCGGCGGGGCTGGTCAGCCGCGGGCTCGCTGCCCTCGTCGACGGCGCCATCCTCAACGGTGTCTTCTTCATCGTCTCGGGCCTCTTCGCTCTCGTCGTGTCGGGCATCTTCCAGCCCGCCGACGGGTACTCGGTGCCGACGATCGTGTTCGGCACCTTCGCCTGGCTCACGGCCGCCTCCCTCTACCTGGTGACCTTCTGGTCGCTCGCCGGCGAGACGCCGGGGATGAGGTTCCTCAACCTCGAGATCGTCGGCGACGACGACCGCGGCCTCGGCCTGCGGCGCTCGGTCAAGCGCCTGCTCGGCCTCTTCCTCTCGCTCCTCGTCTTCGGGCTGGGCCTGCTCGCCGCCCTCTTCGACCCGCAGCGCCGCGGCTGGCACGACCGGATCGCCGGCACCCGGGTCGTCCACCTCTCCCCGGGGCTGGCGGAGGCGCGTCGCTCCGGTTAGGGTGAGCGCAGTGAGCACCGGGGTCCCAGCATCCTCGGAGGACGACGCGGAAGGGGGAGTTCGCGCTCCTCACCGCACGATCTCGCGGATCCTGGTCGGCCTCGGCTCGGTGCTGGCGATGGTCGCGATCTTCGCCGCCTGGGCCGACCGCCAGGCCCTCAACGGCGACGAGTGGGTCGAGACCAGCACCAGGCTGATCGAGGACGACGAGATCCGGGCGGCGGTGGCCGGCTTCGCCGTCACCGAGCTCTATCGCGAGGTCGACGTCAACGAGGAGCTTCAGGCCGCCCTCCCCCCACGTCTCAAACAGCTCTCGGGGCCGCTTGCCAACGGGCTGCAGTCGGTGGCCCGCGACGCCGTCGACGACGCGCTCGGCTCGCAGAGGTTCATCGACGTCTGGAAGACGGCGAACGCGCTCGCCCATCGCGAGCTGATCGACGTGATCGAGGATCGCGGGCAGGTCGTCCGCACTGAGAACGGCGAGGTGACGCTCGACCTGCGGCCGCTGATCGTCAAGGCCGCCTCCTCGCTCGGGCTCGGGCAGGACCTTGTCGAGCAGCTCCCGGCGGACATCGGCACGCTCGAGGTCCTGCGCTCCGAGGACGTCTCGCTGGCCCAGACGATCGCCGACCTGATCAGGGGCGCGGCGCTGATCACCGCCCTCCTCGCCCTCGCCCTGCTTGCCGCCGGCATCTGGTTCCGTCACGGCGAGCGCTGGATCGCGATCCTCGGAGCCGGGCTGGGGCTCGTCCTCGCCGGGATCTTCGTCCTCGTGGTCCGCGAGATCGCCGGCGACGAGCTGGTAAAGGCGCTCGCCAGCGGCGACGCGGAGGAGGCCGCCGACCACGTCTGGGTGATCGGCAGTTCGCTGCTCCGCGAGATCGCCTGGAGCGTGATCTGGTTCGGGATCTTCTTCGTGGTCGCGGCCTGGCTCGGCTCGCCGGCCGCCAGCGCCGGCCGGGCGAGGCGGGTGCTGACGCCGCTGCTGCGCGACCACGCGGTCGCCGTCTACCTCGTGATCGGCTTCGCCGGACTGCTCTGGGCGCTGACCGCGGTCGAAGGCCTGAGGCCTTTCCTGGTCCGCGCGGTGCTCACGGCGCTGGCCCTCGCCGGGGTCTTCTACCTTCGCGAGCGGGCCGTCGAGGAGAATCCGGACGCGCACTGGGGCAACGTCCTCTCGCGACCCTGAGCGCGCCGTGAAGCCCCTCGACCGCGTCCGCGCCTATTACGAAGCCCTCAACAGGGGCGATGCCGACCTGGTTGCGTCGCATTTCACCGCTGACGCCGTCCACTACTACACCCGCCTCGGCCCGCACGAGGGCGGGCGGACGATCGCCGACCACGCGGCCTGGGCGGTCGCCAACATCGACGGGCAGTGGTTCCTCGAGCACGGCATCGAGAGCACCGCGGGCGAGGAGCCGGAGGCGGTGATCGAGTGGACGATGACCTGGCGCGACCCCGCCTCGGGGGAGAGGCGGCTCGACCGCGGCACGGAGTGGTTCAGGTTCCGCGACGGGCTGATCTGCGAGGTGCGCGCCTATCACCACGGCAACCGGCGCAACCCGAGCGGCGACCTGCTCGGCTTCGACCACCGCGGGCGCGGCCACACGATGCCCGAGGACTGGAAGGCCCCAGCCAGTTGACCCGCCCGGCCGGGCGGTCGGCGTAGAGCTGTACGGTCCCGCCGTGGCCGTGATCCGGGACAGCGGCGTTCGCGCCCCCCTCCCGCCGTTCGGCGAGGAGCACGAGGAGCTGCGCCAGACCGTGCGGCGCTTCGTCACCACCGAGATCGCGCCCAACGTCGACGAGTGGGAGGCCGCCCGCGAGTTCCCGCGCGAGCTCTACAGGCGCTGCGGCGAGCTCGGCTTCCTCGGTCTCAAGTTCCCCGAGCGCTACGGCGGCCAGGGCGGCACCCACCTGCACGACGCCGTCTGGGTCGAGGAGCTGGCGAGCTCGGGGGCATCCGGCGGGGTCGGCGCCGGACTCAACGCGCACGCCTCGATCGCGATGCCGCCGATCTTCAACTTCGGCACAGAGGAGCAGCGCCGGCGCTGGCTGGTGCCCGGGATCGCCGGCGAGAAGATCGGCGCGCTCGGGATCACCGAGCCGGGAGCGGGCTCCGACGTGGCCTCGATTCGGACCACGGCGCGCCGCGAGGGGGACTACTACGTCGTCAACGGCTCGAAGACATTCATCACCAACGGGGTCCGCGCCGACTTCCTCGTCTGCGCCTGCAAGACGACCGAGGAGGGCGGGCACGGCGGGATCTCGTTCCTCGTCCTCGAGCGCGAGATGCCCGGCTACGAGGTCGCGCGCAAGCTCGAGAAGATGGGTTGGCACTCGTCCGACACCGGGGAGATCGCCTTCACCGACGTCGAGGTGCCCGCGGAGAACCTGCTCGGCAGCGAGAACGGCGGCTTCCACCTGATCATGGCCAACTTCGCCTGGGAGCGTCTGCTGATGGCGATCGGAGCCGTGGGGGCGATGCAGCGCGTGATCGAGGCCACGGTCTCCTACGCCCTCGAGCGCGAGGCCTTCGGCCGGCCGATCGGCCGCTTCCAGGCGATCCGCCACAAGGTGGCGGCGATGGGGACCCTGGCGGAGGCCGCCCGCGCCGCCACGTACAACGCCCTGCGCCTGTTCGAGGAGGGGCAGGACTGCATCCGCGAGGTGACGATCGCCAAGCTGATCAGCCAGCGCGGCCTCGTCGACATCGCCGACGAGTGCCTGCAGATCCACGGCGGCTACGGCTACATGCGCGAGTACGGGATCGAGCGCGCCCTCCGCGACGCCCGCCTCGGCCCGATCGGCGGCGGCACCGACGAGATCATGAAGGAGATCCTCGGCAAGCAGATGGGGCTGTAGTGACTGCAGGGATTTCCTGTGTCTCGTCCACCTGCTCAGGGCCAGGCGGACACAAGACGGACACGTCGGATCGCGCCTGCCGCGCCGGGACTCAACGCATGTTCTGGCGCGAGAGCCCGGCGAACGCCTGGCTGCTGCCGAGCCCGCGCCACTCGACCAGTCGCAGGCCGGGCCGGAACACGGCCGGAACGGTCGGGTGCGGGACCCTGTTCCAGCCCACCACGGTCGCTCGAGTGCCACCGTCGAAGTGGCCGATCAGCAGCTGGTTCAGGTCCGGGTAGACGGGGAGCACTCTGCCCGTCCGAAGGGGTACGAGCGGGCCGCGCCCGTCACGACTGTAGACCCACTTGCGGCCGTTGCCGAAGGCGATGTCCGGCTTTCCGTTGCCGTCGAAGTCGGCCGCGACCGCGGACCTGAACGAGTCCCGGCGCTTGCTGTTCAGCCGCGCCCAGCCGTCGGTGGCGCCGCTCGAGTACGACCATTGCCCGTTTCGCACGGCGGCGATGTCGGTGCCCGTGGTCTCGTCGAACTCCCCGAAGAGCATCTCGCCCACCGGGGTGACCGAGCTCTGGGTCTGCCTCCATGCACGGGTGGCGCCATACCACACGCGCCACTTGCGAGCCCGCGTGTAGAAGATGTCGGTACGCCCGTCACCGTCGAAGTCGCCGAACCGCAGAGCCTTGACGTCGACCGGGGCGCTGGGCAGCGGCACCGACGGCGAGGAGCCTCGCTTCAGGTAGATGAGCTTGCCGCCGGGCTTCTGGAAGATGACGTCGGTGATGCCGTCGTTGTCGACGTCGGCGAACGCCAGGTCGCGGATGCGCCGGTTCGACCCGTCGATAAACTCCCATGGCCGCTCTCCGGCCCTGGAGAAGAACCAGCCGGTGCCGTTCGCCAGGAAGACGTCGGTGCGGCCGTCGCCGTCGAAGTCCCCGGATGCGATCTCGGCGGTGTAGTCGACGTCGAAGCGGTTGCCGCGGGCGTGGAAGTTGAACGCTTCATGGCTCTCTCCGATCCCGGAGTCACCTCTGTTCTTGAGCGAGACGGCAGCGTCGAGGTCGTCGTGGACGGCGTAGTTGCCGTTGAAGTAGGAGCCGTTGGGCGGGGTGCGATGATCGCGCGGGTCGCCGGTCCGGCCGCGAAGCATGAAGGCGGGGCGAGTCTTGACGACGTAGTAGCTCTGCTCGCCGCGGATCGTGTTGTCGGCGATCAGGAAGTACTCGCCCGCGTAGCCGCCGTAGCCGTCGTCGGCGGTACCGTGCACGTCGAAGTGCTGGTTCCAGTAGGAGTCCTGCTTGACGCCGCCCTGGAGGACGTAGTTGTAGCGGGCGATGTAGCCGCTGTAGGCCTTGCCGCTCGCCGCCACCGCATGCCGATTGACGTCGAAGACATTCCCCGTCACCGAGACGTAGGCGCAGCAGCCTAGGACGACCCCGTAGCCACCCCCGTCCTGGGCGTTGTTATGCATGTAGTTGGCGACCACGCGGACGAGGCGGGCATCGCTGCGGTCCGGCCGTGCCCACCCCGACTGCCATTTGCTGGGGTTCACCACGTCGTGGGAGCCGACGACGTTCACCCCCCCGCCCGTCCACCGGTCGAACTCGTTGTCGGCAATGACAATCCGGCGGCCGAGCATCTCATCGAAGTCCTCGACCACCGTGATCCCGTGCTGGTAGAAGGGGTCCTGCCTCGTCGCGTGGTCCTTGACCAGCTTGAAGCCGCGAAGGTGGATGCCCTCGATCCGCACGTCGTTGCCAGTGATCCGGAAGATCGACTCATTGTTGACCTTGGGCTTGTCGTTGGTGTAGAGCAAGGGCCTGCTGCCCAGGTCTCCGCGCTCGCCGACGATCTGCACGCCCGAGCCGACAGGGAGGTTCCGTAGCAAATTCCCCGCGCAGTCCTTCATCTCCCACCGCACGTCCGCCGGCACGATCAGCCGCATCGGGGCCCCGGACTGCAGGCGAGCGGCGAGCTCGTGCGGCGAGGTGACGCGGTCCTGCGTCGGGCTGTCGATGGTCGGGTCGGGACAGGGTGCGTCCGGGACGTGGACCGAGAGGTCGTCGAACCCGAGTGCCGCGCCCGGCGCCCCGGGGCCGCTAGCGACGAGCTGGAAGTGCGTGATCTCCGCCGAGCCGCTCGACACCGAGAGCGGCGTGGTGATCCCGACCCCGATCGGGGCGCTCGAGGAGGCGAGCGGCGTGCCGGCGAGGTTGTAGGCCGTCAGAGTCGCGGAGACGGAGCCGCTCGCCGCCTCGAAGAGGCCCGTGTAGAGCGAGATCCCGTGGGCCACGCGGGTCAGCCGCCCCTGCGTCCCGCCGCCGACCAGCTCGCAGTTCGCGGGGTTGTCCTCCTCCTCGGGGTAGCAGTGGGCCGGGCTGATGTCGGCCGCCACCGTGCCCGAGGACGTTGCGACACCGGCGGTGCGGCGGTAGGGCCTGAAGCCCGGGTCCGGGCGCTGCCAGTAGATGTAGCCGCTCTCCGCGTACTGGTTCTCGACCGGCTGGCCGATCGGAGGACCGCTCTCGAAGTCCACGGTTGCCGTCGCGGCGCCCGCGGCCGCGACTCCAAGCAGGACGGCGACGAGCGCGATCCCACCGGCTGGGACGAGGCGGCTGGCTCTACCCATGGCGGGCACCTCGGACAAGCATGACTCACAACGCCGCCGTGTCAAGCAGGGGCCTCGGCTGGCCCCGATCGGCGGCGGCACCGACGAGGTGATGAAGGAGATCCTCGGCAAGCAGATGGGGCTCTAGGGTCTCTTCGAGGTCGTCCACATGCTGGCGAGACCTTGCAGGGATTGAGGTGTTAGGAGTGTTTGACATGTCCCGTGGCATGAAGAGAAGGTCCAAGCTGCATTCGCTCACGTCCGGCTTCGCCGCCGTGGCGCTCCTGGCCGCGCTTCTCGTCTCGGGCCTGGCGGCCTTCGCCCCCGCAGCCAAGGCGCAGATCTACTGGACGGACATCAACTCCGGCAACATCGGCCGGGCAAGCCTCAACGGCGCGAACGTCGGCAGGAATTTCATCCGCGGCCCTGTCACGCCGGTCGGGCTCGCGATCGCCGGCGAGCACATCTACTGGGCCGACTCGAACCAGGACACGATCGGCCGGGCCCGCCTCGGCGGCGGCGGCGTGAACGAGGCTTTCCTGAGGATCCCCGATCCCTTCACCCCCTATGACGTCGCCGTCAACGCCCGCCATATCTTCTGGCCGAACGGAGACCGGCTGATCGGTCGCGCCAGGATCAACGGCACAGGCGCGCGACCCCGGTTCATCACGACCTCCCCATTCGGCAGCACCTTCGGTGTGGCGGTGAACACGCGGCACCTCTACTGGACCACCAACATCCAGGAGATCTTCTTCGAGGGGGTCGACACGATTGGCCGCGCCAACCCCGATGGCACCCGGGTGAAGACCAGGCTGATCAATCTCCGCCACACCGGCCCTTACAGCATCGCGGTCCAGGGCCGCTACATGTACTGGACAAGCCAGTCCATGCGCACGATCTCCCGCGCCAGGCTGGACGGCACGGGGCTGCAGCTCAGGTTCATCAGCACCGGCAACGGAAGCCCGAGGGGCATCGCGGTCGAGGGCAACCACATCTACTGGACCAACGTCTCGCCGGACCCGCTTGTGCCCGGCAGAATCGGCCGCGCCAACCTCGATGGCAGCGGCGTACGGCGGAGCTTCATCAAGACGGGCGGAAGCCCGTGGGACGTCGCCGTCGTACCTTAGACCTGCCGGCGGGAACGGGTTTGCTGGGTCTCACCGGGCCGAGCGGACACAAGACGGACAGATCAGCCGGGGCCTCCGGCGGTCAAGCCCGATCATCGCTCTCCGCGACTAACAACCTCAAGTGCAGCGGATTCGTGTCCCGACGTCTTCGCGAGTGTTCGGGCGTACGATCCTCGCGGCTCATGAAGGAAATCCTCGGCAAGCAGATGGGGTTGTGAGCGAGGCCCGCTAGGGGCCCTCCGGCGCGGCGGGGGTTGCGGGGGCGGCCGGGGGCGGAGTCCCGGACCCCGCCTCCGCCCGGGCGAGCGCGACGCTCGCCCAGACGATCACGATCCCCGTGGCGAGGAATGCGAAGAAGCCGAGCGGCGTCAGGGCCGCGATGCCGACCACCAGCGCGAGCCAGCCCAGCGCCCGCGGCAACCCTCCGTGGCGGAGGATCGCCAGCCCGAGGCCGAGGTTGAACGCCGCGGTCCCGACCGCCAAGGGGAAGAAGAGGTCGCTGTTGAGCGCGTTCAGCGCCAGCACGGCCGAGGCGGGGAGCTCGTCGACCGCGTCGCCGAGCGTGAATGAGATGCCCGCGAAGATCGAGGCGCCGACGACGATCATCAGGCCGCCCAGCAGCGTCACCGTCGAGAGACCCCCGTCATCGCCGGCGGCGGTCCGCAGGGCCCGTCGCAGCGAGCTGAGGAAGAAGAGGAGGGCCACGCAGCCGAGGGCCAGGATCGCCCCCGCCAGCGCTTGCTCCGAGTCGTTGTCGACGTAGTAGGAGATGATCTCCTGTCGCGAATCGTCGGTGGCCGGCGTCTCGCCGGAGACGATGAAGGCGACGATCGCAAGCACCACGAAGAGAACCCCGGTGAGAGGGCCGATCAGCTTCGCATTCATGGGACGGTTCCTTTCTGGCTGCCGCACACGGTCAGGCCAAACCTCTCACACGCACGCCCCGTAAACAACCATCGGGCCCGCCCGCCCCAAACCCCCGCCGAGGGCTCGATTTGGTCCGCTATCCGGCCCAAAGAAGGCCCTCGACGCATTGGCGGGCTAGGCGGGCTCGGGTGTTGTTGGGAATCTTATGAGGTGATAAGATTCGGGGAGTGCAAAAGGTGAACAACCAGATCATTACGACGCCTGACGGCCGTGCCCAGCCCATCCACCGGGTCAAGGCGGAGTTCTTCCGCGTCCTCGGCCACCCGGTCCGGGTGAGGATCCTCGAGCTGCTTCGCGACGGCGAGCGCTCCGTCGGCGACCTTCAGGGCGCGCTCGAGATCGACTCGAGCGGCACCTCTCAGCACCTGGGCGCGCTTCGCAAGCAGGGCTTGCTCGAGGCTCGCCGCGAGGGCAACAACGTCTACTACCGGGTCAAGGATCCGCGCACCTTCCAGCTGCTCGAGGTCGCCAGGCAGATCCTCACCGGGCACTTCGAGGAGTCGCAGTCCATCCTCGGTGAGCTCTCCCGGCCCGACGGCAAGCAGGCACGGACCCGGCCGAAGCGCAAATGAAGCGCCGCTATCCAGTCTTCACCCGCGCCCCCTGGCGTGAGGCCGACGGCGACCCGGCCAACCCGAGCACCGTGCTCGGCGTCCCGGTCGCGGAGCTGCTCAGCGAGCGCCCGGACGGGGGCGGCGCGCTGGTCCGTCTCGCCGATCGCCGCTACGCGCTGACGGGGTCGACAGTGGTCGTCGGTCCCCGGCGCAAGCTCGAGCGCTTCCTCAGGCGCCAGCGCCCCGACACCCTCGGTGAGGAGTGGCTGTCGGAGCTGCGCGGAGTGCTGGGCCGGCGGCCCGGCACCGCCACTCCCTGACTGACCCGGCGGTCAGTAGTTCCCTATACCGTTCCGCGGCGGCTTCAACCAACCTTCGAAGAACGGAGAGCAGATGGGACTTCTTGACGGCAAGGCGGCGATCGTGACCGGCTCGGCGCGCGGGATTGGCCGCGCGACGGCCGAGCGCTTCGCCGCCGAGGGCGCCAAGGTGCTGATCAACGACCTCGACGGGGACGTCGCCGAGCAGGCGGCGGGCGAGATCGAGGGGGAGACCGCGGTCCACGCCGGCGACCTGACCAAGGAGGGCGCCGCCGACGACCTGGTCTCGGCCGCGGTCGAGGCCTTCGGCGCGGTCGACATCGTCGTCAACAACGCCGGCTACACCTGGGACGGGGTCGTCCACCGGATGACCGACGAGCAATTCCAGGCGATGCTCGACATCCACACGGTCGTGCCCTTCCGGGTCACCCGTGCCCTCGCCCCCCACTGGCGCGAGGCGGCCAAGGCGGAGGCCAACGAGGGCAAGGAGGTGTTCCGCAAGCTGATCAACGTCGCCTCGGTCTCGGGGACGATGGGGAACGCCGGACAGGCCAACTACTCGGCCGCCAAGGCCGGCGTCGTCGGGCTCACCAAGACCCTCGCCAAGGAGTGGGGCCAGTTCAAGATCAACGTCAACGCGGTCGCCTTCGGCTTCGTCGAGACCCGCCTGACCGCGGCCAAGGAGTCGGGCGGCAAGATGACGACCCCGACCGGCGAGGAGATCGACCTCGGCATCCCCGAGCAGATGCGGGCGATGGCGAGCATGGTGATCCCGCTCGGCCGCCCGGCCCAGCCCGAGGAGGCCGCCGGGCCCGTCCTCTTCCTCGCCTCCGGGCTCGCCGACTACGTCCACGGCCAGGTCCTCAACGTCACCGGCGGCCAGTTCGGAGGCATGTATACGTAGGCGGAGCCGCCTGCTGCTGCTGCTCTGCCTGGCGGTCGCGGGTTGCGGATCAGGCGAGGAGGCCCAGCCACAGCGGCTCGGCGGAGGCGGGACCGGGCCGGAGATCGTGGTCGCCGCCCTCGGCGACTCGATCACGGCCGGCAGCCCGGGCTTCGACCCCGACCCGCAGGCGCGGGCGGCCTTCGGCTTCGGCGCCGACGAGCAGAGCCAGTACGAGTACTGGGCCGCGCTCGATGACGACCGGCTCCGCTTCCGCAACTGCGGCGTCTTCGGCGAGCGCACCGACGAGATCGCCCGCCGCCTCGAGGGCTGCGCCGAGGGCGCCGACGTGCTCGTCCTCCAGGGCGGCATCAACGACATCGCCCAGTCGCTGTCCGGCGGGCCCGAGGCCCGCTTCGCGGCGATCGAGGAGGCCGGCGCCAACCTGCGAGCGATGGTCCGGCAGGGCAAGGAACTGGGAGTCGAGGTGGAGCTCGCCGACGTCCTGCCCTGGAACAACGGCCACCCCTACGCGACGGTGTTCATCGACACCCTCAACGAGGAGATCGAGCGGATCGGCGGCGAGGAGCGGGTACCCGTCCTCCCCTTCCACGACGTGCTCGAGGACCCGGCGAACCCTGGCCTGATGGCGCCCGACTGGACCGCGGACGGCGACCACCCCTCGGTCGAGGGGTACCGCCGGCTCGGCGAGCTGGCATTCAGGCTGCCGCCGCGCTGAACGCCTGCCTAGCCCTTCGGGCGGCGCTCCTCGGCGAGCGGCTCGCCCGCCTCGTCGCGGGCCGTGCCCGGGGGCCAGCTCCCGAACCAGTTGTCGCGGGCCCCGTCGATGGTCAGCACCGTGCCCGAGAAGAAGTCGCCGGCCGGGGAGGCGAGGAAGGCGACCAGCCACGCCATCTCCTCCTCGGTCCCGAGGCGGCCCAGCGGCACCGTCCCGGCGACGTTGTCGACCACGACCTTCGGGTACTTGGTGCGAAGCGTCTCGGTGTCGAACTGGCCGGCGGCGAGCGCGCAGAGCCTGATGTCGTAGCGGGCCCACTCGATCGAGAGCGTCCGCATCATGTTCTCGACCGCGGCTCGCGCCGCACCCGAGTGCACCATCCCCGGCATCCCGTGGTGGGGCGAGAGGGTCACGCTCAGCACCTTGCCCTCCCCCTGGGGGATCATCGCCTGGGTGGCGGCCGCGTGCGTCATCAGCCAGGTGCCGAGGACGTTGAGCTCGATCACCGTGCGGAACCCCTTCGGGCTGATCGCCTCGGCGGGGCTCATGAACTGGCCGCCGGCGTTGTTGACGAGGATGTCGATGCGGCCGTGCGCCTCCACCACCTCCCCGACGAAGCCGTCGACGGCCTCCTCGTCGCGGATGTCGAGCGTCGACGACTCGAAACTCCCGGGGAGACCGTCCGCCAGCTTCGCGGTCCCGGCGAGCGGCTCCGGGCGGCGGCCGCAGCCGACGACGGTCGCGCCGAGCCTGGCCAGCTCGAGCGAGGTCTCGCGGCCGAGGCCGGTGCCGGCGCCGGTGACGATGCAGACCTGGCCCTCGAGCAGGCCGGGAGCGAAGATGCGCGACAGCGAGCGTTCAGCCACGGCCGCGGAAGCCTATAGGCGGGCCGTCCGCCGATACCCTGCATCGCCATGAAGATCCACGCCGAGCCGAAGCCGCTGCACGAGCCCCTCGCCGGCGGCACCCAGGGCGCGACCGTGACCGTCGAGCCGATGGTCGCCGGGACGGTGAACTGGCCGCTGCCGCTGATGGAGAGCCCGGGCGGGCGGTTCCTCGACCTCCGCCTGGCGCGCCACGTGGTCACCGGCAACCCGCCGAACCGCGTCCCCTGCCCCGCCTTCCTGATCCGCCACCCGAGCGCCGGCGCGATCCTGGTCGACACCGGGCTGCACCCGTCGATCGTCGACCGACCCGCGGGAGAACTTCGGGCGGCTGGGCGCGCGGTTCGCCGACCCCGAGCTGGGGCAGGGAGAGGATGTGCCCGCGCAGCTGCGGGCGAAGGAAGTCCACCCGTCCCAGGTGGCGGTCGTGGTCATGACCCATCTCCATTTCGACCACGCCTCGGCGATCTCCGAGTTCCCGCAATCGACCTTCGTCGTCAGCGACGCCGAGTGGGAGGCCGCGACCACGGACCGGCGTCCGGCGCTGCGGGGCTACAGGCACGCGCACTACGACTGGGCATTCGACTACCGGACCGTCGACATGACCCGCGGCAGCGTCGATTCCTATGCGACCTTCGGCCGCGCCTTCGACCTCTTCGGCGACGGCTCCATCCACCTCGCCTACACGCCCGGCCACAGCGCCGGGCACGTCTCCGTGATCGCCCGCCTCTCGACCCGCGACTTCGTCATCGGCGGCGACGCGATCTACACGATGCGCCAGCTCGAGCCCGGCGCGCCGCTGCCGCCGAAGCCCGTCGACCATCATCGCTTCCGCCGCTCCCTGCAGGAGCTGCGCCTGTTCCGGCGCGAGTATCCGAACGCGATCATCACCCCGGGCCACGACCCGGGCTTCTACGCGCAGCTCGAAGACCGCTACGAGTAGGCCGGGCCGGGCCGCCTAGAGCGACTCGGCCGAGAAGGTGTCGCAGGCGCCCGCGTCGGCGGACTTGTAGCCCTTGGTGAACCAGTGCCGGCGCTGCTCGGAGGTGCCGTGGGTGAACGTGTCCGGGTTGACGCTGCCGCCCGCCTGCTGCTGGAGGCGGTCGTCGCCGACCGCCTCCGACGCGGTGAAAGCCTCGCCCAGGTCTCCCTGCTCCAGGTCCCCGGCCTCGAACACGGTGCTGGCCCAGAACCCCGCGTAGCAGTCCGCCTGCAGCTCGAGCCGCACCGAGAGCTCGTTGGCGTCGCCGGGGTTCGACTGCTGCTGGCGGTTGACCTCGTCGCTGGTGCCGAGCTCGCGCTGGACGTGGTGCCCCATCTCATGCGCGATCACGTAGGCCCAGGCGAAGTCCCCGGAGGCGCCGAGCTGGCGCTTCATGTCGTCGTAGAAGGAGAGGTCGAGGTAGACGCGGCCGTCGGGCGGGCAGTAGAAGGGCCCGACCGCCGAGGTGGCGCCGCCGCAGCCCTCGGTCGAGACGGCGCCCGATAGAGGACCAGCTGGGCCTTGTCGTAGCCGACGCCCTCGGAGGAGAGCGCTGTCTGCCACAGGCCCTGGGTGTCCTCGAAGACGTAGGTGGAGAAGTCCTTGAGGTCGCGCTGGGGATCCTCGGCGGGCGGGATCGGCTGCGGGTTGGCCGCCCCCGGCGCCTGCACTCCCGGGGCGAGGATCTGGCCGATGTCGAAGCCGGAGCCCCCGCCGCCGCCGCCGAGCAGCTGGATGCCAAGGAAGACGAGGAGGACGACGAGGCCGGCGCCGCCGCCGAGGCCCTTCATCCCCCCGGGCATCGACATGCCGCCCATGCCGCCGCCGGCCCGGCGGCCGCCGGAGGCGCCGCGGACGTCGATCACGTCGCGGCTGCGGGTGCGCTTCCACTTCACGGGGATGCAGGCTAGCGAGGGGGCGTGGGCGCGGTCTCGCCCGGCTCGACCGCGGGAAGCCCGTCGCGGAGCGCCCTGATGACGCCCCGCCGGCCCTTCTCCTCGAGCGCCGTGTACATCAGGCGGACCCGGTCGAAGACCTCGCCGGCGACCTCGAGCTGGCGCTCCTTGCCCGGGGCGGCCTCGACCGGGAAGGCGACCGGCTCGCCGAACTGGATCGTCACCTTGGGGAAGCGGAAGCGCTTCCAGCCGCGCACGCCGGCGGAGCCGTGGATCGCGACCGGGACCACCGGCACCCCCGACTCGAGCGCGATCCGCCCGATCCCCGGGCGGGGCTCGCCGAGGTTGCGGGAGCGCGAGCGGCCGCCCTCGCAGTAGACGAGCAGGGCCTGGCCCTGCTCGAGGAGCGCGTAGGCGGTCTTGAACGCCTCCTCGTCGTGGTGGCCGCGCCGCACGGGGAAGACCCCGCCGTGGGTGAAGATGTAGGTGAGGACGGGAGGGCCGAAGAGCTGGGACTTGCCCATGAACCTGATCTTCCGCCGCAGGTAGACGCCGCAGAAGAAGTGATCCATCTGGCTGAAGTGGTTGGGCGCCAGCAGAACCGGGCCGCCGGCGGGAACGTTCTCGGAGCCGATCGCCCGGGCGCGGTAGAGGAAGATCGTGGGCGCGGTCAGCAGGGCCCGCACCACGTTGTAGACCCAGCCTCCCTGCTTGCCCGCCCGGGCGCGCTCGTGGAACCGGTCGAAGTACTCGGCCGGACGGGGGTCCCTGTAGACCTGTGGCTTGATCTCCGGCATGGCTCGCGGCGGCCTCCGTGGGCGCCTGAGTGGTCCTACCCTCGGTCCCCGGCGTGGTTACTTCCCATACTCACCGCGCTCGCCCATCCCTTGGCGCGCTCCACCGCCCGGCCCCAGTCGGCGAGCAGCGACGCGCGCTCGTCCTCGCCCATCCGCGGCTCGTAGCGGGCCTGCTCCCGCCACATCTCGACGACCTGCTCGCGGGTCCACGCCCCCGACGCGATCCCGGCCAGGTAGGCCGCGCCGAGGGCGGTCGTCTCGGAGATCTCGGGTACGACCACAGCCACGCCCAGCATGTCGGCCTGGAACTGCATCAGCCAGCGGTTGGCGACCGCGCCGCCGTCCGCCCTCAGCTCGGTGAGGCGCTTTCCGCTGGCCGCCTCCTGCGCGCGGACGGCGTCGACGGTCTGGTAGGCGATCCCCTCGAGCGCCGCGCGGGCGAGATGGTTGCGCCCGCTGCCCCGGGTGAGGCCGACGATCGTGCCGCGCGCGTAGGGATCCCAGTGGGGTGAGCCGAGACCGGTCAGCGCAGGCACGAAGTAGACGCCGTCGTTGCCCTCGAGGGCGGCGGCCATCGCCTCCGTCTCGGCCGCCTCCGCGATCAGGCCGAGGCCGTCGCGAAGCCACTGGACGGCGGCGCCCGTGACGAAGATCGCCGCCTCGAGCGCGTAGTCCGCGGGCTCCTCCCCCAGGCCCCAGGCGACCGTGGTCAGGAGGCCGTCGGTCGGCTCGGGGGCCTCGGGCCCCGTGTTGAGGAGGACGAAGCTCCCCGTGCCGTAGGTGTTCTTGGCCATCCCGACCCGGTGGCAGGCCTGGCCGAAGAGCGCGGCCTGCTGGTCGCCGGCGATCCCGCAGACCGGAACCTCGCCGCCGAACTCCGAGGTGGTCCCGTAGACCTGCGCCGAGGGCGCGGGCTCGGGCAGGCTCGATGCGTCGACGCCGAGCAGGCCGCAGAGATCCGGGTCCCAGGCCAGCCGGCGGATGTCGAACAGCATCGTCCGCGACGCGTTCGAGTAGTCGGTCACGTGGCGGCCGGTGAGCTTGAACACGAGCCAGGAGTCGATCGTGCCGAAGGAGGCGGTCTCGGCCCCCTCGACGTTGCGCAGCATCCACTCGATCTTGGTGCCGGAGAAGTAGGGGTCGATGACCAGCCCGGTGCGCTCGCGGACGAGGTCCTCGTGACCGGCCTCGCGCAGCTCGTCGCAGCGTTCGGCCGTGCGGCGGTCCTGCCACACCAGGGCGCGGTGGATCGGCTCGCCGCTGGAGCGGTCCCAGGCGACGACGGTCTCACGCTGGTTGGTGATGCCTATCGCGTCGAGCTCGGAACCCTGGATCGCGGCGTCGGTGATCGCCTGGATCGCGACCCGGCGGGTGGTGGACCAGATCTCGGCGGCGTCGTGCTCCACCCAACCCGGCCGCGGGAAGTGCTGCTCGAACTCCGAGTAGGCGCGGCCCGCGACGCGACCGGCGTCGTCGAAGACGATGCAGGTAGAACCGGTCGTGCCCTGGTCGATGGCGAGGATCAAGCGGGCGCAGCCTATTCCAGGCCGGGCGGCCCGGCGGCGGTCAGGGCGCTCGGCGCGAGACGTAGACGCGGGCGAAGTCGAGCAGCTGCCTCGCCCGGTGCAGGAAGCCGCCCAGCGAGCGTCCGGTGGCGCGGTGCTCGAGGTCGACCTCGAACTCGCGCAGACGATGGCCGGCGCGGACGGCGTCGATCGTCATCCCGATCTCCATCCCGTAGCCGGCGGCGAAGGGAAGGACGTCGCGGAAGGCGGCCGCGCTGAGGGCGCGCTGACCCGAGATCGGGGCGGTGGGCTCCACCCCGCACCGGCGCCTGATCGCCCAGCGGGCGAAGCCGAGCGCGACGCCGAAACCGCCGCCGACCCGCCGCGAGAAGGCCGCGACCGCGAGCTCGCACTCGCCGGCCTCGACCGCGCGCACGAGCACGTCGAGCTGCCCTGCCGAGGAGCCGAGGTCGCCGTCGCAGAGCAGGAACACCTGCCCGCCGGTCGCGCGCCCGCGCACCGACTCGGCGGCGGCCGTCATGTTGCCGCCCTTCCCGTGCGGGCGGCCCCGCCTCACGACCTCGGCGCCTCCGCTCATCGCCACTTCGGCGGTGCCGTCGCGCGAAGCGTCGTCGGCGACGACGACGTGGGCGCCGGGGAACGTCGCCGCCAGCGATCGCAGGGTCTCGCCGATCCGGTCGGCCTCGTTGTGGGCGGCGACCAGGATCACCGGGTCGGGGGTGGGCTGCGCTTCCGTGGTCAAGGCCGATTATTGTGGCGCGCCATGGCAGAGATCGAGGCGCACATCACCGGCAACGTCTGGAAGATCGAGGTCGCGGTCGGCGACGAGGTCTCCGACGGCGACACCGTCGTCATCCTCGAATCGATGAAGATGGAGATCCCCGTCGAGTCCGAGGACGACGGGACGGTGACCGAGATCCGCTGTGAGGAGGGCCAGTCGGTCAACGAGGGCGACGTTCTCGTCGTTCTCGGCTAGGTCCGTGAGCGGGGAGCGCTGATCACCGCGGAGGAGCTCGCCGGCGGCAAGCTTCTGCTCGATCGGCCGGCCGAGGCGGTCGCCCGGCTGCGGATCAACAACCCCGGGAAGCGCAACGTCCTCGATCACGAGGTGCTCGACGCGATCGCCACGGCGCTGCCCGGGCTCGACCGCGGGATCGAGGTCCGCTGCGTCCTGATCACCGGCGCGCCGCCGGTCTTCTCGGCCGGCTACGACATCGGCTCGCTCTCCGACGACTCGTTCGAGCGCGAGGCCGAGGCGCTGGTGGCCCACCCCTACCACGCCGCGATGACCGCGCTGGCGTCCCATCCCTGGCCGACCCTGGCGGCGATCAACGGCCACTGCCTCGGGGGCGGCCTCGAGCTGGCCGTCACCTGCGACCTGCGGATCTGCGCCGCCGGCGCCAAGCTCGGCATGCCGCCCGCGAAGCTGGGCCTGATCTACGGCCACACCGGCCTGCGCAAGTTCCTCGACGTGATCGGCTTGCCGCACACCAAGGAGCTGTTCCTGACCGGGCGCAACCTGGGCGCGGTCCGGGCGGCGGAGATCGGGCTCGTCAACGAGGTCGTCGGCGACGAGGTGCTCGAGAGCCGCGGGCGTCGAGCTCGCCGCGGAGATCGCCGCCAACGCGCCGCTCTCGATGCGGGGCAACAAGCAGGTGATCGAGACGCTGGTCGCCAACCCTGCCCTGAGCGAGCGGCAGGAGCGTGAGCTGGTCGAGCTGCGCGAGTCCTGCTTCCGCTCCGTGGACCTGCGCGAGGGAATCGAGGCCTTCGCCGAGAAGCGAAAGCCCCGCTGGCAGGGGCGCTGAGGGCGCCGATGGCCCGCCTCACCAAGGCCCACCGCGAGCTGGCCGCCTCCGACCCGGCGATGGCCGGGCTGATCGAGCGGATCGGCGTGTGGAGCGTCGGGCACCGGCGCCGCGGGGTCGCGAAGCCGGACGCCTACGGCGCCCTGCTGCGCACCGTCGTCGGCCAGCAGATCTCGACCAAGGCGGCCTTCTCGATCTACTCGCGGCTGCTCGACCTCTACGGCGGGGAGACGCCGACGCCCGAGCAGCTGCTCGCCTCGAGCGAGGAGGAGCTCCGCGGCGTCGGCCTATCCGGCCGCAAGGTCTCCTACATCCGCGACCTCGCCCGGCACGTGCTCGACGGCGAGCTCGAGCTCGACCGGCTCGACGAGCTGTCCGACGAGGAGGTGATCGAGGAGATCGTCGCCGTCCGGGGCTTCGGCCGCTGGAGCGCCGAGATGTTCCTGATGTTCCACCTCGAGCGCCCCGACGTGTTCTCGGGCGGCGACCTGGGCCTTCGCAACGCGATCTCGGTCCTCTACGGGATGGAGGAGCCGCCGACCCCGGCCGAGGCGGTCGAGATCGCGGACCGCTGGCGGCCCCACCGTACGCTCGCCGCCGTCTACCTCTGGGAGTCGCTCTCCAACGTGCCGGTCGAGTAGCGGCCGGGGGGCTAGTTGGTGTCGCGCTCCAGGCGGTGGCGAAGCGCCAGCACGCGCTGCACCGACCGCTTGAAGCGGCCGCGGTCGAGGGCGCCGCTGCGGAGCTTCGTTCGCAGGCCGCGGTAGGCGCGCGACGCCGACTGCCAGTCCGAGAACAGCATCAGGTCGACGCCGGCCTTGGCGGCGGCGATGCCGGCCCTCGCCGGGCCGCCGAAGTCACGCGCTGCGACCGCGCCGAGCGCGTCGCTGATCGAGACCCCGTGGAAGCCGAGCCGCACCCGCAGCTCGCGGGTCGCGATCGAGCGGGAGAAGACCGCGGGCTTGTCCGAGAAGGCCGGGTAGATCGCGTTGCTGAGCATGACCAGCCCGCCGTCGATGGCGACGAAGCGCTCGTAGGGCGCCTCGTCGACGCGGCGCAGCGTGCGCCGCGAGAGCCGCAGGCGCTGAACGGCGAAGTCGGTGTTCTCCGCGGCCGCCCCGATCCCCGGGAAGTGCTTGCCGGTGGCCGCCACGCCTCCCTTCTGCAGCGCGTTGGCGAAGGCGACGCCCGTCCTCTTCACGCGCGCGGCGGTGGCACCGAATCCGCGGTCGGTCTCCTCGATCACCCCGCCCTGGCGGGCTACGTCGAGGACCGGGGCGAGGTCGACGGTGACGCCGACGTTGCGCAGGTTGCGGGCGGTGCGGCGGCCCTGCTCGCGGCTGAAGTCGGGGCCGGCTGCGCCCATCTGCTCGGCAGATGCCGTCGGCGCGCCACCGAGCCGCTTGACGAGGCCGCCCTCCTGGTCGGTCATGATCAGCAGCGGGTCGCGGACGCCGGCCGGGCGGGGGATCGCCTGCAGCCGGCGGACCAGCCGCCGCGCCGCCTCGCGGCTGGGGAAGTTGTCGGAGAAGAGGATCACCCCGGCGCCCTTGCCGTCGCTGATCATCCGCCGCACCGCCCGCGGGATCTCGGTCCCGTCGAAGCCGTAGACGATCCTCTGCCCGGCCAGCAACCTGTTCGAGAGCCGGTCGGCCGCCGCTCGCCGGCCCTCGCCCTCCTCGCGGACGGCCGCGACCGCGACGCCCGCGGCGAAGGCGCCGATCGCCGTCACCAGCACGGCCAGCCTGCGCCGCCGGTAGCGCGCGGTGCGGCGCCGCGGGCGCCTGCGATCCGGGGACGGGCTCACGGCCCCGATGCTACGGATCGGGCCGCCGTGGCGATCCGGCCCCGGCCGCGAGGCGGCAGGCCACCCTCCTCAGAACCGCCTCGACCCGTTCGGCCTCGAAGGCGACCTGCGCGTGGGTGAAGCGAAGGGGCGTGAGCCCGGATGCGGCATGCGCCTGATCGCGCTCCCGGTCGCGCGCCTGCTGGGCGGGAGTGCGGTGGTACCGAAGGCCGTCGGTCTCGACCACGAGGCCGATCTCGGGCCAGTGGAAGTCCACCCGGAAGCCGTCCAGGCGCTCGCCGGTGCGCGGCAGCGGAAGCCCGGCGCGGCGCGCGATCGGCAGGAACCGCCGCTCCAGCGCCGAGTCGGTGAGGGTGAATGTGCGGGCATCGAGGAGGTCGCGGAGGGCCCGGCGACCCGCAATCCGCGGAAGATCCTCGATCAGGGCGCGCAGGCGCTCCGGGTTGATGTGATCGCGTTTGTCCGCCTCGTTGATGGCGGCTTCGAGCCGGGCACGTGGGAGACGGGTGGCGAGATCGATGAGGGTGAGGGGGACTGAGGTGACCGGGATGCGGTGGCGGATGGTGGCCAAGGACATCACCGCCGCAGTGCGCCGGTGCACGGTGATTCCGCGGTGGCGGTGCACCCCGAAGGGCACCGAGACACCGATCGCGTGGGCATGTGGAGGGAGGAGGCCCCAGAGCGCAGCCGCGGAATCATGGCTGAGCAGCGCGCCGGGCCCGCAGGCCAGGACCGCCGCCATCCAGCGACCGTGCCGGTCGACCTGGGGGCGGCCTACGGCGTAGACGCCGCGGTGGATTGCGAAAAGGCGACCGTGGGTCAGCCGGTGCTCGATCGCCTTCGCGCTCAACCCGCCCGCCCGCAATTGGGCCCGGGTGAGCACGCCATGCTGCCTGAGTGCGAGCGCCCAGAGCCTGCGGCTCACCGATTGATGCATTTCACCCCTCATAGAGGGTGAAATGCATCAGCGACCGGTGGTTCGGCCCTCGCGGGGGAGAATTTCCCCGGTTTCGCTCTTCACGTGCGCTTTTTGCGGGACTTTTGGCGTTGCCGGGGCGTCCGGGGGCGGGCATAGCCTGGCCGGGACCCACTTCCGGAAGGGAAACGCATGGCATCGCTGATCACGTTCGACGAGGCGCTCGAGCTGGGCGAGCTGACCGACCACGAGGAGATCGGCGCGCTGGTCGAGCGCGCCTGGGAGGTGCGCCGGGAGAACTTCGGCGACTCGACCGACATGTGCTCGCTGGTCAACGCGAAGTCGGGCGGCTGCGCCGAGGACTGCGGCTTCTGCGCCCAGTCGCGCTACGCCGAGGCGGACACGCCGATGCACGCGATGATGGAGCCGGAGCAGATCCTCGAGCACGCGAAGGCGGCCGAGGCCGCCGGGCGCGCACCGCTTCTGCATGGTCACCCAGGGCCAGGGCCTCTCGAAGCGGGACTTCGAGAAGATCCTCGAGGGCGCGAAGCTGGTCGCCGAGCAGACCAACCTGAAGCGCTGCGCCTCGATCGGCCACATGTCGGCCGAGCGGGCGAAGCAGCTGCGCGAGGCCGGCATCCAGCGCGTCCACCACAACGTCGAGTCGGCGCGCTCCTACTACCCGGAGGTCTCGACCACGGTCCGCTACGAGGGCCGGCTGCGGACGATCCAGGCGGTCAAGGAGGCCGGGCTCGAGACCTGCGTCGGCGGCATCCTCAACCTCGGCGAGACGCCGCGCCAGCGGGTCGAGATGGCCTTCGAGCTGTCCGAGATCGACCCGACCTCGGTGCCGATCAACCTGCTCAACCCGCGCGCCGGGACGAAGTTCGGCGACCGGCCGCTGATGGACCCCTGGGAGGTCGTCAAGTGGGTGGCGATCTTCCGCCTGATCATCCCCGGCGCGCTCTTCCGCCTCTGCGGCGGCCGGGTCGAGAACCTCGGCGAGCTGCAGCCGCTGGCGGTCAAGGCCGGCCTCAACGGGGTGATGATGGGCAACTTCCTGACCACCCTCGGCGCCGAGCCCGAGGACGACCGGGCGATGTTCGAGGAGCTCGGCCTCAACGTCGCCCGCCAGCCCGACAACGGCGCCAACCCGCGGCCCGACAACCGCTCCGGCTGGCTCGAGGGCGAGACGCCGGCGACGCCGATCGACGAGCTGATCGACCGCCAGGACGAGGCCAACTTCTGGGACCCCTCGACCCAGCTGCGGGTGATCAAGAAGACGAAGAAGTCCCGCCCTATCCCGAGCCGGCCGGGCGGCGATGACCGACCTCGCGGAGCGGCTCGAGGAGCTCCGCGACCGCGGGCTCCACCGGCGGCTGCGGCTGATCGAGCGGCCCCCAGGGGCCGCGCG
This sequence comes from uncultured Actinomycetes bacterium, assembly GCA_963720015.1. Lineage (GTDB taxonomy): Bacteria > Actinomycetota > Thermoleophilia > Solirubrobacterales > 70-9 > DATFPK01. The sequence goes on along the minus strand of CAVREA010000006.1, from coordinate 97,420 downwards.
TCCTGCTCGACGGGCAGCCCGGTCCTGCTGCTCTGCTCGAACAACTACCTCGGCCTCGCCGACCACCCGCGGTGCGCGAGGCCGCCGCCGAGGCGGCGCTGCGCTGGGGCGCCGGCGCCGGCGCCTCGCGGCTGATCTCCGGCAACATGGAGCCGCACCGCCGCGCTCGAGCAGCGGCTGGCCGCGTTCAAGGGCTACGAGGCGGCGCTGCTCTTCGGCTCCGGCTACCTCGCCAACACCGGCGCGATCGCCGCCCTCGCCGGCGCGCGGCGAGGTCGTCTTCTCCGACGAGCTCAACCACGCCAGCATCATCGACGGCTGCCGCCTCTCGCGGGCCGAGACCTTCGTCTACCGCCACGGCGACCTCGAGCACCTCGCCTGGGGCCTGCGCCAGGCCGCGCGGCCGGGGCGCCGCTGATCGTCACCGACGGCGTCTTCTCGATGGACGGCGACGTCGCGCCGCTCGAGGGCCTGCTCGCGCTGGCCCGCCAGCCACGGCTGCCGGCTGATGGTCGACGAGGCCCACGCGCACCGGCGCGCTCGGCCCGGGCGGCCGCGGCTCGGTCGCCGCCGCCGGCCTCACCGGCGAGGTCGACGTCGTGGTCGGGCACCCTGGGCAAGGCGCTCGGCTCCTACGGCGCCTACGTCTGCGCCGCCGCCGAGACCGTCGAGTACCTGCTCAACACCGCCCGCCCGTTCATCTTCTCGACCGCGCCGCCGCCGCCGTCGGTCGGCCGCCGCCGGCGGCCGCCCTCGAGCTGCTCGAGTCGGCGCCCGAACTGGTCGAGCGGCTGCGCACGAACGCGACGACGCTGCGCGCCGCGCTGCGCCGCCGAGGGCCTCGCGGCCGGCGACTCGGCGACCCAGATCGTCCCGGTCGGGGTCGGCGACGCCGGCCGCACGATGGAGCTCTGCGAGCGCGTCCTGGAGCGCGGCGTCTTCGCCCAGGGGATCCGCCCGCCGACGGTGCCCGAGGGCTCCTCGCGCCTGCGCCTCACGGTGATGGCGACGCACCGCGCCGCCGAGCTGCGCTGGGCCGCCGGCGTGATCGGAGGCGCGGCGCGCGAGCCGGGATCTGCCGCAGCCGGCGCCGCCGAGCTCCGCCGCTCGCCGCCTGAGCGATGGACGGGGTCTTCGTCACCGGCACCGGCACCGAGGTCGGCAAGACCGTCGTCGCCGCGGTGATCGCCCGGGCGCTGGCCGACCGCGGGCGAGCAGGTCGCGGTCTTCAAGCCGGCGGTCACCGGCCTCGACGAGCCGGGCCCGGCGAGGAGGCCGACCACGAGCTGCTGCGCCGGGCCGCGGGCTCCGCCCAGAGCGACGACGAGATCGCGCCCTACCGCTACGGGCCGCCGGCCTCCCCCCACCTCGGCGCCGGAGCTGGCCGGCGAGGAGATCGACCCCGAGCTGCTGCGGCGGGCGGCGCGAGGCGGCGGCCGGCGCCGACGCGCTCGTCTGCGAGGGCGTCGGCGGCCTGCTCGTGCCGCTCGCCCCGGACTACCTGGTCCGCGACCTCGCCGCCGACCTCGGGCTTCCGCTCGTGATCGCCGCCGCCCCCGGCGCTGGGGACGATCAACCACACGCTGCTCACGATCGAGGCGGCGCGCGCCGCGGGCCTCGAGGTCGCGGTGGTCGTGCTGACGCCCTGGCCGCCGGGCCCCGGCGCCGTCGAGAGCTCGAACCGGCGACACGATCGCGGAGCTCGGCGCGGTCGAGGTGGCGACGCTTCCCCTGATCGACCTCGCCGACCCTCGCGGCTGGCCGGCGATCGGCGGGCTAGGCGTCGGCGCCTAGGACCGCGGCCTCGGTGCGGCCGCTCCCCTGGGGCTGGTCGGCGCGCCCCCGGATCAGGGCGAACCCGACCACGGCGCCGAGCGCGGCGACCGCGGCCGAGAGCTTCATCGAGCTGGCGAGCGCGTCGACGAAGGCCTCGCGCCCGGCGTTGCCGAGCTCCGCACCCGGAGCGAGCGCGGAGCCGGCCTCGGCCTGGAAGATCGCGCCGGTGACGGCGACGCCGAGGCTGCCGCCGACCATCCGGAACATCGAGAGAACGCCGGAGGCGATCCCGGCCTTCTCGCCCGGCACCGCGTTCATCGCGGCGCGTCGTCATCGGCGACATCGTCAGCGCGATCCCGATGCCCATGCGCATGAAGCCGGGCAGCAGGTCGGAGTAGCGTCGTCGACCTGTCGATCCGCGCGAAGCCGATCAGCGCGAGCGGTGACGAGCGCGAGCCCGACCGCGATCAGCCAGCGCGGCCCGAAGCGGTCCGCGAGGCGGCCGGCGATCGGCGCGATCACCATGATCATCAGCGTCGAGGGCAGGAACCGGACGCCCGCCTCGAGCGGCGAGTAGCCGAGGATGTTCTGCATGTAGAGGGCGAGGAAGAAGAAGACGCCGAGCATCGCGAAGGAGACGATCAGGGCGACCATGACCGCGCCGAGGAAGTTGCGGTCGGCGAAGAGGCCGAACTCGACCATCGGCGCCTTCGACCCGAGCTCGATCGCGACGAAGGCGGCCAGCAGGAGCAGCGAGACGGCGAGCAGGGCGACGATCTCCGGCGAGCCCCAGCCCCAGCTGTTGCCCTCGACGAGGGCGAGGACCAGCGCCGTCAGGCCGCCGGTGAGCGCGGCGACGCCGGCGTAGTCGACCTCGCGGCCGACGGTCTCGTCGCGCGACTCGCGCACCGCGAACAGCGCCGCGGTGACCGCGCCGATGCCGACCGGGATGTTGATGTAGAAGATCGCCCGCCAGGAGACGTGCTCGGTGAGGAAGCCGCCGACCACCGGGCCGATCGCGAGCGCCAGGGCGGAGACTCCGGCCCAGGTCCCCATCGCCTTGCCGCGCTCGTCGCGCGGGGAAGGCGTCGGTGATGATCGAGAGCGTGCCGGGCATCATCAACGCGGCGCCCACGCCCTGGACGACGCGGCTGAGCACCAGCGAGAGCGTGTCCGGCGCCAGCCCGGCGGTCGCCGAGGAGAGCGTGAAGACGATGACGCCGCCGATGAACATGCGCCGGCGGCCGAAGATGTCGCCGAGGCGGCCGCCGGTCGCGAGCAGGACCGCGAAGGAGAGCGTGTAGCCGTTGATCGTCCACTCGAGCCCGGAGATCGAGGCGCCGAGGTCGCGCTGGATCGACGGCAGCGCGACGTTGACGACGGTGTTGTCGAGCATGATCATGAACAGCGCGAAGCACATCGCGCCGAGCGTCCACCACTTGCGGTTCTCGTCGGTGATCAAGTGGGCCGGTAGCGGGTCATCGGACGTCGATCTCCTTCAGCTGTCGGTAGGCCGCGGCGATCCTCGGGTCGCTCGGTGAGCGGCCCGAGGGCGGCGTCGAGCTTGCGCCGCTCGGACGCGCTCAGGGTCTCGACGAAGGCCTCGCAGGCCGACCATGCGCGCGGCCATGATCCGCTCGACCACCTCGCGCCCTCGGGCGGCGATCGCGACCCGGCGGACGCGGCGGTCCTCGGGGTCCTCGATCCGGGTGGCGAGCCGGCTCGGACGAGGCCGTCGACGGCGCGGCTGATCGCGGCGGTCGAGACCCCGAGGCGCTCGGCGATGTCCTTGACGGTCCACTGCGCCGGGTCCTCGCCGCCGGACCCGCGCCGGCGAGGAGGAAGAGCGCCTTGCACTGCGTCATGGTGAGGCCGCTCTCCTCCATCACGCGCAGCTGCTCGCCCCGGTCGGAGAGGAAGAGGTGGCTCCACAGCGCCCCCAGGCGGGCGGCGGTCTCGTGCGAGGCGGCGGTGTCCGTGAGGGTGGAGCTAGCTTGCATCTGAACAATGATTGCACAGGCGCAAGCAATTTCATGCCGTGCGGTCCGCCTCTGTGACGGACCTCACACCGGCAGGAGGGCTAGCGGGCGGTGGCCAGCTCGGCGAGCCGCTCGTAGTCGACCATGCCGGGCTCGGTCGACTCGATGAAGCCGGTCAGGAGGCGACTGAACCGGAGCGGGTCCTCGCGGTGCGGGAAGTGGCCCGCCTCGGGGAAGATCTCGAGCCGGCTGCCGGGGATCAGCTCGTGCGCCTCGCGGCCGTGATGGACCGGGATCACCCGGTCGCGCCCACCCCAGACGAGCAGGGTCGGGCCCTCCCCCGCGAGATAGAGCCGGTCGCGGGCGTCGACCCGCTGGCCGCCGATGTCGACGCTGGCCCGCATCGTCTGTACGAAGGCGCTCATCGCGTCGCGGTCGGCGAGCGAGGCGAAGCCGGCCGCGATCTCCTCGAGGTCCGTGCCCGGCTTGAGGCCGAGCCGGCCGAGCAGGTGGCCGAAGGCGCGACCGGCGTTGAGCACGCCGGCGCTCGCCAGCAGCGGGATGACGAGCTCGGAGCCCGGCAGGGTGGCCGCGCGCAGCATGATGCTGACCTCGGGTCCGAGGCCGCCGCTGGAGACGAGGACGAGGCGCTCGGCGCGCTCGGGGAACTGGTAGGCGAACTGCATCGCGACCCCGCCGCCGAGCGAGTGGCCGACCAGGGTGGCACGGTCTATTCCGAGGCCGACCATCAGGTCGCGGAGGCCGCTCGCGTAGGCGCCCATCGAGTAGTCGCCGCGCGGCTTCGCGGACTGCCCGTGCCCGATCAGGTCCGGGGCGATCACGGTGTAGCGCTCGGCGAGCACGTCGAAGACCGGGTCCCAGGTCTCGGAGTTGTTGGTGATCCCGTGGATCAGCAGGATCGCCGGGCCCTTGCCGGCCATCCTGTAGGCGACCCGGTGCCCGTGCAGGTGGATCTCGTTGAGCTCGAAGTCGTCGGAGAGGTGACCGTCGAGGGAATCGGTTTCGTTGAGGTTCATGCAAGGCATATTGCCCGATCTGCCGACCTTTACGCCGCAATCTCCGGGCAACCTGTGACAACCGTTCCCTCCGGGGGGCGTTCTAGGGTCGTCGGCGGTGATGGAAAGCCCCGGCCAACTCGACCATCGGCACCTCTGGCACCCGTTCACCCAGCAGCGGGACTGGTGCGAGGAAGAGCCGCTGCTGATCGAGCGGCGCCGAGGGCACCGACCTGATCGACGACGGACGGCCGCCGCTACATCGACGGCGTCTCCTCGCTCTGGTGCAACGTCCACGGCCATCGCCACCCGACGATCGACCGCGCCGTGCGCGACCAGCTCGAGCGGGTCGCCCACTCGACCATGCTCGGCCTCTCCCACCGCGGCGCCGCCGAGCTCGCGGCCCGCCTGGTCGAGATCGCGCCCCCGGGCCTCAGCCGCGTCTTCTACTCGGACTCGGGCTCGACCGCGACCGAGATCGCGCTGAAGATGGCCTTCCAGTACCAGCAGCAGCGCGGCGGCCAGCACGTCCGCCGCACCTCGTTCGTCCACCTGCGCGACGCCTACCACGGCGACACGATCGGCTCGGTCTCGGTCGGCGGCATCGACCTCTTCCACTCCACCTACCGGCCGCTGCTCTTCGAGCACCCACTGCCGCCGAGCCCGGCGACGCCGCCGACCTGGCGCGCGTCCTCGCCGCCCACGAGGAGGAGATCGCGGCGGTGATCGTCGAGCCGCTGGTCCAGGGCGCGGCGGGCATCCTCGTCCACCCGCCCGGCTACCTGCGCGCGGTGCGCGAGCTCTGCGACCGCCACGGCGTGCTGCTGATCTGCGACGAGGTGGCGACCGGGCTTCGGCCGCACCGGGACGATGTTCGCCTGCGAGCAGGAGAGGGTCGCGCCCGACCTGCTCTGCCTCGCCAAGGGGCTCACCGGCGGCTACCTGCCGCTCGCCGCGACGCTGGCCACGCGAGCGGATCTACGAGGGCTTCCTCGGCGCGCCACGAGGAGCTTCCGCACCTTCTTCCACGGCCACACCTACACCGGCAACCCGCTCGCCTGCGCGGCGGCCCTCGCCAGCCTCGACGTCTTCGAGCAGCGAGCGGACGCTGGAGCGCCTGCAGCCGAAGATCCGCCTGCTCGGCGAGCTGCTCGAGCGAGGTCGCGGCGATGCCCGAGGTCGCCGAGGTGCGCGGCCGCGGGCTTCATGGTCGGGATCGACCTCGGCGAGCACGACCCGGCGCTGCGGATCGGCCACCGGGTCACCCTCGAGGCGCGCCGGCGCGGCGCGATCATCCGCCCGCTCGGCGACGTGGTCGTGCTGATGCCGCCGCTCTCGATCTCCGAGCCGGCGAGCTGCGGCGGCTGGTCGCGATCACCGCCGAGTCGATCGCGACGGTGTGCGCCGCCCTCGAGGTTGAGGGCGCGCATTCGCAGGATCTCCGGCAGGCAGCCTGACCGGCGGCTGTCCGGGCTCGACTTTCGCCCGGAACTCTTCGATACTGGCTGTGATGGAACCCCGGTTCCGCCGTAGTACGGGCGTGAGCCAGACGCTTGTCGCACCCGCCAAGGACGCGCCCCGCGACGCCGACCTCGCCTTCGAGGACCTCTACCGCTCGAGCCGCGACGACGTCTACGCCTACGCCGCCGGGCTGCTGCGCGACCGCGCCGCCGCCGAGGAAGTGACCGCCGCGGCCTTCGAGCGCGCCTACCGCAAGCGCTCCCGCTTCGACCCGGACCGGGGCAAGCCCCGCGCCTGGCTGTTCGGGATCGCCCGCAACGCGGCGCTCGACGAGCTGCGCCGCCGCGGCCGCCAGGCCGAGCTGCCCGCCGAGCCGGTCGACGACTCCCGTCCCTCGCTCGAGGATGTCGCCGAGCACCAGCGCTGCGCTTCGGCGCCGTCCGGCCGCGCTCGGGCGCCTCGACCCCGCGCGAGCGCGAGCTGATCGCGCTCAAGTTCTTCGCCGGCCTCTCCAACGCCGAGATCGCCGCGGTCCTCGGGATCAGCGAGTCGAACGCCGGCACCAAGCTGCACCGAGCCGTCACCAAGCTGAGGGAGGCCTGCGATGAGCCAGCGTAGGAACGACGACACCATCCTCGACCCTGAGGCCGAGCGCGAGCTCGACGCCCTCGAGGCCGCCCTCGCCGGCGAGCCCGTCGGCCCCGGCTACGCCGACATCGCCGAGCTGGCCGCCGCCCTGGCCGAGCTGCGCGCAACACCCGCCGAGGACTTCGCGGCGAAGCTCGACCGGCAGGCCGCCGCCGGCTTTCGGGCCGGCCCGGCCCGGTCGGGGCTGGGCGCCCTGAGCGCCCGCCTGCGGGGCCTCGGCCTGCGGCAGGCGATGCCCGCGCTGGCCGGCGGATTCGCCGTCCTCGTGATCGGCACCGCCGTCGCCCTCAGCGGCAACGGGGGCGGCCAGGACGGGCCGGCGGCGCCCGGCGGAGACGGTCGCGCCTCGCTGACCGAGCCGGCGGCGGGCGGTGGCGCCACCGCGGCCGAGGCCGCCCCCCAGTCGACGGTCGCGCCGGCCCCCGCCACGACCCTCGACCTGGATGCGAAGGCCACCGGCCCCAACGCCGCCGGAGAGCGCCGGCGCTTCGTCGACCGCGACGCCCGTCTCACCCTCGCGACCGATGCCGAGGACGTGCGCCGGGCCACCGAGGACGTGTTCGCGGTCGTCGGCCGCTACCAGGGGATCGTCCAGACTTCGCAGATCGAGGACGGCCCCGAGGGCGAGGCGGGGGCCGGGTTCGAGCTGCTGATCCCGAGCGGGCGGCTCAGCGCCGCGCTCGCCGACCTCTCCGAGATCGCCGAGGTCCGCTCACGCGAGGAGACCTCGCAGGACATCACCGCCCCGGTGGTGACGGTCGGGGAGCGACTCCAGGACGCTCGCGCCGAGGTCCGGGGCCTGCTCAAGCAGCTGGCCGAGGCGGACACCGACCAGGAGCGGGCCGCCGTCAAGGCGCAGCTCGCCTTCCAGCGCCGGCGGGTCGCCTCGCTGCGCTCGACCCTGAACGCGCTCGAGCGTCGCGCCAACCTCTCCACCGTCTCGCTCGAGATCGTCACCGGCGAGGACGTCGCCTTCGGCGACTCCACCGACCAGCGGTGGACGATCGCCGATGCGATCGACGACGCCGGGCGCATCCTCGCCGTCGGCGCCGGGGTCGCGCTCGTCTCCCTGGCCGTGATCGCCCCCCTGGCGCTGCTCTTCGCGCTCGGCCTGCTCGGCCGCCGCGCCTGGGTCAGGCAGGGTCGCGAGCGCGCCCTCGAGGGCTGAGGGCTCAGTCGCCCTCGTAGGGCTCGAAGTCGGCCTTGCGCGCGCCGCACACCGGACAGAACCAGTCGCCGGGGATGTCGTCGAACGAGGTTCCCGGCGGGACGCCGCCGTCGGGATCGCCCTCGCGCCGGGTCGTAGATGAACCCGCACGAGGTGCAGATCCAGAGCTGCATGGTGGCTGCCTCCATCGGCGCGAACGATAGCCAAACCGGGCCTTGCCGCGGTCGTGCCTGAACGGGTGTTGAGGGGACGGCGGATAGGGTTCCGCCGATGAGCGACCCGGCGGCAAACGCGGCCCCCGAGCCGGGCCCGGCCGAGGCGATCAACCTGGGCGAGCCCTCGACGCCGCGGCCGGCGGCCTCGGTGATCCTGCTGCGGCGGGGCGGCAGGCATCGCGACCGGGCGCTCGAGGTGCTGATGCTCAAGCGCAGCACCGAGTCGGCCTTCATGCCCGGTGTCTGGGTCTTCCCAGGCGGCGCCATCGACCCCGCGGACGGCGACGGCGAGCCCGGCTACCGGGCCGGGGCGGTGCGCGAGCTGGCCGAGGAGGCGGGCATCCGGCTGCCGGGACCCGATGAGCTGGTCCTCTTCGCCCGCTGGATCACCCCCGAGATGGTGAAGACGCGCTTCGACGCCTGGTTCTTCCTCGCGCTCGCGCCCCCCCACTCGCCGCCGAAGCCGGACGGCGTCGAGACCACCGAGGCCGCCTGGTTCGAGCCGCGCGCGGCGCTCGACGCGTGTGCCGCGGGCGAGCTGGCGCTGGTCTTCCCGACGATCAGGCAGCTCGAGCAGCTGGCCCCGTTCACGAGCTCGGAGGAGGCGATCGAGGCGATGCGCGGCCGCGCCGTCGAGCCCATCCTGCCGAAGGTGATCGGCTCCAGGGAGGACCATCGGGTGGTCCTGCCGGGGGACCCGGATTACCCTGTGGATCAGTGACGAGCACCCTGCCAACCGAGGTCCAGGAGACCTTCGACCGGTTCATCACCACCGAGTACGTGACGGTCGGCGCCCGCCAGCAGCCGATCGCCTGGCCGGTCACCCCCTACTACTCGCCCGGCGCCCCGACAATCGACGTGACCACCGGGATCGGCTACCCGAAGAAGGCCGAGGACGCGCGCCGTCAACCGAGCGTCGCGCTGCTCTTCTCCGACCCGACCGGCTCCGGCATCGAAGGGGCGCCCCAGGTGCTGGTCCAGGGGGCGGCCGAGGTGGACGACCGCGACCTCGACGCGAACCGCAAGCGCTACCGGCGCGAGTCGATCGAGAAGCTCCCGGGAGCCAAGGAGATGATGCCGCCGAAGTTCGTCGAGGGAATGATGAGCTGGTACTTCGAGCGGATCTACGTCAAGGTCCGCCCCGAGCGGATCTTCGTCTGGGCGAAGGGCGACCTCGCCGCCGAGCCCGAGATCCACGATGCCCGCGTCGAGGAGGTCCGCTCCGGCCACGTCGAGGAGCCGCCGAAGCCGCACGCCGCCGCCGCCGGCGGCGCCACCGCCTGGGACGGCCGCATCGAGGAGATCGGCCGCCGCCACCCGACCGCGGTGCTCGCCTGGGTCGCACCGGACGGCTTCCCGCTCGCCGTCCGCCTGCAGGCCGGCGCCGATGCGGCCGCACGCAGGATCGAGCTCGGTCCGGTCCCGCCGGCGCTGCCGATCGCCGAGGGCCGCGCCTGCATGACCGCCCACGCCCACGGCCCCGAATTCGATTGGCAGGAGAACTTCCAGGTGCGTGGCGACCTGGTCCGCGACGGCGACTCCTGGTCGCTGGTGCCGCACCGGCTGGTCGGCGGCTTGGAGCTGCCCAAGGGGCGGCTCGCCGCCGCCAGACGCAACTTCGCGAAGGCCCGGCGCTTCCGCCGGATCCGCAAGCAGGTCCTCGCCGAGCGCGACCGCCGCTGGTAGCAGCTCAGCGGGAGGGGGGCGGGAACGGCTCCAGCCCGGCGTGCCAGGGGCCGGCGGGGTACGTGTTGACGCCGTGCTCCTCCATCTCCTGGCGGAGGCGGCCGAAGAGCTCGCCGGAGTTTCGCAGGGCCAGATCGAGCTCGTCCCCGGTGCGCTCGCGCAGCCGCCACAGGAACCACAGCTGGCGGTCGTTGATGCCGAAGTCGATCTCGTTGTCGATCCGGGTCGCCCAGTCGAGGAAACCGGGGCCGAAGAGCTCGCGCAGCGCCACCGGGTCGTACTCGCTGGGAACCGTCGCCAGGTAGCGCCTGTTGAACTCGATCGACTCGAACTCGACCTTGCGCGAGACCCGCTTCTTCAGCATCTCCTCCGGGTTGCGCTCCACCGACTCGACGTTGAAGGCGGGCACGACGTCGGCGAGGTCCGGCATGTGGGCCTTGGCGAGGACGGCCCTCGGCACGACGGACTTGCGGAACAGGCCTCCCTCCTCCTCCTCGTCGGCGTCGCAGCTGGCGCCGTAGAAGTCCTCGCCGAGCCTGCCGGTGAGCCGGTTCGTGCCGCCGACGCAGAGTGCGGGCGGCGCGTCGCGCGGGTTGAGTCCGCCGACCGGCTCGTAGGTGAGGCCGTGCTGCTCCGCGTAGCCGCTGACGATCTGTGCCCAGTCTTCGCTCGCGCTCACGGTTCCTCCAGCGCCGGGCGCTAGAAGTCGATCAGGTCCTGGCGGCCGTCGGCCTCGAGCTGCGCCTTGTAGCGGGGGAAGACGGGCTTGGTGAGCGGGACGAGCTTGAGGATCTTCGAGACGGGGCCCTGGGGCTTGATCTCGCCGCGGGCGATCGCCATCGTCACGTTGACCTCGCCGAGCCAGAAGCGGTGGGCGGTGTCCGCCTTCATCCGCATCGTCACCTCGGGCTCCATCTCGGTCTCGCCGAAGTCGACGTCGCCGGGCTGGCCTTCCTGCAGGCGGACGGTGATCTTCGAGTCGGGCTCGGTGTAGTCGTACTGGACGATCGTGTTGGCCTTGCGGAACTTCGGGCCCAGCTCCTCGTCCACGGCCAGCTCCTGGAACATCTTGCCGACGGTCGCATACACCTCGTCGGCGTCCTTGAAGTAACCCAAACCCTCTCCTCCTCGAATGATCGAAGACCCGATCCTATTCGCCACTCTCATCCTGGGGGGCCGGATACGGCCGGCCCGCGCCCGGCTTCAGGGGAAGCGGTTCGGCGGCTCAGGGGTCGCCGTAGATGTTCGGGGCGCGCCCGCCACCGAAGCGGTGCTGGTAGTCCTTGGCGACGAAGCAGGCGGCCTTGTCGACGGTCGCCTCGCCGCGCCCGATCTCGCCCTCGCCGGTGTTGTTGCAGCTGAAGTTGGGGAAGATGCCTCCGCGCGCCGCGGCGAGGCCGTTGATCGCGAGCGGCGCCAGGTAGCCGTTGCCGCGGTTGGTGTCGAGGCGGGTGGGCTGGATCGAGAGGCTCTCGGTGCTGAGGTAGGAGATCTGGCGCAGTGCGTGGCGCGGGGACGGCTGGCCCGGCTGCGGGGCCAGCGTCCCGGCGAGACCGTGCGGCGGGTTGATGAGGAAGTCCGCGACCGTCTTGCGCTAGTAGCGCAGGTAGCGGATCACGGGGTTGAGGTTCGCCAGGAACGGGTCGAGGGCGGCGAGCACGGGCCGCAGCTCCTCGAGGGTCTTGCGCAGCGCCGGCAGCCCGGTCTCGGAGGCGTCGAGGAGCGGCCCGAGGTTGAGGAAGAGGCGCCGCAGGTTGGGCGAGAGCCGCTCGACCGCCTGCAGCGTGGGCGTCAGGTCGTCGGCGACCGGCATCAGGTTGTCGACCAGCGGCTGGGTGTCGTCAGCGAACTGGGCGAGCCGGTTGAGGAGTGAGTCGCGACTCCTCGTTGAAGGTCGGGAAGATCTGGATTGTCTCGGCCAGGGCCTCGTCGCGGGAGGCGAGCGCGGCGAAGGTGGTGTTCGAGTTGACGATCGCGCCCGCCAGCTCCTGATCGCGGTTGCTGAGCGCCTCGAAGACCGGCCCCCGTGTCACGGACCAGGCCGGAGAGCGAGCGGTCCTGCTCGCGCAGGATGCGGAGGATGTTGGTGGCGTCGGTGGTGAAGGGCCCGAGGTTGCCGAAGGAGTCGTTGAGGTCGAGGCCGCCGCCCCTCGATTGCGACCGCCGAGCTCTGCATCCAGCGCTGGAAGGCCGTTCTCGTCTCCTCGTCGAGCGCCTGGAAGATCTCGTCGATCTGGGTCGAGTCCTCGGTCTGCCCGCACTCCCAGCTCACCCCCGTCGGGGACGGTGGGCGCCTCCTCGGTGCCGCCGGTCAGCTCGATGAACGTCTCGCCGAGCAGGGTCTTCTGCCGAGGATCGCCCGCGTGTCCGCCGGGATCGGCGCGAACTTGGGCTCGAGCTCGATCTCGGCCTCGGTGACGTTGCCCTCCGGGGGCAGCGAGAACGCCTTGACCTTGCCGATCGATACGCCGCCGCGGCGCACGTCGGTCTCCTTGGCGAGGGTGACCGCCTCGGGGAAGGATGCGGTGAACCGGTAGCTCTGCGCCTTGAAGGGCGTTGGCCCGCCGAAGGTGACCCAGAGGAAGAGCAGCAGGCCGAAGCACGACAGCGCGAAGCCGATCGCCACCATGATCCGGCCTATCGAGGGTGCCTGTTTCTGCATTCGCTCGTCGGTCTCCTAGGGGCAGACGGATCCGGGGGAGGGCGGGAAGAGCTGCTGGAACGGGGTGACGATCGGCGCCAGCGGGCTCGACTGCAGCAGCGAGAGCAGGGTCTGGCAGCTCGCGGTCAGGTAGATGCGGCGGTAGATGCCGTTGCCGTCCGCGGTCTGGAAGACGCTGTTGCCGTTGTGGCCGAGCCAGCCGGCCCAGTAGAGGTAGCCCTCGTCGCGGTTGGCCGCGCCCGGCGGCTCGGCGCCGCGCGGGTTGAAGGCGGCCATGTTGCCGAGCCGGTTGAGCTCGAGCGCCAAGTCGGTCAGCCTCGGGGTCGTGCGGGCGAGGCTCTTGGCGGCCGGCCGCAGGTCGTTGATCGGCCCGCGGGCGGCGCGCACGAACGGGCGGATCTGGTCGCGGATCACCGGCGCCGTGTCGGAGACGCGGATGATCGACTCGTTCATGCGGTCGAGGTTGCGGGCGAACGGCCGCAGGTCGTTGAAGGTCGGGCCGAGCACCGCGGCCAGCCCCTCGACCTTGCCCAGCGTCGTGCGGGCGGTCTGCAGGGTCCCCGGCAGGAGCGCGACGGCGCGCTGCACGTTGAGGTCCTGGCTGGCGATCGCGCCGAGGGCGGCGTTCGAGGAGTCGACCAGCTGGGCGAGCTGGTCGCCGTTGTCGGCGACCGTCCCGGTGAGGATGTTGAGGTTGTGGATCAGGCTGGCGAGGTTGTCCTTGCGCTGGGCGACGAGACGGTTGAGGCGGGCCAGCTTCTGGTTGATCGGGCCGAGGCCGCCGAGCACCTTGCCGAGGTCGCGGGCCCGCCCCTTCAGGCCCTGCCCGCCGCCGATGAAGAGCGGCCCGCAGGTAGGCCTGGGTGTCGCCGTCGAGCGCCTCGAGGATCTCGTCGAGGTTCACCTGGGGCTGCGTGTTGGACATCTGCAGCCTGTCGCCCTCCTCGAACTCGCCCGCAGAGCGGGTGCCCGGGTCGAGCTCGATGAACATGTCCTGCAGGCCGGTCCGCGGCCGCACGAGCGCGGTCGCGTTGCGATAGATCGGCAGGTAGCGCCGCTCGATGTCCATCGTCACCACGGCGACGCCGTCCTCGAGCTCGACCTTGGAGATGTCCCCGACCTTGACGCCGGCCACGACCACGGTCTGGCCCTGGCCCGGCGTGATCGCCTGGGCGGTCTCGAACTCGGCCTTGAGCTCGAACGGCTTCTCTTCGAGGATCGGGATCCGCAGGCGCTGCTCCTGGAGCAGCACGTAGGTGACGGCGAGGGCGACGGCGGCGAGGCCGGCGACGGCGAGGAAGTCGCGCAGGTGCTTGCGGATGGCGACGCTCATCAGCCGGCCCTCCCCTGGGAGAGAAGGCGCTGGTACTCGGGGAGGTCCTTGGCCTCGAACTCGCGCAGGCGGCTCATGATGTCCGAGTAGTCGCTGACCGCCCGGCGGGCGTTGTAGCCCCGCTTGTCGCGCTCGAAGACCATGTAGTCGGTGAAGAGCTTGGCTGCCGTCCGCGTGATCCCGGCGAGGCGGGTGTCCGCCAGCGGGCCCTCGAGGATCGAGGCGCCCGAGCCCGTCTCCTGGCGCGGTGCGGGTCCGATCTCGGCCCTCATGTCGGGCGGCTCCTGGTTCTCACAGGGCTTGTCCTGGCGGAACCGCGTCTTCTTCGAGGAGTCGACCGCCGGTTCGACGCCCTCGAGCGGGAACGGGGTGATGCCGACCTCGGAGCCCGGGTAGACGACCGTGTTGGCGCCGCCGCCGGCCCCGACGCGGATGTACTGGCCGTTGGCGTCACCGGAGCGGCTCTCGCCGCCGATCCCGACGAGCCCGTAGGCCGTCTCCTTGTAGACCTCGCTGATGTTGTCTCCGGCCGCATCGGTGGAGCCGTTGCCGACCTTGTCGGCGCTCCAGGGGATGACGACGTTGGAGAAGCAGGAGGAGAGAGCGCGGGCCTGCTCGAGGAAGGGGACCTGCCGCTGCGTGAGCTTGGCCAGCTGCGGGATCGTCGGCCGCAGGTCGGCGGTCAGGCCGCGGAGCTCGTCGGCCGAGACCAGCTGGCGGAGCTGGCGGATGAACGGCAGCGAGGCGTCGATCGCCGGGCCCGTCGAGCGCACGCCCGGCAGCGCCTCGCGGGCGAAGGCGCGCAGCGCCGGCAGCGAGGAGTTGAGGTTGGTGAAGACGGGCTGCGCTGCGTCGAGCACGCCGGGCAGCTCGGAGATCGCCTCGCGGAGCGCGTCGTCCTCGGCGGCGAACGAGCCCGTGACCACCCGCAGGTTGGTGATCAGGTCCTGGAGCTGCGGCTGGCGGCGGTTGAGCGCGACGAAGACCCGGTCGAAGTTGGTGATCAGGCCGCTGAGGTCGCCGGGCTCGGTGCCGAGGAACGCCTCGTTGACGAGCGCGGTGTTCTTGTAGGCGGGGCCGCCGGTGCGGTAGAGCTCGCGCAGGCCCTCGGCGCCGCCGTACTTCGTCAGGCCGTTGCCGAGCTCCGCGCAGGAGCAGCTGCAGGTTGCCGCGGACGTCCGCCTGCAGCGAGGTCAGGAACTGGTCGAGCTGGACCGAGCTCGAGGTCTGCTGGATCGGGATCACGCCGTTGTCGGGAAGCTCGGGCGCGCTCGGGCTGCCCGGCTTCAGGTCGACGAAGAGATTGCCTTCGAGGAAGAGCCTGGGCCGCAGCTGCAGGGTGGCGTCCTCGTGGATCGGCCTGCCCTGGTCCTTGATCGTCATCGTGATCTCGGCCGCGTTGGAGCCGGAAACCGGCTCGACCGCGGTCACCTCGCCGACGTTGACGCCGGCGATCCTCACCGGACTCTTCTTGGCGATGCTCTGGGCGTCCCTCATCACGGCGGTCAGCTCGTAGCCGCGGTCGGTGAACGGGATCCGCTTCGTGAAGGCGAGGAACAGGCCGACGACGACGAGCAGGATCATGAACAGGCCGATCGCCCAGTTCGGCAGCTTGCGGGATCCGTGGCGTGCGCGCGAAGTCATGGCTGCGGCCTCGGCTGCAGGTGCTCGGGCAGGCGGGAGCGACCGTGGAAGGTCGGCCCGCGGTTGCCCGGGATGTTGGAGATCCCGAAGGCGGGATTGTCGGCCGCCAGCCCCGGGAGCCGGTACTGGGGCGCGCCGCTGAGCACGTAGCCGTTCTGGCCCGACTGGCAGTCGGCGCGGCCCTGCGAGTCGATCGCCGGCGCGTACGGGTTTCCGTGCAGGATCGGCAGCTCATGCGGCTCGAACTGGCCGGGGTGCGGGCTGGCGTTCCCGGCCCTGCCGTTCGCCTGCAGGCCGCTGTAGCCGGCCAGCGGGGCCTCGGCGTCGCCGGGGATCGGCCCGAGCGGGCCGCGCGGAACGCCGATCACCGAGACCCGCTGCGTGTAGGTCTGGCCTGCCCGCTCGGTGAGGTGCTCGGGCAGGAACGTGAACCAGTAGTTCCAGTAGTTGCAGACCGTCTGGAACGGGACGACCCAGTTGGCGAGGGGAGCCGCCTCGCCGAAGGTGTCGTGGAGGCGGAGCAGCGTCGTCTTCGTCTGCGGCTGCTCGACGAGATTGTCGATCTCGGTGAAGACGCGCCCCAGCTCGGCGTTGACCGGCGGCGTCCGCGCAAGCACCGGGGCGCCGATTTCGAGCGCGTCGTTGAGCGTCGGCAGCGCCGAGCGCAGCGCCTGCACGCCCGGGCGCAGGCGGGCCGAGAGCTCGGCGAAGCTTTCGATGAACGGCCGCTGCGCGGCCAGGGCGACAGTGCCCTCCTCGAGCGTGGGGACGCCGGAGGAGATGGTCGCCTTGAGCGCCTCCGGGTCGGCGGCGAGGGCGCCGAAGGTCGCCGCCATGTTGCCGAACAGGTCCGCGTTCTCCTCGGAGACCGGCGCGACGATCGCCGCCGTGCGGCCGAGCGCCGGGAAGAACCGCTCGAGGCGGGTGTCGGCGTCGATCAGGGTCTCGGCGACCGGCTGCAGGTTCTCGAACAGCGGGCGCAGGTTCGAGATCGCCTCGTTGAGCGAGGCGCCGCGACCGGCGAAGGCGTTGCCGTAGCCCTCGAGGTTGACCCGGGACGCCTCCCGCGTCGGCGCGTCGAAGGTGTTGGCGATGTCGTCGAACTCGGTCTGCGACGACGACTGGGAGACGTCGATGGTCGAGCCCTCCTCGAGCGGCTTGCCGGTTCCCCGCGTCAGCTCCAGGTACTTGAGCCCGAACGACGACTTGTACCTGACCCTGACCTCGGTATCGGCGGGCAGCGGGTCCACGGTCTTGTCGAGCTTGAGGTCGAGCTTCGCGATCGCCTTGCCGTCCTCGTCGGTGGTCGGCGTGATCTGCTCGACCACCCCGACCCGGGCGCCGCCGATGCGGACCTCGTTGTTGGGCGCCATGCGCGAGGCGTTGGGCAGCTCGACCGAGATCCGGTAGACGGGGACGAAGGGAAGGCCGTTGGAGGCGTTGTAGGCGAGGAACACCGCGACGATCACGATCAGCGTCGTGATCGCCCCGACCATCGTCGGCGACGCTGCGAGGCTCTGTACGCGTCCGCCCCGCATCAGTTCCCGAGGAGGTAGTCGAGGAGGTCGGCCGTGGCCGCCGGATCGGCGGAGCTGCCGCTGCCCTGGCCCTCGAGCAGCTGCTGGAGCGCTTCCTGGCGCTGCTGGTCCCCGTTGATCCCGAGGATGTCATCGAGGGTGTCCTGATCGATCTGCGGCAGTCCCGGAGTCTGCGGCAGGCCGCCCGGGAGGTCGGGCAGGCCGGGGGTGTTGGGGAGCGGCAGGTCGCCCGTGCCGGGGTCCGGAATGGCTCCCGGGGCCTCTGCCTGACCCTGCCCGCCGTCCTCGCTCGCGGCGCTGGAGCGGGATTCGTCGACGGCGACCTGCCGCGCGGCGCTGGAGCGGCAGAGCGACTGGTCGGTGGAGCCGTGGGGGCAGACGGATGGGTCGTAGGGCCCGCGCACGATCGGCTCGTTGATCCCGGGCTGGTTGGGCCCGATCCAGGCGACGCAGCGGTTCCTGTTCGCCGCCGACGTGGTCTCGCCGCCGCTCGAGGAGGGAACGGTCGAGCCCGCGTTGTACTCGCCGCACGGCCCCGCCTCGAACTCGGCGAGCGTGAAGTGGAGGAGGTGGCCGATCGAGTCGAACTGCGAGATCGCGCCGGCCTGGTAGTAGACGTAGTTGAGGAGGCCCTCGAACCCCGTGTAGCCGGTCGGGTTCGGCCGGCCGGTGTCGCGGGCGGCGCGAGTGTCGTGCTCGACGGCGCGCCGCGGGTCGTCGAGGTCGACGAGGAAGTTGGCGAGCTGGTCGGCGACCGTGTAGGAGCGGTCGGTGGCGCGCCGCAGCGCCCGGATCTCGTCCTCGCCGTTGCTGAGCGCGGTTCGACCGATGTCGGCCGTGTCGCCGAGGGTGCGGATCGCCGGCTCGGAGGCGTCGTTGAAGGGGGGCATCGTCTCGGTCAGGCGGTTGAGCTGGGGGGCTGCGGCGCCGAGGTCGGTGAGCAGGGGCGTCTGCTCGTCGGCGAGCTCGCCGAGGCTGACGAGCGTCGGCCGCAGCTCGGCGAGGAAGCCGGGGAGAAGCTCGAAGTCGCGGGCGAGGTCGGCGCGCCGCTCCGCCTGCGCCGTCGAGGCGGCGTTGGCGTTTCGGATGAAGGCGACGACGTCCTCGCGGCGGTCGGTGAGCCGCGAGACGATCCGGTCCGAGTTGACGTTGAGGTCGCGGATGACGGTGTTCTGGCGGGCCAGGATGGCGAGCGCCTTGCGCAGCGCCTGCAGCGCCGGGGCGCCGCGGCGGATCGCAGCGTTGAGGTTCTCCGGGTTGCCGGCGAGCGCGGTGCCGAACTCGTTGAAGATCAGCGCCAGACGCTCCTTGAACGGCTGCCGCAGCGTGTTCTGGACGAGGTCGTTCTGGACCGTGGTGAACGTCTGGTCGCCGTACTTATCGCTGTGCACGGGGATCAACGCGTCGTCGGGGAGCCTCTTGCCCTCGGTCCCCGGCTGGCAGTCGAGGAAGTACTCGGCGATCAGCGACTGGGGCTCCGACGAGCACGTCGCCGACTCGCGCAGGGTGGAGAGGGGGCCGCTGATCTCGATCGTGACGACGGCGCGCTTGGCCTCGTTGATGTCGAGGCCGGTGACCGTGCCGGCGACGACGCCGGCGATCCGGACCTCGGAGCCGTTGACGAGGCCGAAGGCGTTGTCGAGCTCGACGTTGTAGGTGTGCTTGTCGTCGGCGCCGGCGCTGGCGACGAGGGCGGTGGCGCCGCAGAGCACGGCAGCGAGCGCGATCACGGCGATCCTCCTCACGGGATCACCTGGCTCGGGTCGCAGTCGAGGTTGCCGTTGTCGGTGAACGGGACGGAGCTGTCGCCCGGGTTGGGCTCGGTCGTGCCCGGGCACTTCTCGGTGTAGTCCTGGATCAGGCCGGAGCTGCCGAAGTCGGCGGGGTCGATGAGGCCGGTGAGGATGTCGGGCAGCCCGGTGGCCGGAGAGATCGTGAAGGTGTTGAAGGTCGTGGAGATGCGCCCGATGCCGCCGTTGGCGTCGTAGACGCCCGAGTGCCCGAAGTCGTCAAACCAGGCGACGAGCTCAGGCGTGTAGGCGCGGAAGTGGGCGAGCTGCGGCCCGGACCCCTCGAGCGCGTCGACGGAGGCGTCGAAGGCGCCGGGCCGGCTGCGGCCGTTGCGGTTGACGGGGCCGACCGCGATCCGCGCCAGGCGGGGCTGGAGCAGGGTCAGGTCGGTGAGGTCGTTGCCGTCCCCGGGCCGGCGCACGATCGCGTCGAGCCGGCGGACGGTCGGCACGGCGTCGGTGGCGAAGCCGCGCAGGGTGGCGGTGAAGGGCTGCAGCTTGCGGGCGACCGGGATCGAGGCCGAGACGAGCGGGTCGAGGTCGTCGAGGGCGGCCCGCAGGTTGACGGCGGTCGTGTTGAAGTTGCGCATGAAGTCGGGCAGCTTGCCGACCGTGTCGGCGAGGGCGACGTTCTCGGAGGCGATCGCGCCCATCATCGTGTTGGTGTTGGAGACGAACTGCTCGAGGTCGTCGGAGCGCTCCGCGACCGCGCCGGAGAGCGAGGCGCCGTCGATGATGAGGCGCTCGAAGCGGCGCTCGTCCGAGGTCAGCTCGGCGAAGACGCGGCGCGATGTCGAGAGAAACGGGTTCAGGTACTCGAAGCCGGCGTTCGCCTGCGGGCCGATCCCCTCGTAGGAGGTCGCGAAGCCCTTGATCAACTTCTTGAAGCTGCCGATCGTCTCGTCGTCGAAGGTGTTGAAGAGCTGATCGAGGTCGACGGCCGAGATCGTCTGCGAGATCGGCAGCGTGCCACCGTCGGAGATCTTGCCGCCGGTGGCGTCGCCCTCGGGCATCTGCAGCTCGATCGAGCGCCCGGCGATCGAGGAGAGGGAGCCGGCGCGGACGACGGCGATCGTCCTCTCGGGCAGCGGCGCGTAGTCGCCGTTGAGCTCCATCTCGACCAGGGCGGTGCCGTCGTCGGCCAGCGAGATGTCGTTGATCGACCCGGCGGGGACGCCGCCGACCTTGACCTGGTTGCCCTTGACGAGCTGGGAGGCGTTCTCGAAGTTGGCGGTGACGGTGTACTTGTCGCCGCCGCCGAGCAGGAGCAGGGCAGCGACGAGCACCGCTCCTCCGAGCGCCACGATGGCGGCAAGCCGCCCCACTGCGGATGACCTCGACACTCTCCTGAATACCCGTTCTGTGGAATGCCGCCTGCTGGCGGAATACCCCGCAGGCGAACCTAGCAGCCGATTTCGACGCCTGTCAACGCACAACCGTCGCCTGAAAACCGCGATCCAGAGCGGTTTCCCGCCCCTCTCCGTTTAGCTGGGATTAAGCACCCCCGAGCGCGGGCCCCCGCTGCCCCGAAAGGCGGATTTTCCGGGCCGCCGGGTGGCGCTAGGATGGCTGCGCCCCAGCGAACTCGAACAGGAGCCCCGGCCTAATGACCATCGCCCTCATCGTCATCGGCGTCCTGCTGGTCCTCAGCGTCATCTGGTACATCGCCACGCGCAACGGGATCATCGGCCAGCGCAACCGGGTCGACGAGGCCTGGAGCGGGATCGACGTGCAGCTCAAGCGCCGCCACGACCTCGTGCCCAACCTGGTCGAGACCGTCAAGGGGTACGCGACCCACGAGCGCGAGGTCTTCGAGAAGGTCACCCAGGCCCGCGCCGACGCGATGTCGGCGCAGGGAGTGGGCGAGACCTCCCAGGCGGAGGGCAAGCTGACGGCGATGCTGGGCGATCTGCGCGCCGTCGCCGAGAACTACCCGCAGCTGCGGGCCACGGAGAACTTCCAGCAGCTCAGCCGCAACCTCTCCGAGCTCGAGGACGAGATCCAGGCCTCGCGGCGGATCTACAACTCGAACGTCCAGGCCTACAACACCAAGATCCAGCAGTTCCCGGCCTCGATCATCGCCAGCCAGGGCAGCTTCACCGCACGCGAGTTCTTCGAGATCGAGAACGCCGCCGAGCGCGAGCCGGTCCAGGTCAGCTTCAACTAGGCCGGGGGCTCAGACCGTGCCCAGGGACGGGCACGTAGGAAGAAGGATCCGGCGGCCAATCCGGTGAGTGATGCCTTTTCCGCCCTATAGGGGGTAAGAGGCATCAATCATGCGGCGGCGGCCTATCCCCCGGCTTCGGTCTGGTCGGCGTAGGCGGCGAAGGCGGCGGCGCGGCCGTAGAGCTTGTAGAGCTTGAAGGCGCGGGCGAAGGGGGCGCCGCAGTAGCCCTCGAGGAGGTCGTAGGCGCGCTTCTCGGCGAGCACCGGGCCGGTGCCGCCGCCGGTGCCGGCGACCTCGCCGCCGGCGAAGCCGCCGAGCTGGCGCAGCGTGCCGAGGCGCTCCGCGACGTCGGCCCGGTTCCAGTCGCTGCAGTCGGCGAGGCGCAGGGGAACGCCGATCCGGACCCCGGCGCCGTCGTCCGGACTCGTGCCGGAGCCGCCGCCGCAACCGGCGAGCGCGAGCAGCGCGGCCACGCCCAGAGCCACCATGGCGCGCCGCATGCCACCGTTCGCCGGGCCTCCTGCCCCGCGGTCCCCCATCCCGTCCTCTAGGAGCCCGGCCGGGGCGGGGTCCTGAACCAGGGGCAGGCGTTGGGGTCGTAGCCGGCGGCGCTGAAGCCCGCGAGGCACTGCACGAGCTCGGCCTCGTTCTGTGGGGCCGTCCCGGTGCCCATGCTCGAGCCCGGGTCCCGCCCGTTGTCGCAGTCGGGCAGCGACGGCGGCGAGGACTCGATCGACTTGCCGGGAGCCGCGCGGTTCGCGTACCAGCAGTTCTCCTCGTTGCCGACGAAGCTGTCCCACCAGAAGTCCACCCCGTTCGGCTTCACCGCGCCCTTCGGCGAAACTCCCATCGTGTTGTGGTGGAACTGGTTGCGATGGGATGTGGAGAGCTGGGACGGGTCGCATCCGGCCTGGCTGTTGTCGCTCCCCGGCCCGCAGACCACGGCGTCGGGCACGGCGAACAGCATGATCCCGCGCCGCCAGTTGTCGAAGAAGTGGTTGTTGCGGACCGTGTTGTTGTTGCCGCCCGCGATCCAGAGTCCGGTGCCGACCGGCACCGGCACCGTCGGGTCGACATCCGACCCCTCGGCGTAGGGGTTGAAGTTGTTGTTGTAGAAGCGGTTGTGGTCGATCAGGTCGGAGTCCTGCGGGAACCCCGGATGGCCGGCCGCGGTGAAGACGTCGGTCGTGAAGCCGAGCGCGTTGTCGTAGAAGTTGTTGCGGGTGACGTGGACCGCGTTGGCCGCCGTCCCCGAGTAGCCGCTGGCGTTGTGATGGGAGTCGCAGAGGCGGACCACCTGGTTGTAGCGGTAGGCGCCCTCCGCCCGCTGTTCGCCGGTCTCGGCGGCGGCGCCCGGGTAGAGACCGGAGTCGCCGTGCCCGGCGGCGTCGCAGTTCTGCATCACGCCGTGGTCCTCGACGAAGGTCAGCACTCCATACTCGCCCGAGTAATAGACCTTGAAGCGGTCGAGCAGATAGCCGTCGGCCTCGAGCACGTAGATCGCGTGCTCGGCGACGTGGCGCACGGTCATGTTGCGGAGCACGAAGCCGTCGGCGCGGTCGGCGCGGATGCCGACGTCCTTCTTGGCGCCGATCGGGCCCTTGTTGCCGGACCTGACCCGGCCGCCGTCGACGATGACGTCGTCGGCGCTGACCCCGGACCCCTCGATCTGGAAGTTGCAGCGGATGCAGCGGCCGAGGTCGGGGATGTCGTGGCGGTCGAGTGCCGGCGGCTGCGGGGGCTGCCTTCTCCCCGGCCGGCGGCCCATGACCGCGATCAGGTTCTGGTCGTTGGGGCAGTGGAACTGGTACTTGTAGGAGACGGCGCCGGTCTGGTTGCGGTCGTTCTGGATCTCGTAGCGGTCGCAGCGCGGGTCATCGGTCTTCGCCCGGCGGGAGGTCGGCTCGGTGTAGAGGCCGGGCATGACGACGACGCGGTCGTTGTTGCCGGAGGCGGTGACCGCCGGCTGGATCTCGCGGTACTCGCAGCGCTGCGCCAGCCTGCGGTTGACCGACATCAGGCCGCGGGCGCGCTTCGCGCTCAGCCTGCGCCTGTCGGTCGGCCGGATCTTGTAGCCGTTCCTGCGTGCGCGGCGGATCGAGCGTGCCAGCCGCGCGAGCGAGTCCTTCTTGCAGACGACACGTGTCTCGCCACGGAGGCTGTCGTCGAGGGCCGAGGCCAGCGACCGCGCCTTCGGCACCTTGCCGCCGGCGGGCGGCGTCACGCTGCGGTCGGGCGCCGGGTCGGGCCAGTAGGAGGCGCGCTCGATGTGCGCGGAGACCGTCGCCGCCGCGGCCAGCATGGTGATCAGCGCGGCGGCAGCCGCGATCGTGCGCTTCCCGGTGCTCGTCCTCAAGGTGATGCCCTTCCCGTCGACTACCCCAATCGGCGGCGCAGTCTAATCAAGGGCCCCGCGGGAGCCGCGCCGGTTGTCAGGGGCGCGGCGCGATCACGAAGCGGCGGTGCTTGACGGCGCCGATGTTGCCGTCGGCGTCGGTGGCCCTGATCAGGGTCAGGTAGCGCCCCGGGCGGGCCTTGAAGCGCTTCGCCCGGGCCCCGAAGCGGACCTCGTTGAAGCCGATGTGGCCGTGCCACTGGTCGAATCCGACGTAGCGCCGCCGCTCGCCGCGGCGCAGCAGCCAGTACTCGGCGTCGACCAGGGCCCGCTCGTCGAGGGCAAAGCGGAGGCCGGTCCCGCGGGGGCCGATCCGGTGCGAGCGCAGGCGCAGCTCGGTCAGGGTCGGACGGCGCACGTCGAAGTTCGACTCGGGGACCGGATCAGGTTCGGCAACCGGATCGCCCGGGTTCGCGGAGACGGTGACGACGCCGCCGACCGAGGAATGCAGCTTGCACTGGAATCCGTACACGCCCGGAGTGTCGAATGCGACCTGGAAGGAGTCGCCGAGATCGTGGCGAGGGAGGCTGACCCCCGGGTCCGAGTCGATCCCCGCCGCCGACGTGGAGCTGCCGGTGACCGTGTGCATCAGGTCCGGCCCGACCCAGTACCAGGTGACGTGCTCGCCGAGCCGGCGAGCAGCGGTGCGAGCAGGCGCGGCGCGCCTAGCCGACGATGTACCAACCGGCCGGCCAAACAGCCGGCGGATCATGCGCCTAGGAGTAGAGGGCGCCCACCCAGACCGGGATCAGCGCCGCGGTGACCTGCTCCGGGCGCCGCTCGCCGCGGCCGAGATAGATGTAGCAGCAGCGCTCGGTCATCCAGACCAGCGACTCGGCGGTGCCCTCGGGGTCGATGTCGCCGCGGATCAGCCCGCGCTCCTGGTCGGCGCGGACGTGGGAGGCGGTCGCGTCGATGAACTGCGCGGTCAGGGCGAGCCAAAACTCGCGCACCTCGTCGTCGTAGGTCGAGACCTCGACGGCGACCCGCAGCAGGCTCGCGTTCCTGGCGTAGATCTCGGCGATCCCGCCGACCGCGCCGCGCACCAGCTCCGCCGGCTCCCCCTCCCCGTGCCACCAGGTCTCCGCCTGCTCGTAGAGCGCCTTCGAGACCTCCTCGACCGCGCCCAGGAGCAGCTCCGCCTTGTCGGCGAAGTAGGTGTAGAAGGCCGGCCGCGAGACACCCGCGGCTCTGGCTATCTCGTCCACGCTCAGGTCCTTGAAGGGGGCATCCGCGGCGAGGCCGACCGCGGCCCGCACGATCTCCGCCCTGGTCTCCTCGTGGCGCAGCCTGCGGCTGCGGCGCTGCTCGGTCGCGGTCGCCATCGGCGGCCATCGTAGCGGTCCCCGGCGACTTTCTCAACAGAGTGTTTGACACTGTGTCAGGATTGCGATAGCTTTGCCCACTCCCCGACCGAGAGGTGGCTCCATGTCCGAAACGCTCGCCGAGCTCGCCACCCAAGGCGATCCCGGCACCCTCGAGAACGAAGACCAGGCGTCCCGCATCCAGTTGCTCGACCCCCAGCAGCTCTACGAGCTATGGGAGCGCCAGCACTGGGCCTCCCACGACATCGACTTCGGCCGGGACCGCGAGCACTGGGCGAACCTCACCCCCGAGGAGCGGGACTACTTCACCTGGGGGCTCTCCGCCTTCTTCATCGGCGAGGAACGGGTCGCCACCCAGTTCTCGGGCCTCGTGATGGCCTACGAGGACGAGTCCGAGGAGTCCTTCCTGACCACCCAGCAGGTCGACGAGATCCGGCACACGCAGTTCTTCGACCGCTTCTACCGTGAGGTCATCCAGATCGCGGGCGACGACTGGGAGAGCCGGCTGGCGCGGGTCCGCGAAGAGGTCAACGACGCCTTCGTCAAGCTCTTCGACGAGGTCCTCGTCGACGCCAACCAGCGCCTGATCGCCGACCCCGCCGACCTCGATGCGAAGGTCGATTTCGTCACCACCTACCACATGGTGATCGAGGGAACCCTTGCCCTCACCGGCCAGTGGACGATCACCGAGTACCTCGAGGAGAACGGCCTGCTGCCCGGCTTCGTCGAGGGGTTCAAGAAGGTCTCGCGCGACGAGCATCGCCATGTCGCCTACGGCACCTGGTTCCTGAAGGAGAAGTGCGCGAACGACCCGGCGATGGGCGAGCGGATGCGGGCCACCCTGCACGAGCTGCTGCCGATTGCGAGCGGAGTGCTGGTGCCGAAGGGCGCCGACCCGAATGACTGGGAGATGCTCGGCTACACCTCCACCCAGGTCAATGAGTTCGCCTTCAAGGCCCTCACCCGGCGACTGAAGGCGATCGGCGTGCCGCTGGTCGCCGAGGCGGTGCCCGCGTGAGCACCGTCCAGGAGACGACCCTCTGGATCTGCGACTCCTGCGGGTTCATCTACGACCCGGCCCAGGGCGACCCCGACGGCGGCATCCCGCCCGGAACGGCGTTCGAGGACATCCCCAAGGACTGGTTCTGCCCCGTCTGCGGGGCGCGGACGGCGGATTTCAGGCGCTACGAGGGCTGAGGCGCCCGGCGAGCGACTATCGAACGGATCCTCCGCTAGTCGACCGGGCCGACCGGGCGCTTGAGCAGAACCACGGGCCAGGCGACCAGGTCGCCCCGTTTGAGCGACATGCCGACTGCCTCCCAGCCCTCCGAGCCGAGCTCGTTGAGGCGGTCGGGCTCGAAGCCGGAGGATTTCCTCTTCACCTTCCCGGCCGGTTCCAGCGGAACCACCATGTACTCCCACTTCTGCATCGGTGCAGAGGTTATCCCCGGATCGCGTTGCGCCGGGGCAGGCCGTCAGCGCAGCGTCCGGCGGGCGGAGTCGGCGCGGCCGAAGGGGACCGCCGCCCTGGCGCTGACCGCGACCCTCTCGAGGCCGGAAAGCGCCCTTCTCCCCCTCGCCGTCAGCGGCAGCCGGAGCAGGCGGTTGGCGCCGGCGGCGAGGTCCAGGCTGGCTTTGCGCCCGAGGACGATGCCGCCCTTGCGGGCGAGCACCGAGACGTTGTCGCTGCGCGTGGCTGCCCGGATCCGAACCTTGACGCTGCCGCTCCTGCGCACCGACCCGAGCGTCTGCGCCGCGATCGCCACCGTGATCGAGGGGCGCGCGACCGGGGTCCCCTTGGTGGGGTCGACGAAGAGGTCTGCCGCCATGCCGAGGTGGATCGTGCAGACGAAGCGGTAGGTGCCCCCGGCGAGGTATTGGGTCCCGGGGACCGCGACAGTCCCGGCGCTCGAATCCCTCGACCGGAAGAGCGGCTTGCCGTCCGGTCCCCGCCCGGCCGCGGTCACGTTGTGCTCGTTGCCGGAGGTGTTGAGGAAGAAGGCGCTCTCCCCCATGTCCAGCGCATAGGTGGCAGCACTGAAATCGTTGAGGTTGGGGTCGTTCGCCTCGATCGTCGCGTCGGCGAGCGCGCTGCCGGCGCCGAGCAGCACGAATGCCGCGGTCAGGACCGCGATCCTGCCTCGTCTTCCCGGCCCGGTCATCGCTGCAGGCTGGGACACCCCCGGCGCCGCCAAGTTGCGGCGCCCGGGATCTCCAGACTTCGTCCGGCCTAGCCGTTCGCCGCCGCGTAGCGCTCCGCGACGTAATCCCAGTTGACCGCGTTCCAGAAGGCGTCGATGTAGTCGGGACGCTTGTTCTGGTACTTGAGGTAGTAGGCGTGCTCCCAGACGTCGCAGCCGAGCAGCGGCGCCTGGCCGTCGGAGAGCGGCGTGTCCTGGTTCGGGCTCGAGGTCACCGCCAGGCCGGAGCCGTCGTGCACCAGCCATGCCCAGCCGGAGCCGAACTGGCCGACACCGGCGTTCTTGAACTCCTCCTGGAACCCGGCGAAGGAGCCGAACTTCTCGTTGATCGCGTCGCCGAGGTCGCCGGAGGGCTCACCGCCGCCGTCAGGGCTGAGCATCTGCCAGAAGAGGGAGTGGTTGTAGTGGCCGCCGGCGTTGTTGCGGACGGGCCCCTGCTTGTCGCCGGGAAGGCTGGAGAGGCTCTGGAGGACCTCCTCGACGTCCTTGTCGGCCCACTCCGTGCCCTCGAGCGCGGCGTTCGCCTTGTCGACGTATGCCTGGTGGTGCTTGTCGTGGTGGACGCGCATCGTCGCCTCGTCGATGTGCGGCTCGAGGGCGTCGTAGCCGTAG
Source organism: uncultured Actinomycetes bacterium (assembly GCA_963720015.1). Classification (GTDB taxonomy): domain Bacteria; phylum Actinomycetota; class Thermoleophilia; order Solirubrobacterales; family 70-9; genus DATFPK01. Next base: position 69,804 of record CAVREA010000006.1, on the reverse strand, counting down.
GGAAGATCGGGAACCGAGTAGGCCATCGGGGTCTCCTTGTCTGAAGTCCGGTTTCGGTCCAGCCTAGCCAAACGGATTTCTTTTGCGCCCCACAGGGAATATGGGCGCCATGCCCAGGCTCAAACGAGCGAACTGCGCGGGCCCGGGCATCCGGCGGGTCGGGCGCGGCCGGGGGTTCAGCTACCACGAGGAGGACGGCACCCGGATCGAGGACGCCGAGACGCTCGAGCGGATCCGCGAGCTGGCGATCCCGCCGGCCTGGAAGGAGGTCTGGATCTGCCCGCAGCCCAACGGCCACATCCAGGCGACGGGCGTCGACGACGCCGGCCGCAAGCAGTACCTCTACCACCAGCAGTGGCGCCAGAGCCGCGACCGCGAGAAGTTCGACGAGATGATCGGGTTTGCCGAAGCCCTGCCACGGTTGCGCAAGCGGGTCACCAAGGACCTGGAGCTGCGCGGCTTCGGGCCCGAGCGTGTCCTTGCCGGGGCCGTGCGCCTCCTCGACCTGGGCTTCTTCCGGGTGGGCAGCGAGCAGTACACGGCCGAGAACGAGACCTTCGGCCTCTCGACCCTGCGCAAGCGCCACGTGCGCTTCGAGAACGGCGCCACGGTCTTCGACTACAAGGCGAAGGGGTCGAAGCGCCATGTCCAGGAGCTCCGGGACCCGGACATCGCCAAGCTGCTGCGCGGGCTCACCGGACGCAAGGGAGGCGGCCGCGATCTGCTCGCCTTCAAGCGGGGGCGGGAGTGGGTCGACGTCAAGGCGGACGACATCAACGACTACCTGAAGGAGACCGCGGGCGGAGACTTCTCCGCCAAGGACTTCCGCACCTGGAACGCGACGGTGCTCGCCGCCGTCGGGCTCGCCTCGCGATCCGCGGAGAACCCGCCGAAGACCGCGGCCGCGCGCAAGCGAATGGCCAACGAGGTCGTCAAGGACGTCGCCGTCTTCCTCTCCAACACCCCGGCGGTGTGCCGCGCTTCCTACATCGACCCGCGCGTGTTCGACCGCTTCGACTCCGGCACGCTGCTGCGGACTTCGCTGGCGCGGGTGATAAAGGGAACGGGCCCGCACGAGTTCGCCGACCGCGAGGAGATCGAGCGGGCCGTGCTTAAGCTGCTCGACTGATGCCCCCGACCGGCAATATTCCTCCCTGGGGCGCGCTTGCCGTCGGGGACCCGCATCCCGAGCTGGCGGGCGAGGTGCACGCGGATGTCGCCGTGATCGGCGCCGGGATCACCGGCGTGACCCTGGCCCGCCTGCTCGAGGCCGGCGGGCGCCGGGTCGCCCTGATCGAGGCCGACCGGATCTGCTCGGGCGTGACGGCGCACACCACCGCCAAGGTCACCGTCCTGCACGGAACGATCTACCAGCAGCTCCGCTCCAAGTTCGGCGAGGAGGCGGCCCGCGTCTACGCCGCCGCCAACCGGGAGGGGCTCGAATGGATCCTCGGCACCGTCGAGCGCGAGCAGATCGACTGCTCGCTGCGGCGGCGGCCGGCATTCACCTACGCGGCGGAGCCGGGCGAGCGCTCAGACGTCGAGAAGGAGGCGGAGGCAGCGGCGGCAGCGGGCACCGGCGCCGTCCTCACCGAAGAGGTGCCGTTGCCATGGCCGGCGCACGCGGCCGTAACCGTTCCCGACCAGGCCGAGATCGACCCAGTCGCCTATGTTGGCGGGCTGGCAGCCGGATTCGGCGAGGGCGTCACAGTCTTCGAGCACAGCCGCGTGGTCTCTGTCTCCGAGGGGAGCCCCTGCCGGGTCCGGACCGAGCGGGGAGGATCGGTCGTCTGCGAGCAGGTCGTGGTCGCGACCCTTGCACCCCTGCTAGACCGCTCCCTCGGCTTCGCCCGGACGAGCCCGCAGCGCTCCTACTGCGTCGCGGCGCCGGCCGCGGTGGAGCCCCCCGCTGGGATGTTCCTCAGCGCCGGCTCGCCCACCCGCTCGCTGCGCTCACTGCCGAGCGACGGCGGCGAGATGGTGATCATCGGCGGTGAGGGCCACAAGGTCGCCCTCACGGACTCTCACGAGCAGCGCTACCGGGCTCTCGAGACCTTCGCCCGCGACCACTTCGGCGGCGAGCCGACCCACCGCTGGTCCGCCCAGGACTTCGTCTCAGTCGACGGTGCCCCCCTGGTGGGCGCCGTGAACCCACTCTCGAAGCGCGTCTTCATGGCGACCGGCTACGGCAAGTGGGGTTTCACCAACGGCACGGCCGCGGCGCTCACCCTGGAACGCCTGCTCGAGGGTGAGGAGACCGCCTGGTCGGAGGCTTTCGCCTCGAACCGGATGCCCGTCAAGGCCCTGCCGAAGCTGGTCAAGGAGAGCGCCGAGGACGGCTTTCGCTTCTTCGCCGATCGCATCCTCCAGCGGCCCTCGGGAGAGCTTGGCGACCTGGCCGCCGGAGAGGGCGGGATCGTCGCTCACGAGGGACGCACGGTCGCCGGCTACCGCGACGAGGCAGGAGGGCTCCACGCCGTCTCCCCCGTCTGCACCCACCTCTGGTGCCGGCTCCGCTTCAACGACGCCGAGTGCAGCTGGGACTGCCCCTGCCACGGATCGCGCTTCAGCCCCGACGGCGAGGTCCTGCAGGGCCCGGCGGCAAAGCCGCTGCAGCGCTACGCGGTCCGCGGCGGGTCCGGCGCGTCGCGCGGCTCGAGCTGAAGCTCGCGCTCGGCCTCCGGCACGCCCTTCTCGAACTGGCGGCTGCGTTCGATCTCGGCGTTGAGCTCGGCGCCGAGCAGGAGCGCGATGTTGGTGATCCACATCCAGACCAGCAGCACGATGACGCCGCCGAGCGTGCCGTAGGTCTTGTCGTAGCTGCCGAACATCGCGACGTAGAGGGCGAACAGCGCCGACGCAAGGAGCCAGACGACGACGGCCATCACCGCCCCGGGGGTGATCCACCTGAAGCCGGGAAGCCGCACGTTCGGCGCCGTGTAGTAGAGGACGCTCACCATCGTCATCGCCGCGGCGAGCAGGACCGGCCACTTGGCGACGTTCCAGATCGTGACGGCGGTGCCGCCGACCCCGATCGGCTCCGCGACCGCGTCCACGACCGGGCCGGTCAGGGTGATGCCGAGCAGGACCACCGCCAGCAGCAGGACCATGGCCAGCGTGACCGCCACCTGCAGGGGCCGGAGCTTCCAGAACGGCCGTCCCTCGGGTGTCTCGTAGATCACGTTCGAGGCCCGGCCGAATGCGCCCACGTAGCCCGATGCCGACCAGATCGCGGTCGCCAGCCCGAGCACGAGGAGAAGGCCGGCCGTGCTGCGGTTCGAGGTGATCGACTCGATCGGGCCGCGGAACGTGTCGGCCGCGGACTGCGGGCCGATCCCCGTGACGATCTCGGTCACCGTCGTGGTCGTCTCACGCGGATCGCCGAAGATCCCGATCAGCGAGACGAGCGCGATCATCGCCGGGAAGAGGGCGAGCAGCCCGTAGTAGGTGAGGGCGCCCGCCCAGTCCATCAGGTTGTCCTCGCGGAACTCCGCGATCGTCCGCTTCAGCGTCCCCCGGCGGGTGGCATCGCGCCTGGTGCCGGTGGGACTGGTGTCGAGGCGCCGAGGCGCCTCCGCCGAGGCCTCCACCGGGTCCATGGGTTGTCGCTACCCTCGGGGTCAGGTGCAAAACGCCTGCCCGGGCACGTGTACGTTTGTCCGGGCTGAGTATTGGGTAAACGCTTACGCGGGCGATTCGCCCGCACGCTGCACGGCACGGTGTTCCGGCGCGAGAAGCACGGGGGTCCGAGTTCAAGGGCGGCGAGGCATTTGGGATATCCGAGAGAGGCCTCGACGATCAGAGCAGGAGACTCAAGCACCGGTCACGACCCGGCCGTACCGGCCCCGGGCGACCAGGCGGCCAGCGACAAGGAGCTGCTCGAGCGCCATGCGCGTACCCGCGACGTCGCCGCGCGCGAGGAGCTGGTCCGTAGATACCTGCCCTTCGCCCGCAGCCTCGCTCTCCGCTACCGGGGCGCGACCGAGTCCCCCGACGACCTGATCCAGGTCGCCAGCATCGGCCTGATCAACGCGATCGACCGCTTCGACCCGGCCCGCGGCACCCCCTTCACCGCCTTCGCCTCGCCGACGATCCTCGGCGAGCTCAAGCGCCACTTCCGCGACCGGGTCTGGACTGTGCGCATCCCCCGCGGCCTCCACGACCGGATGAGCAACGTGGACTCCGCCGTCGCCGACCTGACCCGCGAGCTGCAGCGCCCGCCCTCGGTGCGCGAGATCGCCGCGAGGCTCGAGCTCGACGAGGACGACGTGCTCGAGGTGATGGAGGCGGGCCACAACCGCCGCACCCTCTCGCTCGACGCCCCCAGCGGGCGCGACGAGGGCGACGAGACCTCTCCCACCGACTGGATCGGCAGCGAGGACTCCGGCTACGAGCTGATCGAGGAACGCGTCGCCCTCGAGGACGCGATCCCGGCGCTCGACGACCGCGAGCGCCTCGTCCTGCGGCTGCGCTTCGTCGAGGACATGACCCAGTCGCAGATCGCCGAGCGGATCGGGCATTCGCAGATGCACGTCTCCCGCATCCTGCGCAAGGCGCTGCAGCGGATCCGGGAAGAGGTGGAGCGGGATCCGGACGCCGAGCCCTCGTCCGAGGGCGGCACCGCTGCAGCCGGTTAGCCGGCCGGCGGCTGGGTCCTCGACCCGATCCGCATGATCAGGTACTCGCCGTCGACCAGGGAGTCGATCGAAACCTCGTCGGCGAGGCTCTCCAGCGTGCCGCCGACCGCGGGCAGCTTGAGCGCATCGCGGATGCGGGCGCCCGAGCCCTCCTCCATCGGCCCCACCCTGAGGTCGATGCCCTCGGAGCCGTCGGCGAGCTGAAGCCGGACCTGGCCTCCACCGAAGGCCTGCGGCGCAGCTGCCGAGATCGCGTCGGTGAGGAGCACGGCGTCGGAGAGGCGATCGATGGTGAGGTCGCGGCGGGCGGCGAGAGCGCCGACAACGCGGGCCAGCACGGGCGCCAGCAGATCGGGGTCGCTGACGGTGAGCGCGGTGGCGTCCGGGGCACGGCTCACCTCGGGATCGGGGCCCGGCACGGGCGGCCCGCCGTTGGAGCTGAGCGGGACGCGCATCGTGATCCGGGTACCGCGGTCGAGGCCACCGGCGATCTCGAAGCTGGCGGAGAGCGCCGCGATCAGCGGAAGCCCCAGCCTCAGGCTCGGATGCTGAAGCTCGGCCCGCGGTCGAATGCCGACCCCGAAGTCCTGGACCACGACCGTCAGGCCGGAGTCGGATGGCGTCGCCTCGACCTGGATCGGGCCCCCCTCGGGGTAGGCGTGCACGACAACGTTCATGCAGGCCTCGGTGACGATCGTCTTCAGGTCCGCCACCCCGGCCTCGTCCATGCCGGCGGTCTCGGCGAGGCCGGCGAGGGCGTGGCGGACGACGGCGACGTTCTCGGCCTCAGCCGGGCAGGTCAGCCGAAGACCCGTTTCGGGCTCGGTCATGTCCCCGCCTCTCTCGGTCTCTGATCCGGTTTCGGTTGCGCCACGTTGCGCCGATCGCTCCAGCATGATCTCAGTTTGCCGGACAAGTTCCTTCTCGCCGGATCTCCGTTCTCGGCGGTTACCCGTGGGCCCGTGTGGCGAAACAGGCCTCTGCGGCGGTCACTCCTGGCTGAGGACCTGGTCGGGATCGAGGTACACGCGACCCCAGGCGAAGCGCCCGTCGCGCAGATCCCAGCGCCAGGCGACCGGGAGGTCGCGGATCCCATGCTCCCGCCCGCGGGCGAAGACCCGGCCGAAGACGAGGACGCCGTCGCCGTCTTCGACGGGGACGATCTCGCGCGGGGTGATGAGCAGTTCCTCCCAGAGCCGGTCGACGTCGTCGAAATAGGCCCGCATTCCGTCCATGCCCACGTACGGGGCTTCCCTCCCCGCGAACTCGCCGGTGGCGGCGTGGAACACGACCTCCTCGTCGCAGAGGGCCAGCAGGGCGGCGACGTCGCGGCGGTTGAAGGCGTCGAAAAGGCTCTCGACCAGGTCGACCGGGTCTTCCACATCCGGTCTCCTACCACCGACCCGCTTGCGGCACACCTGCTCATCCCGCAGACGCCATTCCGGCGCCCCGGAGCGCCTCCGCCGGCCGGGACGGCTCTCTCATCACGGCGACGACAGCCGCGTCGTCGTCGAGGTCGCCCGAGGTGAACCGCTCGAGTGCCTGCTCCACGCGGCTGACGGCGGCCGCCGGAGTGGGGATGCCGGCGAGCTGCTCCCGCAGGCGCGCCTCGCCGAACCGGTCTGCCCCGCTGTTCGCCTCTGTGACTCCGTCGGTGTAGGCGATCAGCAGCTCACCCGGACGCACCTCGGCGGTCACCGGCTTCCATGCCGCGTCCGCGAACGCGCCCAGCACCGGCCCCTCGCAGGCGGTCTCCTCGACTCCGCCGGCGCGCAGCAGCATCGGCGCAGGGTGGCCGGCTGCCGCCATCTCCACGGTGTCGGTCCCGGGGTTGGCGGGCAGAGCGATCAGGACGACGCTGCAGAGCGCCATGTCGGGTCGGGCGAGAAGGGCGCGATTGAGCGCGGCGAGCGCGACGACCGGGTCCCCCGTCAGGCCTGTCGCGGTGCGCAGCGTGTGGCGGGCCATCGAGGTGACGGCGGCTGCCCGCGCGCCCCGCCCGGTCACGTCCCCGACCGCCACCATCCAGCCGGACGGGAACGGGAAGACCTCGTAGAAATCGCCGCCGACCTCGTTCTCGGCGCCGGCGGGGCGGTAGAGGGCAGCCACCGACCAGCCGGGGATGCTCGGGATCGGCGGCGGCAGGAGGCCGTGCTGGAGGGTCTCGGCGATCTCGGACCGCTCGGTCGCGAGGCGGGCGTTCTCGAGCGCGATCGTGGCCCGCTCCGCGATCCGGCGGCCGAGCCGGACATCGAAGGAGTCGAAAGGGCGGCGGTCGCGGTCGTTGACGAAGTTGAGCGTGCCGATCACCACCCCTCCCACGCGCATCGGCAGGACCATCATCGACCCGATCTCGAGCTGCTTCATCCGCCCGAGGTGCTCATCGTCGCGGGCGAACGACTCCATGTAGCGGAGTGATGTCGTCGACGACCAGGGGCTCGCCGCTGCGCAGGACCTGCGCCGGGGCGGACTGGTCGCGAACGTTGAGCGGAGCGTCGTCGAGCAGCTTGGCGACGGCGGCGGCGCGCTCGGGGTCGGGGTGGGCGAGGGCAACCTGCTCCAGCACACCGCCGGGACCCGGCACGTTGACGCTGCACCAGTCGGCGAGCTCCGGAATCGCCAGCTTCGCGGTTCGCTCCAGCATCTCCCGGTAGTCGATCGAGGAGGCGAGGAGCTCCCCCGTCCTGCCCAGCAGCCCATGCTCGAGCTCGGCCCGCTTCAGGTCGCTGACGTCCTCCAGCGCGGTCACCGCCCAGAGCGGCTGCGAAGCGGGCCCCGGAACGGTCCGCGACCTCGCCCGCAGCCAGAACTCCTCGCCGCTCTCACGCGATATCGCGCGCACGATCTCGGGCTTGGTCTGCTCGCCGTTCAGCGCCCGCATCGCCGGGAAGGCGCCGACCGCGAGCGGGGAGCCCGACTCGTCATAGAGGTCGAAGCTTCCCCGCAGGTCCTCGAGGGCGACACCGGTCATCGCCGCTGCGGATGGAAAGCCGAACATCGCGGCGGCGGCGCCGTTGGCGAACACGAATCGGCCGGATCGGTCGAGGATGACCACCGCCTCGTCGAGCACGGACATCACCGTGTCCATGCGGCGCTCGACCCCCTGCAGGTCGGAGAAGAGCCCCGCGTTGTCGAGGGCCAGGGAGGCCCTGCCGGCAAGCACCCGGGAGTAGCGCACATCCCCGCGGTCGTATCGCCGGCCCGAGCCGGCGGTGATCAGGGTGAGGGCGCCGAGCCGCCGGCCACGGGCGGAGAGGGCCAGGGTGATCGCGGAGCGCGGCTCGATGCTGCGCAGGAACTCGAGGTCGCGCTCGTCGTCGGCGATCCTCTCGAGCACCTCGTCGTCGACCCGGGCGAGGAACCGCGGCTCGGGAAGCTCGCCTCTCCCGACGCGCCTGATGTTCTCCGGGATCCACGGCGTGCGCTTCGCGAACCCGCGCTGGATCTCCTCGCCCCGCGGCCCATGCGCGCGCACCGCGACCCGTTCGGCCCGCTCGTCGGAAACGACGTCGATCATGCAGATGTCGGCGAGCCGCGGCACGATCAGGTCGCAGATCCGCTCCAGGGTCTCGGCCACCGGCAGCGAGCCGTCGGCGATCTCGGCGATCTCGTCGAGGAGCTGGAACCGCTCCATGCTCTGCCGCGCCTCGGCGCGGGCGCGGGCGGCGAGCAGCGCAAACCCGGAGCCGGCCGCCACCAGGGCGACCCGGATCTCGTAGTTGCCGCCGCCGAAGTTCTGGTTCCACACCCCGCTTGCGGCGCAGAGCGCGATCGCCAGCGCACCCGCGACCAGGGTCGACCAGCGCCCGCCGGCCAGGGCCGCGATGAACGGGGCGACCATGTAGGCGGCGGAGACGTTGAGGTCCTCGCTGGCGACGGCCGCGTCGACGCCGACGAGCAACCCGAGCGCGAGCAGCGCGGGCACCAGCCCGTCCCAGTCCGGCGAGCCCACGATCCGCCCCAGGGCCGCCCACGGCCCTACCCTGGCACCGCCGTCGATCTGGCTCTCCTTCCGGTCAGGCCGGGCTCCGCCCGGCTCGGGTCAAAGCGTACCCCGCGGGCGGAGAGCCAGGGCGTTGCGCGGCGCTATCCGACCCCGTCGGAGGGCGGCCCCTCGCCGCCCTCCTCGGAGGCCGGTGCCTCTTCCTCTCTCGCCGTCACGCTGAGACCGTCTGCTCCCGCTGGCCCTCGTGGACACCCTCGGCGAACTCCTCGACGGCCTTGGCGCAGAAGGCCTCGAGGTCGTCCGGCTTGCGGCTGGTGACGAGGCCCTCGTCGACGTGGACCTCCTCGTCGACCCACTCGCCGCCGGCGTTGCGGATGTCCGTCTGCAGGCTCGGCCACGACGTCAGCGTGCGTCCGCGGACGACGCCGGCCTCGACCAGGGTCCAGGGCCCGTGGCAGATCGCCGCCACCGGCTTGCCGGCCTCGAAGAACGCGCGCGCGAACGCGACCGCGTCCTCATCCATGCGCAGGATGTCGGGGTTCGCGACCCCACCCGGCAGGACGAGCCCGTCGTAGTCGCCGGCATCGGCGTCGGACACCACCCCGTCCGGATCGAACGTGTCGCCCTTGTCGAGGTGGTTGAAGCCCTGGATCTTCTCGTTCTCGAGCGTGAGCAGGTCCGCCTGCGCGCCCGCCCCCTCGATCGCGTTCCAGGGCTCGGTCAGCTCGACCTGCTCGACGCCCTCGTTGGCGACGAGGAAGGCGATCCGCTTGCCCTTCAGCTCCTCAGCCATCCTCACTCCTTCTCTGATCCGTTCGCTTGCTCTATTCGGCTACCCCGGCCGGGACCGGGGAAACGGCGCCGCATGCCGCTTCGGACTTGGGATTTGGGGCATCTGTTCGATAGCATCGAGCCGGGCTTTGAAGCACAGCTGGACCCATGTCCCAGCATGGACTTCGAGCAACACGTCAAGTCCGCAACATCACAGAGAGCAAGAAACGATGAGTCCGGTGCCGTTTCAGGTTGAGCAGGAGTCACGCGAAGGCGTGCTGATCATCGCCGTCAGCGGCGAGCTCGACCTCGACACGGCTCCCGAGCTGCAGCGCAAGCTCGAAGAGGCGGTTGCGGGAGATCGGGCGATCCTGATCAACCTCGGCAGCTGCGAGTTCATCGACTCGACCGGGGTGGCCCTGATCGTGCGGGCCTGGCAGCAGGTGGACGGCGCGGCCGGCAACGGAGGCAACGGCCGCCTCGTGCTCTGCTGCCCAAGTCCCCAGGTCAAGCGCCTGCTCGAGATCACCGGCGTCGAGGGCTCGATCGCGATGGCCGACGACGTCGACGGCGCGCTCGAGCTGCTCAAGGCCGGCTAGCTCGGCGGGCTCCGCGTTTGCGGAGCGGCGGCCCGCCGTGAAAAGCGGAGAGCCCGGCGATCTCGCCGGGCTCCCAGACGTACCCTCGAAATCGGGTCCGGCTCAGGTCTTGCGCTCGAGGTCCGCGACCTCGGCGGCCTTCTCGTCGGCCTTGTTCTCGGCGTGCTCGAGCTCGTCCTTCTTCTCGCCCTTCTCCTCCTCCTTGAGGCCCTCGCGCCTCGTCGAGGAGTCGCCCGTCACGTCGCCGATGGCCTGCTTGGCCTTGCCGCTGATCTTGTCGGTGATGCCCATGTTGGTCTCCTTTGTGTTTGTTCCCTACCGGTCCCCGGTGGCGCCCAGGTCAAACCTGCCGCGGGCGGGGCGTCGCCGCCCTGCCCGTGTCCACGCCGCCGCTCTTCGCCAGGTAGTCCTGGGCAAAATCGAGGGCACGCCTCTCGGCGTCTCGTTCGCCGCCTCGCAGCTGCCAGCTCAGCGGAGACCTCACACTGTCCTTCACCAGGCACCTCGGACACGATTCGAGGTTTGCGGACTCGATCCCGTAGCCGGCTCCACACCGTCCGCAGCGCACCATCTGGACAACCTCCCCGACCGGCTTTCCGGCCAACCCCCGTGTTCTCTCTCTCGGCCTCCAGATGCCCGCCGAGGGAGCGGGGCAAACCTCCGATCAGCTCAGGCGGGGCCCGTTGAAAAGCGACAGCCGCGGCCGGCAGGCCGCGGCTGTCTCGTATCGGGGCGCCCGGATTTGAACCGGGGACCTCACCGACCCGAACGGTGCGCGCTACCAGGCTGCGCCACGCCCCGAGGACGGCGATTATCTCAGAGCGCACCCGGTCGGCGGGGCCTCAGCCGACCTCCGCGATCGCGGCCTCGATCTGCTCGAGGTCCGGGAAGTCCTGGAGAGTGACCGTGCCGCCCGGCCCGGTGACGATCGCCGAGGGCCTGGCGCGAAGGCCGAGACCGCGGGCGACCTCGTCCTGGCTCTCGAGGCGCCTGGTGATCTCGCCGTCAGGGCCGCCCTGCTCGGCATAGGCCTCCTCCCACTCGGGAACGTCGAGCTCACCGATCGAGGCGGCGATCGACTCGAGGAAGTCGGCGTTCACCGCCCCGAGCCGCCCGACCTCGTCCTGGCTGCGGAAGAAGAGGTAGACGTACTGCCACTGGTAGCCCTGCTCGCCGGCGGCCTCGGCGGCGATGAAGCCCTCCTCCACCGGCCGCGGCCCGAAGCCGTAGTGGCGGTACAGCAGCTTGACCTCGCCGTCGCGCACCGCCCGCTCGACGAGCGGCGGGACGGTGGCCAGGAACTGGTCGCCGCAGTCGCCGCACTGGATGTCGTTGAAGACCTGGATCGTCACCGGGGCGTCCGGCTCGCCGAGCCGATCGCCCTCCTGGCGGAGCCCGCCGAAGATCCGCTGGGCGTCGTTGATGCCGCTCACCTCGACCTTGGGCGTCGCCTCCCTCCTCGGTGGAAAGCCCGACGAAGACCGCGAGCAGGGCCCCCGCGCCGAGAACCAGCGCCGCCAGCACCCACCACCGGCCCCTGCGGGGGCCGGTGCGTCCCGGGGGCTCCTGCATCTAGCCCGCGACCGCCTTGTAGTAACGAACGGCAAGGCCGGTGAGCAGGGTCCTGAACCCCTCCTCGACGCTGACGCCCTCGGCGGCCGCGTAGGCCTCCAGCCCCTGCGCCTCGATCTCGTCGCTGCGCTGGACGACCTCGTCGACGAGCTCGGGGTGCTGGTCGCAGAAGAACGCCCCCATCGAGTAGAGGTCGGTGTCCATCAGCGACTCGATGAACGAGCCCTGCGCCGCAACCGCGGCGGTGGTGTCCTGCGCTTCGGCCATCGGCACATCGTAGATTGAGGTCGTGGCCGGCCGCGACGAGATCATCGCCTTCTGCGACGACCTGCTCGAGATCGGCGCCTTCGACGACTACGGGCCCAACGGCCTCCAGGTGCCCGGCAGCGCGGAGGTCGGCAGGGTGGCGACCGGGGTCTCCGCCCAGCGCGACCTGATCGAGCGCGCCTCAGCCGCGGGCGCCGAGCTCCTGCTCACCCACCACGGCCTCTTCTGGGACTTCCTGCCGCGGGCCCTGACCGAGCAGATGGCAGCGCGGCTATCCGCCGCCCTCGGGACCGGCCTCTCGATCGCCGGGTATCACCTTCCGCTCGACGCCCATCGAGAGATCGGCAACAACGCGCTGCTCTGCGCGGGGCTCGGCTTCGAGCCCGACCCGCGACCGTTCGCGGAGGTGAAGGGCCGGGCGATCGGCGTGATCGGCCGCCACACCGAGGGCGTCCCGGCCGCCGACCTCGTCGCGCGAGTGGAGAGCCTGCTCGGCCGCGAGCCGCTGGTCTTCGACGCGGGGCCGGACACGATCCGCGAGATCGGCATCGTCAGCGGCGCCGGCGCCTCCGAGATACACGAGGCGATCCGGCTCGGCCTCGACGCCTTTCTCACCGGTGAGCCCGCCGAGCACGCGATGGCCGACGCCCGCGAGGGGGGCGTCCACTTCCTCGCCGCGGGCCACTACGCCACCGAGACGCTCGGGATCCGCCGCCTCGGGGAGCTGGTCGCGGAGCGCTTCGGCATCGAGCACGAGTTCATCGACATCCCCAATCCGGTCTAGCCGGAGCCCGCAATTTGCGGCCGTTTCTGTTGACACATCCGCCCCGAGCGGTAAACATCTCCTGCACGTTTAATCGAATGAGGAGGTCCTCTGTGGCCATTCACCTGACGCCCACCGAACTCGCCGACGAGCTTCACATGAAGCGGCGAGAGGTCATCTCCAAGTGCATGGAAATGGGCGTCCCGATCTTCCACGGCCGGATCGACAAGACCCTCTTCACCAGCTCGCTGAAGAGCATCAAGGGCAAGAGCCAGCCCACCGCCGCCTAAGCCGCGGCCACCGCCCGGGCCGGGCGGAGACAGCTTCCCAGTCGGCAGTCGCTCGCTGAGCGCGGGCTCGCGAGTTTGCGTAGACTCCGGGCGCAGGTGAGCGATGGAGCAAGCGACGGCGCCACATACGACGGCAGGAGCGACGGGCACCGGGTCGGTGACGATCGCCGACCTGCTGCCGCGGGCCGCCGAGAAGCACGGCGACGGCGCCGCCGTCATGTACAAGGACGAGACCGGCTCCTGGACCACGCGCAGCTTCAACGAGGTCAGGGACACCGTGCGCTCGCTCGCCCTCGGGTTGATCGAGATGGGGATCGAGAAGGGCGACAAGGTCGCGATCCTCGCCAACACACGGCCCGAGTGGACCTACTTCGATTTCGCGGCGCTCTCCGCCGGGGCGACCGTGGTCCCGATCTACCAGACCAACTCGCCGGAAGAGTGCCGAGTACGTCCTCGAGAACTCGGACGCGCGCGTCGTCATCGTCGAGGACGACGAGCAGCTCGAGAAGATCCGCGCCGTCCGCGAGCGCCTGCCCAAGCTCGAGCAAGTGATCCGGATGACAGGCAGCAGCGAGGACGCGGCCTCGATGGAGGAGGTCGCCCGCCGCGGCGAGGGACGCGACCCCGCCGAGTGGGAGCAGCGCTGGAGCTCGGTCACCCCCGAGGACATCTGCACCTTCATCTACACATCGGGCACCACGGGGCCGCCCAAGGGCTGCGTGATCTCGCACGGGAACTACCGCGCGATGCTCGACATGGTGAACGCGAAGAGCGTGATCCAGGAAGGCGAGCTCACCTACCTCTACCTCCCTCTCGCGCACTCGTTCGCGCTGCTGATCCAGCTCGGCAGCTTCGACCTGGGCGCCACGCTCGCCTACTGGGAGCGCGACCCGCTCAAGATCGTCCCCAACCTCGCCGAGGTGAAGCCGACCTACTTCCCCTCCGTGCCGCGGATCTTCGAGAAGATCTACACCGCCGCCACCTCCTCGGTGGAGAAGGAGGGCGGCCTCAAGAAGCTGATCTTCAACTGGGCCGTCGGAGTCGGCAAGAAGATGCGCGAGGCCGAGCGCTCCGGCCGCGAGCCGGGGTTCCTGCTGCGCAAGCAGTACGAGTTCGCCGACAAGCAGGTGCTCTCGAAGATCCGCAACCTTTTCGGCGGCAAGGTCCGGCTGGCGGTCTCCGGGGCAGCGCCGATCAACCCCGAGATCCTCAGCTTCTTCGACGCCGCCGGCGTCCTCGTTCTCGAGGGCTGGGGCATGACCGAGACCTCGACCGCGGCGACGATCTCGACCCCCGAGGACTTCAGGATCGGCACGATCGGCAAGCCGTTCCCCGGCTGCGAGGTGCGGATCGCGGACGACGGCGAGATCCTCGTCAGGGGCCCGAACGTATTCCAGGGCTATTACAAGAACGAGGAGGCGACCCGCGAGACGATCGTCGACGGCTGGCTGCACACCGGCGACCTCGGCGAGATCGACCCCGACGGCTTCATCAAGATCACCGGCCGCAAGAAGGACATCATCATCACCGCGGGCGGCAAGAACATCACGCCGGCGAACCTCGAGGCCGAGATCAAGCAGCATCCGCTGGTCTCCCAGTGCGTCGTCGTCGGCGACCGGCGCCCCTATCTGGTCGCGCTGGTCACCCTCGATCCCGAGGAGATCGCCAAGTTCGCCCAGGAGAACGACCTTCCCGCCGACCCCGAGCAGCTTGCCGCGAACCCCGAGGTCCGCGCCGCGATCGAGGCGCATGTGGACAAGATCAACGAGAAGTTCGCCCGCGTCGAGCAGGTCAAGAAGATCAAGATCCTGCCGCACGACCTCTCCCAGGAGGGCGGCGAGCTGACGCCGACGATGAAGGTGAAGCGCGCCGTCGTCGCCGAAAAGTACGCGGACGAGGTCGAGAGGCTCTACGCCTCCTAGGGCGCGTCGGCCCCGGGGGAGACCGCGGTCAGCGGCGGGCGCTCGGAGCCGCCGGCCTCGAGGATGAAGAGCTCGACCGCCACGTTGGGGTCCGCGTGGACCTGGCTCATGTAGACGACCACCCTACGACCGGTCGCTGCCTCGATCACATCCGTGAACTGCGACTCCATCGCGACCTGGAAGGTGCGGCGGAAGCGCTCCACCGCGCGCGCCTCCCCCTCTTCGATCAGGGTGTGCTCGACGGTCGTGAAGCCGTTCCAGAGCACGCAGATGACGATGTCGTCGACGACGTGGGTCTTTGCCTGGGTCGGGCCCTTGCCGTAGAAGCGGGTGTGCAGGGCGACGATCCCGTTCGAGATCGCGGCCAACACCTCACCGCTGGGACGCTGCGCGGATTCCATCCTGCACCTCCTCCGCCCCTCTTCGCTTGCGCCCGAAGGGGAAGAGTTGCGGCGAGCCCTTCCGGACCATCCCACCGTAACACGCCCCCGGCCGCCGGACGCGGCCTAGCTCGCGACAGGCCCGAGGCGGAACACCTCGAACGACCAGGGCGGGTCCATGACCATGCGGCTGGCGAAGCTCTCCACGGCGCGGCCGGTGGCGCGTTCGACGATCGCGATGAAGGTCGGGGCGATCGCCTCCTGGAAAGCCTCGCGGCTGATCCGGACCGTGTCGCCCATGCCGGCGCTGACCAGGGTCCGCTCCGACGGCGCGAGCTCGACGTCGAGCGCGACGACCACCAGGTCCTGCCCCAGCTCGACGACCACGTCGCTCACACCGGCGCCGTAGGAGTCCTCCTGGACACGCACGATCTCGCGGCCGATCTCGTCGCGGATCTGCTCGAGGGTGGGTCCGGCGTCAGGCACCGGCGGGGTCCGATCCGTCCGTGCCCTCCGGCTCGGGGTGGAAGAGGAAGACCTCGCAGGCGAGGTCGGCCTCTACGTCCACCTGGCTGAGGAAGACCCGCACCTTGCGGCCGGTGATCCGCTCGACGACCTCGACGAACTCTTCCCTGACCGCATCCTGGAACTTGTGGCGGGTGTCCTCGACGTGGGCGGCCGAGCCGGCGTCGATCAGGGTGCGCTCCGCCGTCGTGAAGATCTCCTCGAGCACGCAGAGTCCGTAGTCGCGGTTCAGATAGGTGCGGGCCTTTGTGGGGCCGCGGCCGTAGAGCCTGGCGTGAAGCTGGACGATCTCGCGCGAGATCTGCGAAACGAGGGCGCCGCGCTCGGCGCGGTCATGCTGCTGTTCGGGCAATGCCATTACGGCTCCTTGATGCGAGGCGATGGTGCGGCAGGTGCGACGTGCCTCGCGGCAGCTACGACCTTGACGCTTCTGGAGCCGTTTGCTTCGACTTCGTTGCTGTTGGAGCCCTGCTAACGGACTGAGGGCTCATCCCGTTCGCCTGGTGTGAAACACGCCTGCGCCGTCGAAGCACTCAGACCAACCCAGCATACCGCAGGCCCGTGCCTGCGCCGGGCTAGGACGCTTCGCCGGATTGGCGCAGCAGCGCCGATGTGGTCTGCTCGAGAACCCGGCGCCAGGCCGACGTCTGCTCGGCCTCCTCGGTCTCGGCCTGCTTGATCACCTTGCGTACCCGGCGCGCCGAGATCTCGATGCCGTGGCGCTCGGCGACGTCCTTGTAGCGCCGGTAGTCCTTGGCGAGCGCCACCGTCACCGACTCGAAGCCGTGGCGGGCGATCGCCAGGCGCTGCGAGTAGTCCATGATCGAGGTTCCGAACATCAGCTCGTCGTTGGGCTCGGGCTCGATCAGGATGATGTCCACGCCCGGATACTTCTCCTGCCAGAAGGCGACCGCCTGGTGCAGCCGGGCGTGGGCGATCAGCTTGAAGGTCTGGTTGGCGATTGCCGGCAGGCCCATGTCGGAGACCCGCCTCACCCGGGTGCCGAAGATCGTCGGGATCTGGCGCTTGAAGTCGTTGACGTAGGGGACGAGAGGGTTGACGACGACGATGAACTTGGCGCCCCTCTCGACGGCCACGTCGACGTTTGTCGTCGAGCGGATGCCGCCGTCGATCAGCTGCCGCCCCTTCAGCTCGACCGGCTCGTAGACGACAGGCAGGGCGGTCGAGCACTCGACCGCCTTGGAGATCGGCACGTCCGCCCAATCGCCCTCCCCGAGGAGGATGCGCTCGCAGGTGTCGAGATCGGTCGCCGTCAGGTACAGCTCCCGCTCGAGCAGCCGGAAGTCGTTGGTGCGGTCCGGGTCGGAGAGCACCTCCTCGACGTACTGCTGCAGCTGCCTGCCCGAGTAGATTCCCGTCGGCAGGCTCTCGGCGAGGCCGACCCCGACGTCCATCATCGAGACCTCGCCCAGCTTCGGGACCAGGTTGCGCAGCAGGCCCACCATCCGCAGCGGAAAGAGAGCCGCCGTCTCCAGGTAGCCGCGGTAGTTGGGGCGCAGGACCGTGCCCAGGTCGACGTCGTTGATCGGCGAGGGCAGGCGCTTGTTGAGGACCCGCATCATCTCCTCCGGCGTCACCCCGTTGGCGAGCAGGCTCGCGACGAAGGAGCCGGCGCTGGTGCCGACGTAGACGTCGAACTCGTTGACCGTGCGGTTGACGGCCAGCAGGTCGAAGGCGCGCAGCGCGCCGATCTCATAGACGCCGCCGGTGAACCCTCCCCCTCCGAGGACGAGCGCCGACTTCGAGCGGCGCCGGCGGGCGCGAGGCTGCCGCCGGGGACCCCCGGACGATGCCTCGAGCTTGACGACCTTGCCCATGGCCTGCCTGAGTATGGCAGGGTGGCCAGCCAGCCAAGCCGCCCCGGAGAGCGCTACCTTCGGGCCCCGAAGTGTTCTCTCCCTCGATGCGCCGGCTTCACATCCTCGTGCTTGCGCTGGCGGTGCTCGCCGCGGCGCCGGTCGCCGATGCCCGCCCTCCCCTGCCCGTCCCCGGTCCCGACCTTCCCGGCGCGACGCCGGTCGCCCGCGGGGCCGACCGGGCGGCCTCCGCCTCGCTCACCCGGGCCGACCTCTGCCGCCGGCTCAAGCGTCATCTGCGCCGCGGCGGCAGCCGTACGGGGCTCTTCGTGCTCGAGGCGAGGACCGGGAACGTGGTCTGCCGCAGGGCGGCGCGCACCCGTCGCGTGCTCGCCTCCAACATGAAGCTCTTCACCACCTCCGCCGCGCTGACCATGTTCGGGGTCGACCAGCGGATCCCCACGCGACTCTGGCGCACGGGCCGGCTCGACGGCTCGACCCTGCGCGGAAGCCTCTACCTGGTCGGCGGCGGCGATCCGTCGCTCGGCAGCCCGGCCTTCTACGACACCTACTACGGCGGGCTCGGCACCAACCTCTACCAGCTCGCCAGGGCGGTCAGGAGCGCCGGGATCAAGCGGGTGACGGGCCGGCTCTACGCCGACGACTCGCTCTTCGACCGGCTTCGCGGGGTCGCCGACTCCGGCTACGCCACCAGCCCCTACATCGGGCCGCTCTCGGCGCTCTCGTTCAACGCCGGCTACGCCGGACCGACCCCGGCCCGCTTCGCCTCGGACCCCGCGAAACTGGCCGCGGCGAAGATGGCCCAGTCGCTGCGCAGGGCGGGGGTCGCCATCCCCCGGGAGATCGCGCTCCGGAACCTGCCCAGGACAGGCTCGCCGAAGGCGCTCGGCTCGGTGCTCTCGGAGCGCATGTCCGTGCTCGTCAACGCCACCAACGTCTACTCGAACAACTTCTTTGCCGAGATGCTGATCAAGCGCCTCGGCGCCGCCTTCCGCCGCAGCGGCACGACCTCCTCCGGCGCGGCCGTGGTCGAGGGCTTCGCCCGCCGCCACGGCTCCGGCGTGCACGCGGTGGACGGCTCCGGCCTGACGGCGACCAACCGCGCCTCGCCGGCCGAGGTGGGGAGGCTGCTGGCGGCGATGCGCAGGGAGCCCTCGGGGCCGAGGTTCGCGGGCTCGCTGGCGCTTGCCGGCCGCGAGGGGACCGTCGAGGACCGCATGCGCGGCACCCCGGCCGAGGGCCGCTGCCGGACCAAGACCGGGACCATCATCGGCGTCAGCGCTCTCTCGGGCTACTGCTTCAACCGCTCCGGGAAGCGGATGGTCTTCTCGATCCTGATGAACGGCGTCCGCGACACCGATCGCGCCCGCCTCTCCCAGGACCGGATCGCCGCCCTGATCGCCGGGTACTAGCCCCCGCACCCGCGCCACCCGCCCCCGCCCCGCCCCCGCCGAGGGCTCGAAAAGGGACGATATGCGGCCCAAATCGAGCCCTCGGCGAAGAGGATCAGTCGCCGGCGGCCACCGCGAACAGCCGCCATTCGCCGGGGACTCCCTTGAGCGCGGTGGGGCCGCGGTCCTGGAACTCGATTCCCGAGCCGACGACGAGGTCGCGGACCGTCTGCGAGACGAGCACCTCTCCCGCCCCCGCGGCCGAGCTGACCCGGGCGCCGATGTGGACCGCGATACCGCCGAGGTCGTCCCCCAGCCTCTCGCACTCGCCCGTGTGGACCCCGGCGCGGATCTCGAGGCCGAGCGCGGCAAGCCGGTCGCGCATGCCCTGCGCTGCGGAGATCGCCCGCGCCGGACCATCGAAGCTGGCCAGCACGCCGTCTCCGGTCGACTTGACCAGCCGTCCGCGCTGGCGCTCGACCTCGCTGCGGGCGAGCCGGTCGTGCTCGGTCAGCAGCCGCCGCCAGGCGGCGTCGCCCTCGGCCGCGGCCCGCTCGGTCGAGCCGACGATGTCGGTGAAGAGGACCGTCGCCAGGGTCCGCTCCACCGGAGGGCCCGCCCGGTGCCCGGTGAGGAACTCCTCGATCTCGCCGACCAGGCTCTCCTGGTCACCGGCGATGAACAGGTGCGCGTCGCCCTCGAGCTCGACGCCCTTGGCGCCCGGGATCAGGTCGGCCATCACCTTCGACGCGGCCGGCGGAATCAGGAGGTCCCCGCGCCGCCAGAGCACCAGCGAGGGCACGCCGATCTGGGGAAGCACCGCCCGCACATCGAGCTTCTCGTACATCTCGGCCAGCCCGCGGACGCCCGCCGGGCTGGTGCCGGCGCGCAGGAGCCGGCCCCACCATGCCTGTAGCTCGGGGTCGCGGGACTCATCGGGCGCGAACAGATGCAGCGAGTCGGCGCTGCCCCAGTTGTCGGCGAGGCGACCGGTGAACCGGCGCATCTCCTCCACGGGGAGCCCTTCCGGGTAGTCCGGCGCGACGGACATGCGGGCGTAGGTGCCGTACTGGACCAGCGCCGAGCTTCGCTCCGCGTGGGTGGCGGCGAACAGCGCGGCCCCCGGCCCGCCCTCGGAGACGCCGAAGACCGCCGGCCGCTCCATCCCCACCGCGTCGAGCACCGCGACCATGTCCTCGGCGACAGACTCGACCGTGTAGGACCCGGTGCCGCGGTCGGAGAGCCCGAAGCCGCGCTTGTCGAAGACGACAACGCGGGCGAAGGAGGCGAGGCGCTCGAAGAAGC
This sequence comes from uncultured Actinomycetes bacterium, assembly GCA_963720015.1. Taxonomy (GTDB): domain Bacteria; phylum Actinomycetota; class Thermoleophilia; order Solirubrobacterales; family 70-9; genus DATFPK01. The sequence continues at coordinate 49,598 of CAVREA010000006.1, read as the reverse complement.
TCTGCGCCAGCGGCGACTCGAAGACGATCTCGAGGTGTCCGACGAACCCCGGCACGAAGACCATCTCGACCGGCCCGTCCCCCATCACCGTGTAGGCGATCGAGATGTCGCCGTTGCGGGCGTAGCGGATTTCCACGCCCCCATTCTGAACCGAAACCCCAAAGCGAGGGTATGTGTGCGCGATGGCGACCCGAGAGCACGCATCCCCTCCGGCGAGCCGCGGGCCGGCGGCCTCGCGCCGATGACCGCCGGCCGGGGCGCGCTGGTCTCCGTGGTCGTCCCCACCCGGGACCGCCGCCAGGCCCTCGAGCGCTGCCTGGCGGCACTGGATCGCCAGACCCTGGAGCCGCTCGAGGTGATCGTCGCCGAGGACGAGGCGGGCGACGGGCCGGCGGCGGCCCGCAACGCGGGGGTGCGGGCCGCCCATGGCGAGATCGTCCTCTTCACCGACGACGACTGCGAGCCCGAGCCCGGCTGGGCGGCGGCCCTGGGCGCCGCGGTCGCCGAGCACGGGGTCGCCGCGGGCCTGACCCTGCCGCCGCCGGGAGCCGGCGCCACGACGGTCGCCTCGCAGACGATCACGAACCACCTCCAGGCCTGGGCGGAGCGGCACGGAAGCCCGTCGCCGGGATTCGCCCCCACCAGCAACCTCGGTGCGCGGCGGTCGCTGCTCGCCGAGATCCCCTTCGACGAGAGCTTTCCGGCGGCCGCCGGCGAGGACCGGGATTGGGCGGCTCGGGTTCGGGGGCGCGGGCTGCCGCCGGCATTCGAGCCGGCGGCGGTGGTGATCCACAGCCCCCGGCTGGGCGCGGCCGGGTTCCTGCGCCAGCAGTTCCGCTACGGCCGCGGCGCCGTCCGCTACCGCCGCTCGGCTGCGGGCCGGCCGCCGGGCTCGCCTCGCTTCTACGCCGCCCTCGCCGCAGCCGGGTTCCGCAGCGGCGCCGGCGCCGGCGCCCTGGTGGCGGCCGCGCAGCTTGCGGTGGCTGCCGGGGCGGCGGCCGAGGGGCTCTCAGCGCTCGAGCAGCGGCTCCCCGGCCAAACCGTCGACGGGGGCGCCGGTGACGGCCGCCGCGGTCGCCGCGATCGCGGTGACCGAGGGGGTTCGTGAGGGCTCCGACGGAGCCGAGGCGCCGGGGGCGACAACGGCCCAGGCGTCGCCATCGGTGTGGTTGCCGGTGCGGCCGCTGCCCGCGCCCTCCCGTGCGACCGCACCGAATCGCGACGAGACGACGGGACCGGAATACGGGAGCGGGCGCCAGCTGACGACGAGGTCCGGCAGACGCTCCGTCGCGCGGCCCTCCTCGCCGGCGGCGCCACGCCCGACCGAGCGCACGGCCGGCTCGCCGTCGGGGTCGCGGAACGTCGCGAGGCCGGCGGCGATCCGCTCGCAGAGCTCCTCGGCCCGCTCGGGATCGACGATGCCGGCCGACTCGCGGCCGCGCAGGTTGATCCGAACGTATCCCTGGTTGTCGGCCGGGTGGGCGAAGGCCTCGACGGCGCTCCAGTCGAGCCCGCGCAGCTCGAGGCGCGCCGTCAGCGCCAGGGCCGCCCGGTCGGGGATCGCGGCCGCGGCCCGGCGGCGCAGCGAGGCGGGCATCATGGCCCGCATCCTCCAGATCGATTCCGACTGCAGGGCCCCGTTGCCCCCGTTGGTCCCGCCGCCGAGCACGGCCCCCAGCATCCCGGGCAGGAGGTCGGCGCGGCTGGTGTCCGCGCCCATGCCGAGGACCGAGCAGGCGATCACGTCGGCGTTCGCCGGAAGCGCGTCCACCACACGCCCCAGGGCCGCGTCGGTGGCCTCGTAGACGGCCGCCAGGTCGCCGGAACGGTGCCAGAGCCGGTGACCGGCCAGGTGGGGCGCCGCGAAGGTGATCCAGACGAGGTCGAAGGCGCGCCGGCCGATCGCCTCGACGGCGGCCGCGGCGACCCTCGCGGGCGCCGCCACCAGCGCCTCCCGCAGGGCGCCGAGCTCCGCCTCGGAGTGGGCGCCGAACGTCTCGGTGACGTCGGCGGGGCGGCCATGGCGGCGGCGCAGCCGCCGGCCGGCGGCGGCGGGCACCGCCCAGGGGCGGAGGACGACCCGCTCGCGGGCCCCGACCCCGGCGGCGACCACGGAGCCCGAGGCGGCCAGGGCGGAGCGCCCCGCGGCGGTCGGGGGCGCGTGGCTCTCGTAGGGGTCGAAGACGAGCGAGGAGCGGCCGGCCGCCGCCAGCCGCTCCCAGACCGGCGCCGGCGCCGGAAAGCGGTGGGCAAGGACGACCCGCTGCTCGGCGGCGGACCACTGGAAGGGATAGAAGAGGCCGTGCTCCCCCACCTCCGCTCCCCGGTAGAGGCTCTGGTAGGCGGCGGCCGGCAGCCGCGCCGCCGGTGTTCGAAGGTCGTGGGTGCGGCCGCGGGCGCCGAGGCCGGCGAGGGCCGGCAGCCGCCCCGCCTCGAGCAGCCGCCTCAGCAGACCGCGATCCGGCGAATCGAACTGGATCACGGCGATCATGCGGGCGCTCCGGACGGCTCCAGCGCGACCGTCACCTCGGCGCCGCCGAGCGCCGCCGACTCGCGGGCCGCCTCGATCACGGCCGTCGCCTTCTCCCCTTCGGCGGCGGTGGCCAGCGGCGAGCCGGCCCTCCCCCCCGAGCGCAGCTCGCGCTCGAACTCGGCCAGCTCAGCCGCAAGCGAGCGCACCAGCGGGTGCTCGCGACGGCGCGCAAGGTCAGCCAGGGTTCGCACGGGGCCGAGCGAGCTGCGGGCAAGGACGCGTCCGCGGCGATCGCGGACGACCACCCGCTCCCGGTGGGGCGGTCGGTCGCGCAGCTGATCCGCGCCCGCCCGCGGCCGAGGTCGAGGACGAGGCCGGCGCGCTCGCGATCCAGCGAGGCGGCGCGGACCGCGAGCGGCGGCGAGGCGGTGAGCCAGAGGGCCAGGTCGATCAGGTGCGAGCCGGCGTCGAGGAGGGCGTCGTCGCCGTGGCCGTGGGAACGCCAGGCGGCGCGGCGGTAACGCAGCTCGAGCTCGAGCTCGACCCAGCCCCCGGCCGGAACCCGGTGAGCGAGGGCGGCCCCCTGAAGAAAGCGCCGGTTGAAGCCGGCCCGCGGCGACGGACTGAGCGCGGCCATCCGCAGGGCGGCGGCGCGGTCGGCGGCGAAGGGCTTCTCGACCAGGGCCGTGACGCCGGCGGCTGCCGCGGCTGCCGCGACAGGCTCGTGGGCGGAGACGGGAGTGGAGACGAGCAGGGCGGCGAGGCCGGGAGCGGCTGCCAGCTCTTCGGCGGAGGCGTAGCGGGCGGGCCGGCACCCGAGGAGGGCAGCGGCCGCCCCCGCGACCGCGTCGACGCGGGCCGGATCCGGGTCCGCGACCGCCGCCAGGCGGAGGCCGGGTACGAGGGCGAGCGCCGGCAGGTAGCCCGCCTCCGCAAGCCGCCCGCAGCCCGCGACGCCGAGGTCGAGCGGCTCGCCGTATGATCCGGCCGACGATTGGCGATTGGATGCGGTAACCCTAATAGCCCGGTGGGGACCGGCGCGGTGGCCGTTCTCGGCGCCGGCCCCGCGGGTCTGACCGCGGCCAGGGAGCTCGCTCGCCGCGGCCACCGGCCCGTCCTCTTCGAAGCCTCCGGCGAGGTCGGCGGCCTGGCGCGGACCGTGATCCGCGACGGCTACCGGTTCGACCTCGGCGGCCACCGGTTCTTCACCAAGAGCCGCGAGGTCGAGCGGATCTGGGAGGAGGTCCTCGGCGAGGAGATGCTGGTCCGCCCGCGGCTCTCGCGGATCTACTGGCGGGGAGGTTCATCGACTACCCGCTGCGGGCAGCCGACGTCCTCCGCAAGGTCGGCCCGCTCGAGCTGGCGCTCTGCTCGGCCTCCTACGCGGCTGCGCTCCCGGCCCGTCGCGGGACGGCCGAGAGCTTCGAGGAGTGGGTCTCGGCCCGGTTCGGCCGCCGCCTCTTCGAGCTCTTCTTCAAGAACTACACCGAGAAGGTCTGGGGCATGAGCACCGCCGAGCTGCGGGCCGAGTGGGCGGCGCAGCGAATCCGCGGCCTCTCGCTGCTCTCGGCGGCGCGCTCCGCGCTCCCGGTACGGCGGCCGCGAGCCGCCCCGCAGCCTGATCGAGGAGTTCCGCTACCCGCGCCTCGGCCCGGGGCAGATGTGGGAGGCGATGGCGGCGGAGATCGAGTCCCTCGGTGGCGAGGTGCGCCGCTCGGACCCGGTCACCGGCCTGCGCACGGACCGCACCGGGTCGTCGCCGTCGACTCGCGCTCGGGAAGGCTGGGCGTCTCCCGCGGTGATCTCCTCGCTGCCGCTGGGCGGGGTGGCCGCGGCGCTGCGGCCGCGCGCCCCCCGCGAGGTGATCGAGGCGGCGCGCGGCCTGCGGCACCGCGACTTCCTCACGGTCGCGCTGGTGATCGAGGGGGCGGACCCCTTCCCCGACAACTGGGTCTACGTGCACGACCCCGGCGTGCGCGTCGGCCGGGTCCAGAACTTCCGCGCGTGGAGTCCGTGGATGACCCCGACCCGCGGCACACCTGCGTCGGCCTCGAGTACTTCTGCTTCGAGGGAGACGAGCTCTGGGACCCCCGACGCCGGCTGGTCGAGCTGGCGCGCCGCCGAGCTGGGCGGATCGGGCTCGCGGACCCGGACCGCGTCGCCGGGGGTGGGTGGTGCGGGTGCCGAAGGCCTACCCGATCTACGACGCCGATTACGCCGGCCGCGTCACGCGCTCCGGAGCTGCCTCGAGGGCATCTCCAACCTCCAGCAGGTGGGGCGCAACGGCCTCCACCGCTACAACAACTCCGACCACTCGATGCTGACGGCGCTGCGCGCGGTCGAGAACCTCTGCGAGGGCTCGAACCACGACGTCTGGGAGGTCAACGCCGACAGCCTCTACCACGAGCGGGCCGAGCCCGAGCAGAGCCCCTACCGCGCCGCGCCCGAGACTCCGGCGATGGGGCGGCCGCTTGCCGACGACGCGGCCGCCTGACAGGGGCGCCGCAAAACCGCCCAGCCCTCGCCCCGGGGCGCGAACGCGACCCCGGACGGGCGCCGCCGCAGCCCGACCCGGCTCAGAGGGATGTCGAGCTTCCAGGCGATCGGCGGCTCGGCCAGCAGCTCGTAGGAGCTGACCCGCCCCGCGCAGCGCAGCAGCCGACCTCGGTCGCTTCCCTCGATCAGATCGAAGAGGGCGGTCAGCGAGCGGTCGTAGCGGCGGGCCTCGGCAAGGTCGCCCGGGACCTCGGCGATCCTGAGGCCGGCGCCGGCGGCCGCGAGCACGGCGACGCCTGCGCCCGCGGCGAGCAGCCTGCGATCGGCCGGCGGTCCGGCGAGCAGCAGGGCAAGGCCGGCGCCGCCGAGGACGGAGACCGTGGCCGTCGCCGGGGCGACGAACCGCGGCAGGCCGGCGAAGCCGGCGGCCGCCATCGCCGCGACCACCACGATCCAGGCTGCCGCGCCGCCCAGCAGGACCGCGGGCAGGCGCTCGCCGCGGGTCCAGGACCGGTGGCAGAGCCAGAGCGCCGCGATCCAGGCGGCGGCGAGCGGGGCCGCCAGCGCGCGCGCGAGCACGTCGAGCGCGCCGCCGAGCGGCGAGTCGGGATCGCCGCGGGCGACGTCGGCGCCGGTGAGGGCGCTGCCCGAGGCGACGAGGTCGGGCACCAGCCAGAGCAGCGGCACGGCGGCCGCAAGCGCGACCGCCGGCCGTCGCAGCTCGCGATCGCCCTCGCCCGCCCAGTAGCCGTAGGCGAGCAGGAACGGCCAGGCCTCGGGCCGCAGCAGCGCCGCGAGGAAGCCGAGCGCGAGGGCGAGGCGGCGCCGGCGCTCGAGCTCGGCGGCGACGGCCCCCAGGACCAGGGAGACGAGCAGCGGCTCGCCGAGCCCGCCGGCGAACTGGCGCGAGGCGGGGGTGAAGTCGTCGGCGGTGAGCGCGACCGAGGCCGCGGCGAGCGCGGCGCCGGCCGCCGCCGCGGCCCTGCCGGGCCGTCCGGCTCCGGGCGCGGCGCTGCCGGCGATCCGCAGGGCCAGCCAGGCGGCGAGCACGGGCGCGAGCAGCCAGCCGAAGCGGGCGACGGCGAGCCAGCCGCCGGGGGCCGCCTCCCCGAGCGGCGAAAGGACCGCGGTGATCGCGACCGGCAGCGGCTTCCACGAAGGCCCGCCGCTCGTGTCGAGGCCAAGGTGGGCGACCTCGCGCCCCCAGACGAGCCAGGTCCAGGGGTCGTAGACGGGCGAGTAGGGCAGCGCCACCGAGGCGAGCGCGAGCGCTCCGCAGGCGGCGGCCGCAGGGAGGAGAACGCCCGCCCGCGGGGCCGCGGATGCGTCTGACGAGGGCAGGATTAGGCTACCCTAATACCTCCCCGGCGGCGCTCGTCTCGCGGCGGGGGCCCATCCGATGACACGCTCCCGAGTCCTGCCCACAGCCCTTGCCCTGACGCTCGCCGTCACCGGGCTGGCCGCGGGCTGCGGCGGCACCGGGGACGAGCAGGGGATCACCATCTACTCAGGCCGGATCGCCCCCCTTGTCGGGCCCCTGATCGACCAGATCGAGGCCCGCGAGGGAGTCGACATCCAGACCAGGTTCGGGGAGACGCCCCAGCTCGCCGTCACCCTGATCGAGGAGGGCGAGAACTCGCCCGCCGACGTCTTCTTCGCCCAGGACGCCGGAGCGCTCGACGCGCTCAGCTCCGAGGGATTGCTGGCGGAGCTGCCCCCCGACATCCTCGATCGCGTGCCGGAGCGGTTCCGCTCGGCTTCCGCCGATTGGGTGGGCACCTCGGCCCGCGCCCGCGTGATCGCCTACGGCGAGGGGGTGCGCCGCTCGCAGCTGCCGGCCTCCGTGCTCGACCTCACCGATCCCGAGTGGAAGGGCCGCGTCGGCTGGGCCCCGACCAACGGCTCCTTCGAGGCCTTCGTCACCGCGATGCGCGCCATCCTCGGCGAGCAGCGCACCCGTGAGTGGCTCGAGGGAATGGTGGCCAACGACGTCCAGACCTACGACTCGAACATCCCGATCCGGGACGCGATCGCGAACGGGGAGATCGACCTCGGCCTGATCAACCACTACTACGTCGCCGAAGCGAAGGCCGAGGACCCCGACTACCCCGTCGACGTCTACTTCCCGCCCAACGACCTCGGCTCGATGATCAACACCGCCGGGGTCGCGGTCCTGAAGAGCACCGACGACCGGCCGGAGGCGATCGCCTTCGTGCGCGAGATGCTCGACCGCTCCTCGCAGGAGTTCTTCGCCGAGAGCTCCAAGGAGTATCCGGTCGTCGCCGGCGTGCCCCCGGCGCCGGGCCTGGTACCGCTCGACCGGATCCCGGACCCGGGCGTCGACCTGGCGAAGCTCAGCGATCTCGAGGGGACCCTCGAGCTCCTCCGAGACACGGGGGCGCTGTAGAGGGAAGCCGGACAGCCGCCGGACCGGGGCCCCTCCCCCGGCCCTGGCCTACCCGGCTGCGCCCGCGCGGCACGCCCTGGCCCCTCGGGCTCGCCGGGATCGCGATCGCCGCCGCGGCCGTCCTCCCTGCGGCCTACCTGGCGATCGCCATCGCCGACGAGCCGGCGGCGGCCTGGGAGGCGATCTGGCGCTCGCGGACGGCGGAGCTGACCCTGCGCAGCGTCGGGCTGACGCTGGCGGTGACCGCGAGCGCGGTCGCGCTGGCGCTGCCGCTTGCCTGGCTGACCGTGCGCACGGACCTGCCCGGCCGCCGCGTCTGGGCCACCCTCACCACCCTTCCCCTTGTGATCCCCAGCTACATCGGCGCCTACCTCTTCGTCGCCGCGCTCGGCCCCAAGGGCGCGCTCCAGGACCTCCTCGAGCCGCTCGGCGTCGACCGGATCCCGTCCCTCTACGGGTTCCCCGGCGCCTGGCTCGTGCTCACCCTGTTCACCTACCCGCTGGTCCTGATCACGGTCCGCGGCGCGCTGGCCCGGCTCGACCCCCAGCTCGAGGAGGCGGCGCGCGGGATGGGGCGCTCGCAGCGATCGGTGTTCCGCAGCGTGGTCCTCCCCCAGCTCTACCCGGCGATCGGCGCCGGGGCCCTGCTCGTGGCGCTCTACGTGCTCAGCGACTTCGGCGCCGTCTCGCTGCTCCGCTTCGACTCGTTCACCCGCGAGATCTACGTCTCCTACAACGCCAGCTTCGACCGCACGGCCGCGGCGGCGCTGGGGGCGCTCCTCGTCGCGCTCACGGTCGGGGTGCTCTTCCTCTACGGCCGCGCCCGCCGGCGCCTCGTGCACCGGGTCGGGCCCGGTGCGCGGGCGCCGCCCGCGGGCGGTCGCCCTCGGGCGCTGGCGCTGGCCGGCGCTCGCCTTCTGCGGCGCCGTCACCCTGATCGCGCTCGTCCTGCCCGTCACCGTGCTCGTCTACTGGGCGACGAAGAGCCTCTCCTCGGGGACCGACGCCTCGGCGCTCGCCTCGCACGCCGGCCACTCGCTGCTGGCGGCGGGCGGAGCGGCGCTCGCTCGGCGGAGCGTGCGCGATCGTCGTCGCCCTGCTCGCGGTCCGCCACCGCGGGCCGCTGGCCACGGTGGTCGAGCGCCTCTCGTTCTCGGGCTACGCCCTGCCCGGGATCGTCATCGCCCTCGCCCTGGTCTTCTTCGGCACGCGCGTGGCGCTGCCGCTATACCAGACCCTCGCAATGCTGGTTTTCGCGCTCTCGATCCACTACCTGCCGCTCGCCGTCGGCGCAGCCACGGCGGCGCTGATGCAGATCTCGCCGCGCACCGAGGAGGCCGCCCGCGGCCTCGGGCGCGGTCCGATCACCGTCTTCGGCACGGTCACCGTCCCGCTCGCCGCCGGCGGGGTGCTGGCCGGCACGGCGCTGGTCTTCCTGCATGCGCTCAAGGAGCTGCCCGCGACCCTGCTGCTGGCGCCGATCGGCTTCGAAACCCTCGCCACCGACATCTGGCGCCAGACCAGCTACGGGTTCTTCGAGGCCGCCGCCCTGCCCTCGCTGGTCCTGCTGCTGATCGCCGCCCCTCCTCTCTACCTGCTCAGCGAGAAGGGGGTGGCCTCGTGAACGACAACGGCGACGGCACCGCGCTCGCCCTGCGCGGGGTCGCGAAGCGCTTCGGGGACGTCGAGGCGGTCGCCGGCCTCGATCTCGACGTGGGGCGCGGCGGGATCTGCTCCCTGCTCGGCCCCAGCGGCTGCGGCAAGACCACGGCCTTGCGCCTGATCGCCGGCCTCGAGCGCCCCGACGCCGGCACGATCGAGCTCTTCGGCCGCGTCCTCAGCGGGGCCGGCGGCTTCGTCGCCCCGGAGAAGCGGCGGATCAGCATGGTGTTCCAGGACTACGCCCTCTTCCCCCACTACGACGTCGCCGGGAACGTGGGCTACGGCCTCGGCCGCCGGCCCGACCCCGCCCGGGTCTCCGAGGTGCTCGGGCTGGTCGGCATGGGCGGCCTGGAGCGCCGGCCGGTCCACGACCTCTCCGGCGGGCAGCAGCAGCGAGTCGCGCTGGCCCGCGCGCTCGCGCCGACGCCGGAGCTGATCCTGCTCGACGAGCCCTTCTCCAACCTCGACGCGGGCCTGCGCGAGCGGCTGCGCGAGGACGTCCGCGGGATCCTCGGCCGGGCCGGGGTCACCGCCCTCTTCGTCACCCACGACCAGGAGGAGGCGCTCAGCGTCGCCGACACGGTCGCGGTCATGAACCGCGGCGCAATCGAGCAGGTGGGGACGCCGGAGGAGGTCTACTCGCGCCCGGCCACGCCCTGGGTGGCCCGCTTCCTCGGCGACATCGAGGTGCTCCGCGGCGAGGTGCGCGACGGCACGGCCACCTGCGAGCTCGGCGCCCTGCCGGCGCGCGGGAGCGCCGACGGTCCGGTCGAGGTCAGGGTGCGGCCCGAGTCGCTGGCGGTCGGCACCGGCGCCAGGGACCCCGACCGCGGCGCCAGCGCCGTCGTCGTCTCGCGCCGGTTCTACGGGCACGACCAGCTGCTCGAGCTGGAGCTGCCCTCGGGGACAACGATCCGCGCGCGCCGGCTCGGCTTCCCGGCGTGGCACCCCGGAGACCGGGTCAACGTCTGGATCGACGGCCCGGCCGACGTGGTCGCAGCCGGGCTGACGGACCGGGGCGCCTAGCCCGAGACCAGCTCGCGGAGGCCGGCCTCGTCGAGCACCTCGGTGCCGACCTCCTCGGCCTTGGCCAGTTTCGAGCCCGGGTTGTCCCCGGCGACCACGTAGTCGGTCTTCTTCGAGACCGAGCCCGTGACCTTGCCGCCGGCGCGCTTGATCAGCGCCGCGGCCTCGTCGCGGGTGAGGCTCGGCAGCGTGCCGGTGAGGACCAGCGTCTTGCCGTCGAGCGGGCCGCCCTCGGCGGGCCGCTCGTGGCTCTCCTGCTCGAGGTGCAGCCCCTTCGAGCGCAGCTTCTCGATCAGCTCCCAGGTCCGGTCCTCGGCCAGCGCCTCGTAGATCACCTCGGCCATGATCGGGCCGATCCCCTCGACCTCCGCGATCCGCTCCGGGTCCGCCGCACGGATCGCGTCGATCGAGCCGAAGTGGTTGGCCAGCGCCTCGGCGGTGACGTAGCCGACACCCGGCAGGCCGAGCGCGAACAGGACCCTGGTGAAGGGGCGTCCCCGCGAGTCCTCGATCGAGGCGAGCAGGTTGCGGGCCGAGATCTCGCCGAACCCCTCGAGGGCCGTGAGCGTCTCCTCGGTGAGGTCGTAGATGTCGGCGACGTCGGCGATCAGCCCCTCCTCGAGGAACCGCTGCGCCTGCTTCTCGCCGAGCCCCTCGATGTCCATCGCCCCGCGGCTGACGAAGTGCTTGACGTGCTGGAAGACCTGTCCCGGGCAGCCGGAGCGGTTCGGGCAGATCGTGAAGACGCCGTCCTCGGGCTTCACGGTCGGCGTCCCGCATGCCGGGCACTTCTTCGGCGGCTTCGGCCTGCGCAGGCCCTTCGGCCGCCTCTGGATCAGCGGCGAGACGACGGCGGGGATGACGTCGCCCGCGCGCATGACGACGACCTCGTCGCCCTCGCGCACGTCCTTGCGCGCCAGGTCCTCCTCGTTGTGGAGGGTCGCGGTCGAGACGGTCACACCGCCGACGTGGACCGGCTCGAGCATCGCGAAGGGGAGCAGGTGGCCGGTGCGGCCGACGTTCCAGACGACCTTGTTCAGCCGCGTCGTCGCCGTCGTCGGCGGGAACTTCCAGGCGATCGCCCAGCGCGGCTCGCGCCCGACGACGCCGAGCTCGCGCCAGAGGGGCCGCTCGTCGACCTTGACCACGACGCCGTCGATTTCGAAGTCGAGCTCGTCGCGGCGGCCCTCCCACCAGCGGCAGCGCTCGACCACGGCGTCGATCTCCTCGTGGCCGCCCGCGTCGGGGTTGACCTTGAAGCCGCGCTCGCGCAGCCACTCCATCTCGGCCGTGTGGGTCGGCAGGTCGAGCCCGCGAGTCGCGCCGAGCCCGTAGCACCAGACCGAGAGGGCCCTGCCCGCCGCGACGGCGGGGTCGAGCTGGCGGATCGAGCCGGCGGCGGCGTTGCGGGGGTTGGCGAAGGCCGCCTCGCCGGCCTCCGAGCGGGTCTCGTTGAGGTCGGTGAAGGCGGGGATCGAGAGGTACACCTCGCCGCGGACCTCTACCAGCGGCGGCGCGTCCGGGATCCGCAGCGGGATCGCCCTGATCGTCCTCAGGTTGTGGGTGACGTCCTCGCCGATCCGGCCGTTGCCGCGGGTCGCGCCGCGGGTGAGGACGCCGTCCTCGTAGGTGAGCGACATCGCCAGCCCGTCGATCTTCGGCTCGGTCGTGTAGCTGATCTGCTCGGCGGTGATGTCGAGTCGCTTGAGCAGGTTGCGGATCCGCTGCTCCCAGGCGCGCAGCTCCTCCTCGTTGCGGGCGTTGCCGAGCGAGAGCATCGGCTCGGCATGCTCGACCTGGGCGAAGCGGTCGAGCGGGTGCGCTCCCACCCGCTGGGTCGGCGAGTCGGGTGTGCGCAGCTCGGGGTGGGCCTCCTCGAGCTCGCGCAGCTCGGCGAGCAGCGCGTCGTAGACGTCGTCGCCGACCTCGGGGTCGTCGAGGACGTAGTAGCGGTGATTGTGGCGCTCGATCGCCTCGCGCAGCTCCGCCGCGCGCTTCGCCGCCCCCGCCGGCGCCGCGCTCATGCGTCGGTTGCCGCCACGGCGGCCGCCTCGAGCATCCCCTCCAGGCCCCAGCCGCGCAGCTCTTCGAACCCGCCGCGGTCGGTGAGGTCGAAGTGGACCGGCGTGACCGACATTCGGCCGTTGGCGATCGCCGAGAGGTCGGAGCCCTGCTCGTCCTCGAACGACGGCTCGAAGCCGTAGATCTCGTAGCGCTTGCGCCCGGATTCGCCGTCCTCGCCGACCAGCTTGAGCTCGTCGTTGTAGAGCCGCTTGCCGAGATGGGTGATCTCGACCCCGCTCGGCTCGCCCGCCGGGCAGTTGACGTTGATCAGCGTCCCCTCCGGCATCGGGCGGGTGCCCAGCAGCGAGACCAGCGCCGCCGTGAAGCGGGCGGCGACGCCGAAGTCGAAGCTGCGCCCGAAGCGGAAGTCCATCTCGCGGCGGGACGACTGCTGGGAGACCGCCACCGCGGGCAGTCCGAGGACGATGCCCTCGAGGGCGGCGGCCACGGTCCCCGAGTAGGTGATGTCGTCGCCCAGGTTGGCGCCGTGGTTGATGCCGGAGACGATCAGGTCGGGGCGCTCCCCCAGCAGACCCAGATCGGCGAAGCGCACGCAGTCGACCGGGGTCCCGTCGGTGGCGAAGCCGCGCGAGCCGTCGCCGAACTCCACCTCCTCGACCTCGAGCGGCGAGCGTGTCGTGATGCTGCGGGCGGTGGCCGAGCGGTTCGAGTCCGGGGCGATCACGTGCACCTCGATCCCCTCGATGGCGCGCAGCGCGCGGCGCAGGGCGTGGATGCCCTCGGCCGTGATCCCGTCGTCGTTGGTGAGCAGGACGCGCACGAGCGCGATTCTACGGAGGCACCGGGGCGGTCCCCGGGCGCCCCGAGGGCGCTCTGACCGTGGGCCGTGTGCGGCCGCCGCACCCGGCAGGGTGAGCACGACGGCCGCAGACGACCCTGCGGCCACGCATGCGGCGAGAGCCCCACCCTTCGCCGGAAACCTGCAGATACCCGGCAGAAATCCGCCTAAACAGCCAGGCGGGCGACGGTTCAGTAGGCGACGGAGGCCAGGTAGAGGCCGTGCGAAGGAGCGGTTTCGCCCGCCTCCGAGCGCGGCGCCCCCGCGAGCAGGGCCTCGAAGGAGGAGACCTCGCTCCTCCCCGCGGCCACGGTCAGCATCGTGCCGACGAGCACCCGCACCATGTTGCGCATGAAGGCGTCGGCCTCGATCCAGAGCTCGAGGATCCCTCCCTCGCGCTCGATCCACTCCGCCCGCAGCACGTCGCGCTCGAAGCGGACGTGCTCGGTGTCGGTGGGCGTGAAGGCGGTGAAGTCGTGGGTGCCCATGGTCGCGGCGGCGCATGCCCGCAGGGCATCGGCGTCGATCCGGTGCGGCCACCAGAGGGCCCGCCTGCGCTCGAAGGGGTCCGGGGTGGAGCGCGCCAGCACCCGGTAGCAGTAGGTCCGCGAGCGGGCGTCGCGGCGGGCGTCGAAGCCGTCGGGGACCAGCGAAGCCGCGGTCACGGCGAGGTCGTCTGGACCGATGCCGTTGACCCGCTGGGCGAGCGCGTCCGGGACGTCGGCGGAGGTGGCGAAGCTGGCGACCTGGCCCCACGCGTGCACGCCGGCGTCTGTGCGCCCGGCGACGGTGAGGCGGACCGGCTCGCGCAGCGCGGTGGCCAGGGCGGCCTCGAGCTCCCCCTGCACGGTCCGCCGCCGCGGCTGCGCCGCCCAGCCGCTGAAGCGGGAGCCGTCATAGGCGATGTCAAGCCGCACCGTCGCCACCCGCGCAAACCTACCCCCCACCCCCCGCCGAGTGATCGCTTGGCCGCGATATGCACGGATAACTCATCACTCGGCGGTGGGTGACGTAGTCTGGAGGAGACCGTCGGGCACGAGGAGGAGACAGGCATGTCGAACATGACCGAGAACCAGAGGGCGCAGTTCGAGCGCGCCAGCTATTCAGGAAGCGCCGAAAGGATCCGCCGCGGCTCCGAGCGGGGAGCAGCCATCTACAGCGTCTTCGCGGCGATCTTCGGCGTCGCGCTCTGCGTCCTCGCCGCGACCTTCATCGACGGCTGGACCCAGTGGGTCGTGGTCGGGGCGATCGTCCTCACGACGATCGGCTTCATGGTCGCGGTGAGCCCGAACCGCGAGGGCTGAGCCCCGCCGCGCGCGGTCGCGGGGAACCCCAGCGGGCCGTAAGCCGTTCGGCTAGGCTCGCCGCGATGAGGAAGGCGTCTGCGATCGCGGCGGCACTGGTGTGCACCCTGGGAGCGGCCCTCGCGGCTCCCGCCGGGGCGGCCGTCAACTCGACGGTCACGATCGAGGTGGGCTTCCACCCCGGCGACCAGGGCAACCCGTTCTTCAAGGGCCGCGTCAAGTCGGCGCGCAAGTCCTGCATGAGAAACCGCACGGTCGTCGTCTTCCGTGCGCGCAACCGCGGCAGGGTCGACAGGTTCCGCGCCACGCGCAGCGACTCGCGCGGCTTCTGGAGGATCGCGATGCCGGACCGGATGAAGCCCGGCGGCTACTTCGCGAAGGTCAACGCCAGGACCGGATGCGCCTCCGACAAGTCGAGGCAGATCGCGATCGGCCAGGACGGCGCCGACGGCCTCGGGCCGGGCGGCACCGGCGGCTAGCGCGGCAGCGCCCTAGACCAGCTCGAGGAAGACCATCTCGGTCGAGTCCGAGCGGCGCGGGCCCAGCTTGACGATCCGCGTATAGCCGCCGGCCCGGTCGGCGTAGCGCGGCGCAACCTCCTCGAACAGCTTGTGCACGGCGAACTTGTCGTTGTGCAGCGTGGCGAGGGCCTGGCGCCTGGCGTGCAGGTCGCCGCGCTTGGCGAGCGTGATCAGCTGCTCGATCTCGGGCTTGACGGCCTTCGCCTTGGCCTGGCTGGTCCTGATCCGCTCGTGCTCGATCAGCTGCTTCGAGAGGTTCGCGAACAGCGACTTGCGATGGGCCGCGTCGCGGCTGAGCTTGTTTCGCTTCTTGGCGTGGCGCATCGGCTCGGCTCCTTGACGCGGACCCTACGGAATCCCTAGTCCTGGCGCAGATCGAGGCCGCGCGAGTGCAGCGTCTCGATCACTTCCTCGATCGACTTCTGACCGAAGTTGGGGATCGCGTTGAGCTCCGACTCCGACTTGCGGACCAGGTCGCCGACGGTCTGCACCCCGGCGCGCTTGAGGCAGTTGTAGGACCGCACGCCCAGCTCGAGCTCCTCGATCAGGATCTCGTCGAGCCCGTCGCCGCCGCCGCTCGGGACGCCGGCGCCGGCCTCGGCCAGCGGGTCGGCGAGCGACGCGATCGCGTCGCGCGCGGTCAGCTCCTCGACCCGGTCGGCGTCGGTGAAGATCGCCAGGCTCTTGATCAGGATCTCGGAGGCCTCGCGCAGCGCCGCCGCCGGCTCGATCGAGCCGTCGGTCTCGAGCTCGAGGGTGAGCTTGTCGAAGTCGGTGCGCTGCCCGACACGGGCCGCGTCGACGTTGTAGGACGCGCGCCGGATCGGCGAGAAGATCGAGTCGATCGGGATGACCCCGATCGGCTGCTCGTCGGACTTGTTCTCCTCGGCCGGCGAGTAGCCGCGGCCGCGACCGACCGTCAGGTACATCTCGAGCTTGGTCTTCTTCTCGAGGGTCGCGATCGGCGCCTCCGGGTTGAGGATCTCGACGCCCGAGGGCAGGTCGATGTCCTTCGCCTTGACCTCGCCGGGGCCGGTGGCGACCAGCGGCGCCTCGACCTCGTCGGCGTCGGTGTGCATGCGGACGACGATGTCCTTGAGGTTGAGGACGATGTCGGTGACGTCCTCCTTCACCCCGGGCACGCTGGAGAACTCGTGGGCGACGCTCTCGACGCGGACGCTGGTGATGGCAGCGCCGCCGAGCGAGGAGAGCAGCACACGTCGCAGGCTGTTGCCGAACGTGTAGCCGAAGCCCTTGTCGAGGGGCTCGACCGTGAACGTGCCCTTGTTGTCGTCGACCTTCTCGGTGCTGATTCGGGGGACCTGGAATTCAGTGGTCATGGGTTCCTTCGGTTGTACGGGTGTAGGAGGCGCCGGCCGGACTACTTGGAGTACAGCTCGACGATGAGCTGCTCCTGGACCGGCGCCGAGATCTCTGAGCGCTCCGGGAGGCGCAGGACCTTGGCGGTGAGCGCATCGTGGTCGGCCTGGAGCCAGGCCGGCACGGCGGAGACGAGCTCCGTGGCGCGCCGCACGGTGTCGCCTGCGGCGGAGTCAGTCTTGATGGAGATGATGTCCTCGGGCCGCAGGTGGTAGCTGGGGATGTCGACGCGGCGGCCGTTGACCATCCAGTGACCGTGGCGGATCAGCTGGCGGGCCTGGCGCCGCGAGGCGGCGAAGCCGAGGCGGACGAGGACGTTGTCGAAGCGCGACTCGAGCAGGCGGAGCAGGTTCTCGCCGGTGACTCCGGGCTGGCGGGACGCCTTGTCGTAGTAGGCCCGGAACTGCTTCTCGAGCACCTGGTAGTAGCGGCGCGTCTTCTGCTTCTCGCGCAGCTGCTGGCGATACTCGGACTGGCGCATGCGACCGCGGCCGTGGTCGCCGGGCGGGTAGGAGCGCCGCTCGACGCCGCACTTGTCGGTGAAGCAGCGCTCGCCCTTGAGGAAGAGCTTCTGGCCCTCGCGCCGGCACTGCTTGCACTGGGGGGAGGTGTCGCGGGCCATCTAGAGGCGCCTCCGCTTCTTCGGGCGGCAGCCGTTGTGGGCCTGCGGGGAGACGTCCTTGACCGTCGTCACCTCGAGGCCCGCGGCCTGCAGTGAGCGGATCGCCGTCTCGCGGCCGGAGCCCGCGCCCTTGGCGAAGACCTCGACCCGGGAGAGGCCCTGCTCCATGCCCTTCTTGGCCGCCGAGTCGGCGGTCACCTGGGCGGCGAACGGGGTCGACTTGCGCGAGCCCTTGAAGCCGGCGCTGCCGGCCGACTCCCAGGCCAGCACGTTGCCCTCGGGGTCGGTCAGGGTGACGATCGTGTTGTTGAAGGAAGTCTTGATGTGCGCCTGCCCGTAGGGGACGTTCTTCTTGACGCGACGGCGGGAGCGGCCCTTCGCCGGCTTCTTTGGTGCCATCAGCCAGTCCTCACTTCGGGCCCGGCGCCTTGCGCTTGCCGGCCACGCTCATCCGGCGCGGGCCCTTGCGGCCGCGCGCGTTGGTCTTGGTCCGCTGGCCCCGCACCGGCAGGCCGCGCCGGTGGCGCAGGCCGCGGTAGGAGCCGATCTCCATCAGCCGCTTGACGTTCTGCGAGCGCTCGCGCCGCAGGTCACCCTCGACCGGGTGGGCCTCGACGGCCTCGCGCAGCTTGATGATCTCGTCCTCGGTCAGGTCCCTGACCTTGGTGTCGGGGTCGACGCCGACCTTCGCGAGGATCTCCCTGGCGGTCGAGGGGCCGATCCCGAAGATGTAGGTGAGGCCGACCTCGGCCCGCTTGTCCGTGGGTACGTTGACGCCCGCGATCCGTGCCATCAGGCCCTCAGCCCTGCCTCTGCTTGTGGCGAGGGTTCTGGCAGATCACGAGGACCGCGCCGCGGCGTCGGATGATCTTGCATTTCTCGCACATCGGTTTTACGGACGCTCGGACTTTCATCGCCCTTCGGATTCGTATCGAAAAGGTAGGCCATCGCGGCTCCAGGAGTTGAGCCGCAGGCACGCACAAACCGGCCCTTGGGCCGACCGGGAAGGATAGCAGGGGCCCGTGCCTGGGGACGCCTGCCGCCTGCGGCGTCCGATTCCCCCCGCCGAGGGCCCGATCGTGCCGGATATACGGGTAAAAACGAGCCCTCGACGACGGGGGACGGGCCGGTTCCCCGGGGCGGTCAGGGCATCCCGTGGGGGATCGAGACGGTCTGCTGGAAGGTGGGCCGGTTCTGGAAGGGGAAGGAGCCGATCTCGATCCCGGAGGCGACCGTCGAGCGGTTGCGGTCGAAGCAGTCGGGCGCGGGGTCGGAGTCGCAGTCGCCGCTGCCGTAGAGCTGCTCGCGGCTGACCCCGAGCGCCTGCCTGAGCGAGCCGCGCAGAGCCCTCCGGCAGCGCTTGCGGGAGCCGCCCCCGCAGTAGGCGCGGCTCCACGCCGGGACGTCCTCGCCCAGCAGCGTGCGCAGGTCCTTGAGGAGTAGCCCCACCAGCCGCCGAAGTAGTCGGGCGCGTTGGGGGAGCGGCGCGTGTGGTCGCCGTCGGCGAGCATCGAGAGCAGCTGCTCGAACGCCGGCCTGCCGAGCGCCGGCCGGAACTGGGCGTCGACGAGCAGCGGCCACCAGGCGTCCATGAGGACGACGGCGCTCTCGCGCTCGTAGGCGCCGTCGCCGTCGAGGTCGCGGCGGTGGGCGCCGGCGCGGCCCCAGGCGCGCAGCGTGCGCATCGCGTCCCCGACCTCGCCCGGGCCCGGCTTGCCCATCACCCGCAGCAGCAGCGGCAGGAGCCGGTAGCCGCGCAGGTCCTGGGTCGCCGGCTTCTCCATCGCCCGGACCAGCTCGGCGAGCGTCATCTTCGCCGCGCCGCGGGTCCCGGCCCGGACCTTGTCGCTGATCATCTGCGAGCGGTGCAGGGCGCTGTAGGCGTACTGGTCGTCGGCGGCCGCCCAGCCCGGCGCCTGCTTGTTGTTCCAGGAGACGAGGAACGGGGGATCGACCGCGTGCGGGTGGGCGGACTGCGGCAGCCAGTCCGCCGTGTGACGGCCGGGGTCGAAGCCCTTCCAGTCGAACCTGCCGGTGCCGAGGACGGGGAAGTCCGGCGACGTACCCCGCGCCCGCCGCGGATACCAGCCGGCGAGCTGGTAGGCGATGTGCTTGGAGTCCAGGTAGGACCAGTTGAAGGCGAAGTTCATCCTCTTGACCGCGCGATAGAACGACTTCGGCCCGCCGCGCATGAACCGCGGGTCGTTCATCCGCTTGAAGAAGAGGGCGGAGTCCGCCTCGTGGAAGTAGGTGGAGCGGGCGATCACGTAGGCGACCTTGCGCCCCCGCACCTTCGCCCGGTCGGTGACGATGCCATGCGCGGTGCGGTAGGCGGTCAGGGTCTCCGAGCCGGGGGCGCTGTCGTCGATCGCGTTCGGGGTCCAGCTGTTGGTGCGGGTGAGCTTCTCCATCGGCCGGCAGCGCCCGCGCCAGCGATAGTGGAAGGCGTCGCGGCAGAGGACCTCGGCGAAGGTGTCGACGTTGTCGGAGGTGGCCGTGGTCGCGCTCCAGGCGTAGTCGCGGCCATGGCCGAGGAGGACGTAGAGCCCGACGCCCGGGAAGGTCGCGCCGCGGGCGTCGATCCCGGGGCCGTGGATGTCCATCTCCATCAGGATCTGCGGCTCGTAGTAGCCGACCTGCGGGCCGAGAACGCCGATCGGCCTGCCGGTGGCGGACTCGCGCGCCGAGACCAGCTCCCAGTTGGAGGCGTGGGCCTCGCGGCGGACCTGCTCGACCAGGTTGGCGCCGAGGGTGGCGAGGCCCTCGTAGCGCGGGTCGGCGACGTTGGTGCGGCGGGCGTCGGCCTCCGGCGCGACCGGCACCGGCCGCACGGTGCCGGGGTCCGGCAGCGCCAGGCCCCGCTTCGAGAACGGGCTGCCGGTCTGGTAGGGGAACCGCCTGGCGACGGTGGTCGGCGCCTCGGGGTCGTTCTTGGCGCGGAAGTCGAGCCAGGCGCGGCGGCCGCGGCGGGCCCCGAAGCGCCGCTGCAGCCTCTGCAGCGTGAGCGCCGAGTCGAGCTCACGGCCTCCTCCCTTGCCGAAGATCCCGCCGATCAGCGACGCCTCGGCGACCAGGTCGCCGACGTTCCACTGCGTCGGGAGCTTGCCGAGGGCGGCGTACTCGGCGGGCAGCAGCGTGGGGTTGGTCAGCGCGTCGTCCACGTACGCGTTGATGCCCTCGATATAGGCGCGGCCGTCGCGCTGCAGCTGGCGGCCCTCGCCGCCGTAGAACTCGTCCGCGAGGTTGAACTGGCGCAGCAGCTCGGCGTCGGTGTAGGGCGCGAACTGCCACTGGTCGTGGTCCATCGCCCGGTTCGACGGCGACCCGCCGATGAACGAGGAGAGCTGGGCGCGGCCCGTGTTGCGGAGGACGTCCATGAGGAATAGGCGGTCGGCGGCGTTCGCGTAGCCCGCCCCGAACATCGTGTCGGCGCGCGTCTCGCCGTAGATGTGGGGCACGCCGTAGCCCCGGTCGCGGATTATCGTCACGCCCGGGCGCGGGGTGATCGTCGACTCGACGTCTCCCGCCCGCACGCCGAAGGTGGCGTCCTTGAAGAAGTCGGGGATGTCCGCGCCGCGCAGGCCCGGCTCGGCGGCGAGGAGGCCGTCGTAGAGCGGCTGCTGGTCGTTCCAGTGCTGCGGGTAGGTGCCGGTTCCGGTGAAGAGGGCCAGGTCGGCGGCGTTGTCGACGCCCTTCGAGCCTGGCGGGAGCACGTTGCGGAAGCCGCCGGAGTCGTTCGCCCCGTAGGGCTCGACCGCTGCCCGGGCGGGTCCCGCGGCGGCCAGCGCCGCCAGGCAC
Source organism: uncultured Actinomycetes bacterium (assembly GCA_963720015.1). Classification (GTDB taxonomy): domain Bacteria; phylum Actinomycetota; class Thermoleophilia; order Solirubrobacterales; family 70-9; genus DATFPK01. The sequence continues at coordinate 29,046 of CAVREA010000006.1, read as the reverse complement.
GCGGCCCCGGCGGCAAGCGCCGCGAGCCGTTCTCTCAGCTGTGATCCCAGCATCCCGCTACCCCTGTCTCGTGGTCCGGCGCTACCCCGGCGCCGGGCTGAACGGGATTGGTATCAGGCGGGGGTCGGCGGTGCGCCGGGTCCCTGCCGGGGCAGCGCCGGCGGCGCGCTCAGATCTCTTCGTGCCAGGGCGTGAGGATGCGCGGGCCGTCCGCGGTGACCGCGACGGTGAACTCGAAGTGCGCGGCCAGCGAGCCGTCCTGCGAGTAGACGGCCCAGCCGTCGTCGCCCATCTGGACCAGGGGGCCGCCCGCGTTGACCATCGGCTCGATCGCGAAGACCATGCCCTCCTCCAGCTCCGGCCCGCGGCCAGCTTCGCCGAAGTTGGGGATCTGCGGGTCCTCGTGCATGTCGCGGCCGATCCCGTGGCCGACCAGGGTGCGGATGATCGAGAGCCCCTCGAGCTCGACGGTGCGCTGGATCGCCGCCGAGATGTCGCCGAGGTGGTTGCCGGGCGCGGCCGCGGCGGAGCCGTCGAAGAGAGCCCGCCTGGTCACCTCGAGCAGGTGGCGGGCCTCGGGCGTGACGGTGCCGACCGGCAGGGTGATCGCGCCGTCCGCCACCCAGCCGTCCTTGGTGACGCCGACGTCGATCGAGAGGATGTCGCCGCGCTTGCACTCGTAGGGCCCCGGGATGCCGTGGACGACCATCGAGTTGGGCGAGGCGCAGATCGAGCCGGGGAAGCCGCGATAGCCCTTGAAGGAGGGCTCGGCGTCCTGCGAGCGGATGAAGCGCTCGGCGGCCTCGTCGAGCTCGGCTGTGGTGACGCCGGGACGGACCTTGGAGGCGAGCATGCGCAGGCAGCGGGCGTGGACCGAGCCGGCGGCCGCCATCTTCTCGAGCTGGTCGGGAGTCTTGCGGATGATCATCCGGTACACGGCCTAGGAGACGTCCTCTTCGAGCTTCAGGGTCGAGAGCAGGGCGCGGATCCGCTCGCCGACCTCGTCGGGCGTCATCTCCCCGTCCACGCGGCGCAGCAAACCGGCCTCCTCGTAGTAGGAGACGAGCGGCTCGGTCTTCTTCGCGTACTGGTCGAGCCGGTTGCGGATCACCTCGGGCTCGTCGTCGTCCCGGACGATCAGCCGGCTGCCGTCTATGTCGCAGACACCCTCCTCCTTGGGAGGGTCGAACTCGACGTGGAAGACGTGCCCGTTCTCGACGCAGGTGCGGCGGCCGCCGAGCCGGCGGACCACCTCCTCCTGGGGGACGTCGATGAGCAGGACGGCGGTCAGCGAGCGCCCGAGCTTCTCGAGCTCGGCGTCGAGCGCCTCCGCCTGGGGGACAGTGCGGGGGAAGCCGTCGAGGATGAAGCCGTCGGCGGCCTCCTCCCCCTCGAGCCGCTCCGCGATCACGCCGATGATCACATCGTCGGGGACCAGGTCGCCGCGGTCCATGTACTCCTTCGCAGCCTTCCCCACCTCGGTCCTATCCTCGACCGCGGCGCGGAGGATGTTCCCGGTCGCGTAGTAGGGCAGCCGGAAGTCCGTCTGCAGGCGCTCCCCCTGGGTGCCCTTGCCGGATCCCGGCGGGCCGAGCAGTACGAGGTTGAGTTCGGACATGGGCGTGAGACTTTACGTAGCGCCCGGGGGGTTTGGCGCTTTATCGCGGTATAGCGGCGAAAAGGCGCCACACCCCCAACTTCAGCTACTTGAGGAAGCCCTCGTAGTTGCGCATCATCAGCTGCGCTTCCAGCTGCTTGACGGTGTCGAGGGCGACGCCGATCACGATCAGGATCGAGGTCCCTCCGAAGAAGAAGTTGGCCGAGGTCTGGTTGATCAGGATCGTCGGCAGGGCCGCGACCGCGCCCAGGTAGAGCGCCCCCGGGAACGTCAGCCGGGAGAGGATGCGGTCGAGGTACTCGGCCGTTGGCCGGCCGGGTCTCACCCCGGGGATGAACCCTCCGTACTTCTTCAGGTTGTCCGCCTGGTCCACCGGGTTGAAGGTGACCGCGGTGTAGAAGTAGGTGAAGATGATGATGAAGAAGACCTCGCCGACCACGTAGGCCCAGCTGTTGGGGCTGAAGAAGGCGGCGAAGTCGAGCGCGGCCGGGGTGTTGAGGAGCTGGCCGATGGTCGGCGGGAAGGCCATGATCGAGGCGGCGAAGATGACCGGGATGACGCCGGCCATGTTGACCCGCAGCGGCAGGTAGGTCGAGCCGCCCGAGGTCATCTTGCGCCCGACCACGCGTTTCGCGTACTGGACCGGGATCCGGCGCTGGCCCTCCTGGACGAAGACGATCGCGACGATCACCGCCAGCGCCACGAAGGGCATCATCACGACGAAGACCTGGTCGGGGTTGGTCCACCACTTCTGGATCCCGGTCGGGATCGAGGCCGCGATCGAGGCGAAGATCATCAGCGAGATGCCGTTGCCGATGCCGCGCTGGGTGATCAGCTCGCCGAACCACATCAGCAGCACGCAGCCCGCGGTCAGGCAGATCACGATCAGGAAGACCTTGCTGAAGGTGAGCTTGCCGACGACCGAGGTCCCGGCCTGGTTCTGGAATGAGCGGAAGAGGAAGACGTAGCCGAGCGACTGCGCGAAGGCCAGGCCGACGGTCAGGTAGCGCGTGTACTGGGTGATCTTCTGCTGGCCGACCTCGCCCTCCTTCTGCAGCCGCTCGAGCGACGGCACGACGACCGTGAGCAGCTGCAGGATGATCGAGGCCGTGATGTAGGGCATGATCCCGAGCGCGAACAGCGAGAGCCGCGAGAGGCTTCCCCCGAGAAGAGGTTGAGGAAGCCGAGGATGTTGGAGCCCTGGAAGTTGCTCTCGATGTCCTTGACGGTGTCGATGTCGACACCGGGCGCCGGGATGTAGGCGCCGAGCCGGTAGAGCGCCAGCATCGCCGCGGTGAAGGCGATCTTCCGGCGGATGTCCGGAACGCTGAATGCGTTGGCGATCGTCTTGAGCATCAGCCCTCTTCGGCTTCGTCCGCCCCGGCCTCGTCGTCCGCGCCGGCCTCGTCGTCGGCCTCGGGCTCGGGCTCCGGAGCCTCATCGGCGGGCGGGGTCTGGGTGGCCTCGGGTGCGGGCTTCTTCGGCTCGGGCGGGGGGCCGTCGATGTAGTTGACGGTCCCGCCGGCGGACTCGATCGCCTCCTTGGCGGCGGCGCTGAAGCCGTGCGCGGTGACCGTGAGCTTCTTCGAGAGCTTGCCGCGGGCGAGGATCTTGACCGGGTCCGAGCGCTTGGCCAGGCCCTTCTCGCGCAGCGTCTCGGGGGTCACCTCGGCGCCCGCGTCGAAGCGCTCCTCGAGCTCGGCCAAATTGACCGGCTGGGTGGCGGTGCGGAAGTTCTCGAACGGCATCGACTTCTTCATGTGCGGGCCGCGCAGCTTGCGCATCCGCATGTGGATCGGGTTCTGGCCGCCCTCGTAGCCGGCCTTGCGCTTGGCGCCGGCGCGCTGGCCGTAGCCCTTGTGGCCGCGGCCCGAGGTCTTGCCCAGGCCGGAGCCCTCGCCGCGGCCGATCCGCTTGCGCGGACGGCGCGAGCCCGGCTTCGGCTTCAGGTTGTGGAGCCCGATCTCCTCGGAGCGCGGCTTCTCAGCCATCGTCGACCTCGACCAGGTGGGAGACGACGCGGATCTGGCCGCGCAGCTGCGGCGAGTCCTCGCGCTCGACCGAGGCGCCGATGCGGCCCAGTCCGAGGGCCGTCAGCGTGCGCGCGCTGGTTGGGCTTGGTGCCGGCGGTGGAGCGGGTCTGGCGGATCTTCAGCGCGCTCATGAAGGCTCCTCGCCGGTCGCGTCGGCGGGCGCCTCCTCGGCGGGGGCGTCGGCGGCGGCCGCGACCGCGACCGGCTCGGCCGGAGCCGCCTCCTCGGCGGCCTCGGGCGCGCCGTTCGCCTCGCTCTTCAGATGAAGGCCGAGGACCTCGTTGACGCTGAGGCCGCGCAGCTCGGCGACCTCCTCGGGGCGGCGCAGGCGGATCAGGCCGTCCATCGTCGCCTTGACGAGGTTGATCGGGTTCTGGGTGCCGATGCTCTTCGTCAGCACGTCGCGGACGCCGCCCAGCTCGAGCACGGCGCGCACCCCGCCGCCGGCGATCACGCCGGTACCCGGGGCAGGCCGGGCGCAGGACGACGTGCCCGGCGCCGTAGCGGCCGATGATCTTGTGGGTGATCGTCTGCCCGTACTTGGGGACGCGGATCAGGTTCTTGCGGGCGTTCTCGACCGCCTTCTGGATCGCCAGCGGCACCTCGCGGGCCTTGCCGTAGCCGATCCCGACGACGGAGTCCTCGTCGCCGACGGCGACCAGCGCGGTGAAGGAGAAGCGCCGGCCGCCCTTGACCACCTTGGCGACGCGGTTGATCTCGATCACCCGCTCCTGGAGGTCGAGCCCGCGCGGGCTGACCGTCTCCACTCTTGTCGTGTTAGCGCCCTTCATGAGGATCGTCCACGGTAGCGGGTTAGAACTTGAGGCCCTCCTCGCGGGCGCCCTCGGCGAGGGCGCGGACGCGGCCGTGGAACTGGTAGCCGCCGCGGTCGAAGACGCAGGTCTCGACGCCCGCCGCCTTGGCGCGCTCGGCGATCAGCTCGCCCGCCCGCTTGGCCTGCTCGGTCGCCTGCAGGCCCTTGAGGTCGGGCTCGGTCCAGTTGACGGCGGCGATCGTGTGGCCCTTCGAGTCGTCGATGAGCTGCACGAAGAGGCCGCGGTTGGAGCGGTAGACGGAGAGGCGGGGCCGCTCGGACGTGCCGGTGATCTTGGCCCGGACGCGGCGGCGCCGGCGCAGGCGCTGCTGCTGCTTGGTCGCGACGGCCATCAGGCGCGCTTGCCCGACCTTGCGGGCGACCTGCTCGCCGCGGTAGCGGATGCCCTTGCCCTTGTAGGGCTCGGGCGGCCGGCGCTTGCGGATGTCCGCGGCGACCTGGCCGACCAGCTGCTTGTCGATCCCGCGGACCACGACCTCGGTCGGCTGCGGCACCTCGAACTCGATGCCCTCGGGGGCCTCGATCGAGACGGGATGGGAGTAGCCGAGCGCGAGCTCGAGGTTGCGGCCCTTGAGCTGGGCGCGGTAGCCGACTCCCTGGATCTCGAGGCGCTTCTCGAAGCCGTCGGTGACCCCCTCGACCATGTTCGCGATCAGGCTCCGGGTGAGGCCGTGCAGGGCGCGGTGCTCGCCGCGGTCGGTCGGCCGCGCGACGACCACGCTCCCCTCCTCCTGATCGACCTTCATCTCGGTGGAGATCCGCTGTCCGAGCTCGCCCTTCGGGCCCTTGACCGCGACGCGGCCAGGGGTGAGGTCGACGTCGACGCCGTCGGGCACGGGGATGGGCTTTCTACCGATGCGGCTCATGGCTCACCAGACGTAGGCGACGACCTCGCCGCCGACACCCTTGGCCTTGGCCTCGTGGCCGGTCATCACGCCGCGCGAGGTCCTGACGATCGCGGTGCCGGTGCCGCCGTCGACGCGGGGCACGTGCTGGTGGTCGACGTAGCGCCGCCGGCCGGGGCGCGAGACCCGCTCGAGCCCGGTGATCACCGGGCGCGTGGTCCTCGGTGTACTTGAGGCGGACACGGATCAGCTCGCCGACGCGCGCCGGCTCGGCGCTGAAGTCGGTGATGTAGCCCTGCTCCTTGAGGATCCGCGACATCTCCAGCTTCAGGCGCGAGGCGGGGATCTCCACCTCGTCGTGGCCGGAGCTGAGGGCGTTGCGGATCCTGGTCAGGTAATCGGCTATCGGGTCGGTCAGCATCGGTTCTCGGTGTCGTCTCGGGGGCTACCAGCTCGACTTGGTCATGCCGGGGATGTAGCCCTCGTGCGCGGCGTTGCGCAGGCAGATCCGGCAGAGGCCGAACTTGCGGTAGTAGGCGCGGGGCCGCCCGCAACGCCGGCAGCGATGGTAGGCCCGCGTCTTGTACTTGGCCTTGCGGCCCTGTCGTAACTTTCTGCGAAGTCTTCGCCATGGTCAGTCGCTCGCGCTCTCTCCTTCGTCTGAGGCCTTGTCTTCGCCGGAGGGACTCTCGCCCTCGGCTCCTTCCTCGCCCTCCTCGCCCTCCTCCGGCTTCTCCGGCTTGGCGTAGGCGTCGGGGTTCTCCTCCTTGAGCTGCTCGAGGGCGGCCTGCTCGGCCTCGGCGCGCGCCCGCGCCTCCTCCTTGCGCCGCTCCTCCTCCTCGTCGGCCTCGGTCTCCTGGACGCCGGGGCGCCCCTCCTGCGAGAAGGGCATGCCGAGCGCCAGCAGCAGCTCGAAGGCCTCCTCGTCGGTGGGGGCGCTGGTCGTGATCGTGACGTCGAGGCCGCGGACCTCGTCCACGGAGTCGTAGTCGATCTCGGGGAAGATCGAGCTGCTCGCGGACTCCCATCGAGTAGTTGCCGCGGCCGTCGAAGGAGCGCGGGTTGAGGCCGCGGAAGTCGCGGATCCTCGGCACCGCGATCGAGGTGAGGCGGTCGAGGAACTCCCACATCCGCGCCCGGCGCAGCGTCACCGAGACGCCGACCGGCATCCCCTCGCGCACCTTGAAGGAGGCGATCGACTTGCGCGCCCGGCGCACGTTCGGCCGCTGGCCGGCGATCGTCGCCAGCTGCTCGACCGCGGCGTCGAGGACCTTGGAGTCCTGCTTCGCGTCGCCGACCCCCATGTTGAGGGTGATCTTCTCCAGCCGCGGCGCCCGCATCGGCGTCGAGTAGCCGAACTTCTTGATCAGCGCCGGCACGACCTCCTCGCGATAGCGCTCGCGGAGGCGCGGCGGCGGGGCGGTCTGCTGTGTCTCTGTGGCGGTGGCTTCCATCGGGTTTCCTAGTCGAATCGCCGTCCCGGTGCGCTTCGAGAAGCGCTCGCGGTCGCCGTTGTCGGCGCGGCGCATGCCGATCCGGGTCGGCTTGTTGTCCTTGGGGTCGAGCAGCATCACGTTGGAGACGTCGATCGGGCCCTCCTTCTCGACGATCCCGCCGACCTCGCCGCCGCGCGGGGCGTCCTTGACCGAGCGCGGGCGCTGGTGGCGCTTGATGATGTTGAGGTTCTCGACGTAGACCTTGCGCCGCTTCGGGTCCGTGCGGATCACGCGGCCGGTCTTGCCGGAGTCCTTGCCCGCGGTGATGATCACCTGGTCGTCGGTCCGGATCCGCATCGACTTGGCCATCAGAGGACCTCCGGGGCGAGCGAGACAATCTTCATGAAGTTGCGCTGTCGCGCAGCTCGCGGGCGACGGGGCCGAAGATGCGGGTTCCGCGCGGGTTGTTCTGGGGGTCGATCAGCACGGCGGCGTTCTCGTCGAAGGAGATGTAGGTGCCGTCGGGGCGGCCGAACTGCTTGCGGGTGCGCACGACGACGGCCTGCACGACCTCGCCCTTGCGGACGCCGCCCTGCGGGCTCGCCTGCTTGACCGTGGCCGTGATCACGTCGCCGACCCCGGCGTAGCGGCGGTGGGATCCGCCCTTGACGCGGATGCAGAGGATCTCGCGGGCGCCGGAGTTGTCGGCGACGCGCAGCCTTGTCTCCTGCTGGATCACGCTCGCGGCCTTCTCGACCACTTCCAGCAGGCGCCAGCGCTTCTGCTTGGAGAGCGGTCGGCGTCTCGATCACGCGGACGACGTCGCCCTCGCCGGCCTCGTTGCGCTCGTCGTGCGCGTGCAGCGTGCGCGAGCGGCGGACCACCTTCTCGTAGGTCGGGTGGCGGCGGGCGATGTCGATCCGCACCGTGATCGTCTTGTCGGCCTTGTCGGAGACGACGATTCCCTGGCGGACCTTCGCCGGGTTGCGCACGGCGCTCGGCGGGCGGCGTGCCGGTACCGGCCTCGCCCTTCTTGGCGCGCCGGCCCTGGCGGTAGCGGCGCCGGTCGGCGGCCTTGGCGCGGCGCGCCTCGAGCCGCGCGGCGGCGCGCTCCTCGACCGTCTGCTGCGGGCCGGCCTCGTGCGGGCGCCGCGAACGCTCCAGCCGCCGCCGGTCCTTCCAGGGCAGGTCGGCATCGGGGTCTGGCGCGGCCTCCTCGGCCGACAGGCTCTTCGTCGGCGGCCTCCGCCGCCGGAGCCTCCTCCTCCTCGGCCGGCAGCCTCCTCGGCCGGAGCCTCCTCGGCCTCGGACCTCCTCCTCTTCCGCGGGTGGCGTCGAGGATGCGTCCTCCGGCGAGTCCGCCGGAGGGCCATCCTCGGCGACAGGACCCGCGGCCGAGGCGTCCTCGGCCTGGGGCTCTTCAGTCTCTTCGGTCTGTCTCGTTCTTCTCTTCGTCAGCCATCAGCGGCTCAGTTCCTTGTCTACGTCGATGCCGCGCTCGTGCGCGACGGTCAGCAGGCGGGCGACGTCTCGCTTGGCGGCCTTCAGCCGCGCCGATGTTCTCGAGCTCGCCGGTCGAGTGGCGGAAGCGCAGGTTGAAGGCCTCCTCCTTCGCGTCGTGCAGCCTCGCCACAAGCTCGTCGTCCTTGAGGTTGTGCACCTCGGAGGCCTTCACTCCGCCCCCTCCCGGTACACGAACTTGGTCTTCATCGGCAGCTTGTGCCCGGCGAGGCGCAGCGCCTCCTTGGCCAGGTCCTCGGGCACGCCGGCCAGCTCGAACATCACGCGGCCCGGCTTGACCACGGCGACCCAGCCCTCCGGGTTGCCCTTGCCCGAGCCCATCCGGGTCTCGGCGGGCTTCTTCGTGTAGGGCTTGTCGGGGAAGATGTTGATCCAGACCTTGCCGCCGCGCTTGATCTTGCGGGTCATGGCGACGCGCGCGGCCTCGATCTGGCGGTTGGTGACCCAGCCGCGCTCGACCGCCTTGAGGCCGTACTCGCCGAAGGCGACGGCGTGTGCCGCCCTTCGAGTTGCCGCGCATGCGCCCGCGCATCTGCTTGCGGTGCTTGACCCGCTTCGGCATCAGCATCAGCGACCACCCCCCTGGCGCGGTCCGCCGCGGCCGCCCTGGCCGCCGCGCGCCCACCGGGCCCGCGACCGCCGCGATCGCCCTGCGGGCGCGCGGGGGGCTGGGTGTCGCCCTCGGGCGACATGTCGGAGCGGAAGCCCTCGGGCATGACCTCGCCCTTGTTGATCCAGCACTTGACGCCGATCCGGCCGGTGGTCGTGCGCGCCTCGAAGAAGCCGTAGTCGATGTCGGCCCGCAGCGTGTGCAGCGGCACCCGGCCGTCCGAGTAGCCCTCGGTGCGGGCCATCTCGGCGCCGCCGAGCCGGCCCGAGACCTGGACCTTGACGCCCTTGGCGCCGGAGCGCATCGCCGAGGTCAGCGCCCGCTTCATCGCGCGGCGGAAGGCGACCCGGTTCTGCAGCTGCTCGGCGATCGACTGGGCGACCAGCTTGGCGTCGAGCTCGGGGCGCTTGACCTCGCGGATGTTGACCTTGACGGGCTTGCCGGTGAGCTTGTGGAGGTCCTTGCGGAGCGCGTCCACCTCGCTCCCCGACTTGCCGATCACGATGCCGGGGCGGGCGGTGTGGATGTCGACCGCGACCTCGCCGCGGCGCTCGATCGTGATGTCGGAGAGCCCGGCGTGGGAAAGCTTGTTCTCGATGTGCTCGCGGATCTGCAGGTCCTCGAGCAGGATGTCGGCGAACTCGCGCTCGTTGAACCAGTTCGACTTCCAGTCGTGGATGTAGCCGACCCGGAAGCCCTCGGGGTGGATCTTCTGTCCCATCGTCTTCCTATTCCTCGGGGGTCAGCGCCACGGAGATGTGGCTGGTTCGCTTGTTGATCCGGGTTGCCCGGCCGAGCGCGCGCGGCCGGTAGCGGCGCAGCGTCGGGCCCTCGTCGACGGTGATCTCGGAGATCCTCATGTCGTCGGCGACCAGCTCGTGGTTGTTCTCGGCGTTGGAGGCGGCCGAGTCGATCAGCTTCTGGATGTCGCGGGCGGCGTTGCGCGGCGAGAACTGGAGCAGCGCCCGGGCGCGCTCGATCTGCAGCCCGCGGACCTGGTCGGCGACGAGGCGCGCCTTGCGCGGGGCGACCCGCACGTAGCGGGCGCTGGCGCGGACGACCGGGCGGGCGCGCTCGGGGGCCTTCTCGGCCTTCGGCGCCGGCTTCGGCTTCGCCTCGGACTTCGCCGCCGGCTTCTTCGCCGCGGTCTCCTTCTTCGCGGCGGCTTCTTCGCCGTCTCCTTCTTCGCGGCGGGCTTCTTCGCGGCCGTCTCCTTCTTCGCCGCAGGCTTCTTCGCCGCGGTCTCCTTCTTCGCGGCCGGCTTCTTGGCGGCGGGCTTGCGCGCCGGCGCCTTCTTCTCGGCGTCCGCGGCCTTGCCGCTCGCCGGTGTCTTCTTCTCGTCGGCCATCGCTACTCGCCGCCCTTGCCGGTGCCGGAGTGCGAGCGGAAGGTCCGCGTCGGCGCGAACTCGCCGAGCTTGTGCCCGACCATCGACTCCGAGATGAAGACCGGGACGTGCTTGCGGCCGTCGTGGACGGCGATCGTGTGGCCGACCATCTCCGGGAAGATCGTCGAGGGCCGCGACCAGGTCTTGACCATCTGCTTCTGGCCGGACTCGTTCATCGCCTCGATCCGCGTCATCAGCCGCTCCTCGACCCACGGTCCCTTCTTCGTTGATCTACCCATGGTCTCGTTACCTCTTCTTCTTGCCGCGGCGGCGGCCGCGCACGATGTAGCGGTCCGACTGCTTGCCCTTCTTGCGGGTCCGGTAGCCGAGCGTCGGCTTGCCCCAGGGCGTCACCGGGTGCCCGCCGGGCGTGTGGTGGGCCTCGCCGCCGCCGTGCGGGTGGTCCACCGGGTTCATCGCGACCCCGCGGGTCTGCGGGCGCTTGCCCTTGTGGCGGTTGCGACCGGCCTTGCCGATCTTGATGTTCTGGTGCTCGGGGTTGGAGAGCGAGCCGACGGTCGCGCGGCACTCGGCCCGCACCATCCGCATCTCCGAGGAGGGCAGGCGCAGGGTGACGTAGTCGCCCTCCTTCGCCGCCACCTGGATCGCGGTGCCGGCGGCGCGGCCGAGCTTGCCGCCCTGGCCGGGGACCATCTCGACGTTGTGGACCACGGTGCCGGTCGGCATCTTGCGCAGCGCCAGCGAGTTGCCGGGGCGCGATGTCGGCGCCGGGGCCCGACTGGACCTCGTCCCCGACCTCGATGCCCTGCGGCGCGAGGATGTAGCTCTTGGCGCCGTCGGCGTAGTGGAGCAGCGCGATGTAGCAGCTGCGGTTGGGGTCGTACTCGATCGTGGCGACCTTGGCGGGAACGCCGTCCTTGCGCCGCTTGAAGTCGATCTGGCGGTAGCGGCGCTTGGCGCCGCCGCCGCGATGGCGCGCTGGTGACGCGGCCCTTCGAGTTGCGCCCGCCGGACTTGCGCAGGCCCTCGGTGAGCTTGCGCTCGGGCTGGTCCGTGGTCACCTGCTCGCGCAGCGGGTAGGTCGCGAAGCGGCGCCCCGGGGAGGTCGGCTTTGTCTTGCGGTTGGCCATCTGCTCAGCCCTCCGCCGCCGCGCCCTCGAAGAGCTCGATCCGCTCGCCGGGGGCGAGCTGGACGACGGCCTTCTTCCAGGCGCGGGTCTTGCCGCGGTGGAGGCCGCGGCGCTTGGGCTTGGAGCGCACCTTCGCGGTGCGCACGCCCGCCACCTCGACGCTGAAGATCTCCTCGACCGCGTTCGCGATCTGGGTCTTGTGGGCCGCGTCGTGGACGCGGAACGTGTACTTGCCCTCCGCGATCAGCGCGTAGCTCTTCTCCGAGATGACCGGGCGGATGATCACGTTGCGCGCGTCCATCAGCCCAGCCTCTCCTCGAGCTTGGCCAGCGCCTCCTCGGAGACGACCAGCGAGGCGGCGCCGATCACGTCGGCGACGCCGATCTGGCCGACCTCGGCCACGCGCACCCGCTCGATGTTGCGGAAGCTCTTCAGGGCGCCGGTCTCCTCGAGGCCGATGACGACCAGCGTGGGCCCCTTCGCCCCCCACTTCGACGAGCGCCGCGGCGGCGTCCTTGGTCGAGGGCGTGTCGAAGGCGGAGGCGTCGAGGACCGCGACGCTGCCGCGCTCGGCGTGGACCGAGAGCGCGGCGCGCAGCGCCCGGCGGCGGGCCTTGCGGTTGACCTTGACCGTGTAGTGGCGCGGCTTCGGGCCGAAGGCGACGCCGCCGCCGGTCCGGTGCGGCACGCTGAGCGCGCCGGCCCGGGCGCGGCCGGTGCCCTTCTGGCGCCAGGCCTTGGCGGTGGTCATCGAGACCTCTCCGCGGCCGAGGGTCGAGGCGGTGCCGCGACGGCGCGCGGCCAGGTCCGCGCGCGCCGCCTCGTGGACGAGCGACTGGTGGAACGGCTCGCCGAAGAACCTCGGGCAGGTCCGCCTTGGTGGTCTTGCCGAGCACGGCCGCCTTGGCGCTAGCCATCGGTGCGCACCTCGACGATCGCGTTGCGGCCCCCGGGAACGGAGCCCTTGATCAGCAGCAGGTTGCGCTCGGCGTCGATGTCGGCGATCTCGAGGCCGCGCTGGGTGACCCGCTTGCCGCCCATCTGGCCCGGCATCTTGATGCCCTTGAAGACGCGGGCCGGGTAGGCGCTGGCGCCGATCGAGCCGGGGGCGCGGACGTTGTGGGAGCCGTGGCTGACCGGGCCGCGGCTGAAGTTGTGGCGCTTGATCGTGCCCTGGAAGCCCTTGCCGATCGAGACCCCGGAGACCTTGACCCTCTGGCCCGGCTCGAAGGCGCTGACGGTGACCTCGTCGCCGACCTTCGGGCCCTCGCCCTCGCCCTCCTCGCCCTCGCCGCCGCCGTCGGCAGCTCGACGTCGCGGAACTCGGCGAGGTGGCGCAGCGGGCCGGCGCCGGCCTTCTTCAGGTGGCCGAGCTCGGCCTTGGTCAGCTTGTCCTCCTTGACCTCGCCGAAGGCGAGCTGGACCGCGTCGTAGCCGTCGCGGTCGGCGTGCGGATCGCGGTGACCGGGCAGGGGCCGGCCTCGACCACGGTCACCGGGACGACGGTCCCGTCCTCGCGGAAGACCTGGGTCATGCCGAGCTTCTTGCCGATGATCGCGGCCACGAGCACCTAGAGCCGGATCTCGATGTCGACGCCGGCCGGCAGCGAGTCGAGGCGCTGCAGCGAATCGACGGTCTTCGGGGTCGGCTGGTGGATGTCGATCAGCCGCTTGTGGGTGCGGATCTCGAAGTGCTCGCGCGAGTCCTTGTCCTTGAACGGCGAGCGGATCACGCAGTAGACGTTCTTCTCGGTCGGCAGGGGCACGGGACCGGACACGGTGGCGCCGGTGCGCTCGGCCGTCTCGACGATCTCGCGGGCAGCGCGATCGATGGCGTCGTGGTCGTACGCCTTGAGACGGATCCTGATCTTCTGGGCCGCTATGGCTGACACTTGGCTTCGGTGTTCCTCTTCTGGTCTTTCTCGCGCGAGCGGGGCGCCGCCCCTGAGCTTCGTGGGTGGGGGCGCCGCCCCGGTCGTATGTCTCTCGTTCACCGCCTCCGGCCGGCGGCCGGACAGCGAAAGGGCGGGCCCTGGGCCCGCCCTTGTGGGGGCTACTCGATGATCTCGGAGACGACCCCCGAGCCGACGGTGCGGCCGCCCTCGCGGATGGCGAACCGCAGGCCCTGGTCCATGGCGATCGGCTGGATCAGCTCGATCGACATCTCGACGTTGTCACCCGGCATCACCATCTCGGTCCCCTCGGGGAGGTTGGCGATGCCGGTCACGTCGGTGGTCCGGAAGTAGAACTGGGGCCGGTACCCGGAGAAGAACGGGGTGTGGCGTCCACCCTCTTCCTTCTTCAGGCAGTAGACCTCAGCCTTGAACTTGGTGTGAGGCGTGATCGAGCCGGGCTTGCAGAGAACCTGGCCGCGCTCGATCTCCTCGCGCTTGGTGCCGCGCAGCAGGCCGCCGATGTTGTCGCCGGCCTGGCCCTGATCGAGGATCTTGCGGAACATCTCGACCCCGGTGACGACGGTCTTGGTCGTGTCCTTGATGCCGACGATCTCGACCTCGTCGCCGGTGTTGACGATCCCCTGCTCGATGCGGCCGGTGGCGACCGTGCCGCGGCCGGTGATCGAGAAGATGTCCTCGATCGGCATCAGGAACGGCTTGTCGAGGTCGCGCTCGGGCTCCGGGATGTAGGAGTCGAGCGCGTCGGCGAGCTCGAAGATCGCCGCCTTGGCGTCCTCGTCGCCCTCCAGCGCCTTCAGCGCCGAGCCCTTGATGATCGGGGTCTCGTCGCCGGGGAAGTCGTACTCGTTGAGCAGGTCCTTGACCTCCTCCTCGACCAGCTCGATCAGCTCCTCGTCGTCGACCTGGTCGACCTTGTTGAGGAAGACGACGACGTGGGGGACGTTGACCTGGCGGGCGAGCAGGATGTGCTCACGGGTCTGCGGCATGACGCCGTCGGCGGCCGAGACGACCAGGATCGCTCCGTCCATCTGGGCGGCGCCGGTGATCATGTTCTTGACGTAGTCCGCGTGGCCGGGGCAGTCGACGTGGGCGTAGTGGCGGTTGTCGGTCTCGTACTCGACGTGCGAGGTCGCGATCGTGATCCCGCGCTCCTTCTCCTCGGGAGCGTTGTCGATCTCATCGAAGGTCTTCGCCTCCGTCCCGCCCTTTTCGGAGAGGGTCTTTGTGATCGCGGCCGTCAGCGTCGTCTTGCCATGGTCGATGTGACCGATGGTGCCGACGTTCACATGCGGCTTGTCGCGCTCGAACTTCTCCTTGGACATCTCTCTCCTTGGTGCCTTTCTTCTTTCCGGTTTCTGTCTGAGTCAGGTGTTACAAGTCGTTCTTGGCAGGGCGCTTTGCGCTGCCTGCGGGCGAACCTGGGAAATATAGCCAGGTGCGAGCAGAGATTGCGCCCGGCTGTCGCCTGGACCCGGTCCCTCGGGACCGGAACCGGCAGAACAAATGCAGTGCGGCCAGGATAGCGATTCCTGGATCCGCGCTACGGTTTAGGTTCGTGCCCGATTCGAGAGTTGGCGTCGAGACGGAGTTGGTGCCGGGGCGCGGTCACCGGTGCGGTGGCGTTCCTGTCCCTGATCGCGCTCCTCGCCCTGCGCCCCACCGCGGCGCCGGCAGGCACCTTGGCCGACGTCAGCTTCGCCGACGGCGTGCTGACTATCGTCGGCAGCAGCTCGGCCAACGACAGGCACGCGTTGCGGTGCAAGGACGGCTTCGTCCTCGTCGGCCTCTCCCAGAGGCCCCCGGATCATCCGGTGCGCTGCCGGCCAGGTGCGTGAGGTCGTCGCGCGCCCGCTCGGCGGCAACGATTCCGTCGACATGACCGGGGTGACGCGGGAGTTCGGCGGCGGTGGGCCGATCACGATCACGATCTTCGGCGGGGCCGGAAGCGATTCCCTCACGGGCGCGCCCCTGCACCGCAACCACCTCGTCGGCGGCGGCGACTCAGACCGCATCGACGGGGGCGAGATCGCCGACCGGATCTCCGGCGGCCCCGAGCAGCGACATCCTGTCCGGGCTGGCCGGCAATGACTCCTTGTTCGGCGGGACCGCCAGCGACCTCATGTACGGCGACCGCGGCAACGACTCCCTGTTCGGCGGGCCCGGCAACGACGCCTTGAACGGCGGCCCCGGACGCGACAAGCTGGTGGGCGGGCCGGGGCGCGACCGTGAAGCGCAGGGCTACTCCGGCGGACGCCGCTAGCTAGGACGCCGCGCCGACCGGTTCGCCGGCCCGGTGCTCGACGATCTCCTCGGCGATGTTGTTCGGGACTTCCTCGTAGCGCTCGAACTGCATCGTGTAGGTGGCGCGTCCCTGGGTCGAGGAGCGCAGGTCGGTGGCGTAGCCGAACATCTCGCCGAGCGGGACGAAGGCCTGCACGGCCAGCGCGTTGCCGCGCTGCTCCTGGCCCTGGACCTTGCCGCGGCGCCGCGAGAGGTCGCCGATCACGTCGCCGAGGAAGTCCTCGGGCGTGACCACCTCGACCGCCATCACCGGCTCGAGCAGGACCGGCTTCGCCCTGCGGGCGGCCTCCTGGACCGCCATCGAGCCGGCGATCTTGAAGGCCATCTCCGAGGAGTCGACGTCGTGGTAGGAGCCGTCCACCAGCTCGATGCGGACGTCGACCATCGGGTAGCCGGCCTTGACGCCGTTCTCGCAGCGCCTCCTCCATCCCCTGCTCGGCCGGGCCGATGAACTCGCTCGGGATGACGCCGCCCTTGATCTTGTTGACGAAGTCGAAGCCCTCCTCGGGCGCCGGCTCGAGGTTGATGACGACGTGGCCGAACTGGCCGCGGCCGCCGGTCTGGCGCACGAAGCGGCCCTCGACCTTCTCGACCCGCTGGCGGATCGTCTCGCGGTAGGCGACCTGCGGCTTGCCGACGTTGGCGTCGACCTTGAACTCGCGCAGCATCCGGTCGACGATCACCTCGAGGTGGAGCTCGCCCATGCCGTGGATCAGGGTCTGGCCGGTCTCCTCGTCGGACTCGACCTGGAAGGTCGGGTCCTCCTCGCCGAGGCGGGCGAGGGCGGCGCCCATCTTCTCCTGGTCGACCTTGGTCTTGGGCTCGATCGCGACCGCGATCACCGGCTCGGGGAACTCGATCGTCTCGAGCTCGATCGGGGCGTCGGGGGCGGCGAGCGTGTCGCCGGTGCCGGTCTGCTTGAGGCCGACGCCGGCGCAGATGTCGCCCGCGTAGCACTCCTCGATCTCCTCGCGGTGGTTCGCGTGCATCATCAGCAGGCGCCCGATCCGCTCGGTCTTGCCGGTGGAGACGTTGAGGACGCGGCCGCCGGCGCTGAGCTTGCCGGAGTAGACGCGGAAGTAGGTCAGCTTGCCGACGTAGGGGTCGGCCATCACCTTGAAGGCGAGCGCGGCGAAGGGGGCGTTGTCGTCGGCGGAGCGGGTCGGCCTCCTTGCCCTCCTCCTCGCCCTTCTCCGGCGGCTCGAGGCCGGTCACGGGCGGGACCTCGAGCGGCGAGGGCAGCAGCTCGACGATCGCGTCGAGCAGGGGCTGGACGCCCTTGTTCTTGAACGAGGAGCCGCAGAGGACGGGCGTCACCTTGATGTCGAGGGTGGCGCGGTGCAGGGACTTCGCGATCCGCTCGTGGGGGATCTCCTCCTCGTCGAGGTAGGCCTCCATCAGCTCGTCGTCGTAGTCGGCGCAGGCCTCGATCAGCTCGGTGCGGTACTGGTTGGCCTGCTCGACGCAGGTCCTCGGGGATCTCCTCGGTCTCGAACTCGGTGCCGAGCTCGTCCTTCCAGACCAGCGCCTTCATCTCGATCAGGTCGACGACGCCGGTGAAGTCGGCCTCCTGGCCGATCGGCAGCTGGATCGGCAGCGGGTTGGCGCCGAGGCGGTCCTTCATCGTCTCGACGGCGTTGAAGAAGTCGGCGCCGGTGCGGTCCATCTTGTTGATGTAGGCGACCCGGGGGACCTGGTACTTGTCGGCCTGGCGCCAGACGGTCTCCGACTGGGGCTCGACGCCGGCGACCGAGTCGAAGACCGCGATCGCGCCGTCGAGGACGCGCAGGCTGCGCTCGACCTCGACCGTGAAGTCGACGTGGCCGGGCGTGTCGATGATGTTGATGCGGTGGCCCTTCCACTCGCAGGCGGTCGCGGCCGAGGTGATCGTGATGCCGCGCTCCTGCTCCTGCTCCATCCAGTCCATCACGGCGGCGCCCTCGTGGACCTCCCCCATCTTGTGGGTGCGGCCGGTGTAGTAGAGGATGCGCTCGGTCGTCGTCGTCTTACCGGCGTCGATGTGAGCCATGATGCCGATGTTGCGTGTCTTCTCTAGTGGGAAGGTGCGTGCCATGTTCTGCGTAAAGTGTCGGGTCGGGTGGGAACTGGAGAGAGAGTTGGCTCGTGATCGGTTCAGCGCATAAAAAAGGCCCTGACCGGGCCCGGCGCAGCCTTCTCCGCGAGACCGGACAGACGACTATGTCGAGCGGCTATCCATCGGCGCGAGGAGGCACAACCAGCGATGCCTGAGCGACGGGCGATGATAGCAGGAAGCTGATGGCCTTCTGGAACCGAAAACGGCGCTCGAAGGAGAGCGAACGAGCCCGCCGCCAGGCACGGCGCGAGGCCTCCGCGGCGCGTTCGGAGCAGCGCCCCGAGAGCCAGGTCCGCGGCCCCGCGAGACGGCCTCCCTGGGCGGAGAAGCACAGGCGCTCCCCGGCGGAGCAGGGACCGCGCCCGGCCGCCAAGCCGTCGCGGCCGGCGGCGAAGCGGTCGCGGCCGGCGGCGAAGCGCTCGAGCGCCAAGGGAGCCCGGGCCAAGGAGGCCCGCGCCGCCGGCGCGGCGCGCCTGCGCGGCGCCGGCAAGGCTTCCGCCGCGGGCCTGAGCGCGACCCGGGCGCGGGTCCGCAAGGCGGCTCCGGCCCTCGCCGGCCCGATCCGCACCGCCCGGCGCGTGCTCGGGCGGGTGGTGGCGATCTTCTTCTACGCCTGCGCCTTCGCCGAGCGCCTCCTCCGCACCGGCTGGCGCCTGATCAGCAAGAGCCTGGTGGCCGCCGCCAACCGCCTCGACCGGGTGCTGACGCCGGAGCGGGTCGCCTTCGGCGTCGTCGTCGCCGCCGCGGCCTGCCTGATCGTCTCCCAGTTCGTCGACTACCGCGGTGTAGAGGTCGGCGAGCCGGGGTACGAGGACGTCGCCCTGATCGCCCCCGCGCCCCAGCGCCTCCAGGAGACACCCGGTGAGGCCCACGCCTACCTGCTGATCCCGGTCGCCCTGATCGCGGCCGCGGTCGGCGCCGTCGGCCTGCGGCGGCGGCGCTGGCAGCTCGGGCGCCTGGTCGCGATCGCCGGCCTGGTCGGGATCGCCGTCACGCTCGCCTTCGACATGCCGAGGGGCCTCGACGAGGGCGAGGCGTCGGTGCTCTTCGCGGGCGCCCACGCCACCCTCACCGAGGGGTTCTGGGCCGAGCTCGCCGCCTCCGTCGGCCTCGTCCTCGGCGGCCTCCTGCTCGCCGTCAACCTGCGCAACCAGGAGCGGCCCGCGCGGCGGCGCGCCCGCCGCGGCGCCGGGGCGCGCAAGCGGCGCCGGCCCATCCTCGCCCGCCGGCGCAAGGTCACCGGGCCGGCCGGGAGCAAGGCGTGAGCAGCCGAGCCGCCGCCTCGGGGGGCTCGGGGGTGGGAATCGAGCGGTTGCTGCCGATCGCCTGCATCGCGGGGGCGGCGCTGCTGATCGCCTCCGAGTTCATGACCACCTTCAAGCTCGACGCCGCCGGCGCCACGACCCTGCAGCTCTCCGAGGCCGCCGACCGCCACAACTACGCGATGCTCGTGATCGGCCTGTTCGCGATCGGCGCGGTCGTGCTCGCCGTGGTGGCGGGCTCGCGGCCGGCGGCGATCGCCGTCGCCGTCGCCGGCGGCGTGGCCCTGCTGGTCTTCCTGATCGCCGACCTGCCCGACGCCGGCAAGGTCGGGACGATCGACGACCCCAACCAGCCCTTCCTGGCCGCGGAGGCGAAACCGCAGGGCGGCTTCTGGATCGAGCTGATCGGCTCGCTCGTGCTCGCGGTCTGCGGCGCCGCGCTGGCGACGATGAGCTCGGTTCAGCTGCGGGCGCTCGGCGGCCGCTTCTCGCGGGAGGGGCCGAAGCGCGACGCGAATCGCCGTCCCGGCGGCCCCGGCGGCGTCGCCAAGGCCTCGAGCAACAGCCGCCCGGCCGGCGCCAAGGCGCCGGCCGGCACAACGGCCGAGCCCAAGCCCGGCCACGACGCCCCGGTCTGACCCCCGTCTGCCCCGCCGAGTGTGCGCCCGGCGCCGCGTCAGCGACGCGAAATGCACACTCGGCTGGGCGAAGAGCGGTTCGGTCCGGCGGGGTTCGGGCGGTGCGCGAGGGCCGCGTCTAGCGGCGAGGGCCCGCCTCGCAGCGAAGCGAGTACCCGCGCAGCCCCTGGCCGTCGCAGTAGTCGTATCCGGGGCCGCCGTAGAGCTTGTCGCTCGATGGGCCGCCGTAGAGCTTGTCCTTGCCGCCGCCGCCGTGGCAGCCGTCGTGCCCCGGTCCCATGATGCAAACGTCGCGGCCGGGGCCACCCCAGCAGCCGTCGCTGCCCGTGCCGTGCTTGCAGTAGTCGTTGCCACGGCCACCGACGCAGTCCGAGTTGCGCGGCCCCGTGATGCAGACGTCGTTGCCGCCGCGGCCGATGCAGCGGTTGCGGCGGCTCCCCTGGGAGTAGCAGTAGTCGCGCTCGCCGTTGCCGATGAACTTGTCCGAGCCGCCGCCGAGGAGGGCGACGACTCGCACCGGCATCCGCTCGAGAATCTCCACCATGTCGCCCGACGGTCCCATGTCGATCCGGATCGCCCGCACCCCGCCCATGCCGCAACTGGCACGGACGCGGCCCTTGGTAAAGCGGCAGCCGGCGGGGCTGCGGTGGGTCATCCGTCCCTCGACCACGAGCCGGTCGCCGCGCATGTGCAGCTGCAGGCTCGAGCCGGACTCGGCACCGCGGATCACGACGCGCTCTCGCGAGGAGGCGGTCGTGGGTGGGATGGCGAAAAGCGCGAGCGTGGCGACCGCCAGCAGTGCCGACGCCATCAACCACCGTCCCCCGCCTTTCCCCCTTGTGGGAATGGATGGGACCAAAATTCAGCCTCGTCGTACCACGATCAATCGAAGTTCATACACCGGTCGGTTGGAAGTTCACAGAACAACAATCGGCACGGATGCCATTTCTCCTGACCCCATATATGGGTCTAGTGATGCCCTGCCAGCCCTGCCGGGCCGGTAAAACCTGCTACCAGCGGTAGTGGGCGAACGCCTTGTTCGCCTGCGCCATGCGGTAGATGTCGTCCTTGCGCTTCCAGGCGTTGCCCTGCTGCCTGTTGGCGTCGAGGATCTCGTTGGCGAGCCGCTCGGCCATCGAGTACTCGCGGCGGGCGCGGGCGTAGCCGACCAGCCAGCGCACGGCGAGCGTGCGGGCGCGGCGGGCGGGCACCTCAACGGGCACCTGGTAGGTGGCGCCGCCGACCCGGCGGGAGCGGACCTCGAGCACCGGCGTCAGCTGCTTGATCGCGGACTCGAGGGTCTCGACAGGGTCCTCGCCGCCGCGCTCGCCGACGATCGCGAGGGCGTCGTAGACGGTGCGCTCGGCCAGCGACTTCTTGCCGTGGCTCATCACCTTGTTGATGACCTGCTGCACCAGGCGGCTGCGGTGCCTGGAGTCCGGCTCGACGGGCCGGACCTGCGCTGCCGATCTGCGCGGCACTAGCGCTTCACCCCGTAGCGCGAACGGGCCTGCTTGCGGTCGGAGACGCCGGCGGCGTCGAGGGTGCCGCGGACGACCTTGTAGCGGACGCCCGGCAGGTCCTTGACGCGGCCGCCGCGGACGAGCACGACCGAGTGCTCCTGAAGGTTGTGGCCCTCGCCGGGGATGTAGCTCGTGACCTCCATGCCGTTGGTCAGCCGCACACGGGCGATCTTGCGAAGCGCCGAGTTCGGCTTCTTCGGGGTCACGGTCGCGACGCGGGTGCAGACGCCCCGCCGCTGGGGCGCGGAGACGCGCTTCTTGCGCCCCTGCCCCGACTTCAGACCGGGGGTCGTGACCTTCTTCTTCGGGCGCTTGCGGCCCTTTCTGACGAGCTGATTGGTGTTCGGCACGGCGGCGAATGGTACAGGTCCGCCGACAACGCGCCCTGCCACTACGCTGGCGCCTATGCAACGCCCGATTCTCGCCATCGACGTCGACGGCGTGATCAGTCTTTTCGGCTTCGACGAGCCGCCCGATCGAAGCGTCGCCCGCTTCGAGTTGATCGACGGCATGGTCCACTGCATCTCCATCGGCGCGGGGTCGCGGCTGCTGCGGCTGCGAAAGCACTACGACCTGGTCTGGGCGACCGGCTGGGAGCAGCGCGCCAACGACTCGCTGCCGCTGCTGCTCGGGATTCCGGAGCTGCCCGTGGTCTCCTTCGACGGCACGGCCGTGTTCGGCACCGCGCACTGGAAGCTGGGGCCGCTCGAGGCCTATGCCAAGGGCCGTCCGCTCGCCTGGATCGACGACAACCACGACGAGAGCTGCCACGAATGGGCGCGACGGCGCGAGGAGGGAGGCGAGCCGACCCTGCTGGTGCCGACCGAGTCGCACCTGGGCATCGAGGAGGCCCACGCCGAGGTGCTGACGATCTGGGCGCAGGAGCTCGCAGGCGGCGCCGCGGAGCCCGCCGAGCCCGGCTCCTCGACGGTCTAGACTCCGCTCCGGTGGAGGGATTCCTGCCCATCTTCTTCCTGCTCGTCGTGCTCAAGATCCCGGTGCTGGGCGCGATCTGGCTCGTCTGGTGGGCCAGCAAGCCCGTCACCGAGCCCGAGGCGAGCGAGGACGAGGGCGGCAACTTCAAGCGCTGGGACGCCGAGCCCCGCCGCCCCCGCGGACCGCGGCGCGGCCCCCACGGAGGCGGTGCCAAAGCGCTGCCCGACTGCCCGCCGGGCGGGAGGACGAGGACCGTTGTCCCGCCGGTCCCGGCCCGAGCCGGGCTCGCCGCCGCGCGCGGCTCCTCGCACCCGGTCCGCGAGCCGGCTGGCCAATAGCCGCAAGACCTAAGAGACCTTCGCCGCCTCCTGGCCGAAAGCCGAGGACCCGGGGGCGGAGGTGCTCAACAGCGCGACCAAGCACGTCGCCTCGACCACCCTGACCCGAGCTCGAGTGGGCGAACTCGCACTTGATCCAAATCCTGCTCGCCAACGACCTCGTCGATGAGGTCCGGGTGCTGATCTACCCGCTGGTCGTCGGCCCGGGCAAGCTGACCGAGCCCCCTTTCCTCGCCGAGGGCTCGATTTGGGCCGCTATTCGGGCCAAAACGAGCCCTCGGCGGGTTTCTTGGGGTTGGGTCAGGCGTCGACGCGGAGCTCGTGGGCGCGGCGGGCTCGCAGCGCGGCCAGCGGCCCGTTTCCGCCGCGGCCGCGACGCCTCTCCCGGTCGAGGGTGCGCATGTAGGGGTGGAAGTCGACCTGGATCGTGTGGCGCTTGGAGGCGACGTAGCGCTTCGCCATGCGCCCGTCCTCGCGCTTGATCACCCGGCGCATCGTCGCCGCGTCCGGCAGGGTTGCGGTGCCGTCGAGCAGGTCCGCGACCCACTGCGACTGGCGCTCGGCGATCGGCATGATCGCCCCCAGCGGCTGGATCAGGCCGATGAAGTAGAGGCCGGGCCGCTCGACCGAGACGACGCGGCGGTAGAGCGGGATCCGGTTGTCGCGGACCGCGATCACGTCCTCGGAGAGGAACGGGAAGGTGATCCGGTAGCCGGTGCAGTAGATCACCAGGTCGATCTGCTCCTCGGAGCCGTCGACGAAGCGGACCCTCTCGCCCTCGAAGCGCTCGATGTTGGGCTTCACGGCGATGTCGCCGTGGCCGATCCGCGGCAAGAGCTCCGAGGAGACCGTCGGGTGGGCCTCGAGCAGCTTGTGGTCGGGCTCCGGCAGGCCGTAGTCGGTGGGCATGCCGGCGGCCGTCTTCAGGGCGCGCATGTAGAGGGCGCGCTGGACCGCCAGCGGCAGCCGCGTCAGCGCCGGGACGCCGGTCTCGTCGGTGGGCTTGCCGTTCAGGTACTTGGGGACGATGTAGGCGCCGCGGCGCATGGCGAGGAAGGTCGCGTCCGCGACCCGCGAGGACTCGACCGCGATGTCGGTCGAGGAGTTGCCGATGCCGAGCACCAGCACCCGCTTGCCGCGCAGCACGTCGGGCTCGCGGTAGTAGTGGACGTGCATCTGGTCGCCCTCGAAGGTGTCCGAGCCCGGGAACGGCGGCTCCGGCCAGCGCGGGTCCCAGTGGTGGCCGTTGGCGACGAGCACGGCGCCGTAGCGGTTGGTCTCGCGGCGGCCGCGGTCGTCCTCGACCGTCACCTCCCACTCGTCGCCGGCCGGCTCGACCGAGACCACCTCGGTGCGGAACCGGATCCGCTCGCGCAGGCCGAAGTGGTCCACGTAATCGTCGAAGTAGCGGGCGATCTGCCAGTGGCTCGGGTAGTCCGGATAGTCCTCCGGCATCGGGAACGCCTCGTAGGACATCATCGTCCGCGAGGTGTTGATGTGGAGCGAGCGGTAGGCGGACGACATCTCGTTGTCGTTCTCGTAGCGCCAGTTGCCGCCCACCTCCGAGCCCTTCTCGAAGCAGTCGAAGGGGATGCCGCGGGCGGCGAGCACCTGGCAGGCGGCGATCCCCGAGGAACCGGCCCCGATCACGCACGCCCTCTGACCCTCGCGCAGCGCTGCCATGGGCGCCAGCCTAGTGGACTGGCCAGCTAGCCAGTTTTCACGTAGAGCCGAATCCCGGCAGGCACCGCCGCGATCGAGGCAAGGTGGTGGGCGGCGTGAAGCCCGACACCCGCGAGGGCCAGCCCGGGGCCACCCTGCCGCGCCAGCAGCGCGTAGAAGCCGCGGTTGAGGCCGACCAGCGCCGCCAGCGCCGCCAGCGCCGTGCGGCGGCGGCCGCCGAGCAGCGCGCCGAGGGCCACGAGGCTGGCTGCGGCGCTGAGCCGGTGGCGCCAGCCCAGGTTGAGCACGGGCGGCGCTCCGCCCTCGCGCAGGATCAGCGCCACCCAGGGGGCGCCGCGGTCGCAGACGTCGGTGCGCAGCATCGAGGCGAGGGTCCAGCGCTTCAGGTGCCTGCCGGCGACCTCCGGGTCGAGGTCGATCCGGGCGCCGCCGCCTGCCAACCGCAGCCCGAGCTCGATGTCCTCGACCGAGGGGCGCGGGTAGCGCTCCGCGTCGAACCCGCCGGCCTCGAGGAAGGCGTCGCGGCGAACCGCCCCCAGGCCCGCCCAGAAGGTCTGCGCCGGCCCCGCCGACTCGGCGTGGACGTGGTGGTGGAGGAGATTGCGGAACGACGAGACCGTGCCGCCCTCGGCGCGCGCCTCGTAGGCGCCGAAGAGGGCCGTGAGGCCGGGGTCGGCGAAGGCGGCGCGCACCCGGCCGAGCGCGTCCGGGCGCACCACCACGTCGGAGTCGACGAAGACGAGGACGTCGCCCTGCGCGCGGCTCGCCCCCGCGTTCCGGGCCGCCGCCGGGCCGGCCCCGGCCGGCTCCTCGATCACCAGGACCTCCTCGGGCGGGTCCGCGGAGGCCCGGATCGCCTCCACGCACCGCGCCAGCGTCTGCGGGCGATCGGTGGCCGGGACGATCACCGTCAGGGTCGGCACGGAGCCGATCCTACGCGGGGGCGGAACGAGAACGGGGGCCCGAAGGCCCCCGTCCGCAATCTGCCGGGTGCGTCCTTGCTGAGAGCTATTCGTTGCCGCTGCCGCTGTCGGCGGTGGCGTCGATCTCCTGGGCGAGCTCCTCGAGCTCCTCCGCGAAGGAGGGGCCGAAGCCGTCCGTGGAGCTGCCGTCGCCCTCGAGGCCGAGCTCGGCGGCGAGCTCCTCCTCGTCGAGGAGCCCCTCCTCGCTGGGTGGCTCGATCGGCTCCGACGGCTCGATCGCCAGCGTCCGGTAGTGCCGGAGGCCGGTGGCGGCGGGGATCAGCTTGCCGATGATGACGTTCTCCTTGAGCCCGACCAGGCGGTCGCGCTTGCCCTCGAGCGCGGCGTCGGTGAGCACCTTCGTCGTCTCCTGGAAGGAGGCGGCGGAGAGGAACGACTCGGTCGCCAGGGAGGCCTTGGTGATGCCGAGGATGACCTCCTCGGCCTTGGCGGCGGTCCCCCCGCCGTCCTTGGTCTCCTTGTTGAGGCGCTTCAGCGCCTGGCGATCCTCGAGCTGGCCGGGAAGCAGGCTGGTCGAGCCCTTCGACTCCACCCTGACCTTCTTCAGCATCTGGCGAACGATCAGCTCGATGTGCTTGTCGTTGATGTCCACGCCCTGCTGGCGGTAGACGGACTGGACCTCGCGCACGAGGTAGACCTCGGTGTCGGTGCGGCCGCGGATCGCGAGCAGGTCCGCCGGGTACAGCGAGCCCTCGTTGAGCTGCTGACCGACCTCGACCTTGTCGCCGTGGGCGACGTGCAGCCTGGTCCGCGCCGGGAACGAGTAGGAGTTCTCCTCGCCGCTCTGGTCGGTGACGGTGACCTTGACGGCCTTGTCGGTCTCCTCGACCGAGACCTTGCCGGCGACCTCCGCCATCTGCGCCAGGCCCTTCGGCTTGCGCGCCTCGAACAGCTCGACGACGCGGGGCAGGCCCTGGGTGATGTCCTGGCCGGCGACGCCTCCCGTATGGAAGGTCCGCATGGTCAGCTGCGTGCCCGGCTCACCGATCGACTGCGCCGCGATGATCCCGACGGCGTCGCCGATGTCGACCGTCACTCCGGTCGCGGGGGCGACCCCGTAGCAGGAGCGGCACACCCCGGACTCGGCCTCGCACTTGAGGGTCGAGCGGATCGGGACCTTGACCTCCTCGTCGCCGAACGCCTCGATCAGCTCGTCGAGCTCGGCCGGGTGATCTCCTGGTTGCGCTTCAGCAGCTCGCGGCCGCGCTTGGTCTCGAACTTCTTCGCCGCGATCCTGCCGATCAGGTTGTTGTTCGGGCTGCCGTCGTCCTTGCGGACCGGCATCTCGATGTGGTCCTTGGTCTTGCAGTCCTCCTGGCGCACGATCACGTCCTGCGCGACGTCGACCAGGCGCCGGGTCAGGTAGCCCGAGTCGGCCGTGCGCAGCGCCGTGTCCGCGAGGCCCTTGCGGGCGCCGTGGGTCGAGATGAAGTACTCGAGCACCGAGAGGCCCTCCATGAAGTTGGCCTTGATCGGGCGCTCGATGATCTCGCCCTTCGGGTTGGCCATCAGGCCTCGCATGCCGGCCAGCTGGCGGATCTGCTTGAACGATCCGCGCGCGCCCGAGTTGGCCATCATGTAGATCGGGTTCAGCTCGTCGAGGTTGGCCTCCATCGCGCTCGCGACCTCGTCGGTGGCCTCGTTCCACTGGGTGGTGACCGCCTCCTTGCGCTCCTCCTGGGTGATGTAGCCGTCCTCGTACTGCCCCTGGATGTCGGCGGTCACCTTCTCGTAGCGCTCGAGGATCTCCTCCTTGTCGGGAGGCGACGACGACGTTGTTCTTGGAGACGGTGATGCCCGCCTGGCTGGCGTAGTGGAAGCCAAGCTCCTTGAAGGCGTCGAGCACCAGCGAGATCGCCGGCGCCCCGTATGCCTCGACCAGGTCGAAGACCATCTCGTTGACGTCGCGCTTCTTCAGCGAGCGGTTGACGAACTCGAACCCCTCGGGGTCGTAGTCCTCCTCCATCGCCTCCATCAGCGCCCGCTCGATGCGGTCGTTGAAGATGATCCGCCCGACCGTGGTCAGGAAGTGCTCGTGCCCGCGGCGCCGGTACTCGGCGTGGTCGTGGAGGGCGACGATCCCGTTCTCGTAGGCCAGCTCCGCCTCCTGCGCGTTGCGGAAGGCGTGCGGCCGCGAGCCCTTCTTGGCGCTCGCCTTGCCCGACTTGAGCTTCTCGTCGAGCTCGGCCAGGACCTCGGCGTCGGGGCCGTAGGTGAGGTAGTAGATGCCCAGCACCATGTCCTGGGTCGGCGTCGCCAGCGGCGCGCCGTGCGCCGGCGAGAGGATGTTGTTCGAGGACAGCATCAGGATCCGCGCCTCGGCCTGGGCCTCGGCGGAGAGCGGCACGTGGACCGCCATCTGGTCGCCGTCGAAGTCCGCGTTGAACGCGTGGCAGACGAGCGGGTGGACCTGGATCGCCTTGCCCTCGACCAGCACCGGCTCGAACGCCTGGATGCCGAGGCGGTGCAGGGTCGGCGCCCGGTTGAGCAGCACCGGGTGCTCGTGGATGACCTCCTCGAGCACGTCCCAGACCTCGGGGATCATCGACTCGACCATCTTCTTGGCCGCCTTGATGTTCTGCACAGCCTTGCGCTCGACCAGGCGGGCCATGATGAACGGCTTGAACAGCTCCAGCGCCATCAGCTTCGGCAGCCCGCACTGGTGCAGCCTCAGGCTCGGCCCGGAGACGATCACCGAGCGGCCCGAGTAGTCGACGCGCTTGCCGAGCAGGTTCTGGCGGAAGCGGCCCTGCTTGCCCTTGAGCATGTCCGAGAGCGACTTCAGCGGACGGTTGCCGGGCCCGTCACCGGGCGGCCGCGGCGGCCGTTGTCGAAGAGGGCGTCGACCGCCTCCTGCAGCATCCGCTTCTCGTTGTTGACGATGATCTCGGGCGCGCCGAGGTCGAGCAGCCGCTTGAGGCGGTTGTTGCGGTTGATCACGCGCCGGTAGAGGTCGTTGAGGTCGGAGGTGGCGAAGCGGCCGCCGTCGAGCTGGACCATCGGCCGCAGCTCCGGCGGGATCACCGGGACGGCGTCGAGGATCATCCACTCGGGCCGGTTCTGTGAGTTGAGGAACGACGAGGCGACCTTGAGCCGCTTCACCGCGCGGGCCTGCTTCTGGCCCTTGGAGGTGTTGATCGTCTGCTCCAGCTCCTCGCACTCGGCCTGCAGGTCGATCTGCTCGAGCAGGTCGCGGACTGCCTCGGCGCCCATGCCGCCGCGGAAGTACTCGCCCCAGCCGAACGGCGACCCGAAGCGGTCCTTGAGCTCGCGGAAGACGGTCTCGTCGTTGATGACGTCCTTCGGCTTCATCTCCGAGAAGATCTTCCAGACCTCCTGCATGCGCTCGATCGCCTCGTCGATGTAGGCCTCGGTGTCGCCGATCTCGGCGTCGAAGGTCTTGCGCAGCTCCTTCTCCATCTTCGTGCGCTCGTCCTCGGGCAGCTTGCGCAGCTGGGCGGCGGTCAGCTTGAGGCTGTCGGCCCAGATGTGGTCGTCGTCGGAGAACTTGTCCTGCGAGCCCTCGTCGAGGTAACTTGACGCGGCGCTCGAGCGACTCGTTCAGCTCCTGGGTGCGCTTGTTGCGCTCGGACTCGTACTCGTCGACGACCTTCTGGACTTCCTTCTCGAGCTTGCCGATGTCCTTGCCGCGGGCCTCCTCGTCGACCCAGGTGACCATCGAGGCGGCGAAGTAGAGAACCTTCTCCAGCTCCTTGGGAGCCATGTCGATCAGGTAGCCGATGCGGCTGGGGACGCCCTTGAAGAACCAGATGTGGGAGACCGGCGCGGCCAGGTCGACGTGGCCCATGCGCTCGCGGCGCACCTTGGAGCGGGTGACCTCGACGCCGCAGCGCTCGCAGACGATGCCCTTGTAGCGGACCCGCTTGTACTTGCCGCAGTAGCACTCCCAGTCCTTGGTCGGACCGAAGATGCGCTCGCAGAAGAGCCCGTCCTTCTCGGGCTTCAGCGTGCGGTAGTTGATCGTCTCCGGCTTGG
>CAVREA010000005.1:0-113294 GCA_963720015.1 uncultured Actinomycetes bacterium | reverse complement strand
GGCGATCGCCCGTCGCCTGCTGGCAACGAACGGCCGCCGGGAGCCCGGTCGACATCGGGATGTTCTCCCTAGAAAGGAGGTGATCCAGCCGCAGCTTCCGCTACGGCTACCTTGTTACGACTTCACCCCAATCACGAGCCCCACCTTCGACGGCTCCCTCCCTTGCGGGTTAGGCCACCGGCTTCGGGTGTTGCCCGCTTTCGTGGTGTGACGGGCGGTGTGTACAAGGCCCGGGAACGTATTCACCGCGGCGTTGCTGATCCGCGATTACTAGCAACTCCAGCTTCATGAAGGCGAGTTTCAGCCTCCAATCCGAACCGAGACGCGCTTTATGGGATTCGCTCCACCTCACGGTATTGCAACCCTCTGTACGCGCCAATGTAGCACGTGTGTAGCCCTGGACATAAGGGGCATGATGACTTGACGTCGTCCCCACCTTCCTCCGGTTTGTCACCGGCAGTCTCCCATGAGTCCCCAACTGAATGCTGGCAACATGGAACGGGGGTTGCGCTCGTTGCGGGACTTAACCCAACATCTCACGACACGAGCTGACGACAGCCATGCACCACCTGTGAAGGTGTCCCGAAGGAAAACCGTGTTTCCACGGCGGTCACCTACATGTCAAGCCCAGGTAAGGTTCTTCGCGTTGCGTCGAATTAAACCACATGCTCCGCTGCTTGTGCGGGCCCCCGTCAATTCCTTTGAGTTTTAGCCTTGCGGCCGTACTCCCCAGGCGGGGCACTTAGTGCGTTAGCGACGGCACGGGAGGAGTCGACACCTCCCACACCTAGTGCCCATCGTTTACGGCGTGGACTACCAGGGTATCTAATCCTGTTCGCTCCCCACGCTTTCGCGCCTTAGCGTCAGTACCGTCCCAGCGAGCTGCCTTCGCTATTGGTGTTCCTCCTGATATCTGCGCATTCCACCGCTACACCAGGAATTCCACTCGCCTCTTCCGGACTCGAGTCCGACAGTATCCACCGGCATTCAAAGGTTGAGCCTTTGACTTTCACAGCGGACTTACCGGACCGCCTACGCGCGCTTTACGCCCAATGATTCCGGACAACGCTTGCCCCCTACGTATTACCGCGGCTGCTGGCACGTAGTTAGCCGGGGCTTCTTCTGGAGGTACCGTCAACCCACTCGGCTATTCACCGGTGAGCCTTCGTCCCTCCTGAAAGAGGTTTACAACCCGAAAGCCTTCTTCCCTCACGCGGCGTTGCTGCGTCACGCTTTCGCGCATTGCGCAAGATTCCCCACTGCTGCCTCCCGTAGGAGTCTGGGCCGTGTCTCAGTCCCAGTGTGGCTGATCGTCCTCTCAGACCAGCTACCCATCGTTGCCTTGGTGGGCCGTTACCCCGACCAACAAGCTAATGGGCCGCGAGCCCCTCCCGATGCGGAGGCCGAAGCTTCCTTTGGTGAACACACTTAGGTGTGTGCACAACATCCGGTATTAGCCCGAGTTTCCTCGGGTTGTCCCGGTCATCGGGGCAGGTTACTCACGTGTTACTCACCCGTTCGCGGCTCTGCCCCAGGGCAAGCCCTGGTTCGTCGCTCCACTTGCATGTGTTAAGCACGCCGCCAGCGTTCGTCCTGAGCCAGGATCAAACTCTCCATGAAAAGTGACTCGAGGTTTCAACGCCGCCCCTTGCGGAGCGGCTACCGGTCCCGAAGGGCCGGCTCCTCTGTCTCAGAGAGTTGTCATGCCTGACAGGCCGCCCGGTACACAAACTGGGCGACCGACATGACGGGTTAATCAAATACCGCTCGGCACGCTGACGTGGCCGAGCGGATCGGGCTCAAACATCGTCCCGCGGGCATGTAGCCCACGGGGATGCACGCTGCTCAGTTTTCAAAGACCGCTGCGCCCTTGCGACGGGATTCGCCGCCCTTTGCGCTTGGAGCAGGCCAGCGCCTGCCCCCGAAGGGACCGAGGAGTATAGCGCGCAGGCAGCCGCCGAACAAGGCGGCGACAGGCGCGCCCGGTCAGGGTACCCGGAGGCGCCGATGGCGCCGCTTGCCCGCCTGCAGGACCTTGCCGTCGAGGCTCTGCGCGGGCAGGTCGAGGGCGTCGCCGGCGAGCACCTCGCCGTCGAGCCTCACCCCTCCCTGGGCGAGCAGGCGGCGGGCCTCGCTGCGGCTCACCCCGAAGGCCTCCGCGAGCAGCGCCGGCAGGTGGACATCGCCGTTGTCGGCGACGACCAGCTCCTCGACGGCCTCCGGGGCCTGATGGCGGACGAAGAGGCGGTCGAAGTGCTCCTCGGCCCGCTCCGCGGCTGCCTCGTCGTGGAACTGCGCGACGATCGACCGCGCCAGCGCCCGCTTCTCCTCGTTCGGCGCCAGGCCTGCGGGGCGGTCGGCGCCGAGCACCAGGTCCCGGTACGTGGGCATGAGCTCGTCGGGGATCCGCATCACCTTGCCGAAGATCTCCTCCGCCGGCTCGCTGACGCCGATGTAGTTGCCGAGCGACTTGCTCATCCGCTGGCTGCCGTCGATGCCCGGCAGGATCGGCATCGTCAGGATCGACTGCGGGGCCTTCCCGTACCAGCCCTGGACATCGCGGCCGAACAGGAGGTTGAACTTCTGCTCGGTGCCGCCGAGCTCGACGTCTGCATCGACCGCGACCGAGTCGTAGCCCTGCATCAGCGGGTAGAGCAGCTCGAGGCCCGAGATCGGCGCCTCGGCTGCCATCCGGCGCTGGAAGTCGTCGCGCTCCAGCAGGCGCGCCACCGTCGTGTGGGCCATCAGGGAGAACAGGTCCTCGGCCGGCATCCGCAGCCACTCGCCGTTGAAGCGCACCTCGGTGCGCTCGCGGTCGAGAACCTTGAAGGCCTGCTCCTGGAAGGTGCGGGCGTTGGCGTCGATCTCCTCCGGGGTGAGCACCGGGCGCGTCGCGGAGCGGCCGCTGGGGTCGCCGACCCGCGCCGTGAGGTCGCCGATGATCAGGACGACGGTGTGACCCGCGTCCTGGAACTCGCGCAGCTTGTGCAGGATGACGGTGTGCCCGAGGTGTATGTCCGGCGCCGTGGGATCGATCCCGAATTTGACCCGCAGCGGTCGGCCCAGGGCGAGCTGCTCCGCGAGCCTGCCCTCGGGCAGTGCGTCGACCGCGTTTCGCGTCAGATGGGCCGCCAGTACCCCCGGAGCAGTCACGATGCCAATGCTAACCTTCCCCCTCGGCTCGGCGGTCGCCGTCTGCCCGGCTCCGTGCCCGGGGGACGGCTTTCCCGCGGCGGCACCACAGCGCCCTCGTCAGTCGATCTGAATCCGCGACCCGATGGCCGCAGAACGCAAATCCGACCGCCCGCAGGGCGAGGACCGAGAGGGTAGTCCCAGGTCCGAGAAGTCCGACCGCTGGTCACGGACCGACGCCGCCTTCGAGAAGCCCGAGGTCAGCTTCGCCGAGACCGGCGAGCTCGAGTTCGACTTCGACAAGCCGGATGGGTCGCGCGTCGGCGGCGCGGCCGACTCCACTCCCGGCGACCCCGACGGCGACGGCGACCTCACCCTGAAGCCGATGGACGGCGGCGGCACGACCCTGCCGCGCCGCGCCCGTCTCGCGGGCAGGGTGGACCGCGAGCTGCCGGCGCCGCCCCGCTCCCGCGATTCCGGTCCGGTCGAGCCGCCCATCGGCGACGGCTCCGGCAACGGCGGCCCGGGGGGCAACGGGGCCCCGCCCACCGATTTCCTCCCCCCGCCGCCACCGATGACGTCGGGCGGCAACGGCAAGCCGCGCCTGAAGAAGCTCCGCTTCCTCTTCGTCCTGGCCGGCCTCGGCCTGCTCGCGATCGTCTCCACCGTGTTCGGGATGATGATGGCGGTCGCCTCCGACCTCCCCGCGCTCGAGAACTTCGCCGAGTTCCGGGCCAACAAGAACACCGTGGTCCTCGACGCCACCGGCGAGCGGATCGGCTCGCTGACCAGCAACGAGAACCGGATCCTGCTCGAGTCCGGGGAGATCTCTCCATACGTGAAGAACGCCGTCGTCGCCGTCGAGGACTCGCGCTTCTACGAGCACCGCGGCGTCGACTTCGAGGGAATCGGCCGCGCCCTTGTCCAGGACGTCCTCTCGCTCAGCGCCAAGCAGGGCGCCTCGACGATCACACAGCAGTTCGTCAAGGAGGCGCTCGAGGCCCAGGGGAACAGGACGGTGATGCAGAAGCTGCGCGAGGCCGCGCTCGCCTACCACCTGGAGCGCAAGTGGACCAAGGACGAAATCCTCACCAACTACCTCAACACGGTGTACTTCGGCCAGGGCGCATACGGGATCGAGGCCGCCGCCCGTACCTACTTCGGCCAGAGCCACCCCGGCTGCGGCACCGACACCGAGCCCTGCGCCTCGGTCCTGCTCCCCCACGAGGCGGCGCTGCTCGCCGGGATCATCCAGTCGCCGGCCGCCTACGACCCCGAGGCCAACCCGAACGACTCCAAGGCCCGCCGCGACGTCGTCCTTCAGAAGATGCTCGACCAGGGGTACCTCACCGAGGACCAGTACGACGAGAGCGCCCAGCAGGCGATTCCCGGCAGCGAGCAGATCGAGCCGCCATCGCTCGACTCGAAGGCGCCCTACTTCACCTCCTGGATGCGCCAGCAGCTCGTCGACCTGTTCAAGGAGCAGGGCAAGAGCCCCGGCCTGGCGTTCTTCGGCGGCCTCAAGGTCACGACGACCCTCGACCTCGACCTGCAGTCGGCGGCCGAGGACGCCGTCTACAGCTACCTCGGCGGTCTCGGCCCGACAGCGTCGGTGGTCGTCATCGACAACGAGACCGGCGGCGTCAAGGCGATGGTCGGCGGCAGCGACTACGAGGAGACCCCCTTCAACCTCGCCACCCAGGGCCACCGCCAGCCGGGCTCGTCGATCAAGCCGATGATCTTGCTGACCGCGCTCAGCCAGGGGATCTCCTCCGGCACCGTCTACGAGTCCGCTCCCCAGCTCTTCCGCTTCGGCAAGCGCAAGAAGGAGCTGTTCCCGGTCAACAACTACGGCGACTCGTATCTCGGGTCCGCCTCGCTGGCGACGGCCACCACCTATTCGGACAACTCCGTCTACGCCCAGGTCGGCCTCGAGAGCCTCGATAACGGCACCCGCGACATCGCCCGCACCGCGCGCCGGCTCGGGGTCAGGACCCCCTCTCGACCAACCCCGCGATGGTGCTCGGCGGTCTCAAGGTCGGCGTCACCCCGCTCGAGTGGACCTACGCCTTCACCACGCTCAACAACGACGGCCGCCGTGTCACCGGCAACTTCTACCCCGGCTACAAGGAGGGCGCGGCGGGACCGCTCTCGTTCACCAAGATCGAGGACGACGAGGGCGACGTCACCGAGAACGTCCCCGACCGCGACACGGTCGTGGACCAGGACTCCGCGATCGAGGCGAAGAGCATCCTCGAGACCGTGGTCTCGAGCGGCACCGGCGTCAACGCCCAGTACGGCGGCTACGCCTGGGGCAAGACCGGCACCACCGAGAACAACGGCGACGCCTGGTTCTGCGGCGGCGTCGAGGACGTGACCGCCTGCGTCTGGGTCGGGTACCCGGACTCCACCACCCCGATGACCACCGAGTACGGCGGCGCCCCGGTCGACGGCGGCACCTACCCAGCCCTGATCTGGTCCCGGGTGATGGCGGCCTGGTCGGAGATCCGCGACATCCGCGCCGCCGAGGAGGCGGCCAAGGAGGCCGCCGCCGACTCCGAGGAGGAGGCGGCAGCCGCCCAGGAGACGACCGCCGAGGACACCTACGTGCCGCCGGCGCCGGTCGAGGAGGCTCCCGCCGTGCCCGCACCCGCGCCGGAGCCTGCTCCCGCACCCGCGCCGGCCCCAGCACCGGCACCGGAGCCGGCCGCGCCCGCGGCGCCCGCGACCCCGGCGCCCTCCACCCCCGCTCCCGCACCGAGCAGCGGCGGCACCGCCACCGGCGGCGCCGCGCCCGGCTAGGCGCGCTCAGGCGCGCGCTGCCGCGGCGCCGAGCAGGGCAGCCGGCCAGGGGCGCGAGACGAACCGGCTCCCGGCGGCGCAGAACCGCCAGGGCCGCTCGACCGCCTTTGTGATCCCGATCCGGGGGCCGGTCACGATTCCCGCCCCGTCCCAGCCGGCGGCGGGCGGGTGGAGCTCGAACGGCGGCGCGAACAGGTCGGCGCCGTTGAGGCCGAGGCCGACCCCGAGCGCCTCGGAGAGCTTCCCGGGGCCCGAGCAGAGCTCGCCGTCGGGGCGCCCGCCCCGCCGGGCCCGCATCCGCTCGATCCCGGCCGAGGGCTCGAGCGCCCGGATCAGCACGGCCGCCGCCTCGCCGTCCGGTTCCGCGACCGCGTTGAGGAGGCTGTGGATCCCGTAGGAGAGGTAGACGTACGCCCGCCCGGGTGGCCCGAAGAGGACCTCGGTGCGGCCGGTGCGGCCCGTGTACGCGTGGCAAGCCGGATCGTCGCGCTCGTAGCTCTCGGTCTCGACGATCACGCCTCCGCACCCGTCAACCAGCAGCGTGCACCCGATCAGGCCGCGGGCGACCTCGTGGACCGAGCGCTCGAAGAAGGCGCGGTCGATCACGCCCGCTCTTCGGTGACCCGGTCCTTGACGGCCTGCAGCGTCTCGCGGGCGTGGGCGAGCTGGCGCTCGATGCTCGGCGTCGCGGTCCCTCCCTCGATCCGCTTGGACTCGAGCCAGCTGGAGCGCTGCAGCACCTCGTAGTAGGACTCGTCGAGCGCATCCGAGTGGCGGGCAAGGTCCTCGCGGCTGAGGTCGGAGAGCGAACGGCCGCTCTCGATCGCCTCGCGGACCAGGTTGCCGACGATCCCGTGCGCCTCACGGAAGGGGACGCCCTTGCGAACCAGGAGATCGGCGATCTCGGTGGCGGCCAGCATCTCGTCGCCGGAGGCGTCCTCGAGACGGGCTCGGTCGAAGCTGATCCCGGCGAGCATCCCCTCGGCAACTGCAAGGCTGAGCTCGATCGTGTCCATCGCGTCGAAGAGCGGCTCCTTGTCCTCCTGCATGTCCTTACCGTAGGTCAGCGGCAGCGCGTGCATCACGCCCGCCACCGTCGCGAAGTCGGCGGCCACCCGCGGCGCCTTCGCGCGCAGGAGCTCGGCGGAGTCGGGGTTCTTCTTCTGGGGCATGATGCTCGAGCCCGAGGAGAACGCCTCGTCGAGCTCGCAGAAGCCGAACTCGCTGCTCGACCAGAGGACGATCTCGGAGCCGAGCCGGGATAGGTGCATGGCGCAGATCGAAGCCGCGCTCAGGTAGTCGAGGACGAAGTCGCGATTGGAGGCGCCGTCGATCGAGTTCGGGGTGACGTGCTCGAAGCCGAGGTCGTCGGCAACCGCCCTGCGGTCGAAGTCCCAGTTGACGCCGGCCAGGGCGCCGGAGCCGAGCGGCATCACGCTGGCGCTGTCGAGGGCGAACTGGAAGCGGAGCACGTCGCGGCTGAGCATCCAGAAGTAGGCGAGCAGGTGGTGCCCGAGGTAGACGGGCTGGGCGCGCTGCAGGTGGGTGTAGCCGGGCATCGGCCAGTCGCGGTGGCGCTCGGCGAGCGCCAGCAGGCGCTCCATCACGGCGCCGGTCAGCTCGATCCCCCGCAGCGAGTGCGACTGCACCGCCATCGCGACGTCGGTGGCGACCTGGTCGTTGCGGGAGCGGCCGGTGTGCAGCTTGCCGGCGAGCGGACCCGCGACCTCGCCGAGGCGGCGCTCGATCGCCATGTGGATGTCCTCGTCGGCGTCCTCGAACTCGAACTCGCCTCGCTCCATCTCCGCGCCGACCTGCTCGAGGCCGTCGTCGAGGCGCTTGTGCTCGTCCGCGGTCAGCACCCCGATCGCCCGCAGGGCGGTTATGTGGGCGCGCGACTGGTCGAGGTCGTAGGGCGCCAGGCGCCAGTCGAAGTCGATCGAGCGGTTGAGTCGCCAGAAGCGCGGGTCTGGGTCCTTGCGGAAGCGGGACATGGGGGGCGCGATTATCGCGATCCGCGCGCGACGGGGTGGGAGATACGCTGCCGCCATGCGCCTCCTGGTCACCGGAGCGACCGGAAAGGTCGGCCACGCGGTCGCTGCGAGGCTGACAGAGCGCGGCGACGAGGTCGTGGCTCTGGTGCGCGACGTGGCCGCCGCCCGCGAGAGCCTTCCCGCCGGGGTCGAGTGCCATCGCGGGCGACGTCACCGACCCGCCCAGCGTCCACCGGGCCTGCGAGGGAATCGAGGGCGTCTTCAACTGCATGGGCATCTACGAGCAGTGGCTCCCCGATCCGGGCCGCTTCGAGGAGGTCAACGCCCAGGGCGCCCTGACGGTGATCGCCGCCGCCCGCCAGGCGGGCGCCAAGCGAGCCGTCCACACCTCCACCTTCGACGTCTTCCACGCCGAGAGCGGCGGCACCCTCGACGAGGCGCATGCTCGCCGACTACCCCAAGGGCACCGCCTACGAGCGCTCCAAGCAGCACGCGGAGGAGCTGGTCCTCGGCGAGGCCGGCTCGGGGATCGAGGTCGTGATCGTCAATCCCGCGGGCGTCTACGGGCCGGGCCCGTGGGCGGCATCGGGGCTCGACTCGGCGATCCGCGACGCGATCCGCCGCCGCCTGCCGGGCGTCCCTCCCGGCGGCATGACCCTGGCCCACGTCGACGACGTCGCCGCCGGGCACGTGGCGGCCTTCGAGCGGGGCGCGCCCGGAGAGCGCTACATCCTCGGCGACGGCTTCGCCCCGATGCGGGAGATCCTGCGGGCCGCGGTCGAGGAGGCCGGCCGCGGCTGGGTCCCGCCGGCGCTGCCGGTCCCGGTGGCGAAGGCGATGGCGGCGGGCGGCGAGGGCCTCTCCCGCGTCATCCGCCGTCCGCCGCTGCTCGGCCGCGGCCAGCTCCATTTCCTGCTCTGGAGCGCGCGGGTCGACAACTCGCGGGCGCGGGAGGAGCTCGGGGTCGATTTCAGGCCGTGGCGCGAGGGGATCGCCCAGACCGTGCGCTGGATGCGCGAAACCGGCCGGATCTAAGACCCCAAGCCGCCGAGTGTGCGCTCCGTGCAGTCAGAGCGACCTCAGGTGCACACTCGGCGGGTCAGCGGAGCGCGGCGGCGAGCTCCTTGCAGACGTGAGCCACCTGTGGCTCGGCGATCGAGGTGAAGAAGGGCAGCGCCAGGGAGCGGGCCGCGGCGTCTTCGGCAACCGGAAACTGGCCCTCGCGGTAGCCGAGCTCGCGCAGGTGGGGGAAGAGGTGGATGCAGGGCAGATAGGCCTTCGACGCCACCCCGCGCTCGGCCAGCCGGGCGATGACGCCGTCGCGATCGATCCCCTGCGTCAGCCTGACGACGTACACGAACCAGCTGCGCCGCTCCGAGCCGCGGACCGCGGCCGGTGTCTCGACACCGTCGATCCCCGCGAGGCCGGACTCATAGAGGGCGGCGGCGGCGGCGCGGCGCTCGAGGATCTCTCCCAGCCGCTCCATCTGGGCCACGCCGAGTGCCGCGGACAGCTCGGTGAGCCGGTAGTTGAAGCCGAGCCCCTCGTGCTCGAGCCAGCCCATGTCGGCGCCGCGCCCCTGGTTGCGCTCGCTGCGCAGGCGGCGCGCATCGGCGACGTCCCGCGGGACGATCATCCCTCCCTCGCCGGTGGTGATCTGCTTGTTGGCGTAGAAGGCGAAGGTGGCCAGGCTGCCGCGCGACCCCACCCTCCTGCCCTCGGAGTCGACCGCGCCGAGGGCCTCGCAGGCGTCCTCGAGGATGCCGAGACCGCGCGCCTCCGCGAGGCGCTCCAGCTCCGGCATCGCGGCGGGGTAGCCGAAGATGTCGATCGGCAACAGGCCGGCGGTGCGCTCGCCGACAGCGTCCGCGGCCGCCTCCGGGTCGAGGTTGAGCGTCTCCGCGTCGATGTCGCAGAAGACGGGCCGCGCCCCCTCGTAGAGGAGGCAGTTGGCGGAGGCGACGAAGCTGAACGGGCTCGTCACCACCTCGTCGCCGGCGCCCCAGCCGAGGGCCCTGACGCCGAGGTGGAGGGCGGCGGTCCCGCTCGACACGGCAACTGCGTCCTCGACCTCGAGCCAATCCGCGAAGGCGCGCTCGAAGCGCTCCTGCATCGGCCCGAGCGAGAGCCTTCCCGAGCGCAGTGCCTCGAGCAGGAGGGTCTCCTCGCGATCTCCGATCTCCGGCCGGGAGAGCGGGACCGGCTCGGTCAACCGGCCGGCTCGACGGGGGCTGCGGGGCCGTGCTCCGGCGTGCCCCCCGTCCTCCGCGGCTGGAACGCGTACTCGAGCGACTCGACGAGCGCCTCCCAGGAGGCCTCGATGATGTTCTCAGACACCCCCGTGGTGCCCCACTCGCGGTCGCCGTCGGAGGAGTCGAGCAGGACCCGGGTGACCGCGTCGGTGCCGTGGGTCTCGTCGAGGATCCGGACCTTGTAGTTGGTGAGCTCGATCTCGGCGAGATGCGGGTAACGGTCGATGATCGCCCCCCGCAGCGCCCGGTCGAGGGCGTTGACCGGGCCGTTGCCCTCCGCCGTGCGCACGTAGCGCTCCCCGTCGACCCAGATCTTGATCGTGGCCTCGGTCTGCACGCGGCCGTCCTCCCGCTTCTCGGTGATCACGCGGAAGCTCTCGAGCCGGAAGAGGGGCTGGTATTCGCCCGCCTCGCGCCGCAGCAGCAGCTCGAAGGAGGCCTCCGCCGCCTCGTAGTGGTACCCGCGGTGCTCGCGCTCCTTGAGAGTCGCCACGGCCCGTGCGGCGGTCACCTCGTCGAGCTCGAGCCCCGCCTGCTCAGCCTGGTCGCGGACCGTCGCCTTGCCGGACAGCTCCGAGGGAAGGACGTCACGCTCGTTGCCGACCGCGCCCGGGTCGAGGTGCTCGAAGGTGCGTCGGTCGGCGGCGACTCCGGCGACGTGCAAGCCGCCCTTGTGGGCGAAGGCGTTGCGTCCCACATAGGGCTGGTCCGGGTCGGCCGCCAGGTTGCAGATCTCGGCGACGAAGTGGGCCGTCTCGGTCAGCGTCGCCAGCTGCTCCGCGCTGACGCAGGCGAACTGCATCTTCAGCTGCAGCGCGGGCAGGATCGAGACCAGGTTGGCGTTGCCGCAGCGCTCGCCGTAGCCGTTCATCGTCCCCTGGACCAGGCGGGCGCCCTCACGCACCGCCGGCGAGCGAGTTCGCGACCCCGCACTCGGCGTCGTTGTGGGTGTGGATCCCGATCTCGACCCGGTCGCCGAGATCGGCGAAGACGCCGGCGGTGGCGTCGGCGACCTGGTCGGGCAGGCTCGAGCCGTTGGTGTCGCAGAGGGTCACGTTCTCGGCGCCGGCATCGGTTGCCGCCCGCAGGCACTCGAGGGCGTAGAGCGGGTCGTCGCGGAAGGCGTCGAAGAAGTGCTCGGCGTCGTAGACCACGCGCTTGCCCCGCTCGCGGCAGTAGGCGACGGAGTCGGCGATCATCGCCAGGTTCTCCTCGCGCGAGACCTTGGTCACCTTCTCCAGGTGCAGGCCCCAGCTCTTGCCGACCAGGGTGACCACCGGCGCGAAGCATCCTGCCAGGGTCTGCAGGGCCGGGTCCTCGGCCGCGGCGACCCCGCGGCGCCGGGTCATGCCGAAGGCGGCGATCTCGGCGTTCTCGAGCTCCACCCCGGCGAGCAGCTCGAAGAGCTCCTCCTCCTTCGGGTTCGAGCTCGGGAAGCCCGCCTCGATCAAGTGCACGCCGAGGCTGTCGAGAGCGCGCACCACCCGCAGCTTCTCGCCGCGCGGAGAGCGACATGCCCTGTCCCTGCATGCCGTCGCGCAAGGTCGTGTCGTAGAGCTTCACCTGTTCCATCTGATGCCTTTCTTCGGGGATCGGCGGGGGCCTCGGCAGGCCCAGTCGCGGCGAGGCCGCCGCGGCCGTAGTCGCGGGATCGACCGCGCGGCCACAACCGCTAGGCGCGTCGCTCGCCCGACCTTAACTCGGTCCGACTCCGCACCCGACTCAGGCGCCTCGATGATGTCGAGCCACTCCAGGTACTCCTCGGCCCGCCCGTAGAGGGCGTCCTCGAACTTGGCCTGGAGATGGCGGGTGATCTCTCCGGGCTCGCCGAGCTCGTGGTCGTCGATCTCGCGCACCGGGACCAGCTCCGCGGCGGTCCCGGAGAGGAAGACCTCCTCGGCCATGTAGAGCTCGGCGCGGGCGACGTCGCGCTCGATCACCGTGTAGCCGAGGTCGCGGCCGATCTGGATCACCGACTTGCGGTTGATCCCGTCGAGGATCGAGGCGACGTGCGGCGGGGTCAGGATCTGGCCGTCGCGGACGACGAAGATGTTCTCGCCCGAGCCCTCGCAGACGAAGCCGCGCTCGTCGAGCAGGATCGCCTCGTCGTAGCCGGCGTTCGCCGA
Source organism: uncultured Actinomycetes bacterium (assembly GCA_963720015.1). Classification (GTDB taxonomy): domain Bacteria; phylum Actinomycetota; class Thermoleophilia; order Solirubrobacterales; family 70-9; genus DATFPK01. The sequence continues at coordinate 100,988 of CAVREA010000005.1, read as the reverse complement.
CTCGGTCTTGGCGAGGATCGAGTTCAGGTACTGGCCCGACGCCTTCGCGTGCGGGATCAGGCCTGCGGGGCAGATCCGGCGCCAGGAGGAGACCTTGGCGCGGATGCCCTTCGCCTTGCCCTCCTCGCCCAGATAGGCCCCCCAGGGCCAGACGGCGACGGTCACCTCGATCGGCGAGCTCTGGGCGTAGAGGCCCATCTCGCCGTAACCGCGGAAGGCGAGCGGGCGGATGTAGCAGCTGCGCAGGCCGTTGCGGCGAATCAGCTCGTGGGTCGCGGCGCGCGATCTCCTCGAGCGAGTGGCCGAGCGGCAGGTAGTAGAGCTCCGCGGACTGCTGCAGGCGGGCGAGGTGGTCGGCGTGGCGGAAGATCGCCGGACCGCGCTCGGTCTCGTAGCAGCGGATGCCCTCGAAGACCCCGGTGCCGTAGTGGAGGCCGTGGCTGAGGACGTGCACGCGCGCCTCGTCCCAGGGGACGAACTCGCCGTTGTGCCAGATCAGCTCAGCCTTCTCCATGCCGCCCGAGAGTATTGCGGATGGGTCGTTTCCAGTCGAGCAAATGCTTTCAGCGGGCGAGCTGGCGCCAGGACAGCGTCGGTCATCTCCCTGGTCCCGACCTCGACCTCCGGCGGAAGGTCCGACATCGGCGGTGTCTCGAGGCGACGGCGGCGAGGTCGGGCGTTCGCAGCCCGTGCCCGAGGACGTGGTCGACCGCGGCCTCGATCGCCTCCGCCTCGGCGGGCATCGAGAGGCCGTGGCGCAGCATCATCGCCGCCGAGAGGAAGGTCGCCAGCGGGTTGGCGACGCCCTTGCCGGCGATGTCGGGGGCGGAGCCGTGTACCGGCTCGAAGAGGCCGGGGCCCTCGGCGCCGATGCTGGCCGAGGGAAGCATCCCGAGCGAGCCCGTGAGCATCGCCGACTCGTCGCTGAGGATGTCCCCGAACATGTTCTCGGTCACGATCACGTCGAACTCGAGCGGGGCGCGAGACCAGCTGCATCGCGGCGTTGTCGACGAGCAGGTGGTCGAGGGCGACGTCGGCGTAGCTCGGCGGCGACCCGGCTCACGGTCTCGCGCCAGAGGCGCGAGGTCTCGAGCACGTTGGCCTTGTCGACGGAGGTGACCCTGGGCGTGCGCCCCGCGCCCCTCGGCGCGGCGGCGGGCGGCGTCGAAGGCGACGTGCGGCGATCCGCTCGATCTCGCCGGCCGAGTACTCGCAGGTGTCGTGGGCGCGATCGCCGTCGCGGCCGCTGTCGCCGAAGTAGATGCCCGCCGGTCAGCTCGCGGACGACGAGCAGGTCGGTGCCGAGGATCCGCTCCTCGCGCAGCGGGCTGGCGCCGAGGAGCGCGGGCGACGGCCGCACCGGGCGCAGGTTGGCGTAGAGGCCGAGGCCCTTGCGGAGGCCGAGCAGGCCCTGCTCGGGGCGCGGGGCGGCGGGATCGGTGGTGTCCCACTTCGGTCCGCCCACCGCGCCGAGGAGGACGGCGTCGGCCCCGCGGCACGCGGCCAGAACCTCCTCGGTGAGGGCGTTGCCGTGGGCGTCGATCGAGGCTCCGCCGACCAGCTCCTCGCCGAACTCGAAATCTCCGACCTCCTCGAGCACCCGCCGCGCCGCGGCGACGATCTCGGGCCCGATTCCGTCGCCGGGAAGTAGCGTGATCCGGGGGCTCACGGCTTGACCGCCTCCATGTTGAGGCGGACGTAGCGCAGGGTGAGCGGAAGGGTCAGCTCCTCGAGGACCGCGTCGGTGAACGGCTCGCGAAGCCGCTCGGGCAGCCGCTCGTGGTGCGCGGCGAGGCCGACCACGGCGACGAAGTCGCGCGGGTCCTCGGGCTCGACGACCCGCTCCTCGAGCCAGCAGCGGACCTTGCCGAAGCCGGCCGCATCGAGCCGCTCCTCGGTCACCTCGGGCCCGGCGAAGTTCCAGGGACCGCTCCAGCCCTCGAAGTAGGTCTCGAACTCGGGGAGGGTCGCCGCAAGCTCGATCGCCGCCCGCCACTCGGCGACGTTGCCCTCCCCCCCGCACTGGACCGCGAGCCGGCCGCGCGACCGCAGCGCGGCGTGGAGGCGCTCGAAGAGGCGCTCGTGGTCCAGGATCCAGTGGAAGGTCGCGTTGGAGAAGACGGCATCCGCCTCCTTGTCGAGATCGAGATCGAGCAGGTCTGAGTGGACGATGCGCACGCGGTCGCCGTAGCCGGCCAGCGCGTCGCGCGCCTGTTCGATCATCGAGGCCGAGCCGTCGACGGCGATCACCCGTCCCCGCGGCAGCCGCTCGAGCAGCAGCTTCGTCACCCGGCCGGAGCCACAGCCCGCGTCGAGCACCGTCTCCCCGCCCTGGAGCGGCAGCCGCTCGAGCACGGAGCGCGCCCACTCCTCCTGCGGTGAGGCGAGCCTGTCGTAGCGGCGGGCGTCCCAGTCGGTGGTGCCGGCGGCGCTCACAGGCTTGTCGTCACCGGCCCGTGGGCGGCGGCGCCGGAGGCCTCGAAGCGCGCGATCGCCTCCTCGTCGCCGAGGGTGACGTCGATGTCGTCGAGCCCGTTGAGGAGGCGATGGCGGATCTCGGCCTCGATCTCGAACGGGACCACGCCCGTCTCCCCCGAGTCGACGGTGCCCTCGTCGAGGTCGATGCGGGCCACGCCGGCGGAGGCGATCCTGCGGCACTGGTCCTCGGGCAGGACGACCGGCAGCAGCCCGTTCTTGGTGCAGTTGCCGTAGAAGATGTCGGCGAAGCTGGGCGCGATGATCGCCCGGAAGCCGAAGTCCTGAAGGGCCCAGGGGGCGTGCTCGCGCGAGGAGCCGCTGCCGAAGTTGCGCCCCGCGACCAGGATCGGGTTCGGCTCCAGCTCGATCTCGCCCGAACGCAGCCAGTCGTAGAAGAGGAACTCACCGAAGCCTGTCCGCTCGACCCGCTTCAGGAACTGCTTGGGGATGATCTGGTCGGTGTCGACGTCGGCCCGGTCGAGGACGCTGACCTTGCCTTCGATGACTTCCACGGGGTCCATCGCTAGCTCCATTCCCTGATGTCGACGAAGTGACCCTCGACGGCCGCCGCAGCGGCCATCTTCGGGCTGACCAGGTGGGTGCGCCCCCCCTTGCCCTGGCGCCCCTCGAAGTTGCGGTTGGAGGTGGAGGCGCAGCGCTCGCCCTCGAGCAGGATGTCCGGGTTCATGCCCAGGCACATCGAGCAGCCGGCCTCGCGCCACTCGAAGCCGGCGGACCGAAAGACCTCGTCGATCCCCTCGGCCTCGGCCGCCGCCTTGACCTGCTGCGAGCCCGGGACCACCATGCCACGAACCGTGTCCGCGACCCTGCGGCCCTCGACCACCGCGGCCGCCTCGCGCAAGTCCTCGATCCGCGAGTTCGTGCACGACCCGATGAATACGCGGTCGAGGGCGACCTCCTGCATCGGGGTGCCGGGCTCGAGGCCCATGTAGGCGAGCGCTCGGCGCGCGGTCTCGGGGTCGACCGGCCCCTCGATTGCGTCGGGGTCAGGCACCGACTCGGTCACCTGGACGACCATCCCCGGGGTGGTGCCCCAGGTGACCATCGGCGAGATGCCCGCCGCGTCGATCTCGACCTCGGCGTCGAACGCTGCGCCCTCCTCGGTCGGCAGCGCGCGCCAGCGCTCGAGGGCGTCCTCGAAGTCCGCGGGGGCCGCGGGGCGTCCCTCGACCCACTCGAAGGTGGTCTCGTCGGGGGCGATCATCCCGGCTCGCCCGCCGCCCTCGATCGTCATGTTGCAGATCGTCATCCGTCCCGGCATGCCGAGGGCCTCGATCGCGGGCCCGGCGTACTCGACGGCATGGCCGGTCATGCCGCCGGTTCCGAGCCTGCCGATCGTCGCCAGGATCAGGTCCTTGGGGGTGACCCCTTGGCCGAGGTCGCCGGAGTAGTTGATCCTCATCGACTTCGGCCGCTTCTGGACCAGGCACTGGGTCGCCAGCACGTGCTCGACCTCGGAGGTGCCGATGCCGAAGGCGAGCGCCCCGAACGCGCCGTGGGTGGAAGTGTGGCTGTCACCGCAGACGATCGTCGTCCCCGGCTGGGTGAGCCCCAGCTCGGGGCCGATCACGTGGACGATGCCCTGCCGGTCCGAGCCGAGCGAGTAGACCGGGATGCCGAACTCCTCGCAGTTGCGCTCCAGGGTCTCGACCTGGACCCGGGACAGCCGGTCGGCGATCATCGCCGCCGCCTTGGTCCCGTCGGTGGGGACGTTGTGGTCGGCGGTGGCGACCGTCTTGTCGGGGCGGCGCAGGCGCCGGCCGGCGAGGCGGAGGCCGTCGAAGGCCTGCGGCGAGGTGACCTCGTGGACGAGGTGGAGGTCGATGTAGATGAGGCCGTCGGAGACCTCGTGCGCCTCCCAGATCTTCTCGAACATGGTCTTCGGCATCTCTGCTCCCGGTCTAGCCGCGCCGCAGCCCGGCGGCGATCACGGCGACCAGCCGCGTCGGCCCCTCGCCCTCGTTCTCGAAGTGATGGGGAAGGTCGGCGTCGAAGGTGACGCTGTCGCCGGCGGCGAGCTCGTGGCGGGCTCCGTCGACGAACAGGGTGAGGTCGCCCTCGAGCACGAAGGCGGTCTCGCGGCTGCCCGGCTCGTGCATCGGCGGGTCCTCGGGACCGCCGGTGCTCGTCCCGGGCGCGAGCGTGTGCAGGGAGACGTCGGCGCGCTGGCCGGGGAGCGGGGGGGTGAGCTCCTCGACCGTGTGGCCGTCGCGGCGGATCGTGCGGCGGTCCGCCGCGCGGGTCACCACGACGTGCTGGCCCTCGTCCAGGCGAAGGAGCTGGGAGAGGGTGAGGTCGAGGCCGGAGGCGATCTTCGCCGCCACCGCCAGCGTCGGGCTCGTCTCGCCGCGCTCGACCTGGGAGAGCATCGGCGCACTCACACCGGAGCGCTCCGCCAGATCGCGAAGCGAGAGGCCCATGGCGTCGCGCAGCGCCCGCACCCGCGGGCCGGCCGAGGTCTCGATCGCCGTCGCCATCGCCTGTACGTTATCACGGACGTTTGTATTGACAAGGCGCGTACGGTGCCCCCTCAGAGGAGGCAAACGTACGCAGGCAACGGATCGGGCCTCCTGGGCCGCTAGCGCGTCTGACCCGTGGGCCGGACGAGGATCTCGTTGATGTTGACCCGCGGCGGCTGGCTGAGCGCGTAGACGATCGCGGCGGCCATGTCCTCGGCCTCGAGCACCTCGCCGGTCTGCTCGCGCATCTTCTCGATCGCGTCGCGGACGACCGGGTTCTCGTTGTGGCCCTGGAGCTCGGTGGCGACGAATCCCGGCTCGAGGCAGGTGACGCGGATGTCCGAGTGCGAGCCCTCCTGGCGCAGCGCCTCCGAGAATCCCGTCACCCCCCACTTGGTCATGTTGTAGACGGCGCTGCCGAGGGCGGCGATCCGCCCGGCGACGGAGGAGACGTTGACGATGTGCCCTCCCCCGCCCTCCTGCATCAGCGGCATCGCCGCGTGGGTGCAGTAGAGGAGCCCGAGCAGGTTGACCTCGATCATCCTCCGCCAATCGGAGGTGTCGGCGCCCTGGACGCCGCCGAGCAGCATCACTCCGGCGTTGTTGACGAGGACGTCGAGGCCCCCCATCTCCCCCGCCGCGGCGGCGATCATCGCCTTCGCGCTCTGCTCGTCGCTGATGTCGGCCTCGAAGGCGTGCGCGGTCCCGCCGGCGGCACCGATGCTCCCCGCGAGCTCGTCGAGGCGGTCCTTGCGCCTGGCGGCGAGCGAGACGATCGCCCCCTCCGCCGCCATCGCCCGCGCCGTCGCCTCGCCGATCCCCGACGAGGCTCCGGTGACCACGGCTCTGCGTCCCTCGAGTGCGCCCGCCATCGGGGCCAGTCTACGGGCCGGGCGTGCGCTCGACGGCGGCGTCCGCGGTGGCGGCCTCCGCCTCGCGGATCGCGGCGCCCTCGAGGGCGTTGGACAGCGCCCTCACGTAGGCGCGCGCCGACGCTTCGAGGATGTCGGTGGCGACCCCCTGACCGGTGGCCAGGCGCTCCGCGGCGCGCAGCATCACGGTCACCTGCCCGAGGGCGTCCTCGCCCTCGGTGACCGCCTCGACCGTGTACTGGACCAGCTCGCACTCGGTTCCGGTCGCCTCCTGGATCGCCCGGAAGATCGCGTCGACGGGCCCGTCGCCCGACGAGGTTCCGATCGACTCCTCGCCCGACGGCGTCTTCACGGCGACGGTGGCAAGCGGCTCCCGCCGCGAGCCGGCCTCGACCTCGAACCAGGCGAGGTTGTGGGCCTCGGCGCGCTCGCGCATCTCGTCGGAGACGATCGCCTCGAGGTCGAGCGCCGTCACCTGCTTCTTCTTGTCGGCGATCTCCTTGAACCGCTTGAAGGCGGCGTTGAGCGCGTTGCCCTCGACCTTGAAGCCGAGCTGCTCGAGCGCGTCGCGGAGGGCATGGCGGCCCGAATGCTTGCCGAGCACGATCGAGTTCGACTCGAGCCCGACCTCGGTCGCGTCCATGATCTCGTAGGTGGTCCGCTCCTTGAGGACGCCGTCCTGGTGGATGCCCGACTCGTGGGCGAAGGCGTTGCGGCCGACGATCGCCTTGTTCGGCTGGATCGCGTAGCCGGTGAGGCGGGAGACCATCCGGCTCGTCCGCGCCAGCTCGCGGCTGTTGACCCCGGTGGTCAGGCCGTGCGCGTCCTCGCGCGTCCGGATCAGCATCACGATCTCCTCCAGCGAGCAGTTGCCGGCCCGCTCGCCGATGCCGTTGATCGCGCACTCGACCTGGCGGGCGCCGGCGAGCACGCCGGCGTAGGAGTTGGCGACCGCCATGCCGAGGTCGTCGTGGCAGTGGACCGATGTCTCGACCCCGCGCAGCGCCGGGACCAGCTCGTAGAGCCGGCGGAAGTAGGCGGCGTACTCCTCCGGTGTCGTGTAGCCGACGGTGTCGGGGATGTTGACCACGGTTGCGCCCTCCTCGACCGCGATCGCGCAGACCTCGGCCGTGAACTCGATCTCGGCGCGGGTCGCGTCCATCGGGCTGAACTCGACGTCCTCGCAGTAGGACCTGGCGAGGGCGACGGCGGCCCGCGCCTGGCCCTTGACGTCCTCGCGGGTGGTCTGCAGCTGGTGCTCGATGTGGATGTCGGAGGTCGAGATGAAGGTGTGGATCCGCGGGCGCTGAGAGTCCTTGATCGCCCCCCAGGCGGCGTCGATGTCGGCCTTGTGGGTCCGCGCCAGGCCGCAGATCACCGGGCCCTCGACCGCGCCCGCGATCGCCGTGACGGCCTCGTGGTCGCCGGGGGAGGTGATCGGGAACCCGGCCTCGATCACGTCGACCCCGAGCCGGGCGAGCTGCTGCGCGATCTCGACCTTCTCCTGGGTGTTGAGCGAGATGCCCGGGGACTGCTCCCCGTCCCTCAGCGTCGTGTCGAATATGTGGACGCGGTTGGCGTCGCCTGCGCTGCCCATTGTCGCTTCCTCCTTCTCTGCTGCTATCCGATGACCTTGTCTCTCGCGGCTGTCGCGCCGCCCAGCGCTATTCCCCCCGAAGGGGGAGGAGAAGGAGGAGCGCGAGGCTGTCGAGCCGATGCGTCACCGGACGGAGAACCTTAGCGCAGGTCCGCCGCGCCTATGGATAGTTTGCGGGCATCGAGGGCGCCCCCGCAACCGACCGCATCGACCGCCGCACCTGGCTCGCGCTGTTCGCAATGGGGCTCAGCGTCATCGTCATCGCCAACGACTTCACGGCGATGAACGTGGCCCTGGCGACGATCGAGAAGGACTTCGACACCAGCGTCACCACGGTCCAGTGGGTGATCAACTCTTACGCGCTCACCTTCGGCGTCCTGATCGTTACCGGTGGGCGCCTCGCCGACCTCTTCGGCCGGCGCGAGGCCTTCTTCGTCGGCGCCGCCATATTCGCGGCGATGTCGGCGCTCTCCGGCGCCGCCCAGACCGAGACCTGGCTGATCGCCACCCGCGCCCTGATGGGGATCGGCGGAGCCCTGATGTGGCCCGCCATCCTCGGCATGACATTCGCCGCCCTGCCGGAGAGCAAGGCCGGGCTCGCCGGCGGCCTGATCCTCGGCGCGGCGGGAATCGGCAACGCGCTCGGCCCCCTGCTCGGCGGCGTGCTCACCGACGCCCTCAGCTGGCGCTGGATCCTCTACCTGAACGTCCCGATCGCCCTCTTCGCGATGTTCATCACCTACCGCTTCGTCCACCAGCCCAAGCCGGAGGTGGAGGAGCGGCGTATCGACTACGCCGGCATCGTCACGATCTCGGTGGGGCTCGTCTCCCTCCTCGTCGCCCTCGACGAGGTCACCGACCTAGGCTGGAGCGACCCCCGGATCATCGGGCTGCTGGCGCTCTCGGTTGTCTCGCTGGCGGCCTTCGCGGTGATCGAGCGCGGAGCTGGGATGAAGGCGCTGATCCCGCGCGAGGTGATGCGCAACGAGAGCTTCCGAAGCTCCTGCGCGGCGATCCTCTTCATGTCCGCGACGTTCTTCGCGTCGCTGCTCTACCTGCCCCAGTTCATGCAGAAGCACCTCGACTGGTCGCCGCTCGAGGCGGGAGTGGGGATGCTTCCGTTCCTCGCCCTCTTCGCGGGCGTCTCCTTCGTCGCGGGCCCGCTCTACAACCGGATCGGCGCGAAGCCGATCGTCAGCGCCGGCGCGGCCGGCATCGCGGCCGGCCCTCTACTGCTCTCGCTGATGATCGAGCCCGACTCCGGATACGCGGCGATCGTCCCCGGGATGGTGGCGATCGGGCTCGGCGCCGGTCTCTTCTACGGCACGGCGACCACGGCGGGGGTGACCTCAGTCGACGAGTCGCAGGCGAGCCTCGCCGGCGGCATCATCTACATGTTCCAGATCGCCGGCGGCTCGATCGGCCTCGGCCTGACGACCACCGTCTTCGCGGCCCAGGACACCTTCGTCGACGGCGTCGAGGCGGCTTTCCGCCTCGACGGCCTGCTCTCGATCGTCGGCTTCCTCATCACCCTCGCCCTCGTCGGAGGCCGCCTAGGGAGAGATACAGCGCGGCTTCCTACGCTCCGGCGAGCGCCGCAATAGATGAACGTCTAGCGCCGTCGGCGTTATTGCAGTTCGTCGTCGCGGCCGGGGCCGCCGCGGAGCACGTCGATGCCGGGGCCGCCGCGGAGCACGTCCTTGCCGCGACCGCCCCTGAGCAGGTCGCGGCCCCTGTTGCCGTAGAGGAAATCCGCTCCCCCGCGTCCGACCAGCCGGTCGCCCCGGTCGCCGCCGATCAGCTTGTCGGTGTTGGAGCCGCCCGCGATGTCGTCGAGGCCCGGGCCGCCGCTGATGATGACGCTGATATTGACCGTGTCGCTGACGATGATCGAGTCGTTGCCGCCGCGCCCGCGGACGAGGAGGCCGACGATGTCGCTCTTCGGGCAGTGCAGCTCGGTCGTCTCGCCGGGCGGGTTGTAACAGCTGTTCGGGACCTCGGCCGGGTCCGGCGGCGCGACCGGGCCGTTCGCCCTGATCACGTACTCCTCGCTCTCGTAGGAGACCGTGATGTCATTGGGCCCGTTGCCACCGGTCAGCAGCAGGGTGAAGGCCGAGGCGGTCGCGGTCTGACCGGCGCGGACTGCCGGGTCGGCTCCGGCGATCGGCGCCGCCGCGAGCAGCGCCGCGGCGCCGAGCGCCAGCAACGTCCGTGCGGCGAATGTCCTCATCGGGGCGCGCATGCTATTGCGGCAACAGCACGACCTTGCCGATGTTGCGGCGCTCGGCGATGAAGGTGTGGGCGTCGCCGGCCTGCTCGAACGGGAACGCCTCGGCGACCACGGGCGCCAGCCGGCCCGCTTCGAGGTCGGCCGCGAGCGGCTCGATAACCCGGTTGATGTCGCCCTCGCGGTCCCACCAGGAGAGCATGTTGAGACCGAAGACGCCCTTGTTCTCGTTCATCAGCGAGAGGCTCTTCCACCAGGGGAGCGTCGCCCACGGCATCTTGGCCAGGCTCTTCAGCGTCGCCGCCAGGTCGCGGCCCCGCTCGTTGGTGGCCTCGGCGAGGCCGAACATGATCAGCCTGCCCCCCTGGCGCAGGAGCCTGTAGTCCTTGCGGAAGCTGGTCGGGCCGAGCGCGTCGAAGGCGACGTCGACGCCCTCGCCTCCGGTCAGCCGCATCACCTCGGCGGCGAAGTCCCGGTTGCGGTAATCGATCGGGTGGTCGACCCCCTGCTCGCGGATCGCGTCGTGCTTGGAGAGGGAAGCGGTGCCGAAGATCTCGGCGCCCGTGTTGCGGGCGATCTGGGTGGCGGAGATCCCGACGCCGCCCGCCGCCGCGTGGATCAGCACCCGCTCGCCCTCCTTGAGCCCGCCCATCAGGATCAGGCCGGCGTAGGCGGTCCCGTAGTTGACGGGGAAGGCGGCGCCCTGCTCGAAGCTGAGCGCCTCGGGCAGCGGCAGCGCCTGGTCGGCGGGCACCGTGACCAGCTCCGCCTGGCCGCCGAAGCGGGTTCCGGCCATCACCCGGCCCCCCACGGAGTGCTCGCTGACGCCCTCCCCCACCGCCTCGATCTCGCCCGCGACCTCGTAGCCGAGCACGCAGGGCGGCTTCGGCGCGTCAGGGTAGAGCCCCACGCGGGCCATCGTGTCGGCGAAGTTGATGCCCGCCGCCCGCACGGCGATCCTCACCTCGCCGTGGCCCACCGGCGGGTCCGGCCGCTCCTCCACACGGAGCACCTCCGGCCCACCATGCCCGGTCAGGACCACGGCGCGCATGGGACGACTCTACGTGCCGCGGGCAGCGGCGGCGTCGGCTCAGTAGTTGACGCCGATCTCGCAGCTGCGCCGTGAGTCCGTTTCCGGGGCCGCCGTTGCAGGTGTCCCGCCCGCCGGAGAGGAAGTCGTCGGCGCTAGAGGTCGACCGAGCGCCCGACCGAGAAGCCGTCCTGCCCGAGGATCTTCTCGATCGTCTCGCTGCGCACCGGAGCGTCCGTGGTGAGCGCCATCACGGCACGGTCGCCGCCCGCCTCGGCCCCGACCGCGGCGGAGATGATGTTGACCCCCTCTTCGCCGAACATCGTCCCGACCCGCCCGATCATCCCGGGCTGGTCGATGTAGCGGAAGACGGCGAGGTGGTCGGAGAAGGGCAGGTAGAAGCTCTCTCCCCAGAGCGAGACCAGGTAGGGGATGCTGCGCGGCCCGACGGCGGTGCCGGCGACCTCGACCGCCTCGGCGCCCGAGTCGATCCGCACCCGGACCAGCTCGGTGAAATCCTCGGAGAGGGAGTCCTTGGTCTCGGTCAGCTCGATGCCGCGGTCCTCCGCCATATGCGGCGCGTTGACCAGGTTGACCGGCTCCTCGGTGTGTCCGGAGAGGATCCCGACGAGGACCGCGATCCCGAGCAGGCGGGTGTCGTGATCGGCGATCCGGCCGCGGAACTCCGCGGTGACGCGGTCGATCGAGCCGTTGCCGAGGCCCTGGGCGAGCCGGCCGAGCTTCTCGCACAGCGGCACGAGGGGCGCCAGCGCCTCCATCACCTCGGGCCGGACCGCGGCGATGTTGACCGCGTTGGTCGGCATGGCGCCGGTCAACGCCGCCGTCACCTGCTCCGCCGTGACCACGCCGGCGCGGTCCTGGGCCTCGGCGGTGGAGGCCCCGAGGTGGGGCGTGACGATCACGTTCGGATGGGAGAGCACGCGGATGGTCGGTGAAGGGCTCCTCGGGGAACACGTCGAGCGCGGCGCCGGCGACCTTCCCCGACTCGAGCCCCGTCATCAGGGCGTCGAGGTCGATCAGCTCGCCGCGGGCGCAGTTGACGATCCTGACCCCGTCCTTCATCCGCACGAGCGCGTCCGCGTCGATCCAGTTGACGGTCTCCGGCGTCTTCGGCAGGTGGAGGCTGATCACGTCGGCGCGGTCGTAAAGCTCCTCGCTGGTCGCCGCGCCCTCGACGCCGAGCTCGCGGAAGCGCTCGGCGGAGACGAACTTGTCGAAGGCGACGACCTCCATCTCGAAGGCCTGCGCCCGCCGCGCCACCAGCTGGCCGATGCGGCCGAAGCCGAGCACGCCGAGGGTCTTGCCGTAGAGCTCGGACCCCTTGAAGCTGGACCGCTCCCAGCGGCCCGCCGACAGCGAGGCGTGCGCCGCGGGGACGTTGCGGAGGAGCGCCAGCACCAGCGCCATCGTGTGCTCCGCGGCTGCGACCGAGTTCGACTCGGGGGCATTGGCGACGATGATCCCGCGGCGGGTGGCGGCCTCGATGTCGACGTTGTCGACGCCGGTGCCGGCGCGGCCGATCACCTTGAGCCGATCGGCGCGGTCGATCAGGTCCGCCGTCATCTTCGTCGCCGAGCGGATCAGGATCGCGTCGAACTCGCCGATCCGCTGCGCGAGCTCCTCGTCGGACATCTCGAGGCCGAGCTCGACCTCGAAGTTGTCGCGCAGCAGCGCGACGCCCGAGTCGGCGATCTTCTCCTTGACGAGGACCCTCACCTCGACACCTCGCCGACGTGCTCGGCGATCCAGTCGATGCAGGCCGTCAGCGCCTCGACGTCTGCCGGCTCGACGGCCGGAAACATGCCGATCCGCAGCTGGTTGCGGCCCAGCTTCCGGTAGGGCTCGACGTCGACGATGCCGTTGGCGCGGAGCACGCCCGCCAGCGCGGCGGCGTCGACCGCGGGCTCGAAGTCGATCGTGCCGACCACCGGCGAGCGCTTAGCCGGGTCGCTGACGAAGGGCGTGGCGAACGCCGACTCCTCGGCCCAGCGGTAGAGGTGCGACGAGGACCGCCGGGTGCGCTCGACGCACCAGCCGAGTCCGCCCTGGGAGAGGATCCAGTCGATCTGGTCGCGGAGCAGGAACAGGGTGGCGAGCGCCGGGGTGTTGTAGGTCTGGTTCTTGCGCGAGTTCTCGAGCGCGGTCGCGAGGGAGAGAAAGGCGGGCTGCCAGCGCCCGCGGCCCCGTCGAGCTCGCCGATCCGCTCGATCGCGGCGGGGCTGACGAGCGCGAGCCAGAGGCCGCCGTCGGAGGCGAAGCCCTTCTGCGGGGCGAAGTAGTAGGCGTCGGTCTCGCCCACGTCGACCGGGAGGCCCGCGGCCGCCGAGGTCGCGTCGATCAGAACGAGGGAGCCGTCGCTCCCTCCGGCCGCGCCGACCTCGACGATGACCCCGGTCGAGGTCTCGTTGTGGGCCCAGGCGATCGCGTCGGCCTCGGGTCCGAGACGGGCGCCGGGGCGTCTCCGGGGTCGGCCTCGATCGTCAGCGGCTGCTCGAGGAAGGGCGCTCCGCCGACGGCCTTGGCGAACTTGCGGAGAACTCGCCGTAGGCGAGGTGGAGCGAGCGCTCCCGGATCAGCCAGACGGCCGCCGCGTCCCAGAAGGCCGTCGTGCCGCCGTTGCCGAGCACGACCTCGTAGCCGTCGGGGAGCGAGAAGAGCTCCCGCAGCCCTTCCTGCACGCCCGCGACGAGGCCGCGGACCGGCGCCTGGCGATGCGATGTCCCCATCAGGTCGGACCGGTCGGCAAGGGCGCTGAGGGCCTCGGGCCGGACCTTCGACGGGCCGCAGCCGAAGCGACCGTCGGCGGGACGCAGCTCGATCCGGCAGCTTGTTCTTCTGTTGGGACTCGAGTCTCACGGGCGATCGGGCCGACAGGTTATTGGGTGGACCTGCGGCCCCACCCCGGCGTCTCATCGGGGTCGCTCCGGTGACGGCGGTACCCTGCGCGCGTCTCGTCCCAGGGGGCCAACCGGCCTCAAGAACAAAGGAGGAGACATGTATCCGGTCAGCTACGAGGCCGACTACAAGCGCGAGCCGAACCGCCTCAACACGTTCTTCCGCGTCTGCTCGCGATCCCTGGCTGATCGTCGCCACGTCTACATCATCGCGGCGCCTCTTCACCTTCCTCGCCGCCTGGTTCGCGCTCTCTTCACCGGGCGCTACCCGGAGGGCCTCTACAACTTCAACTCCGGACTCCTGCGCTACTTCGTACGGGTCAACAGCTTCGTCTTCCTGCTCACCGACCAGTACCCGCCCTTCGGGATCAGCCCCGACCCGACCTATCCGGTCCGGCTCGAGATCGCTCCCCGGGCCGGAGAAGCAGAGCCGTCTGAAGGTCCTCTTCCGGCTGCATCCTGGCGTTCCCGCTCTTCATCGTCGCCTACGCGATGAACGCCCTCCACGGGGGGGCGGCCGTGGTCAGCTGGCTGACGATCGTCTTCCGCGGCTACCAGCCTGCTGGTGCCCACAACGCCCTGCTCTTCACCACCGCCTGGCAGGCCCGCGTCGGCGGCTACATCGCGCTGCTGACCGACGCCTACCCGCCGGTCGGCGACGAGGCTCCGCAGGTGGGCGACGTACGCTCCGGCGGCCAGGCCGCCCTCGCCGGCAGCGCCCCGGCGCCGGCGACCCCGGCCACCGAGCAGCAGCCGCTGCCGCCGAGGAGCCGAATGCCTGACCGGCCGGCGGAGGGAGTCGTGGAGGGCGACGGTTATGCCGTCGCCCTCCTCGACGACCTCGGCGAGGGCTACGGGTTCCGCAAGCTGCGCAAGGGGCTCGGCGTCACCGCCTTCGGCGTCAACGCGATCGTGATCCCGCCCGGCTACGCGACCGGCCGTCATTACCACGAAGAGCAGGAGGAGCTGTATTTCCTGCACCGCGGCCGCATCGCGATCGAGTTCGGCGACGGCAGCTCGCACGAGCTCGGCCCCGGCGGAGCGGCGCGGGTCGACGCCGAGACCGTGCGGGCCGTCCGCAACCTCAGCGACTCCGAGGACGCGATCTACCTGGTCGTCGGCGGCAAGGACGGCTACGTCGGCCGCGACGGCAAGCTGCCCGAGGGCGAGGAGAGCCGCTTCGGGTCCGGCCCGCCTCCGGGCTAGGGCTCAGAACTCCGTGTCGATCCAGGGCATCCTGTCGCGCAGGTCCTTGCCGACCTGCTCGATCTGGTGCCCGGCGGACTCTTCGCGCATGCGGTTGAAGTTCTCGCCGCCGGCGCGGTTCTCCGCGATCCACTCCCTGGCGAACTCGCCCGACTGGATGTCGGCGAGGATCTGCTTCATCGCCGCCCGCGACTCCTCCCCGATCACCTTCGGACCGCGGGTCATGTCGCCGTACTCGGCCGTGTTGGAGATCGAGTAGCGCATCCCCTGAATGCCCTTCTCGTACATCAGGTCGACGATCAGCTTGAGCTCGTGCAGGCACTCGAAGTAGGCGAGACGCGGGTCGTAGCCGGCCTCGACGAGGGTCTCGAACCCGGCTCGCACCAGCTCGGTGGCGCCGCCGCAGAGGACGGACTGCTCGCCGAAGAGATCGGTCTCGCACTCGTCCTTGAAGGTCGTCTCGATGATCCCCGCACGGCCGCCACCGATCCCGCTCGCGTAGGCGAGGACGAGATCGCGGGCGTTGCCGCTGGCGTCCTGGTGGACGGCCATCAGGCAGGGGACGCCGGCGCCCTCCGCGTACTGGCGGCGGACCAGGTGGCCCGGGCCCTTGGGCGCGACCATGCCGACGTCGACGCCGGCGGGCGGCTCGATCTGGCCGAAATGGATCGCGAACCCGTGCGCGAACATCAGCAGGTTGCCCTCGGCGATGCCGTCGGCTATATCCGCCTCCCAGACCTCGGCCTGCTTCTCGTCGGGAAGGAGGATCATCACGATGTCGCCGCGGCTGGCCGCGTCGGCGATGCCGAGCACCTCGAGGCCCGCCGCCCCCGCCTGCTCGCGGCTCGAGGAGCCCTCGCGGAGGCCGACGACGACGTCGACGCCGGAGTCCTTGAGGTTGAGCGCGTGGGCGTGGCCCTGCGAGCCGAAGCCGAGGATCGCGACGGTCTTGCCGTCGAGCACGGAGAGGTCGGCGTCGGCGTCGTAGAGCATGTCGGGAGCCATCGGGCGGGTCAGCCTAGCGGAGCGCTCTGCGCATCAGCTTGCCGGAGGGGGTGCGGGGCAGGACCGATGCCAGCTCGACCCGCTTGGGGACCTTGAAGGGGGCGAGCTCGCCGGCGCAGTGGCGCCGCAGGTCGTCGGCCGAGGCGGCCGAGCCGTCGCGGAGGACGACCACGGCGGTCACCGCCTGCTGCCACTCGGGGTCCTCGCGGCCGATCACCGCCGCCTCCCTCACCTCGGGATGGCGAAGCAGGACCTGCTCGACCTCCGCCGGGGCGACGTTCTCACCCCCGCTGACGATCATGTCGTCGATCCGGTCCTCGACGAAGAGGAACCCGTCTTCGTCGATCCGACCGAGGTCCCCGGTGTGGAGCCAATCGTCGGCGTCGGCGCACCCCGGCGCGACGGTCGGTCCCTGGACGAGGATCTCGCCGTCGCGAATCCGCAGGTGCGTGGTGAGCAGCGGGCGCCCCGCGGAGCCGAGCTTGCGGCGGGCGTCGCCGGGGGCCAGCGTCGTCACCTGCGAGGCCGCCTCCGTGAGGCCGTACGTCTGGACCACGGTCGCCCCCTTCGCGAGGGCCTCCTCGAGCGCGGCGGCCGGCACGGGCCCGCCGCCGACGAGGATCGCCCGCGGCCCGGTCAGGTCGGCGCCCGCGTCGAGCAGCCGGAGAAGCATTGTCGCCACCAGCGAGACGACCGTGATCCCGTCCTCCTTCAGGGCCGTCGCGACCCGCTCGGGGTCGAAGCCGTCCTGGAGGACCGCGGTCGTCCCGTAGATCACCGAGCGCAGCACGATCGAGAGCCCCGAGACGTGGCTGAGCGGCAGGCAGCAGAGCCACCGATCGTCGGGCTCGACGCCGATGTTGAAGCCGGATCCGACGGCGCTCCAGAGGTGGTTCCCGTAGGTGAGCCCGACGCTCCGCGGCGGCCCGCTGGAGCCGCTGGTGAGGATGCGGCAATGGAGATCGTCGAGGTCGTGCTCGCCGAGCAGCGGCAGGTCGGCCTCGGTCTGGGTGAGCTGGCCGGCGGCGTCGGAGAGGTCGACGTCGGGCTCGACGGCGGCGATCACGTCGCCGCGCTCGGCGTCCGAGAGGCGGGGGCTGAGCGGCAGCACCACCGCGCCGAGCTTCATCAGCGCGTGGATCAGGACGACCTGCTCGCGCCCGGCGCGGATGGTGAGAGCGACTGTCGCCCCGCGGCGCACGCCGTAGGCGGCCAGCCGGCGGGCGACCCAGGTCGCCTCCGCCTCGAGCTCGGCGTAGGGGACGGCCGAGCCGTCGGCGACCAGCGCGGTGCGCTCGGGACAGCTCTGCGCCCTCTGTGCGAGCCAGTTGTCGAGTTTCATCGCGCCAGAGCGTAGAACGATCTATCGTCCCCGCGATGCCGATCCGCCACCGGGACGCGCCGCCGGAAGAGTCGCTCTACGCGCCTGTCGCCTGGGAGGCCGAGGCGGACTACGGCGACATCCTCTACGAGAGGGCGGAGGGGATCGCCAAGATCAGCATCAACCGGCCCGACGTCCACAACGCTTTCCGCCCGCAGACCCTCGCCGAGCTGCGCGACGCCTTCAACCGCGCCCGCGACGACCTCGAGGTCGGCGCGATCATCTTCACCGGGGCGGGCGACGAGGCCTTCTGCTCGGGTGGCGACCAGCGCATCCGCGGCGACGACGGCTACATCGGCGACGACGAGGTGGCGCAGCAGGGCGTCGGCAGGCTCGACGTGGGCGACCTTCACGTCCAGATCAGGCGACTGCCGAAGCCGGTGGTCGCGATGGTGGCCGGCTACGCGGTCGGCGGCGGCCACATCCTGCACCTCGTCTGCGACATGACGATCGCCGCCGACAACGCCCGCTTCGGCCAGACGGGGCCGCGCGTCGGCAGCTTCGACGGCGGCTTCGGCGCCAGCCTGCTGGCCCGCAACATCGGCGTCAAGCGGGCAAAGGAGGTCTGGTTCCTCTGCCGCCTCTACGGCGCGGAGGAGGCGCTCGACATGGGCCTCGTCAACAAAGTGGTCCCGCTCGCCGAGCTCGAACGCGAGACCGTCGCCTGGTGCCGGGAGATGCTCGCCCTCTCCCCCCTCTCCCTGCGCCTGCTGAAGTCGAGCTTCAACGCCGAGGAGGACGGTCTCTCCGGCCTCCAGCAGCTCTCCCACGACGCGACCCTGCTCTTCTACATGACCGAGGAGGGCCAGGAGGGCCGCAACGCCTACCAGCAGGGCCGCCAGCCGGACTTCCGCAAGTACCCCAAGCGTCCGTGAGCGCCGCGCGCATCTGGATGATGGCCGCCCGGGTCCGGACCCTGCCGGCGGCGATCGCGCCCGTCCTGGTGGGGACGGCGGCCGCGGTCGAGAGGGCCGGGGAGCTGCCGCGGATCGGCGGCTTCGTCGTCGCCCTGCTCGGCTCGATCCTGATCCAGATCGGCACCAACCTCGCCAACGACTACTCCGACGCCCGCCGTGGCGCCGACACGGCGGACCGGCTCGGCCCGGTCCGGGTGACCTCCGCTGGGCTGGTGACCCCGCGCCGGGTCCTGGTCGCCACCTGGATCGCGTTCGGGGCGGCGGTCGCGTGCGGCGTCTATCTCGCCGTCCTCGCGGGCTGGGTGATCCTGCTGATCGGCGCCCTCTCGATCGCCGCGGGCGTGCTCTACACGGGCGGGCCCCGCCCCTACGGCTACGCCGGTCTCGGCGAGCTGTTCGTCTTCCTCTTCTTCGGGCTCGTCGCCGTCAACGGCTCCTACTACGTCCAGCTCGAGGACCTCTCCTTCATCTCGCTCGGCCTCTCGGTCGCGGTCGGGCTGCTCTCGACCGCGATTCTCGTCGTCAACAACGTCCGCGACCTCGAGACCGACCGGCGGGCGGGCAAGCGAACCCTGGCCGTCCGGCTGGGCCGCGAGAGCACCCGCCGCCTCTACACCGGCCTGGTCGCCGGCGCCTACGCCGTCCTCGTCCTCACCCTGGCGATCGACGGCGGGC
This sequence comes from uncultured Actinomycetes bacterium, assembly GCA_963720015.1. Classification (GTDB taxonomy): domain Bacteria; phylum Actinomycetota; class Thermoleophilia; order Solirubrobacterales; family 70-9; genus DATFPK01. Next base: position 82,205 of record CAVREA010000005.1, on the reverse strand, counting down.
CGTGGTGGGCCCTGCTCGGGCTGCTCTCCGTCCCCCTGGCCGGCCCTCCGATGCGCGCCGTGCGAACCCGCACCGACGGGCCCTCGCTCAACGCCGCTCTCGCCGGCACCGGGGCCCTGCTTGCGCTCTTCAGCCTGCTCCTCTCCGCCGGCCTGCTGATCGCGAGCTGAGCTTGCAGGTCGACGCGGCCGAGGTCGTCCCCTACGCGCTCAGCTTCCGCGAGCCTTACGTCACCGCCCGCGGTCGCCTCGAGCACCGCGAGATGGCGCTGCTGAGGGTCCGCGACGAGGAGGGCCGCGAGGGCCTGGGCGAGGCCGTCCCCCTCTCGCTCCGCGGTGGCGCCGGCCTCGAGACGGTCGTCGCCGAGCTGCGCGCCTGGGCCGAGGAACCCGTCTTCTTCGAGCCGCTCGAGGACCCGGGGCTGTCGGCTCCGGCGGCCTGCGCGATCCGCGTCGCGGAGCTCGACCTGAGTGCCCGGCAGGCGGGTGTCCCGCTCTGGGAGCTGCTCACCTTCGGCGCCGGACGGGCCGACCCGGTGCCCTGCAACGCGACCCTGGTCGCGGGCGAGCCCGAGGGGGTGGTCGAGCAGGCGCTGCGCTGGCGCGAGGACGGGTTCTCGACCTTCAAGCTGAAGCTCGGCACCGGGCACGACCTGGCGACGATGCGCGCCGTGCGCGAGGCGCTCGGCCCCGAGCCGCGGCTGCGGGCCGACGCCAATGGCGCCTGGGATCTGCCCGAGGCGCGCGCCCTGCTCGCCGAGATGGAGCCGCTCGGCCTCGAGCTGGTCGAGCAGCCCGTCGCCACCCTCGACGGGATGGCCGCCCTGCGCGAGACGACCGCCGTCCTCCTCGCCGCCGACGAGAGCGTCGCCACCCCCGCCGATGCCTCACGGGCTTTCCAGCTCGACGCCTGCGACTTCATCAACCTGAAGCTCGCCAAGATCGGCGCCGCCGACCCCGCCCACTTCCCCGAGCCGATCCCGCTCTACCTCTCCAGCGCCCTCGACGGCCCGGTCGGGATCGCCGCCGCCGCCCACATGGTGCAGCTGCTGCGGAGCGAGGGCTCCGATGCCGGCGTCGCCCACGGCCTGGCGACCCAGCGCCTCTTCGCCGAGACGATCGCCGCGCGCGCATGCGAGCTCGACGGCGACCTCCTCCACCTTCCCGACGGACCCGGCCTCGGCGTCGAGATAGACGAGGCCGCGCTGGAGCGCCAGCGGCTCTGAGCTCCCCCGGGGCGGCGTCGCCGCTTACGCTTCAGCGCGTGGACCCGACCAACGCCAACACAGCGCTCGCGTCGGCGCTCGTCGAGGAGCTGGCCCGCTGCGGGGTCCGCCACGCGGTCCTCTCCCCCGGCTCCCGCTCGACCCCGCTCGCCGTGGCGCTCCGCCGCCAGCCGGCGATCGACCTGACCGTGATCGTCGACGAGCGCTCCGCCGCCTTCTTCGCCCTCGGGGCGGCGCAGGCGACGCGGGCACCGGTGGCGGTCCTCTGCACCTCGGGGACCGCGGCGGCCAACCTCCACCCCGCCGTCTGCGAGGCCGACCTCTCGGCCGTGCCCATGGTCATCCTCACCGCCGACCGCCCGCCGGAGCTGCGCGACATCGGCGCCGGGCAGACGATCGACCAGATCAAGCTCTACGGCTCCGCCGTGCGCTGGTTCTGCGAGGTCGGCACCCATGACGCCGACGACGACGGCCTCCTCCATTATCGCTCGACGGCCTGCCGCGCGTTCGCCGCCGCGCGCGGCGAGCCCCGCCCGGGCCCGGTCCACCTCAACCTGTCGTGGCGTGAGCCGCTGGCGCCGGTCGAGGTTCCCGGCGCGGTCACCGCCACCGATCCTCTCGCGCTCGAGGGCCGCGACGTCCGCCCGCTCACCGCAGCCCCGACCCTTTCCGCCGATCCCTCCCCCTTCGTCCTCGACGAGATGGCCCGCCACGCCGCCGAGGCCCGGGGCGGTGTGATCGTCGCCGGCCGGCAGGCGGACGCCGCGCTGCGCGAGCCCCTCGCCATCCTCGCCCGGCGCAGCGGCTTCCCTGTCCTTGCCGAGCCGACCTCCCAGCTCCGCCTCGGGCCCCACGACCGCTCGCGGATCGTCTCCACCTACGACTCGCTGCTTCGCGACGGCCCCTTCACGCCGCCGCAGCCCGAGCTCATCCTGCGCTTCGGCGAGATGCCGGCCAGCAAGCCCCTGCGCGCCTGGCTGACCCGGTCGGGCGCGGACGAGATCGTCGTCGACCCCAGCGGGGCCTGGAACGAGCCCACGCGCCGCGCCGCCGCGCTCGTGCGCGCCGACCCGGCGGCCGTCGCCGCGGGGATCGCGGAGCGCCTCGAGCCGCGGGAGGGTGGCGCCTCGCCCTGGCTCGAGGCGGACCGCGCCGTGCGCGACGCCGTCGAGGCGGAGCTGGCCGAGCTCGGCGAGCCCAGCGAGCCGGGGCTGCAGGCGGCGCTCGGCCGCGCCTACCGCGACGGCGACCTCGTCTACACGGCGTCGAGCATGCCCATCCGCGACCAGGAGGCCTACCTGCCGCCCGGCTCGGCCGACGTGCTCTTCCTCAGCAACCGCGGGGCGAACGGGATCGACGGCCTCGTCTCCTCGGGCATCGGCGCCGCCCACGCCTCCGGCCGGCCGGCCGTGATCGTCACCGGGGACCTGGGGCTCCTCCACGATCTCGGCGGGCTCGCCGCCCTCCGCGGTGTCTCGGCGCCGGTCCGCATCGTCGTCGTCGACAACGACGGCGGTGGCATCTTCAGCTTCCTCCCCCAGGCCGACGTGCTGCCACCCGGCGAGTTCGAGGAGCTGCTCGGCACCCCCCGCGGCATCGACCTGGCGGGCGCGGCCGGGCTCTTCGGGGTCGGCCATACCCGCGTCGACGACCTCGCCGACCTGGCCGGCGCCCTCGACCGGGGAACGGGCCTGATCGAGGTCCCCGTCGACCGCGGCGCCAATGTGGAGCTGCACGGGCGCCTCCAGCAGGCGATCGCCTCCGCCGTCGCCTAGTCGGCGAGCAGCGGCAGCAGCGCGCCCAGCTTGACCTCGGTCTCGGCCAGCTCGGCGGCGGGGTCGGAGCCGGAGACGACGCCCACGCCCGCGTAGAGGTGGGCGTCGCGGTCGCGGAGCAGGGCGCTGCGCAGCGCCACGCAGAACTCGCCGTCCTCGGCCGCGTCCATCCACCCCACGGGCCCGGCGTACCAGCCGCGATCCATCCCCTCGAGCTCGCCGATCACCTCGCCGGCGGCCGGCCATGGCTCGCCGCCCACGGCCGGAGTCGGGTGGAGGATCCCGGCCAGCTCGATCGCCGAGCGCGGGTCGGCGAGCTGGGCGAGGATCGGGGTCGCCAGGTGCTGGATGTTGGCGACCTTGACGATCTCCGGCTCGGCGGCGGCCTCGACCCAGACCGCGTGAGGGCGCAGGTTGCGGACGATCCGCCGGGTGACGAACTCCTGCTCGCGGCGGTCCTTGTCGGACCGCAGCAGGCCCTCGCCGAGGTGGTCGTCAACGGCGGGGTCGGAGCTGCGCCGCGCCGAGCCTGCCAGGGCGACGGTCGACACCGAGGCGCCGGACCGGCGAACCAGCAGCTCCGGGCTGGCGCCGAGGAAGGCGGCCTCGGGCGTGCCGCAGCAGAAGCAGAAGCAGGCCGGAAAGAGCTCGCGCAGGGCGCCGAAGAGCGCCGCCGTGTCGTGGGCGGCCGGGGCGCGGGCGACGACCTCGCGCGCCAGCACCACCTTGCTCAGCCCGCCCGCCTCGATCCTCTCGGTGGCTGCCCGCACCGCTCGCTCGAACTCCCCCGGGGGGCCGGCGCTGCGGATCTCGGTGCGGCCGAGGCGGTGCGGCTCGAGCATCGGCAGCCCCTGGTCGCGGAGGCCGGCGAGCCGCGCGGCGATCCGGGCGAGCGCCTCGTCCCCGTCGCCGTCGCCGGCCACGATGTTGGCCGTCAGGCGGGTGTCCTCCCCGTGGCGCCGGATCGAGACCTCGGGCAGGACCATCGCCGCCGGCGGGAACGAGGACCATGTGGCCGACGAAGCGCCCTCCTCGTCGAAGGCGAAGCCGCCGGTGAAGACCGGGCCCGCCCCGGGCGCGAGGCCCCCGTCGCCGCTGACGATGCCGGCGCCGGCGAGGCCGAGGCAGTCGCGGGCGGCGTCGCGGAAGCGGCCGGGCCCGCGCGAGACAACCTCCTGGGCCGAGCCCAGCGCCGCCAGCGCGAAGCCGCGGTCGGGCTGCTCCCAGCAGAACCAGCGGTCGGACGCCAGGCGCGCGGCGAAGACGGCGCCGCAGGGGTCCTCGATCGGGGCCGCGATGGTGACGCTGACCAGCCTCCGGCCCCGGCCGGACGTGCGCTCGAGGCCGCGCTCCAGGTCGCCCAGCAGCGCCTCGGTGTCGAGAGCGCCGATCACGCTCGTGACGGCTCGCTCAGTCGCCGCCGCGGGCGATCGCGATCTCGCCGGTGCGGACCATCTCGACCAGGCCGTGCGGGCGGATCATCCGCTCGAACGCCTCGACCTTGTCCGCGGAGCCGGTCACCTCGATCGTCATCGTGCGGCGCGAGACATCGACGATCTTGGCCCGGAAGATGTCCGCGAACTGGATGATCTCCGCCCGGTTCTCGACCGCCGCCGTGACCTTGAACAGCGCCATCTCGCGGGCGATCGTCTCCTCCGGCTCCATGTCGCGGATCTTGAGCACGTTGACCAGCTTGTGGAGCTGCTTGGTGACCTGGTCGATCGGGTGGACCGCGCCGTCGAGGGTGAGGGTGATGCGGGAGATGTTGGGGTCGTCGGTGGGGCCGACGGCGAGCGTGTCGATGTTGAAGCCGCGGCGGGAGAAGAGCCCGGCCGTGCGGGCGAGCACGCCCGGCTTGTTCTCGACCAGGATCGCGAGCACGTGCTTGCGCCCCGTGAGCGCGCCGGGGACGCTCAGGTCCTCGAGCTTGACGAGCTCCGGCGTCCCCGGCTCACCCATCGCTCAGCCCACCATGTCCCTCGCCGCGGCCCCGGCGGGGATCATCGGGAAGCAGTTCTCCTCGCGGCTGACGCGGACGTCGACGAGCACCGGGCCGTCGGTCTCCAGCGCCGTGCGCATCGTCTCCTCGAGGTCGGCCGGGTTCTCGGCGCGCATGCCGGTCGCGCCGAAGGCCTCGGCGAGCTTGACCCAGTCGGGGCTGGGGCCGAGCTCGACCGAGCTGTAGCGGCGATCCCAGAAGAGCTCCTGCCACTGGCGGACCATGCCCATGTAGCCGTTGTTCATGAGGAAGACCTTGACCGGGATCTCGTGGTGGACGCAGGTGGCGAGCTCCTGGCAGGTCATGATCAGGCTGCCGTCGCCGGCCAGGCAGACGACCTGCTCCTCGGGGCAGGCGACCTTGGCGCCGATCGCGGAGGGCAGGCCGAAGCCCATCGTCCCGAGGCCACCCGAGTTGATCCAGCGGCGCGGCTGGTCGAAGCCGTAGTACTGGGCGGCCCACATCTGGTGCTGGCCGACGTCGGAGGTGACGATCGCGTCGCCTCCGGTGGCCCGGAACATCGCCTCGACCATGAACTGCGGCTTGATCTCCCCCTCGCCGTCGCTCGTAGCTGAGCGGGTGCTCCTTCTGCCAGCCCTCGAGCTGCTTCCACCAGGGGTCGAGGCGCGAGGAGTCGGTCTGCAGGGCGCGGTACTCGCGGGTCAGCTTCGGGATGACCTGCTTGGCGTCGCCGACGATCGGGATGTGGGCGGGGACGTTCTTGGAGATCTCGGCCGGGTCGATGTCGATGTGGATGAACTTGGCCCGCGGGGCGAACTCGGAGAGCTTGCCCGTGATCCGGTCGTCGAAGCGGGAGCCGATCGCGACGATCAGGTCGGCGTTGTCCATCGCGTAGTTGGCGGTGCGGGTCCCGTGCATGCCGAGCATCCCGAGCCACTGGCCGTCGGAGGCCGGGAAGGCGCCCAGGCCCATCAGCGTCGAGGTGACCGGGAACCGGTCCGAGGCGGCGAGCTCGCGAAGCTCCTCGGAGGCGTTCGCGTTGATCACCCCGCCGCCCGTGTAGAAAACCGGCCGGCGCGCGTTGGCGAGGGCCTTGGCCGCGATCCGGATCTGCTTGATGTTGCCCTCGGTGGACGGCTTGTACCCGGGCAGGTCGACCGGGTCGGTGCGCGGCTCGTACTCGATGTCGGCGCGCGAGAGGTCCTGGGGGACGTCGACGAGCACCGGCCCCGGGCGCCCCGTCGAGGCGACGTGGAACGCCTCGTGGACGTACTCAGGGATCTGGCGCGGGTCGGTGACCTGGAAGGAGTGCTTGACGAACGGCAGGGTCGAGCCGACGATGTCCGCCTCCTGGAAGCCGTCGGTGCCGATCAGCTCGGTGCGGACCTGGCCTGTGACGAACACCGTCGGCACCGAGTCCAGCATCGCGTCGGCGATCGCGGTGACCAGGTTGGTGGCGCCGGGACCGGAGGTCGCGAACGCCACCCCGACCCGGCCGGAGGCCTTCGCGTAGCCCTCCGCGGCGTGCCCGCCGCACTGCTCGTGGCGGACCTGGATGTGGTCGAGCTCGGCGTCGACGAGCGCGTCGTAAGTCGGCAGGTTGGCGCCGCCGGGGATGCCGAAGATGTGCTGGACACCCTCGGCCTTGAGCGACTCCATCAGTGCATCGGCGGCGCGCATGGGACGAGCGATGGTAGCAGCGGCCTAGTGGCTGCCCAGCAGGGGTTTTTGCCCTCCGGGAAGAGGTGACGGATCCGGCCCGCGTCCTACGGCGCCGGCAGGCTCCCCTCGAGCTCGCCCGGGTTCCACTTGGTCCGCGGGTCGATCGCGTCCTCGATCACGCGGGACTTGTGGCGCTCGATCAGGTGGAGCATCGACGTGACGAGCTCCTCGCCGAGAAACGTCGGCGCCAGGCCGAGATCGAGCAGTTTGGTGTGGACGGCGTTGTAGTAGTGATCCTCCAGCTCGACCCGCGGGTTCTCGATGTGGCGTACGGGCGGGTCGAAGCCCAGCTGGCGCGAAGCGCCCTGCACCAGCTCGGCGAGCTCGGAGACCGAGAACTGCTCGGTGAACTGGTTGAAGACGCGATACTCGCCCGCGGCGGCAGGATTCTCGACAGCGAGCTCTACGCAACGCAGCGTGTCGCGGATGTTGAGAAAGCCGCGGGTCTGCCCCCCCGTGCCGTAGACGGTCAGCGGGTGGCCGATCACCGCCTGAACGCAGAAGCGATTGAGCACGGTGCCGAAGATCTCGTCGTAGTCGAAACGCGTGATCAGGCGCTCGTCGCGCGCCGTTTCCTCGGTCTCGATCCCATAGACGACGCCCTGGTTGAGGTCGGTGGCCCGCAGGCCCCAGATCCGGCAGGCGAAGTGGATGTTGGTCGAGTCGTGGACTTTCGAGCAATGGTAGAGCGAGCCCGGGAGCTTCGGGAACGGCAGCGTGTCGCTGCGGCCCTTGTGGTGGATTTCGATGTAGCCCTCTTCGATGTCGATGTTCGGGGTGCCGTACTCCCCCATCGTCCCGAGCTTGACCAGATGCGCGTCGGGAACGTGGTCCCGCATCGAAAAGAGGAGGTTGAGGGTGCCGATCACATTTGTGTGCTGCGTCTCCACCGCCCGTTCACGCGACATCATCGAGAACGGCGCCGAAGGCTGCTCGCCGTAATGGACGATGGCTTCGGGGCGGAGATCGGCGATCACGCCGTCGAGGAAGGCCCCGTCCTCAACCGCCCCGGAGAAACCGCGGATGTGGTTCCCGGAGATCTCGCTCCAGGCCTCGAGCCGATCGTCGAGGGACCGGATCGGCGTCAGCGAGTCGGTCCCATGCTGGCGGTGCCAGCGGCGGCGGGAGAAGTTGTCGACGACCGCGACCTCGTGCCCACGGTCTGAGAACCTCAGCGCCGTCGGCCAGCCCAGGTAGCCGTCGCCCCCAAGGATGAGAACGCGCATGCGGCGGCAGGGTAGCGGACCGGCCGATCTAGGATGGCGTCGATGCGACGCCTCGAGGCGACTGCAGGCGGGCGCCCACGGCTGCTCTGCCTGGCGGCGATCCTGCTGCTCGGCCTGGGGCTGAGGGTGGGCTATGCGGTCGAGCCGTACCAGCCCCAGTCCCCCGATTCGCGCGGCTACGCCCGGATCGCCGCCGGCCTCCACCAGGACGGCAGCTTCGAGCAGCGCGGCGAATTCGCCGCCGGCGACGTCCAGGAGGCGAGCAACTACGCCCCCGGTCTGCCGCTTTTCGTAGCCGGCGTCTACGAGCTGCGGGGCGAGCCCGACATCCGCCTTGCCCGCCTGATGCTGGCCGTGATCGGCTCGCTCGCGGTGCTCTTCGGCTTCGCGATCGGCAGGCGCTTCGCCGGCCCTGACGCCGGCCTCATCGGCGCCGCCCTGGTGGCCGTCTACCCGGCCTTCCTCGAGTACCAGGGCATGCTGATGACCGAGCCGCTGGCCGCGACCCTGCTCTCCGGATCGATGCTCGCGTTGATGCGGGCGGCGGACCGGGGCACCGCCGCCGCCTGGGCCCTCGCCGGAGTGGCGATGGGGCTGATGGCCCTGGTCCGGCCCGAGTACCTCTTCCTCGGCGTCCTCGTGCCGCTGCTCGCTTTCGTGCTCGGCCGCGGCAGGGCCGGCGCCCTCGGGGCGGGCGCCTCCGCGCTCGCCTTCGCGGTCGTGCTCGCGCCCTGGACGATCCACAACATGGTCGTCCTCGACCGCTTCGTGCCGATCTCCACCGGCGGCGGCAAGGTGCTCTACATCGGCACCAACCTGCCCACCGACGGCGACGCCCCGGCGCTCAAGCAGGAGCTGCTCGAGAGCCGGCCCTGGCTGCGCCATGCCGTTGCGGCCCGGCACCCGCGCCTGCTCGCCGCCAGCGAGACGCCGTGGATGCTGCTCTCACAGCCGACGCTCGAGGGCGCCGGGGGCACCGACCCGCGGCTGCTGCTCTCGCAGCGCTTCGACCGCGCCGACTTCGTCTATATCGAGTCCGTGCTCGACGCCTTCGCCGCGCGGCAGCGTCCCGGCCTGGCCAGCGACGCCGCGCTCGGCTCGCTCGGCCGCGAGAACCTCGAGACCTACGCCACCGGCGAGCCGCTGCGCTTCGCGGGGATGCTGGCGGAGAAGGCCTACGACTCCTGGCGCTACGGCCCCCGCAACGTGATGGAGATGCTGCCCTGGTCACTGCTGCACGCGGTCATCGTCGTCGGCGGCCTGCTCGGCCTGGTGGTGCTTGCCCTGCGCCGGCGCTGGGAGGCCGCGGTGATCGCGGTGCTCGTCGTCACGATCACCGCGCTCGGGGCGCTGATGATCGCCTCGCCGCGGCGGGTCATCGTCGCGATCCCGGTGCTGGCGGCGCTGGCGGGGTCGTTCCTCGTCTGGGCGGCCGCCTGGCTGCGCGAGCGCCGGACCTATCCTTCCGCGCCATGACGCAGGCCCCACCCCGGTCCCGGCCGGCGGACCGCCTCCGCTCTGCCGCGCAGCGTCACGGCAAGACGACCCTGGTCGTCCTCGCCCTGATCGTCGCGGTCGGATTCGGGCTGCGGATCGAGCGGGTCGCCAACCCGAACGCCGATCCCGGCGACGACGCTCTCGCCTACACGGCGCTCGCCAAGTCGCTGTACGTGGACGGCTCCTACGGCGGCCCGTCGTTCAGCAACTCGAGCGACTGGTCGCCCGGCGCCCCCCTCCTCTACGCCGGGGCCTACTACGCGACCGGCGGCGCCCGCGACGGCGTCGCCCGGCTCCTGCAGGCGCTGCTCGGGACGCTCGCGATCGTCGTCGTCTATCTGCTCGGGCGCCGCATCTCATGCCGCCCCGCCGGCCTGATCGCCGCCGCCGGCGTCGCCGTCTATCCGCCCTTCATCCACTCGACCGGCGCCGTGCTCAGCGAGCCGCCTGCGATCCTGACCCTGCCGGCCGCGATCCTCGCCTTTCTGTGGGCCGCGGACCGGCGCGGGACATGGGAATGGGCGGTGCCCGGCCTGCTGCTCGGGATCACCGCCCTGATCCGGCCCGAGTACCTCGCGGTCGGGCTGGCGCTGGGCGTGGTCGCCCTTGTCCTGCGCTGGCGCGAGGGCGGCCCCCGGCCGGCGCTGGCCGCGACCGCGGTCATGGTGGCCGCGATCGCATTGCCGATCGCCCCCTGGGTCGTGCGCAATGCGATCGAGATCGACAAGGCGACGCTCTCCACCGGCGGCGGCAAGGCCCTCTATGTGGGGACCTACCTGCCCGCCGACGGCGAGTACCAGCGGGTCAAGTCGGCCCTGGTCGAGCGCTTCCAGGGCCGCATGATCGAGCCCGACTCAGAGGCGCTCGACCGCGTCGACCCCGAGCCGCTCTTCGACCGGGTCGCGGCGCGCTACCCCGGCCTCCCCCGCGACGAGGCCCTCGGCAAGATCGGCCGCGAGCAGCTCTCCGACTACCTCTCCGACGAGCCCCTCGACTACGCCGGGATGACCGTGCGCAAGGTGTGGCGGATGTGGAGCAGCGGCGTCGGCGAGGCGATGGAGACAACGCCGGGAAGGGTGATTCAGGTGCTGCTGGTGCTCCTCGGCCTCGCCGGCCTCGGCGTCCTCTTCGTCCGTCGCCGCCGCCTCGAAGCCGTCGTGCTCGCGGTCCCGATCGCGGTCGTCACACTGATCGGCGCCGCGACCCTCGCGAGCAACCGCCGCAGCGAGATCCTGATGACGCTGGTCTTCCCGCTGGCGGCGACCGCGCTCGCCCGCGCCGGCGCCGCCCTCCGCGCCCGCGGCGCCTCCACCCAGCCCGCCGAGTGATCGCTTTCCCGTCGCATAGCCGGATAACTCATCACTCGGTGGCTTTGGGGGCGCAGGGTGGCGCCCAGGGGAGGCGCTTGGCGCCTGATCAACGGCCCGGCGGACCTATCCTCTACGCGCCCCGACCACGCCTCGGGGCACGACCATGGCCTACGCCAACCTCTTCCCCTCCGAGCTGACCGCCCTCCGCACCGCCGGCCTCCTGGCGGCGGCTGGGATCGTCGCCTTCGCCGTGGTCCGGCGGCGGGAGCTGCGCAACGCCGACGTCCTCATCCTGATCGCGGCGGGGCTCGGCCTCGCGATCGTCTCCGGCACCGAGCTGACCGACGCGCTGCTGGAGACGTTCTCCTTCGAGCAGGGCAACGGCGGCCGCATCCTCGGACTCGCCGTGTTCGCGATCTTCATCCTCTTCCTGATGATCCTGCGGGCGCTCTCGCAGGCCAGCCGCAACTCGCGCCAGCTCTCCGCGGTGCTCGAGGGAATCGCCTCGGAGGAGTTCCGCCAGCAGGGCCTGCCGGAGCGCTTCCGCGGCCGGATCGCGATCCTCATCCCCGCCTACAACGAGGCGGACAACATCGGCCATGTCCTCGAGCGGATCCCGGAGACCGTCTGCGGCCGCGAGACCGCGGTCCTCGTCGTCGACGACGGCTCCCGCGACGGGACCGACGAGATCGCCCGCCGCCACGGCGCCGCGGTCGCCCGGCACGTGATCAACCGCGGCGGCGGAGCCGCCCTGCGCACGGGCTACCGGCTGATGGTCGACTCCGAGGCGGAGATCGTGGTCACCCTCGACGCCGATGGCCAGCACCTGCCCTCGGAGATGCATCTGCTGGTCGAGCCCGTCCTCGGCGGCGAGGTCGACGTCGCCCACGGATCCCGCGTCCTCGGACAGGCCGACCGCAACCACTTCGCCCGCGAGCTCGGCATCGTCTTCTTCAACCGGCTCGTCTCCTTCATCACGCGCACCCATGTCACCGACTGCTCCAACGGCTACCGCGCCGTCCGCGCCACCGTCCTCCCCACCCTGGTCCTCCGCCAGGAGCAGTTCCACACCTCGGAGTTCCTGATCGAAGCGATCAAGCGTGGCGTGCCCGCGCGCGAGATCCCGGTCACCGTAGAGCGCCGGCTCAGCGGCCACTCGAAGAAGCCCGCCGTGGTCCGCTACGGCCTCGGCTTCGCCAACGCGATCGTGCGCACCTGGCTCAGGTAGAAGAGAGGGCCGGCTAGACCTGGGGGTGGTGGACCTCGCTCGGGTCGGGCAGGTAGAGCTCGGTCCCGCAGCGGGTGCAGACCTGGACGTAGAGCTTCTGGATCTTGCCGCAGTTGGGGCAGCGACGCTCAGGCTCGGCCTTCTCGTAGCGGAACAGGATCACGGCGACCAGGCCGATGATCAGCGTGACCGTGCCGACGACGAACCAGATCCAGAACGAGCTTCCCTTGCCGCGGCCGATGATCCCGGTGGCGAGGCCGAAGCTGAGTGCGATGACGACGTACTCGTAGCCCATCGCCGCGGGCGCCTCAGCGCCGCTCCTCGTCCTCGGCCGCGATCGGGCGGTGGGAGCCGCCGGGCTCGTAGATCTCGGTCCGCAGCGGGCCCGGGTGGCCGATCGAGCCGACCTCGGAGATGTCGCGGTCGAAGGGCAGGCTCGCCGTCCAGTCGAGCACGGCGCGCGCCTTGCGGGCCCGGCCGGGGATCTGGCTCATGTGGTAGGTGCGGGCCAGCCACCAGGCGGGGAAGCCGCGGAACGTCCGCCGGCCGATCCGGCCGACGGCCTTGTAGCGGCCGAGGTTGACGAAGGCCGCCCGCCCGCGGTAGGTGAAGGGCCGCGCCTCGCCGATGCCGAGCTCGGCGGCGATGTTGCGAGCCGCCAGCGGCCCCTGGCGGACGGCGTGCTGTGCGGTCGGCGGGCTGAACCCGCCGTCGGGGTCGGGCACCGCGGCGCAGTCGCCGACGGCCCAGACCGAGTCCATCCCCTCGACACGGAGGTACCGGTCGACCGGCACCCGGCCGCGGTCGTCTAGCGGCACCGCGAGCCGGCGCAGGCTCGGGTGGGGCGTGACCCCGGCGGTCCAGACGACGGTCTTGCTGGGAAGGGTCTCCCCGGTCGAGAGGCGGGCCGTATGGGCGGTCACCTCGTCCAGGGTGGTACCGAGGCGAATGTCGATGCCGCGGCTGCGCAGCTCGCGCAGCGCGTACTCGGCGAGGGGAAGGTCGATCTCCGGGAGGACGCGGTCCGCCGCCTCGACCAGGACCCAGCGCATCCCGTGCAGCCGCGCCCGCGGGTAGGCGTCCATCGCGTCCGCGGCGAAGTCCTGAAGCTCGGCGAGCGCCTCGAGGCCGGCGTAGCCGCCGCCGACGAAGACGTAGGTGAGCAGCTCCTCCCGCCGCGCCGGGTCCTCGGTCGCATTGGCCATCTCCAGGGTCTGGATGACGTGGTTGCGCAGCCAGATCGCGTCGGCGAGGCTCTTGAAGCCGATCGCGTGCTCGTCCAGGCCGGGCACCGGCAGTGTCCGCGAGACCGAGCCGAGCGCCAGCAGGAGCTGGTCGTAGCGCAGTGTCTCGGCCTCCCCGTCGTGGGTGCGGAGCTCGACGGTGCGGGCGGCGGGGTCGTGGGCGTCGACCGCCCCGAGCCGCAGGTTGGTGCGCTTGAGGATGTCCCGCAGCGGCGTGACCACGTGCCGGGGCTCGAGCGTCCCGGCGGCGGCCTCGGGAAGGAACGGCGCGTAGAGCATGAAGTTGACGTCGTTGACGAGCGTCAACCGCGCCGACTGCTTCGGCATGAGCCGCTCCAGCTCGCGGGCGGCGTTGGCTCCGGCGAATCCGCCCCCGGCGATGACGACGTTCCAGGCCATGCCTTGAGTATGCCCGACGCCGGGCGCTTGTAACAGGTCGTTACAAGCTCAGCCGGCGAGCTGCTCGCGGATCAGCCGGCCGACCTCGCCACCGTCGGCCCTGCCCTTCGTCTCCCGCATGACGGCGCCGATGATCGCCCCGATCGCCTTCTGGTTCCCAGCCCGGACCTGATCCGCCGCCTTCGGGTCGGCCTCGATCGCCGCCGCGACGATCCGCTCGAGCTCGCCGGCGTCGGAGATCTGGGCGAGCCCCTCGCGCTCGACGATCGGCCCCGGCTCGCCGCCCTCGGCCACCAGCGCGGCCAGCACGGTCTTGGCCGCGCCGTGGGAGATCGCCTTCGAGGACACCAGCCCGATCAGGTCGGCGAGCGCCGACGGCGAGACCTTCGAGGCCGCGGCGCCGCCCTCCCCCCCGTCCTGGCGCAGCGCCGCCGCCAGCTCGCCGGTGATCCAGTTGGCGACCACCTGTGGCTCCGCTCCCTCCGCCGCCGCGGCGGCCTCTTCGAAGAAGGCGGCCGTCTGCGGGTCGGCGGCGAGACGCCCGGCCGCCTCGGCGCTGAGGCCGATCTCCTCGTAGCGGGCGGCCCGCGCCGCCGGCAGCTCGGGCAGCGCCTCGCGGGCCTCGCGCAGCATCTCCTCGGTCGGCGCCAGCGGCACCAGGTCCGGCTCGGGGAAGTAGCGGTAGTCGTGCGCCTCCTCCTTCGAGCGCAAGGGCGTCAGGGTGCCGCTCGCGGGGTCGTAGTGGAGGGTCTCCTGGACGACGGCGCCGCCGTCCTCGACGAGCTCTCGCTGGCGATCGAGCTCGGCCTCGATCCCGCGCTCGAGGAAGCGGAAGCTGTTCATGTTCTTGAGCTCGGTCTTGGTGCCCAGCTCCGCGGCGCCCGCGGGCCTGACGGAGACGTTGGCGTCCACCCGCAGGCTGCCCTCCTCCATGTTCACGTCCGACACCCCGAGCTGGCGCACGGTCTCGCGCAGCAGCTGCGCCCACTCGCGGGCCTGCGCCGCGCTGGTGACGTCGGGCTCGGTGACGATCTCGACCAGCGGCGTCCCGGCCCGGTTGAAGTCCACCAGCGAGGCGGCGGAGCCGTGGATCCGCCCGGACTCGCCGACGTGGATCATCTTCGCCGCGTCCTCCTCGAGGTGGACCCGGTGGATGCGGACTCCGCCCAGCCGGCCGCCGGTCGCCAGCGGAATGTCGTACTGGCTGATCTGGTAGGCCTTCGGGTTGTCCGGGTAGAAGTAGTTCTTGCGGTGGAAGATCGAGCGGGGGGCGACGTCGCACTCGAGCGCCGCGGCGATCTGCAGGGCGTAGCGGACCGAGCGCTCGTTGGTGACCGGGAGGACCCCCGGATGGGCGAGGCAGACCGGGCAGGTATGGACGTTCGGCTCGTCCCCGAAGGAGAGCTCGCAGCCGCAGAACATCTTCGTCGCGGTCGAGAGCTGGACGTGGATCTCGAGGCCGATGACGGGCTCGAGCTCAGCCATAGCCGTGGCCCTCCAGGTCCCCTTCGCCCATCCCGAAATGGTGTCCCACCTCATGCAGCACGGTGCGCCGGACCTCCCCGGCGTCCGGGTTGGCGTCGCGGAAGATGACGATCCGGGGAAGGCCCCCGACCGGGTCGTAGATCCCCATCAGCCCCTCGGGGTGGGAGTCCTCGACGATCACGGCCACCTCGCCGAGCCGGTCGGCGAACGGCTCCGGAAGCTCGTCGAGCGCCGACCGCACGGCCCCGATCACCTCCTCGTCGGTCATCCGACCCCCTCCGGACGCGCGTCGAAGCCGATCGCCCGCTCGAGCGCATGGGCGGCCTCGAGCAGCGCGTTCTCGCCGAACGCCGGGGCGGCGATCTGGAATCCCACCGGCAGCTCCGGCCCGCCGCCGTCGGGCTCGGCGAGGCCGGAGGGGATCGAGATCGCGGGGATCCCGGCGAGCGGCATCGGCACTGTGAAGAAGTCGTTCATGTACATGGCCAGCGGGTCATCCGTCTTGGCGCCGAGCTGGAAGGCGACCGAGGGAGAGGTGGGCGTGATCACGAAGTCGAAGCGCTCGAAGGCCGACCTGTAGTCGTCGGCGATCCGGGTGCGAACCTTCTGTGCCTGCCCGTAGTAGGCCTCGTAGTACCCCGAGGAGAGGGCGTAGGTGCCCAGCATGATGCGCCGCTTGACCTCGGCGCCGAAGCCCTCGGCGCGGGTCCCCTCGTACATCTCGATCAGGTCGCCGGCCTCGCGGCGGAGCCCGTAGCGGACGCCGTCGTAGCGGGCAAGGTTCGCCGACGCCTCGGCGGGTGCCAGCACGTAGTAGGCAGAGATGCCGTGCTCGGCGTTGGGGAGCGGCGTCTCGGCGATCTCGCCGCCGAGCTCGCGGACGAGGCCGAGGGTGGCCTCGAAGTTCTCGCGGACGCCCGCCTCCATGCCGTCCTGGGCGAGTTCCTCGGGAACCGCGAAGCGCAGGCCCCTGAGGTCCTCCCGCGAGGGCAGCGCGACGCCCCCCTCGATCCCGACCGAGGTCGAGTCGCACGGGTCGCGGCCCTCCATCGCGGCCAGCAGCAGGGCGGCGTCGGTGACGTCGCGGGTGAGCGGGCCGCACTGATCGAGCGAGGAGGCGAAGGCGACCATGCCGTAGCGCGAGATCGCCCCGTAGGTGGGCTTGAGGCCGACGATCCCGCAGAGCGACGCCGGCTGGCGGATCGAGCCGCCGGTGTCGGTGCCGATCGCGCAGGGAGCGAGGCCGCCGGCGACGGCCGCGGCGGAGCCCCCCGAGGAGCCGCCCGGAACCCGCGACCGGTCCCACGGGTTGCGGACGGGCCCGTAGGCCGGAGTTCTCGTTCGAGGACCCCATCGCGAACTCGTCCATGTTGGTCTTGCCGAGCAGGCGGGCGCCGGCCTCGGTCAGGTTGCGGACCGCGGTCGCGGTGTAGAGCGGACGGTGGCCCTCGAGGATCCGCGACCCGGCCGTCGTCGGCACGCCCTCGGTGCAGAAGAGGTCCTTGACGGCGACCGGGATGCCCCCCAGCGGGCCCCTGCCGTTATCTCCCCCGTCCTCCTCGCCGGCCCGCCAGAGGTAGGCGCCCAGCTCGTCGCCGGCCGCGGCCTCGACCCACGCTTCCCAGTACTCGCCGGCGGAGAGCTCGCCTGCGCGGATGCGCTCGGCCGCCGCGGCGACCGTCAGCTCGAGCACGCCCTCCATCTAGGCCTCGGCCTGGGGCGAGGGGACGCGGAAGGCCCCGCCGGAGGGGTCGGGTGCCTGCTCGAGCGCGCGCTCGCGCGGCCAGCTCGGCCGCGGCTCGTCGGGACGGAGCACGTTCTGGAGCGGCAGCACATGGGTGGTCGGCTCGATCCCCTCGAGGTCGAGCTGCGAGATCCGGTCGACGTGATCGAGGATCCCGGAGAGCTCGGTCGCCATTCGCTCGACCTCCTCCTCGGAGAGCCGCAGGCGGGCGAGGCGGGCGACGTGCAGGACCTGGTCGCGGTCGATCACGCGCCGCAGATTAGCGACGGATAGAGTGCCGCTCCGGCATGAGGGGCGAGAAGGCAGAGAGGTTCGTCGTCGCAAACCTGCGGCTGCTGGCGGCCACCTTCGCGATCGTCGGCTTCCTCTTCATCGCCTTCCCCGACGGCGTTCTCGACGTGATCTCCGATCTCGGCGACGAGATCGGCAGCTTCACCCGCGCCCCCGAGACCGAGGAGAAGTTCTGGCTCGCGCTCGGCTTCGCCTACATGGTCGTGATCGCCGGCATCTGCCTGGTCGCGCAGGCCGACGTCGTCCGCTACCGGCCCTTCCTGCTGGTGCTGGCGGCGGGCAAGACCGCGTCCTCGCTGTCGGCGCTCGGCTTCTACCTGTTCGACTCCGACGTCTTCATCTACCTGCTCAACTTCCTCGTCGACGGGTACCTCGCGCTGCTCGCCCTCTGGCTCTGGTCGCTCGCCGGGCGAGTCGGGCGCCGGCCGGCTCCGGGCTGAAGGCGCGCGCCGGGGCTGGGGGCCGCCGAGCAGCGCGTGCTGTCGGCGATCTGCGAGGCGATGGCGCCCGGCTACGACGGGCTCCCCGCGGCCGAGCGCGAGGTCGACGTCTCGGGGCCGGTCTCCCGCTTCGTCGCCGAGCTGCCGCCCCGTAGCCTGGCCCGGCTCAAGCTCGGGCTGCGCGCCTTCGACCTGCTGCCCTTCCCCTGGCGCTTCCACCGCCTCGACCTGGCCACGCGAGAGGACTACCTGGAGCGGATGGAGTCCTCGCGCTTCGGCCTCCACCACGAGCTGCTCCTGCTCGGCAAGGTCCTCTGCACGCTCGGCTACGCGGTCCTTCCCGAGGTCAAGGAGCGGGTCGGCTACGAGGTCGCCTGCGCCCTCGCCGACGGCTCCGAGCCCGAGCCGGCGGGGTCGCTGGGCGACACCGTGGCGCCCCCCGGCGGCGAGCAGTGCGACGTCGTGATCGTCGGCTCGGGTGCCGGCGGGTCGGCGGCGGCGGCGGTCCTCGCCGAGGCCGGCCTCGACGTGATCGTGCTCGAAGCGGGGTCGCACTTCAACCGCGGCAACTACCCCGAGGACCCGATCGCGGCGATCACATCGCTCTACCGCGACGCCGGGATCACCGTCGCCGAGGGGCGCCCGCCGGTGCCGATCCCGATCGGCCGCGCCGTCGGGGGGACCACGGTGATCAACTCGGGCACCTGCTTCCGCGCTCCCGGGCCGGTCCTGGCGCGCTGGCGCGAGCAGTTCGGAATCGACTGGGCCACGGACCTCGACGCCGAGTACTCGGAGGCCGAGGAGTTCCTCCGCGTCACCCCGGTCGACCCCGAGCGGATGGGCCGCAACGGCCAGCTCGCGATGGAGGGCGCCGCCGCGCTCGGGGCCAGCGGCGGGCCGATCGCCCGCAACGCCGGCGACTGCGTCCAGTGCAGCTCCTGCCCGTTCGGCTGCCGGATCGACGCCAAGCGGGGGATGCACGTGTCCTACCTGCCGCGCGCGGTCGCGGCCGGAGCGAGGGTGCGCGCCGACACCGAGGTCCAGCGGATCATCGTCGAGGACGGCGCCGCCGCCGGGGTCGACTGCCTCAGCGGCGCCCCAGGCGAGCGCAACGGCTCACGGCGCCGATACGTGGTCCGGGCGAGGCGGGTGATCGCAGCCGGCGGGGCGCTCGGAACCCCGGAGCTGCTGCTCCGCTCGGGTCTCGGCAACGACGCGGTCGGGCGCAACCTCCACATCCACCCCGCCTGCTGGGTGGGCGCCCGCTACCCGGAGGAGGTGCGCGGCTGGGAGGGAATCATGCAGAGCTACTACGTCGACGAGTGGGAGGCGCAGGACATCCTCCTCGAGGCGACCTTCACCCCTCTCCCCTTCGGCGGCGCCTGGCTGCTCGGCGCCGGCCGCAGGCACCAGGAGGCGATGCTCGGCTTCGCCAACGTCGGCTCGATCGGGGTCCACCTGTCGGACCGCTCGCACGGTCGCGTCGGCCTCGCCGGCGACGGGACCCCGCGGCTCACCTACCGGCTCACCGGCGAGGACGCCCGGCGCCTGGTCTTCGGCATCGCCCGCGCCGCCGAGGTCCACTTCGCGGCCGGGGCGACCGAGGTCTACCCCAACGTCGGCCGGGTCGGCGTCCTCCGGCCCCGCGACCTGGCGGCATTCGAACAGCTCGACCTGAAGCCCGCCCACCTCCGGCTCGAGGCCTTCCACCCGATGGGGTCCGCGCGGATGGCGGCCTCCCCGGCGGACGGCGCCTGCGGGGCCGACGGCGCCCTCCACGGGGTCGCGGGCGTCCACGTCGCGGACGCGTGTCTCTTCCCCTCCTCGGTCGGGGTCAACCCGATGATGACGATCATCGCCTTCTCGAAGCGGGTGGCGGCGGCGGTCGCCGCAGACCTGGCCTAGTCAGGCAGCCGCGCGGGCGGTGCCGTCGTCGGCCATCGCCCGCCAGGTCGACAGGGAGATCCCGAGGCAGGCCGCGAGCGCGACGAACACCCCCGCTTCCCGGGTGGTCGACCCCGGCGGGTCGAGCACGCGGTAGGCGAGCATCAACAGGCCGAGCATCGCCAGGAGGCAGACGATCGCGGTCGCCGTGATCGTCAGGTCCGTCTTCTCCTGGCTCGCGGACAGCAGCGGCAACCCGACCGCCAGGCCGCCCGTGAGCGCGAGGAAGGCGTCGATGAAGCCGAGCGAGGACCAGCCGCTCACCGGCTCGGCTCCGGCGTCGAACCAGTCGAGCGAAAGCGAGGCCAGCAGGGCCACCCCGCACAGGCAGGCGGCCAGCTCAGAGCCTCTGACGCGAGTGAGCCTCATTCCCCCGAAAGTACCGCCCGGGCGCCGTCCTAGCGGCGCCCGGGCGGGCAGCTGTCGCGCGTCCTGGGCCCCTCAGGGACCGGACTGGGCCGGCGGCGGAGGGGGCGGAGGAGGAGGGGGGGCGAGGTCGAGGGCGGCTCGCTCGGGCCGGCGGCGCCGCCGCCGCCCGAGAACCGGTCGGCGGTGTCGCCGAATGTCGTGCCCTCCTCCTGCATCGCCATGTACCCGCCGGCCGCGACGCCCAGCGCGGCGAGGAAGCCGAGGAAGACCCCGATGTCGCGGTTGACGTCGATCCCCGCGTTGTCGGGGATGTCGAAGCCGGGGGGCGAGATGATCCGGAAGAGCACGAGGAGGACCGCGAGCCCGCCGATCCCCGCGGTGATCGAGCTGAGCGGGAGGTCCGCGTTGTCACCCATGGCCTTGACCGCGGCGAGCGCGATGCCGGAGACCACGGCGAGGAAGAGGATGATGTCGATGAAGCCGAACGACTCCCAGGCGTTGCCGCCGACCGACACGCCCGGAATCGAGAAGCCGCCGACCGAGCCGCCGCCTACGTCGACCGTGAACCAGTCGAGGGCGAACATGATGATCAGCAGGACAAAAGCGGAAACTCCGGCAAGCTTCTCGCCCGTGTTGAGCCTGTTTACGTCCATCTTTTCTTTCCCTCCGTAGGGCTAGGGGTCGGCGCGCACCCTACACCCCGCCTGCGGCGGAACCGGCCCCGCCTGGACGCCGGGCCTAGGCGGCGGAGGCGGGGCTGCGCGCCCTGGCCGCGGCCAGGGTGTTGACCATCAGCATCGCGATCGTCATCGGCCCGACGCCCCCCGGGACCGGGGTGATCGCCGCCGCCGCCTCGGCGGCCGCGGCGAAGTCGACGTCGCCGACGAGGCCGTCCTCGGTGCGGTTCATGCCAACGTCGATGACGACCGCGCCGGGCTTGACGTGGCCGGCCCCGAGCAGTCGGGGCACCCCGACCGCGGCGACGAGGATGTCCGCCCGCCGGCAGACCGCCTCCAGGTCCCGGGTCCGGGAGTGGCACATGGTCACCGTCGCGTCGCGGCCCAGCAGCAGGCTGGAGAGCGGGCGCCCGACGAGGTTGGAGCGCCCGACGACCACCGCCTCGGCTCCCTCGAGGTCGACCCCCTCGTGGTCGAGCAGCTCGATCACGCCCGCGGGGGTGCACGGCACGAGTCCCGGCGAGCCGCCGGCGAGCAGGCCCGCGCTGGTCGGAGTCAGGCCGTCGACGTCCTTCTCGGGGGCGATCGCGGCGACGACCGCGTCGGTGTCGATGCCCTCGGGGACCGGCAGCTGCACGAGGATCCCGTCGACGTCCTCGTCGGCGCCGAGGTCCGCGATCAGCTCGACCAGCTCCGCCTGGCTCGTGCCGGCGGCGAGGCCGTGGTGGACCGATCGCATGCCGGCCTCCTCGCAGGCGCGGTGCTTGTTGGCGACGTAGATATGCGAGGCGGGGTCCTCGCCGACGATCACGGTCGCCAGCGCCGGCGACCGCCCGCTCTCTCGCTCGTAGGCCGCGACCTCGCCGCGGACGCGCTCCCTGACCTCGGCGGAGATCGCCCTGCCGTCGATGATCCGGGCCGTCATCGCTTCTTCAGCGGCGCGTAGTCGGCCATCAGCTTGCGCTCGCTGCCGTCGCCGGCGAAGCGGACGATGATCACTCCGCCGGGCTCGACACCGGTGACGACTCCCTCGCCGAAGCTCGCGTGGACGACGTCGTCGCCGGTCTGCAGCTCGAGCGCCGGACCGGGCTGGATTGGCGCCGAGGCGCCCCCGGTGAGCGCCGGCTCCCAGCGCATCCCGGGAGCGGTCGACTGGCGCTCGGTCAGCTCCGGGGGAAGCTCGTCGACGAAGCGGGAGGGCACGTTGGTCTCGGGCCTGCCGCCGAAGATCCGCCGCTGCCGCGCCCAGGTTAGGTAGAGCCGCTCGCGGGCGCGGGTGATGCCGACGTAGGCGAGGCGCCTCTCCTCCTCCTCGCCTCCCTCCTCGAGCGCCCGCATGTGGGGGAAGACGCCCTCCTCGAGCCCGATCAGGAAGACGGTGTCGTACTCGAGCCCCTTGGCGTTGTGGAGGGTCATCAGGGTGACGAGCGTCTCGTCGCGCTCGATCTCGTCGGCCTGGGTGAAGAGCGAGATCTGCTGCAGGAACTCGTCCAACGGCGGCACCTCACCGCCGCCCTCGAGCTCGCGGTTCGCGTCGAACTCGGCGGCGACGCCGATCAGCTCCTGGAGGTTCTCGATCCTCCCCTCGGCCTCGATCGTGCGCTCGGCCTCGAGCGCCTCGAGATAGCCCGTCTCGTGCAGGACCGCCTCCAGCACATGCGCGACCGGCTCGTCGGCGGCGCGCGCCCGCAGTCCCTCGATCGTCTCGTGGAAGCGCGAGATGGCCTTGATCGCGGCCTGCCCCATGCCGGGCACCTGCTCGACCCGGCCTGCGACCTCCCAGATCGGGACACCGGTGGTGTTCGCGTGTGACGCGAGCCGCCCCTGGCTGGTCGTGCCGATGCCCCGCCGGGGCGAATTGACGACGCGGGCGAAGGAGATCTGGTCGGACGGGTTGACGAGCAGGCTCAGGTAGGCGACGGCGTCCTTGATCTCGGCGCGCTCGTAGAATTTGGTGCCGCCGATCACCTGGTAGGGAAGCTCGAAGCGCACCAGGGTGTCCTCGAGCACGCGGCTCATCGCGTTGGTCCGGTAGAAGACCGCGATCTCCGAGCGGGAGACCCCCTCCTCCTCGACCAGCCTCTGGACCTCGCCGGCGACCCAGCGCGCCTCCTCGTGCTCGTCGCGGAGCTCGGAGAGCTGGACCGGCTCGCCCTGGCCGGCGTCGGACCACAGCCGCTTTTCGATCCGCTGCCGGTTGCGCTCGATCACCCCGTTGGCGGCCGAGAGGATCGTCTGCGTGGAGCGATAGTTCTGCTCCAGCTTGACCGTGACCGCATCGGGGAAGTCGCGCTCGAAGTCGAGGATGTTGCCGATGTCGGCGTGGCGGAACCCGTAGATCGACTGCGACTCGTCGCCGACGACCATCAGGTTGCCATGCTCCTCGGTGAGGAGCTGGAGC
This sequence comes from uncultured Actinomycetes bacterium, assembly GCA_963720015.1. Taxonomy (GTDB): domain Bacteria; phylum Actinomycetota; class Thermoleophilia; order Solirubrobacterales; family 70-9; genus DATFPK01. Next base: position 59,268 of record CAVREA010000005.1, on the reverse strand, counting down.
AGGCGATACTGGGCGCGGTTCGTGTCCTGGTACTCGTCGACGAGGACGTGGCGGAAGGCGCGGCGCCAGCGCTCGCGCACGTCCTCGTACAGCTCCATCACGTTGACGGTGCGGACCAGGAGGTCGTCGAAGTCCATCGCGTTGGCCTCGAGCATGCGCTTCTCGTAGAGGGCGAAGGCGTCGGCGCTCACCTCCTCGAAGACCGAGCCGTGCGTCTCGCGGTAGGCGTCGACGTCGAGCAGCCGGTTCTTGGCGCCGGAGATCTGGGCGCGGACGGCGCGCGGCGGGAACCGCTTCGGGTCCACCTCGAGCTCCTCCATGCAGCGCTTCAGCATCCGCAGCGAATCCGCCTCGTCGTAGATGGTGAAGCTGCGCGAGTAGCCGAGACGCTCGGCGTCGGCGCGGAGCATGCGCGCGCAGGCGGAGTGGAACGTCGTCACCCACATCGCCCGGGTGGCCCGCCCAACCAGCCCCTCGACCCGCTCGCGCATCTCCGAGGCCGCCTTGTTGGTGAAGGTGATCGCGAGGATCTCGCCGGGCCTCGCCAGGCCGTTGGCGAGCAGGTAGGCGATCCGGTGGGTGAGGACGCGGGTCTTTCCCGAGCCCGCTCCGGCGAGGACGAGCAGCGGCCCCTCGCCGTGGGTGACCGCCTCGCGCTGGGGGGCGTTGAGCTCCGCCAGCAGGCGCTCCGTCCAGTCCGCCCCGGGCGAGACCGGCGCGCCCTCGGGCACGTAGTCCGGGGCGCCCTCGGGCGCCCCGGAGACGGCGGAAATCGAGTCTGGCTCCGCTGCCGGGCTCACAGCCCGAGCATAGAGATGGCCGCGGCGGCGCCCGGCTCTGCGGACGGGCCCCGGATCAGCCCAGGTTGCAGCCCTGGAAGGCCGGCGCCAGCTGCTCCGGATCGCCGGAGAGAAGCGCCTTCTTGACGACGTCCGGCGGGCCGTTGCGGAAGTTGTCGGCGATGCAGGACGCCTGCTCGGGGGTGAGGGGGTTGTCGCCCTTGGCGGCGGTCTCCTCGAAGGCTTCGGCAAAGGCCTGCTGGTCGAAGTCGCGGATGTCGTCGATCGAGTCGAGCTTCCACTGGTCGTCCTCGCTGACGAGTGACACGTCGAGGGTCTGACCGTCGAAGCTGCCGCCGCTGAAGGCGACCGCGGCGGTGGCGGCGTCGCCGTCGGCCTCGACCTCGGAGACCTCGACCGAGTCGGGGTCGTCGGTGGTGTCGGAGGCGCCCTCCTCGCAGGACTTGACCGCGGCGTCGCCCTGCTCGAACTCGGTCTGCTCGAGGAACGCCTGGGTCGCCAGCTCCGTGCAGTCCGCCGGGTCGGTGGACTTGACCGAGGTCTCGATCGCCTCGGTGACCTGGTCCTCGTCGGAGTCGCCGCCACAGGCGAACAGGCCCAGCGAGAGGAGGAGCAGGAGCAGCGGGGCGATGGCGAGCTTGCGCAGGTTTTGCCTTTCGGTGGCGCCCGATCGGGGCGGCGGGGGCGGACCGGCGGCAGGTTAACGGGCGCCCTCGGACGCGATCAGCCGCCGGCCGAAGAGCGGCCCCTGCGGGGGCGCAGCTCGCGCACCCCGCCGCCGTCGGGAGACTCGCCCGTGGCCTCGGCGAGGCGCCGCTCGAGCTCCGCGATCCGCGCCGAGAGTTCCTTGATGGCGTCGGCGATCGGGTCGGGTAGGTGGATCCAGTCGGCGTCGGGCCCCTCGACCCTGCGGCCCTCGACGCGCACGGGGTGCCCGGGGTTGCCGACCACCGTCGAGTTCGCGGGGACGTCCTCGACGACGACGGTGTTGGCGCCGATCTTGGCCCCGTGGCCGACGTCGATCGGCCCGAGCAGCTTCGCCCCCGAGCCGACGGTCACGTTGTCGCCGACGGTCGGATGGCGCTTGCCCCTCTGGAAGCCGGTGCCGCCGAGGGTGACGCCCTGGTAGAGCGTGACATGGTCGCCGATCTCGGCCGTCTCCCCGATCACGACGCCGGAGCCGTGGTCGATGAAGAAGTAGTTGCCGATGCGCGCGTTCGGATGGACCTCGACCCCGGTGACGGCCCGGCTCAGATAGGAGATCGCGAGCGGCGCCAGCGGGACCTCGGCGTCGTGGAGGGCGTGGGCGACGCGGTGGGCGAGCAGGGCCTGGACCCCGCCCCAGCTGGTCAGGATCTCGAGGCTGGAGACGCCCCGGGCTGCGGGGTCGCGGTCGCGGGCGGTGGCAACGTCGGAGCGGACCTCGCGCAGGACCCGCCTCAGTGTGCCCATGCCCAGCATCAGGGTGCAAAGAATGGCAGGGACATGTAGCGCTCGCCCGAGTCGCAGACGATCGTCACCACCCGCTTGCCGGCCATCTCCGGGCGACCGGCGACCTCGAGCGCGGCGCGGACGTTGGCGCCCGCGGAGATCCCCGAGAGGATCCCCTCGCGGCTGCCCATCAGCCGAGCTGTCTCCAGGGCCTCCTCGTCGTCGACGGTGATGATCTCGCCGATCACGGTCCGGTCGAGGACCTCGGGCACGAAGCCGGCGCCGATGCCCTGGATCTTGTGAGGGCCGGGCTCGCCGCCCGAGAGCACCGGCGACGAGGCGGGCTCGACCGCAACTATCAGGGTGTCGGCGCTGCGCTCGCGCAGAACCTGCCCGACACCTGTGATCGTGCCGCCGGTGCCGACGCCCGCTACGAAGGCGCCGATCTCGCCCCCGGTGTCCTCCCAGATCTCCTCGGCCGTGGTGCGGCGATGCACGTCCGGGTTGGCCGGGTTGGCGAACTGCTGCGGCATGAATCCCTTGCGCTGTTCGGCGATCGCCCGCGCCATCTCGACGGCCTCGGTCATGCCGCCCAGCGACGGTGTCTCGCGAACCTCGGCGCCGTAGGCCCGCAGCAGCTTCGCCCGCTCGCGGCTCATGCCCTCGGGCATCGTCAGGATCAGCTCGTAGCCGCGGGCGGCGCAGACCATCGCAAGCGCGATCCCGGTGTTGCCGCTGGTCGGCTCGACGATCACCCCGCGACCCGGCTCGATCCTGCCGTCCGCCTCGGCCGCGTCGATCATCGCCACCCCGATCCGGTCCTTGACCGAGCCCCCCGGGCTGAAGTACTCGAGCTTGGCCAGCACCTCCCCGCCCTCGGGGGCGAGGCGCTGCAGCGCCACCAGCGGCGTGCCGCCGACCGTGGCCGCAGCCTCGGGGGCGATCCGCAGCGCCTCCGCGGCGCTCTCCGTCGAGCCCGACATTGCGGCGAAGTATTGCGGGGCATCCTCTCGAGGGCGATACTGGCTGCGAGATGCCGGATGAGAAGGTCGAGGCCGTGCGCCGGATCTGCGCCGCCTGGAGGCGAGGCGAATGGGCGGCGGGCGGGGAGCTGTTCGAAGCCGCGGGGCTGCGGGAGTAGGGCGATGGCGGGCGAGGGCGTGGAGGTCGTGAGGCGGCTCGTTCGGGCCTTCAACGGACGGGACCTGGCAGCGATGACCAGAGTTGTTCGCAGCCGAGGTCGAATGGGAGCCCGGCGGCCCCGCCGCCGTCGAACGGGCCCTCTATCGGGGCCGCGACGAGGTCGCCGCCGGATTCGCGGCGACCTGGGAGACCTGGGAGGTGTTCCAGGTGGAGGAGAGCGAGGTCCGCGACCTTGGGGACTCGGTCGTCTGGCTGGGACGCTCCCGGATGAAGGGCGAGGCCAGCCACGTCGAGTTCGACCAGGCTTTCGCCATCCACTTCCTGCTCGAGGGCGGCAGGATCGTCCGGCTCCGGGGCTTCCTCAGCTGGCAGGAAGCCCTCGAAGCCGCCGGGCTGTCGGGAGTAGCGCGAGGAGGGGTCGACATCGCCTGGGGACGGATAGGCTGCCCGTCGTCCACCCTCGAACACAGGGAGCAATATGAGCGAGCAGGCCCCCTACGAGCCGCCGGCGGTTGAAGAGATCGAAGCCGATGTCAATCTCGCTACGGCCCCCGGTTTCACCGGTGGCTAGGCGATAGTTTCGTGGAGAAGGCCCTGGCGGTGATCCGGTCCGCCGGGGTTTTCTCAGATGTAGTACGTGCCGTTCCGTGTCACCACGCGACACCTCCGAACCCGGACCTACTCGGCAGGATTCCCTGCTCTCACGGGGTTAGCAGCCGATAGGAGAACTCGGGCGGCTCGACTCGCTGAGGAACGAGTCCACGTCCGCCTTCTTGATCGCGTAGGTCTCGTCGTAGGCCTTGCCTGGATCGCCCAAAGGTCGCCGTCATGCTCCTCGGCGACCAAGTCGATCCGAGCGTCAGCCGCCCACGCCCCTGGCCACTGCGACCACGACCACACCTCTCGAAACCTGCCCCGGTATTCCGGCGCGTTGAGCAGGTACCAGCGGCAGAGCCGCTCAAATTGTTGACCCCTGACATTTGGGCGTGGGTCAAGTTAGGCGAGCAGGTCGCGTAGTCTAAACCGCCGTTTCCTGCGACATCGCCTACTCCCGCAGCCCGGCGGCTTCGAGGGCTTGGCCTCTGTCGGTAAAGGTCACCATCTCGGTTGCTTTGCCGTCCTTCGCGGTGATCAGCCAGGCCCAGTTCACCTCGACCTCCCCCTCGAAGTGCAAGGTCCTGCCGATCCCTCGGACAACCGCAATGACGCGATCGTCGTCGACATCGATCACGTCGACCCCTTCGACTCGCAGCTCCTCGAACATCTCGCCGACGCGGCCGAAGTACTCGCGGACCCCGTCGTGGCCGCGATAGACACCAGGGTTCATCGATTCCCGTGGCGCGTGAAACTCGACCTCGGGATCCATATTCGCGATCAGAGCTTCTACGCCTCGCTCATTCCAGCCGAGCATCGAGCGGCGGGCCATCTCGACGTTCTCCTGCGACATCGCCTACTCCGACAGCCCGGCGGCTTCGAGGGCTTCCTCGCGGTCGGAGTACATGTCCATGCGCGTCTGCTTGCCGTCGCGCAACGTCCAGATCTGCGCGAAGGACATCTCGACGGGCATCGCCGTCGCCTTCGAGCGCCCGCGCTGGCGCACCAAGACGACGACCTTGTCTCCCGCGTCATGAAGGGCATCGACCTCAAGCTCCCAGTCGTCCCAGGCGCTTACCCAGTTGTCGAGGAAGCTCTCCACTCCCGCGGCGCCCTCGTAGGTCTGCTGCTCGGGCCAGCCGTGGAAGTTCGACATGTCCCAGACGAAGTCCGGCGAGGCGATATCCGCGACGAATCGCCCCGTGGCCGCAAACCGCTCGTAGCCCCGCCGCACGATCTCGACGTTCTCCTCCGACATCGCCTACTCCGCCAGCCCGGCGGCTTCAAGAGCTTCGTCCGGCCCGTGGAACCAGGCATATCGAACGACCTTGCCGTTCCGCACCGTCCAAAGAGCCGACTCCCGACCGTCTATCTCGACGCCGCTACCCCGGCCACGCGCTCGATAGCTGAGGTTCACCGCTACCTGGTCCCCGACCGCCCGGATCTCCTCAGGCTCCGCTCGCCACGTCTCCCAGCCTTCGAAGACGCTCGCAACCGCATCACTGAATGCGGCGACGCCGCGGCGGGTCCCCGGCTCCACGGCACCGACCGGATTGACGTACTCGATGTTCTGGTCCATGAGTTCGACGGGTCCAGGGACCTCATCGCGGGCCCACGCGGCGTAGAAGCGCAGCACGATCTCCACGTTCTCCTTCGACATCGCCTACTCGGACACCCCAGCAGCTTCGCGGGCTTCGGCCTCTTCGTGCGACTGGAAACCCTGGAGCCGCGTTACGAAGCCGCCCTCATCCATCGTGAAGACAGCGAAGCTGACGCCATCCACCTCTATTCCACTCCCGGCTCCCCTCCCGGTGACGTGCTGGCGCACGAGGACCCTGTTGCCCTTGACCGTGAAGTCGAGCGGCTCAAACCGTTGGTCCTCGATGGCATCCGGCTCCATCCACGCTCGCATCGCTTCCGGGCCTCGAACAGGCGATGCGCCGCCGGCACGGCTGAACTCGAAGTCGGAATGGAGACCCCTTACGACGGTCTCGAAGTCGCCGCGATTGAACGCCTCATAGAGCGATCGCAGCCGTTCGACGTTCTCCTGCGACATCGCCTACTCCGACAACCCGGCGGCTTCGAGGGCCTCTGGCCAGGTCGAGAAGTAACGCACCTGGCCAAACTGCCTGTCGCGGAAGTCGGAGAAGATACCCGCCAGGGGCTGTTTCACCGCAGCCGTGGACCCCCTCGCCCGCCCGGTCATTTCGATTAGAGCAACCACGGAATCGCCCGCGTCATGGAGTTCGTGAACCTCGAATCCGAAGTCGCCCACGTTCTCCGCCCACCCGTTTGCGAGCTTTCGAAGGCCATCGTGACCGTGGTAGACGGGGTCATCGGGCCAATCCGGCGGGGCGTGGATGACAACGTCGGGGGCGTTAAACCGGACGGCGGCTTCAATCCATGCTCGGCAAAGGCGACGTAGGCCCGGCGAACCAAGTCAACGTTCTCCTGCGACATCGCCTACGCAGTATCCGCCTATCCGCCCTGGGGTGGGCCTACACTTCCCGCCCGATCGGCGACGACCTCCAGCGGTACTCGTACGAGGACGGCAGCCGTGGCTCCGCGGGCTCGCCCGCTGCCTGGACGGCACCTACTGCTGGGCGGGCCAGCTGTCTCCGCGCCCGAGCACCTGCCTCCCTCGACCCGTGGGGACGAGCGGGTCGGCGCCCCGAAATCGCGTCGAGACTTGCCTCGCCCCGCTGGCCGCGCCGGGGAAAACATTGACGCCTCATTGACGCGAAAGGACCGGCTTCGCTTGCTAGGGCGGAAAACCGGCTCCCTCACTAGATGTAGTACATGCCCGAGCCGGCCTCCTCGGCCTCGCGGCGGGCGATCTCGGCGATCGTGGTCTGGCTGAAGACCTTGCGGAGGGCGCCGACGCCCTCGGCCCAGATTCCGCCCGCCTCGTCGGCCTCGTCGCCGACCTTGCCGTCGAGCGCCTGGACCACCTCGAGGACAGTGATCTCGTCGGCGCCGCGGGCCAGGGTGTAGCCGCCGCGCATGCCGCGGTGGCTGGTCAGGATCCCGGCCCGGCGCAGGGTCGAGAAGAGCTGCTCGAGGAACTGCTCGGGGATCGCGCGGCGCTCGGCGAGCTCCTTGATCGGGACCGGGCGGTCGCCGGAGCGGGCCAGCTCGGCCATCGCGACAACGGCGTACCGGGACTTCGAGGTGACCGAGATCACCTGCCTTTTCTACCGCACGACCCGGCCACCATCGAAAACCTCGCATTGGCCGAAAATCCGGTGCCGCAGGCCCCCTGATCTGGTCTAGGATCGAATCAGGTCCCGGTCAGAGGTCACCGGGGGCCGATTCCCCCGCCACTCGGAGACGTGCCAACTGAGCGAGCGCCCACACTGCCTAGTCATCGACGGTCAGCCGCTCGTACGGCTGGGTGTTCGCCGCCTGCTCTCCGCCCGCTTCGTGATCGAGGAGGCCGGCAGCCGCCTCGAGGCGGTCGACCTGATCCGCGACGTCGGCGGCTTCGACGTCGCGATCCTCGACATGAAGCGCCCGCTCAACGGCAGCGCCGGCGACATCGACGGGACCGAGGCGATCAGGGCGATCCGCCGCTCCGAGCCCGGCCTCGGTGTGGTCGCACACGGCGACCGGGCCGAGCGCCACCTCGCCACCGCCGCACTGCAGGCCGGGGCCACGGCCTACGTCAGCCGCGGCGCCGCCGCCGAGCACCTGGAGCGGGCCGTTGACGCCGCCCTCGACGACAAGAGCTTCGTCGACCCGGCCGTGCCTCCGAAGGGCAGCCGCAGCAAGCTCACCCGCCGCCAGCGCCAGCTGCTGCAGCTGATCGCCGACGGCGAGTCGACGACGAAGGCCGCGCGCGAGCTCGAGCTCAGCGAGGAGACCGTCAAGACCCACACCAAGAACATCCTCGCTCGCCTCGGCGCCCGCAACCGCACCCACGCGGTCGCAATTGCGATCCGGGAATCCCTCGTCGAGTAGGAGACGCGTCTAGATCCAGCCGCGGTCGCGGGCCGTGAGGACGGCCTGGGCGCGGTCGACGGCGCCGATCTTGCCGTAGACGTTGTGCAGGTGGGTCCGGATCGTCGAGACCGAGAGCTGCATCTCGCCGGCGATCTGCTTGTAGACCTTGCCCTCGGAGAGGTGGCGGAGGACGTCGAGCTCGCGGCTGGAGAGCGGGCAGGGCTCGGTCGCGCGGGGCACGTCCTGGCGCGGGTAGGGCAGGTCGTAGAGCAGGCCGCGCAGCGCCTCCTGGTTGAGGCCGCAGCGCTCGGCGACCGCCTTGAGCCGCTCCGGCGAGACCGCCTCGCCCTGGGCGTAATGGGCGATCATGTCGGCGAAGGCCACGTGGGCCGCCAGGCCCTCGCAGTCGTCGGCGTGATGGCGCTCGATGGCGACGGCGATCCGCTGCGGGATGTTCCAGCGCCGGGCGAGGACCCCGCCGACCAGGGCGTGGTCGATGCCGAGCTGGTCGCGCTCCTCGCGCAGCCGCTGCTCGGGCGTCTTCGAGAAGGCGTTCAGATAGGGCTGGTAGCCGGGATGGAGGCGGGAGATGACCAGCCGGCCCACATCGTGGATGAGCGCCGCCACGGCGAGCTCGTCGCGCTGGGTGAGGCCGGCGGCGCGTGCGATGCGGTCGGCGGTGCGCTGGGTCGCCACCGCATGCACGCGGAAATGCTCGGGCCGCAGCTCCCAGCCGCCGTTGGTGTCGAAGAAGTCGTAGATCGGGGCGGTCCCGGCGATCGCCAGCACCCCCGACGGCTTGAGCACCTCGAGCGCCTGCGGGATCGTCGCGATCCCCCCCGCGGATCGGGCCGTGCGGTTGGCGAAGCGCAGCACGGCGATCGTCAGGGCGACGTCGGACTCGACCGCCTCGACGATGTCCCCCACCCGCGCGGTCTCGGCGGTGGCCGCCCGCATCACCCGCTCCCGGGACTCGATCAGGACCGGGAAGCGCTCAACCGCCTCGAAGGCCTCGGCGAGCCGGCTGCCGGGCGCGCGCCGGGGCTTCGCCCCGGGCTTGGGCGTCACCTCGTGTGCCTTGCCGTGTCCGTTCGATTGCGTGCGTTCGGCCATTCCAGGAACCGGTCGGGCCCGCCTGACTGGACGGGCGGCCTAGAAGATACGTCCACCCATCGGCAAGTGGGGGGGATTTGTTTAGCCCCCGCCTCCGAGCCGTGCGATCGCTGCATCGATCCTCTCAAGCGCCTGCTCCCGGCCGAGCACGGCGAGCGACTCGAAGATGCCCGGCGAGACCGCCGTGCCCGTGATCGCGACCCGTATCGGCTGGTAGAGCCTGCCCGGCTTGATGCCAAGCCGGCCGACGACCGGATCGAGGGCGCGCTCGACTCCCTCGGCGTCGTAGGGATCGGCGGCGGCGATCGCCTCCCGCGCCGCCTCGAGGGCGGGCCGGGCACCCTCCCCCATCACCTTCTTCCAGGCCTTCTCGTCGGAGACCGGGGGCCCGAAGACGAACCCGATCAGGGGCCAGACCTCCCTCATGGTCTGGGCTTTCTCCTGGGCGATCGCGCAGGCGGCTCGCAACCGCTCGCGATCGGCTGCCGCCGCGCCGTGCCCGGTGCGCTCGAGCTCGGCGGCGACCGCGTCCGTGTAGTCGTCGAGCGGGAGCTCGCGCATGAAGCGGCCGTTGAGCCAGCGCAGCTTCTGCTCGTCGAAGATCGCAGCCGAACGCCCGACGTCCTCGACCCGGAAGCGCTCGATCAGCTCCGCGGTGGACATCAGGGTGGTGTCGTCGGTCGTCCCCCAGCCGAGCAGCGCCAGGTAATTGCGCACGGCCGCCGGCAGGTAGCCGGCCTCCCTCAGCTCCTGGACCGACGCGGCCCCATGCCGCTTGGAGAGCTTCTTGCCGTCCGGGCCGTGGAGAAGCGGCAGGTGCGCGTAGCGCGGGGGCTCGTGGCCGAGGGCGCGAAGGACGAGCAGCTGCTTCGGCGTGTTCGAGAGGTGGTCGTCTCCGCGGACCACCGCCGTGATGCCCATCTCGGCGTCGTCGACGGCGACGGCGAAGTTGTAGAGGACCGACCCGTCGCCGCGGGCGATCACGAAGTCGTCGTAGCTTGCGTTGGGGAAGGACACCGGCCCGCGGATCAGGTCCTCGACCACGGTCTCCCCCCCGTCGGGGACGCGCAGCCGGACGGCGGCGCCCGGCTCGGCGGACGGGGTACCGCGGTAACCCCGCCCGGCCCCGTGCTCCGCCTTCCAGGCCCCGACGTCCTCTGCGGTGGCCGGGTCGCGGTAGGCGGCGCCCGAATCGATCAGCCGCTGCAGCGCGGCCTCGTGCTCGGCAGCCCGCCCGGCCTGGGAGACCGGGCCCTCGTCCCAGTCGAGCTCGAGCCAGCGCAGGGCGTCGAGTATCTGCTCGACGTTCTCGGGTGTCGAGCGCTCCCGGTCGGTGTCCTCGATCCGCAACACGAGCCTCCCCCCTCGTGGCGGGCGGCGAGCCAGTTGTAGAGGGCGGTCCGAGCTCCCCCGATGTGGAGGGCGCCCGTCGGCGAGGGCGCGAATCTGAGGCGGGCGGACTCGGGCACGGCGGGGGCGCATGTTTCCACAGGGCCGCAGCGGCCGGTCCCTCCCCCACGTCCCTCGTCTATCGTCGCGCCTCGATTCCGGACCTAACGAAGGGAATGAACCGATGGCATCGACGGGAGGAAGGCTGGCGCGCGTGCTCGCGACGCTCGCCGCCGTCGCCGTGCTCGGCGCCGGTCTGGCGGCGTGCGGCGGCGGCGACAGCGACGAGGACACGATCAACGACCTGATCGAGAGAGCGGTGATCGACTCCGACGCAGACCTCTGCTCGGAGAACTTCACCCAGGCATTCGTCGAGGAGACGACCGGTGAGAAGGGCGACGCCGCCGTCGCGGAATGCGAGAAGCAGGCCGGCAACGTCACCACCGAGAACACCGACCTCGAGGTCGGCGACGTCGAGGTCGACGGCGACAAGGCCACGGCGACGGCCACCTACAAGGCCGACGGCGAGAAGGGCTCCGTCGACTTCGAGTTCACCAAGGAAGACGGGACCTGGAAGTTCAGCGACGCGCAGTAGCGCGCCTGCGGTGCTCGGGCGGGCCCGAGCAGGGCGGGCCCGCCCCGAGCGCCGAAACTGATTGGGTTGGGGAATGCTGATCGGGGCCCACGTCTCCGCCGGCGGCGGCCTGCCCACCGCAATCGAGCGCGGTACCGAGCGCGGCTGCGAGTCGATCCAGATCTTCCACCAGAGCCCGCGGGCTTGGCGGCCGACGCGCTACTCAGAGGACGACTTCACGGCCTTCCGGGAGGCGATGGGTTCCTCGCCGGTCGAGGCCGTGATCGTCCACGCCGTCTACCTGATCAACTGCGCGACCAAGGACCGCGAACTCCGCGAGAAGTCCCTCACCTCGCTCACCCACGCGCTCCGGATCGGAGAGGGGATCGGCGCCGCCGGCGTCGTGCTTCACCCGGGCGCGCAGAAGGGCGAGCCGCACGGGCCGTCGATGAAGCGTGCCGCGAAGGTGATCGCGGAGGCGCTGGAGCAGACCGACGGCTGTCCGCTGCTGCTCGAGCAGACCGCCGGGCACCAGGGTCTCCTCGGCCGCGACTTCGACGAGACCGCGCGGCTGATCGAGCTTGCCGGGGGCGGCGAGCGCCTCGGCCTCTGCCTCGACTCCTGCCACCTGTTCGTGCAGGGCTACGACATCACCGACGCGGAGCACCTCGCCGCGGTCCTCGACGAGGCCGACGAGAAGGTCGGCCTCGAGCGCCTGCGCGCGGTCCACGTCAACGACGCCGCAGCGCCGCTCGGCTCGTGCCGCGACCGCCACGCCAACGTGGGAAAGGGCGAGATGGGCAGACGCGGCCTGGCGGCCTTCCTCTCCGAGCCGCGCTTCGAGGGCCTCCCGGCAACGCTCGAGACGCCGGGGCCCGAGAAGCGAGGACCCGACCGCAGGGAGGTCGCGGCGGCGAAGCGGCTTCGCAAGCTGGGACTGAAGCAACGACAAGGAGGATGAGATGCTCGACCACGTCGGAATCGAGGTCAGCGACTTCGGGCGCAGCAAGGCTTTCTACGACCGGGCGCTCGAGCCGCTCGGAATCGAGTTGCTGATGGAGCCGGTCGAGGGCGTCGCCGCCGGCTACGGCAGCGAGACCGAGCACGGTCCCAAGCCGTACTTCTGGATCGCCATGCGCGGCCGCGACGCGGTCGCCGGCGCCCACGTCGCCTTCGGTGCTCCCGACCGCGAGACCGTCGAGCGGTTCCACGCGGCGGCCCTCGCCGCCGGGGGGTCCGACAACGGCGGACCCGGGGAGCGTCCGATCTATCACCCGAGCTACTTCGGGGCGTTCGTGCTCGACCCCGACGGCAACAACATCGAGGCTGTCTGCCACCGGCCCGTGCCCGGGGCCACGCCTACCTGATCTGCATCCCCGAGATCGCCCGCGAGATCACCAGCCGCTGGATCTCCGAGGTGCCCTCGAAGATCGTGTAGATCTTGGCGTCGCGGTGCATGCGCTCGACCGGGAACTCGCGGGTGTAGCCGTTGCCCCCGAGGATCTGGATCGCGCGCTCGGTCGACCAGACGGCCACCTCGCCCGCCTTCAGCTTCGACATCGACCCTTCCGCATTCTTGAACGGGATCTGGTTGCGTCCCATCCAGGCGGCGCGCCAGACGAGCAGCCGGGCGGCGTCGATCTCGAGCTTCATGTCGGCGAGGGTGAAGGCGATCGCCTGGTTCTCGATGATCGGGCGGCCGAACTGGACCCGCTCCTTGGCGTAGCCGAGGGCGTACTCGTAGGCGGCGCGGGCGATGCCGAGCGCCTGCGCGCCGACCACGGGGCGGCTTGCCTCGAAGGTCTGCATCGCCGCCTGCGACTTCGACTTCTTGCCCTCGCGAACCCGCGCCAGCCGCTCGTCGAGCTTCTCCTTGCCGCCGAGCAGGCACCGGCCGGGCACGCGGCAGTCGTCGAGGTGCACGTCCGCCGTGTGCGAGGCGCGCAGGCCGTGCTTCTTCACCTTCGCCCCCTGCTCGCACCCCGTCGTGCCGGGCGGGATGATGAACGCCGCGTGCCCGCGTGAGCCGAGCTCGCGGTCGACCGAGGCGATCACGACGTGGACGCCGGCGATGCCGCCGTTCGTCGCCCAGGCCTTCTGGCCGTTGATCACCCACTCGTCCTTGGCCTCGTCGTACTTGGCCGTGGTCCGGATCGCGGAGACGTCCGAACCCGCATCGGGCTCCGAGGAGCAGAAGGCGGCAACCTTCGGATCCTGCTCGGTGCCGAAGCACTGCGGGATCCACTCGCCCATCTGCTCCCCGGTCCCCTGCCCGAAGATCGCGGCAACGGCGAGCGACGTGCCCATGATCGCCATCCCGATGCCGGCATCCCCCCAGAAGAGCTCCTCGTTTGCGATGACCAGCGTCAGGCCCGACTCGTCGGCCCAGAACTGGGCCAGGGCCTCGAATCCGTAGAGGCCGATCTTGGCCGCCTCCTGGATCACCGGCCAGGGCGTCTCCTCGCGCTCGTCCCATTCGGAGGCGGCCGGGCGGACGACCTGCTCCGCGAACCCGTGGACCCAGTCGCGGATGTCCTCCTGGTCCTGGTTCAGCTCCATGCTGAAAGTGGGACCGGCGCCACCGGCCTCGGCGCCGCCGTTGGCCGCCTCGGCGGCAAGCGCCTCGGCGCTCGCCTCGACGGCGTCGGCGTCGTTCTGGGTCTGTGTCTGGGTCTCGGTCATCGCCTCTCCGGCTCGCTTGCGGCCGAAAATGTTACACCAAACGGTGTAACCGTTTTCGGTGCAACCGGCGCCGCGGGTGCGTCAGGCGGAGAGGACGTTGCGAAGGTCGAAGGCCCGCAGTCCCTCGGGGCCCTCGTCGGTGCAGTCGAAGAAGCGCGGGTTGACGCAGGCGTATGCCGGTCCGCTGCCCTCGTAGGCCCGCTCGACCGTGAACTGGCACTGCGGCTGCGGCTGGCCCGTGACCTTGACGCCGCCGAAGCCCCCGGCTCGAGGATCGCGTCGAGCTCGACCTCGGCGCCGAAGACCTCCTGCATGCAGCCGACGTACTGGCGGCCGTTGAGCATGTCCACGTAGCTGTAGAGGAAGCTGCACCGCATTTCGATGCAGCCGCGCGGCTCGATCAGCTTGTCGCAGAAGGACCGGCACTGGCGGCACTCCCCCGCGCGAGCCGCTTTCTTTGACTGGCTGGTCGCCATCCCAGGTCAGTCTAGGCGCCCGCAGGCGCCGGGGGCAAGGGCCGCTACCCCCATCTAGGCGGCCATCACGCCGGGCCCGAGGAGCACGTCAAGCTCGGCGCGCAGGCCGCTGCCCGCGCGCACCTTGTACTCGGGGCCGAAGCGAAGGCGCCGCGTCCCCTCCCTCGTCTGCATCTCGAGCAGCACCTCGGAGTCCCCCTGGTGGTGCTCGAACACCGTCTTCAGCTCCTCGACCAGGGTCGGGCGGAAGTCGGCGGCGTTGATCCGCAGCGTCAACGGCCCGGCCGGCCGCAGCGCGGCCGCGCTGGCGCGGGCGATCTCCTCGCCGTCGGGCTCGAAGCGCTCCGCCTCCTGGACGACGAGCTTGGTCTCGCCGCGCTCCTTGTGGTCGACGCGCCCGCGGACGAGGACGACGGCGTCGGCGGCTATCACCTGCGCGCTCTCGGCCTGGTCGGCCTTGAAGATCAGCAGCTCGACCTGCCCCTCGACGTCGTCGAGGGTGGCGAACATCATCTGGTTGCCGCTCTTGGTGCGGATCTTCTTGCTGTCGGCGACGATCCCGCCGACCGTCACCCAGGAGCCGTCCTGCTTGCCGGCCAGCTCGGCGAGGGTGCAGTCCACCCGCACCCGCAGGGCGTCGCGGACCTCGGAGAGCGGGTGCGAGGAGAGGTAGGTGCCGAGCGTCTCCTTCTCCATCGCCAGCAGCTCGCGCCGCTCGAATTCGGCCGCGGAGATCGGCGGCCTCTGGACCGCCTGCCCCCCTCCACCGCCGCCGTCGCCGAAGTCGAAGATCGACCCCTGGCCGAGCATCGCGTCCTCCTGCGCCTTCTGCCCGGCGGACTGGGCGGCGGGCAGCGCCTCCAGCATTCCCCGCCGCGAGGCGTTGGTCGAGTCGAGCGCGCCGCACTTGACCAGGCACTCGATCGCGCGCTTGTTGACGGCGCGGCCGTCGACCCGCTCGCAGAAGTCCCAGAGGGACCGGAACGGGCCGTCCTCGCGGGCACGGAGGATCGCCTCGACCGCTGAGTGGCCGACGTTCTTGACCGCGTCGAGGCCGAACCGGATCGCCTTCTCGGAGACGAGGAAGCTGTGGCCTGAGGAGTTGACGTCGGGGGGAAGCACCTCGATTCCCATCTCCTCGCAGCGGTTGACGAAGAACGGCACCTTGTCCTTGGTGTTCATCACCGAGGAGATCACCGCCGCCATGTACTCGGCGGGGTAGTTCGCCTTCAGGTAGGCGGTCCGGTAGGCGATCAGGGCGTAGCAGGCGGCGTGGGACTTGTTGAACGAGTAGTCGGCCGCCGCCTCCATCAGGGACCACAGTTCCCTTGAGACTTGCGGTGCAGTTCCAGTGGCTGCCGTTCCCTCCATGAACTTGTCCTTCATGGTCGCCATCAGATCCCGCTTCTTCTTGCCGATCGCCTTGCGCAGATCGTCAGCCTCGGACGGCGAGAAGGACGCCATTTGCTTGGCGATCTCCATCAGTTGCTCCTGATAAATCACGCATCCGTAGCTCTTCTCAGTGATCGGCTTTAGGCGGTCGTCCGGGTAGCGGACCGACTCGGGCCGGGCCTTGCCGCGGGCGTAGTCGGGGATGTAGCGCATCGCGCCCGGCCGGTAGAGGGAGACGAGGGCGACGATGTCGTCGAACTCGGTCGGGCGGACCTTCTTCATCGCCTCGCGCATGCCCTCGGACTCGAGCTGGAAGACGCCGGTCGAGTCGCCCTCGGCGAGCATCGCGTAGGTCTTCGCGTCGTCCATCGGGATCGCGCCGATGTCGAGCTCGACATCGCGCGAGCGGGAGATGATCTCGACCGCGTCCTCGATCACGTCGAGGTTGCGGAGGCCGAGGAAGTCCATCTTCAGCAGGCCGATCTCCTCGATCGGCCCCATCGAGTACTGGGTGACGATCTTGTACTGGCGCTCGGGCTTGCCGCTGTTGCCGTTGCCGTTTGCGCCCGCCGCCGGCGCGCTGCGGTCCTCGGCCAGCTGCAGGGGGACGATCTCCTGCAGCGGCCGGTCGGCGATGACCACTGCCGCGGCGTGGATCGAGTTGTTGCGGATGATTCCCTCGAGACCCTGGGCGACGTCGATGATCCGCTTCGCGTCGGGCTCCGCGTCGTAGGTCTGCTTGCAGCGCCTCCCCCGGCTTCATGCAGTCCTTGAACTTCGGGTTGCGGCCCATGATCGGCTCCGGGATCAGCTTCGCCAGGCGGTCGCCGGTGCCGTAGTCGAAGCCGAGGACACGGGCGGCGTCCCGGGTCGCCGCGCGCGGGGCCATCTTGCCGAAGGTGATGATCTGGGCGACCGACTCGCGGCCGTACTTCTCGGCGACGTAGCGGATCACGCGCTCGCGCCCGCGCACCGAGAAGTCGATGTCGATGTCGGGCATCGACTTGCGCCCGGGGTTGAGGAAGCGCTCGAACAGGAGGTCGTTGGCGAGCGGGTCGAGGTCGGTGATGTTGAGGCTGTAGGAGACGATCGAGCCGGCGGCCGAGCCGCGTCCCGGGCCGACCGCGACGCCGTTCTCCTTGGCGAAGCGGACGAAGTCCCAGACGATCAGGAAGTAGGAGGAGAAGCCCATCTCCTCGATCACGCCCAGCTCGAACTCGAGCCGCTCGATCGCCGCGGCCGGCGCCGGGTCCCCGTAGCGGGCGCGCAGCCCCTCCCCGGCGATCCGGCGGAGCATCGCCTCCGGCTCCTCGCCGTCGGGCGCGGGGTAGCGGGGCAGGAGCAGCTTCCCGAGCTCGATCTCGACGTTGCAGCGCTCGGCGATCTCGAGCGTCGTCGGCACCGCCTCCGGCCATTCCGCGAACGAGGCGGCCATCTCCTCGGAGCTCTTGAGGAAGAACTCGTTGGTGTCGAAGGTGAGCTTCGGCGCCTCCAGGGTCGACTTCGTCTGCACGCAGAGCAGCGCCGCATGGTTGTCGTAGTCCTCGCGGCGCAGGTAGTGGACGTCGGCGGTCCCGACCAGCGGGCGGCCGACCTCACGCGCGTAGCGTGACGATTCCCTCGTTCGCCTTCGTCCTGCTCGGCGATGCCGTTCTTCTGCACCTCGAAGTAGACCTGCTCGGGCCCGAACGCCTGGATCAGGTCGTCGAGGTGGGCGCGCGCGTCGCTCGGGCCGGTCCTCGACGAGGCGGCGGCAGAAGCGCGACTGCAGGCAGCCGGTGAGCGCGATCACGCCCTCGGAGTGCTCGGCGAGCATCCGCCATGTCGACGTTCGCCTTGCCGCGCGAGAAGCCCTCGAGGAACCCGGCCGAGGTCAGCTTGACCAGGTTGCGGAAGCCGGCGTCGGACTCGGCCAGCAGGGTCAGGTGGTTGCGCTCGTAGCGGACCTGCTCCTTGATCGCGCCGACGTCGTCGACCAGGTAGGCCTCGAGCCCGATGATCGGCTTGATCCCCTGCTTGCTGGCACGCCTTGTAGAGGTCGACCGCCCCGTTCATCACGCCGTGGTCGGTGAGCCCGAGGGCCGGCATGCCCGAGCTCCGCCGCACGCTCGGCCATCGCCTCGATCTTGCAGGCGCCGTCGAGCAGCGAGTACTCGCTGTGGGCGTGCAGATGGACGGCTGGAGAGTGCTCAAGTCGATGTTCACGGCCGGGCGGTCACTGGGCGACAGCATGCCAAGCGAGGCAGATGCCACCGGCAGCCGGCGAGCGTCCGCGAACGCGCACGTTTCGGAGCCGCGCCCGGCGGCTGCTAGGATAGCCTGCGGCGTGATCTATCTGCTCCGGCACGGCGACGCCGAGGACGGCGACGGCGAAGCCCGACGCCGAGCGCGAGCTGACCGCGAAGGGCGAGCGCCAGGTCGGAGGCCGCCGGCCGGGCCCTGGCGGCGCTCGGCGGTGCGAGATCGACGCCTGCCTGACCAGCCCCAAGGTGCGCGCCCGCGGACACGGCGAGGATCGCCTGCGAGCCGCTCGGCCTCGAGCCCGAGGAGACCCCCGAGCTGCGCGGCGGGCCGTTCGACGCGCGCGCGCTCGCGGCCGGCCGCGGCGACGTCCTCCTGGTCGGGCACGAGCCCGACTTCTCCGACGAGATCGCCCGCATCACCGGGCGCCCGTTGAAGCTCAAGAAGGGCGGCCTCGCGGCGGTCGAGGACCGGCTCCTGCACGTGCTGCTGCGGCCGGCCGAGCTGAAGCGCGATCGCCAGGGAGCGCTAGCCCGCGCAGACCCAGGCGCCGCCGCCCGAGTCGGCCCAGATCTGCGCGGCGATCTGGTCCTGCTCCTGCCTTCGAGGCCGTCCTGCGGCGTTGCCCGGCCGCCGTAGAGCTGCCCAGGTCGAGGGCAGGATCTGGTAGGCGCCGCCGGCCCCGCTCGAGGGGTTGACGGCGCCGTAGTTGCCGCCGGACTCGCACATGACGATGTAGGTCGGGATCGAATAGGGCCCGCCGAGCCAGCTGCCGACCTCCTCCTGGGCGGCCGCCTCGCTCGCCGCCTGCGGCGGCCGCTCGCTCGGCCGCGGCGGCGGCGGCCCTGCGGGCGGCCTCGATGTCGCTCGACCCAGCCCCCGATGTTCGACTGCAGGGTCGCGATCGTCGCCTCCCGCGAGGCGGCGATCGCCGCCAGCTGGCGAGGCGCTCTCGGCCGGCCGCGCGCACCGACGAGATCTGCGAGCGGGCGGCGTCGAGGCGGCGCGTTGTAGGCGTCGGCGCGGCGCCTTCAGCTCCGCTGTGATCGCCGAGCCTGCGTGTGGACGGCGTCGCGGACCTGCTCGACGCGCGCGGCGAGGCGGGTGTCGGAGTCCTCGATCATCTGCAGGTAGTCGCTGCGGGTGACCAGGTCCTCGAAGCCGTCGGAGCCCAGGATCACCGCGGTCGGGTCGGGCGAGGCCGCTCTTGTAGATCGTCGACCAGCCGCTGCGCCAGCGACGCGGCGGGCACGCCGCAGGCGCTGCCCTCTCGCGATCGAGCCTGGTGCTCGGCCGCGGCCACCTCCTCGGCGAGCTCGGCGGCGCGCTGCTCGCCGACGGCGAGCAGCGCGCTCATCTGCGCCTCGCGGCGCGGCCGCGACGCCGCCTGCTGCTGGGCGGCGACCAGCTGCGCCTGCTTCGCCTCGAGGTCGGCGGCCAGCGCCCCGGCCTGCGCCTTTGCGTCCGCGACCTTCGCCTCCAGGGCGCCGACGTCGGCCGCCCGCGCCGGCGCCGTCACGGCGCAGGCGATCAGGGCAGCGGCGCAGATTGCGGCGCGGCCACGGCGGAGCCCGGGTGTCGACGCGGAACGAGCCATCCCCTTCGACGGCCGCGCACCCTAGCGGGTTTGTGAGCAAACGCTCACAGGTGGACAATAAGACGCAAGAAACCTTGCGAAACGCGCCTCTGGAGGACTCTCAGCCCTCGCGAACGTCGCGGGCGGCGAGGTAGGCGCCGATCCCGATCGCGACGGCGAGCACGCCGGCCCCGATCCGCAGCTGCCGCCCGTAGCGGAAGAGGACGAAGAACTTCACCGCCTTGACGACGACTCGGCCGATCGCTTCGTAGATCATCGGTTCCCTACTCCTGGTTCCCGCGATTGCGGATCCTATGCGCCATCCGGCTCTGCAGCGAGAAGAGCTCGATGAACCCGGGGCTCGCCGCCTGCGAGAACTCCCCGCCGGACTCGCCGAAGCCGGCCAGCGAGCGGTCATAGA
This sequence comes from uncultured Actinomycetes bacterium, assembly GCA_963720015.1. GTDB lineage: Bacteria > Actinomycetota > Thermoleophilia > Solirubrobacterales > 70-9 > DATFPK01. The sequence goes on along the minus strand of CAVREA010000005.1, from coordinate 39,494 downwards.
GCGCGTAGGGCGAGGAGCGGCCGACCGGGGTCACCGACCCCTTGTAGAGCTTGAGCGTGATCTCGCCGGTGACGTACTGGTTGGCCGACTCCATGAACGCGTCGAGGTCGCCGCGCAGCGGCTCGTGCCAGAGGCCCGCGTAGGCAGAGGTAGGCCCAGTGGCGCTCGAGGCCGTGCTTGAAGTTGTTCTGGTGGATCGTCGAGACCAGCTTCTCGAGCTCGCCGGTGGGCGGCGAGGACGATCGCCGCGGCCGGGACCTCGTAGAGGTCGCGGACCTTGAGCCCGACGATGCGGTCCTCGATGTGGTCGACGATGCCGACCCCGTGGCGCTGACCGATCTCGGCGGCGCGCTCGAGCAGCTCGACCAGCTCGAGCCGCTCGCCGTCGACCGAGACCGGGCCGGCCCGCCTCGAACCCGATCCGCACCATCTGCGGCTCGTCGGGCGCCTCCTCGGGCCGGGTGACGAGCTGGAAGACGTCGTCGGCGGGAGCCGCCTCGAGGTCCTCGATCTCGCGGCCCTCCGAGGAGCGGCCCCAGAGGTTGTCGTCGATCGAGTAGGGCGCCGCCTCGCGCCCCGCCCTTGACCGGGATCCCGTGCTCGCGCGCGTAGGCGATCTCCTCCTCGCGCCCCATCTGCCACTCGCGCACCGGGGCGATCACCTTCAGCTCCGGGTCGAGGGTGGCGACGGTCGCCTCGAGGCGGACCTGGTCGTTGCCCTTCCCGGTGCAGCCGTGGGCGATCGTGTCGCAACCGGTCCGGCGGGCGTGCTCGACCCCGAGCTTCGCGATCAGCGGCCGCCCGAGCGCGGTGAAGAGCGGGTAGCCGCCGCCGTAGAGGGCGTTCGCCCTGATCGCCGGCAGCACGTAGTCCTCGGCGAACTCCTCGCGGGCGTCGACGACGATCGCGTCGACCGCGCCCAGGTCCCGCGCCTTGCCGGTGACCACCTCGTAGTCCTCGCCGGGCTGGCCGAGGTTGATCGTCAGGGTGACGATCTCGGCCCCGTAGGTCTCCTGGATCCAGCGCAGCATCACGCTGGTGTCGAGGCCGCCCGAGTAGAGCAGCAGCACCCGCCCGACCTCGCTCGGGGTCGGCCTCATAGGAGGCGATGCGCTGGTGCGGCGGCTCGCTCATCAGGCGCGGAAGTCTCGCAGGGACCGGCCCGAATCGGCGCCAGCCGCCCCCGGGCCGGCCGCCCCGCTGTCAGACTGCGCTTCCGTGGCGCGCCCCGTTCGCATCCTCTCCATCGGCGCTGATCACCGCCGGCCTCGTGTCCTCGCTCGACGTCGGCCTCACCCTCGCCTACCGGGAGCCGATCTCCTCGCTCTACGGCTCGATCCAGCAGCACGCCGCCGGCGGCGGCCTCGAGGAGCTCGAGGGCCACTACCCCTCGGAGGCGGACCTGCGCGACGTCGCGAACGCCGGGAGCGATCGCGCCGCGGCGACGGATCCTCGCCCGCCGCTTCGGCGCCGAGGTCTCCGCCGGCGACGGGATCGGGCGGATCGAGGCGCCCTCCGCGGGCGGGCTCGACGCCGTGGTCGTCGAGGGCACCGACACCGGGTCGCTCCAGCGCGGGCCCGGTCACTACCCGCAGACGCCCTTCCCGGGCGCCGGGGGCACGGCCGCAATCGCCGGCCACCGGACCACCTACCTGGCGCCGCTGCGGCACATCGACTCGCTCGAGCGCGGCGACCGGATCACGGTCGAGATGCCGTACGCCACCTTCATCTACCGCGTCCAGGGAAGCGACGTCGTCGACCCGCACCGGGTCGACGTCGTCGACCCCGTCGGCTACGAGCGCCTCGTCCTCAGCGCCTGCCACCCGCTCTACAGCGCGGCGCAGCGCTACATCGTCTTCGCCCGCCTGGTGCGGACGGAGATCTTCGACACCTCCCGCGGCGGCCGCTTTCCCGCCAACTGAGGCGATCCGGCCGGAGCCTAGCCCGGTCCGATCCCGCCGGAGCCGCCGCCGGTGTCGGTCGTCTCGGTCGGCGTCGTCGTCTCGGTGGTCGTCGGAGTGGTCTCGGTCGTCTCGGTGGTCGTCGGAGTGGTCTCGGTCGTCTCCGACGTCGTCGTCTCGGTCGGCTCCGAAGTCGTGGTCCCGGTCTCCTCGGACTGGGTCTCGGAGCTCTCGGTGACCGTCGGCTCGTCGGTGGTCGTATCCCCGTCGCCGCCGTCGCTGGCGACGACCACAACCGCGATCAGCAGGCCGACGATGATCGCTACCAGGCCGGCGACGAGCAGGCGGAGCCGGCGCTGGCGTGGATCCGGCTCGCCGCCGTCGCCGCCGTCGGGACCCATGCACCCTGGTCGGGTCCTCGTGCATCAGTGCTCCGGCCCCAGGATCACGTCGAGCATCGGCCCCGCGTCGTCGATGCCGAACTCGTTGCGGAGCCTGATCTCGATCTCGGACCGGCTGCTGCCGGCGACCGCCATCTGGGTCGCGAGCAGCCGTGCCGCGCTCGAGCCGCCCGCGGTCGCCCCCTGCCCGGGACGGCGGGCGAAGGACGCCGGGCGCGCCGGCGCGGGCTCGCCGAGGGCGGGCGGCTGCGGCGGGGGCGCGGGGGACTCCACCGGCTTGAGGCGCGGAAAGTGAAGCGGCTCGGGGCGCTCCGGCTGGACGGCGGCGGACGGCGGCGGGACCGGCGGCGGTCCCGGGTTGGCCTCCGGCGAAGGAGGCCCGCCGTCGCCGGCGTCCTGCACGGCGCTCTGCAGCGCGCGGATCAGGTCGTCGAGACGGCGCTTGATCTCCTCAACCTCCCCCACCAGGGATTCGGTCACCCCGGCCAGGGCGCGGGTCCGCTCGGCGAGGGCCCGGTCGGTCTGCTCTCGCGACTCGTCGAGGTAGCGTCGCGCCTGCGCCTCGGCGTCGGCGATGATCCCAGCCGCCGCCCGCTCGGCGGCGGAGACGATCACCTCTATCCGCTCCGTCGCGATGCCGAGCGAGTCGTTGTGGCGCCGCGGCCCGTTCGGGTCGTGCGGGATGTCTGCCTGGTCGTTCATCGTCGGACCACGTGAAGGTTCTCAGGTGCGCCATTCGCCGCCGGCCGCTGCTTACCCTTCAACTGATCTTACGCGGCTTTCCGAGGCCGCCCCGCCCTCGTCTACGGTTAGAGCATGGAGGCACGCCGCAAGCCCGCCGAGGTCGAAGGCCTGAGCCGGTTCCTGGTCGAGCACGAGGCCTGCGAAGGAGGCTTCGACATCAACCACCCCGCTGGGGTCGGGAGCGGGCGCGTCACCGTCACCTGCGGAGGGTGCGGCACCCGCTACGAGTACCTGCGTGACCAGGTCTCGGCCGATGGGACCGCGGCCGCGCCGCCCGAGACACCGCAGCGGCGGGCCGCCCCCGCCGCGCCGGAGCGCCGCCGGGGCGAGGGCCGCGTCGCGGACCGGCGCGACCCGGAGCGCCCGCCCCGAGACGCGGGCGGCTCACACCGCCCCCGGCCGCAACGCCGGCGGCGGCTCGAGCCCCTCGCCCTAGGTCTGATCGCGCTCCTGGTCGGCGCCCTTGTCTTCGCCGTGATCCGGATCGCCGGCGGTGGTGACGACGGCGAGCAGGCGCCGCCGCCCGCGACGGCCGGCGAACAGCCGGCCGCAGGAGAGGCGCAGGAGACCGCGGACCGCTACCTCGGCGTCAGGACCGCCAGCTTCGCCGTCGCGGCGCCCCCCGGGTGGAGCCATCGGGTCGCAGGGAGGGCATTGTTGCTGCGGCCCCCGGCAGGCGCGGTCTCGGTGAGGGTCTATTCGCAGCGGGCGCCGGAACTCGGCCTGGCCGGGATGGCCGCCGGGACGGCCGGCCTGCTGCGCCGCCGCAGCGGCGGCGGCGAGGTCTCGGGCCCGAACCGGGTCCGCTACCGCGGCTACCGCGCCTTCCGCATGGAGGCGAGGACGCGGGAGCGCAGGCTGCGGGCGACGGGGATCCTCGCCGGCGACCACCGCTACCTGATCCTCACCTCGATCCGGCGCGGAGCGTCGGCGCCCGTCCTCGGACAGGCGCGTCGCGCCGAGCTCAGCTTCAAGCCGCGCTGAGGGCCCGGCCGATCAGCCTCGCCGCCTCTGCGACCTCGGCGGGGCCGATCACCAACGGCGGCAGCAGCCGCAGGGTGCCCGGCTCGGGAACGTTGACGATCAGGCCGTCGGCGAGCAGGCTCGCCCCCACCGCCGCCGCGTCGATGCCCTCATTGAGGCCGACGCCGAGCATCAGACCGGGACCGCGGACCTCGCCGACGCCCTCGAGCGCCAGCAGCTCCTGGCGCAGTGCGGCGCCGGTTTCCCGCACCCGGCGCAGCAGCTCCGGGTCATCGACGATCCCGAGCACGGCCAGGGCGGCGGTCGCGGCCAGCGGGCCGCCCGCGAAGGTCGAGCCGTGGTCGCCCGGCTCCAGCACCCGACCCACCTCGGGGGTGGTGATGCAGGCGCCGATCGGCAGTCCGCCGCCGAGCGCCTTCGCGGCGGTGATCACGTCCGGCCGTACCGGGGTCTGCTCGTATGCCCAGAGCGAGCCGGTCCGCCCCATCCCGGTTTGGATCTCGTCGAAGATGAGCAGGGCGCCGGCCGCATCGCAGGCCTCGCGGGCCGCGAGCAGCACCTCGTCGCCGATCGGATAGACGCCGGCCTCCCCCTGGACGGGCTCGATCAGGACGGCGGCCGTGTTCTCGCCGACCGCCTCCCTGAGCGAGGCGGCATCCGCCGGCACCGCTCGGAACCCGGGCAGCATCGGCCCGAAGTCCGGGCTGGCCGCCAGGCCCGGGGTCGCCGAGAGTGCTCCGTAGCTGCGGCCGTGGAAGTCGCGCTCGAAGCTGACGATCTCAGGCTCCCCGATTCCCCTGCGGTGGGCGTGCTTACGGGCGATCTTGATCGCGCACTCGTTGGCCTCGGTCCCGGAGTTGGTGAAGAAGACGCGCCCGCCCAGGCTCGACTCCGCGAGCCTCTCGGCCAGCCTCACCATCGGCTCGGAGAGGTAGAGGTTCGAGACGTGAATCAGCGTCCCGGCCTGCTCGCGTACCGCCGCGACGACCTCCGGGTGGCAGTGGCCGACAGAGCAGACGGAGATCCCGGCGAGGAAGTCGAGGTACTCCCGGCCCTCGGCGTCCCAGAGCCGCGCCCCCTCGCCGCGGACGAACTCGACCGGGGCGCGCCGGTAGGTCTGCATCAGATAGCGCTGCTCGAGCGCCTCCAGCTCGGTCAGGTCCATCGACGCGGCCGCCCGGTCACGGGGTCACCATCGTGCCGATCCCCTCGCGGGTGAACAGCTCGAGGAGCAGCGAGTGCGGGCGGCGGCCGTCGATGATATGGGCGTACTGGCAGCCGCCGCCGATCGCGTCTACGCAGGCCCGCAACTTGGGACGCATGCCGCCGGAGACGTCGCCGAGCCGCGCCTCGACCTCCTCGACCGTGGCCCGCGAGATCAACGAGGACTCGTCACCGGGATCGCTGAGCCACCCCTCGACGTCGGTGAGGAAGATCGCCTTGTAGGCGCCGAGCGCACCGGCGACCTTGCCCGCCGCCTCGTCGGCGTTGACGTTGTAGGAATTGCCCTCGCGGTCGGAGGCGGCCGAGGCGATCACCGGGATGTAGTCCTCGGCGATGTGGTTGAGGACGTCGACGTCGACGTGCTCGACGCTGCCGACGAAGCCGACCTGCTCGGCGTTCTCTGCCGGGGACACCTCGAACAGCAGGCCGTCCTCGCCGGAGAGGCCGACCGCGGGTTGCCCGTGGCGGCCAAGCCGCTGGACGATGTCGGAGTTGAGCTTGCCGAGGAGGACCATCTTCGCCACCTCGACGGTCTCCGGGTCGGAGACGCGCAGGCCCTCGTGGAAGCGAACCTCCATCCCGAGGCGCTCCATGTACTCGGTGATCTCGGGGCCGCCGCCGTGCACGATCACCGGGTTGAGGCCGACGTACTTGAGCAGGACCACGTCGGTGGCGAACTCCTCGCGCAGGGCCTCGTCGCGCATCGCGGCGCCGCCGTACTTGATGACGACCGTGCGGCCGTGGAACTCGCGAATATAGGGAAGCGCCTCGAGCAGGGTCGAGATGCTCTCGGCGGCGTGCGGCTGCCTCTCTTCTGGCGTCGGGGTCATGTCGTGTATTGGCTGTTCAGGGTGACGTAGTCGTGGGTCAGGTCGCTGAACCAGATCCCGGCCTCGGCGTCGCCGCGGTCGAGGGTCAGGGTCAGCTCCGCCTCCTGCTCGGGGCCGGCGAGCTCGGAGGCCTCGATCTCGTCGGGCCCGAGCTCGGGAAGGTCCTCGCCCGCCAGCGCCATTCCCGCCGCCTGGGCGATCCGCCCCCAGTTCGGGTCGCGGCCGAGCAGCGCGGTCTTGACCAGCGGCGAGTTCGCGATCGCGCGGGCGACGCGGTCGGCCTCGGCGCCGTCGGCGGCGCCGCGGACGCGGGCGAGCCCCACCCGGCTCCCGCCCTCGCCGTCGGCGACGATCTCGATCGCGAGCTGCAGCAGGACCGCGTCGAGGAGGCCGTCGGGCAGCGGCCGGCCCGCCTCGCCGCCCGCCTGCAGGAGGACCATGTCGTTGGTGCTCATCTGCCCGTCGACGGAGATCCGCTCGAACGAGCCCGCGGTCGCCCGGCGCAGCTCGGCCCCCGGGTCGGCGACGGCGGCGTCGGTCTGCACGAAGCAGAGCATCGTCGCGAACCCCGGCTCGATCATCCCGGCCCCCTTCGCCTGGGCGGAGACCGTGACTCCGCCGACCCGCACGGCGCAGTGCTTCGGCCAGCGGTCGGTGGTCGAGATCGCCTCGGTGAACTGGAGCGCGCCGCGGTCGGTCAGCGCCGCCGCCAGCGTTCCGATCCCGGCCGATACCGCCTCGATGTCGAGCGGCACGCCGATCACCCCGGTCTCGGCGACGGCGACCGTCTCGGGCGCAACTCCGGCCGCCGCCGCGGCCTCCGCGCGCATCCGCAGGGCGTCGGCCATCCCCTGCTCGCCGGTGGCCGCGTTGGCGTTTCCCGAGTTGACGACCGCCGCCCGGATCCGGGCGCCGTCGCAATGGTCGCGGCAGACGCGCACCGGGGCCGCGGCCGCGGCGTTGCGGGTGAGCAGCATCGCCGAGGAGACCTCGTCGGAGTCGCAGACGACGAGGCCGAGGTCGGTGGAGCCGCCGCCCTTGAGCCCGCAGGCGACCCCGGCCGCCCGGAAGCCCGGCGCCAGGGCGCTGGAGTCGAGCTCCTCGGCACCCGCCGGCGCGGTCACCCAGCGCGACCTGAAGAAGCTCATGCCAGCCCCTCGGTCTCGTCGAAGCCGAGCATCAGGTTGAGGTTCTGGACGGCCTGCCCGGAGGCCCCCTTCCAGAGGTTGTCGATCGCCGCGAAGACGAGGATGCGGTCCTCGCGGGCGACGACGTTGATCCGGCAGAGGTTCGTGTCGCGCACGTCGCGGACACCGGGCGGCTCCGGGACCAGCTCCACGAACGGCTCCCCGGCGAAGTGCTCGGAGTACATCCGCTCGAGCTCCTCCTGGCCGATCGCGGCCCGCGGCTTCACGTAGCAGCTCACCAGCTCCCCCTGGTCGAGCGGCACCAGGTGGGGCACGAACGTGAACGAGCCGAGCTGCGCCCCGAGCCGTTCGAGCTCCTGGCGGATCTCCGGGTCGTGGCGGTGGCCCTCGACCTTGTAGGCGGCGGTGTTCTCGTCGAGCGTCACGTAGTGGTTGGCGTCGCCGCCGCCGCGACCGGATCCGGAGATCCCGGATTTGGCGTCGACGACGGCGTCCTCGATCAGGTCCGCCGCGGCCAGCGGGGCGAGCGCCAGCAGCGTCGCCGTCGGGTAGCAGCCCGGGTTGGCGACCAGCTCCGCCGCACGCACCGCCTCGCGGTGGATCTCGGGCAGTCCGTAGACGGCGTTCTCGAGCAGCTCCGGGTCGCCGTGCGGCCCGTACCACTTCTCGTAGAGGGGCAGGTCGCGGAGGCGGAAGTCGGCGGAGAGGTCGACGACGAGGGCGCCGAGGCCGCGGAGCCCGGCGACCACGGGGGCCGAGGCCCCGTGGGGGTAGGCGACGATCGCCGCCTCGACCTCCTCCGCCTCGTCGAGGTCCAGCTCCTCGAGCACGAGCGGGACCCGGTAGCGGGGATAGAGGCGGTCGAGCCGCTTGCCCGCGTCGCTGCGCGAGGTGACGTGGGCGAGCTCGAGGCGCGGGTGGTTCCAGACGATCTGGGCGGCGAGCGCGCCGGCGAAGCCGGAGGCGCCGGCGACCAGCACCCGCACCGAGCCCTCGGCGCTCAGCGGCTGGACTCTCTCACTCACGGAGCGACCCTCCGATCTCGCCGACCTCGGCCCTGATCCGCTCGCGCAGCTCCGCGACCTCCTCGTCGGTGAGGGTGCGGTCGGCGGCGCGGAACTCGAGCCGCAGGGCGAGGCTCTTGCGCCCTTCGCCGACCTGGCCGCCGCGATAGAGGTCGAAGACCTCGGCCGAGCGCAGCAGGTCGCCGCCGCCGGCGAGCACGGCGTCGCGGACGCGCGCCGCGCTGGTCGCCTCGTCGACGACGACGGCGAGGTCCTGGTGCACGGCGGGGAAGGAGATCACGTCCTCGTAGGTCTCGATCCCGAGCGAGGAGACGGCGACGAGCGCGGCCAGGTCGACCTCGAATGCCGCCGCGGCTTCGAGGTCCCACTGCCGGCAGACGAGCGGGTGCAGCTCCCCGACCCAGCCCGCAATGGCGCCGCCGGCGAGGACCCTCGCCGAGCGGCCCGGGTGCAGGAAGGGCTCCTCCCCGGCCTCGACCGCGAGCGGCGCGCCGAGCTGGGTGGCGAGCGCCTCGAGCACCCCCTTGACCGCGTAGAAGTCGAGGCCCTCGCCGCCGCCGTGCCAGCCGGGGGCCGCGAGCGGGCCCACCGCGAGCGCCGCGATCCGGTGCGGCTCGTAGGCGGGCGGCGGGCGGTCCCCCGCGAAGTCGCCGGCCAGGGCGCCGCCACCGGCCGCGGCCTCGGCGGGACGCTCGCGCAGGTAGGCGCGGGCCGACTCGTAGAGGGCGACGTGCTCGGCACCGTGGGCGAGGTTGTAGCGGGCGGCGTCGAGCAGCGAGCCGAGGACCGTCGTGCGCAGCTCGGAATGGTCGGCGGAGAGCGGGTTGGAGACCCGGATCTGGCCGGCGCGGGGATCGCCGGAGCCGATCCGCAGCCGCCCCGGCATCCCGGGGTCGGTGAGGCTGAGCGTGACGAGGGCGTCGAAGCCGAGGTCGCGCATCACGTCCTCGGCGCGGCGCCGCAGCGTCTGCTCGCGGGTCAGGCTGCCGCCCTGCCCGACCCGTGGCAGGGTCGCGGGAAGCCGCTCGGCGTAGCCGTGGATCCGGCCGACCTCCTCGACCAGGTCGACCTCGCGGCTGACGTCGTAGTGGCGGTGGACGGGCACGACGGCGTCGAGGTCGCCGTCCTCGCGCGAGGTCTCGAAGCCGAGCCTCTCGAGGTAACCCTGCGCGAGCTCGGCATCCACCTCCATCCCGAGCACCTGACGGGCGCGCCCGGCGCCGAGCCGGACCTCGCGCGCGGGCGGGATCTCGGCGGCCTCGTCGATCGTCCCGGGGACCAGCCGCGCCCCGCAGAGCTCGACCATCAATCTCGACGCGATCCGCTGGGCCCGCATCGCCAGCTCCGGGTGGAGCTGCTTCTCGAAGCGGTTCGAGGCCTCCGAGCGCAGACCGAGCTTGCGTGAGGTGCGCAGGATGTTGACGCCGTTCCAGGTGGCGACCTCGAGCAGCACGTCGGTGGTCAGCTCGGAGACCTCGGAGACCTGAGCCGCCCATGATCCCGGCGATCCCGGAGGGCCCTTCGCGGTCGCAGACCAGGACCGCCTCGGTGTCGAAGCTGCGCTCGACCCCGTCGAGCGTCGTCATCGTCTCCCCCGCCGCCGCCGTGCGCACGATCAGCTCTCCCCCGGGCACCTTGCCGAGGTCGAACGCGTGCAGCGGCTGCGCGGTGAGCAGCATCACGTAGTTGGTGATGTCGACGACGTTGTTGATCGGCCGCTGCCCGGCCGCCGTCAACCGCGCCTTGAGCCAGAGCGGCGAGGGCCCGATCGTGACGTCCCTGAACACCCGCGCCGTGAAGCGCGGGCAGAGATCCGGCACCTCGACACGGACCGAGGCGTGATCGGCGACGTCGTCGTCGCCGGCGGGCTCGGCGTCCTCCGCCCAGGGAACCGCGGCGAGCGGGGCGGCGGTGATCGCATGCACCTCCCGGGCCACGCCGTAGACCCCGAGGCAATCGACCCGGTTCGAGTTCACCTCCAGCTCGAGCACGGTCTCCGCCAGCGGGAGGACTTCGGCCAGGGGGGTCCCCGGCGCGGCGTCGGTGTCCAGCTCGATGATCCCGGCCCCGTCGGCGCCGACCTCGATCTCGGTCTCGGAGAGGATCATCCCGTTCGACTCGACGCCGCGCAGCTTCGCCTTGCCGAGCCTGGTCCCGTCCGGCATCACCGCCCCCGGCAGGGCGACCGCGACCGTCTGGCCGGCGGCGACGTTGGGGGCCCCGCAGACGATCGTCTGCGGCCCGTCGCCGGCGTCGACCTCGGTGACCCGGAGGCGGTCGGCATCCGGGTGCTGCTCGGCGGAGAGCACCCGCCCGACGACGAACCCTTCGGCGGCCGGCGGCCCGACCGTCGAGATCCGCTCGACCTCGCAGCTGTGCAGCGCGATCAGCTCGGCGAGCTCCGCGCCCCGCAGGCCGGGGTCGCAGTACTCGCGCAGCCAGGAGTAGGGCACCTTCATCGGAACTGCCCCAGGACGCGGACGTCGTTCTCGAAGAACTTGCGCAGGTCGGGGACGCCGTACTTGAGCATCGCGATCCGCTCGATGCCCATGCCGAAGGCGAAGCCCTGGACCCGCTCGGGGTCGTAGCCGTGGGCGCTGACGAAGCCGAAGACGTTGGGGTCGACCATGCCGGCGCCGAGGATCTCGATCCAGCCCGTGCCCTTGCAGATCGGGTCAGCGCGCGCCGTCGCCGAGCGCGCCGCTGCCGCCGCAGGCGAAGCAGGAGACGTCGACCTCGACGCTCGGCTCGGTGAACGGGAAGAACCCGGGCCGGAAGCGGGTCTCGCGCTCGGGGCCGAAGATCGCCCGCGCGAACTCGTCGAGCGTGCCCTTGAGGTCGGCGAGGGTGATGTCCTCGGCGACGGCGAGGCCCTCGACCTGGTGGAAGACCGGGCTGTGGGTGGCGTCGAAGGGGTCGGAGCGGTAGGTGCGCCCGGGCACGACGATGTAGATGGGGGGCTCCTGCGCCTCCATCGCCCGCACCTGCATCGGCGAGGTGTGGGTCCGCAGGACCACGTCCTCAGGGCCGGGCGGCAGCGGCGGGCCCTCGGCCTTCTCGCCCGGGCCCTGCGGCGCCGGCTCCAGGGTCAGTCCCGGCGCCAGGCTCTCCGGGTCGACGTAGAAGGTGTCCTGCGCCATCCGCGCCGGGTGGCCGGGCGGGTGGTTGAGGGCCGTGAAGTTGTAGTAGTCGAGCTCCACCTCCGGCCCCTCCAGGACGCGGTAGCCGAGGCCGGTGAAGACGTCCTCGATCTCGCGCTGGGTGCGGAGCAGGACGTTGCGCGCCCCCGCCCCCGGCGCCGGAGCGCCGGGGAGCGTCACGTCGATCCCGTCCTCGGCCAGACGGCCCTCGAGCTCGGCGGCGTCGAGGCTCTCGTTGCGGGACGCGATCCGTTCCTCGAGCGCCACCCGGGCCTCGTTGCCGGCCTTGCCGACCGGCCCGCGCTCCTCCGGCGCGAGGCCGGCGATCCCGCGCAGGATCGCGGTCAGCTCCGCCTTCCGCCCCAGGTAGCGGACCCTGAGCTCCTCGAGGGCGGCCGTGTCGGGGGCCGAGGCGATCGCCGCCTCCGCCTCCTCGCGCAACTGCCCTATCCGCTCGAGCACGCTCATTCGCTGACCTCCGGGACGACTCCGGCGGCCTCGCCGGCTCCCGTTTCTTCGCCGGCAGGCGACGATATCCGCTCGCAGGCGATCGCAGCCGCGGCGGCGACCCCCAGCGACTCCGGGCCGCCCCGCCGCAGCGGGATGGTGACCAGGGCCTCGCATTGCGCCGTCACGTCCGCCGGCAGCCCCGAGCGCTCGGCCCCGAGGCAGATGGTGGCGGCGCCGGAGAGGGCGGCCGGCCCGGCGCCGCCGTGGGCGACCAGCGCCGCCCGCGGCCGGGGCGTGGCGCCGACGTCGCCTCGCGCCGGCGGGCGGCTGAAGACCGATCCCATGCTGGCACGCACCGCCTTCGGCCCGAAGGGGTCAGAGCAATCGGGCCCGAGGACCGCCGTGCGCGCCGATCAGCGCATCGGCGCTGCGGATGATGGCCCCGACGTTGCCGGGGTCGCCGACGCCGTGCAGGTAGACGCAGGGCGCGGCCGGGGACTCGGCCCAGCGCTGCGGCCAGACGGCGATCGCCCGGGTTCCCGAGCCGAGCGCGGAGACCCCGGCGAGCAGGGCGGGTTCCACCTCCTCTCCGCCGAGGCCGCTCCCCGCGGCGCAGAGGACGAAGCGCGGCTCGGCGCCGGCGGCGAGGCCGGCCTCGAGCAGGTCCTCGCCCTCGCTGACGAAGAGACCCTCGCGCTCGCGCCGGCGGCGGTCGGCGAGCCGGCGCACCAGGTTGAGCTTCGGGTTCTGGGGGGATGTGATCATGGGAACGGTTCTCCAAACAGAAAGGGCGGACCAGATGGTCCGCCCGGGAGGATCCTGCTTTTCGACGCGGCTAGGCGGCCGCGCCCTCCCGGGCGAGCTCGACGAATCGGCGAAAGGCGTCGCGGTCGTTGACGGCGAGGTCGGCCAGCATCTTGCGGTTGACCTCGACCTCGGCCTGCTTGAGGCCGTGCATCAGCTCCGAGTAGCTCAGGCCCTCGGCCCTCGCGGCGGCGTTGATGCGGATGATCCAGAGACGGCGGAAGTCGCGCTTGCGGTTGCGCCGGTCCCGGTAGGCGTACATGCCGGATCGTTGCACCTGCTCCTTGGCGAACCGGTAGGAGCTGTGCTTGCGGCCGTAGTAGCCCTTCGCCTCCTTGAGCACCTTGCGGCGCTTCTTGCGGGCGTGCACCGAGCGCTTCACGCGGCTCACTTGCGGCCCCCGTTCTTGCCCCCGAGCAGGGTCCTCACCCGCGGGGCGTCCTGCGCCTTGACCTCGACCGGGCGCGCCATCCGGCGCTTGCGCTTCGGCGACTTCTTCTCGAGGATGTGGCTCGAGTACGCGCGCCGGCCGCGCAGCTTGCCGCTGGCGGTCTTGCGAAAGCGCTTCTTGGCGCCTGAATGGGTCTTCATCTTCGGCATCGGGACCGATTATTGAAGCAGACGGCGCCAGATAGGCTCTCGCCCCGGCATGCGCCTCCTCTACGTGATCGGCACGCGCCCGAACTTCGTCAAGACGGCGCCGGTGATCGGCGCCCTGCGGCGGCGCCTGCCCGAGGCGCGCCACACGATCGTCCACACCGGCCAGCACTACGACCGGCTGATGTCGGAGATCTTCCTCTCCGAGCTCGGCGTGCCGCGCGCCCGACCACATGCTCGAGGTCGGCTCGGGCAGCCACGCCCAGATGACGGCGCGGGTGATGGAGCGCCTCGAGCCGGTCCTCGAAGCGGAGCGGCCCGAGCTGATGTTCGTTCCAGGGGACGTCAACTCCACCCTCGCCGCGGTCCTCACCGCGGTCAAGATGGGGATCGACGTCGCCCACATCGAGTCCGGCCTGCGCAGCTTCGACCGGTCCATGCCCGAGGAGGTCAACCGGATCGTCGCCGACGAGTTCTCCGAGCTGCTCTTCCTGCATTCCGACGAGGCGATCGAGAACCTGCGCGCCGAGGGTATCCCCGACGAGCGCATGCACTTCGTCGGCAACACGATGATCGACACCCTGGTCGCGCTCGAGGAGCGCTTCCGGGCGGCGGGCGCAGCGCGCCGGATCGGGGTCGAGCCCGGCTCGTTCCTGCTCGTGACCCTGCACCGGCCCGCCCTCGTCGACGGGGACCTGCTCGGCGAGACGATGGAGCGGCTGGCCGCGGTCTCGGCGCAGATGCCGGTGGTCTTCCCGGTCCACCCGCGCACGCGCAAGATGATGGCGGGACTCGACCTCGAAGCCCCCGGGCTCGAGCTGGTCGATCCGGTCGGCTACCTCGACTTCCTCTCCCTCCTCGCCGACGCCGCCGGCGTCCTCACCGACTCCGGCGGCATCCAGGAGGAGACCACCTACCTCGGCGTCCCCTGCTTCACGCTCCGCGACAACACCGAGCGGCCGGTCACGGTGCGGGCGGGCACCAACACCGTCCTCGGCCTCGACCCCGCTGCGATCGCCACGATTCCCGCCGCGCTGGCGCGGGCCGGCGGCGAGCGGAAAGACCCCCCGCCGCTCTGGGACGGGCGGGCATCGGAGCGGATCGCCGCGGTGGTCGAGGGGCGGGGCTAGCCGGCTTCGGCGGCCGGCTTCGCGCCGGCGGAGGGCGCTGCGGATGCGTCGGCCGGCGCAGCGCCGTCGCCGGCGGCATCGGCCTCGGCTGCCTCCCCGACCGGCTTCGTCGCCTCGCGCGTGGGCGCGACGAGCATGCTCATGTTGCGTCCCTCCTGCAGCGGCTGCGACTCGATCGTGGCGATGTCGCCGAGGTCGTCGAAGAGCCGCTTGAGCAGGGCCCGGCCGCGCTCGGGATGGGCCTGCTCGCGGCCGCGGAACATGATCGTGACCTTGACCTTGTCGCCGTGGCGCAGGAAGCGCTCGACGTGGCCCTTCTTCGTGCCGTAGTCGTGGTCGGCGATCTTCGGCCGCAGCTTGATCTCGCGGATGTTGACCTGCTGCTGGTGCTTGCGGGCGGCCTTCTGCTTCTGCTCCTGCTCGTACTTGTACTTCGAGTAGTCGAGCAGCCTCGTCACCGGGGGCTTCGCGTCAGCGGCCACCTCGACCAGGTCGAGGTCCGCCTCCTGCGCCAGCCGCATCGCCTCGTTGGTGTCGACGATGCCGACCTGCTCGCCGTCGGCCCCGATCAGGCGGACCTTGGGGACCCGGATGCGCTCGTTGATCCGGGTGGTGTCGCGCTCTGGCGGGCGCCGATCGAACCTACGCGGGATCGGCACTAGATACGGGAGCGGTAAAGCTGCAAATGATCAGAAGGTAGGCGCGAGGGCACGGCGGGCGCCATCAGCGGCGCTGCGGAAATGTCGTGCCGGCGATCAAGTGCCGTGAGTATAGAGGCAGCCGTGCCGGCCGTCAGCCGGCCTCGACCTCGGCCTGGATCCGGTCCGCGAACTCCCCCACGCCCAGCTGCCCGAGCTCGCCGTCGGCGTGCGAGCGCACGGCCACGGCGCCCGCCTCCTCCTCGCGGTCGCCGACAACCAGCATGTACGGGTGGCGGGCCAACTCGGCGTCGCGGATCTTCTTGCCCACCGACTCGGAGCGCTCGTCGACGACGACTCGCACCCCCGCCTCCTCGAGCTCGGCCCGCACCCGCCGGGCGGACTCGAGATGGCGGTCGGCGACCGGGAGCACGGCAGCCTGGACCGGGGCGAGCCAGGTCGGGAAGCGGCCGCCGTAGTGCTCGATCAGGATCCCGGCGAAGCGCTCCATCGATCCCGAGCAGCGCCCGGTGGATCATCACCGGGCGGTGTTCGGCGTTGTCGGCGCCGGTGTAGCTGAGGTCGAAGCGCTCGGGCATCTGGAAGTCGAGCTGGCAGGTGCCGCACTGCCACGAGCGGCCGAGCGCGTCGGTGATGTGGAAGTCGATCTTCGGCCCGTAGAAGGTCCCCTCCCCCGGGCTGACGTCGTACTCGCGGCCCTGGCGCTCGAGCGCGGTCCGCAGCCCGGCCTCGGCCCGCTCCCACTCCTCATCGGTGCCGATCGACTTGTCCGGCCGGGTCGAGAGCTCGACCCGGACATCCTCGAAGCCGAAGCGGGCGTAGAGCTCGTCGATCGCCTCGCAGATCGAGTCGACCTCGTCGGTGACCTGGTCGAGGGTGCAGTAGACGTGGGCGTCGTCCTGGGTGAAGGTGCGGACCCTCATCAGGCCGTGCAGCACCCCCTCGCGCTCGTAGCGGCTGACCTGGCCGAACTCGGCGAGCCGCAGCGGCAGCTCGCGGTAGGAGTGGCGCTGGGCGCCGAAGACGAGGCAGGCGCCGGGACAGTTCATCGGCTTGAGCGCGAAGCGGCGCTCGTCCCCCTCGCGCTCGGACGGCTCGGCGAAGAACATGTTCTCGCGGTAGTTGTCCCAGTGGCCCGAGCGGTGCCAGAGCTCCTCGTCGAGCACGTGCGGCGTCTTGATCTCGGCGTAGCCCCGGCGGCGCAGCTGGGCGTCGACCTCGCCCTGGATCAGGCGCAGGAGCCGGGTGCCGTTGGGGAGCCAGAAGGGCATCCCCGGCGCCTCCTCGCGCAGCATGAAGAGGTCGAGCTGGGGGCCGAGGCGGCGGTGATCGCGGGCGCGTGCCTGCTCGAGGCGCTCGAGCTGGGCTTCGAGCTCCTTCTTCGAGAAGAACGCGGTGCCGTAGATCCGGGTCAGCATCGGCCGGCTCTCGTCGCCGCGCCAGTAGGCGCCGGCGACCGAGTTGAGCCGGATCGCCTTGATGCGGCCTGTGGAGGGGGCGTGCGGCCCGCGGCAGAGGTCCTCGAAGGGCCCGTTGCGATAGAGGGAGACGGTCTCGACCCCCTCGTCGCGGACCAGGTCCTCGATCAGCTCGACCTTGAAGTCCTGTCCCTGTCCGCGGAACAGCTCGATCGCCTCGGCGACCGGGATGTCCCGGCGCTCGAAGGGCTCGTCGGCCGCGATGTGGGCCCGCATCGCCTCCTCGATCCGCTCGAGGTCGGCGTCGGAGACCTTGACGTCCTCGGGGAAGGCGAAGTCGTAGTAGAAGCCGCCGTCGATCGCAGGCCCGATCGTCACCTGCGTCCCCGGGTAGAGATCGAGGACGGCGGTCGCCATCACGTGGGCCGCGTCGTGGCGGATCAGGGTGAGGGCGTCCTCGTCCCGGTCGGTGACTATCTCGAGCGCATCCCCGTCGGCGAGCGGCGCGGAGAGGTCGCGAACCTCGCCGTCGACGCGCACAGCCAGCGCCGCCTTGGCGAGGCCGGGGCCGATCGCAGCGGCCGCGTCGGCGCCGCTGGCGCCCTCGGGCAGCTCGAGCGGGCTGCCGTCCGGCAGGTTCACGGTCACTCCCGCCATCAGGCCGCCACCCCCAGCTCCGAGGCGCCGCCGGTCGCGGCGCTGCTGCTCTCCGGGGAGCGAAGCAGCGCCGCCAGCAGGTCGAGCTCGTCGGCGAGGACCCGGCCGATGCCGAAGTGGGCGAGGGCGCGAGCGCGGCCGGCGCGCGCCATCGCAGCGGCGAGGCCGGGATCGGAGGCGAGCTCGGCAAGGCGCCCGGCCCGCTCCTCGATGCCGTCGGCGAGATAGCCGTCGGTGCCATCGCGGAGCTGCGCCGCCGCCGCCTCGCCGCCGGCGATCACCGGCGTTCCGCGCCACAGCGATGCGGCCAGGGCCGGGTCGAACTCCTCGCCGAGCGAGGAGTGGATCGCCGCCCTGGCGATCGATCCGGCCGCCGCGATCGCCTCGGGTCCGGCGCCGGTGCGGTCGGTGAGCACGTGGAGGTCGCCGTCCTCGCCGGCAAAGCTGCGGATCTCCCTGATCACCCCGGGCGCCTCGGGGTCGGCCGGGTCGATGCGGCCGGCGATCGCCAGCTGCAGGCCGGGCACCTGTTTGCGGGCCAGACGCCAGGCTTCGATCGCCGCCGCTGGGTCGGCCCAGACGTCGAGCGGACCGACCGTGCAGGCGAGCGGCCGGTTCATATCCAGGCCCGCCCCCGCCAGCAGCCTGCCGGCGGCTCCCGGAGCCGCGAGGGGGAAGGCGAGTGGGTCGAATCCTCCCGGCAGGATCCGCAACCGCTTCCCGCCCAGCCCGTCCGGGACGTAGGCGGGGAGAGCGAAGGCGAGCGCGCGGTGGGCCTCGAGCAGGGGCGAGAGCCAGCTCCAGACGTGCGGGTTGGGCGCCGAGGCGTCGAGCCCGGTTCGCCACACCCATGCCGGGCCCTCGCTGCGCCGGCCCTCGATCAGCGCGGCAGCCGCAACGCCCTGGACGACGACTGCGTCGTAGCCGCGAGCGTCGAGGGCGACCGCGGCGCCCTCACCGGCCTCGCTGAGCGCGCCCAGGTCGACGTCGGTCTCCTCGACCGCGACGCCGCGGACCCCGGCGGCCGCGATCGCGGCGGCCCCCTGGAAGGCCCGGTCGCCGTGAAGGACGGCGCGGTCGGCCTCGATCCCGAGCGAGGCGAGCAGCGCCGCCAGCGGCGCCCCGCGGTCGGCGGCCTCGAGCGGCGCCGAGGAGAGGTAGAGGACGCGCGAGCCGGCGAGCGCGGCGGCCGCCTCGCGCGCCGCCTCGATCTGGTCGGTGGGCAGGAGCCCCTCGTAATCCGCCAGCGAACGCTCGGCGCCGCTCAGTTTCTGCAGTCTGGCCCGCACGCTTCCCATGCTATTCACGCGCCTCGGCGCCTATTCGCGCGCCTCGCCCTGGCGCGCCTCGCGCACCGCGATCAGGGGGCAGTCGCTCCCTCCGCGCACCGGCCCGGTCCTCTCCCAGAGCACCCAGGGGCCGGCGGCGCGGCGGCGCACGAGCCCGCGGAACGGCGCCTCGGCGCCCTGGCCGATGACGAAGCGCACCCCGCGGGGGACCGGCCCGCCGGCGCGGTCCGCGGGGGCGATGCAGACCCGGCCGCCGCGCAGCTCCCAGGCGAGATAGGGAACGCCGTGCTCGTCCTCGAGCAGCTCGCGGTCGGCGAGGACGAAGGTCGAGTCGCGGGCGATCAGCGGCCGCAGTCCGGTCAGCTCCGCCGAGTAGGACGCCGGCCCGACCGGGGCGTTGGCGAAGGCGAGCAGCGAGCAACCGAACGCGGCGGCGGCAAAGGCGGCGGCGAGCAGGCCCCGCCTGCCGGCAGGCGCCGGGTCCCGGCCGCGGGCGGCGGCCAGCGGCAGCACGATCACCGCGGCTGCCAGCGGCGCCATCACCTCGACCGCCTTCGCCGCCTGGTAGGGCGTGCCGCCGGCGCGGGCGACGACCCAGATCGCGATTGCGGCGGCCAGCGCCGCCGGCAGGGCGGTCTCCCGTCTGCGCCGGCACCAGAGCAGGCCGAAGACCAGGAGGGCAGCCGCGAAAGCGACGCCGAGGTAGTACGCGGCGGCAGGCGCGGCGCCGTCGCCCGGGGTGAGGCGGAAGTCGCCCGAGGGCCAGATCCCGAGAGCCTCGAAGGGCGAGATCTCACCGAAGAGGTTGCCGAGCCCGGGGCCGGTGGGGTCGAAGGTCTCGAAGTCGCGGAAGTCGGCCATCCGCCCCAGCTCGGGGGCGACCAGGACCGCGAAGACGAGCGCGGCGAGCGCCGCCGGGCGGACCGCCCCCCGCAGCCGCTCGCCGGCCTCGGGGCCGGCGAGCAGCAGCTCGAGCGCAGCCCAGAGCGCCAGGCCGCCGCCGATCCAGGCGAGCGCCGGGAAGCTGTAGACGTAGACGGCGCCGGCGGCGACGAGCGCCGGCGGGACAGCCGCCAGCGCCGCCCCGGCCGCGGCCGCGGCCCAGCTCGCGCAGGCCGAGCGCGAAGGCGAGCACGAAGAGCGCGAGCATCGTTTCCTTGAAGGCCCCCTGGGCGAAGTAGGAGGAGACCATGTAGGGCAGCCCGACGAGCAGGGCGGCAACTGTCCGCCGCAGCGGCGGGTGCCGCTCGAAGAGCGCAAGCGCGGTGAGCGATGCCAAGACAGCGACCGCGACGGTGAGGCCGCTGAAGCCCTGGACCAGGCCCGCGCCCAGGCCCTTCCCGGCCGCGACGACGATCGCGTGCGGGCCGAGCGGATACCCCTGCGCCAGCAGCTGCGAGCCGGCGCCGTTCGTGAGCCGGGTCGCGGTCAGCAGGTGCTGGGACATGTCCGGGTTGAAGCTGGTACCGAGGATGCCGAAGCGGCCCTCGACCAGGAACGGCAGCGACGCCGCCGCCAGCGCGGCGGCCGCCACCGGGGCGCCGGCGCGAGCCGCCTCGCCGAGCCCCTCGACCCGGCCGCGGAGGTAGAGGGCGGACGCGGCGGCGGCGGCAGCGACGGCCAGCGCCGAGATCACCCCATCCCCCGGCAGCCGCACCGTCGCCCAGCAGAGCGCGGCGACCAGGCCGAGCCCGACCGCCGGGGCCAGCCACGACCACTCGCGGCGGCCGCAGAGCGAGATCGCGGCCTGCCCGAGGAGCAGCGAGGCCGCGCAGACGGCCAGCACGCTTGCGTAGGTGGCGACCACGAGGCGGCGAGCCTAGATGAGAGCTGTCGCCGGAGCGGGTGCTAACCCGTGAGTCTCGCCTTCCAGCGCCAGTTCTTGCTGCAGCCCAGGACCGCACCGGTTTGAACGAGTGTGCCGGCGCCGCGACGGCCGATGAAGGTCCCCTTGAGCACAAAGGTCGCGGAGTCCTGCCCGTCGCTCACCCGGTAGGTCTTGTTCACCCGGTTGTTGCGAATCGTCGCCGAGGGGATCTTGAAGTAGGCCCGTTCGTAGACGCCGGTGCCGGCGCAGTAGTAGGACGGGTCCCAGTAGACGAAGTTCCTCACGTGCCCGTTCCTGACGCCGAACTTGACGGTGGTGCCGGTCTCGCGTTGGTGCGAGTTGAAGCCGTAGAGAGCGCCCTTGTAGGCGCCCCTCTGTGCCGCCCCGGAAAGGGGAGCGAGCGCCAGCAAGGCAAGCAGCATCATGGGTACGAGAACACGGGACGAGAACCGCACGGCTCCTTAGATATCAGCCGGCTGGAGCAGGGTCAAGTTGCTACGAAGCCGGCGCCCCGATCGCAACGCCACCCGAAAAACGACGAAACCCCGCCGTTGCGCGGGGTTTGCGACGATGGGCGCTACTGGGCTCGAACCAGTGACCTCCAGCTTGTCGAGCTGGCGCTCTCCCAACTGAGCTAAGCGCCCTCAGCGGAGACCGGAATGTAGCAGCGGCCCGAGGGCGCTCGGGGCCGGTCTGCGGAGGTTCCGCCGGGAGCGGTTGTCCGCAATGGACTACCCACCGGTCCTTATTGGGCCATGGCGCGGAAATCCCTGGAAATCCTGGACCATCGCGGTATATCTGACGAAAGGGGGTACGAAACCTTCGGCGTCGGATCGGGTTGGTGAATACAGACTTCGACACTTAAGGACCGACGAGCCAGCTGAGCGTCTTGGCTGGTGGCACGTCCTTCGGAACAAAGGGGCCCCTACCGGGGCCCTTTTCCGTTCAGGGCGACGGGCTCGACCTCGAGGGTGAGGCCGTCGACGCCGGTGACCCGGACCCGCTCTCCAAGCGCGCATCGCGCGCCGGCCCTGGCCCTCCAGATCTCCCCCCGCAGCCGTACCGACCCGTCGGGTTCGCACGCCTCGGCGACGATCGCCTCCTCGCCGATCAGGCCCTCGGCGCCGGTGACGACGCGATACCGGCTGAGGAAGCGCCGCCAGAAGACCACCTCGAGCACCTCGCCGAACGCGGCCAGGACGACGAGCGGGATCCCGATCTCCGGCGGGAGGACGAGGACCAGTAGCAGGACGGCGGTGACAAGGAGCAATGTCGTTCGGCCCCGTGCGGCGGCGCGCCGCTACGCCGCGTAGTCCTCGCTGCCCATGATGTGCAGCGAGACGTAGGGCTCGTCGCCGACCACCCAGCTGTCGTGACCGGGCGGCACATAGAAGAAATCGCCAGGCGCCATGACCCGCTCGGTGCCGTCGTCCATCGCCGCCATCGCACGCCCGCTGAGCACGAGGCCGACGTGCTCGACCATGCAGGAGGCCTCGCCGGTCGCGGCGCCGACGTGCTCGGACCACTTCCACCCCGGTTCGTAGGTCGCCCGCCCAAGCGTCATCGGACCGACCCGGTAGATCTCGAACCTGCCCTTCTCGAACGACCGCGTCTCGCTCGGGGAGTCGAAGTTGACCAAGGCCAGGTCCATGCCGGCCGAGTCTAGTCCCGGGCGCGTCCCACCGGCTCAAACGAAAAGGAGCGGCCGGCCCGGGCATCCGTGCCCTTCCCAGTTATAGGGCGCGAAGCTGACCGTGTGGGCCGACCGCTGGGTTCCACTACCCATAAGACGGGCCTGCAACCCAGGGGAAACCTACCTGCACCCGCCAAGCTCAACCATTGAGAATCGATTAATCGATTGCTCGGAAAGTTGGTAACGACCCCAGCGGCTACTCGGTACGGTCAGCGTCAGGCAAGTTCATGAGTGAGTCGCAGGATCCCGGGTAGCTGACTGCGAGACAGACTCCCGGCGAGCGAGGAGAGACCGTGGCGAAAGGCGACGTCCACACCGGCTTTGACGGGGAGAGCTGGACCAACCGACTGGAAGGCTCGGACGAGGTCGTGGGAAGGTACCCGGTGCAGATGCTGGCCTGGCTCGAGGGGCATGACCTGGCCAAAGCCAGCGGCGTTTCGCACCACCTTCACCGGCGGGACGGGACCCTGATTCACCGGTTGAGCCGTTGAGATCCCCGATTTAGCTCGATCCGGTGCCGGCAGGGGCACCGGCGCAGTTCCGCTATTGCTCGTAGCCCTCGACCGTGTCGGTGTCGCGGGCGTGCACCGAGTCGGGATCGAGCCCGAACTCCTCGCGGCCCTGGCGCTGGCGCAGAAGGTCCCAGCAGCCGTCCAGCTCCAGCCGGACCTCCTCGAGGCGCCCATGGCGCTCCTCGTCGGGTCCGGCGCCGGCGGCCTCGCGCAGCAGGCGCTGCTCCTCCTCGACAAGCGACTCGATCCTCGCCTTGATCGTCTCGTCGTTCACCACGCCGACTCTAGCGGCGTTTCAGGCCGGCGGAGGGCCGAGGTGAACCTCAAAGAGCTTTGTGGATCTCCACGGATGCGCGAGCCGGGCCCACGCCTAGGCTCGGTGGCAAGCCTTCCGCGAGGCGGAAGGCGCGAGGCGCGAAGCGGAAAGGAAGAGACATGACTGCCAGACACACCAGACCGCACGCTCGGTTGCTCACAACCCTCGCGGCAACGTTGGCCTTTGCGATGCTCGGCGCCCTCGCGCCGCTCGCATTGAGTTCACCCCGGTCGGAGGGAGCCTCCGCCAGGATCCAGCCCAGGGCCGGCTTCTACGAGGGCCAGACCGCGCAGGGGCGCCGTTGCGACTACGGAAAGGACCTCCGCTGCCTCGTCACCTTCAAGGTGAGGAACGGCGTCGCCAAGAACGGCACCCTGGAGATCCGCTACGCAGGCTGCACCGCGAAGTTCTGGGTGTACGACACGGACAGGGTGAGCGGCTCCGGGCGGTTCGAGCTCGACGCCAGCAGTGCCTCGATCAGGGGCAGGTTCGTGACCCGTAGGAAGGTGACGGGAACCGTGTACGGAGCTTCCTCCGGCTGCGGTACCAAGACCGTTTCCTTCACAGCGAGGCGGCAGTGAGAATCCGCCTCGCCCTCGCCCTCGCCGTCTCCGCCATGCTCATGGCCGGCTGCGGGGGCGATGACAAGTCCGAGGCCCCAGCCTGGGTAGAGGACGCACAAGGCAAGATGGAAGGAGTGCCCGAGGGCGCGCCCGAGGCGTTTGACTACAAGGGCGGAGAGCCGTCTGGGTCCTGGAGGGCGATGGGGGGCTCGGTGTGGTGTTTGCCGAGGATTGCAGACAGCCCCGCGACCCTCCGGCCAACGATGCATTCGACGTCGCAACCTGCTTCGAGCGCGGTGCCGAAGGCTTTCAGTTGATCGGCTGACCCTCCCCACGCCGCGCTGGGAAGGCGCCTACCGGAATCGAACCGGTGTAAACGGCTTTGCAGGCCGCTGCGTAGCCACTCCGCCAAGGCGCCGGCGGGGCCAAGCCTAGCGGCGGTTTCAGCCCTTCCACCCTCCGGCATATGACGCGGCGCGACAAGAGGTCGTGTTGGGCAGGCGCGAGACCAACTGGTCCTGCCCTGGGGCGGCGAGACAAGCGGCTGATGGGATTCGAACCCACGACCTTCTGCATGGCAAGCAGACGCTCTAGCCAACTGAGCTACAGCCGCACGGGCGCCGAGTATAGACGCCGGGTAGTGCGGCATATCTCTCCCCAAAATTGGGTAGTGTCGTCCCGACCGGCCGTATGCCGGGGGTATTCGGGACAACGGACTGAAGGGGCATTCATTCATGACTCGACGCACGATGAGCGTTTGCGCGCTCGCGCTGGCCCTGATCGCCGCCGCGTTCGCGCCCACCGCCGCCTCCGCATGGGCGCCGGCCGACCAGGCGACGATCCATCCCGGCGTGCAGACGGTACACGGCAGGCGGCCAGTGCACCGCCAACTTCGTCTTCCAGGAAGGCTAGCGACGGTCTACCTCGGCCAGGCCGCCCACTGCTCCGGCACCGGCGGCGCCACCGAAACCAACGGCTGCGACAGCGGCACGCTGCCGCTCGGCACTCCGGTCGAGATCGACGGCGCCGTCGCGGCCGGGAACGCTCGCCTACAACTCCTGGCTGACGATGCAGGCGAGCGGCGAGACCGACCCCGACACCTGCGAGTACAACGACCTCGCGCTGGTCCGGATCGACCCGGCCGACGTCGGCAGCGTCAACCCCTCGGTCCCCGGCTTCGGCGGCCCGACCGGCCTCGCCGGCAACCGTCGGCGAGCCTCGGCTCGACCGTCTACTCCTACGGCAACTCGTCGAACTGCGCGTTCGGCGTCACCAAGCTGAGCCCGAAGCAGGGCGTGCGTCGTCCAGAACGAAGGCGGCGGCTGGAGCCACACGTCGTCTACACGCTCACCCCCGGCATCCCGGGCGACTCCGGCAGCGGCTTCCTCAACGAAGCGGCGCGGCGTTCGGCGTGCTCAGCACGCTGCAGATCGCGCCGCTGGCCGGCTCCAACGGCGTCGGCGACCTGCAGCGAGAGCTCGCCTACGCGCGACGCCAACGGCGGCTTCCCGGCACTCCAGCTGGTGCCGGGCACCGAGCCGTTCAACGCCGACCTGCTGGGCGCGATCCTCGGCGCCTAGAGCCAGGTCGCTAGCGTCGAGCTCGGAGAGCAGGTCGTGGAGGTCGAGCGGGGCGGTGAACATCGCGACGCCCTCGCCGTCGGCGCTGCCGCGGCCACTCCTCCTCGGGCCGGTCCCAGTAGAGCTCGACGCCCGTTGCCGTCGGGGTCGCTGAGGTAGAGCGCCTCGCTGACGCCGTGGTCGGAGGCGCCGTCAGCGGCACCCCGGCCTCGCTCAGGCGCCGCAGCGCGTCGGCCAGGGCGCGCCGGGTCGGGTAGCGGATCGCCGTGTGGAAGAGGCCGGTGCGTGCCCGGCGGCGGCGGCGAGCCGCCCCTCGAGTGCCAGGTGTTGAGGCCGATGTGGTGGTGGTAGCCGCCGGCCGAGACGAAGGCCGCGTCGTCGCCCCAGCGCTGCTGCAGCTCGAAGCCGAGCACGCCGCAGTAGAAGTCGAGCGCGCGGTCGATGTCGGCGACCTTGAGGTGGACGTGGCCGATGTCGACGCCGGGGTCGATCGGCGTGGCTCGCTCATGCCTGCGAGCCAGCGTCCGCCGTCGAGCGCCTCGTTGACGAGCGCGGTCGGCCTCGGCGTTCTGCTCGCGGCGGACGTGGCGGATCGACCAGCTACTCGAACCGGCGCAGCGCCGCCCGCACCTCGGCGTGCAGCTCGCGCAGCGTCGCGTCCTTGACCTTGTACTCGCCCTTGACCTGGCGCACGATCAGCTCCGAGTCGCCGACCAGCTCGAGCTCGCGCGGCGCCGAGCGTCGGCCGCCCGCTCGATCCCGAGCAGCAGCGCCCGGTACTCGGCGACGTTGTTGGTCGCCTCGCCGATCCGCTCGCCGCGCTCCTCCAGCACCTCGCCGTCGGCGTCGCTGGACGACCGCGGCGATCGCCGCCGGGCCGGGGTTGCCGCGGGCGCCGCCGTCGACGTTGACGACCAGCCTCACCCAGGCTCAGCCGCCGGCTCGCCGTCGCGGCTCGCCGGCCGAGGCGCCCAGGAGCCGCCCGCCCTCGGCCGACGGTCGCGTTCCACTGCCGCGCCGAGCCGTCGAGCTCGTCGAGCTCGCTGCCCCTTGTCGATCTCGAAGACCGGCCGCAGCTCGTCGCCGAGGTCGACCCCCCACTGGTACCAGGAGAGCTCCCAGGCGACGGTGATCCGCACCTCGCTCGGCGAGCCGGCGGCCGCCCCGACCGAGACCGACGGCGGACCGAGCGTGCGCATCAGGCCGGCGACTGTGCGCGCGTGCTCGCTGCGTTGAAGCGCATCGACCGCCCGCTCGAGCCGGCGTCGCCGGGCTCTCGGGAACGGTCGGCGCGCGGCCGACGCCGGCCCGGGGGCGGCCGGATCGGGGCTGGAGCGCGGACGCTGCGGCGGGGGCTTGGCGGGGAGACGCCTCTTCCGTCTCTCTGCCTGCGGACGGGCTCGATCCCCTCGTCCTCCTCCGCGGCGACGGCCCCGTCCCCGGCTCCCGGCCCCGAGGAGGGCGCCAGGCCGGCGCCGCGGCGGCGGCGCGGCCGCGGCGGCGGCGCCTTCTCGGCGAGCTCCTCCCAGACCCAGCCGAGGCTGCTCGGCGCGGTCGCGGCAGAGCTCGCAGACCGCACGCTGCTCGCCGTCGGGGGTCAGGTAGGTCCGGGTCCGCTCGCCGGCGAGGATCGTGCGGCCGCAGACGGCGCAGGTTGGGCGTCGCTCATCGGCCGACTGCAGCGGCTCGCGGCGTCAAGGTAGCAGCGGCGACTTCTCGTCCGGCGGGCCCGGCGGCTCCCTGCCCTCAGGCCCTGACCTCGGCACCCTCCCGCATGCGGCGATCACCTTGCTCGGCGAGGTGCGCCGGGACCTCCTCGTAGCGCTCGAACTCCATCGTGAAGTCGGCCCGGCCGCCGCTGATCGAGCGCAGGTCGGGGGCGTAGTCGAGCACCTCGGCCATCGGCACCTCGGCCTTGACCTCGGTCATCGAGCCCTTCGGCTCCATCCCCAGCGGGTGGCCGCGGCGCGAGTTGAGGTCGCCGATCACGTCGCCGACGACGTCCTCGGGGCAGCTCACGGTGAGCCTGCACGATCGGCTCGAGCAGCACCGGGTCGGCCTCCTCCATCGCCTGCTTGAAGGCCATCGAGCCGGCGATCTTGAAGGCCATCTCCGAGGAGTCGACGTCGTGGTGCTTGCCGTCGACGAGCCGCACCCGCACGTCCTTGACCGGGTAGCCGGCGACGGTGCCGTGCTCCATCGCCTCGACGACGCCCTTCTCGACCGCGGGGATGAAGCCGCCCGGGATCGCGCGCGCCCTTGATCTTGTTGACGAACTCGAGGCCGGCGCCGTCCTCGCCCGGCTCGATCTCGATCGTGCAGTCGGCGAACTGGCCGCGGCCGCCGGTCTGCTTCTTGTAGCGGGCGTGGGCCTTGGCCGGCTTGCGGATCGACTCCTGGTAGGGCACGCGCGGCGGGTGCAGCTCGATCTCGGCGCCGAAGCGGCGCTTCATCCGCTCGACGATCACCTCGACGTGGACCTGGGTGAGGCCGGCGATGATCTGCTCGCCGGTCTGCGGGTCGCGGTGGACGTCGAGGGTCGGGTCCTCCTCGGTCAGCCGCCGCACCGCCGCCGCCGCCTTCTCCTCGTCCCCCTTCGACTTCGCCTCGTAGGCGAACGCCATCACCGGCGCCGGCAGGTCGAGCGGCGCGAAGGCGATCTCGGCCTGCTCCTCGCAGAGGACGTCGCCGGCCCGGGTCTCCTTCAGCTTCGCGACCGCGCCGATGTCCCCGGCGCCCAGCTCGGCCGACCGGCTTCAGCTCCTTGCCCAGCGGCTGGCCGAGCTGGCCGATCCGCTCCTTCTGCTGGCGGGTCGACGTTGACGACCTGCGAGTCGGAGCGCGAGCGTGCCGCGGTAGACGCGGAAGAGGTTGATCCGGCCGGTGTAGGGGTCGGCGAGGGTCTTGAAGACGTAGGCGACCAGCGGCGCCGTCCTCGTCGGGCTCGATCTCGATCTCCTCGCCGTCGGCGCCGAGCGCCGCGACCGCGCCGCGCATCGCCGGCGAGGGCAGGTCCTCGACCAGCGCGCTCGAGCAGCCGGTCGGTGCCGAGGTTGCGCGGTCGCGACGCCGCAGGTGACGGGGAAGATCCTGCCCGTCGGTGACGCCCTGCTTGAGCACGCGTGACGATCTCGTCGTGGTCGATCTCCTCGCCCTCGAGGTAGCGCTCCATCAGCTCGTCGGAGTTCTCCGCGACCTCGTCCATCAGCTTCTCGCGGTACTCCTCGGCCTGCGCGCGGAGCTCCTCGGGGATCTCGGCCTCGCTCGGCGCTGCCGCGGCCGCTGCCCTCGTAGACGAAGGCCTTCATGTCGATCAGGTCGATCGACGCCGCGCACCTCGTGCTCGGCGCCGATCGGGATCTCGGTGGCGACGACGTGGGGGCCGAAGGCCGCCTTGCAGCGAGTCGAGCGCGGCGAAGAAGTCGGCCCGCTCGCGGTCGAGCATGTTGACGAAGACGAGCCGGGCCAGGCCCTCGGCGTCGGCGCGCCGCCAGAGCCGCTCGGTGTGGACCTCGACGCCCGTCGACGCCGTTGACGACGACCACCGCGGCGTCGGCGACCCGCAGCGCGGCGACCGCGTCGGCGACGAAGCTCGGCTCGCCCGGGGTGTCGATCAGGTTGATCTCGCGCCCGTCGTGCTCGAAGCAGGCGACGCGAGGCGTCGATCGACATCTCGCGCTCCTGCTCGTCGGGCTCGTGGTCGGAGACGGTCGAGCCGTCGGCGACCGTGCCGAGCCGGTTGACCGCGCCCGCCTCGAACAGCATCGCCTCGTGCAGGCTCGTCTTGCCGCTGCCCCGGTGCCCGATCAGGGCGACGTTGCGAATCCGGTCTGCGGCCTTGTGAGGCACGGCGAAGCTACCCTCGAGTTGCTCCCGAAGCGGACTATAGCCAGGCGTGGCGTCAATCGGCTGCTGCAGGTGGCTTCAAGCCGCATCACGGCCTTGGTGTGCAGCTGGGAGACCCGCGACTCGGTGACGCCGAGGACCTCGCCGATCTCGCGCAGGGTGAGGTTCTCGTAGTAGTAGAGGGCGACGACGAGCTGCTCGCGCTCGGGCAGCGAGGCGATCGCCTCGGTGAGGCGGTCCTTGACCTCGCTGCTGTCGAGCGCCTCCTGCGGGTCGTCGGCGCGCGGGTCGGAGATCGTGTCGAGCAGGGAGACCTGGTCGCCGGAGGAGTCGGAGACGGTCCAGAGCTCGTCGAGCGCGTAGACCGAGGAGTTGGCGATCTCCAGCAGCGAGGTCTGCAGCTCCTCCTCGCTGATGCCGAGCTTGCTCGGCCAGCTCCGCCTCGGTCGGCGCCCGCTGCAGCTCGTGCTCGAGCTTGGCCTGGGCGGCCTCGATTTCGCGGGCGCGGGCGCGGACCGAGCGCGGCACCCAGTCGAGCGAGCGCAGCTCGTCGATGATCGCGCCGCGGATCCGGGTCATCGCGAAGGTCTCGAACTTGATCCCGCGCTCGGGCTCGAAGCGCTCGATCGCCCCGATCAGGCCCATCAGGCCGTAGGAGATCAGGTCGGCGTCGTCGACGTGCGAGGGCAGCCCGGCGCCGAGGCGGCCGGCGACGAACTTGACCATCGGCGAGTAGGCGACGACGAGGCGCTCGCGCGCGGCCGGCGTCGCCGTCGCTCCTTGTAGCGGCGCCACAGGTCGCGCAGCTCCACCTCTTTTACGCCGGTTTCCATGCCCCGTCATTGCTCGGGCGATTCGCTACGGTCCGGACGCGGTCAGCAATTCCTGCGCCGCGATCAGGCACGCGGATGGGTGCGCTCGCGTACGCGTCGCGCAGGCGTGCCGCGTCGACGCGCGTGTAGACCTGGGTGGTCGAGATCGACGCGTGGCCGAGCAGCTCCTGGATCGTGCGCAGGTCGGCGCCGCCCTCGAGCAGGTGGGTGGCGAAGCTGTGGCGCAGCGAGTGCGGCGAGACGCCGCCGGCGAGCGCCGCCTCCCGCACCCAGAGCCGCAGCCGGCGGGTGACGTCGGAGTTGGAGAGCCGGCGGCCGCTCTTGGAGAGGAAGAGGGCCCGCTCGGCGCGGGTCGGCGGCGAGCGCGCGGCCGCGCCCGCGCTCAGGTAGCGCTCGAGGGCGCGCTGCGCCGGCTCGCCGACCGGCAGCAGCGCGTTCCTTCGACGCCCTTGCCGAGCACCCGCAGCTGCTCGCTCTCGAAGTCGAGGGCGCCGAGGTCGAGGTTGACGATCTCCTCGCAGCGCAGCCCGCAGGAGTAGGCGAGCTCGAGCATCGCCCGGTCGCGCAGCTCGAGCGGCGTCGCGCGCCGGGATCCGCTCGAGCAGCTGCGCGCACCTGCTCGCCGGTGAGCACGCTGCGGCAGCTTCTCGCTCGCGCTTCGGGCTCGAGACGAGGTCGGCCGGGTTCTGGCCGATCCGCTCGGTGCGGACGAGGAAGTCGAAGAGGCCGCGGATCGCGGCGAGCTTGCGGGCGACGGTCGCCGGCGCCGCGCCCTCGGCGGAGAGGCCGGCGCCGTAGCGGCGCACGTCGCGGTGGCGCGACCGCCGCCGGCTCGAGGCCGCGCCCCTGCGCCCACTCGGCGAACTGGCCGAGGTCGACGCCGTAGGCGCGCCGGGTGCGCTCGGCGACGCCGCGCGCCCGCAGGTCGCGGTCGAAGTCGGCGCAGCGCCTCTTCCCAGGTCATCAGGTGGCAGGTTTCGCCGCGGCCGCGGCGCGGCGCCTGCCGCTGGGTCAGCCGATGTAGATCGGGCGTGCCGACTTCGACCTGGTCGTACAGCTCGTCGACGTCGGGGATCGACATCCGCACGCAGCCGTGCGAGGCGGCGGTGCCGAGCGACCAGGTCTCTTCGGTGCCGTGGATGCCGGCGC
Organism: uncultured Actinomycetes bacterium; assembly: GCA_963720015.1. GTDB lineage: Bacteria > Actinomycetota > Thermoleophilia > Solirubrobacterales > 70-9 > DATFPK01. Next base: position 8,773 of record CAVREA010000005.1, on the reverse strand, counting down.
CTTCGAAGATCCCCATCCAGCGCGCCTTGATCGGGTTCTCGGGGGCCGCCGGCGACGACCGTGCCCGCCAGCTCGCCGGCCCAGGCGGAGTTCGGGCACGTTCCAGGTCGGGTCGACCTGCTTTCCTGGATCGCGTAGAGGCCTTCGGGCGTCGGGTAGCCCTCCTGGCCGACCGCGACCGTGTAGTCTCGGGACCAGCTTCAGGTCCTTCCAGAGGCGCAGCGTGTAGGTCGACCGGTCGAGGGTGAGGTAGGTCGGGTACTCGGCGGCGACCTCGTTGGTCGTCACCTCCGGCTTGGTCGCGTGCACTTCGCCGGGATTCTGCGACCGGTCGGCTTCCCGGAGACGACCGCGGTGAGCTGCTCGGTCGAGCAGGTTGTCGCGCAGCTTGCGGCCGGCTGCCCGGGACCACTTCGAGCGAGTCGCCGTCGGGCTGACCGCGGCGTCCTGCGGTCGCGGTCGATCTCGCCGGCGACATGGCGGACGAACCGGTTGACGGCCGGCTGCGAGTAGCCGACGTCGGCGGCGATGCTCTCGTCGACGGTGCCGCCGGTGACGTAGCGGACCAGGCGGCCGGGCAGGCCCCCGTCGCGGCTGGCGTCGAGCGCCTCGTCGACCGCGCCGTCGATGTCGGCGTGGACCTTGAGCTTCTTCCCGGGCAGCTTCCAGCTCTCGCCGTCATAGCCGACCTTCAGCGGCTTGCGCAGCGGCGCGCAGCAGCTGGTGGCGCAGGAGGCGCTCGCCTCGGCGGCGTCCATGCCGCCGACGTCGACGCCGCCGATCGTCACGCCGTCGGCGATCTCGTCCTGCGCGAGCTGTCGTAGGCGTAGGCCGCGAAGGCTCCGCCGACAAGGAGGACGACGAAGGCCCCGATCGCCGCGATCAGCCAGCGGTAGGAGCGACGCCCCTCATCGGAGACGGCGTGCTCGAGCGTGCCGTGACCGTATCCCGGATGATCGCTCTCTGGGTCTGCTTCTTGTCGCGTCCGAACATGCTGGTGACCGCTCCCCACGGCTCGACTTCCTTGCCGTCGGAAAGTGTAGGGAGGCCGGCCCCCGGCTCAGGGCGCGGCGGGCGGCTGCAATGCGGGCTGCGCCGGCAGCTGCGCCGTTTGCAGCGGTTTCGCGTTCCCCCTCAGCCCTGCTCCCAATCGCGGGCGCCGCTGATCGCCTCGAGCACCGCGCCGCGGGCGCGGCCGGCCCGCTCGCGGCGCTCGACCTCCTCGAGCCCGTCGGAGTCGAGGCCGGCGAGCATCGCGATCACCTCTTCGGACTCGAGCAGACCCGGGTCCGGCAGTGAGGGATCGGCGGCGGGGAGATCGGCGGGGGCCGGCGCGGGTGGCGCCGCCGCGATCGGCGGCGAGGGATCGATCAGGCCGTCCGACTTCGTCGCCGGCGCTGGCCTTCCTGGCGCGGACGTGCGGGCTCCAGCGCAGGAACTCCTCGACCTCGCGCTCGTAGCGGTAGGGCTCGCGAACCCCGGCGAGGACCGGGCTGAACCGCAGGTGCTCGCCGAGCTTGCAGCACGGCCTCGCGCGAGGTGTAGCCGGTAGCTGAAACCGGCCGCCTTGTAGCGCGCGGTTGTCGAGGCCGCGGCCGAAGCGCATCTGGTTGAGCATCTCGTCCGGCACCCGGAACCCGAGCCGCCGCAGCGGCCCCACCGCCAGCCCGGTGCCCCAGGGAGGCAGCACCGGCAGCGGGCGCTTGCCGAGCAGGCCGATCACCTCGGAGAGCGCGAGGACACCGTCGGCGGCGACGTTGTAGACGCCCGGAAGGTCGTTGAAGGCGGCGTGCTCGAGGGCGTGGACGACGTCGTCCTCGTGCACGAACTGGTAGCGGGGTCGAAGCCGAGGATCATCGGAACCAGCGGCAGCGAGAACATGCGGATGTGGGAGGTCTCGACCTCGGGCCCGAGGACGTTGGCGAAGCGCAGGATCGTCACCGTCATCCCCTGCCTGCTTCTCGGCGAAGTCGGCGACCGCTGCCTCGGCCTCGACGATGTCGCGCTCGATCGGCGTCCGGGGCGGATGCTTGCGGCGCATCTCCTCGGTGAAGAAGGCCGGGTCGTCCTGCTCGCACCCGTACCAGTGGGCGGAGCTCTTGAAGACGAGGCGGCGGACGGGCGAGTCGCGGCCCGTGCAGGCGGCGAGGATGTTGAGCGTCCCGATCACGTTGTTCTCGTGGGCCCGCGGCGCGGGTCGCGATCGAGTCGACGACCAGGCGGGTGTCGATGACGGTGTCGATCGCGGCGGCGCGCACGATCCGCTCGATCAGCGAGTGCTGGGTGCCGACCTTGACGAACTCGGTCCGGTGCAGCTCCCGGGTCGGCTCCCGGGAGTCGACGCCGATGATCGCCTCGACCTCGGGGAACGACTCGAGCGCCTGGGCCAGGCGGCCGCCCCAGTAATGGAGAGGCCGGTGATCGAGGATCCGGCGGGCGGGTGCTTCGACGCCGCGCTCATCCGAACCACACCGACTTCCGCCGGCCGACCATCTCGTGCAGGTTCTCCTGGATCCGCGCCCGCACCTCCTGGGCGACGTTCTGGACCAGCGCGCGGTCCACGTCCGGGTCGTCGTCGAGCTCGGCCGTGTCGATCGGCTCGAGGAAGCGGATCCTGAACTTGGCCGGCAGGTAGCCGAGCATCCCCAGCGGCCCCAGCCAGGGGAAGGTCGGCGTGAGCGGGAAGTAGAGGAGGCCGGTGAGGCGCTTGATCACGCCGACCTGGGCGAAGATCGGGCGCGGCCTCCTCGGCGCCGACGACGCAGACCGGGACGATCTTGGCCCGGGCCCGCATCGCAGCCGCGACGAACCCGCCGCGGCCGAATCGGCGCAGCCGGTAGCGCTCGTTGAAGACCTTCTCGGTGCCCTTGCGACCCTCGGGGAAGACCAGCACGAGTGCCTCCTCGTCGTGGAGGAGGCGGTGGACGTTGGCCGGGTGGGCGGCGACGCAGCCGATCTTCGGCGCCAGCATCGAGAAGAAGGGATAGCCCTTGAAGAAGTGCTCGACGGTGATGTTGAGCGGGCGCGGGCGCGGGTGCTCCGTCGCTGGATCGCCTTGCCGATCATCGCCGCGTCCGGGGGCAGTGCGCCGGAGTGGTTGGAGACCAGCAGCGCGCCGCCCGTCGGCGGGCACGTTCTCGACCCCCTCGACCTCGGCCCGGAACCAGTAGCGGTAGAAGAACTCGACCACGGTCCGGTCGAAGACGCCCTCGACCCGCTCGGAGCGGCCCCAGTCGTTGAGCCGGCGCTCGGGCTCGATCGCGGGCAGCAGGTCGCGCTCGCGGCGCGCCGGCAGGCGCTCGGGGTCCGCAGCCGCGAAGCGGTCGTCGACGAAGGCGAGGGGCGTGCGGTCGGGCATCGAGGGCGGAATTGTCGCAGCACCGGGTGAGCGGCGTGTGAACGCCCCCGTGCCTCCGGCGGTCTGGCCGGGGAAGCCTCCACCGCGACGAATATCTTTCGCCGGTGCGCTCGAAGGACAAGATCCGCACGGAGGTCTGGAAGGCGATGGACCGCGAAGGCGTCTCCCGCTTCCCGGGGGCCGAGGGCCGGATCCCGAACTTCGCGGGGGCGAGCTGGCGGCCGAGAGCTCGCCGGCCACCGGCTCTGGAAGCGCGCCCAGGTGATCAAGGCAAACCCGGACTCGCCGCAGACGCACGCGCGCCGCGCCGCCCTCGAGGAGGGCAAGACGCTGATCATGGCCGTCCCGCGCCTCCGCGACGCCCACCCCTTTCGCGTGCTCGAGCCGAAGAAGCTCACGAAGAAGGCGATCAAGGAGGCGGCGACGATCAAGGGTGCCCTGCGGCACGGGCGGGTGGTCGCCCTCGACGACCTGCCCGAGATCGATCTCGTCCTCTGCGGCGCAGTCGCGGTCAACCTCAGCGGCGCCCGGGTCGGCAAGGGCGGCGGCTTCTCGGACCTCGAGTACGGGATCCTGATCGACGCCGGCAAGATCGACGCCCACACGACTGTGGCCACAACGGTGCACCCGATCCAGATCGTGCGCCAGCACTGATGATGACCGCGCACGACCTCCCGATCGACGTGATCGCCACCCCGCGCGCCGTGATCGAGGTCGAGCGCCAGTACGAGCGTCCCCGCGGCATCCTCTGGGACCACCTTCAGCCACCCCAGATTCGCGAGATCCCGGTGCTCGAACGGATGGGCTACGCCTAGGCGAGTGGTTTCTGGCGCGGAACTCGCGGAGGGCGCGACCTTCGCGCCATAAGGCCCGTCCCGCCGTCAGCCGGTGACCGCGCCCTGGGAGGCGCAGGAGACCGTCGCCGCGTACTTCGCCATCACGCCGGAGCCGTAGGCGGGGTCGGGGGCTCGTAGGCGCCGATCCGCTCGGCGATCTCCTCGTCGGAGAGGTCGACCTCGAGGCGGCGGCCGTCGATGTCGATCGTCACCTCGTCGCCGTCGCGGAGCGCGGCGATCGGGCCGCCCTTGATCGCCTCGGGGGCGACGTGGCCGACCATCAGGCCGCGGGTGGCGCCCGAGAAGCGCCCGTCGGTGACCAGCGCGACCTTCTCGCCGAGGCCCTCGCCGACGATCGCCGCGGTCACCTGGAGCATCTCCCGCATGCCGGGCCCGCCGGCGGGGCCCTCGTTGCGGATCACGATGATGTCGCCGGCCTCGATCTGCTGGTCCTTTACGGCGCGGAAGCAGTCCTCCTCGGACTCGAAGACCCGGGCCGGGCCGGTCTGGCCGCGGCGCTCGGTGCCGGCGAGCTTGACGACGGACCCCTCGGGGGCGAGGTTGCCGCGCAGGATCGCCAGCCCGCCCTCGGGCTTGAGGGGGTCCGACAGCGGCCGCACCACCTCCTGGCCCTCGGCCTCCTCGGCGGCGGCGGCGATCCTCGCCGATCGTCTGCCCGGTGACGGTCAGCGCGTCCTCGTGCAGCACGCCCGCCTCGGCGAGGCGCTTGAGGACCAGCGGCACGCCGCCGGCCCGTAGAGGTCGGTGGCGACGAAGCGGCCGCCCGGCTTCAGGTCGGCGAGCAGCGGGGTCCCCTTCGAGATCGCCTCGAAGTCGTCGATGGCGAGGTCGACTCCGGCCTCGCGGGCGACCGCGAGCAGGTGCAGGACGCCGTTGGTCGAGCCACCGGAGGCGCAGACGCAGGCGATCGCGTTCTCGATCGACTCGCGCGTGATGACCCGGCTGGGGCGCAGGTCGTCGGCGAGCACGCGCATCACCAGCTCGCCGATCCGCTCGGCGACCTCGTCCTTGGTCGAGTCCTCGGCCGGCACCATCGAGGAGCCGCCCGGCGAGATCCCCAGCGCCTCGAACGCGCAGGCCATCGTGTTGGCGGTGAACTGGCCGCCGCAGGCGCCCGGCGCCGGGGCTGGCGACGTCCTCGAGGTCGCGCAGCTCCTCCTCGCTCATCTCGCCCGCCGCGTGCGCGCCGATCGCCTCGAACACGTCGAGGATCGTGACGTCGTGGCCGCGCCAGTGTGCCGGGAGCGATCGAGCCGCCGTAGAGCATCACCGAGGGGATGTCGAGGCGGGCGAGCGCCATCACGGCGCCGGGGATCGTCTTGTCGCAGGCAGAGAGCGCCACCAGCGCGTCGAACTGGTAGCCGCGCGCCGTCAGCTCGATCGAGTCGGCGATCACCTCGCGGCTGACCAGCGAGGTCTTCATCCCCTGGGTCCCCATCGTGATCCCGTCCGAGATCGCGACGGTGTTGAACTCCATCGGCGTGCCGCCGGCGGCGCGGACGCCGTCCTTGATGTGGGCGGCGAGGCCGCGGAGGTGGAAGTTGCAGGGCATCGCCTCGGTCCAGGTGTTGGCGATGCCGATCGTCGGCCTGCTGAGCGCATCGTCGCCGAAGCCGATCCCCTTCATGTAGGCGCGGGCGGCGGCGCGGTCGGGGCCGTCGAAGACGGCCGCCGAGCGCGGGCGCGGGAGGCTGGTCGCCTGGCCTTGGCCGTTGTCGCTCACGGCGCCCAGCCTAGTGGGAGGTGGGTGCCGGCGAGTCCTCGACCGGAAGCCGGGCGAGGGCCGCGGCACGGAACGCGTTCGCCCCTCCCACTCGCGCAGCCGGCGCAGGTCGCGGCGGATTTGGCCGGGATCGACGTGGCGGCCGGGAAGGTGCATGTTCGAGTCGGCGATCAGCCGGTGCTCGTCGCCGTGGAGCGCCATCCACTTGGCGAGGACGTCATCGGAGTCGGGGAGCCGGCGCCCGGCGACCGGATCGCTCTCGTCGGGGAAGCCGACGCAGTATTCGTTGAGGAGCCGCCCGCTGTGCTCCTCGAAGGCGACGATCGAGCGGTGCGGGTAGATCAGGTAGCCGTATCCACGAGCCGCCGTCGCCGCGGACGCGGATGAAGCCGAGATCGCGATACATCGAGTAGGCCTCCTCGCCGACCACCGAGCGCATCAGCTCGCGCGCCTTGAGCTCGGCGCGGCGCTCGCGGCCCGGGTCGTACATCGGCCGGCGCGGGCCCGAGGCCCGGCGGCGGCGATGCCGCTCGAGGCGGTGCCGCAGGTCGGGACCGAAGGCGACCGCGGCGAGCACCGCCAGCCCCAGCCCGATGGCGATCACGCCGGCGTTCATCCGGCTTCAGCCGCCCGCCGCGCGGGGAAAGAAGATGACGCGCTCGGCGCTGCGCGGGATCTCACCGAACTCGCGCACGATCCGCGCCTCGTGGCGCCCGTTGCGGTCGCTGGTCGGGACCGCGGCCCACATGCCCTCGTCGAGCTGCCGGGGAACTCCTCGACCAGCCGCTCCTCGTCCTCGCCGACCTCGATGTCGCCCTCGGCGAGCAGGACGTCGCCGTGGCCGGGCTTCATGCGCACGAACCTCATGCTCCGATTATTCCGCACTCCGCTCCCCGGGGGCCGCGCACGAAGCGGTCGCAGGGTGCCGAGGGCGTCGACCGGTCCGCCCCCGCCCCGATTCCGCGCAGACCCGCGGCCACCGCCTCGGCGGCGATCCGCTGCGCCTCGCGGGCGGCGTCGAGCGGACCGAGGCCGAGGGCCAGGTGGGCCGCGAGCGCCGAGGAGTGGGTGCATCCCGAGCCGTGGGTGGCGCCCCCGGCCTGCCTGCTGCCCGGCAGCTCGACCGGGTCCCCTCCGTCGCAGAAGAAGTCGGCGAGCGCCTCGCTGTGGCCGCCGGTGACGACGGCCGCCGCGGGGCCGAGTGTCTGCACAGCGGCTGCGAGCCGCCCCTGCGAGGCGTCCTCGCCGAGCCCGGTAAGGACCCGGGCCTCGGGGATGTTGGGGGTGGCCACGGCCGCCAGCGGCAGCAGCTCGCGGACGAGCGCGTCCCGGGCATCCTCATCGAGGAGCACGGCCCCGCTCTTGGCGACCATCACCGGGTCGACGACGACGGGGCGTCGCCGACCAGTTCGAGCGCCTCGACCACGGCGGCGATCATCTTGGCGGTGCCGAGCATGCCGATCTTGACCGCGTCGGCGCCGATGTCGGCGATGACGGCGCGATCTGCGCGACGATCATCGCCGGCGGGATCAGCTCGACCGCGGTGACCGCGACGGTGTTCTGCGCGGTGATTGCGGTGATCGCGGTCGTCCCGTGGACCCCGCAGCGGGCGAAGGCCTTGAGGTCGGCCTGGATGCCGGCGCCGCCGCCGAATCCGAGCCGGCGATCGAGAGGACGGTGAGGACGCGTTCGCTCATCGGCGACAGCCTACGAAGCCCCGTCCGGCGGCACGAGCGCCGTCGGGACGAAGGCGCCGAGCGCCGATCCCCGGGCGTAGCCGAGCAGCTCGAGCTGGGCGAGGGCGACTGACGCGGCGCCAACGCCGGTGGCGAACTCGGCCGCCAGCGCCTCCGGCGTCGCGGCCCCGCCGCCGAGCGCCTCGAGCGCCCGGCCAGATCGGGGTCGAGAGGCGGTCCCGGCCGGGAGGCCAGGGCGGCTCCGGGCCCGAGCATCGCGTCGAGGACATCCTGCGCGCCCCGAACCACGCAGGCGCCCCGCGCCAGCAGGTGGTTGGGGCCGTCGGAGGCGCGCGAGTTGACGGGGCCGGGGACGGCGCCGAGATCGCGGTCGATCTGCTGGGCGAGGTCGGCCGTGATCAGCGACCCGGAGCCGATCCGCCCTTCGACGACGACGGTCATCCCCGCGAGCCCGGCCATGATCCGGTTGCGAGCCGGGAAGGTCCAGCGCCACGGGGTCGTCCCGGGCGGCAGCTCGGAGAGCAGCGCGCCCCGCTCCGCGATCCGCCGGTGGAGGCCGCGGTTGGAGGCGGGATAGGCCACGTCCGGCCCGCAGCCCAGCACGGCAACGGTCGGGCCCTCTTCGAGCGCGCCCCGGTGCGCCGCCGCATCGATGCCGAGGGCGAGGCCGCTGACCACTGCCAGCCCGGCCCGGCTCAGCTGGCGGGCGAGCTCGACGGCGACCGTGCGCCCGTAGGACGTCGCCCGCCGGGCGCCGACGACGGTGACGGTGCGCTCGGCGCCGAGCTCGGCGAGCATGCCCGGTTCGCCGAGGCCGATCAGCGCCCGGGGCGCATCCCCCATCGCCCGCAGCCCTTCCGGGTATGCCTCGGCGTGGATGCAGACCGCCCAGCACCCGGCGGCTTCGATGCTCCGACGCATCGCGGCGGCCGAGAGGCGGCCGACCCGGGCGAGGATGCGGCCCTCGTCGTTGGGGGCGAGCGCTGCCGCAAGGCTCTCGTCGTCGAGGGCGAGCAGCGCGTGGGCACGCCTCCCTCCGGCTCCCGAGATTGGCGCTCGATGTGCCCGGCATACGCCTGCAGCAGCCACGGCCTGCGAAGGCAGTCGGCGCAGGCCTGCGGCGCCGGTGTTGCCACGT
>CAVREA010000004.1:0-691347 GCA_963720015.1 uncultured Actinomycetes bacterium | reverse complement strand
CTCCCGCGTACTGGTTGCGGAGCCTGGCGCTGTCGACCCGCGTGTAGACCTGGGTGGTCGAGATCGATGAGTGCCCCAGCAACTCCTGGATCGAGCGCAGGTCCGCCCCGCCCTCGAGCAGGTGGGTGGCGAACGAGTGCCGCAGCGAGTGCGGCGAGATGCCGGCGGCGACTGCCGCCTCCCGCACCCATCGCTGCAGACGGCGCCGCACGTCGGAGGTAGAGAGCCGGCGACCGTTCTTGGAGACGAACAGGGCCCGCTCGGCCGGGTCGGGGTCGAGCGCCGGCCTCGCCCGCGCCAGGTAGCGCTCGAGGGCGCGCTGGGCCGGCTCGCCGATCGGCAGCACGCGCACCTTCGAGCCCTTGCCGAGGACGCGCAGCTGCTCCCCCTCGAAGTCGACGGCGCCGAGGTCGAGATTGACGACCTCCTCGCAGCGCAAGCCGCAGCCGTATGTCAGCTCGAGCAGGGCACGGTCGCGGATCTCGAGCGGCTCGCGCGCCGGGATCCGGTCCAGCAGCTGCGCGGCCTGCTCGCGGGTGAGCACGGTGGGGAGCTTGCTCGCCCGCTTCGGGCTCGAGACCAGGTCCGCCGGGTTCTGGCTGATCCGCTCGGTGCGCAGCAGGAACGCGTAGAGGCCGCGGACCGCGGCGAGCTTGCGGGCGACGGTGGCGGGGGCCGCCCCCTCGGCGGAGAGGCCGGCGCCGAAGCGGCGCACGTCGCGATGGCCGACCGCCTCCGGCTCGAGGCCGCGGCCCTGCGCCCACTCGGAGAACTGGCCGAGGTCGATCCCGTAGGCGCGCCGGGTCCGTTCGGCGGAGGCGCGCGCCCGCAGGTCAGCGTCGAAATCGCGCAGCGCGTCTTCCCAGGTCATCAGGTGGGGGTTTCGGCGTCCGCAGGCGGGCGCCTGCCGCTGGGTCAGCCTATGTAGACGGGGGTGCCGACCGGGACCATGTCGTACATCTCGACGATGTCGTCGACGGCCATCCGGATGCATCCGTGCGAGGCGGCGGTGCCGAGCGAGTAGGTCTGGTCGGTGCCGTGGAAGCCGACGCCGTCGATGATCCCCATCCAGCGTGCCTTGAGCGGGTTCTCGGCGGTGCCGCCGGCGACGACGGTACCCGCCAGCTCGCCGGCCCAGGGGGAGTTCGGCACGCTCCAGACCGGGTCGACCTGCTTGGAGGCGACCGAGTAGAGGCCGTAGGGCGTCGGGTAGCCCGGCTGACCGACCGCGACCGTGTACTCACGGGACAGCTCGAGGTCCTTCCAGACGCGCACGGTGTAGCTCGACTGGTCGACCGTGATGTAGGTCGGATACGCGGCGGCGACCTCCTTGGTCGTCACCTCGGGCTTGGTCACGCGCACCTTCGCCGGGATTCTGCGACCGGTCGTCTTCCCGGAGACGACCGCGGTGAGGCGCTCCTCGAGCAGGTTGTCGCGGATCTCCCGGCCCGGGGTGCCCGGAACCACCTCGAGCGAGGTCGCTGTCGGGCTCACCGAGGCATCCTCGGCGGCGCGGTCGATCTCGCTGGCGAGATGGCGGACGAACCGGTTCACGGCTGGACGCGAATAGACCACATCGACGCTGATGCTCTCGTCGACGGTGCCGCCCGAGACATAGCGGATGATCCGGCTGGGCAGCCCCCCCTCGCGGCTGGCGTCGAGGGCGTCGTCGACAGCGCCGTCGATGTCGGCGCGGACCTTGAGCTTCTTCGCGGGCAGCACCCACGTCTCGCCGTCATAGCTGACCTTGACCGGCTTGCGCAGGGGCCGCAGCAGCTGGTGGCGCAGGAGGCGACTCGCCTCGTTGTCGTCGAGGCCGCCGACGTCCACCCCGTTGACTGTGATGCCGTTGGCGATCTCGTCGCTGCGCGAGTCGTCGTAGGCGTAGGCCGCGAAGGCACCGCCGACAAGGAGGACGACGAAGGCCCCGATCGCCGCGATCAGCCAGCGGTAGGAGCGACCCCCCTCATCGGAGACGGCGTGCTCGAGCGTGCCGTGACCGTATCCCGGATGATCGCTCTCAGGGGTCTGCTTCTTGTCGCGTCCGAACATGCTGGTGACCGCTCCCCACGGCTCGACTTCCTTGCCGTCGGAAAGTGTAGGGAGGCCGGCCCCCGGCTCAGGGCGCGGCGGGCGGCTGCAATGCGGGCTGCGCCGGCAGCTGCGCCGTTTGCAGCGGTTTCGCGTTCCCCCTCAGCCCTGCTCCCAATCGCGGGCGCCGCTGATCGCCTCGAGCACCGCGCCGCGGGCGCGGCCGGCCCGCTCGCGGCGCTCGACCTCCTCGAGCCCGTCGGAGTCGAGGCCGGCGAGCATCGCGATCACCTCTTCGGACTCGAGCAGACCCGGGTCCGGCAGTGAGGGATCGGCGGCGGGGAGATCGGCGGGGGCCGGCGCGGGTGGCGCCGCCGCGATCGGCGGCGAGGGATCGATCAGGCCGTCCGACTGGTCGCCGGCGCTGGCCTTCCTGGCGCGGACGTGCGGGCTCCAGCGCAGGAATTCCTCGACCTCGCGCTCGTATCGGTAGGGCTCGCGAACCCCGGCGAGGACCGGGCTCAACCGGAGATGCTCGCCCAGCCGCAGCACGGCCTCGCGCGAGGTGAACTGGTAGCCGAAACCGGCCGCCTTGTAGCGCCGGTTGTCGAGCCCGCGCCCGAAGCGCATCTGGTTGAGCATCTCGTCCGGCACCCGGAACCCGAGCCGCCGCAGCGGCCCCACCGCCAGCCCGGTGCCCCAGGGAGGCAGCACGGGGAGCGGGCGCTTGCCGAGCAGGCCGATCACCTCGGAGAGCGCGAGGACACCGTCGGCGGCGACGTTGTAGACACCCGGAAGGTCGCTGAAGGCGGCGTGCTCGAGGGCGTGGACCACGTCGTCCTCGTGCACGAACTGGTAGCGGGGATCGAAGCCGAGGATCATCGGAACCAGCGGCAGCGAGAACATGCGGATATGGGAGGTCTCGACCTGGGGCCCGAGGACGTTGGCGAAGCGCAGGGTCGTCACCGTCACCCCCTCCTGCTTGGCGGCGAAGTCGGCAACGGCTGCTTCGGCCTCGACGATGTCGCGCTCGATCGGCGTGCGGGGCGGGTGCTTGCGGCGCATGTCCTCGGTGAAGAAGGCCGGGTCGTCCTGCTCGCACCCGTACCAGTGGGCGGAGCTCTTGAAGACGAGGCGGCGGACGGGCGAGTCGCGGCCCGTGCAAGCGGCGAGGATGTTGAGCGTGCCGATCACGTTGTTCTCGTGGGCCCGCGAGCGCGAGGTCGCGATCGAGTCGACGACCAGGCGGGTGTCGATCACGGTGTCGATCGAGGCGGCGCGCACGATCCGTTCGATCAGCGCGTGCTGGGTGCCGACCTTGACGAACTCGGTCCGCTCCAGCTCCCGGGTCGGCTCCCGGGTGTCGACGCCGATGATCGCCTCGACCTCGGGGAACGACTCGAGCGCCTGGGCGAGGCGGCCGCCCCAGTAATGCGAGAGGCCTGTGATCAGGATCCGGCGGGCGGGTGTCTTCGACGCCGCGCTCATCCGAACCACACCGAGCGGCGCCGTCCGACCATCTCGTGCAGGTTCTCCTGAATCCGGGCGCGCACCTCCTGGGCGACGTTCTGGACCAGGGCGCGGTCCATCTCCGGATCGGCGTCGAGCTCGGCCGTGTCGATCGGCTCGAGGAAGCGGATCTTGAACTTGGCCGGCAGGTAGCCGAGCATCCCCAGCGGCCCCGCCCAGGGGAAGGTAGGCGTCAGCGGGAAGTAGAGGAGGCCCGTGAGGCGCTTGAGCACGCCGACGTGGGCGAAGATGGGCGCGGCCTCCTCGGCGCCGACGACGCAGACCGGGACGATCTTGGCCCGGGCTCGCATCGCAGCCGCGACGAACCCGCCGCGGCCGAATCGGCGCAGCCGGTAGCGCTCGTGGAACACCTTCTCGGTTCCCTTGCGACCCTCGGGGAACACCAGCACCAATGCCTCCTCGTCGTGGAGGAGGCGGTGGACGTTGGCGGGGTGGGCAGCAACGCAGCCGATCTTGGGCGCCAGCATCGAGAAGAAGGGATAGCCCTTGAAGAAGTGCTCGACGGTGATGTTGAGCGGGCGCGGGCGCGAGTGCTCCGCCTGGATCGCCTTGCCGATCATCGCCGCGTCCGGGGGCAGTGCGCCAGAGTGGTTGGAGACCAGCAGCGAGCCGCCCGAGTCCGGCACGTTCTCGACCCCCTCGACCTCGGCGCGGAACCAGTAGCGGTAGAAGAACTCGACCACGGTCTGGTCGAAGACGCCCTCGACACGCTCCGAGCGGCCCCAGTCGTTGAGCCGGCGCTCGGGCTCGATCGCGGGCAGCAGCTCGCGCTCGCGGCGCGCCGGCAGGCGCTCGGGGTCCGCAGCCGCGGAGCGGTCGTCGACGAAGGCGAGGGGCGTGCGGTCGGGCATCGAGGGCGGAATTGTCGCAGCACCGGGTGAGCGGCGTGTGAACGCCGCCGTGCCTCCGGCGGTCTGGCCGGGGAAGCCTCCACCGCGACGAATATCGTTCGCCGGGTGCGCTCGAAGGACAAGATCCGGGCGGAGGTCTGGAAGGCGATGGACCGCGAAGGCGTCTCCCGCTTCCCGGGGGCCGAGGGCCGGGTCCCGAACTTCGCGGGGGCGAAGCTGGCGGCCGAGAAGCTCGCCGGCCACCGGGTCTGGAAGCGCGCCCAGGTGATCAAGGCAAACCCGGACTCGCCGCAGACGCACGCGCGCCGCGCCGCCCTCGAGGAGGGCAAGACGCTGATCATGGCCGTCCCCCGCCTCCGCGACGCCCACCCCTTTCGCCTGCTCGAGCCGAAGAAGCTGACGCAGAAGGCGATCAAGGAGGCGGCGACGATCAAGGGTGCCCTGCGCCACGGGCGGGTGGTCGCCCTCGACGACCTGCCCGAGATCGATCTCGTCCTCTGCGGCGCAGTCGCGGTCAACCTCAGCGGCGCGCGGGTCGGCAAGGGCGGCGGCTTCTCCGACCTCGAGTACGGGATCCTGATCGACGCCGGCAAGATCGACGCCCACACGACTGTGGCCACAACGGTGCACCCGATCCAGATCGTGCGCCAGCACGTGATGATGACCGCGCACGACCTCCCCATCGACGTGATCGCCACCCCCCGCGCCGTGATCGAGGTCGAGCGCCAGTACGACCGTCCCCGCGGCATCCTCTGGGACCACCTTCAGCCACCGCAGATTCGCGAGATCCCGGTGCTCGAACGGATGGGCTACGCCTAGGCGAGTGGTTTCTGGCGCGGAACTCGCGGATGGCGCGACCTTCGCGCCATAAGGCCCGTCCCGACGGTCAGCCGGTGATCGCGCCCTGGGAGGCGCTGGAGACCGTCGCCGCGTATTTCGCCATCACGCCGGAGGTGTAGGCGGGGTCGGGAGAGGTGTACTCGCCGACCCGCTGGGCGATCTCCTCGTCCGTGAGGTCGACCTCGAGGCGGCGGCCGTCGATGTCGATCGTCACCTCGTCGCCGTCGCGGAGCGCCGCGATCGGGCCGTCCTTGATCGCCTCGGGGGCGACGTGGCCGACCATCAGGCCGCGGGTGGCGCCCGAGAAGCGCCCGTCAGTGAGCAGGGCGACCTTCTCGCCGAGGCCCTCGCCGACGATCGCCGCGGTCACCTGGAGCATCTCCCGCATGCCGGGCCCGCCCGCGGGGCCCTCGTTGCGGATCACGATCACGTCGCCGGCCTCGATCTGCTGGTCCTTGACCGCCCGGAAGCAGTCCTCCTCGGATTCGAACACGCGGGCCGGGCCGGTCTGGCCGCGGCGCTCGGTGCCCGCCAGCTTGACGACGGACCCCTCCGGGGCGAGGTTGCCGCGCAGGATCGCCAGTCCGCCCTCGGGCTTGAGGGGGTCCGACAGCGGCCGCACCACCTCCTGCCCCTCGGCCTCTTCGGCGGAAGCGGCGATCTGGCCGATCGTCTGCCCGGTCACGGTCATCGCGTCCTCGTTGAGCACACCGGCCTCGGCGAGGCGCTTCAGGATCAGCGGCACGCCGCCCGCCCGGTAGAGGTCGGTGGCGACGAAGCGGCCACCCGGCTTCAGGTCGGCGAGCAGCGGGGTCCGCTTCGAGATCGCCTCGAAGTCGTCGATCGCGAGGTCGACTCCGGACTCGCGGGCGACCGCGAGCATGTGGAGGACGCCGTTGGTGGAGCCGCCGGAGGCGCAGACGCAGGCGATCGCGTTCTCTATCGACTCGCGCGTGATGATCCGGCTGGGGCGCAGGTCGTCGGCGAGCACGCGCATGACCAGCTCGCCGATCCGCTCGGCGACCTCGTCCTTGGTCGAGTCCGCGGCGGGCACCATCGAGGAGCCGCCCGGCGAGATCCCCAGCGCCTCGAACGCGCAGGCCATCGTGTTGGCGGTGAACTGTCCCCCGCAGGCGCCCGGCCCGGGGCTGGCGTGGTCCTCGAGGTCGCGCAGGTCCTCGTCGGACATCTCCCCCGCCGCGTGCGCGCCGATCGCCTCGAACACGTCGAGAATCGTGACGTCGTGGCCGCGCCAGGTGCCGGGAGCGATCGAGCCGCCGTAGAGCATTACCGAGGGGATGTCGAGGCGGGCGAGGGCCATCACGGCTCCGGGGATGGTCTTGTCGCAGGCGGAGAGCGCCACCAGCGCGTCGAACTGGTACCCGCGCGCTGTCAGCTCGATCGAGTCGGCGATCACCTCGCGGCTGACCAGCGAGGTCTTCATCCCCTGGGTCCCCATCGTGATCCCGTCCGAGATCGCCACCGTGTTGAACTCCATCGGGGTGCCGCCGGCGGCGCGGACGCCGTCCTTGATGTGGGCGGCGAGGCCGCGGAGGTGGAAGTTGCACGGCATCGCCTCGATCCAGGTGTTGGCGACGCCGATCGTCGGCCTGCTGAGAGCATCGTCGCCGAAGCCGATCCCCTTCATGTAGGCACGGGCCGCGGCCCGGTCGGGCCCGTCGAAGACGGCCGCCGAGCGCGGGCGCGGGAGGCTGGTCGCCTGGCCTTGGCCGTTGTCGCTCACGGCGCCCAGCCTAGTGGGAGGTGGGTGCCGGCGAGTCCTCGCGAACCCGGAAGCCGGGCGAGGGCCGCGGCACGGAACGCGTACGCCCCTCCCACTCGCGCAGCCGGCGCAGGTCGCGGCGGATCTGGCCGGGATCGACGTGGCGGCCGGGAAGGTGCATGTTCGAGTCGGCGATCAGCCGGTGCTCGTCGCCGTGGAGCGCCATCCACTTGGCGAGGACGTCATCGGAGTCGGGGAGCCGGCGCCCGGCGACCGGATCGCTCTCGTCGGGGAAGCCGACGCAGTATTCGTTGAGGAGCCGCCCGCTGTGCTCCTCGAAGGCGATGATCGAGCGGTGCGGGTAGATCAGGTAGCCGTATCCACCTGAGCCGCCGTCGCCGCGGACGCGGATGAAGCCGAGATCGCGATACATCGAGTAGGCCTCCTCGCCGACCACCGAGCGCATCAGCTCGCGCGCCTTGAGCTCGGCGCGGCGCTCGCGGCCCGGGTCGTACATCGGCCGGCGCGGGCCCGAGGCCCGGCGGCGGCGATGCCGCTCGAGGCGGTGCCGCAGGTCGGGACCGAAGGCGACCGCGGCGAGCACCGCCAGCCCCAGCCCGATGGCGATCACGCCGGCGTTCATCCGGCTTCAGCCGCCCGCCGCGCGGGGAAAGAAGATGACGCGCTCGGCGCTGCGCGGGATCTCACCGAACTCGCGCACGATCCGCGCCTCGTGGCGCCCGTTGCGGTCGCTGGTCGGGACCGCGGCCCACATGCCCTCGTCGAGCTGCCGGCGGAACTCCTCGACCAGCCGCTCCTCGTCCTCGCTGACCTCGATGTCGCCCTCGGCGAGCAGGACGTCGCCGTGGCCGGGCTTCATGCGCACGAACCTCATGCTCCGATTATTCCGCACTCCGCTCCCCGGCGGGCCGCGCACGAAGCGGTCGCAGGGTGCCGAGGGCGTCGACCGGTCCCGCCCCCGCCCCGATTCCGCGCAGACCCGCGGCCACCGCCTCGGCGGCGATCCGCTGCGCCTCGCGGGCGGCGTCGAGCGGACCGAGGCCGAGGGCCAGGTGGGCCGCGAGCGCCGAGGAGTGGGTGCATCCCGAGCCGTGGGTGGCGCCCCCGGCCCGCCTGCTGCCCGGCAGCTCGACCGGATCCCCTCCGTCGCAGAAGAAGTCGGCGAGCGCCTCGCTGTGGCCGCCGGTGACGACGGCGGCCGCGGGGCCGAGCGCCTGCACAGCGGCTGCGAGCCGCCGTGGCGAAGCGTCCTCGCCGAGCCCGGTGAGGACCCGCGCCTCGGGAATGTTGGGGGTGGCCACGGCCGCCAGCGGCAGCAGCTCGCGGACGAGCGCGTCCCGGGCATCCTCATCGAGGAGCACGGCGCCGCTCTCGGCGACCATCACCGGGTCGAGGACGACGGGGGCGTCGCCGACCAGGTCGAGCGCCTCGACCACGGCGGCGATCGTCTCGGCGGTGCCGAGCATGCCGACCTTGACTGCGTCGGCACCGATGTCGGCGGCGACGGCGCGAACCTGCTCGACGATCATCGCGGGCGGGACCTGCTCGACCGCGGTGACCGCGACAGTGTTCTGCGCGGTGATCGCGGTGATCGCGGTCGTCCCGTGGACCCCGCAGCGGGCGAAGGCCTTGAGGTCGGCCTGGATGCCGGCGCCGCCCCCGGAATCCGAGCCGGCGATCGAGAGGACGGTGAGGACGCGGTCGCTCATCGGCGACAGCCTACGAAGCCCCGTCCGGCGGCACGCGCGCCGTCGGGACGAAGGCGCCGAGCGCCGACCCCCGGGCGTAGCCGAGCAGCTCGAGCCGGGCGAGGGCGACCGACGCGGCGCCGACGCCGGTGGCGAGCTCGGCCGCCAGCGCCTCCGGCGTCGCGGCCCCACCGCCGAGCGCCTCGAGCGCCCGGGCCAGATCGGCGTCGAGAGGCGGTCCCGGCCGGACGGGCAGGACGACTCCGGGCCCGAGCATCGCGTCGAGGACGTCCTGCGCGCCCCGAACCACGCAGGCGCCCCGCGCCAGCAGGTGGTTGGGGCCGTCGGAGGCGCGCGAGTTGACGGGGCCGGGGACGGCGCCGAGATCGCGGTCGATTTGCTGGGCGAGGTCGGCCGTGATCAGTGACCCGGAGCCGATCCGCCCTTCGACGACGACGGTCATCCCCGCGAGCCCGGCCATGATCCGGTTGCGAGCCGGGAAGGTCCAGCGCCACGGGGTCGTCCCGGGCGGCAGCTCGGAGAGCAGCGCGCCCCGCTCCGCGATCCGCCGGTGGAGGCCGCGGTTGGAGGCGGGATAGGCCACGTCCGGCCCGCAGCCCAGCACGGCGACGGTCGGGCCCTCTTCTAGCGCGCCCCGGTGCGCCGCCGCATCGATGCCGAGGGCGAGGCCGCTGACCACTGCCAGCCCGGCCCGGCTCAGCTGGCGGGCGAGCTCGACGGCGACCGTGCGCCCGTAGGACGTCGCCCGCCGGGCGCCGACGACGGTGACGGTGCGCTCGGCGCCGAGCTCGGCGAGCATGCCCGGTTCGCCGAGGCCGATCAGCGCCCGGGGCGCATCCCCCATCGCCCGCAGCGACTCCGGGTATGCCTCGGTGTGGATGCAGACCGCCCAGCACCCGGCGGCTTCGATGCTCCGACGCATCGCGGCGGCCGAGAGGCGGCCGACCCGGGCGAGGATGCGGCCCTCGTCGTTGGGGGCGAGCGCTGCCGCAAGGCTCTCGTCGTCTAGGGCGAGCAGCTCGTGGGCACGCCTCCCTCCGGCTCCCGAGATCAGGCGCTCGATGTGCCCGGCATACGCCTGCAGCAGCCACGGCCTGCGAAGGCAGTCGGCGCAGGCCTGCGGCGCCGGCGTCGCCACGTTCAGCCCGCCTCCCGCCGGCGCAGCGAGAGCGCCTCGAGCATCTCGCCCGCCCCGATCCGGTCGGCGCCGGCGAGATCGGCCACGGTCCGGGCCAGCCGCAGTGCCCGGTCATGGGCGCGGCCGCTCAGCCCCTCGCGCCCGTAGGCGGCCGCGAGCGCTGAGCGGGCGTCGGCGCTGAGCGCGCATGCCCGCGCCTCCTGCGGCGTCATCTCGGCATTGCAGCGTCCCGGGCCGAGGCGCGAGCGCTGGCGATCGCGCGCCGCGGCGACTCGGGCCCGGACGCTCGCAGAGGACTCGCCGGGCGGCCCCGAGATCTCGTCGGCGGCCGGCTGGCCCACCGCGGCGACGATGTCGAGCCGGTCCGCGAGCGCCCCGCTCAGCCGCGCCTCGTAGCGGCGCACGTCATGGGGGGCGCAGCGGCATTCGGGGTTGCGCTCGCCGCGGCCGCAGGGACAGGGGTTGGCCGCCGCGACCAGCATGAAGCGGCACGGGAGCACTCCCCGCCACGCGGCCCGGGTGATCGCCACCGAGCCGCTCTCGAGCGGCTCGCGCAGCGCCTCCAGCGCGTCGCGGCTGAACTCGCAGAGCTCGTCGAGGAAGAGGACGCCGCGGTGGGCAAGAGTGATCTCCCCTGCCCGCGGCGGGTTGCCGCCGCCGACCAGGCCGGCGGCCGAGATCGTGTGATGCGGGGCGCGAAAGGGCCGGCCTGCGGGCAGGGCGCCGTCGAGGCGGCCGCAGGCGCTGGCGACGCGGGCCACCTCGATCGCCTCGGCGGCGGTCAGCGGCGGCAGGATCGAGGGCAGCCGGCGCGCCGCGAGCGACTTGCCGCCGCCCGGCGCCCCGATCATCAGCAGGCTGTGGCCGCCGGCGGCCGCGACCTCGAGGGCCCGCCGCAGGCCGGCCTGCCCGCGCAGGTCGGCGAGGTCGGGACCCTTCCCGTTCGCGCTGAGCAGCTCGATCGGCGCCGGCCGCTTCGGCGTCCATTCGCCGGCGGCGAGCGGCGCCAGCCGCGAGAGCGAATCGAGCGCGATCACCTCGACGCCTTCGATCAGGGCGCCCTCTCCCCCGTTCGCCTCCGGCACCACGATCGCCTCGAGCCCCCGGGCCCGTGCGGCCTCCGCCATCGCAACCGTCCCCGCGACCCCGCGAAGGGAGCCGTCGAGGGCGAGCTCGCCGGCGAGCGCCAGCCTCGCGAGGCGCTCCCAGCTCAGCTGCCCCGAGGCCGCCAGCAGCGCCGCGGCGATCGCCAGGTCGAGCGCCGGACCGCCCTTGCGCAGGCTGGCCGGCGCCAGGTTGACCGTGATCCGCCGCAGCGGAAACTCGAAGCCGCAGTTGACGATCGCCGCGCGCACCCGCTCGCGCGCCTCCCTGACGGCGGCGTCCGGGAGGCCGACGATCGAGAACGCCGGCAGGCCCCGGTGGACGTCGACCTCGACCCGCACAGAGCGTGCGGCGACCCCGTCGAGGATGAACGAGCGCGCGGTTGCGATCACCGGGGCGACGCTAGGTGGCAGCGGTGCGAAGGTGGCGCGCGTGGCGTCAGGACATCGTCACATTCCAGAGCCCGGAAATGGTCAGGCCGCCGTCACGCCTTCTCTACCGCCACCCCGCCAGCGCGCACGAGTCCAACTCGCGGGTGCAAAGCCGCAGGACGCCGCGTCCCGTAACGTCGATATTTGGCCACCCCACGCAGGCGTCACAGAGGAGGATAAATGGCGATACGAGGCCTCGACCACATTGACCTCGCGGTCAGTGATCTTGACCGCTCCCTCGCCTTTTACCTGGGGATGCTTGGTCCAATCGGCCTCGCGGTGGAGGGCCGATTTCGGACTTATCGGGGAACCGAGGACGTCGTCTACCTCGGCTTCGGTCAGGAACATGTTCCGGGTGCCCAGCCCGAGACCCGACTGGGCCTCCGGAAGGCCGACGGCGGCGAACACCACTACTTCGAAGTGGGGATCGAGCACCTCGCCTTCACGGTCGACGGCCCGAGCGAAGTCGACGACGCCTATCAGCGCTGTCTCAGCATGGACGCCCGGATCCACTGCCCGCCGGAGGAGGAATCGGACCTGCCGGGCTACTACGCCTTCTTCGTCTTCGATCCCGACGGGATTCGGATCGAGGTTTGCCACTGGTCCGATCAGGTGCGCAAGCAGTGGGACGAGCGCCTGCATCTCGAGGTTGATTCGTAGTCGCCTCGCCCACCTGGCTCCGGCGCGACCCAAGGAATTTGCCGCACCGTCGCGTGGACGGTGTGACTCCCCGAAAGGCTTAAAGGGCTCGAATCGTCACGTTCGGGTCGCCACGCACGCGCACTTCGGTCCTAGGTTCATAGCCGATGACGGTTGCGCGGCAGAGCACCGGGCGGGCGGCCGAGGAGCTGGCGGCCGCACGGCTGCGCTCGGCGGGCTGGCGGATCGTCGAGCGCAACGCCCGCACCCGTTACGGCGAGATCGACATCGTCGCCCTCGACGGGCGGTGCCTGGTCTTCGTCGAGGTGAAGGCGGGCCGGGCCGGCGCCCTCGCGGGCCCCGAGCGCCCGGTGCTCGCGGTCGGCCCGCAGAAGCAGCGCCGCCTACGCCGCCTCGCTGCTGCCTGGTTCGCCCGCGGCGGGCCCGTGCCGCGCCACGCGGAGGTCCGCTTCGACGTGGTCGGCGTCCTCTTCGGCCGCGACGGCGGCCTGCTCGACGTCGAACACATCCGCGCCGCCTTCTAGGGCCAGCTGGCTGTAGGCGACCGACTGGAACGAGCGGCGGTGCAGGGCGGAGATCCCGTTGCGGTGGATCGCATCGCGGTGCTCGGGGGTCGAGTAGCCGACGTTCTCCTCGAACCCCCATCCCGGGTAGGTATCGGCGGCGCGGGCCATGTAGCGGTCGCGCGTCACCTTGGCGATCACCGAGGCGGCGGCGATCGCGGCGCTGGTCCCGTCGCCCTCGACCACGGCGCGGTGGCGAAGCGAGCACCCGGGGAGGCGGAAGCCGTCCGAGAGGCAGACCGCCCCGTGGGGAGGGTCAAGGCGCTCGAGTGCCCGGGAGAGGGCCTCGATGTTGGTCACGTGCAGGCCGCGTCCGTCGATTCCGCGCGGGCAGCGGATGACGACGCTGACCCGGACCGCGGCCCGGACCACGCACGGGTAGAGCTCCTCGCGCCTCTCCTCGGTCATCTGCTTGGAGTCGTGCAGGCCGGCCAGGGCTCGGCGGTCGGCGAGGGTCAGCGACTCGTGGTCGAAGAGCACCGCGGCTGCGACCAGCGGCCCCGCGAGCGAGCCGCGACCCGCCTCGTCGGCGCCGGCGACGAGGCTGCCGAGCGAGCGGTCGTAGGCGAAGAGACGGCGGGTGCGGGCGAGGCGGCGGCGATGGTGGATGCCGGGCTTGGCCCGGCGGGCGGGGGCCTCGGGCGCGCCCTCGGCGGGGCTAGAGGATGCCGATTCGCTTCGGAGGCCAGTAGGTGGCGAAGGCCTTGCCGATGATCCAGTCCCGGGGGACGGGGCCCCAGAAGCGGCTGTCGTCGCTGGATCCACGGTTGTCGCCCATCATGAAGTAGTGGTCGGGCGGGATGGTGATCTGTTTCGGCAAATTGCAGGTTCCGCCGCCCCCGCAGGGGGTGATGTAGTCCTCGTCGGAGTCGATCTCGCCGTTGACGACCGGGTGCCCGTTGCGAACGCTGAGCGTGTCCCCGGGGCCGGCGACGATCCGCTTGATGAAGTTCTGGTCGGACTGCTCGGGGGTCGGCTTCGGGCAGGGTTGGCCGGGCTCGCGGGGGACGCCGCACTCGGTGCCGCGATCGGCGCCGGCGGGCGGATGGAAGACGACGACGTCGCCGATCGAGGGGTCGGTGAAGTGGTAGAGGAAGCGGTTGACGAGGACTCGCTGGCCGACGTCGAGGGTGGGCTCCATCGACTCCGAGGGGATCTGGTAGGGCTTGATCAGGAAGGCCTGGATGCCGAGGGCGAGGCCGAGGGCGAGCGCGACGATGAGGACGAGCTCGACGAGCCCGCCCTGCTTGCTCTTCGGCTTCGGGATGAAGGGGTTCAGGCCTTGCCCTCGTCGGAATCGGCGGCTGCCCCATCGGGCTGCTCGCCGGCATCCGCCTCGGGCTCCTGATCGCCGCTGCCGTCAGCCGCCTCGGCGGCCGGCTCCTCGGTCTGCTCCGCTTCCTCCGCCGGGGCCTCATCGGTGTCCTCGGTCCCCTCCTCAGCGGCCTCCTCCGCCTCCTCCTCGGGGGGCGGCACGACCTCGTCCTGGGCGACGCCCTCGGCGTCGAGCGCCTCGCCCTCGGCGGCCGGCGCGGCGACCAGCTCCTCGTCGATGCCCCAGCGCCGCTCGGCGACCCGGGCGGCCTTGCCGACGCGCCCGCGCAGGTAGTAGAGCTTGGCGCGGCGGACGGCGCCGCGGGCCGCGATCTCCAGCCGCTCGATCTTGGGCGAGTGCAGGGGGAACGTCCGCTCGACGCCGACGCCGAAGGACTGCTTGCGGACGGTGAAGGTCTCGCGCGCGCCGGAGCCCTGGCGCTTGAGCACGATGCCCTCGAAGACCTGGGTGCGGCGGCGGTTGCCCTCGACCACCTGGAAGTGGACGCGGACGCGGTCGCCGGGGCTGAAGGAGGGGATCCCCTTCTTCAGCTGCTGCGCCTCGATGCTGTCGATAATCGTGCTCATCGCAGAAAAAAACGCGCCGATCCGGGTACGGCCGCCGCGGTCGGAGAATGGTAGCTACTCGCCGCCGGCGTCGGGGCCTCCGCCGCCGGCGCCGAGACGGGCGTCCCGCTCGCGGCTTCGGGCGAGCCGCCACTCCCTCACCCGGCCGTGGTCTCCGGAGAGGAGGACGTCGGGAACCTGCCAACCCCGGTAGAGGGGAGGCCGGGTGTAGTGGGGGTATTCCGGCGCTCCCCCGAGCGCCTCGCTGAAGGACTCCTCGACCGCGCTCTCGGCATGTCCGAGGGCGCCGGGAAGCCTGCGCATCACCGCGTCGGCCAGCACCATCGCCGCCAGCTCGCCGCCGGCGAGCACGTAGCGGCCGATCGAGACCTCGTCATCGGCGAGATGGTCGTGGACGCGCTGGTCGAAGCCCTCGTAGCGCCCGCAGAGGAGGGCGAGAGCGGGCTCCTGCGCCAGCTCGCGGACGAGGGCGTCGTCGAGGAGCCTCCCGGCGGGGGAGAGCAGGACCACACGGGGGCGGTCCCCGTCCGGGTAGGCGGCGGCCAGGGCCGCGTCGACGACGTCCACCCGCAGCACCATCCCGGCGCCGCCGCCGTAGGGCGCGTCGTCGACCTGCCCAGCCCCGAGCGGAGTCGTCTCCCGGTAACTGACCGTCCGCAGCTCGCTGCCGGCGGCGAGCGCGTTGGCGACGGGGCGCTGCGAGCGGAACCACTCGAACGCCTCCGGGAAGAGGGTGAAGATGTCGAGCCTCACGGCTCCAGTCTGGCGCTTCAGTCGAGGATGTCGACGATGACCCGGCGCTCGAGGCGAACCGCGGCGGCCTTGGCGACGGCGCGAATCGCGTTGGCGATCCTCCCGCCCTTGCCGATCACCCGGCCGAGGTCCTCGTCGGCGACCGAGATCTCGTAGACGAGGTCGCCGTCCTCCTCGAACTCCTCGACGGCGACCGCCTCGGGGTTCTCGACCAGGGCCCTGGTGATGAAGGCGAGGAGCTCGGTCAACGCCTCGTCCCCCGCGGCGCTCAGCTGCCGGTGGAGTAGATGCCCTTGGTGCGGAGCAGCGTCGCGACCGTCTCCGAGGGCTGGGCGCCGTGCTCGAGCCAGTGGCGGGCGCGCTCCTCGTCGATCTCGATCACCGAGGGATCGGTCTGCGGGTTGTAGCGGCCGATCGTCTCGATCGTCCGCCCGTCACGGGGGGAGCGCTTGTCGGCGACGACGATCCGCCAGATCGGGTTCTTCTTCGAACCCACCCTTCTCAGTCTCATCCTTACGGCCATTCGGCTGCGGGAGGTTAGCGCCTACGGATCTTCGGACGCGGCGCCCTGCCGCCGCCTCCCATCTGCTGCGCGAGCTGCTCGGCGGTCGGCATCTTGCCGGTCGCGACCTGCTTCATCAGCCTGCTGACCTGGTCGAACTGCTTGACGAGCTGGTTGACCGCCTGCACGCGGGTCCCCGACCCGGTCGCGATCCGCTTGCGGCGCGAGCCGTTGATCAGACCGGGGTCGGCGCGCTCCTCGGGGGTCATCGAGAGGATGATCGCCTCGATCCGGTCGAGCTCGCGCTCGTCGACGTCGGCGTTCTTCAGACCCTTGAGCGACCCCATCCCGGGAAGCATCCCCATCAGGTTGCCGATCGGCCCCATGCGGCGCACCTGCTTCATCTGGCCG
Organism: uncultured Actinomycetes bacterium; assembly: GCA_963720015.1. GTDB lineage: Bacteria > Actinomycetota > Thermoleophilia > Solirubrobacterales > 70-9 > DATFPK01. The sequence continues at coordinate 675,178 of CAVREA010000004.1, read as the reverse complement.
AGGAAGTCCTCGAGGGTGAACTGCTGCTTGCGCAGCTTCTCCTGGAGGTCCATCGCCTGCTCGGAGTCGACCTCCTTCTCGGCCTTCTCGATCAGGCTGAGGACATCGCCCATGCCGAGGATCCGGCTCGCCATCCGGTCCGGGTGGAAGCGCTCGAAGTCCTCGATCTTCTCCCCGGTCGAGGCATAGATGATCGGCTTGCCCGTGACCGCCTTGACCGAGAGCGCGGCGCCCCCGCGGGCGTCGCCGTCGAGCTTGCGTCATCACCACTCCATCGAACTCGGCCGCCTCGGCGAAGGACTCGGCGACGCCGACGGCGTCCTGCCCGGTCATCGCGTCGACGACGAGGAGGACGTCGTGCGGGCGGGTCCGCTTGCGGATCTGCGCCAGCTCGGCCATCAGCTCCTCGTCGATGTGGAGACGGCCGGCGGTGTCGATGATGAGCACGTCGCGGTCCTCGGCCTTGGCCTGCGCGAGGGCCCACTCGGCGATGTCTACCGGATCGCGCTCGGTGCCCTGCTCGTAGACGTGGGCGCCGGCGCGCCTGCCGACGGTGACGAGCTGGTCGACGGCCGCGGGCCGGTAGACGTCGCAGGCCGCGAGTGCGACGCTCTTGCCGGACTCGCCGAGGTGGCGGGCGAGCTTGGCGCAGGCGGTCGTCTTGCCCGATCCCTGCAGCCCGGCCATCAGGATCACGGTCGGGCCGCTCGAGGCGAGGGCGAGATCGCGACCCGCGCCGCCCATCAGCGCGGTCAGCTCCTCGTTGACGATCTTGACCACCTGCTGGCCGGGATCGAGGCTGCCGAGCACGTCGGCGCCGAGGCAGCGCTCCTTGACCGTGGCCGTGAACTGCTTGACGACCTTGAAGTTGACGTCGGCCTCGAGCAGCGCGAGGCGGATCTCGCGCATCGCGGCATCGACGTCGGACTCGGTCAGCTTTCCGCGCGAGCGGACGTCGGAGAGCGTCGCCTGGAGCCGGTCTGAGAGCTGGTCGAACACGGGCTACTGAGCTTAGTCCGCTAATCGCCGAGCAGGGCGCGGGCGAACTCGGGCGGATCGAACGGGCGCAGGTCCTCGAGGGTCTCGCCGGTGCCGATCAGCTTCACCGGGATGCCGAGCTCCTTGGCGATCGCCAGCGTGATCCCGCCCTTGGCGGTGCCGTCGAGCTTGGTGAGGACGACCCCGTCGACTTCGACGGCCTCGGCGAAGACGCCCGCCTGGCGCAGGCCGTTCTGGCCGGTCGTGGCATCGATCGAGATCAGCGTCTCGTGTGGCGCATCCGGGATCTGCTTCGCGATCACGCGGCGGACCTTGCCGAGCTCGTCCATCAGGTTGGACTGCGTGTGCAGCCGGCCGGCGGTGTCGATGATGACGACGTCGGCGCCGCGGGCGCGGGCGGCCCCGATCGCGTCGAAGGCGACCGCCCCGGGGTCGCCGCCCTCGGCGGAGCGGACCAGGTCGGCACCCGCCCGCTCGGCCCACTCGGCGAGCTGCTCCGCGGCGGCCGCGCGATAGGTGTCCGCGGCGGCGAGCACGACCGAGAGGCCGAGCTCCTGCGCCAGGTGCCAGGCGATCTTGCCGATCGTGGTCGTCTTGCCCGTCCCGTTGACGCCGACCATCAGCAGCACCGCCGGGTCTCCGCTGAGGTCGATTCGCTGGTCGCCGGCCGTGGAGATCTCGGCGATGATCTCGATCAGGCGCTCCTGGACCGCGGCGCCGTCGGCCGCGACCGCCCCCGACTCGACCTCGTGCTCGAGCCGCTCGACCACCTCGGCGGTGACCGGCGCGCCGGCGTCGGCCATGATCAGCGCCTCCTCGAGCCGCTCCCAGGTCTCCTCGTCGATGCGGTCGAAGAGGCTGGCGGAGATCTCCTCGGTGAGCGCGGCGCGGCTCTTCGAGAGGCTCTCGCGCAGGCGGCTGAAGACGCCCCGGCGTTCGGGCTCCCGTTCGGACTCCGGCGGGGATTCGGGAACGCTGCGGTCGCCGAGGTCGAAGACGTCTCGCCAGCTCGTCGCCATCGGGGCGCCAGGCTAGACGGTCGCCCGGTGACCGCGCACGGTTGACAGCCGCTCCCGGGCAGGACTAGGGTCGAGGGAACGCCGCCGGGAGTCCAGATCCGCCCCGTCCGGAACAACCTCAGCTACGCCAACGTCATGTCGACCCTGGCCGCCTTCCTCGCACTGGCGGGCGGGGCGATCGCCGCCACGCAGCTGGACAGGAACAGCGTGAGATCGCGACACATCGCGCCCAACGCCGTCAAGGGCGTCGACGCCGCCGAGAGGACGTTCGGCAAGGTGCCGTCCGCGCGGAGGGCCGACAGCGCCGGCACCGCGAACTCGGCGACCCGCGCCGACACGGCCGCCGTCGCCGGTACCGCGGCCATTGCGAATGCCGTCGCTCCGAACTCGGTCGGGACGGCAGCCATCCAGGACCCGGTCCGCAGCCTCAACCTGCCGCTGGCGTCCTTCGTCAACGCGTCCAACTCGGCGCTGCTGAGCTTCGCTGAGAACGATGGAGGCGCGCCCGAGCTCGAGTTCGTGGGGGGAGGGTTCGCCGGTCCGATTGCGATCGAATGGGATGACGACAGCGACGGCAGCGGCGGGGCCGACACCGACGACAGGGAGGCCGTCCAGGCGCAGTTCACCGTGCCCCCCGACTACGCCTCCGGCGGCGAGTTCGCGCTGCGGGTGCGAAAGGACGGCCACGCCGGCCAGGCCGAGGCGCTGGAGGTGATCAACTTCGTCGACGCGGCGAGCCCCGGCTTCTTCGGCGGCGACTTCGCGACCACCACCTCGGCCGCGGCGACGACTTACATCCTCGACCCGCCGCAACCGGCCGCATACGCACCGGGGGAGTCGGTCGAGCTGAACATCAGGGGTCAGAGCGGCTTCGGTGGGGCCAACCCCGACAACTTCGTCTTTCTCCTGGCCGCCGAGTTCCGCTACACGGCCACGCAGTAGAGGGGCCTAGGCGGCTTCTGCGTCATCGGCCGCGGCAGGCTCGGCGCTTTCGCCGGCCGGCGGCAGGCCATCTTCCTCCGCGGCGACGGCGATGCCCGCGAACGGGCGCGGCGCACCGGCGGGCTCGGCTTCCTCGGCCTCCTCGCGCGGCAGCTTGCGCGAGACGACCTTGGTGACCCCGTCGCCCCCCATGCTCACCCCGTAGAGGACGTCGGCGGCGTCCATGGTGCGCTTCTGGTGCGTGACGATGACGAACTGGGCGCGGTCGGAGAAGCGGCGGATCAGCTGCAGGAAGCGGTCGATGTTGGCGTCGTCGAGGGCGGCCTCGACCTCGTCGAGGATGTAGAAGGGGCACGGCCGGGCCAGGAAGACAGCGAAGACGAAGGCCAGCGCGACCAGTGACTTCTCTCCGCCCGAGAGCAGCGAGAGCTTGCGGGTCGACTTGCCGGCCGGGGTGACCTCGATCTCGACGCCGAACTCCTCGCGGGCCTCCTCGCCCTCCTCGTCCTCGCCCTCGGGGTCGGCCTCCTCGGCGTCGGGGACTGCGCGCAGGGTGACCCGGCGGAGCTTGCCGCGCCCGCCCGGGAAGAGGTGCTCGACCATCTCCTCGAAGTTCTTCGCCGTCGCCTCGAAGGTCTGCTCGAAGGCGCGCTCGATCTCGCGGTCGATGTCGCGGATCAGGGTCTCCAGCTCGGTCAGGCCGCGCTCGGTGTCCTGGCGCTGGGTCTCGAGGTCGGAGACGTGCTCGCGCGCCTCCTCGTACTCGCGCTCCGCGAGCGGGTTGACGGGCCCGATCTGGGCGCGGCGCCGCTCGAGCCGCTCGAGCCGGCGGTCGATCTCCGCCCGCGCCTCCTCGGAGAGGGGCTCGGCGGCGGGCTCCAGATCGTCGCCGAGCCGCTCGGCGATCGCGCTCAGCTCCTTGGCGGCCTCGGCGCGCCGGTCGCCAAGGTGGGCCGCCTCGACCTGGGTCCGGGTGAGCTCGTCGGACGCCGACTTCATCTGCGCCTGCAGCTCGGCCTCGCGCCGCGAGCAGGCGCGCATCTCCTCGGCGATCTCGTCGCTGTCGCCCTCACCGCCGACGACGCGCACCTCGGCAGCCTCGACCCGGGCGCGGGCGGCATCGGCCGCGGCGCCGACGGCGTTCTCGGCCGCGCGCACGCCCGCGAGCAGCTCCTCGAGGGCGGAGGAGCGGTGCTGGAGCATCTCGCGATGGCGCTCGCCGAGCAGGCCCTCGGCGCGGCGGGCGTGGCGGGCGGCGCGCTCGGCGCCGCTGCGGACCTCGGTCAGGGCAGCGGCGCGGGTGGCCTCGGGGCCCTCGGCGCGCGCCCTGGCGAGGGCTGATCCCGCCGCGGCGAGGGCGGTGTCGACCTCGCCCAGCTCCTCGCCGAGCCTGCGGGCGCGCGTCGCCGGCGCGGTCGCCGCGCCGTCCACGTCGAGGGTGAGCGGGGCAAGCTCGGCGCGCAGCGCCTGCAGACGGAGCTCGAGCTCGCCGGCGCGGTCGCCGAGCGAGGCGGCGCGGATGCCGATCCGCTCGAGGTCGCCGCGAAGTCGTGTCAGCACGCCCCAGGCGCGGGTCCGCTGCCGGTCGCGGTCGGCGAAGCGATCCTCGGCCGCGCGGCGTCGGGCCGAGACCTCGGCGACCTGCTTCTCGAGCTCGTCGCGGGCGCGGCGCGACTTCGCGGCGGCCCGCTCGGCGACGGCGAGGCGGTCCTCGCCGAAGCGCAGCTCCTCGCCGACGAGCTGCGCCCGCAGGCCCAGCTCCTCGCGCTCGATGCGTGCCCCAAGCTCGGCCGCCTGCGCCTGGCGCTTCAGCGGGCGCAGCCGCGAGCGGGCCTCGCGCTCGACGTCGAGGGCGCGATCGAGGTTCTCGCGGGCGGCCTTGAGCTTGAGCTCCGCCCGGCGCCGGCGCTTGCGGTGCTTGCCGAGCCCGGCGGCCTCCTCGACGAGGAGGCGGCGCTCACGCGGCTTCGAGTGAACGATCGACTCGACCCGGCCCTGGCTGATCACGGAGTGCATCTCGCGGCCGAGGTTGGTGTCGGAGAGGACCTCGACCACGTCGACGAGGCGGCAGCGGGCGCCGTTGAGGCGGTAGACGCCGTCGCCGGACCGGTCCAGGGTGCGTTGCACCGCGATCTCGGAGAACTCGCTGGCGGCGCGGCCCTCGGAGTTGTCGATGACCACCTCGACCTCGGCCTGGCGGCGCCGGCCGATCCCCTTGCCGCCTGCGGAGATCACGTCCTGCATCGAGGAGCCGCGGATCGCGCCCGGGCTCTGCTCGCCGAGCGCCCAGAGGACGCCGTCGGTGATGTTCGACTTGCCCGAGCCGTTGGGCCCGACAATCACGCTGACGCCGGGCGAGAAGTGCAGCCTCGTCCGCTCGGGGAACGACTTGAACCCCTTCAGGGTGATTGATTTGAGGTACATCCCGGGTGGTCCTCGCTGCGTAGGGTCGCTGGTCGGTCGGACGGCTATCCGTGCCTGGGCGCTCAGCCGCCGAGGCGCTCAAGCGCCTGTTCGGCCGCGACCTGCTCGGCCGCCTTCTTGCTTCGACCCAGACCGCGCCCGACCTCCTCGCCTTCGAGGACTGCAGCGACTTCGAAGGTCCGGTCGTGCGGCGGTCCCGCCTCGCCGATCACCTCGTAGCTTACGCGGGCGCCACGCTGGGCGAGGAGCTCCTGCAGCGCCGACTTGAAGTCGATCCGGGTCTCGGCGGCAAGCGAGATCCGCGGCTCGAATGCCTCCGCCACCGCCGCGGCCGTCGTCTCGAAGCCGAAGGCGAGGAAGCAGGCGCCGATCAGCGCCTCGGCGACCTCGGGCAGGGGCCGCTCGCCGTCGAGCAGGACGTCGGCCGGGATCGCGCCGGGATGGTCGGCGGGCTCGAGGCCGCGGAGCATCTCCCCCACCCGAAGGGCGCGCCCGACCTCCGCGCAGGAGGTGCCCCTGACGGCCTGGTTGAGGATCTTTGTCAGGCGGCCGGAATCCACCCCCGGGTAGCGGGCGAAGACCTCGGCGGCGATCGAAAGCCCGAGGACGCTGTCGCCGAGGAACGCGAGGCGCTCATAGGAGCCGGTGCGGTCATCGGTCCAGGAGGCGTGGGTGAGCGCCTGCCGGCGCAGGTCCTCGGGCAGTTGCTCGATCAGCCCGGCGAGCGAGGCGACCGCGGGTTCGGTGTCCGTCGCCACCCGCCGGTCCTCAGGCCGGCGCGTGCGCGAGGACGAAGTCGACCGCGTCCCCGACCGTCTTGATCCGGTTCGCCCGTTCCTCGGGGATCGAGACCCCGTAGCGGTCCTCGAGCTCCATCACCAGCTCGTAGAGGTCGAGCGAATCGGCGTCGAGGTCCTCCTTGAAGCGGGTCCCCTCGGAGATCTCGGCGGCATCGACCTCGAGCTCCTCGGCGAGGTGGGCGCGGACCAGCTCCATCACTTCGTCACGCGTCATCGGCACCATTATCGCCTCCGGCGCGGTCGTCGCCGGAGCCGGCGAGCCCGCGTCGCGTCGCCCCCGAGCGCCGCAGCTGCTCGGCTGTCCGCTCGACCGCCCGCTCCTCGACGGCGCGGGCGGCGAGCCGGATCGCGTTGGCGATCCCTTCGGCGCCGGCGCTGCCGTGGCCGACCACCGCGATTCCGCGCAGGCCGAGCAGGATCGCGCCCCCCGTGTTGTCGGGGTCCAGCTCGCGACGCAGTCCGCCGAGCGCCGGCCGCAGGAGCAGCCCGCCGGCTGCGGCGATCGGGTTGGAGCGGGCGGCATCGCGGATCGCGTCGGTGATCATCTTCGCCGTGCCCTCCATCAGCTTCAGGGCGACATTGCCGGTGAAGCCGTCGGTGACGACGACGTCGACGGTGCCGCCGGGAAGGTCCCGGCCCTCGACGTTGCCGGCGAAGTCGATGCCCTCGGCGGCGGCGAGGATCGCGTGGGCCGCGGCGACCTCGGGCCGGCCCTTGCCCCCCTCCTCGCCCACCGACAGCAGCCCGACCTGAGGCCGGTCGACACCGAGGACGGCCTCGCTGAAAGTGGCGCCCAGGAAGGCGAACTGGACAAGATGCTGGGCGCGGACCTCCACGTTGGCGCCGAGGTCGAGGAAGAGGACGGGCCGGCCGGGCACCGGGATCCGGGCGGCGAGGGCGGGCCGCTGCACGCCCTTGATCCGGCGCAGGCCGAAGGTGGCCGCCGCCATCGTGGCGCCGGTCGAGCCATGGCTGACGAGGGCGTCGGAGGTGCCCGCGGCGACGTCGGCCGCGGCGCGGACGATCGACGCCTCGCGGCGGGCGCGGGCGGCCGGCACCGGGTCGTCCTCGTTGTGGATCCAGTCCTCTGTGGGGACCACCTCGATCCCGGCGGCTCCGTCGAGCCCGAGTTTCGCGGGCGGGCCGAAGACGCGCAGGGCGATGCCGTCGGCGGCGGCGCGGCGGGCGCCCTCGGCGAGCGCCTCGGAGCCCTGCTCGGCGCCGAAGCCGTCGAGGGCGACCGTTACCCGCGACATCGCCGGTGCCCCGCCGGGGGCCTCAACTACTCGCCCGCGTCGGAGGGGGCTGCGGGCCCTGCGATCTCGTGGCGGATGACCTCGCGGCCCGCGTAGGTGCCGCAGGAGGGGCAGACCCGGTGCGGAAGGCGCGGGCTGTGGCAGCGCGGGCACTCGTTGACCGTCGCCACCGCGGCCTTGTGGTTGGCGCGGCGCTTGTCACGGCGGGTGCGGGACTGTCGCTTCTTCGGGACGGCCATGAGACGCGCCATGGTAGCGGGGCGCGGGTGGATCGAGGGCCGAGGGGGACTGTCCGGGATTTTCCCCCGTATGGGTGGCGAAGTCGGGACAGCGGCTGAAGCCCTGCCCTACTGCAGCTCTCGCAGCTTCGCCCAGCGCGGGTCGCCGCCCTGGTCGTGGCGGTGGGCCTCGGGGTCGGCCTCGTTGAGGGACTCCCCGCAGACGGGGCAGAGGCCGGCGCAGTCGGGGCGGCAGAGGATCTGGGCCGGGAGCGCGAGGGCGACGGCGTCGTGGGCCCAGCCGGAGACGTCGAGCTCCCCCTCGTCGACGTAGGGGCTGCGGAGGTCGTCGTCGCCGGCGATCGGCTGGTCGACCTCGCGGGCGTCGATCTCGACCGTGACCGCGGCCGGCTCGAGGCACCTCATGCATGGCCCTTCGAGGCTGACCGGGAAGCGGAGCCTGAAAGCGAACCCGCCGCTCGGACGCGATACGTCGAGGCGGCCGCTGACCTTCTGCGGCCGCGGCGAGTAGCGCTGCCCGCCCAGGTCGAGGTCGTCGGGGCGCAGCGGCACATCGAGGCGCTTGCCCTCCCCGTGGGAGAGCGCGAGGCGGTCGAGGTTGACGGTGGTGCTCGTCATCGGGCGATGCATGGGCGCGGACGCATACGATGGCGCCCCCTCGACCGAGGGTAGCGTGATGGGTCAATTCCACTGGCAGCCGGAGACGTACCTGGAGCTGATCCGCTCCGCGGTCCCGCGCTACGACGAGCTCCAGAACGAGGCCGTGAGGGCGATCCCGTTCCCGCCCGCCCGCGTGCTCGAGCTCGGAATGGGCACGGGCGAGACGACCAAGCGGTTGCTCGAGGCGCATCCCGAGGCCTGGGTGGTCGGCCTCGACTCGAGCGCGGAGATGGTGTTCCGGCTGCGCGAGGAATACGACGACGTCCAGCTCGCCCGCATGGAGGACCCGCTTCCGGACGGCCCCTGGGACCTGGTGATCTCGGTCCTCTCCGTCCACCACCTCACCGACCCGCAGAAGCAGACGCTGTTCCGCCGCGTCCGCGACCAGTCGCGGGCGCTGGTGATCGGCGACGTCGTCAAGGCCGAGACGGAGGTCACCCCGATCGACCCGAGCCACGACCACCCCGACACCGCCGCGGAGCTCGCCGAGTGGTGCGGCGGCGAGGTCGTCTGGGAGGCTGACGACCTCGCCGTGGTGCGCGCCGTCTACGACTGACCAGGAGGATTTGCCGATGGAGAAGCTGCTCTACGAGAAGCGCGACCGGATCGCGTACCTGACCATCAACCGGCCCGAGGCCCGCAACGCGATCGACCCCGACGTGCACCGGGCGATGATCGAGGCGTGGACCGACTTCCGCGACGACGACTCCGTCGACGTAGCGATCCTGACCGGCGCGGGTGAGGCGTTCTGCGCGGGAGCCGACCTGAAGACCTACATCCCGCCGATCATGCAGGGGGCCCGCCCGCACGACATCCGCGAGATCGTCGAGCTGGGTCTCAACGGATTCACCCGCGGCATGCACCGGATCCCGAAGCCGATCATCGGCGCGGTCAACGGCTGGGCCCTCGCCGGCGGCCTCGAGACCGCGCTCGCCTGCGACATCCGGATCGCCTCCGAGCGCGCGATGTTTGGCTCCTTCGAGGCCCGGCGCGGCTTCCACCACGGCGACGGGGGCCTGGTGAGGCTCGTCAACGCATGCGGCGTCGGCGTCGCCTCGCACATGCTGCTCACGGCCGAGCCGATCGACGCCCGCACAGCCCTGCAGTGGAACCTCGTCACCAGGGTGGTCCCGCACGAGACCCTGCTCGAGGAGGCCGAGACGGTCGCCCGCCAGATCCTCCGCAACTCGCAGCGCGCCGTGCGCTCCGCGAAGCAGACGATCCTCGACACGATCGGCAAGCCGCTCGACGACCAGCTCCGCAACGAGGCCTGGAACGCCTACACCTGCGCCGACCCCGAGGAGACCCTGGCCCGGTTGGGGAGCTTCTACGAGAAGACCGACGCCGGCCGCGCCGGCGAGCACGGCACGGGCCTCTGAGCGGGCCGCGGCGGCAGCGAGCTCAGTCCCCCGCGTAGCCCGGCCGCGCCACCTCCAGCTTGCGGCGCACGTGCTCGCGCAGGGCACCTGCCGTCTCCTCGATGCGGTCGTCGAACTCGCCGTCGCGGATCCGCCGCGCCAGCTCCTCCTGGGCGCGTCGCACCCCCTCGCGCAGGTCCCCCTCCTTCGCTCCGCGGCTGCTCCCGAGCAGGGAGCCGAAGAGCTCGAGGTCGGCGCCCAGGGGACCATCCCCGGCGCGCAGCTCGCGCGCGACCACCGCGCACAGGTTGGCCGCCACCAGCACCTGGAAGCGCTGCTCGCGTGGGACCGCGCCGCCGACCTCGCTCGCGAGGTAGGCCGCGACGGAGTCGAGCAGCTCGGCCGCGCTCGGACGGTCCTGGGTCACGCCCCCACCGCCGAGATCAGGGCGAGCATGTCCCACTCCGGCTCGCAGACCCTCCGGCCGAGCGAGGCCAGCTCGTGGCTCGGCCGCAGCCCGGTGAGGTGGTCCTGGGCCTGGCGGGCGCAGATCGCGGCCCACTTGAGGTTCCCGAACACCTCCCAGAACCGCACCCGCTCCGGGTCGATGGCCTCTCCCCCGGCCCGCTCGTAGGCCGCGAGGAACGCCTCGAGCTCGCCCAGCCCGGCGAGCCGGCGCTCGTCGTTGCCGAACCGCCAGGAGCGGATGCAGAGCCAGCCGATGTCCTCGGCGGGGTCGCCGAGGTGGGCCAGCTCCCAGTCGATCACGGCCGCCAGGCCCTGCTCGGAGACGATGAAGTTGCCGAGGCGGAAGTCGCCGTGGACGAGACGCGGCGCGGCCGGCGGCGGTCGCTCTGACCGCAGCCAGCGCAAGCCGAGCTCGAGGCCGGGCAGCGGCTCGCCGATCGCGTCGAGCCCCTGCCGCCAGCGCTCAAGCTCGGCGAGCACCGGATCTCCGCCGGGGGCCGGAAGGACGTCGCCGACCTCGGCGGGCCCGAGCGAATGGACCCGGGCCAGCGCCTCGGCCAGCTGCCCGGGCAGCATCGCCCTGGCCTGCTCGAGCTCGGGCCGGCGCAGCACCCGTGGCGCCACCGACTGGCCGGCCACGTACCGCATCAGCACCCCCGCGGTGCCGAAGCGGCCGCCGGCGGGCTCGTGGTGGAGCGGCTCGGGAGCCGGGACGCCCACCGCCCGCGCCCGCCCCATCAGCTCGAACTCGGCGGACTGAGGAGCGGCCGACTCGCCGCCCTCCGGGTCCCGGCGCAGCACGTAGCGCCACTCCGAGTCCTCGCCCACCTCGACCAGCCAGGTCTCGCGCGATGCCCCGCCCGCGATCGGCGTCAGCCGCAGCGGAGCCTCGACGTGTGGCTCACCGGCCTCGAGCAGGGCGGCGTGCACCCCGGCGGTGAGTCCGGAGAGGTCGGAGTCCGGCATCGGGCAGCGGGGGCGGAGCCCCTACTGCTCGATCTCGACCGGCTGCTCGTCCTCGCGCCCGGCGAGCCGGTCGCGGCCGCGCTGCACCGCGGCAAGGAACTTCTGGAGGTTGACCTCGAGGGTGTTGAGGATCTCGTCCGCGTAGTCCTCGGCGCCGAGGCGGATCTCGCGCTCGCGCGTGCGGGCATCCTCGACGATCTCGTCAGCCGCCCGCTCGGCCTGCTTCGTGACCTCCTCGTCGGAGATCAGCCGGGCCTGCTGCTCGCGGGCCTCGCGAACGATCCGCTCCGCCTCCCGCTTTGCCTCGGCCAGCATCTCCTGGCGCTCCTTGACGATCCACCGGGCCTGCTTGATCTCTTCGGGGATCGTCGCCCGCATCTGGTCGAGGAGGTCGTAGATCTCCTCGCGGTCGACGCGCACCTGATCCGTCAGCGGAACGGGCCGCGCGTTGTGGACCAGGTCGTCCAGCTTGTCGATCAGAACCAATACGTCCATGGGCAGGTGCGTAAGCCTACGCGTCAGCGGTCAGTTTGGGCAAGAAGGCGTCATTTCCTCGGGTTTTTGCAGGATCTCGCCCACCCCCGAGGGCTGCCATCCTAGCGCGAGCCGAGACGCTCCGACATCGCGGCGGCAACCGAAGCGGGCACGAGGTCGGAAACGTCGCCGCCGAACGTCGCCATCTCCTTGACCCCGGTCGAGGAGAGAAAACTGTAGTGCGGCGACGCGATGATGTAGACCGACTCGATCTCGGGCGCCAGCTTCTTGTTGAGCTGCGCCATCTCGAACTCGTACTCGAAGTCGGAGATCGCCCGCAGCCCCTTGACGATCGCGGTCGCGTCGTGGTCGCGCGCGAACTCGACCAGGAGATTGGAGAAGACCTCGACCTCGACGTTGGCGAGGTCGGTCGTCGCGTCGCGGATGAAGGCCTGGCGCTCCTCGCCGCTGAACAGCGTCTTCTGCTTGCGGACCGGGTTGTTGACGACGCCGACGACGACGCGCTCGAAGACCTGGGCGGCGCGGGTGATGATGTCGAGGTGGCCGTTGGTGACCGGGTCGTAGCTTCCCGGGCAGACGACCGTGCGCGTCTCGGGTGTCATGTGCGGGCCTCCTCGGGCAGTGCGAAGAAGTCGACCTCGGTGCCGCCGTAGCGGCGCTCGCGCAGGGCGACGAGGCTGGGCAGCCGCAGCGGGCTGCGCGCGCCGCTCTCGGCGATCACGCGACCACCGCCGGCGAGCAGGCGGGGAAGGTGCTTGTCGAGCTCGGGTCCAAGGCGGTCGGCGAGTCTATACGGGGGGTCGAGGAAGATGAGGTCGAACCGCTGCGCCGGCGCCGCCGCGATCCAGCGCAGCGCGTCCGAGCGCACCAGCTCCACCCGCTGCTCGAGGCCGAGGTTGCGGACGTTGCCGAGCGCGGCCCGGGTGTCGCGGTCGACCATCGTCGCCGCGGCGGCGCCGCGCGAGAGCGCCTCGATCGCGAGCGCGCCGGTGCCGCAGTAGAGCTCGAGGACGCGGGCGCCGGCCACGTCGCCGAGGGCCGAGAAGACCGCCTCGCGGACGCGGTCGGACGTCGGCCGGACCTTCCACCCGCGCGGCGCCAGCAGCGGCCGGCCGCCAAGCTCCCCAGCGACCACCCTCACGCCGCGATCGCCCTCCTCGCCGAAGCGCCGCCGGGCCGCGTCGAGCAGGGGGCCGAGCGCGGGGTCCGAGAGCGACCCGTGCCCGCGCAGCAGGGCAAGGACCTCCTCGCGGGCCTCGAACAGCAGCGGCGAGTCGTCGGGCAGCTCGGCGACCGCGAAGCGCGGCAGGCCGTGCTGGCGGGTGCCGAGGATCTCGCCCTCACCGCGCAGGCTGAGGTCGACCTCGGCGAGACGGAAGCCGTCGCGCTCGGCTGCGACCGCTTCGAGACGGCGCCGCGCCAGCTCCCCCGGGTCGTCGGCGAAGAGGATGCAGAACGACGCGTGCGCGCCCCGCGGCCGACCCGGCCGCGGAGCTGGTGCAGCTGCGAGACGCCGTAGCGCTCCGCGCCCTCGATCACCATCACGGTGGCGTTGGCGACGTCGATGCCCACCTCGATCACCGTGGTGGCGACGAGGACGTCGGTGCTGCCGGAGGCGAATGCCTCCATCGCCTCGAGCTTGGCGGCCGCCTTCATCTGGCCGTGGATGACGCCCAACTCGAACCGCTCGAACTCGGCGGCGGCCAGCACCTCTGCCTCCTCGACCGCCGCCCGCGCCTGCAGCTTCTCGGACTCCGAGACGAGGGGGCAGACGACGTAGGCCTGCCGGCCCTCGCGCAGGCGCTCGCGGACGAACTCGTAAGCGCCGGCCCGCCGGTCCTCTTCGACGAGCCACGTCTTCACCGGCCGGCGGCCGGCGGGCAGCTCCCGCAGGGTCGTGGTGTCGAGGTCGCCGTACGCGGTCAGCGAGAGCGTCCGCGGAATCGGCGTCGCGGTCATGTGCAGGGCGTGCGGCGCGATCCGCCCCGGCCCCTTGGCGTCGAGCGCCGCCCGCTGGCGGACGCCGAAGCGGTGCTGCTCGTCGACCACGCAGACGCCGAGGCGCGCGAACTCGACGTCGGGCTCGATCAGCGCGTGGGTGCCGACGACCAGGCCCAGCTCACCGCTGGCCAGCCGGCCGAGCGCCTCACGCCGCCGCGCCGCCGGCGTCGATCCGGTCAGCAGCGCGAACGAGATCGGCTCGGCGGCGAGCAGGCGATCGAGGGTCACCGCGTGCTGCTCGGCGAGCGTCTCGGTCGGCGCCATCAGCGCCGCCTGGAGGCCGGCTTCGAGCGCGCGCAGCATCGCGTAGAGGGCGACCACCGTCTTGCCCGAGCCCACCTCCCCCATCAGCAGCCGCTGCATCGGCACCGCCGGAGGAGAAGTCCGCGTCGATCTCCCCGAAGGCGCGCCGCTGGTCGCCGGTCGGCTCGAACGGCAGCGACTCGATCCAGCGCGAGGTCAGCTCGGCCGGCCCGGGCAGCCGGTGCCCGGCCAGGGTGCTCCGGCGGGACTCGCGCCGGGTCGCGAGCGCCGCCTGGTAGAGGAACAGTTCCTCGAAGGCGAGCCGCGCCCGCGCCGCCTCCACCTGCTCGGCGTCGCCGGGAAGTGGACGGCGTGGAGCGCATCGGCGGCGCCGGGAAGGGCGCGCCGGGCGCGCAGCGCCGCCGGCAGCGGCTCGAGCGCGGCGGTGGCCGCCCGCCAGCGCCTGCCATGCCCACTCGCGGATCCGCTGGGGGCGGAGCCCCTCGCCGGCCGGGTGGACCGGCACCAGGCCGGTGGTGTGGATCCCCGGGGGCGCGGGAACGCCGAGCCGCGGGCGCGGCGGCGCGTCGGCGTCGGCCGGTCCGAGGATCTCGTGGTCGGCGACCCGGAAGCCGCGCCGGTCGAGCTTGCCGTGCAGGAGGACGGGTGTCCCCGGCGTCAGCCGCTCGGCGAGCCAGCGCTGGTTGAACCAGATCGCCTTCGCCGAGGCGGTGCCGTCGCCGACGGTCGCCTCGACGAGCGTCAGGCCGCGCCGCCGTGTTGGGCGCACCCGCACGTCGCGGACCTCGGCCAGCACGGTCGCCTCCTCGCCGAGCAGCAGCTCGTCGAGCCTGCGGAGCCCGGCGCGGTCGCGATAGGCGTGGGGAACGCGCAGCAGGAGGTCGCCGACGGTCTCGATCCCGGCCTCGGCGGCCGCCTCGGCGAGCTTGGGGCCGGCGCCGGAGAGCACGGTCAGGGGCTGATCGAGAACAGAGGGTCGGGGCGCGTGGACCGGCGCCGCGAGCAGCTCCCCGCGGCGCTGGGCGGCGCCGCCGCCGAGCGAGCGGGGCGGGTCCTCGGCGCCGGCGCGTGCGGCGCCGGACGCGACTGCGGTCGTCGGGCCCATTCCCGTCGAAGGCTACGCCGGTCCGCCGATGGCGAAGCTGCGCCGCGGAGGCGTGCCTCAGTCCTCCGCGACGGCGGCGGAATCGCCACGGTGGCGGCGATACATCTCCTCCACCCAGCGGTAGCCGTCGCGCCCGGCGAGCGACTCGCGGAACTGCTGCCACGGCGGCGGCCAGGGATCCGGAAGCGGATACGAGTACCCCGGCGGCGAGACCAGCGGCGAGAAGAGGGCGGCTGCCGTCAGGTCCGCGACGCCGAAGGAGCCGCCGACGAGGTTCTCGCCGCCGCCGAGCTCGGCCTCGAGGCGGTCGAGGCCCTCGATCGTCTTTCGCCGGCAGAGCTCGCCGCCGCCGATGTCCTCGACCAGCCGCTTCTGCAGGATCCTCCTGGTGAGCGGGTACATGGCGCGGCTGACCAGCCTCGTTGCGGCGCCGAAGTGGCCGACGGTCGCATCCATCATCTCCTCTGGGATAGGGCAGGACAGCGTCGAACAACGCCCCCCGGCAGTAGGGCCCGAGCTCGGTGTCGAAGTGCTCCTCGAGCGCCAGCGCGCGGCTTCGCTCCTCCGGGTCCTCCGGGTAGAGGCGGTGGTCGGGCCAGCGGCGCTCGAGCTCGGCGAGGATCGCCGACGACTCGCCGATGAACTCGCCGTCGAGCTCGAGCACGGGCGTCGTCGCGCCTCCCCACAGCCGCTTTGCGCGGAGCGCGTGGGCGCCGGGGACGAGCGAGCGGCGCCGGTGCGGGATTCGCTTCTGGTCGAGGGCCCAGCGGGCCTTCTCGTTGTAGTGGGAGAACCGCATCTGCCAGAGGACCGGCGCGTCCGGCGGGGTGCTCACTGGGCCGCGAGCAGCCACCACCAGCTCGGCTGGCCGCCGTCGTGAACCTCGACCTCGACCCCGTCGGGGACGTGGGCCTCGATCTCCGCCAGCGGGATCGGCGCCCCGGCGCCGCCGATCAGCGGTGATGATCTCGGCCCCCTCGGCGAGCTTCTCGATCGTCGCCGCCAGCGTGGTGCCCGCTCCGCCCCATGCGACGATCTCCGTCGCCGGCGAAGCCGACGGCGTCGCCGCGGCGAAACCTCCCCTGGGCGTCGTCGCGGGCCGCCGGGGCCACGCCGCCGGTGGAGATCCGCTCGAGCGCTTCGGCGAGCCGCCCGGCGTTCTCCTCGGCGGGCGCGTCGGTGCCGAGCTCGACCATCGCCAGCAGCCCCGCCTGCTGCGAGGTCGAGGGCACGACCCGGGCGGGCTTCTCGGAGAGCTCGCAGGCGCGCTCGGCGGCCATGATCACGTTGGAGGAGTTGGGAAGCACGATCACCTCCTCGGACGGGTTCTCGTGGATCCCCGCGAGCAGCTCGTAGGTGGAGGGATTGAGCGTCTCGCCGCCGGCGACGACGCTGGCGCCCATATCCGCGAAGAGCTTCTCGATGCCGGGCCCCGACGGCAACGGCAACGACGCCGGTGCGGGTGCCGCTCAGGCGGGCGACGCGCTCCGCGATCTGCTCGCGCATGTCGGCGACGTCGAGGTTGGCGACGGTCGCCGATCTCGTCGAAGAGGGCGACGGCGTCTGCCGGGCTCGTCGGTGTGGACGTGGACCTTCAGGGTCGCCTCGTCTCCGACCACCAGCACCGAGTCGCCCAGCTCCTCGAGCCACGCCACGTACTCGCGCCCGGTCAGCCCGCTGCCGGTGACGATGAAGTTGGTGCAGTAGCGGAAGCGGCTGTCCTCGTGGTGGGGGTTGGTGAGCCGGGCGGTCCCGTGGCGCGCCACCGCCGGCGCCCCCGCCTCGTCGCCGCGCAGGCCCGCGACCATGCCGGCGAGGATCAGGACGAGCCCGTATCCGCCTGCGTCGACGACGCCGGACTCCCGCAGCACCTCGAGCTGCTCCGGCGTGCGCTCGACGGCGCGCTCCCCGTCGACGATCGCCCGCTCGAGGACCTCGGCGAGGACGGCGTCCTGCTGGTCCTCGCTGACGTTGCTGTCGAGGCGCTGCTTCTCCGCCTCGAGATGGGCGAGCTGGCGGGCCACCGAGTGCGCCATCTCGCGGAAGACCGTGAGCATCGTCCCCTCGGCCGGGTCGCGGACCGAGTCGTAGGCGGCGTCGGCGGCGCTGGCGAACGCGGAGGCGACCAGCACCGGGTCGACCAGCTCGCCGGGCCGGCTCGCCAGCTCCTCGGCCGCCCCGCGCACGATCTGGCTGAGGATCACGCCGGAGTTGCCGCGGGCCCCCATCAGCGCCGCCCGCGCCAGCGCCTGGACGAGCTCGGTGCGGCCGATCTCGTCGACGTCGGTGCCGTCGAGGTGGTCCAGCTCTTCCATCACGGCCCGCATCGTCATCGCCATGTTGTCGCCGGTGTCGCCGTCGGCGACCGGGAAGACGTTGAGGTCGTTGACCTCCTGCCTCCGCGCCTCGAGGTACGCGTACGCAGCGGCGACTACGCGGCGAAAGCGTTGAATGCTCGGGTCCGCCATGGAACGCCGGTGAGTCTAGGCCGACCGTCCCCGGTTAGCACGCCGGCCAAGGACGGCGGACCGAGGGGTCGGGCGGCCGGCCCCTCAGGCCGCCTTGGTGACCTTGTTCGCCTTGAGGCAGCGGGTGCAGACGTAGACCCGCCGGGGGCGGCCGCCGTCGGCGATCCGGACCTTCTGCAGGTTCGGGTCGAAGCGCCGCCTGGTGGCGACCATCGAGTGGCTGCGGGACTGGCCGAACGCGGGTCCCTTGCCGCAGCTGTGGCATACCTTGGCCATCGCGGCGGTGAATGGTAGCCGTCAGGCCAGCTCGCGGGAGAGCAGCGCCATCCTCATCACGGTCAGGGCCGCGCCCCTCCCCTGGTCGCGCTTGTCGCCGCCGGCGCGGGCGAGCGCCTGCTCCATCGTCTCGCAGGTGATCACGCCGAAGGCGCAGGGCACGCCGGTCTCGAGCTGGACGTCCTGGATCCCGCGGGCGGTCTCCGCGCAGACGTAGTCGTAGTGGTTCGTCTCGCCGCGGATCACGGCGCCGAGGCAGGCGACCCCGGCGAAGCGCCCGCTGGCGGCGCAGAGCCTGGCCGCGAAGGGCAGCTCGAAGGCGCCCGGCACGGCGAAGGTGTGCACCGAGGCGGGGCTGACGCCGCCGAGTCCGAACCCTTCGACCGCCCCGTTGGTGAGCCGCTCGGCGAGGTCCTCGTAGAAGCGCCCCACGCAGACCGCGAACTCGAGCGGGGCGAGCGCCTCGCGCTCCTCGTCGCTGAAGGTCTCGTGAAATGCGGGCGCCTCGGCCATCGCCGTCACCCTACCCCGAGGGCGCCCGCCCAAGCGCTACGGGCGAGCGTCGCCGCGCTCGGCGTCGCGCGCCTCCTCGGCGTGGATCATCTCCTCGTCGAAGGCGAGGCCCTGGTGGTGGAGCGCGTGGCCCATCTTCTCGCGCTTGGCGCGCAGGTACTCCTCGTTGTGGGCGTTGGGGACCGACTCGATCGGCACCTGCTCGGTGACCGAGAGCCCGTAGCCCTCGAGGCCGACGATCTTCTTCGGGTTGTTGGTGAGGATGCGGATGCTGGTCAGGCCGAGGTCGCCGAGGATCTGCGCCCCGATCCCGTAGTCGCGGAGGTCGGCGGGCAGCCCGAGCTTGAGGTTGGCGTCCACAGTGTCGAGGCCCTCCTCCTGCAGCTTGTAGGCGCGCAGCTTGTTGAGCAGCCCGATCCCGCGGCCCTCCTGGGAGAGGTAGAGGAGGACCCCGCGGCCCTCCCGCTCGATCATCGCCAGCGCCGCCTCGAGCTGCTCGCCGCAGTCGCAGCGCAGGCTGTGGAAGACGTCGCCGGTGAGGCACTCGCTGTGGACCCGGACGAGCACGTCCTCACGGCCCGCGACCTCGCCCTTGACCATCGCGACGTGATGCTTGTCGTCGACCAGCGAGCGGTAGCCGACCGCGGTGAAGTCGCCGAAGCCGGTGGGCAGGCCGGTCGAGACGACCCGCTCGACCAGCTTCTCGGTGCGGCGCCGGTAGGCGATCAGGTCGGCGACGGTGACCATCTTCAGCCCGTGCCGCTCGCAGTAGGGGACGAGGTCCGGGACGCGGGCCATCGTCCCGTCGTCGTTCATGATCTCGCAGATCACCCCGGCCGGGATCAGGCCGGCGAGGCGGGCGAGGTCGACGCTCGCCTCGGTGTGGCCGGTGCGCTCGAGCACCCCGCCCTCCTTGGCCCGCAGCGGGAACATGTGGCCGGGCATGACCAGGTCCTCCGGGCCCTGCGTGCGGGTCGATCGCGACCTGGATCGTGTGGGCGCGGTCGTGGGCGGAGATCCCGGTGCTGACGCCGGCGGCGGCCTCGATCGTGACCGTGAAGGCGGTCTCCAGCGGCGCCTCGTTCTTGGCCGCCATCAGCTTCAGGCCGAGCTGCTCGCAGCGCTCCGCGGTCAGCGCGAGGCAGATCAGGCCGCGAGCGTGGTTCGCCATGAAGTTGACCGCCTCGGGAGTGGCGAACTGCGCCGCCATCACCAGGTCGCCCTCGTTCTCGCGGTCCTCGCCGTCGCAGACGACGATCATCCGGCCGCGCCGGATCTCCTCGATCGCCTCCTCGATCGTCGCGAAGGGGGACTCGGAGGTTTGCGGTTTCTGGGTCGGGGATTCGGTCTCGGCCATTCGCTAACCGTCTTCCTTTCGCTGAAATGGTGACACGAACCGCTCCACGTACTTTGCGATCACGTCCACCTCGACGTTGAGCCTGCGGCCCGGCTCCGCCTCGCCGAGGGTGGTCCGCTCGAGCGTCTCGGGGATCAGCGAGACCTCGACCCAGCCCTCGCCGAGCGCGGCGACGGTGAGGCTGACGCCGTCGAGGGCGATCGAGCCGCGCTCGACGGCGTAGCGCGCCAGCTCCGGCGCGACGCCGACCCGCAGCCGGCGGGCGAAGCCGTCCTCGGCGGCCGAGATCACCTCGCCGGTGCCGTCGACGTGGCCCTGGACGATGTGGCCCCCGAGCCGGTCGGAGGCCCGCATCGCGAGCTCCAGGTTGACCCGGTCACCGGCCTCGAGCGGGCCGAGCGAGGTCAGCTCCAGGGTCTGGTTCATCGCCTCGGCCTCGAAGCCGCTCTCGTCCGCCCCGGTCGCCGTCAGGCAGACGCCGTTGACGGCGACGGAGTCGCCCGGCGAGACATCGGCGCCGAGGGCCGCGCCGATCCGCAGGCGCGCGCCGTCCGCGCTCCGCTCGACCGCCCCCACCGTGCCGATGTCGGCTATCAGGCCCGTGAACACCTCACCACTCCCTCAGCCTGGCGCGGATCAGGACGTCGTCGCCGACGGCCTCTGCTTCAGAGGCGAGGGCGCGGGCGCCCGCCGCGACGGTCGCGGCCCCCTCGCCCTCGACCGCGGAGCGCCCGCCGCCGAGCAGGATGGGGGCGACGAACAGGCGCACCTCGTCGATCTGCCCGGAGTCGGCGAAGGCGCCGGCGAGCCCGGGGCCCCCCTCGAGGAAGAGGCTGGTGATCCCGCGCCGGCCGAGCTCGTCGAGGGCGGCCTCGACGCGCTCGCCGGAGTCGCGATTGGCGACCACCGCGACCTCGGCGCCGGCCGCCCGCAGGGCCTCGACCCGGACGCGGTCGGCCTCGGGAGCCGCGACCACGATCACCGGCGCCTCGGCGACGCTGCGGAGCAGCTCCGAGTCGAGCGGCAGCCGCGCTCCCGAGTCGAAGACGACGCGGGCCGGCTGGCGCGCGGCGCCGACCTCGCGGGCGGTGAGCAGCGGGTCGTCGGCGAGCGCCGTGCCGATGCCGACCGCGACCGCGTCCGACTCGGCGCGCCAGCGGTGGACGAGGGCCCGGCTCCGCTCTCCGGAGATCCACTTCGAGTCGCCGCCGCGGGTCGCGACCCTGCCGTCCAGCGACATCGCCATCTTCAGCGTCACCAGCGGCCGGCCGGTGCGGGCGTGCTTGCGGAAGGGCTGGTTGAGGAGGCGGGCGGCGGCGGCCTCTTCGCCGTGCAGCGAACTCGACCTCGATGCCGCCGTCGCGGAGGATGCCCGGGCCGCGGCCGCTCGCCTTCTCGGAGGGGTCGTCGGAGGCGATCACGACCCGGGCGACGCCGGCCTCGAGGATCGCCTCGACGCAGGGAGGCTGGCGGCCGTGGTGGGCGCAGGGCTCGAGGGTCACGTACATCGTCGCCCCGGCGGGATCCTCGCCGCGGGCGCGGCAGTCCTCGAGCGCCGCGCGCTCGGCGTGGAGCCCGCCGAGCTCGGCGTGGAAGCCCTCGCCGATGACGCGGCCGTCGCGGACGACGACGGCGCCGACCAGCGGGTTGGGGCTGACCCGGCCGCGGCCGCCCTCGGCCAGCTCCAGCGCCCTGCGCATCGGGGAGCTTTCGCGCTCTGTGGCCTGCGAGGGTTTCGTAGCCGCTCCTTCGCCGATTGACTGGTCAGTCAACCAGGATTCTACGGGGTCGGCGCAGCGCTATCCAGGGCGGCCCGCAAGCCGACCACCGCGGGGCAGGGGGAGGCGCGGTTACGCTTGACCTCCCGTGAAGCTGATCATCCAGATCCCCTGCCTCAACGAGGAGGAGACCCTCCCCGCGACGATCGCCGACCTGCCCCGCGGATCGACGGCGTCGACCAGGTCGAGCTGCTGGTCATCGACGACGGCTCGACCGACCGCACCGTCGAGGTCGCCCGCGAGCACGGCGTCGACCACATCGTCCGGCTCACCAACAACAAGGGCCTCGCCGCCGGGTTCCAGGCCGGGCTCGACGCCTGCCTCAAGCTCGGCGCCGACGTGATCGTCAACACCGACGCCGACAACCAGTACTCGGGCGCCGACATCCCGAAGCTGGTCGCGCCGATCCTCGCCGGCGAGCGCCGACATGGTGGTCGGCGACCGCCACGTGCGGCGGATCGAGCACTTCTCGGGCTCGAAGAAGCTGCTGCAGCGGCTCGGCAGCTGGGTGGTGCGGCGCCTCTCGGGGACCGAGGTCGCCGACACGACCTCCGGCTTCCGCGCCTACAACCGCGAGGCCGCGCTGCAGCTGCTCGTCGTCGACAACTTCACCTACACGCTCGAGAGCCTGATCCAGGCGGGCAAGATGCTGGTCGCGGTCGACCAGGTCCCGATCGCGACCAACCCGAAGACGCGCGAGTCGCGGCTCTTCGACTCGACCGGCGCCTACGTCCGCCGCAACGGCCTCGCGATCCTGCGCATCTACGCCCGCTACGAGCCGCTGCGCGTCTTCGTCGCCGCCGGCCTCGTCGTCGGCGCTGCTGCGCTCTGGCCGCCTGGATGCCCGTTCCTGCTCGACTGGATCTTCAACGGCGACAGCACCGGCCACGTCCAGTCGCTGATCCTCGGCGCCGTCCTCTTCATCGCCGCGATCCAGCTCTTCGCGCTCGGCGTGATCGGCGACCTGCTCGCCGGACAGCGGGTGATGACCCAGCGCGTCTTCGAGCGGGTGCGGCGGGTCGAGCTGGCGCTCGGGGTCGAGCCCTCGCACTACGAGCCCGGCGCCCCGCCCGACAGCCTCGGACCGCCGGAGCCCTCAGGCGCGAGCGAGCGCGTCGAACGCATCGGCGCCTGACCCCGGCGGCATGGCGGGGAACGACGAGAGCGCGAGAGGCGCCGCGGTCGACTACGGCAAGACCGCGAGCTTCCTCTCGATCGGCGTCGGCCTCACCGGGGCTGATCACCTACGCCTACTTCTTCATCGCCTCGCACGTGCTCTCGAAGCCCGACTACGGGCGAGATCACGGTGCTCTGGTCGGCGGTCTTCATCACCGTCTCGACCCTCTACCGGCCGATCGACCAGCTGCTCTCGCGCCACATCTCCGAGCGGCTGGCCAAGGGCGAGCCGATCGGCGAGCCGATGCGGGTCGCGGCGAAGATCCAGCTCGGCCTGGCGCTCGCCTTCGCCGTCCTCGCCCTGGCCCTGCGCGGGCCCGCTCCAGGACGGCCTGCTCGAGGGCAACGAAACCCTCTACTGGGTCTTCTTCTCCGCGGTCCTCTTCTACGCCGCCAGCTACTTCGCCCGCGGCTACCTCGCCGGCGCACCGCCGCTTCGGCCTCTTCACGGCGCTGATCCTCTCCGAGTCGGTGCTTCCGCACGATCTTCGCCGTGCTGGTCGCGGTCGGCATGCTCAGCGGCCAGTCGGCGGTCGCGATCGGGATCGTCGCCGCCCCGAGCCTCAGCCTGCTGGTCGTCCCGCTCGCGTTCCGCCGCCGGGCGAGGCAGGAATCGTCGGCCGCCGAGCCCCGCCCGGCCGCTCCCGGACGCGAAGCGGAGGACGGCGACCGGCGAGGAGTTCTCCCTCTCCCACGGCGCCGGCTTCGCGGCGCGCGGTGCTGCTGATCATGTTCAGCGAGCAGGCCTTCCTCAACGCCGGGCCGCTGATCATCCGCGGCCTGAGGGGGCGGCGGCGGCCGGCTTCATCTTCAACGTGCTGATGATCGCGCGGGCGCCGCTGCAGCTCTTCCAGGCGGTCTCGACCAGCATCCTCCCCCACCTGACCACCCTCCACACCAGCGAGGAGCGCGGACAGCCGAGCACGCGTTCCACCGCTCGGTGCGGCATGGTCCTGCTCGGCGATCGCCGCCTTCACCGGCGGTCGTCGCGCTGGTCGTCCTCGATCGCCGGGCCGCAGCTGATGCAGCTCGCCTTCAGCGACAAGTTCACCTACGACCGCGCGGGCCTGCTGCTGGTCACCGCTCGGCATGGGCCTCTACCTCTCCGCGGTGACGGTCAACCAGGCCTGCCTCGCCCAGGGCCAGGTGCGCCGCGCCTCGGTCCGCTGGATCGCCTGCGCGGCCGCTCTTCATCGGCCTGGAACCTCCTGCCGCTGTCGCGACGAGTTCCGCCGGGTCGAGATCGGCTTCGCCGCTCGCCGCCGGCCTCCTCCTCGCCCTGCTCTACGCTGATCTACCGCCACCCGCACGAGCGCGCCGAGGACGTGCCGAGCCCGGGCTCGACCGAGGAGCTCGAGGCCCGGCTGGCCGCCGCCGACGAAGGTACATAGGCTCAGGGCGATGGAGGGGCACGACGCCGAGCTGATCCTGCTCGCCGGCGCCCTGCTCGCCGCGGGCATCGTCGGCGCCCTGCTCGCCGACCGGGTCCGCGTCCCCGGCCTGCTGCTCTTCCTCGGCCTCGGGATGCTCGCCGGCTCGGAGGGGATCGGCGGGATCGAGTTCGACGACGCCGAGCTGGCGCGGACGCTGGGGACGATCGCCCTCGTCCTGATCCTCTTCGAGGGCGGCCTGACCGCCGGCTGGCGGAGATCCGGCCGGTGCTCGGCACCGCGGCCTCGCTGGCGACGGTCGGCACCGCTCGTCACCGCGCTGCGTCGCCGGCCTCGCCGCGAAGTGGATCTTCGACCTCGGCACGCTCGAAGGGATGATCGTCGGCGTCGGCGATCGCCGCCACCGACTCGGCGGCGATCTTCGCCGTGCTGCGCCGCTCGACCCTCGAGAAGCGCCTGGCGCGCTCGCTCGAGGGCGAGTCGGGGATGAACGACCCGGTCGCCCTGCTGCTGGTGATCGGCTTCATCGAATGGATCCAGGAGCCCGGCTACGGCGCTCGCCGACATGGCCGGCGCTGCTCGGCGCTCAAACTGGCGCTCGGGATCGCCGTCGGCCTCGCGCTCGGGCGCGCTCGCGCGTCGCGCGCTCTCGGCCGCGGTCGGCTGCCGACCGACGGGCATCTACCCGGTGGCGACGATCGCGATCGCCGGGCTCGCCTACGGGCTGGCCGAGGTCGCCGCACGGCTCCGGGCTGCTCGCCACCTACCTGACCGCGCTCGCGCTCGGCAACGGCCAGCATCCCGGCGCGCCGCACGATCGTCGCCTTCCACGAGGGCGTCGGCTGGGTCGCCCAGATCGGCCTCTTCATCCTGCTCGGGCTGCTGGTCTTCCCCAGCGCAGCTCGACGACGTCGCCCTCGAGGGCCTGGCGCTCTCGGCCGTGCTGATCCTCGTCGCCCGCCCGCTGGCCGCCTTCGTCGCGACGCTCTCGGACCCGCTCAACATGCGCGAGCGGCTGATGCTCGGCTGGGCGGGCCTGCGCGGCGCGACGCCGATCTGGCTCGCGACCTTCCCGGTCGTCGCCGGGGTCGCCGTCGGCGCAGGAGCTCTTCGCGATCGTCTTCTTCGTCGTCGTCACCTCGACCCTGGTCCAGGGCGCCAGCTTCGAGCCGCTGGCGCCAGCGGCTGGGCCTGACCACCGACGAGCCGGCGCTGCCGCGGCGCCTGCTCGAGTCGGGGCGGATCCGCCGCCTGGGCGGCGACGTCGTCGCCTACCGCCTGCCGCCCGGGCGCGGCGATCGCCGGCCACCCGGTGCGCGAGCTCGGCCTGCCCCGCGAGGCGCTGGTCAACGTGATCGTCCGCGACGGGCACGGCGATCCCGCCGCGCGGCTCGACCGAGATGCGCGAGGGCGACGAGCTGCACATCCTCGTCCGCGGCGAGCTGCGCGAGGAGGTCGAGGAGCTGACGCAGCGCTGGCAGGAGGGCCCGATCGGGACGCCCCGCTCCCGCCCCGCCTGCCGCCGCCGCGGCGCGCCGCAGGTCTTCTCCGTCCGGCCCGCCGCGACCCGGGCGAGGACCCTCGGCGACCCGAAGGAGGTCGACGGGATCCCGGTCGTCTCGCGTGCTGCGCAGCCGCCGCGACCGCCCGGGCGCCCTCGTCGCCCTCGCCGACGGCCGCTACGCGGTGACCGGCGACGGCCGTCGTCGCGGTCGGCGGCCGCCGCGGCGCTCGCGCGTCTGGTGCGAGCGGCGCGCCGAGCGCGAGCCGGCGACGACCCGGCCGAGCGGGCCTGGTGGCAGGAGGTGACCGGCGCCCTGATCGCCGCGCGGCTAGCCCTGGCCGGCGTCGCGCCGCGGCGGCGATCTCGGTGTAGGCCGCCGCGGGGTCGTCGGCGCCGAAGACCGCCGAGCCGGCGACGAAGAGGGAGGCGCCGGCGGCGGCGACCGAGCCGGCGGTGCGCGGCGTCGATGCCGCCGTCGACCTCGATCGCGGCGTCGCCGGCCAGCGGCCGCAGGCGGGCGACCTTGTCGGGCGAGGACTCGATGAACGCCTGGCCTCCCCAGCCGGGGTTGACGGTCATGCAGAGGACGATGTCGGCGAGCCCGCGCAGCTCGGCGACGGCCTCGGCCGGGCGTGCCGGGGTTGATCGCGATCGCCGGCCAGGCAGCCGAGCTCGCGGATCGCGGCGAGGGTGCGGTTGGCGTGCGGGGTCGCCTCCGCGTGGAAGGTGATCGAGTCGGCGCCGGCCTCGGCGAACTCGTCGATCTGGCGCTCCGGGCGCCTCGATCATCAGGTGGACGTCGATCGCGCCGCCGGCGTCGTGGACCTGGTCGGCGATCGAGCCGGCGACCAGCGGCCCGATCGTGATCGGCGGGACGAAATGGCCGTCCATCACGTCGAAGTGGATCACCCGGGCGCCCGGCGTCCATCACCTCGGCGACCTGCGGCGCCGAGCCGGGAGAAGTCGGCGGAGAGGATCGACGGCGCGACCCGCCGCGTCGGTGAAGAGCTCGCGGCGATTGGCGCTGCTCCATGGGGTGCTCCGGCGCTCGCCCTAGACGGGCCTCAGCATCGAGTCGCCGCAGTGCTGGCAGGTCATGTCCTCGGTGCTGCTCATCCGGGCGATCGTCTGGTGCTCGCCGCAGTTGGGGCACTGCGAGACCAGCTCGAAGCGGCGCAGACAGTACACGCAGCGGAAGCGGCCCGGGAGCTGCGTCGGGCGCAGCCAGGGCTCGCCGCAGCCCGGGCAGGCGGGCGCGGCAGCGGACGCTCGCTCGCTCCGTCGGCCTCGGCTCTCGCCGGCTCGCTCATCGCCTAATCATCCGCGCCTCAGGCGGGCGATGAAGAAACCGGTCGTGCGGTCGCGGTCGGGGCGGATCTGCAGGAAGCGCGGGTCGTGCGGGCGAGGCGAGCGCCGGGGCGAGGGCGCCGAGGTCGTCGAGCTCGAGCGCCGGGACGCTCGCCCGCGCGGCGGCCTCGAGCAGGGCGGCGACCCGGTCCTCGTTCTCGCGGCGGGAGATCGTGCAGGTCGAGTAGACGAGGGTCCGCCCGGGCGCAGCGCGCGCGGCGGCGCTGCGCAGCAGCTCGCTCCTGGACCTCGGCCAGCCGCTCGATCGTCTCGCGGCGACTTGCGCCAGCGGGCGTCGGGGCGCGAGGCGAGCGTGCCGAGGTCCGAGCAGGGCGCGTCGAGGAGGACCCGGTCGAAGCCCGGCGCCGAGCGCCGCCGCGGTCGCGTCGGCCTCGATCACGGTGACGCTGCGCAGGCCGAGCCGCTCGCGCCTGGCCGGCGACCTCGGCGGCCCGCTCGGGGTCGAGCTCGACCGAGATCACCTCGCCGCGGTCCTCCATCCGCGCGGCGATCTGGCCGGTCTTGATCCCGGGCCCGGCGCAGAGGTCGAGGACGTGCTCGCCCGGCTGCGGGTCGAGGACCTCGACCACCGCGGCCGAGCCGCGGCTCTGCGGCGTCAGCTCGCCGGCCGCGATCAGCGCCGGAACCGCGCCGGCCGATGCGCGCCCTCGACCACGATCATCTCCGGCGGCGGCGAGCGGCCAGTCGGCCTCGGGCGCGGCCGCGCCTCGACCGCCGGCACTCGGCCGCCGCAGCCGGTCGAGCGCGGCGTCGCGGTCGCCGCGCGAGCGTGTTGACCCGCAGCGCCACCTCGGCCGGCTCGTTGCAGGCGGCGAGCAGCGAGCGGGCCGCCTCGGCGCCGAGCTCGTCCCACCACATCTCCGCCAGCCAGAGCGGCGCCGAGTGGGCGACCGCGGCGCGGCTCGGGGTCGAGTCGTCGCCGAGCAGCGCCGCGTCAGCTGCGTCGCGCTCGCGGACGGCGCGCCGCAGGACCGCGTTGACGAAGCCGGCGGCGTGCGCGGCGCCGGCCGCCTTGACCAGCTCGACCGCCTGGTCGACGGCGGCGTGGTCGGGGGTCGCGTCGGCGAAGAGGAGCTCGTAGAGGCCGAGCCGCAGCGCCGCCAGCGACCGGCGGGTCGAGCAGGCGCGGCGAGCGGTCCGGCGAGGCGCTCGATCGCGGCGTCGCTGGTGCCGCGCCGCTGCACGGCGCCGTAGGCGAGGCGCTGCGCCTGGGCGCGCTCGCGGCCCGCGAGCCCGCGCGCGTCGGCCGCCTGCGCGGAAGGCGCGCTCGGTGAAGGCGCCCTCCTCGAAGGTCGCGCGGATCGACGTCGAAGGCGAGCGCGCGCGCCGGCGAGACGCGCCGGTCACGCCGCTCAGCGCGCGGCCGGCAGCGCGTGGCCGCGCAGGTAGGCGTCGGCCGCGCATCGGCCTGCCGCCCGGCGGCTGGACGACCTCGAGCCGCAGCGCCCCCTCGCCGCAGCCGAGCAGCAGCGCGCGCCGTCGCGGCTCGCAGCTCGCCCGGCGTCGAGCCCGCCGTCGACGGCGCGCGGCCCGGCGGACGCCGAGCCGCTCGCCGTCGCGCGGTCTCCAGGTAGGCGCCGACGTGCGGGGTCAGGGCGCGGACCGTGCGGCGCCAGCTCGGCCGCCGGCGCGGGCGGGGTCGAGGCGGCGCTCGGCCGGGCTCGATCTTCTCGGCGTAGGTGGCGCCGCCCTCGTCCTGCTCGGCGAACTCGAGCCGCCCGCGGCCTGGCAGGTCGAGGGCGCGACCAGCAGCTCGCCGCCGAGCTCCGGCGAGCCGCGCCGAGAGCGCCTCGAAGTCCTCGTCGCGGGCCGATCGCGACCTCCTCGCTGCAGCGCCACCGGGCCCGAGTCGAGGCCCTCGGTCAGCCGCATCACGCAGACGCCGGTGCGTCTCGTCGCCGGCCATGATCGCCCGCTCGATCGGCGCCGCGCCGCGCCAGCGCGGCAGCAGCGAGGGGTGGACGTTCAGCATCGGCAGCTCGGAGAGCAGCGGCTCGCGGATCAGCTGGCCGAAGGCGCAGACGGCGACCGCCTCGGGCCGCGCCGCGCGGATCCGCTCCAGCGCCGCCTCGTCGTTGACGTTCTCGCGCCTGCAGCAGCTCGAGCCCCAGCTCGCGCGCGCGGCGACGGCCGCGGGCGGCGGCTGCAGGCCTTGCGGCCCCGCCCCTGGCGGCCGGTCGGGCGGGGTGACGACGAGCGGCCGGCCGGTGCGGCGAGCCGGCGAGCGCGCCGCAGGACCGTCGGCGGCGAACTCGGAGGTGCCGAGGTAGACGGTCCTCACGCGTCGGTGCGGGGCTCGCGCGGGCTCGCCTCGTCCTCCGGCGCTCCTCGTCCTCGCGCGGCGGGGCTGTAGCTGCCGCCCTCGCGCAGCGCCCGCAGCGCCCCCTTGCGCTGCTCGCGGGTGGTGCGGTCGAGGATCAGGACGCCGTCGAGGTGGTCGATCTCGTGCTGGAGGACCCGCGCCTCGAGGCCGGAGGCCTCGATCGTGATCGGCTCGCCCTCGACGTCGCGGCCGCTGAACGCGCGCGTGCAGCGGCCGCTCGACGTCCATCGAGACCCGCGGCAGGCTGAGGCAGCCCTCCTCGGCGACGGCGAGCTCGTCCGAGAGCCACTCGACCTCCGGGTTGACGAGCGCGCGTCGGCTCGGCGTCCGGCGCCGGCCTGGAAGACGAGCAGCCGGCGCAGGATGCCGAGCTGGGTCGCGGCGAGGCCGACGCCCAGGCCGTCGCGCATGATCGCGATCATCCGCTCGACCTCGGCGCGCAGCTCCGGGCCGAAGTCGGTCGACCGGCGAGGCCTTGCTCTTCAGCACCGGGTCGCCGAACTTGACGACCTGGGCGAGCGCCGCGTCGCGGCGCTCGAGCAGCTCCGGCTTCGAGCTCGCCGGTCGCGCTCGGCCTCGCGTCGGTCGCTGCATCGGCCGCTCGGTCGCTCGCGCGTCGTCGACTCATGCGTCGATCGCACGGATCGAGTACGGCTGCAGCGCCGACGCGGCGCTCACTGCGGATCGACGTCGACGCCGATCGCGACGTCGCGCAGCGACGCGGTCGGCGGCGAGCCGCTCGACCGCGTCGCCGCACCGCCGCGATCGCCGCCTCGCGCTCCTCGGCCTTGACCAGCAGCCGGCGGCGGTGGCGGTTGCGGACCCGGAACATCGGCGCCGGGCCGAGCAGCTCGGAGTCCGCGCGGCAGGCGCCTCGCGCAGCGCCGCTCGCGACGGCGCGCGGCGGCGTCCTCGAGCGGCGCCTCCGCCTCGGCGCGCGAGGTCGATCCGGATCAGGTGCGAGAAGGGCGGGTAGCGCAGCGCCGCGCCGCCGCTCGAGCTCCCCGGCGAGGAAGCCGGCGGAGTCGTGCGCGGGCGGCGTGGGCGATGCTCGGCGCGCTCGGGCGCCAGGGTCTGCACGATCACCTCGCCCCCCGCCGCGCCGCGGCCGCTGCGCCCGGCGAGCTGGGCGACCATCGCGAAGGTCCGCTCCTCGGCGCGGAAGTCGGGGAAGCGCAGGGTCGCGTCGGCGTCGAGGATCGCGCTCAGGGTCACCTCGGGGAAGTCGTGGCCCTTGGCGACCATCTGGGTGCCGACCAGGACGCCGCTCGCCGGCCTCGCCGAAGCGCGGCGAGGATGCGGGCGTGGGCGCCGCGCTCGGCGGCGGTGTCGGAGTCGAGGCGGAAGACCGGCATCGGCGCCGAGGCGCTCGCGCGAGCAGCGCCTCGATCCGCTCGGTGCCGGCGCCGGCCGCGCGAGCGTCGTCGAGCCGCACTCGCGCGCAGGCGCGCGGGCAGCGGCTCGGCGTGGGCGCAGTGGTGGCAGACGAGGCGGCCGCTGTGGCGGTGGACGATCAGCGAGACGTCGCAGTTGGGGCAGTCCCAGTGGTGCCCGCAGGAGCGGCAGGTGAGCCAGGGGGCGAAGCCGCGGCGGTTGATCATCACGATCGCCTTCTGCGCCGGCGGCGCGGACCTCCTCGAGCGCCTCCCAGGTGTCCGGCGTGCAGCGGGCCCGCAGCGCGGGTCGGCGCTCGCGCATGTCGACCAGCTCGACCGGCGGCATCGCGGCGGCCGTCGACCCGCGCGCGGCAGCTCCAGCCGCGGCAGCTCCAGCCAGGTCTCGGGCCGCGGCGTCGCCGTGCCGGCGACGAGCACGGCGCCGCGCTCCGCGGCGCGGCGGCGGGCGACCGCGCGGGCGTCGTAGCTGGGGTCGCCCTCCTGCTTGTAGGAGGGGTCGTGCTCCTCGTCGATCGACGATCAGGCCGAGGTCGCGGACCGGGGCGAAGACCGCCGAGCGCGGGCCGACGCAGACGCTCGCCTCGCCGCTGCGCAGCCGCCGCCACTCGTCGTAGCGCTCGCCCGGCGGAGAGGGCCGAGTGCAGGACCGCGAAGCGGTCGCCGAGGCGGGCGCGGAAGCGGGCGACCGCCTGCGGGGCGAGGCCGATCTCGGGGACGAGGACGATCGCGCCCCGGCCGCGGGCGAGCGCCGCCTCGACCGCGGCCAGGTAGACCTCGGTCTTGCCCGAGCCGGTGACGCCGTGGAGGAGCAGCTCGCGGCGGCGCGCCGGCCTCGCCGTCGAGCGCGGCGACGATCGCGCTCGACCGCCGCGCTGCTGCTCGGGCAGCAGCGGCGGCCGGCGCGCCGCGCGCCGCCGACGGCCGGCTCGCCCGGGCGCGCGCCGCACGCGCGAGCTGCGGGTCGCGACCAGGCCGCGCCGCTCGAGCCGGCGCAGGGTCGCGGCGGTCGGCGCCGACCGCGGCCGCCAGCTCGGCGCGCCGACATCTCGCCCGCGCCGCAGCGCCTCGAGCACCGCCCGCTGCCTCGACGCCGAGCCGCTCCCCGCCGCGCGAGCGCCGCCTCGCCGGCCGCGGTGATCTCGGCCCGCAGCTCGGTCCGCGACGCGGACCCGCTGCCCGCCGGCGCCCGGTCCCCGGCGGCAGCACCAGCTGCAGCCCGCGCGAGGGAGTCGAGCAGTACTCGCGGGCGACCCAGAGGCCGAGCCGGACCAGCTCCGGCCGGCGCCCCCGCCTCGAGCGCCTCGAGCGGCTCGGCGAGCCGCTCCGGCGGCAGCTCGGAGGTCTCGGCGAGCTCGACGACGACGCCGAGGATGCGCCGCGGCCCGAACGGCACCCGGACGCACGCTGCCGACGCTCGACGCCGTCCATCGCCGCCGGCAGGCGGTAGTCGAACGGGCCCGCGCAGGGCGCGGGCGGTGGTCAGCGGCTCGACCCGGGCGATCGCCACCGGCCCAAGGTATGGGGATGAGCGGACGGCCGCCCGAGCGCGCCTGCCGTCGCCGCAGGCGATATGCTGGCGCCGTGGCACTCAACCTCAGCCCCGGCGAGCAGGTGATCTTCGAGGGCCACCCCTCCTGGCGGGCGATCCTCGGCTTCTACCTGAAAGGCGATCCTGGTCGCGGCGATCGTCGGCGTGATCGCCAAGCTCGTTCGACGTCGAGCAGCGGCACCGTCTTCCTGGTCGTCCTCGTCGATCATCGCCGCTCACCGTCCTGGTCGGCTTCATCAAGCGGGTGGCGACGACCTACACGATCACCGACCGCCGCCTCAACATCAAGCGCGGGATCGTCTCCCGCGAGATCCAGGAGACCCGCCTGGAGCGGGTCCAGAACGTCAACTACCGCCAGTCGCGTCTACCAGCGGCTGATGCAGATCGGCGACGTCGACTTCGACACCGCCGCCACCGACGACTACAACTTCGTCTTCACCGGAGTCGCCGACCCCGCCGACGTCGTCCACAGGGTCGACCAGGCGACCGGGGCCGCCGCGGCCGGCGCGCACGGCCTCGGCGAGGCCCAGCCACCGAGCCGGCAGGCCTGAATTCGTAGCCCTAGGCGGTTGCGCCGGCGCGCTGCTCGAGCCCGGCGGCCTGCCGCAGGGCGTCGGCGCGGTCGGTGCGCTCCCAGGTGAAGTCGCTGTCCTCGCGGCCGAAGTGGCCGTAGGCGGCGGTCTTCTGGAAGATCGGGCGGTGCAGCTCGAGGTCCTCCGCGGAACGCGCCCGGGCGGAGGTCGAAGTTCTCGTCGATGAGGCGGGCGATCTCGGCGTCGGGGGATCTTGCTCGGTGCCGAAGGTCTCGACCATCACCGAGACCGGGTGGGCGACGCCGATCGCGTAGGCGACCTGCACTTCGCAGCGGTCGGCGAGCCCGGCCGCGACGACGTTCTTGGCCACGTAGCGGGCGGCGTAGGCCGCCGAGCGGTCGACCTTGGAGGGGTCCTTGCCCGAGAAGGCGCCGCCGCCGTGGCGGGCCATGCCGCCGTAGGTGTCGACGATGATCTTCCGCCCGGTCAGTCCGGCGTCGCCGACGGGTCCGCCGATGACGAAGCTGGCCGGTCGGGTTGACGAGGAGGTTCTGCCTGGCGTTGAGCTTGCGCTCGTCATAGAGCTCGGCCGGCAGGATCGGGTGCAGGACGTGCTCCCAGAGATCGGGGCTGGATCAGAGTTTCAGTGTCGACCCCGTCGCGGTGCTGGGTCGAGATCAGCACCTTCTCGATCTCGATCGGGCGGCCGTTCTCGTAGCGGACGGTGACCTGGGTCTTGCCGTCGGGACGCAGGTACGGGAGGACCTCGCCGCGGCGCACCTCGGCAAGCCGGTGCGCGAGCTGGTGTGCGAGCGAGATCGGCATCGGCATCAGCTCGGGCGTCTCCCGGGTGGCGTAGCCGAACATCATCCCCTGGTCCCCGGCGCCGGCGACGTCGAGCTCGTCGTCGTCGGCTGGGTCGATGCGCGACTCGAGCGCATGGTCGACCCCCTGCGCAATGTCGGGGGACTGTTTGTCGATCGCGTTGATGACCGCGCACGAGTCGGCCGAGAAGCCGAGGTCGGCGTCGGTGTAGCCGATCTTGCGGATCGTCTCGCGGGCAATCTCCTGGATGTCGACGTAGGTGTCGGTCGAGATCTCGCCGGAGACCAGGACCAGCCCGGTGTTGACGAGCGTCTCGCAGGCGACGCGCCCGTAGGGATCGTCGCGGAGGACGGCGTCGAGCACGCCGTCGGAGATCTGGTCGGCGACCTTGTCCGGGTGGCCTTCGGTCACGGACTCGGAGGTGAAGAGGTACTCGTTCTCGGCGAATCGGCGTTGTTCAGACATTGCGCTGCTGGGTTCCCTCTCTCATTCGATCTCCAGGAAGAGCTGTGTGTCGAGGCTGTCGTCGCCGCTTTCCACGGCCACCCCGAGCGCCTTCATCCGGTCCAGGTCGGCACGGAAATCTTCGACGATCTCGGCCAGCCCCAGCGGCTCGGCCAGCTTCACCAACCCCTCGAGGTTGAGGAAGATTAGCGCCGAGGCGCCGTCTGCACCGCTGCTCGTGACGGTCTGGTAGTCATCGCCCGAGGCGAGGTCTTCGCCGCCCTCGATCGCCCCCGCGACGCCGCGCGGGTCGGTCGCGACGACTAGGCGGCCGTCGAACACGGCGTAGGCCACCTCGACCGCCCGCGAGAGCCGCAGCGAATGGACGGTTACCCCCTCGACCTGCCGCTCGGAGAAGACCGGCGCCTGGCCGGTTGTGGCGGGGTTGATCGCCGCGATCAGCGGCACCCCGAGCCGGGCCACGGCCTCGCGCGCCTTGGCCTCGTCAACGTCGTCGAACACCGCCGTCACGTAGGGGATCGGCGCCGCCGGCGTGACGCCGACGGCCGCCTCGCCGCCGAGCTGCGGCAGCACGCCGTTCTCGATGTCGACGCCGCCGCTCCGGGCCACCCTCTCGTTGAGCCGGTCGAAGGCCCCGGCGATGCCGGGGAAGGCCGCGTCGGCCTGCTCCAGCAGGCCGTCGATCGTCTGCGAGGGCGGCCCGATCTGCAGCAGGGCCAGAGTCGAGGGAGAGAAGAAGCTGGCGAGGTCGGGGTCGAAGCGGGGGAATGCCGCGAAGAAGCCCGGTGCCGCCCGAGCCTGCTCCGGGTCGAGCTCCGAGTGGAGGTCAAGCCGGAAGCCGTTGCCCTCGGCGACCACCGCGGCGGCGATCCCGAGGCTCGAGCCGTAGTCGGTGAAGGTGTCGAGCTGGGGCGAGAGGCCGGCGCGGCCGGCGAGCAGCCGGGCGATGCCCTCCTCGGATACGTAGGCGTCGGCGAGGCGAAGATCGGGAAGGTCCTCCCGGACCTGCCCGGCCCGCTCGTCGTCCGCCAGCGATCCGTCCGGGCCGGCGGCGATCGCCGCCCTGACCGCGCCCGGCTCGCCTACCAGCAGGAACCCGTCGCGCTCGGCGCTGGCAAGCGTGTCCGAGTAGGCGGAGACCTCGGTTCCCCGGTACTCCTGGGCGACCGGGGTCGTGCCGCCGACGGAGGTCAGGAACCGCTCCGCGCCGCGCTCGTCGCCGATCTCGAACAGCGCCACCGCCAGCGGCGCTCCCCCCTCGTTGGGCACGACCGCGGCGGCAGCCTCATCTCCGACCCAGGGGAGGACGTCGGCGCTGATCGTCAGCGGACTCTCCGGGTCGGCGGCGCGATAGGCCCCCTCGACGATGCCGCGGAAGTGGGGCAGCAGGCCCACGAGCTCCTGCGCCTGCTCGAACTGGCTCGAGTCCGGGTCGAGGTCGAGATGGATGTAGGCGTAGGAGTCCGCCGGGACGAGAGAGACCGCGCCGTCGGCCGACGCGCACTCCTTCGCCGGCGAGAGCTCGCAGGAAAGGCCGGGGATCGGCACGAGCCGGATCACCGCGTAGAGCGCAAGGATGGCCACCACGGCCGCGGCGCGGCGGCGGAAGCCGAGCGAGCGGCCGAGCCAGAGGTCGCGGATCCCCTGGCGCGACGGCCGCGAGCGCGGGGGGCGAGGCAGGCGTGGTCTCGGCAAGCGCGGCACGGCGGGCCGAACCTACTAGGCGGCGGCGTTTCCGGCGCGGGTTCTCCGCTTGCGGGGAACCATGTCGATGATCAGCGGGACGCCTTCGAACCCGTAGGCCTCGCGCAGCCTGTTCTCGAGGTGGTAGGCCCACTCGCGGGTGATCAGGCGCCGGTCGTTGACCTGGATCGCGAACCGCGGCGGACTCGCGCCGACCTGGGCCGAGTAGTAAAGCCGCAGCCGGCGGCCGCGGCGCGCCGGCGGCGGGGTCTTGGCCACGACGTCGCCGACGAAGCGGTTGAGCTCGGGCGTTGGGATCCGGCGCGCCGCGCGGCCGGCCAGCTCGAGTGCCTTCGGCAGCAGCGTGCCGGTGTTGCGGCCGGTCTTCGCCGAGCAGGTGACGACCGCGGGTCGCAGCCGCAGCTTGCGCTCGACACGGGCCCGGGCATCCTCGATGTCGGTCGCCGTCAGGTCCCACTTGTTGAGGACGACCAGCGTGGCGCAGCCCGAGCGCATCGCCAGCTCCGCGACCCTCAGGTCCTCGGAGGTGACTC
The DNA here is from genome assembly GCA_963720015.1 of uncultured Actinomycetes bacterium. Classification (GTDB taxonomy): domain Bacteria; phylum Actinomycetota; class Thermoleophilia; order Solirubrobacterales; family 70-9; genus DATFPK01. Next base: position 639,022 of record CAVREA010000004.1, on the reverse strand, counting down.
CCTCGCTCGCGTCGCACACCAGGAGCGCGACGTCGGCCCGCTCGACGGCGCGCTCGGAGCGCAGCTGGGCGTAGAAGTCGACCGAGCCCGCGACCTTGGAGCGGCGCCGTAGGCCGGCCGTGTCGACGAGCACCACCGGGTGGCCGTCCACCTCGACGCGGGTGTCGATCGCGTCCCGGGTGGTGCCCGCCCGCTCGGAGACGATCACTCGCTCCGAGCCGAGGAAGGCGTTGACGAGCGAGGACTTGCCGACGTTGGGCCGCCCGATGACGGCGACACGGACCTCAGCGCCTTCGCGCTCGCCGGGGGCGTCGTCGCCGAGCGCCTCGGCGATCCGGTCGAGCAGGTCGCCGGTGCCGAGGCCGTGCGTCGCCGAGACCGCGATCGGCTCGCCGAGGCCAAGGCCGTGCAGCTCGGCCGCCAGATAGGAGTCCCCGGGCCGGTCGACCTTGTTCGCGACGACGATCACCGGGCGCGGGGACCCGCGCAGCGTCGCCGCCAGCTCGGCGTCGCCGGCGCGGATCCCGGCGCGGGCGTCGAGTACGAGGACGACCGCGTCGGCCTCCTCCATCCCCACCCTGGCCTGGGCCTGGATGTCGCGGGCCAGCTCGGCGTCGTCGGCGAGGTCGATCCCCCCGGTGTCGATCAGGTCGAAGGCGCGCCCGTTCCACTCGGCCGGGACCCGCTTCCGGTCGCGCGTGACTCCCGCCTCGGCGTGCGTGACCGCCTCCCGTCCCCCGGCGAGACGGTTGACGAGGGTGCTCTTGCCGACGTTGGGGAAGCCGACGACGGCGACCGCCGGGCGGCTCACGCGAGCCTCCGCTCGCGTGCCAGCTCGACGATCCGCGCCACCACCCGGTCGAGGCTCAGCTCCGTGGTGTCGATCAGCACCGCGTCCTCGGCGGCGCGCAGGGCGCCGTGCTCGCGCTCGGCGTCGCGGGCGTCGCGAACCCTCTGGGCGCCGAGCACCGCCGCCGCGTCCTCGCCGGTCTCGGCGGCGCGGCGCCTGGCCCGTTCCTGGGGGGAGGCTGTGAGGAAGACCTTGAGCGGCGCCTCGGGGCTGACCACGGTGCCGATGTCCCGCCCCTCGGCGACATAGCGCCCGCTCGCGATCAGCTCGCGCTGGCGCCCCACCATCGCGGCCCGGACGCCTGGATGGACCGAGACGCGCGAGGCCGCGGTGGAGATGTCCGGCTCGCGGACCGCCGCGGTCACGTCCTCCCCGTCGAGCTCGACCGCGCCGTCCCCGAGGCCGATCTCGACCCCCTCCGCGACCGCGGTCATCGCGGCGGGGTCGTCGAGGTCGCCGCCGGAGCGAAGAGCCGCCAGCGCCACTGCTCGGTACATCGCCCCGGAGTCGAGGTAGGTGAAGCCGAGCCCGGCGGCGACGCCGCGGGCCACGCTCGATTTCCCGGCCCCGGCGGGCCCGTCTATCGCGATCACCATGGCGGGCAGGGTAGAGCGGCGGCTCGGGCGGACGATGCGATCGCGGACGCCGGGATATCGTTGGAGCAACCAACCGCGGAGGAGACGATGCAGACCTGGGACCTCGCCAGCCTCGACGTACAGCCGCACCAGCCCGTCGTGATCGATTCCGACGACGAGGGGCGCGCGATCGCGATCCAGCTCCCGGCCGGCGAGAAGCTCGGCGACCATCAGGTGCACGAGCGGGCGCTGGTGCTGGTGCTCTCCGGGAGCGTCGAGATCGACGACTCCGCGGATCGGACCGTCTCCGGCGGCGCCGGGCTGATGGCGCTCTTCGACCCGAACGAGCGCCACGAGGTGCGGGCTACCGCGGACTCGCGCCTGCTGCTCGTGCTCAGCCCCTGGCCGGGCGTCGGCCACCCGAGCCGCCGGGACTAGCCGGACCCGGCCCCCGGCCCGCCCCGGAAGGGCCTCGTCCCGCAGCGCAGGAAGAAGGGCAGGCGGCCCAGCGGCGCCGCCACCGCGCGCGTCGCCGGACCCCGGAGACGCCGCCCCGATGAGGCCGAGCGCCAGCACCCGCGCGGGAAGTAGACGGCGCGCGCCCTCGCGCCCTCGGTGACGACCGGCGCCACGAGCAGATCGCGGCCGAGCATCCACTGCTGGTCCTGGCTCGCGGCGCGGCGGTCGCGGGGGAACTGAAGCCACATCGGCCGCGTCGGCGGGATCCCGGTCCGCACCGCGACCCGCCAGAGCCGCAGGATCAGCGGCCTCGCCCGCAGGTGAAGCCGCACCATCCGCCGGTAGGCGCGGACCACGCCGGGGTCGTAGCTCCAGGGGGTGTGGACCCCGTGAAGGATCGAGCCGTGGAGGCGGAAGAGCGGCGAGAGCGCCGCCCACTCGGTCCAGCGCACGAACAGTTCCCGGGTCGCTGCCTCATCCGGGGGGAAGTCCCAGTAGCCGCCGATGTCGGTCGTGTACCCGTAGGCGCCGCCGACGGCCCGGTTCAGCATGTCGGTGGCCAGCGAGCCGATCCCCGCGGAGAGTGTCCAGTCGGTGGTCTCGTCGCCGGGGAAGTTGGCGTTCTCGAAGGCCGCGGCTCCAGGCGTCCCGGAATAGCCGGCGCGGGTGAAGAAGAAGGTCCTGCGCCGCGGGTGCCGGCGCTGGAAGGAGCGAATCGCCTGCCGAGTGGCCCGGTGCGCGAGGTTCGCGAGGCGGTTGTGCATCGTGGCCCCGGTCTGCCCGTTCTCGAAGTGCATGTCCACCTGGACCTGTTCGCCGAAGTCCTGCATGAAGCCCTCGGCACCCAGCTCGAGCGCCTCGCGGATCCGCCCCTTCCACCAGCGCAGCGCCGCCGGGTCCGTGTAGTCGATCACGGCGCCCTGCTGGAAGAAGTTGGTGATGAAGACGTAGGGGCTGCCGTCGGCCCGCTCGGCCACGTACCCCTTCTCGACCGCCTCGTCGAAGTCGGCGGGGTCGTCGGTCCCGATCTCGTCGCGCCCGACGAAGAGGCGGAAGTAGAGCATCGGGCGGATCCCGCGGTTCCGCATCGTCCTGATCAGGCCGCGGAGCACCTTCCTGGGCAGGAACTGCCAGCCCTCGAGCCGGTAGGCGTCGACCGGGAGCCGGCGCCGCCGCATCTGGCGCAGGTCGTCGCGAACGGCGCGGGCATACGCAGCCGGCCCCTCCGCGATGAAGGGGACGGCGCGGTCGAACTGGGAGCCCACCGCCCAGCGCGGCGGCACGCGGTGGCGGCCGTTGATTGCGCTGACGCCGGCGACCGCCCGGCGCGACCCGCCCGGGACGACGATGTAGTCGATCGCGGGAGCGGCCACCTCGGTCTGCCAGGCGCCGGCGCGGTCCGAGGCCATCCGCCAGTGGGAGATCTCGTCCCGCGCGAGAAGGAAGCCGTAGCGGGACGGGGAGACGAAGGACGACTGCACGTAGTAGGCGGCATGGTCGCCGTTCGGGAAGAGGTACCCGGGCCCATTGGCCGGGTCGGTGACCGCCCCGATGCTGCCCGAGCTGATGTTCTGCTGCTGGACCCAGTTGTAGAACTCGGTGCCGCGCTGATCGAGCGAGTTGTGGCGGCCGCCGAAGCCGCGGAACGACTCTCCGCGCGGGGAGCCGAACGAGTCGGAGATGGCTGCCACCCCGTCGGCGGGTGTCGCGCGGGCGATCACCCGCAGCGCCCCGGGGATTGGGCCGGGCAGGACCCTGACGACGAGCCGGCGGCCGCTCGGGTCGCTGGTCGCGACCACCAGCTTTGCCCCTTCGCCGGAGCGGGCCGCCGTCAGGACCCGCGTGGCCCCGTACTTGACACCGCCCTCGGTCACCGAGGAGAGGTTTCCGTTCCAGGGCCCGCCGGTGTTCTCCTGGCTGACCGAGTGGGTGCCGACGAGGAAGGCGAGCGGCGCGTAGAGAGTCGGCGGCGGCGGGCTGTCCGAGGCGAACTCGAGCTGGGGGACCGGGGGCACCGGGAAGGGGGCGGCCGGCTGCGGCGAGGCGACCTCGCGCAGGACGCGGCGGCCGCGGCGGTCGAAGAAGGCGATCCGCAGCGGGGCGCGGGAGATCACGGCCCTGGCCCCGGCGCTGGAGACGACGACCTCGCGCGAGTCGATCTGGACCGCGGCGCCCGCCTCCGCGGGCGCCGCCGCGACGGCGGCGAGCGTCAGGGCGATCAGGCCTGCGAGGCGGCGCACCGATTCAGCCTCGCACAAGCGAGGCGAGGTCGGCCTCGAAGCCCGGGTAGCTGACCGCGGCGGCGTCCATGCCCGTCGACCTCGACGCCCTCGCGCGAGGCGAGGCCGGCGATCGCCGCCCAGCATCGCGATCCGGTGGTCGCCGTGGGAGTCGACCGCGCCGCCGCGCAGGCCGCCGCGTCCCGCTCGATCGACCATCCCGTCGGCGGTCGCCTCGACCTCGCCGCCGAGCGCCGGTCAGGCGCCGCGGTCACGGTCGCGATCCGGTCGGACTCCTTGCGCCGCAGCTCCGCCGCGTCGCGGATCGTCGTCGTCGCCCTCGGCGAAGCAGGCGGCGAGGGCGACCAGCGGCAGCTCGTCGATCGCCAGCGGGATCTCGGCGCCGCCGACCTCGGTGCCGCGCAGCGCGCGAGCGGCGGACGCGGATGCGTGCCCGATCGGCTCGCCGCCCGCGCTCGCCCTCCGTCCTCGACCTCGATCTCGGCCCCCATCCGCTCGAGGATCGGCGAGCAGGCCGGTGCGGGTCGGGTTGAGGCCGACGCCGGTCAGGGTCGACCTCGCTGCCCGGCGACGAGCAGGCGCGGCGACGAGGAAGAAGGCGGCCGAGGAGAAGTCGGCCGGGACGGCGATCTCGCCCGGCTCGAGCCGCTCGCGCCGGCCGGACCGTCGACCGCGTCGCCCTCGCGCGCCGACCTCGGCGCCCGGCGGCGGCCAGCATCCGCTCGGTGTGGTCGCGGCTCGGCAGCGGCTCGACCGACCCGGGTCTCGCCCTCGGCGAGCAGGCCGGCGAAGAGCAGGCAGGACTTGACCTGGGCGCTGGCGACCGGCAGCTCGTAGCGGATCCCGCTGCAGCGGCGCGCCCTCGATCCGCAGCGGCGGCAGGCGGTCCTCGCGGCAGCTCGAGCGGCGCGCCCATCAGCCGCAGCGGCTCGGCGATCCGGTCGACCGGCCGGCGCCGGATCGACTCGTCGCCGTCGAGCGTCCAGCTCCCGCCCTCCTGCCCCGCGAGCCAGCCCGGCAGCAGGCGCAGCAGGGTGCCGGCGTTGCCGACGTCGATCTCGGCCGGGCGCGGCGCCGCGCAGCCCGACGCCCTCGGATCCGGATCCGGAGCTCGGCCGCGCGCGTCCGCCGCCGCCCGTCGACCCCGGCGCCGAGCGCCTCGACCGCCGCCAGGGTCGAGCGGGTGTCGGCCGAGTCGAGGTAGCCCTCGACCGTCGTCTCCCCCTCGCCCATCGCCGCGATCAGCGCCGCGCGGTGGGAGATCGACTTGTCGGGCGGCGGGCGCAGCGCGCCGCGCAGCGGCCCGGCGGGGTCGAAGCGGGTCGCGCACGCGCCTAGCTCTCGCCGCCGAGGACGGTGACCGTGTGGCCGAGCTCCGCGGACCAGCTCGGCGGCGCGCTCGGCCTGCTCGTCGCCGGCGACCCAGAGCGAGACCGCGCCGGAGCGTCATGTCCGGCGCCGGGTAGAGCGCCATGTCCTCGATGTTGACCCCGGCCTCGCCGAGCGCCAGCGCCAGCTCGGCGATCGTCCCGGGCCGGTTGGCGACGACGATCCGCAGCTCGCGCAGCGGGCCGCCGCGCGAGCTCGGCCTCGAGCAGGCGCCGGCGGTCCTCGCCGGCGGCGGCGTGCCAGGCGGCGACCGCCTCGCGGTCGCCGCCGCGGATCAGCTCGGCGGCCTCGCGCAGGCGCGCGCCGACCGTCGTCGACCGCGTCGGCGACCGCCTCGCGGTTGCTGGCGAAGATGTCGCCCCAGATCGCCGGGTTGGCGCCGGCGACGCGGGTCGTGTCGCGGAAGCTCGGGCCCGACCTCGGGCAGCCGCTCGGAGTCGCGGGTCAGCTCCGCGGCCGCCTCGGCCGACGAGCGACGTTGGCGACGCACGTGCGGCAGGTGGCTGACCGTCGCCATCAGCCGGTCGTGGGCCTCGGCGTCGATCGCCTGCGGCCGGGCGCCGAGCTCGGCGACGCGTCCGCTGCAGGCGGTCGTAGAGCAGGCCGCTCGAGCGCTCGGTCGGGGTCAGGTACCAGCGGGCGCCCTCGAAGAGGTCGGCGCGGGCGTTCTCGACCCCGGCGGTCTCGGCGCCGGCCAGCGGGTGGCCGCCGATGAAGCGCTCGTCGTCGCCGAGCGCGGCGACGAGCTCGCGCTTGGTCGAGCCGACGTCGGTGACGACGCGTCTCCGGGCCGCTGGCGGCGAGCGCCTCGCGCGGCCAGCTCGGCGCAGCGCCGCCGACCGGCGCCGCGCAGAAGACGAGCTCGGCGCCCTCGCAGGCCTCGGCGACCGAGTCGGCGGCGCGGTCGATCGCGCCCGCCGCCGAGCGCGCGCTCGAGCGTCGCCGGGTCGGGGTCGAAGCCGACCACCTCGGCGCTCGAGCGCGCTCGCCGCGCGGCGAGCCCGATCGAGCCGCCGATCAGGCCGACGCCGAGGACGGCGATCCTCATCGCGCCGCGCCGCGCCCTCGACCGCCGCGGCGAGCCGGTCGAGCACCGAGACCGTGTCGTCCCAGTCGATGCAGGCGTCGGTGATCGACTGGCCGTAGGTGAGCTCGCGCCCGGCCGTCGAGGTCCTGGCGGCCCTCGACCAGGAAGGACTCGAGCATCACGCCGACGATCGCCCCGTTGCCGGCGGCGACCTGGTCGGCGATCTCGCCGCGCGGCGACGACCTGGCGCTCGCGGGTCCTTGCCGCTGTTGTCGTGGGAGGCGTCGATCACCAGCCGCTCCGGCAGGCCGGCGGCGCGCAGCATGCGCGAGCGCGTCCTCGACGCCCGGCGGCGTCGTAGTTGGGCGCGCCGCTGGCCGCCGCGCAGGATCACGTGGCCGTCGGGGTTGCCGGTCGTGTGGAGGATCGCCGGCATGCCGGCTGTCGTCGATGCCGGCGAAGGCGTGCGGGGCCGCCGCGGCGCGGACCGCGTCGACCGCGACCTGGACGTTGCCGTCGGTGCGGTTCTTGAAGCCGATCGGCATCGAGAGGCCGGAGCCGAGCTGGCGGTGGATCTGGCTCTCGGTCGTGCGGGCGCCGATCGCCCCCCAGGCGACCGCGTCGGAGATGTACTGCGGGGTGATCGGGTCGAGGAACTCGCAGCCGATCGGCAGCCCGAGGTCGAGCACCTCGAGCAGCAGCGTCGCGGGCGATCCGCAGGCCGGCGTTGACGTCGCCGGAGCCGTCGAGGTGCGGGTCGTTGATCAGGCCCTTCCAGCCGGTCGTCGTCCGCGGCTTCTCGAAGTAGACCCGCATCACGACCAGCAGGTCGTCGCGTGCGCGCTCGGCCGCCTCGGCCAGCCGGCCGGCGTACTCGAGCGCCGCGTCGACGTCGTGGACGCTGCACGGGCCCGACGACGACCAGCAGCCGGTCGTCGCTCGCCGTCGAGGACGTCGACCGACTTCGCCGCGCCCGCGCGACCACGGCCTGCTCGCGCTCCTCGCCGAGCGGCAGCTCCTCGAGCAGCGCCGCCGGCGGCGACCAGCTCGACGATCCGCTCGATCCGCTGGTCGCGGACGCCGGTCCCGTGTCTGCCCCTTCGATCCCGATCATCATCTTGCCGTCACCTTTCTCCAAAGCTGGAAGATCGTACTTTCCGGTCGTGCGCCGCCTGCGAGCGCGCACGCGACGCGCGAACGCGGGACGGCGCCCGGCCGGTGAAGCTCTCGGTGCGGCGGCAGAGCGCCGCGGGCCGGACGCCTAGCTAAATCGCCAGTAATAGGATGAGGTGGGCAGGGCCGGAGCGCGGCGCCGTCGGCGCCGTGGTGCTGCTCGCGGTGTGTGCCCGTCCGCCTCACGGTCCATGAGTTTGTAGCAGGTGGCGCGCGCGTTAGTCGAGCAGCTCGCCGATCGGCGACGCGCGAGGAAGCGCTCGTTCTCGGCGCGGGTGCCGTAGGTGACGCGGATGTGGCCGGGGCCGCCGAGCGGCGTGCCGGGGCGGACGGCGATCGCGCGCTCGGCGAGGCCGGCGACGACTCCGCCTCGTCGGCGTCGCCGAGGTCGATCCAGGAGAAGTTGGCCTGGGTGTCGGCGGTCGCGAGGCCGAGCTCGTCGAGGCCCTCCTCGACGCGGACGCGCTCGACGATCGTGCTCTCGACCCGGCGCGCGACGTCGTCGGAGTGCAGGACCGCCTCGGCGCCCGGCCGCCTGGGCGAGCGCGTTGACGCTGAAGGGCTGGCGCACGGCGTCGACCGCGGCGCGGAACTTGGCCGAGCCGATCGCGTAGCCGACCCGCAGCCCGGCGAGGCCGTAGCACTTGCTGAAGGTGCGCAGGACGACGAGGTTGGGGAAGTCGCGCGAGCAGGTCGACGGTGGCGTCGGGGTCGTCGTGTCGGTCTGGAACTCGATGTAGGCCTCGTCGAGGATCGACCGTGACGTGGTCGGGGATCCGCTCGCAGAAGGCGGCGATCTCGGCCGGCGGGGATGTGGGTCGCCGGTCGGGTTGTTGGGGTTGCAGACGATCAGCAGCTGGGTCGCGGCGGTCACCTCGGCCGCCATCGCGTCGAGGTCGTGGACGTCGCCCTCGGCGAGCGGCACGCGGATCTCGCGGGCGCCGGTCAGCGCCGCCAGGTACGGGTACATCGAGAAGGAGGGCCAGGCGTAGACGATCTCGGCGCCGGGCTCGCAGAGCGCCTCGGCGGCGGCGAGCAGGATCTCGCAGGAGCCGTTGCCGACCGCGACCCTGCCCGGCTCGGTCTCGTAGCGCTCGGCGATCCGGCGGCGCAGCAGGGTCGCGTCGGGGTCGGGGTAGCGGTTCATCGCCCCGGCGGCCCGCTGCGATCGCCTCGACCACCTTCGGGTGCGGCGGGAACGGCGACTCGTTCGAGGCGAGCTGGGCGATGCTCGCCGCGCGGCGATCGCCTCCGGCGCCTGCCCGGTCGGGCACGCCGGCCTGGTAGCCCGGGATCCGGGCGAGCTTCTCGGCGAAGGTGACGGTCATCGGCGCCATTGTGACCGACGCCGACGCTACTGGGCGGCGTGGAGGTCGGAGCGCAGCTCCTGCGTCGCGCCGAGGTAGACGTGCGCCGGCTCGTGGCCGGCGGGCGCGTAGTAGTGGACCATCACCCGGATCACCCGCGGCATCGAGCCGGGCACCGGGATCTCGCGGCAGCAGAGCAGCGGCACCGCGTCGAGCCCGAGGTCGCGCGCGGCGACCGCCGGGAACTCGGCGTCGAGGTCGTCGGTGGTGGTGAAGAGGCAGCTGACCATCGCCTCCGGCGCCGAGCTCGTTGCGCTCGATCAGCTCCCGCATCAGCTCCTCGGTCGCGGCGAGGATCGCCTCGGCCTCGTTGGCCTCCGCCTGCACCGCCCCGCGCACCGCGAAGAGTCGCTCGGCATGTCCGCGGCCACGGTTCATCGGGCGCGCATCTTCCCAGAGCCGCGCGACCTCGTCGTCGCCGAGCCGGCGTCCCTCCCCCGGGGCCAGGGCGCCGAGCTCGAGCGAGCCGAAGCGGACCCGCCGAGCGCAACGACCTCGTTGCCGACCGCCTCGACCATGCGGCGGACCTGGCGGTTGCGCCCCTCGCGCAGGGTGATCTCGAGCTCGCGTCTCGCCGTGCGGCGCACCCGCGCGGGCGCCGTCGGCCCGTCCTCGAGCTCACGCCGCCTCCGAGCCGGCGCAGGTCGCGCTCGGCCGGCGGCCGTCTGCAGCCGGCCCGGTAGGTCTTCGCGACCCCGTAGCGCGGGTGGGTCAGCCGGTTGGCGAGCTCGCCGTCGTTGGTCAGCAGGATGCAGGCCGGTCGAGTCGGCGTCGAGCCGGCCCACCGGGTAGAGGCGGGCGTCCGTCTCGACCAGCTCGACGACCGCCGGGCCGGCCCCGGGCTCGCGGGCGGTCGAGACGACGCCGGCGGGCTTGTTGACCGCCCAGACCTCGCGCGGCTCGGGCTCGACGCGGCTGCCGTCGACGCGTGACCTCGTCACCCTCGCCGACGTCGCGGGCCGGGTCGCGTGACCACCTCGCCCTCGACCCGCACCCGACCCGCGGCGATCAGATCCTCGGAGGCGCGCCGCGAGGCGACGCCACCGTGGGCGAGGTACTTGGCGAGGCGCATGGGGCCATCATGCCGCCCGCCCGCTAGGACGGCTTGATCGGGAAGAAGCCCCGGAAGCGATATGCGGTCCGGCTGCCGGGCTCGTGGACGAGGATGAGGACGAAATCCTTTCCCTCGGTGTCGAGCAGGTAGAAGGCGTAGGCCTGGTTCGCGCCGAGCGGCTCGGGCTCGGCGCCCTCGTCGCGGCGGATCGCCTCGACGAGGTCATCGCCGGTCTTCCCCGTGCCGACCGCGTCGAACCCGCCGCCCTCGACCTCGAAGGACTGGTCATCGACGCTGAGGGTCTCGTTGAAGGCCTCGGCGTCGCCGGCGCGGATCGCAGCGACCGTGTCGGCGGCCACCTGGTCTGCGTCGATCCCCTCGTTCGCGGGCCGCAGGCCGCCGTCGTCGACGACGATGTCGCCGCCCCGGCGCAGGACGCCGTCGGTGTCCTCGACGAAGTGCAGGGTGAACGGCTGGGCGTTGGCCACGATCTCGGCGGCCCCGGCCGGACCGTATTGCTCGGTGGCCAGGACCTTCGCTCCTGCGTAGCCGTCGGCCACCGACCCGCAAACCCGGGCGCTGAAGGTGCCGTTGTCGGAATGCTCGGCATCGTTGATCGCCCCGCAGTCACGGCTCTCGGTGGCCGCGAGGTAGTCCCCGAGCGCCTCCTCGACGGTGTTCCTCGGCTCGGCGAAGGAGACGTCCTCGCCGGGCCCGGTGCCGGTCTCCTCGACCTTCGGCTCGGGCAGGCCCCCGCAGACCTTCATCCCGAGGTCCCTGGCGGCCTTGTCGCGCCTCGCCGTGGCGCGGCCGAGGTCGCCGAACGCCCTGTCGACACCGACCTGGTCGTCTGCCGCCGCGGCCTCCGCGACGGCCCGGTCCGCCGCCACCACCGCGGCGGCGGCACCGAGGAAACGCTCGTAATCCGCCTTTACGGAAGCCTTCGGCTCGAGCTCCTCCAGGCCGCGCTGGCGCTCGGCGACGATCTCGGTCGTGTTCTCGAACTCGGCCGCCAGCCCGGCGTTGGTGACCCCGCGGGGGCCGGTGGTGGCGAAGCGCGCGTCGGCGGCGCCGCAGACCTCGTCGGCGGCCACCGCCAGCTCGGCCTTGGCGAGCGGGCCCTCGGGCGGCGAGCCGTCGCCGCCGCCGCAACCGGCGACGGGCACCACGGCGAGCAGGCAGATCAGCGGGAGCGCGCGTCGCGACAAGGGGCGGAAACTACTCGGCCCGCTGCTCGCCGGCCCGCAGCAGCCGCTCGCGCAGGTCGCGCTCGTCCTCGGGGGTCGGGTCGAAGCGAGAGGGGTCGGGCAGCTGGTCGAGGCCGGCGAGCCCGAAGAGCCGCTCGAAGAGCTCCGTCGTGCGGAAGATCGCGGCGCCGAAGCGCGAGCGCCCCGACTCCTCGATCAGGCCGCGCTCGGCGAGCGTCTGCACGGCCGACTCCGAGGAGACGCCGCGGATGCGGGCGACCTCCGGCCGCGAGACCGGCTGCAGATAGGCGACGATCGCCAGCGTCTCGGCCTGGGCCTGGGTCAGCGGCGGCGTCCGCGGCTTGGCGAGCAGACGGCGGGCGGCGGCCTCGCTGGCGGGATCGCTGGCGAGCGTGAAGCCGCCGGCGACCTCGCGCAGGACGATTCCGCGCCGGCCCTCGGCGAGGTCCTCGCGCAGGACCTCGATCGCCTCGGCCACCTGCCCCTCGCGGGCCTCGGTCGCCTCGGCGAGGTCGGCCGCGGGCACCGGCTGCGGCGAGAGGAAGAGCAGCGCCTCGATCTTCCGCGCCAGGTCGCTCAAGATCCGGTCTCCGGGAGGCTGTCTTCCCTCGCCTGGCTGCGGATCTCGATCGGGCCGAACGGCTTGCGCTGCTCCCAGGTCGACCTCGCCCTTGCGGTAGAGCTCGAGCAGGGCGAAGAGGGTGACCGCCTGGGTAAGGCGGTCCTCGCCGCCGAACTGCTCGTCGAAGTCGAAGCTGCCGCTCGCCGAAAGCGCCTCGCGCAGGGCTCGCAGCCGCCGCTCGAGCGAGACGGTCGGGCGGATGTGGCTGGTATCGGGACGCGGCGGCGCCTCGAGCAGGTCGCCGAGGGCGGCCGCCGAGCTGCTCGGGGTCGTAGGCGGCGGTGGCGGCGTCGAGCGCGACCCGGCGCAGCTCCGCCGGCAGCGGCGCCGAGCGGTAGAGGTAGCCGCGCTTGGCCTCGAAGCGCTCCGCGAGCACCGCGGCCGCGTCGCGGTAGCGGCGGTACTCGAGCATGCGCGCGACCAGCTCCTCGACCGCCTCCTCGGGCGCCAGCTCGTCGAGGTCCTCCTCGGCGCCGGGCAGCAGCAGCCGCGACTTCAGCTCCAGCAGCGACGGCGATCAGGACGAGGAACTCGGTCGCCACCTCCAGCTCGAGCTCGCCCTCGCGCTCGAGGTGCTCGACGTAGGCGACGACGACCTCGCCCAGCTCGACCTCGAGCAGGCTGACCTCCTCGCGCAGGACGACCGCCATCAGCAGGTCGAAGGGCCCGGCGAAGACGTCGAGGTCGAGGTCCAGCTCCGGGACGGTCACGGCCGGGCGGCGGGTCGGGTCATCGCGGCGAAGGGTACCCGCCGCCTGCGGACGCCAGCCGCCCGCGGCGGAGCATTCGGCGTTCAGCCGAAGCGGACGCGGAGCGAGGGTCGGCAGAAGAATTCGAATCTGGGTGCCGGCCCTCGCGGAGCAGAGCATTCGGCGTTTGTTACTGGCGTTCGGAGTCCCGACCCGGGCCGCCGACCAGCTTGTCGCGGCCGGCGCCGCCCCGGAGGGTGTCCGGACCCGCACCGCCGACGAGCTTGTCCTTGCCCTTGCCGCCGAAGAGCTGGTCGCGGCCCCTGCCGCCGCAGAGGACGTCGTTGCCGGAGAGGCCGCGGATGACGTCGTTGCCGCCGAAGGCGTTGATCACGTCGCGGCGGGGGGACCCCCGGATCACGTCGCGCCCGCCGGTCCCCGCCACGGTCAGGGGCGCCCCGGCGCACGTCCCCGCGGGACGGACCGGCGCGCACCCGGTGACGTTGTAGGAAGCGCCCGCGATGCTCGTGGTGTTCGGCTCCTCGTAGCTGGTGACGAGGAAGTTCGTGGTCTTCGTGCCGCACTCGGGCGGGTTCTTGATGAAGGCCTGGGCGAGCACGATGTCGAGGGCGTTGATCCGGATCGGGACCATGTTCCAGGGGAAGGTCGTTCCCGCCGTGGTCGGGAAGTTCTCGATCACGGTCTCGAAGGCGCCGGTCTGGGGATGGACCCGCGCCTCGCCGATCTGGCGCGCCGGCGGCGCTCCGCCGCCCGGCCGGAGAATGATGCCGAGACGCGGCAGGCCGCCCCCTCCGGCGGGCTCGAGGAAGTAGATCTTCCCCGGTGCGGTCTGGGGCAGGCCCGCCGCGGAGAGATTGACCGTCGTGGTCCCCACCCGCGTCGGCGCGGGACAGGTCTCCGGCTCGGCGTTGAAAGCGGCCTGCGTGCACTGGGGCGTATCCGCGTTGAAGGCGAGCCCGAACGGCAGCCGCGTGGTGAAGTCCTTGACGTGGTCGGAGCCGCCGAGGTTGACGTGGAAGCGGAAGCGCGTCTGGGCGCCGGCCTGGCTCGTGTCGAGCGGCTGCGCGACGGTTCCCGAGAGCGGGATGCCGGCGGCGTTCGCACCAGCCGCGGGGACGAGCAGGGCGAGGGCCAGCAAGGCCGCGATAAGCGTCCTACGCACCCGGTCCCCCGATGCCCATCCTCTGCCGCACGTCCGCCAGCGTATCGCTGGCGATCTCGCGAGCCTTCAGTTCTCCCTGCGCGAGGGTGGCCTCGAGCCCCTCCTCGTCACCGCGCAGCTCCGCGTAGCGCTCGCGGACCGGCGCCAGGTTCTCGACCACGGCCTCGGCGACCGCCTTCTTGAAGTCGCCGTAGCCGGCACCGCCGAACTCGGCCTCCACCTGCTCGGGCATCGCCCCCGCGAGGCGGCGGCGAGGATGTCGATCAGGTTGGTGACGCCAGGCTTGTCCTCCGCGCGGCGAACCTCGCGGCCGGAGTCGGTGACCGCGCTGCCGAGCTTCTTGCGGATCGCGTCCGGCTCGTCGAGCACGTAGACGGTGCCGGCCTCGCCGGCACCGGTCGTCGACATCTTGCGCTCCGGCTCCTGCAGGTCCATGATCCGCGCGCCGACCTCGGGGATCCGGTGCTCCGGCACCACCAGGGTCTCGCCGAAGCGCTCGTTGAAGCGGCGGGCGATCTCCCGCATCAGCTCGACGTGCTGGCGCTGGTCCTCGCCGACCGGCACCTCGTTGGCGCGGTAGGCGAGCACGTCGGCCGCCTTCAGCACCGGGTAGAAGAAGAGCCCCGCCGAGACCAGCTCGCGCTGCTGCGCCGACTTCTCCTTGAACTGGTGCATCCGGTTGAGGTCGCCGTGCGCGGTGACCGCAGCTCAGCAGCCAGGTCAGCTCGGTGTGCTCGCGCACGTCGGACTGGCGGAAGAGGATGCAGCGCTCCGGGTCGAGCCCGGCCGCGAGCAGGATCGCCGTGGTGTCGTAGAGCCTCTCCCGCAGCTCGGCCGGGTCGTAGGAGACCGTGATCGCGTGCAGGTCGACGATGCAGAAGATCGCCGGGTCGCCGCGATCCTGGCCCTCGACGTACTGGCGGATCGCGCCGATGTAGTTGCCGAGGTGCTTGCGGCCGGTCGGCTGGATGCCGCTGAAGATGCGCAGGTGCTGGTCTGTCGGCTGTGAGTCGGGCACGGCGGGCGCGGACTATAGAGCCGAGTCCAGCGCCCGAGTCCCTGCGCCCACCGGCTCTCTGAGGCTGCCCGGCACCGGCGACGGGCACGGCTGCTCGGTCGAGCGGCCGCACTCGCCCGCGGGGCCGCGAGCGGCAGCCGCCGGCTCGGGCACCTCGACGCCGGGCTCGCGGCGCGGGTTGACGATGCCGAGACCGGCGACGGCGCCGCCGAGGATCATCAGGATCCCGGCGATTCCGATCCCGAGGTGGAAGGCGGCGGTCGAGGCATCCGCGGCCGAGCGTCTCGATCGCCGCCGCCTCGGCGGGCGGCAGGCCGCCGGTGTCGGGGACGGCCGAGCGGCTGGCGCTTGGCGTCCTCGACCGACTGCTGCGCGGCCGGGCCGAGCGGACGCGTCGCCGAGTCCGTCGTCGAGGGCGGAGCCGAAGACGCCGGAGATCACCGCGCCGAGGATGGCGATCGCCAGCAGCCCGGCGACCCGCGAGACGCCGTTGTTGACGCCCGGAGGCGATGCCGACGTGGCGCTCCTCGACCGAGTCGAGCACGGTCGCGGTCAGCGGCGCGACGGTCGCCGAGAGGCCGAGCGCCGAAGACGAGGATCGCGGGCAGGACGTCGGCGAGGTAGTCGGCGTCGGCGCCGATCCGCAGCATGAGCAGCATGCCCGATGCCGGCGACGATCGGCCCGACGCTCATCGGCAGCCGCGGGCCGGTGCCGGAGGCGATCCGCCCGAAGCGCGGCGAGAGGACGAAGAGGACGATCGAGATCGGGGTCGTCGCCAGGCCCGCCTCGAGCGCCGAGTAGCCGGCGACCTGCTGCAGGAAGAGCGCCGACGAAGAAGAGCCCGCCGATCAGCCCCGCGTAGGCGGTGAACGTGGTCAGGTTGGCGACCCAGAAGTTGCGGATGCGGAAGAGGCCGAGGTCGAGCATCGGGTGCTCGGCGCGCGCCTCGTGACGGAGGAAGAGCGCGAAGCAGACGATGCCCGGCGACCAGCGGCACCCAGACGATCGGGTCCGCACCAGCCGTGCGCCGGCTGCTCGATCAGCGCGAAGACCGGGCCGCCGAGGCCGAGCGCCGAGAGCGCGATCCCGCTCCAGTCGATGCCGCGGAAGGCCTCCGGGTCGCGGCTCTCGCGCGACCGTGTCGCAGGGTGAGCAGCGATCGTCGCCGCGATCAGCGGCAGGTTGACCCAGAAGATCGCAGCGCCAGTCGAGAGCGTCGACCATCGCGCCGCCGCCGGCCGGGCCGAGCACGGTCGCGATCCCGGTCCAGGCCGTCCAGGTGCCGACCGCCTTGCCCCGCGCCGCGCCCTCGAAGGTGGCGGCGACGATCGCCAGCGAGCCGGGCACCAGCAGCGCCCCGGCGATCCCCTGCAGCGCCCGGGCGCCGATCAGGAACTCGTCCGAGGGCGCGATCGCGCAGAGCGCCGAGGTGGCGCCGAAGCCGACGAGGCCGGCGACGAACATCCGCCGCCGACCGAACTGGTCGCCGAGCGAGCCGCCGACCAGCATCAGCGCGACCAGGGTGAGCATGTAGGCCTCGACCACCCACTGCTGGCCGGCCAGGCCGGCGTCGAGGTCGTCGCTGATCGCCGGCAGCGCCACGTTGACCACGGTCGAGTCGAGGAAGACGACCGTCGAGCCGAGGATCGTCGCGATCAGGGTCATTCGCTGCTGCCTGGTCACTGCGGGTGAGTGTAGGAGGCGCCCCCGCAGCTCTTTGCGGAGGGACCTATCGCAGCGGCTGGCGCGTAGAGGGGTGGAAGGCCGCAATGAGGAGGACGCGATGAGACGAGGTCGATGGACGGCAGCAGCAATGGCGGTGGCGGCGGTCCTGCTGCCTGCCGGCGGAGCGCGCGAGCGCCGACGGCCTGCCCGTGCTCGGAGTCGACGCGAGCCGCAGCGGTCTCACCGATCGGAGCGGGTTCGCGTTTCGTCACCGCCGCGGCCGGTGAGCGAACGGTACTCGCCCGGATCGAGGTCGCGCGGCGGCCGGATCGACCGCTCGCGGCTCCTCCGCGGGCGCTACACGATCCCCGCAGTCGCCTACGACGGCACCGCCGGCGGGACTCTCGGCCGACGGCGCCACGCTGGTTCTGATCTCCCCGCGTCCGGCGTTCCCCCGGAAGCGGACCGCGCTCCTGGCGCTCGACACCCGCAACCTCACAGTCGATCGCCGTATCTCGCTGCGCGGTGACTTCAGCTTCGACGCGATCTCCCCGGACGGCGGCACGATGTTCCTGATCCACTACCTCTCGCAACGGGACATGACGCGCTACGAGGTACGAGCGCTGGACCTCTCGATCCGGCCGCCTGCTCGCTGGGCCGATCGTCGACCCGAGCGAATCGGGCGAGGGGATGCGGGGAATGCCGATCACCCGCGCCGAGAGCCCCGATGGGCGCTGGGCCTACACGCTCTACGACGGAGCCGGGCACGAGCCGTTCGTACACGCCCTCGACACGGTCGGCCGAACAGCCGTCTGCATCGATCTTCCCGCGCTCGAGGGCCGCAACGACCTTTACGGCTTCGGACTTGACGCCGACGCGCGGCCGCTCGCTGCTCGTCCGCGATCCCACCGGCGCCGCACTGCTCGCGGCGGACACCCAGACGTTCGAGGTGGAGAAGGTCGACCGGCGCACCGCGACCGCCGGCGACGGGGACTCGGCGTCATCGGTCTGGATCGGCGCCGCGGCGCTGGCGCTGCTGCTGGCGCTGGTCGCGGGGGTCGCCGGCAACGCCAGGGTGCGGTCGCGGCCGCAAGGGCCGGGGGCCCGCGGCCCGGCGCCCGAGCCCGATCCGCCCTCCGATCCCGACCCGCGGGTGCCGGCGGGCCGCGCTTGACCAGGAGCGCGCCCGCGTTCCTCGCAATCGTCGCCCTGGCCGTGGCGGGTGGGGCGGCGGCCCCGGCGCGTGCCGGACACCAGCCGTCGCTCTGGGACTCGTGGCAGGGTGCGCTGGCGGCGCTGACGGGGGTGCTCGACGGGACCGCCATCCCGCCGCCAGACCCGGGCTTCCTCCGGTTTGCGGACACTCCGCGCGGCCCCGGGAACCTGCTCTCGCGGATCGGAGTCGCGGGCCGGTCGGCCCACGGCCGCGAAATCCGGCTGCTCCAGCACGGCGATCCCGACATAGCCGGCGAGGTCCTGGTCTTCGGCTGCATCCACGGCGACGAATGCGCGGCTCGCCACGTGCGGCCGCTGGCCGGGTGCCCCGCCGGCGACGCCGACGTCTACACCGTCCCCGACCTGAATCCCGACGGCCTGGCGCTTGGGACCCGTCTCAACGGGCGCGGCGTCGACCTCAACCGCAACTTCCCGGCTGATTGGAAGCCGATCGGGCGTCGCGGCCGTCCCCAGTACTCCGGGCCGCGTCCCTTCTCGGAGCCGGAGACCAGGCTCGCAGCGCGGATCATCCGCAAGATCCGCCCGGAGGTGACGATCTGGTTCCACCAGCACCACGCGGATCGGCCGCTGGTCCGGGCCTGGGGACAGAGCGTGCCGATGGCGCGGCGCTACGCGACCCTTGCGGCGCATTCCATTCCGGCGCCTGCCGTGGCTCTCCGGCACGGCGCCGAACTGGCAGAACCATGCCTTCCCCGGGACCGCGTCCTTCGTCGTCGAGCTTCCGCGGGGGCGGGTCGGAGACCGTGAACTGATGCGCCTTGGTGTCGCCATCCTCCAGCTTGCCCGGGATGCGGCGGCGGGCCGCCCGCGCCGAGGCATCGCAAGTTGAGATGGCCTCTCACACGCTCGCCGCCTCTGGGCGAGAATCGTCGGGCCGATGGAGATTGACGACTCAAGAGTCGCCGTGCGGACGCCCGCCCCGGCCTGCCCCTCGAGGCGCGGCGAGCACGCCATCGTCCGCGCCGCGCAGCGCGGCTCCGAGGAGGCGATCGAGCAGATCTTCCGCGAGCACTGGCCGGCGGCCCACCGAGCCGCGTTCCTGATCGTGCGGGACTCCGCTGCAGCCGAGGACATCGCCCAGGAGGCCTTCCTGGCGGCGATCCACTCGCTCGGCCGCTTCGACCGCCGCCGACCGCTCGGGCCCTGGCTGCACCGAATCGTCGTCAACCGCTCGATCGACTGGACGCGCCGCCGCAACGCCCGCCGCGAGGTGGCGCTGGAGCCGGAGTTGGAGCAGGGGGCAGCAACGGCTCCCGAGCTGGGCGGCGACGTCGCGGCCGCCCTCGGCGCGCTGTCCGCAGAGCAGCGCGGGATCGTCGTCCTCCGCCACCTGCTCGGCTACACGCCGGGCGAGATCGCCCGGATGCTGGAGCTGCCCCGAGGAACGGTCAACTCCCGCCTCCGCCGAGCGCTGGACAGGCTTGCGCCCCTGCTCGACCGCGAGGCCGGCACATGACCGCCCGCGACGATCGCCTGCGCGAGCTGCTGCGGGAGACGCCCGTTCCGGAGGAGCACGAGGCCGCGGAGCGTGGCCGCCGGGTCGTCCTGGCCGCCTACCGCGGGCGGACTCCCGGCCGGCCCCGGTCGCGGCGCGGCCGCACGCTGGCCCTCGCCCTCGCCGCCTCCCTCGTCCTCGCCGGGCTGCTCCTCTCCCCCGCCGGCGCCCGGGTCCGGGATTGGGTAGCGGATGTCGTCGAGGACGACGGGCCACCCGCCGCGCCTGCCCTGACCGAGGTCCCGAGCGGCGGACGACTCCTGGTCGAGTCCGACGCGGGCCCGTGGGTCGTCCGGGCCGACGGCTCCCGTCGCCTGCTCGGCGACTACGACGACGCGACCTGGTCGCCCCACGGTCTCTACGTCGGCGTCAGCGGCGGCCGCCAGCTGAGCGCGGTTGACCCCCGCGGCGAGGTTCGCTGGTCGCTCTCGCGGCCGCAGCCGATCCACGATCCCGCCTGGTCCTCGGGGGAGGGGTTCCGGATCGCCTATCTCGCCGGGGCCCAGCTTCGGCTCGTCGCGGGTGACGGCACCGGCGACGAGCTGCTCGCCCCCCGGGCAGCTCCGGTGACGCCGGCCTGGCGCCCGGGCCGCGGGAACGTGCTCGCCTATTTCGCCGCCGACCGCCGGGCGAAGGTGATCGACGCAGACAGCGGCCGCCTCATCTTCGCGACCGCGCCCCTCCCCGCCCCGGTCGCCCTCGACTGGTCCGCCGACGGTAGGCGCCTGCTCGCCGCCGGAGGTGCGCTGGTACGGGTAACCAGCGGCTCCGGCTCGCCCCTCGGCGCCTTCCACGGCGGACCTTCGATCGCGGCCGCGGCCTTCGAGCCCGGGAGTCACCGGATTGCGGTCCTCACCCGGGAGGGTTCCCGGAACGGCCCGCGGAGCGCGGCGCTGCTCATCTCCGATGTCCGCGAGCCGAGGCCCAGCTCCCCTCTTCACCGCACCCGGAGCCTTCACCGCGCTCGCCTGGTCGCCGCACGGCGACCGTCTCCTCGTCGCCTGGCGCGACGCCGACCAGTGGCTTTTCATCAAGCCCGACGGCGGCGGCCGGGTCGAGGCGATCGGCGAGATCTCATCCCAATTCGCCCCGGGTGGCGGAGAGCCGTCATTCCCGCGGGTGATCGGCTGGTGCTGTCCCCCGTGACCCCCGGCCTCAAACGGCGGCCCGGCCGCCGTCATCGGGCTCGCGCAGCTGCTGGGCCGGGGTGAAGAAGTTGCGATAGGCGAGCGGGGTGGCGACGAGCGCCGGCGATCGAGACGCTGCCGAGCAGGACGTAGAGGAGGATCAGCTGCAGGCGGACGGCGTCGGTCGGGTCTGGCGCCGGCGAGCAGCATCCCGACCATCGTCCCCGGGAAGAAGATCAGGCCGGTCGTCTTGGTCGAGTCGACCAGGGTGATCATCCCGCGAGCGCAGGGAGCGGCGGACGATCGGCGCCGCCGCCTCGCGCGCGGTCGCGCCGAGCGCCAGCGTCGCCTCGATCCGGGCCCGCGAGTCGGCCACCTCGTCGCCGAGCCGGTTGAGCGCCACCGCCGAGGCGGTCATCGCGTTGCCGATCACCATGCCGCCGACCGGGACCAGGTAGCGCGGCGTCGGCGTCGAAGATGCCGAGCGCGACGACGAGGCCGAGGGTCGTGCCGCCGGCGAGCGCGAGGGCGATCAGCAGCGGCCAGAAGGCGCCGGGCACCTTCTGCGCCCGGCCGCGCGCCGTGAACGCGCCGAAGACGACCATCACCGCCAGCAGCGCGACGACCAGCCAGAGCGTGTCGGCGTCGAAGATCAGCTTGATCACGTACCGATCGCGGTCAGCTGGACGAACGAGCGGACCGTGGCGATGCCGATGTCGCGCTCGAGGTCGGCCTCGCGCCAGAACGAGATCGCGGCCGCGAGCGCGACGCAGCGCCAGCGATGCCGCGACCTGCCGAGGCTGACGTGGATCGAGGTGCTCAGGCCGCGACGCCCGCCAGCACCCGCTCCGCCGGGCCGCACTCGGCGACCCGGCCCGCGTCGATCCGCACCACCCAATCGCCGAGGCGCCGCGCCTGCTCGGGATCGTGGCTGACCAGGACGAGCGAGATCTCGAGCTCCCGGCGCAGCCGCGCCAGGGTCGCCTCGATCGCGTCGCGCGCCGCGTGGTCGAGCGCCGAGGTCGGCTCGTCGAGGAGCAGCACCCGCGGCTCCTGGGCAAGCGCCCGCGCCAGCATCGCCCGCTGCTGCTCGCCGACCGAGAGCCTCGAGACGTCGCGGCCGGCGAAGTCCGGGTCGAGGCCGGCGAGCGCGCAGGCAGCGCTCGGCCGTCCAGCTCGCGGCCGGCGAGCCCCGCCGCGAAGCTCGAGGTTCGTCCTCGACCGTGCCCTCCAGCAGGGCCGGCAGCTGCGGGACGAGCGAGACCTCGCGTCGCAGCTCCAGCGGGTCGTAGTCGGCGAGCGGCTTGCCGCAGATAGGAGATCTCGCCGCTGTCGGGGTCGGCGAGCCGGTTGAGCAGGCGCAGCAGCGTCGACTTGCCGCTGCCCGAGGGCCCGACGATCGCCGTCGCCCCGGCGGGGATCTCGGCGCCGAGACGTGCTCGAGGACGCGCTGGCCGCCGCGGGTGAGGCTGACGTCCCGCAGCTCGAACAGCACGGCGCAATCGTAGGAGTCCCGGAGGCGCAAGACCACGCCCGGTTCACATATCGCCAAGGCCCCGCCGGTTGCCGCCTGGAACAATCCGGGTAGGTGAGCTGCTGATGGCAAGAGCAATCTGGTCGCGGAACGATCTCCTTCGGGCTCCTCAACGTGCCCGTGAAGCTCTACAGCGCGGTCTCGCGCGAAGACGATCCGCTTCAACGAGCTGCGCGAGTCCGACGGCGCCCGGGTCCGCCACCGCGGGTCGCCGAAGGCACCGACGAGGAGGTCCCCTACGAGGAGATCGTCAAGGGCTACGAGATCACCAAGGACCGCTACGTCACCGTCAGCCGGGACGAGCTCGCCGAGCTCGACCCGAAGAAGACCCGCGCGATCGAGATCCAGGACTTCGTCGAGATCGGCGAGATCGACCCGATCTACTTCGAGAGCCCCTACTACCTCGGCCCGGCCGAGGGCGCCGAGAAGGCCTACTCGCTGCTCGGCCAGCGCGATGGAGTCCTCGGGCAAGGCGGCGATCGCCCGCTTCGTCCTCCGCAACCGGAGCACCTGGCCGCGATCCGCGCCTCCGAGGGCGTGCTGACGCTGACGACGATGCGCTTCGCCGACGAGGTCGTCGCCCCCGCCGAGCTCGAGGACGTCCTCCCGCAGGAGAAGCCGAAGGTCGCAGCAAGAAGGAGGTCGAGATGGCGGAGAAGCTGATCGACTCGCTCACCTCCGACTTCGACCCCGCCGCCTACCGCGACGAGTACCGCGAGGAGCTGCTGGCGCTGATCGAGCGCAAGGCCGAGGGCAAGGAGCTCGTCACCGCCGCGAGCGAGGAGCCCGAGCCGACCAAGGCCCCCGACCTGATGGCCGCCCTCGAGGAGACGCATCGCCGCGGTACGCGGCTCCGACCTCGGCAAGGAGGCAGGCAAGCGCAAGGCCCCGGCCAAGAAGGCGTCCGCGGCCGGCAAGTCGAAGAAGCCTCGGCCTCCGCCAAGAGCTCGAACGGGTCGAAGGCGCGCTCGAAGTCCTCGAGCTCCCGCTCGAAGACGAAGTCCCGCTCCTAGGCGCCCGCGCGGTGGCGCAGGCGAAGCTGAAGACGGGCGAGCAGCTCGTCGAGGTCGACGGCCGCGAGCTGAAGCTCACCAACCTCGACAAGGTCCTCTACCCGAAGGCGGGCTTCACCAAGGGCGAGGTGATCGACTACTACGCCAAGGTCGTCGCCGAGCGATCGTCCCCCACCTGCGCGGCCGCGCGCGTGACCCTGCGCCGCTTCCCCGAAGGCGTCGACGACACCGACGCCGCCTTCTTCGAGAAGCGCTGCCCCAAGCACCGGCCGAAGTGGGTCAAGACCGCCACCGTGCTCGCCGGCCCGCACGCCGGCGACATCGACTTCTGCGTCTGCGAGGACCTGCCGACGCTGATCTGGATGGCGCAGCTGGCGGCGATCGAGCTGCACCCGTCGCTCTCGCTGGCGCGCAGGCCCGAACAGCCCGACCGTGCTCGCCTTCGACCTCGACCCCGGCCCGCCGGCCGACGTCGTCGACTGCTGCCGGGTCGCGCTCCGCCTGCGCGAGCTGTTCGGCCATTTCGGCCTCGAGTGCTTCCCGAAGACCTCGGGCTCGAAGGGCCTGCAGGTCTACGTCCCGCTCAACGGCAGGGCCGACTACGACGAGACCAAGCCGTTCGCCCGGGCGATCGCCCAGCTGCTCGAGAAGCAGACGCCCGACGAGGTCGTCTCGAAGATGGCCAAGGTGGACCGCAAGGGCAAGGTCTTCGTCGACTGGTCGCAGAACCACCAGCGCAAGACGACGATCGCCGTCTACTCGCTGCGCGCCCGCGAGCGCCCGACCGCCTCGACGCCGATCACCTGGGACGAGGTCGAGCGGTGCGCTCGACAAGGAGGACCCCGCCGGGCTCGTCTTCGAGGCCGGCGAGGTGCTCGAGCGCTTCGAGGAGCACGGCGACCTCTTCGCGCCGGTGCTGGAGCTGAAGCAGAAGCTCCCCGACGTCGCCCGGATGACCGGCTAGACCGGCCCCTCAGACGGCGACTATCGCGTCGATCTCGACCAGGGCGCCCTTGGGCAGCTCCGCCACCCCGACCGCGGCCCGCGCCGGCGGCGCCTCGTCGCCGAAGAACTCCGCGTAGGCCTCGTTGATCGCCGCGAACTCGCCCAGCTCGGTCGTGTAGATCGTCAGCCGAAGCGCGTGCGCGAGCGATGTGCCGGCCTCGCCGCAGACCGCCGAGAGGTTGCGCAGGCAGCGGCTCGCCTGCTCCGCCGGGACTGTCGCCGCTGAGCTCGCCGGTGGCCGGGTCGAGCGGGATCTGCCCCGAGCAGAAGAGCAGCCCGCCCGCGAGGACCGCGTGGCTGTAGGGGCCGACCGCCTCCGGCGCCCCCCTCGCGTTGATCGCCGTCCGCTCGGTGCTCATCTATCGCTCCTCCTTGTCGTGCTCCATGACCTCGGTGACCTCGTACCCGTGCCCCCGCAGCCCGGAAACGATCTCCTCCGCATGCTCGGCCCCCCGGGTCTCGAGGATCAGCTCGACGCCGGTCTCCGTCATCCCGAGGCTCACCCCCTCGCGGATGTGGCGGACGTCGACGACGTTGGCCCCGACCCCGGCGACCTGCTCCAGGAGCTGGGCCAGCGAGCCGGGGCGGTCGGAGATCTTGGTGAAGAGGACGACGCCGCGCCCGTGCTGCGCCTCGCTGCGCCGCGCCACCGCCATCAGCAGCTCCTCGTCGACGTTGCCGCCGGAGAGGACGACGGCGGTCGTGCCGGCCGCCGCCGGCGACTCCACCCCGGCGATCAGGGCAGCGAGGCCCACCGCGCCGGCCCCCTCGACCACGAGCTTGGCCTCGGCGAGCAGGATCGCCATCGCGTCGCCGACCTGCTCGTCGTCGACGACGACGACGCGGTCGACCCAGCGCTCGATCAGCGGCAGCGTCAGCTCTCCCGGCCGCTTGACCGCGATCCCGTCGGCGATCGTCTGCGCCGCGCCGACGGCGACCGGCTCGCCGGCGGCGAGCGAGCCGGGGAAGGCGGCGCAGGCGTCGATCTGGACCCCGACCACCTCGGCATCGGGGATCGCGGACTTGACCGCGATCGCGATCCCGCCGGCGAGGCCGCCGCCGCCGAGCGGGATCACCACCTTGGCGATGTGGTCCACCTGCTCGAGCAGCTCGAGCCCCGCCGTACCCTGTCCCGCGATCACGTCGAGGTCGTCGAATGGATGGACGAACTCGACCCCCCGCTCGCCGGCGAACTCGCGCGCCGTGGCAACGCAATCGTCGACGGTGCCCTCGCAGGTGTGGATCGAGGCGCCGAGGCGGGTCGCCGGGAAGATCTTCGACACGGGGGCGTCGACCGGCACGAAGAGATCGCAGGAAACACCGTGGCGGCGGGCAGCGAGAGCCAGCGCCTGGCCGTGGTTGCCGGCCGTGCCGGCGGCGACGCCTCGCTCGCGGGCCGCCGCCGAGGCGGCCAGCTTGGAGCTGGCGCCGCGCAGCTTGAACGAGCCCGAGTGCTGGAGGCTCTCCGCCTTCAGCGCCAGCCGGCCGCCGCAGCGCTCGTCGATCTCGGGGACCCGCAGCGCCGGAGTGCGGGCGACGAGGCCGGCGATCCGCTCGCCCGCGGCGCGGATGTCGCCGGCGTCCAAAAGGTCTGACGAACTGGCCTTTTCGATGGGCCCAGGCTACTCCGCCGCGGCGGGTTCCCCGCCCTGTTCGCAGCGGCCGGCGGCCGGCTCTCAGGCGATCGGCAGGGCGCGCTCCGCCTGCGGGCGTCGGATCGCCGCGTGGACGGCGCGCCCGAGCCGTCTCGCCCCCTCGGCGAGGTCGTCGGGGCCGAGCCAGCAGAAGGAGAGGCGCATCATCGTCCGCAACGGTCGGTCGGGCATCATCGTCGCCCCCGGGACGAACGTCACGCCTTGGCGAACCGCCTCGGTGCCGAGCTCGCCCTCGTCGAGTAGCGCGTCCAGGGTCACCCAGACGTGGCCGCCTCCGACCGGCTCGCTGAAGGTCGCGAGGTCGCCGAGGTGCTCGTCGAGCGCCTCGAGCAGGACGTCGCAGCGCTTCCGGTAGAACCCGCGCGCCTCGCCGAGCAGATCGTCGTAGGCGCCGCTCTCGAGGTAGCGGGCGGCGGTCATCTGGGTGAGCGTCGGCGTGTGGATGTCGTTTCGCTGCTTCTCGTCCAGGAGGCGGTCGCGCACGGGGCCACTCGACGCGATCCAGCCGATCCGCAGCCCGCCGCCGACCGTCTTCGAGAGCGAGTCGATGTAGACCACGTGCTCGGGCGCCTCGGCTCGCAGCGGAGGCAGAGGGTCGCTGTCGAAGCTGAGCTCTCCGTAGATCCCGTCCTCGATGATGAAGAAGCTGTGGCGGCGGGCGAGGTCGACCAGACGCGCGCGCCGCTCCGCGCTGAGGTCGTGGCCGGTGGGGTTGTGGGCCCGCGGCTGCAGCGCCACGGCGCTGATCTCGTGCTTGGCGAGGAGCCCCTCGAAGACGCCGACGTCGAACCCGTCGCCGTCGACCGGGACAGGGAGTATGCGAATGCCGAGCTGGCGCAGGGAGCCGATCACGCCCCAGAACGTGGGCACCTCGCACGCCACGGTCGACCCCGGCGGCAGAATCGCCCGGGTCGCCACCGTCAGCCCCTGCCGGGCGCCGTTGACGACGACGAGGTCGTCGGCCTGATCGGGCACGCCGCGCCGCTGCAGCAGCTTCGCCAGCTCCGCCCGAAGCTCCGGCGCGCCCGGGACGTCCGCGTAGTCGAGGATCCGGTCGGGGCTCTGCGCGGAGACGGCCGCGGCAGAATCCGCGATCACCTCCGCGGGGTAGAGCTCTCGCGACGGGTAGCCGACGGAAAGGGGTATCACACCGGCCGCGTCGCCCACCTGGCGGAACATCTCTGAGCAGACCCGATCGCCGTAAGCCTCCTCACGCTCGGGCAGGGCGAAGGCCTGCCAGCCGGTGCCGCCGGCGGGCTTCAGCCCCGGAGCGGGGGCGGCGGCCGCGGTCTCGCGGACGAAGGTGCCGCGACCCACCTGGGCCGTGACGATGCCCGCCTCACGCAGCCGGCGGTAGGCGCGGACCGCGGTCAGGTGGTTGACGCCCCCGATCTCGGCCAGCTCGCGGGTCGGGGGCAGCTGCTCGCCCGGAGCCAGCTCGCCCTCGGCGACCGCCGTCCCGACGATGCCGACGATCTGCTCCGTCAGCGACGCCTCGGCACCCCGGTCCAGGTCACTCAATCGATCTTTGTATGACATTGACTCCATAGTACAAGTCGCTAGTCTGGCCTGAACAGTGTCGCACAACCAAGGGCGGAGCGCAAGATGCAGACAAAGATTGACATACAAGACCTGACAATCCGGATGGAGCGCGCCGAGGACGAGCGCAACGTGATCCGCCTCGCCCAGCTCGACTCGGCGTGGCCGCCCGCCGGCCCCCGGCTGCTCGCCGTCTCCTCCGGCCGTCCCCTGGCGGCGATCTCGCTCGAGAGCGGCCGCGTGATTGCCGACCCGTTCGTGCCAAGCGGGCCGGTCGTCGAGCTGCTGCGCGCCCGTGCCGCCCAGTTCGGTTTCACCCCGCCCCGCCGCGGCCTGCGCGACCGCCTCCGTCACCGGCCCACCACCCCCGCCGCCGCCGCGCGGCGGACCGCGCCGGTCAGACCGAAGCTGCAGCGCCCGCTCGGGCCGCTCGCCTAGACCTCCCGCAACAAGGGCCGTCGCCCGGGTTCCGATCCTTCCCGGGCGGCGGCCCTCTCTCAGCCCAGGTGCTGGCGCACCCGCGGCCTGCGGGTCGCCCCGACCTCGTCGAGACGCCGCACGGGGGTCGTGTAGGGGGCCTCGGCGGCGATTCGCGGGTCGCGTTCGGCCTCCTCGAGGATCGCCTCGACCGCCTCGGCGAAGCCGTCCAGCGACTCCTTCGTCTCGGTCTCGGTCGGCTCGATCATCAGCGCCTCGTCGACGAGAAGCGGGAAGTAGACGGTCGGCGGGTGGAAGCCGAAGTCGAGCAGGCGCTTGGCGAGGTCGAGGGTCCTCACCCCCAGCTCCCGCTTCATCGGCGCGCCGGAGAGGACGAACTCGTGCATGCAATGGCGGTCGAAGGCGACCGGCAGCCGCTCCCCTCCGCGCCCCTCCGCCAGCCGCGCCTTCAGGTAGTTGGCGTTGAGGACGGCGGTCTCGGATGCCTCGGCGAGGCCGTCGGAGCCGAGGCTGAGGATGTAGGCGTAGGAGCGGACGAAGACGCCGAAGTTGCCCTGGAAGCCGCGCAGGCGGCCGATCGACTTCGGCCGCTCGTGGTCGAGATCGAAGTGGTGGCCGCTGCCGGCGCCGTTGCCGGCGTCGCGGCGGACGACCTGCGGCCGCGGCAGGTAAGGCTCGATCCGGTCGGAGACGACGATCGGGCCCGCTCCCGGGCCGCCGCCGCCGTGCGGCTGGCTGAAGGACTTGTGGAGGTTGACGTGGACGATGTCGAAGCCCATGTCGCCCGGCCGCGAGTGGCCCATGATCGCGTTCAGGTTGGCGCCGTCGTAGTAGAGGGTCCCCCCCGCCTCGTGGATCAGGCCGGCGATCTCGGCGATGTTCTCGTCGAAGACCCCGAGCGTGTTCGGGTTGGTCAGCATCAGGCAGGCGACGTCGTCGGAGACCCTCGCGCGCAGATCGTCCATCTCCACCCCGCCGCGCTCGTTGGTCGCGACCTTGACCACCTCGTACCCCGCCATCGTCACCGAGGCGGGGTTGGTGCCGTGGGCGGTGTCCGGGGTGAGGACCTTGTGCCGCTCCTCGCCGTGGTCGGCGTGGTAGGCCCGGGTGAGGAGCAGGCCCGCCAGCTCGCCGTGCGACCCGGCCGACGGCTGCAGGCTGGTGTGCGGCAGGCCGCAGATCTCGGCCAGCGACTCCTGCAGGAGCCACATCAGCTCAAGCGCGCCCTGGGCGCGGCTCGGGTCGGTGGCCGGGTGCAGGCGAGCGTGGCCGGGAAGCGCGGCGACCCGCTCGTTCAGCCGCGGGTTGTGCTTCATCGTGCACGAGCCGAGCGGGTAGAAGCCCGTGTCGAGGTCGAAGTTGCGGCGCGAGAGGCGGTTGTAGTGGCGCACGATCTCGGGCTCCGCCACCTCCGGCAGGCGCGGCGGCTCGGCGCGCAGCAGCGCCGCCGGGATCAGCTCCTCCAGCGGCCGCTCGGGCACGCCGGCGGCGGGCAGGCGCCCCGCGCGCCGGCCCTCCTTCGAGCGCTCGTAGATGGTCACCGCGCGCTCGCGCTGCATCGGCGTCTCGGTCAGGGTCACGGGCGGGCCGCTCTCGCTCATGCCGGCGCTCCCTCCGTGGCGGCGGCGGAGCGCGCCCCGGCGATTGCTGCTGCGAGCGAATCGGCGAGCCGATCGATCTCCTCCCGCGAACGGCGCTCGGTGATCGCGACCAGCAGCCCGTCGCCGAGTTCGGGGTACTCGGCGCGGAGCGGGTACCCGGCGGCGATGCCCTGCTCCGCGCAGGCGGCGAGCACGCGTTCGACCGGCGCGTCGAGCCGGACGGCGAACTCGCGGACGACGGGAGCCTCGTGGAGCAGCTCTACGCCGTCGACCGCCGCCAGTCGCTCGCGCGCGTAGGCGGTCCGCCGGGCGAGCAGCTCGCCGAGCTCGCGGAACCCCTCGCGCCCGAGCCAGGCGAGGTGGACCATTGCCCCGAGCGCGTTGAGGGCCTGCGCCGTGCAGATGTTGTGGGTCGCCTTCTCGCGGCGGATGTGCTGCTCGCGGGTCTGCAGGGTGAGGACGAAGCCGCGGCGCCCGTCGACGTCGGTCGTCTCCCCCGCGATCCGCCCGGGCAGGCGGCGGATGTGCTCCTCGGCGACGCAGAAGAAGCCGAACGAGGGGCCGCCGAAATCGAGCCGGTTGCCGAGCGGCTGGCCCTCGCCGAGGGCGATGTCGGCGCCCGACTCGCCGGGCGGCCGCAGGATGCCGAGGGTCATCGGGTCGCAGGCCACCACCACCAGGGCGCCGTGCTCGCGGGCCGCGCCGCCGAGCGCCTCGATGTCCTCGACCGAGCCGAGGAAGTTGGGGTTCTGCAGGATCACGGCGGCGGTCTCATCGTCGACGGCCGCCGCCAGCGCGGCGGCGTCGGTGAGGCCCCCGTCGAGGCCCACCTCGGCGACCTCGGCCCCGTAGCCGACCGAGTAGGTGGCGAGGGTCTCGCGGCTGTGAGGGTGGACCCCGCGCGAGACCACAAACCGCCGCCTCCCGGTGGCGGCCATCGCCAGGTAGCCCGCCGAGGCGACCGAGGAGGGGCCCTCGTAGAGGCCCGCGTTGGAGACCGGCAGGCCGGTGAGCTCCGACATCGCCGTCTGGAATTCGAACATGACCTGCAGGCCACCCTGGGAGATCTCCGGCTGATACGGGGTGTACGGCGTCAGGAACTCGGAGCGCTGGGTGATCGCGTCGACGATCGCGGGCACGTAGTGGTCGTACATCCCGGCGCCGACGAAGCAGACCTCGCGCTCGGCGTGGGCGTTGCGCTCGGCGAGCCCGGCGAGCCGCTCGTAGACCTCGGCCTCGCTCATTCCCTGCGGGAGCCGCAGGGGGCGGCCGAGCCGCAGGTCGGCCGGGATCTGCTCGAAGAGCTCTTCCACCGATCGGGCGCCGATCGCGGCCAGCATCTCGGCGCGGTCGGCGTCGGTGGCTGACGTGTAGCGGGTCACCGGAGCAAGGCTACGAGATGGCGCGGCGCGGCGGCCCTACTCGCGGCCGCGGACGTTCGGCGGAGTGCGCGGCTAGCCGAGCGAAGCCTGGTAGTCGGCGGCGCCCATCAGCGCCTCGCCCTCGGCCGCGTCGGCGACCCTGATCCTGACGAGCCATCCGTCCCCGTAGGGGTCCTCGTTGATCTTCTCGGGAGCGTCCCCGAGCGCCTCGTTGACCTCGGTGATCTCGCCGGAGAGCGGCGCGATCACGTCCGACACCGCCTTCACCGACTCGACCTCGGCGTAGGGCTGGTCCTTGGAGATCCGGGCGCCGACCTCGGGCGGGTCGTAGAAGACGACCTCGCCGAGGGAGTCCTGGGCGTACCAGGTGATGCCGAGGGTGGCGGTGTCTCCCTCGATCCGGGCCCAGTCGTGCTCGGCGTGATAGAGCAGGTCGTCGGGATATGAGGCCTCGGTCAACTCGGTCTCCTTCTCAGTTCTTGCGGTAGAGGGGCTTCGAGCCTATGCGGGCGGGGCGACGCTTGCCACGGACGTCGATCTCGATCGCGGTCCCGGGTTCGGCCAGATCGGCGCGGACGTAGCCCATGCCGATGCCGACGTCGAGCGAGGGCGAGAAGCTGCCGCTGGTCACCTCGCCGGCCGGCTCGCCGCCGGCGAGGATCGCGTTGCCCTGGCGCGGGATGCCCTGGCCCTCGATCGTGAATGGGGCCAGCCGCTGCGCCGGGCCCACCCCGCGGATCTCCGCGATCGGCTCGGAGCCGACGAACCCTGTCTCCTCCTTGCAGCACCACCCCAGCCCGGCCTCGATCGGGTTGCGATCGGGGGTGAGGTCGTTGCCGTGGAGGTGGAAGCAGACTTCGAGCCGCAGAGTGTCGCGGGCGCCGAGCCCGCAGGGGACGGCTCCGGCGTCGAGGAGGTGGTCCCAGGCGGCCGGCGCGCGACCCGGGTCGAGCAGGACCTCGACCCCGTCCTCGCCGGTGTAACCGGTTCCGCAGATCACCGCCGGGGCGCCCTCGATGGCCGCCGGGATGACGTGCATCCGCCTGGGTAGCTCGGGGGCCAGCGCCGACGTCGCGATCCGGCGGGCGTTCGGCCCCTGGATCGCGATCATCGCCCAGCGGTCGGCGACGTCGCGCAGGACGCAGTCGTAGTCGTGGACCCAGCGGGCCATCCAGCGCAGGTCGGCGGCATGGTTGGACGCGTTGGTGACGGTGAGGAAGTGCTCGGCCGCGAGGCGGTAGGTAAAGAGGTCGTCGATGACGCCGCCCTGCTCGTTGCAGAGGCACGAGTACTGGGCGCCGCCGACCTCGAGCGCGGCGAGGTCGTTGGAGAGCACCCGCTGGAGGAAGTCGAGTGACTCCGGGCCCTCGGTCTCGACCTGACCCATGTGGGAGACGTCGAAGATCCCGGCGTGGGTGCGCACGGCGACGTGCTCCTCGCGGATCCCGTCGTACTGCACTGGCATCTCCCAGCCGGCGAAGGGAACGAGCCGTGCGCCCGCCTCCACGTGCGCCTCGTAGAGCGGCGTGCGCCTCAGGGTCTCGGTAGCGGCCACCGGCGGAGGCTACCCGCCGCTGCCCGGAGTTTTCCGCCTATACGGGGGCAAGGTCCGGACAGCGGGTATTTCCGGCGCTAGTCCTGCAGGAAGGGCGGTACGTCGATGTCGCCCTCGTCGACGCGCAGGCTGCGGATGTCGGTGTCCTCGGCGGAGATCCGCGGGCGGCTGTCGTAGCGTCGGCGGACGCGCTGCGGCGAGCGGGCGAGGAGCTCGAAGCCCTCGAAACCGGTGGCAATCACAGTCACCCGGATCTCGTCGCGCATCGAGGGGTCGACGACCGAGCCGAAGATGATGTTGGCGTTGTCGTCGGCCTCTGCCTGGATCAGCTGCGCGGCTTCGTTGACCTCGAACAGGCCGAGGTCCTCGGGGCCCGTGATGTTGAGCAGCATCCCCGTCGCGCCCTTGATCGACTCCTCGATCAGGGGCGAGGTGATCGCCGCCTTGGCGGCGTCGGCGGCGCGGGCCTCGCCCGAGGCGGCGCCGACGCCCATCAGCGCCGAGCCGGCGTCTCGCATGATCGTGCGAACGTCGGCGAAGTCGAGATTGATCAGGCCCGGGATCGTGATCAGGTCGGTGATGCCCTGGACGCCCTGGCGGAGGATGTCGTCGGCCATGCGGAAGGCCTCGAGCACGGAGGTGCGGCGCTCGACCGCCTGCAGCAGCTTCTCGTTGGGGACGATGATCAGGGTGTCGACGTTGTTGCGGAGCTTCTCGATCCCCTCGAGCGCCTGCTGCATCCGGCGCTTGCCCTCGAACTCGAACGGCTTGGTCACCGCGCCCACGGTGAGGGCGCCGATCTCCTCCTTGGCGATCTCGGCGATCACGGGAGCGGCGCCGGTGCCCGTGCCGCCGCCCTCGCCGGCGGTGACGAAGACCATGTCGGCGCCCTTGAGCGCCTCCTTGATCTCGTCGCGGCTCTCGGCCGCGGCGCCCGCGCCGACGTCAGGGTTGCCGCCGGCGCCGAGGCCGCGGGTGAGCTCCTGCCCGATGGAAAGCTTGATGTCCGCGTCGCAGGCCTGCAGCGCCTGGGCGTCGGTGTTGACGGCGACGAACTCGACGCCGCGGATGCCGGCATCGACCATGCGGCTGACGGCATTGGTGCCACCGCCGCCCGCGCCAACGACCTTGATCACCGCCAGGTACGTGGATTCCATCTCCCGATCTCTCTCCGCTTGG
Organism: uncultured Actinomycetes bacterium; assembly: GCA_963720015.1. Taxonomy (GTDB): domain Bacteria; phylum Actinomycetota; class Thermoleophilia; order Solirubrobacterales; family 70-9; genus DATFPK01. The sequence goes on along the minus strand of CAVREA010000004.1, from coordinate 605,743 downwards.
CCTACTAAGTGAGTTGAGCGTTTTTTCCGTCCGAGGCTTCAGCCATGCTTGAGTGTTGGGGGCATGCCCTCAACCTCGGAAATTGCGCTCAACGTAGGGTATTCCGGGCCCCCTGTCAAACCCGCGACCGCGATCGTGCAAGCGCCAACTCTCAACCCCTGGTCGAGTCTTTCACCAGTCTAACCCTCAAGTTGAGACTTGCGCACGGTTGCAGGCGCGAGCCCACACGGGCGCTCGCAAACCGCATGGGCATGGGAATTCGCGGTGGTCGCGGACGCGGCCCGGGCGGGCGCGCGTCGCGGATCAGGGCAGCGCCGGAAGGCTGTGGCCGGCGCCGCCGACGGCCGGGCGGTTGGGCGCGGTGAGGTCTACATAATCGAGCGCGGTCAGGTCGGGATCGGCCAGGACGGCGGCGGCGGCCAGCCATTTCTGCCGGGCGCGGGCGCTGTTGCCGAAGCGCAGGACGATGCCTCCGCGGAGGATGACGTCGATGCCGTCCGGGCCGCGAACGCTCTGCGCCAGGTACGGCTGGAGTGCCGGAGGCGCGGCTCCGAGGACGCGAACCTGGTCGCGTACCGGCCCGCCGATGAGTCCGTCACGGGGGACCCGGTCGATCGGCAGGCGGGGAAGGGCGATGCCCTCGCCGCTCATCCCCTCGAGGATCGTTCCGTCGCTCGAGACCGCCACCGACCCCTCCCCCCTCCCGATCTCCGCCGCCGGCTTGCGCTCGTGCACGGTGATGGTCAGCTTGTGGGGGAAGTCGGCGACGGCGCTCACCGACTCGATCATCGGGAAGCCGGCCGCGGCGCGCTCGAGCAGCTCGGGCTGGACATGGAGGGTGGTCATCTCCCCCGCCGCTTCGGTCAGGGCGGCGGCAAGCTCGTCGCCGTCGTCCGAGCGGGAGGGGATTCCCTCGATCCGCACCGCCTCGACCGCGAACAGCGGCAGGTCGCGGACCCAGTAGATATAGAGCGCCGCCAGCGCGGCGGCGGCGACGACGGCGATGAGGGCGCCGCGACGGAGGCCGCCGCCGAGCGGCCTCACCCGCAACGCCAGGGCGGAGGCGTTCATGCGAGGTCCCATCCGCGGGGCCACTCGACCTCGCCCAGCACCTGGACCTCGGGTTCGAGCTCGACCTCGAAGCGCTCGTGCACCCGCCGGCGGCCCTCCGCCATCAGCCCGAGGACGTCGGCCGTGGTCGCCTCGCCCTCGTTCTCGACGAAGTTCGCGTGCTTCTCGGAGAAGCGGGCGCCCCCTTGGCGCAGGCCGCGGCAGCCGGCGGCTTCGAGCAGCTGGCCGGCGGTGCGACCGCCGGCACGCTCGTCGTCGGGGTTCTTGAAGGTCGAGCCGAACGTCTTGATCCCCGAGGGCTGGGCCTCACGCCGGCGCCCGCGCATCGCGGCCATTGTCGCCTTGATCGCCTCCGGGTCGCCCGGCTCGAGGGCGAAGCGGGCGCCGGCGACCACCTCGCCGGGTGCGAGGTTGGACCGGCGGTAACGAAAGTCGAGCTCGCCGGGCTCGCGCCGCTCCGTTCCGTGCGCGGTGCAGATGTCGACCCATTCGAGGACCTTGGCCAGCTCACCGCCGTAGGCGTTGGCATTCATCTTCACCGCCCCACCTACGGTGCCCGGGATGTTGATCCCGAACTCGAGGCCGGAGAGCCCCCAGCCGGCGGCCTTCGCCGCCGCCGAGGGAAGGCGGGCGCCGCCGCCGCAATGCAGGCGGTCGCCGTCGCGCTCGATCGCGGCCAGCTCGGCATCCAGTTTCAAGACGAGTCCACGGAATCCATCGTCGGCTATCAGCAGGTTCGATCCCGAGCCCACCACTCCTACCGCGAGCCCCTCCCGTTCGGCCCAGGAGAGAATCTCGACGAGGCCGCTCTCCGTGCCCGGCCGGGCGAAGAAATCCCCGCGCCCGCCGGTGCGGACGGTCGTCAGGCGGCTGAGCGGGTAGTCCCTCTCCACACCCGCGGGGGGCGCGCCGCTCATCGCCCCTCCTCCACCAGGCGCTCGGCCAGCTCCCAGATGTCGCCGGCGCCGATCGTCACCAGGATCTCGCCCTCGGCGAGCCGCGGGCCGAAGGCCGAGGCCGCCTGCTCCGCCTCAGGCAGCCACCAGACCGGCCGGCCGCCGGCGCGGTCGGCCGCCGCCTCGGCCACCTGGCGGCCGCTGACGCCGGCGAGCTCGCCGACCGGCTCCTCGCGAGCCGGGTAGACGTCGAGGACGGCGACCTCGTCGGCGACGGCGAGCGCCGCGCCGAACTGGTCGGCGAGGGCCTTGGTCCGCGAGTAGAGGTGCGGCTGGAAGATGGCGACGAGCCGCTTCGGCCCGAGGCCGCGCAGGGCCTCGAGCGCCGCCCGCACCTCGGTCGGGTGATGGGCGTAGTCGTCGTAGATGCGGGCACCCGCGCGGGCGCCCTTGAGCTCGAGGCGACGGCGCACCCCTGGGAAGCGCTCCATGCTGGCCGCCGCGGCCTCGAGGTCGGCGCCGGCGAGCTCGAGCGCGGCGAGGGCCGCCCGCGCATCGATCAGGTTGTGGCGGCCGGGGACGGCGAGCTCGAGCTCCGCCGGGCCGGGGGCGGCCTCGTCGAAGCGGGCGATCCGCCGGGTGGCGCCGGAATCCGCGGCGAGCGCGTCCAGCGATCCGTCCGCGGGGATGGCGAGGCCCTCGGCGCCCGCGGCGAACCGGGCGAACGCGGCGCGCAGCTCGGCGAGCGAGCCCCAGCGCGAGTGGTGGTCCATCTCGACGTTGGTGAGGACCGCGACCTCGGGTCGCAGGCGGAGGAAGCTGGCGTCGCTCTCGTCGGCCTCGGCGACGACCCACTCGCCGTCGCCCCAGCCCGCGTTGGCGGCGTCGCCCCCGGGGCCGGACCCGGCAGCTCGCCGCCGAGGAAGAAGGCGGGGTCGGATCCCAGCTCGCGCAGCGCCCAGACCACCATCGCCGTCGTCGTCGTCTTGCCGTGGGTGCCCGCGACCGCGATCAGGCGCTTCTCCGCGCAGAGCTCGGCGAGCAGCTCGCCGCGGTGGAGGACCGGCTGACCGCGCTCGCGGGCCAGCGCCAGCTCCGGGTTGTCCTCGTGGATCGCGGTCGAGACGACGACCTCGGCTCCGTCGGGCACGTTGGCCGCTTCGTGGCCGACCACCGGCTCGAGCCCGGCGTCGCGCAGCCGCCGCAGGTACGAGGAGTCGGCGCGGTCCGAGCCGCTGACCGCGGCGCCGAGCCGGTGCGCAGACCAGGGCCAGGCCGCTCATCCCCGCGCCGCCGATCGCGATGAAGTGAAGCCGCCGTCCTTCCCAGGACCCGCTCACGGGCTTCCCCCTTCCGCGCCGTCCGCCGCCGCCAGCACCTCGGCCGCGATCCGGGCGGCGGCCTCGGGCCTGGCGAGGGCGCGGGAGGCTGCGGCCATCCGCCCGAGGCGCTCCTCGTCGGCGAGCAGGCCGGCGACCGCGGCGCGCAGCGAGTCGGCGGCGAGCTCCGCGTCCGCGATCACGATCGCGGCGCCCCCGCTCGGCCATCCAGGCGGCGTTCGCGGTCTGGTGGTCCGCGGTCGCGTGCGGATAGGGCACCAGGATCGCGGGGCGGCCCGCCGCCGTGACCTCGAAGATCGAGCCGCCGGAGCGGCCGAGGACGAGGTCGCGAGGCGGCGAGGCAGTCGCCGAGGTCGGGCTCGTACTCGAGCAGCGTGTAGCGCTCGGCGGGCCGCCGCCAGCCGCTCGCGAGCTCGGCGTAGTCGCGGCGGCCGGCCAGGTGGAGGACGTGGAACCCGCGATCGTCGCCCGCCGGCGAATGCCTCGGCGCGGCGCAGGTGTTGATCGAGCGGGCGCCCTGGCTGCCGCCCATGACCAGCAGGCAGCGGTCATCCGCCGCGATCCCGAACCGCCGCCGGGCTGCGTCGCGGTCGGCCTCGAGCACCGCGCGCGCGGCACCGGGCGCCCGGTGACCAGGTAGCGGCTCCCCCTCGCGGCCCGCGATCGGGAAGGCGAGGCAGACCCGCCGGGCGCGCCGGGCGAGCAGGCGGTTGGCGAGGCCGAGGTGGCTGTCGGCCTCGGTCAGGACCAGCGGGACCCGCAGGGTCGCGGCCGCCAGCCCCGCCGGGCCGGCGACGAAGCCGCCGCCGCCCATCACCACGTCGGCGGCGCGCTCGCGAATCGCCCGGCGCGCGGTCCGCACGGCGAGCGCGGCCTTGCCGACGGCGGCCGCCGCGCGGAGCGGGTTGCGGCGGTCGATGCCGCGCGACGTCGAGGAAGTCGATCTCGTAGCCGGCGGCGGGCACCAGCTCGGCCTCGATCCGCTCGCGGGTGCCGAGGAAGGTGACCTCGGCGCCGCTAGCCCGAAGCTCGTCGGCGACCGCCATGGCCGGCACGACGTGTCCGGCGGTTCCCCCCGCGGCTATCACGACTCTTGGCACCGCTCGATCCGCTTCCTTCGACGCGCGGCGGTCCGTCCGCCCTCGACGACGCGCAGTTTGCCAGCGCGGGCCGGCGGCGCCCGCGCGGGCGCGCCGCGGCGGTCGCCGTTCCGCCCGCGGGCGACGTTGAGGATCAGCCCGACCGAGGCCAGGCAGACCAGCAGGCTGCTGTTGCCGTAGGAGACGAAGGGCAGCGGCACGCCGGTCAGCGGCGCCAGGCCCATCACCGCGAAGAGGTTGATCACCGCCTGCACCAGGATCAGCGAGGTGAGGCCGGCGGCGAGCAGCTTGCCGTAGCGGTCCTTGGCGTTCTGCGCGATGCGGAAGCCCGCGTAGCCGAAGAGCGCGAAGAGGCCGACGACGCCGGCGATCCCGACGAGGCCGAGCTCCTCGCCGATCACCGCGGAGATCATGTCGGTGTGGGCCTCGGGCAGGTAGAAGGCCTTCTGCACGCCGTTGCCGATGCCCGACCCCGAAGAGCCCCCCGGAGCCGAGCGCGATCTTCGCCTGCACCGCCTGGAAGCCGGAGCCGGCGGCGTCGGCGCCCGGGTTGAGGAAGCCGATCAGGCGCTCGCGCCGGTAGGGCTCGACCAGGATCAGCAGCATGCACCAGGAAGCCGATCACCGCGGCGATCAGCAGCAGGTCGCGCAGCCGCGCGCCGGCGGCGACCAGGGTCGCGCCGACGGCGAAGGTGATGACCATCGCCGTGCCGAGGTCGGGCTCGAGCATGACCAGCACGCAGGCGACGCCGACGACCAGCAGGTAGGGCATCATCCCCTGATCGACTGCGCACCAGCTTCGGCTTGCGCGGCGAGCAGGTCGGCGCCGTAGAGGACCAGCGCCACCTTGGCCAGCTCGGAGGGCTGGATCTGGAGGAAGCCGGAGCCGATCCAGCGGGTCGAGCCGTTGACGGTGGTGCCGATGACCGAGCACGGCGAGCAGCAGGAAGAAGGAGGCGACCAGCAGCGCCGGCGTCAGCGCGGCGGACCAGCCGCAGCCCGTGGCGGGCGAGCAGGTGCATGACCAGCAGGCCGACGGCGCCGAAGATCAGCGTCCGCTTCAGGTAGAAGGCGCTGTTGGAGAGGCCGCCGTCGCTGAGGACCTGGGTCGTCGAGCTGGCCGAGAAGACCATCACCGCGCCGAAGGCCAGCAGGCAGAGGGTCGCGGTGAGCAGCATGTTGTACTCGGTCGAGAGCGCCGCGCGGCGCACTCGCTTGCGCTTCGGCGCCGGCCGGCCGACGAGCCGCGGCGAGCAGCGGCCGGCGCTCATCGCGAGCTCCTCGACGATCTCGCGGAAGCGCTCGCCGCGCTGCTCGAAGTCTCGAAGGCGTCGAAGCTGGCGCAGGCGGGCGAGAGCAGGACGACCTCGCCGGGCCGGCGGCGGCCGCGGCGCCGCGCACCGCGTCCTCGAGCTCGTCGCCGCGGATGCAGCTCGACCCCGGCGTCGACCGCGGGCGCCAGCGCCTCGCCGAGCTCGCTCGGCGGCGGTCGCCGATCAGGTAGACGGCGGCGCAGCGCTCGCGCGACCGGGGCCGCGAGCGGCGCGAAGTCCTCGCCCTTCTCGCTGCCGCCGAGGATCGCGTGGACGCCGCCCTCGAAGGCGCGCAGGCCGACGGTCGCCGGCGCCGACGTTGGTCGCCTTCGAGTCGTTGACGAAGCGGACGCCGCCGATCTCGGCGACCTGCTCGAGCCGGTGCGGGACGCCGGCGAAGCTGCGCAGGCCCTCGCGCGACCGCGTCGCGGTCGAGCCCCATCGCCAGCGCCGCGGCGGCGGCGGCCATCGCGTTGGCGACGTTGTGCTCGCCGAGCAGGCCGAGCTCGGCGACGCGCGAGCAGCGGCTCGCCGTCGTAGAAGATCGTGCCCTCCGGCAGACGGCGACCTCGCAGTCGGGCGCCGGCGCCGCGGCAGAAGCGCGACCCGCCGCGCGCAGCCGCCGAGGTCGACGGCCGGCGCAGCGCCGGGTCGTCGGCGTTGTAGACGGCGACGTCGTCGTTGCCCTGGTTGGCGAAGATCCGCAGCTTCGCCGCGAGGTAGGCCTCGAGGTCGCCGTGGCGGTCGAGGTGGTCGGGGGCGAGGTTGAGGAAGACCGCGCACTCGGGCGCGAAGGCGTCGGTGTCCTCGAGCTGGAAGCTCGAGGCCTCGCAGACCACCGTCGCGTCCGCGGCTCGACCTCGCCGGCCAGCGAGGCGAGCGGCGTGCCGACGTTGCCGGCGACGGCGACCGGCTCGCCGGCGGCGCGGTAGAGGTGGCCGAGCAGCTCGACCGTCGTCGTCTTGCCGTTGGTCCCGGTGACGGCGACGAAGCGGTTGGGGATCGCCCGCCAGGCGAGCTCCAGCTCGCCGATCACCTCGATCCCGCGCTCGCAGGCGGCCGCGATCACCGGCGCCTCCCGCGGCACGCCCGGGCTCTTGACCACGGTCCGCGTCCCCTCGAGCAGAGCCAATCCATCCGTATCCAGGATGACTTCGACGCCCGAGCCCCGCCAGCCCTGCCGCGCCCTCGGGATGCCCGGAATCGACCCCGCGCACCTCCTCCCCGCGCGCGGCCAGCAGCCGCGCCGCCGGCCTGCCCCGAGCGGGCCAGCCCGACGACCAGAAACGGGCCCTGCGGGCAGCGGCGGACGCGGCTTCCTAGGCGGCGGTCCGGGCATCATCCTCCTAGCTTCGCCCTGCCACCCGGCGACCCTGTGGCTGACCGACGTCGCCGAGCCACGATGCGCACGGAGCTCATGCCTACGCGTGGACGGAACGTGGCAGGTCGCAGGCCGGCCTGGATTCGGGCGCCCGGCGCTCGACGCTAGCGCCGATCGACTGCTGGTACAGCGTGAAGCCGATGCCCGAGCAGACCGCGGCGATGATCCAGAAGCGGAGCATGATCTTGGTCTCCGACCAGGCCATCATCTCGAAGTGGTGGTGCAGCGGCGCCATCAGCAGGACGCGGCGGCGGAAGGTCTTGAAGGCGAAGACCTGGACCGCGACCGAGAGCGCCTCGATCACGAAGATGCCGCCGATGATGATCAGCAGCACCTCGGTCTGGGTCATCACCGCGAGGGCGCCGATCGCGCCGCCCAGGCCGAGCGAGCCGGTGTCGCCCATGAAGATCGAGGCCGGGAAGGCGTTGAACCAGAGGAAGCCGATGCAGGCGCCGACCAGGCAGGCGGAGAGCAGGGCCAGGTTCTGCTGCTCGTTGGTGACGAAGGCGATCGCCGTGTAGGCGAGCAGGACGATCGCGCAGGAGCCGGCGGCGAGGCCGTCGAGGCCGTCGGTGAGGTTGACCCCGTTCGAGGTGCCGGCGATGACGAGGAAGACGAGGACGAAGTAGAGGACCGGGCCGAGGTCGATGCTGGCGTCGCCGATGCGGAAGTAGAGGGTCGGCTCGAGGCCGACCTCGTGGCGGGCGACCCACCAGAGGCCGAGCGCGAGGAGCACCTGGAAGAGCAGCTTCCAGCGCGCCGAGAGGCCGAGCGAGCGGCGTTTGACGATCTTGATGAAGTCGTCGGCGAAGCCGAGCGCCGGCGCAGCCGAGCGCGACGCCGAAGACGGCCAGGCTCTGCGCGTCGCGGTCGGAGAGGACCAGGTAGGGGACGCAGATCGAGGCGAAGACGATCAGCCCGCCCATCGTCGGCGTGCCCGGCCTTGGCGTGGTGCTCCTGCGGCCCGTCCTCGCGGATGTGCTGGCCGAACTCCTTGACCCGCAGGTACTCGATGAACTTCGGGCCGAGGAAGATGCAGATCAGCATCGCCGCCATGCCGGCGATCAGGACCTCGCCCATCAGCCGCGCCTCCGTCGGCATCAGCGGTCCGCAGCTGCCTCGGCGACCGCCTCCAGGCCGGCCGAGCGCGAGCCCTTGACCAGGACCGCGTCGCCGGGCTCGAGCTGCGCGGCGAGCAGCTCGGCCGCCTCCTCCGGGGTCGCCGACCAGCTCGTCGGGGTCGTAGTCGCGGGCCGGCTCGCCGACCCCGACCAGCAGGTCGACCCCGGCGGCGCGGGCGTGCTCGCCGACCTCGCGGTGGTAGCCGGGCGCGTCCGGGCCCGAGCTCGGCCATCTCGCCGAGCACCGCGATCCGGCGCGTCGCCGTCGAGCGTGGCGAGGTGGTCGAGCGCGGCGCGCATCGAGACCGGGTTGGCGTTGTAGCAGTCGTTCACGAGGACGATCCCGTCGCCGAGCTCGAGGCGCTCGCCCCGGAAGCGGGAGAAGCCTATGTTCGCAGCGCGGTCGGCCATCTCCGCCGAGCGGCGCGCCGAGCGCGACGCCGGCGGCGATCGCCGCCAGCGCGTTGGTCAGGTTGTGCGCCTCGGTGAAGGGGAAGTGGAAGCGCCTGGCGCCCGGCCGGGGTCGCGACCAGCGCCTCGGTGACGCCGTCGTCGACCCGGCTCTCGACCGCCTCGACGTCGCCGCCGGCGCCGAAGCGGAGCAGCCGCGGCGCCGGCTGCCAGGTGCGGCTCCAGCTCGCCGGCCTCGACCGGCGACCACCGCGGTGCCGTCGGCGGGCAGCGCCGTCGAGCATCTCCGCCTTGGCCGCGGCGATCGCCTCGACCGAGCCGAGCAGCTCGACGTGGACCGGGCCGACGTTGGTGATCACCGCGACCTCGGGCTCGGCGATCGCCGCCAGCTCGGCGATCTGGCCCGGCGCCGCGCATCGCCATCTCGAGCACCAGCACGTCGGTGCTCGGCGGGCGCCTCGAGCACGGTCAGCGGCAGCCCGATCTCGGTGTTGAGGTTCTCGCGGTTGGCGTGGACGCGGCCCGGGCAGCAGCGCCCGGGCGATGTCCTTGACCGAGGTCTTGCCGACCGAGCCGGTGATCCCGACCACGCGCGCGCCGAGCGCGCGCCGCCAGGCCCGCGCCAGCGCCTGCAGCGCCGCCAGCGGGTCGTCGACGGCGAAGACCCAGCCCGCCGTCGAGGTCGCCTGCGAGCTCGCACCGGCGCGCGACCGGCTCGACCGACGACGCCCCAGGCGCCCGCCTCGATCGCCGCCGCGGCGAACTCGCCGCCGTCGGCGCGCTCGCCGCGCAGGCCGAAGAAGAGGTCGCCCGGCCCGGCCTCGCGCGAGTCGATCACCGCCCGCCGCGGCGAGCCCGGCTCGCCCTCGGCGACGACCTCGGCGCCCGATCGCGGCGGCGATCTCCTCCGGCGTCGAGCTTCACGCCGGCGCTGCCCAGCTTCCGCAGCTCCTCGCGGGCGACCTCGCGGTCGTCGAAGGGGATCTTGCGGCCGTCCTCGAACTCCTGGCCCTGCTCGTGGCCCTTGCCGGCGATCACGACCGTGTCGCCCGGCCGGCGCGCGCGCAGCGCCAGCGCGATCGCCGCGCGCCGGTCGGGCTCGACCTCGACGCCCGGCGCCGTCGCTCGATCCCGGCGAGGATCTCGGCGATGATCGCCTCCGGGTCCTCCGAGCGCGGGTTGTCGGAGGTGACGATCGCCAGGTCGGACAGCTCGCGCCCCGGCCCGGCCCATCTTCGGCCGCTTGTCGCGGTCGCGGTCGCCGCCGGCGCCGAAGACCGAGATCAGCCTGCCCTCGGTCAGCCGCCGCGCGGCGCCGCAGCACGTTCTCGAGCGAGTCCGGGGTGTGGGCGTAGTCGACGAGGACCGCGAACGTCCTGGCCCTCGTCGATCGGCTCGAAGCGGCCCGGGCACCCGCGCCGCCCGCGGCCAGCGCCGCGGCGGCGATCTCCGGCGTCGACCCCGAGCGCGGTCGCCGCGGCGAAGGCGCCGAGCGCGTTGGCGACGTTGAAGTGGCCCGGCAGCGCCGTCCGCACCGCGATCTCGCCCTCGCGGCCCGGCGACGGTGAAGCGCGACCCGCCGGCGTCGAAGGAGACGTCGCTGGCGCGGAAGTCGGCCTCCGCGCCCTCGGCCGAGAAGGTGACGCAGTCGAATTCCTCGGCGAGGCGGCGGCCGTAGGGGTCGTCGACGTTGACGATCGCGACCCGCGGCCCCATCTCGAAGAGCAGCCGCTTGGCGAGGAAGTAGTCCTCCATGTCGGCGTGGAAGTCGAGGTGGTCCTGGGTCAGGTTGGTGAAGAGCGCGACCTCGAAGTGGATCGCGTCGGCCGCGGTGCAGGGCGAGCGCGTGCGAGGAGACCTCCATCGCGCAGGCCCGGTCGCCGCCCTCGAGCATCCGCCGGAAGGTCGCCTGCAGGTCGATCGCCTCCGGCGTGGTCCGCTCGACCTCCTCCTCGACCGCCGCCGACGACCTGCTTCACCGTGCCGAGCAGCCCGCACTGCGACCGCCGCCGCCTCGAGGATCTCGCGCAGCAGGAAGGCGGTCGTCGTCTTGCCGTTGGTCCCGGTGACCCCGACCACCCGCAGCTCGGCCGTCGGGTCGCCCCAGAAGCGCGCCGCCAGCGGCGCCATCGCCGCCCGCGCGTCCGGCGACCACCACCTGCGGCACGTCCAGCTCGAGCTCGCGCTCGACCACCAGCGCCGCCGCGCCCCGCCTCGACCGCGCGCGGCGGCGAACTCGTGCCCGTCGGCCTTCTCGCCCGGCACGCAGAAGAACAGCGTCCCCGGCCCGACCTTGCCGGCTGTCGTAGGCGAGGTCGGCGATCTCGACGGCGGGGTCGCCGCGACTCGCCGCGAGCGGTCTCGCCGCCGCGATCAGCTCGTCCAGTCTCACGCGGCGATTCTAGGTCATGCGAGTCGCCGCCCGCAGGCGCGCCTATTCCGGCGGGACGCCGAGATAGGGCAGGGCGAAGGCGGCGATCTCGCCGAAGGCGGGCGCCGCGACCGAGCCGCCGTAGATTTCGCCCCTGCGGCTCGTCGACGATCACCGCGACCAGCAGCTGCGGGTCCTGGGCCGGCGCGAAGCCGATGAACGAGGCGACGTACTTGGTCTCCGAGTAGGTCGCCGTTTTCGGCCACCTCGCGCGGTGCCGGTCTTGCCGGCCAGCGTGTAGCCGGGGACGCTGACCTCGGAGGCGGTGCCGCCCGGGGCCGAGCACGCCCTCGAGCATCGTCGCGCACCTGCGCCGGCGACCGTCGGCGTCGATCACCCGCCTGCCCTGTCGGCTCGTGCGACCGGCTCGCCGCCGACCCGCTCGATCAGCTGCGGCGGCTGGAGGATGCCGCCGTTGGCGATCGCCGTGTAGCCGGCGACCATCTGCATCGGCGTCACCGAGAGGCCCTGGCCGATCGGCAGGTTGCCCATCGTCGAGCCGGAGTATTCGTCGAGCGTCGGGCACGATCCCCTGCTCCTCGGCGGGGAACTGGACGCCGGTCGGGCCGGCCGAAGCCGAAGCGGTCGATCCAGCGGCTGAATTGCTCGGCGCCGAGCTCGAGCCCGATCGTCACCGCGCCGACGTTCGAGGACTGGGCGAGGATTTCGGCGACGGTCAGCGTCTCCGGTCGCCGCGCGCGTGCGACTCCTCGATCGTCGCGGTCGGCGACCTGGATCGACGGCGCCAGGGTGAAGGCGGTGTCCGGCGTGACCAGCTTCTCCTCCAGCGCCGCGGCGACCGTGAACGCCTTGAAGGTCGAGCCCGGCTCGTAGGTGAAGCCGGTCGCCCGGTTGAGCAGGTCTTCGGGCTCGGCCTCGGAGAGGTCGGTCGGGGTCGACCGGCGGCCAGTTCGCCATCGCCAGGATCTGCGAGCTGCGCGGGTCCATGACGATCGCGGTCGCCCCCTTCGGCGAGTAGGTTTCGCCGACTCCGGCCAGCACCTGCTCGGTCTTCGCCTGGATCGCCGGGTCGAGCGTGAGCTGGATGTCGTCGCCGTCGCTCGGCGTCGCTGACCGTTTCCAGCCGGATCGGCTCGCCGAGCGCGTCCTTGACGATCCGCCGCTCGCCGTCGGTGCCGCGCGAGCACGTCGTCCTCGCCGGCCTCGAGCCCGGTCAGGCCCTGGTTTTCGGACGCCGACGGCGCCGATCACCTGCGCCGCCAGCTCGCCCTGCGGGTAGGTGCGGCGGCTGTCGGGGAGCTGCGCCGATCCCGGGCAGCTTCGAGCGCGCTCGATCCGCGCCGCGGTCGGCAGGTCGACCTTGCGGGCGAGGTAGGAGAAGCCGGAGTTCGCGGTCAGCGCCTTCGAGCACCTCGCCGCGGCTCCATGTCGAGGATCGGCGCCAGCCTGTCGCGCCGTCCGCGGCGGGTCCTTGACCTGGTAGGGCGTGGCGTAGATCGTCGCCGCGTCCTCGGAGACGGCCAGCTCGTGGCCGTGGCGGTCGAGGACGCGTGCCGCGCAGGCCCGGGCACCGTGACCGATCTCGGTCTGCTGGCTAGTGCGCCTCCGAGGCGAGCTCGGCGCCCTGCACCCCCTGCAGCCAGAAGGCGCGGCCGAGGACGATCAGGAAGCAGAGGAGGAAGCCGGCGAAGAGGAGCCCGATCCGCCGCTCGATCAGGCGCACCGGGGCCCGTAGCCTACTCCGCGGCGGCGAGCCGCCAGGCGTCGTGCCGCGGCCGCGATCGCCGCCGGGCCCGCCTCCACGGTAGCTGATCTCGTCGGTCGCCGGGATCGCCGAGGCCGAGCGCCGGCGGCCTCGTGCGGACGCGATCGTTGCCGAGAGCCGCTGCGCCGTCGCGGCTGCGCAGCACCGAGTTCTCCTGTTCGAGCGTCTGGATGTTCTGCGTCGATCTTGCCCGGCGGAGGCGGTGAGGCTGAGGGTGACGACGTTGAGGGCGACGATCCCGGCCAGCAGCACGCCGAGCACGCGCGATCCAGGCGCGCCCGCGGGTCAGCCGCACCATCAGGCCCGAGTCCGGCAGGCTGGCGGACGGCGACGGCCGTGCGGCCGACCGCGAGCGGGATCAGCTGGCCGCCCGGCGGCGGCCGGCGCGCGGCGGTCCGGCGCCGGCGCCTGCGGACGGGGCCTTGCGCGCGGGCGCTCGCCGGCGGGCGCGGCGACCGCCTGCGGCTTGCGGGCGGGCTCGCCGCGCCGGTGCGGGCCTGCGTGCCGGCGGCTGCCGTCGCCATCAGGCGCCCGCTCCGCCGGCGGCGATCTTCACCGCGGCGCGCAGGTGGGCGGAGCGCGAGCGCGGGTTCGCGGCGACTCCTCGGCGCCGGGCGAGACGGCGCGGCGGGTCAGCAGCTCGGCCTCGGGCTCGCGGCCGCAGACGCAGACCGGCAGCTCGGGCGGGCAGACGCAGCCGCGGGCGCGGTCGGCGAGGAACCGCTTCACGCGGCCGGTCCTCGAGCGAGTGGAAGGAGATCGCGGCGAGGCGGCCGCCGACCGCGCAGCAGCTCCCAGGCCGTCGGCAGCGCCGTCGTCGAGCGAGTCGAGCTCGCCGTTGACGGCGATCCGGATCGCCTGGAAGGTGCGCTTGGCCGGGTGGCCGCCGCCGAAGCGGGCCGAGGCGGGCATCCCGGCCTTGACCGCGTCGACCAGCTCGGAGGTCGTCTCGAGCGGGCGGCGGCGGACGATCTCGCGGGCGATCCCGCCGGCGATAGCGCTCCTCGCCGAAGCGGCGCAGGACCTGGGCGATCCGCGACTCGCGGCCACTCGTTGACGAGGTCGGCGGCGGTGAACTCCTGGCCGGGGTCCATCCGCATGTCGAGCGGCGCGTCATAGGAATAGGAGAAGCCCCGCTCCCAGGCATCGACCTGCATCGAGGACATTCCGAGGTCCATGTAGACCATGTCTGCGCGGAGGCCTTCGCCGCGCAGGGCGCGAAGCCCTTCCGCGAAGTCGGCGCGCGAGGAAGCGCGTCTGCGCAGGGCGCCTCGGCCGCGAAGCTCGGCGAAGCGCTCCTCCGCGGCGGGGTCGCGGTCGATCGCGATCAGCGTCCCGGTCGGGCCGAGCGCGCTCGGCGACCAGGCGCGCGTGGCCGCCGCCGCCGAAGGTGCAGTCGACCGCGGTCTGCCCCGGCTCGGGCGCCAGCAGCTCGACCAGCTCGGCGGCGAGGACGGGTACGTGCTCAGCGGGCATGTAGGTAAGGGTGGCGATTCAGCTCGTTCGGCGTTTCGTCACTCCGCGGCTCCGGCGAGGCCCTCGGCGATCTCGGGGGCGGCGGCGTCGAGCTCCGCCTCCTGCTTGGCCCAGGCCTCGGCGTTCCAGATCTCCAGGTACTCGCCGGCGCCGATCACGACGCAGGGGCCGCTCGAGGCCGGCGTGCTCGATCAGCGGCTTGGGGATCGCGGATGCGGCCGGCGGAGTCGAGCTTCTCGTCGAAGGAGCCGCCGTGGAAGCGGCGGCGCAGGCGGCGCGCGTCGCGTGCCGAAGGGGCTGTGCGGGGAGAGGAAGCGGTCGGAGAGCTGCTCGAACTCCGCGGTCGTGTGCACCCAGACGCAGGGGTCGAAGCCCTTGGAGAGAACCACTCCGTCGGAGAGCGCCGCGCGGAACCGCGACGGAACCGTGAGGCGGTCCTTGGAATCGAGACTGTGCTCGTAGAGACCCCGGAAAGCCATCCCTGGAGTTCCTTTCTCGGCGCGGGGGCCGGGAAGAGTTAGGACCGGAGTGATGAGGTGGGAGGAGCCTCACCACCCCGGTCCTTGGGCTTCAACTCGGGGCCCACACTAACCCACTTCCCCCCACTTTGCAACACAACACTGATCGGGCATTGGACATGATCCGTCGGACGGAATTGCTACCCGCGCCTCCAAGTCCGCTCAATCGGCTTGCCAGAGCCATTTTCGGCGCCGTGGAGACGCCGATCGGGCGGCCTCCGAGGGTCCCTCAGGTGCAAGGCCCCTTGCAGCGCGACTAGATTTCCAGCCAGTGGCAGACGACCCCATAGCCCAGCAACCGCCGACCCCGGACGATCCGGCGGGAGTCGACGCCGGCATGGTCATCGACCTCAGCGGCCCCGGCGCCGAGCCGCCCCCCGACCTCACCGTCGACGACGCCAACGACCTGCGCGGCTTCCACTTCAAGCGGCTGATGCGCAAGCCGCTGACCTGGATCCTGACCGCCCTGGTCGCGATCGCCGCCGGGATCGCCGCGGGCGATCTTCCTCGGCGCCGCTGCTCGGCCGGCGATCGCCGCCGGCGTCGGCGTGCTCGCGCGTGCTCATCGTCTTCTGCGATCGCCGACTCGAGGGCCGAGGAGGCCTTCTTCGACGTCTACGCCGAGCAGCGCGGGCTGACGCTGCCGGCAGGGCCCGCTGCCGGCGGCGACGCCGCTGCTGCGCAAGGGCGACGACCGCTACGCCGAGACGCATCCTCGGCGGCCGCTCGCCGACGGGCGTCGACGGCACGCTCGCCCTCTACACCTACGAGGAGACACCACGACAGCGAACGGCAACCGCGAGACCAACTACTACCGCTACACGGTCGGCCTGGTCGACGTCCCCGAGTGCGCCGCGCTCGTCCCCGAGCTCTACTGCCAGCGCAAGTTCGGCTTCCACGCGCTGGAGAAGCTCGAGGACGCCTTCCGCAAGAACGAGCGGGTCAAGCTGGAGAGCGAGGCGCTCGACGAGAGCTACGAGATCTTCGCCGGCAAGGAGCAGGACGCCAACTGGCTGCGCCAGCTCTTCTCCCCCACCTTCATCGTCTGGCTGACCGACCAGGCGCCGGAGAAGTTCGCCTTCGAGCTGGTCGACGGCACCCTCTGCTGCTACGTCAACGGCCACAAGAAGAGCGCCGCCGAGCTCGACGCGATGCGCGCCGCCACCGCCGCGGTCGCCAGGCGCCTGCGCGAAGAGGCGCTCGAGTAGCCGACCCGAGGCGCCACCTCCAGCCGAGGTGACCTGGCGTGCCCCTGCGCCGCAAAGACATTCGGCGGACCGGGCCAGAAGCCGGCGAGCAGCAGGTCCGCGTTGGCGATCAGGCCGGCGGCGATCATCAGCAGGACCGAGGGGACGAGGACCAGGGCGACGACGAGCTGGATCTTCGGCGCGGCCCGGGCGGCGCGCTCCTCGACCGCGCGGCGCTGGTCGCGGCGCAGCGCGCCGCCTGGCGGCGCAGCTGCTCGGCGAGCGGCGAGCCGAAGCGGCGCGAGCGCTCGATCGCGGCGCAGAGCGCCGCCAGCTCGCTGCCCGGGAACCCGCGCCGCGCAGCGACGCAGCGCCTCCGCCTGCGGCACGCCGCAGGAGAGCTCGGCGACCGTGATCCGCAGCTCCTCGGCGAGCGGCCCGCCTCCCGCGCGGCGCGAGCTCGGCGAAGCCGGCCGGCCGCCCGCGGCCGGAGGCGGCGCTGACCGCGAGCAGGTCGAGCGCGTCGGGCAGCGCCGCGACCAGCCGGCGGCGCCGGCGGCGCGCCGCCCGCTCGAGCAGCGCGTCGGGAGCGAGGAAGCCGGCCGCCGGCAGGCCGACGGCGACCAGCAGCGAGAGCCGGCCCGGGCGCGGCCGGCGCGGCGACGAGTCGCCACGCCGCGCCCGCGGCGATGCCGCGGCCTTCGCCGCCAGCAGCACCGCGGGACCGGCAGCCGCGGCCCAAGACCGGCGCCCGCGATCCGCTCCGGCGAGGCCGAGGCGCAGCGACGGTGCGGCGCCGCGTGCGCGATCCGAGCACCAGGCGCGGACAGCGGCCCGGGCTCGGCAGCCGCGCCGCTCTCGCGGCCCGCCCAGGAGCTCCGCAGGCCGCCGCGCAGGCGAGCAGCACCGCGGCGCTCGCGAGCGCCGCGGCCGCTCACTCGGCCACCTGGCGAGAGCCGCCGGATCGCGACGAAGCCGGCGAGCTGCAGCACGGCCGCGAGCGAGCAGCAGCGCCGGGCCGCGGGCGAGCCGAGCAGCCTGGCGAGGAAGCCGGGCTGCAGCAGCTCGGCGAAGAGCGCCGCCCCGGTCGGCATCGCGACCACCAGCAGGCCGGTGAAGCGGGCCTGCGCGGTCGCCGCCCGGGCGTCCTCGGCGACCCGGTCGCGCTCGGCGGCGCCGTCGGCGAAGCGGCGCAGCAGGCCGGCCAGGTCGCCGCCCGGCAGCCGCTGGCTGAGCAGCGCGGCGGCAAGGCGTCGACCCGCTCCGAGCGCATCCTCCGCGCAGGCCCGCGATCGCCTCGGCGGTCGGCGCGCCGAGGTCGAGCTCGGCGCCGAGCCGCGCCAGCTCGACCGCCGGCGGCCCGTCGAGCGAGCGGCCGCGGCCAGCGAGGGCGCCGCAGCGAGCGGCCGGCGGTCAGCGAGTCGGCGACCGCGACGGCGACGTCGGGCAGCGCGCGCTCGACCGCGGGCCGGTAGCGCCTGCGGCGGCTCGCGACCGCCCAGGCCGCGGCAGCGGGGCCGGCGACCGCCAGCGGCAGGGCCACCGCCGAGCCCGCCGACGAACCAGCCGGCGGCGACCGCCGCGCCGCTCCGAGCGAGGGCCAGCCGGCGCCGCTCCGGCGTCGAGGGCGCGTAACCCTCGCGGCCCGCCCGCCGCAGCGGCTCCAGCGCCGGCGCACCCAGGCGGCGACGGCCGGCGAGTCGCCAGCACCGCCTCGCGCGCGGCCACCGCGACCAGCCCGCCGGCGACCGCGCCGAGCAGCGGCGCCAGGGCTCCGGAGGCGGCGCTCAGCCGGCGGCCCCCGCCGTGGCAATCGTGCGAGCGGCCGTCGCCCCGGCGGCACGAACCACCTCGGCGATCTCGGCCACCCGCCGCGAGCCGTCGATGCGCCGCTCGATGTGGACGACGAGGTCGATCCCCGCGCTGCACCTGCTCGGCGATCGCGTCGTGCGGCAGCCCGACCCCCGCCATCAGGGCAAGCGTCTCGAGCCGGCGCAGCGCATCGGCCGGCGAGTTCGCGTGGACGGTCGAGAGCGCGCCGTCGTGCCCGGTGTTGAGCGCGGTGAGCAGGTCGAGCGCCTCGGCGCCCCGCACCTCGCCGATCACGATCCGGTCCGGGCGCATCCGCAGCGCGTTGCGGAGCAGGTCGCGGATCGTCACCTCCCCCCTGCCCTCGACGCTCGCGGGCCGGCTCTCGAGCCGCACGACGTGGGGCTGCTGCAGCCGCAGCTCGGCGGCGTCCTCGATCGTCACCACCCGCTCGCCGCCGATCGATGAAGCTCGAGAGCGCGTTGAGCAGCGTCGTCTTGCCCGAGCCGGTGCCGCCGCTGACGAGGATGCTGCGGCGCTCCGCGACCGCCATCTCGAGCAGATCCCGCATCGCGGGCTCCAGCGTGCCCAGCTCGACCAGCCGTCGGGACCCGGCCGGCTGGCGCCGAAGCGCCGGATCGAGAGCGCCGGGCCGTCGATCGCCAGCGGCGGGATCACCACGTTGACCCGCGAGCCGTCGGCGAGCCGGGCGTCGACCATCGGGCTGAGCTCGTCGACCC
Organism: uncultured Actinomycetes bacterium; assembly: GCA_963720015.1. Taxonomy (GTDB): domain Bacteria; phylum Actinomycetota; class Thermoleophilia; order Solirubrobacterales; family 70-9; genus DATFPK01. The sequence goes on along the minus strand of CAVREA010000004.1, from coordinate 587,223 downwards.
GCCGGCCGAGCGGCGCCAGGATGCGCTCGATCGCGTTGCGCAGCTCCTCCTCGTCGGCGAAGGAGATTGCCGTGGCCTCGATCCGTCCGCGCCGCTCCACGTAGACGCTCCCCGGCCCGTTGACCATCACCTCCTCGACCTCGGGATCGGCGAGCAGCTCCTCGAGCGGGCCGAGCCCGACGGTGTCGCGGAGGATCCGCTCGGCGAGCTCCTCCCGGTCGGCCGCCGAAAGGATCGCGGCCTCCCGTTCGACCAGGTCATGGACCGCGCCGCTCACCTCGTCGGCGGCGGGACTGCCCCCCGCGGCCGCGGCCCGGCGGCGCTCGATCAGCGTCCTCCGCAGGCCGGCGGCGACCTGGTCGAGATGCCGCTCGCGCGCGCTCATGCGGGATCAAGGGCCCGCGGGAAGCTTCTCTCCCCCGGCGCCCCGTTCCCCATAGGCTGCGGTCGTGGCCCGCGTCGAAGTCCGCGAAACCGACATCACCCGGCTCGAGGTGGAGGCGATCGCCAACGCCGCGAACACCCGGCTCGCGCATGGCGGCGGGGTGGCGGCCGCGATCTCGCACGCCGGCGGCCCCGAGGTCCAGCGCGAGTCCGACGAGGCCGGCCCGATCGCCCTCGGCGAGGCCGTCGCCACGACCGCCGGCGAGATGCCCGCGCGCTGGGTGATCCACGCGGCGACGATGGAGCTCGGCGGTCAGACCTCGGCCGAGGCCATCCGCGACGCCACGGCCAGCACGCTTCGCCTCGCCGACGAGCTCGGAGCGCGCTCGCTGGGGCTGGTCGCCTTCGGCACCGGCGTGGGCCGCTTTCCCGTGGACCGGGCCGCGATGATCGAGGTGGAGGAGGTCAACCGGCACATCTCGGAGGGCACCGGCCTCGAGTTGATCGTGTTCGCCGTGCACGACGATCGTGCGCTGCTGGCCTTCGAGGAAGCCCTGGCCGGGGACTAGCCCCGCTCCGCGGCAGCAGTCGCACCTCGCGGGCGAAGCTCTCGGCCGAGATCAGCCGCAGCGCCTGGTCGCGGTCGAGTGCAAGGGTCGCGGTCGCGCTGCCTGTCGGCCCGGGACCGTCCGGGGCGGGACCGAGCGCCAGCAGGGTGACGTCGGCGGCGGCCACGTAGGTGCGGCCGGGGCCCACCCCGGTCGGCTCGGTGGTGACGACGACGTCCACCCTGGTGCCCTCCGGAGTCGGGTCGGCGAGCAGCAGGGCGTCCGCGCCGCTGACCGAGATCTCCACAGGCGTGCCGTCGAGATCGCCGTCTCGGCGCCGCTGCCGGCGGCGCCCGGCTCCCGGCGGCCCCAGCTGCCCGGCGAGGACGTAGGAGCCCGCGGGCACTTCCGTCCGCGGCGCCAGGCCGAGCGCATCGGCGGGCCGCCGGAGCGCGCCAGAGGGGACGAAGCGCACAGGGACGCGGCGCACGGCGAGCGCAGTGCCGGCTCGGGCCGCATCGATCGCCTCCCCCGCCGCCAGCGGCCTGGCAGCCACGACCACCGGGCGCAGGGGCCCGTACCTGCGGGCGACGCGGGAGCCGTAGCCGGCGACGGCCAGCGCCGCCGCGGCCGCGGCGGCCACGGCGAGAACCGCGAAGGCCGCGGCCCGCCGCCGGCGACGGCCCGGCGAGGTCGTCATGCGGCGTACAGGCGGCCGCTCGCGGCCAGCGGCAGCTCGAGGATCGCGACGGATCCCCGCTCCCCCTGCTCGAGCACGAAGCGGCCGTCGTGCTCGGCGGCGAAGCGGCGCACGATCTCGAGGCCGTGCCCGCGCCGGCGCCGCCCCGTCAGGCGCGCGATCGTCTCCCGCGGGGTCTCGAGCCGCTCCGGCGGTCGCGCGGCCCGGCCGCTGTCGGCAACGGCGATCCGCAGGCGGGCGGAGCGCGAGGTCGCCTGGACCGTCATGTCGGGGCCTCCGTGCTCGATCGCGTTGACGATCAGGTTGTCGAGCGCCTGGGCGAAGGCGGCCGGATCGGCGAGGACCGCCAAGCGGCCCGCCTCCCAGCGCAATCGCAGCGATCCTCCGGCGAGGCTCGCCCGCGAGCGCCATCGCTCGACCGACTCGGTGAGCAGCTGCCTGGGGACGACCAGGCGGCGCTGCGGCAGGCTGCGGCCGCCGTTGATCTCGCGGTCGAGGCGGTCGAGAGCGGCGATTGCGAGGTCGAGGGCGCCCGAACCGCCGCCGGCCGGGGCCGCCAGCGACGGCGGCGACAGGCTCAGCGCCTGCAACGGCCGCCGCAGCTCGTGCAGCGCCCGGTTGAGCGCCTCGCGGCGGCGGCTGGTCCTCAACGCCTGGCCGATGACGACCGCAAGGCTCGCTGCCAGCGGCAGCCCGGCGGCGGCGGTCTCCGTCAGCGGCCTCATCCGTCGATCAGGCGGTAGCCGACGCCCCAGCAGTTGACGACGAACCGGCCGTGCTCCGGGTCGAGTTTGCGCCGCAGCCGGCTGGCGTGCGAGTCGAGGGTGCGGGTCCGCCCCATGGTCCGGTAGCCCCAGACGTCGCGCAGCAGCTCCTCCTTGGTGAAGACGCGGGTCGGGTCGGAGGCGAGCACGCGCAGCAGGGTGAACTCCTTGTTGGAGAGGCTCACCTCGCGCTCGCCGACCCTGACGTGCCTGCGGGAGGGGTCGATGACGATGTCGCCCACGCGGCACGGGCCCTCGCGGCCGTCCCGGCCGCGCCGCAGGACGGCATCGATCCGGGCCCGCAGCTCCGGGTAGTGGAACGGCTTGACCATGTAGTCGTCGGCGCCCTCGACGAGGCCGCGGACGCGATCGTCGGGCGAACCACGGCCGGTCAGCACGATGACCGGCAGCGACGGGTCGAAGCGGCAGGCGACGCCGTCGCACTCGCGGATCTCGCGCAGCACGTCGAGGCCGGCGGCATCTGGCAGGGCGAGGTCGAGGAGGAGCAGGTCGGGCTGGCTGTATCGGCAGAGCCGCAGCGCGTCGGACGCGCACGGCGCCGGCAGGGCGACGAACCGATCCGCGGTGAGGTGGTCGCAGAGCAGCTCGAGGGTCGCGGGGTCGTCCTCACAGACGACGATCGTCGCGATCTCTCTCTTCTCGGGAAGCACGTGGCGATAAGGGCCCTGGGCGCCGACCTCTCCCCCCGGCGGGGACCTCGAGCACCGCAGCGGCCCCGCGGCGGCGGACCAGGCGGCGGGCGGGCACGCCCCTCCTCACCTCGATCGGCGCTCCGTCAGCGGAGAGGAAGTACAGGTCCAGGGCGAAGCGCATGCCGAAGGTATGGACGCTGGAGCAGCGCGGTATCAGCAGGCCGTTCCCGGCCCGCGCCCGGGGGAGCAGCGCCAGCCCGAGCAGCCGCGACCGGCGGTCGTCGGCGACCGGCACGGCCCGCGAGAGGATCCGCCGCCGGGGCAGGCGGTGCAGGCGCCGGGCGAGGTGGCCGCTCTCCACCCGCCCCCAAGGCCCGGGCGGGGACGACTCTTCCCCCGCCGGGGTGCAAACCCTCGTTCAGGGTGGGCGCCACGCCCGCACGCGGATACGATGCTTGGCAGGATGCGGTCCCTGCCCCGAGGCACCGGCCGCGGGGCAATCAAGGCTTCGACTGTGGAACGAAAGACAACGCGCAGAGGCAACTACGAGTCCGGCTCGGACTACGTGCTCGAATACGGCGAGCTGCGGTTCTCCTTCAACGAGGAGGACTTCGGGCAGCGCGTCGAGCAGGCGGCGGTCAAGCTTCGCTTCGTCAGCCAGGGCCTCAGCCGCGACGAGCTCGACGACCTCCTCGACCTCGCCGTCAACGGCGAGATCTCAGAGCCCTCCTCCGGTCTCGGCGAGCACATCAACGAGAACTGGGACGACCTCGTCGGCCCGGCCAACCGCAGCCTCGTCCACTGGATCCGCCGCCTCGTATTCCGCGGCGCCTGGCTCGACCAGCGGGTCAAGGAGGGCGAGCTCGACATCATCTTCGACGAGACGACGCAGACGTTCGGCTACGTGCAGCCGGACCGCAGCTCCGAGCTGATCGAGCTCAGCAAGGAGCCCTCCTGGAAGCGCATCGCCTACCGGCCCTAGGCCGGGTCAGGCTCCGAGCAGCTCCGCGTTCGATTCCGAGCCGCTGATCCGCTCGGCGATCAGGTCGGCGGCGAGCTTCGGGTCGAGCCCGCGAAGTTCCTCGCGCAGGCGCCGCGCGCCCTCGAGCTCTGCCTCGCCGCGCAGCGATTCCTCGCCGGAGACGCCTGTCCGGGCGATGTCGAGCGCGGGGACCACGCCCGCCTGGGCGAGCTCGCGGTCTAGGGCGAGGGTCGCGTTCTCGGTCGTCTTCACGGCCTCGGCGACGCCGTCGCCGTCCTCGGTGCCCGAGAGCACCGTGGCGATCACGGTCAGCGAGCCCGCGCCCTCCTCCTCGAGCTCGCGCCCGGCGCCGAAGACAGGCTTGACGGCGGCGGGATCGCCGAAGGCGACGCCGAGCCGGGTGAGCGAGTCGATCAGGACGACGATGTCCTCGCCGGTCTCGGCGCGGCGCTTGGCCCGCGCCAGCGCCAGCTCTGCGTGACGGACCTGGTCGGCGCTCTCGAGGTCGGCCGCCCCGGCGGCGATCTCGGCCTCGGGGACCTGGCGCCGCCACTCGGTCACCTCCTCCGGGCGCTCGTCGATCAGCATCACGACAAGCGCCGGGGGCTCGGGCGCGGCGGCGATCGCCTTGGCGAGGGCCCGTAGCAGGGTCGTCCGGCCGCCGCGCGGCTCGGCGAGCACGAGCACGCGCTGGCCGAAGGCAAGCGGTGCCAGCAGGTCCGCGGCGCGGACGAGCACGTCGCCGGGCTCGGCGTGCAGCGGCATGCGGCGGCTCGGCGCGACCGGAGTCAGGGCCTCGAACGAGTCGTGGCGCTCGCCCGCCGGCTCGCCGCCGTTGACCTCCTCGACCCGGACCAGGGCGCGGTGGCGCTCGCCGCGCCGCGGCGGGCGGGCGGGGCCGGAGACCTGGTCGCCGGCGCGCAGCTCGCAACGCCGGATCTGCGAGGCGGAGACGTAGACGTCCTCCTCGGCGGGGTCGAGCCCCGCGGTGCGGATGAAGCCATGGCCCTGAGGGACGACGTCGAGCACTCCGCTGACCGCCTCTCCCTCGGGTTCCTCGCTATCACGCTGGTCCTCGCGCTCCTCGCCCCCGCGCCGGCTGCCGTCCTCGCCCCGCGCGCCGCCTCGGCGGCGGCGCCGGCGGGGACGCTCGGACCGCTCGGCTGCGGCCTCGGGCTCGGCGTCCTCGCCGTCCCCGTTGCCGCGGACCAGCAGCTCCTCGACCAGCTCCTCGCGGCGCAGCATCCGGTAGCGGGGCACGCCGGCCGCGGCGGCCAGGGCGTGCAGGTCCGCGAGGTGCTTGCGCTCCAGCTCTGCTTTGCTCACTCTGCTGGGCTCAGGAGCCGGCCGCGGCCAGCCGCTTCTCGGTCAGGCCGCGCAGCCACTCGCCGAACTCCGGCCGCGACTCCCAGTCGGCGCGGAACTTGTCCGCCCCCTCGGTCGTCAGCGGGTGGTTCAGCATCTGCTTGAGGACCTTCGCCGGGACGGTGGCGATCTCGCATCCGAGCCGCGCCGCGGTGACGACGTGCTCGGGGTGGCGGACCGAGGCGGCGATGATCTCGGACGTCATGCCGCCGGCTCGCAGGGTGTCGGCGATTTCCTCGACGACCACCCCCGAGTCGACCGAGATGTCGTCCAGCCGTCCCATGAAGCAGGACACGTAGGTCGCTCCGGCGGCGGCCGCAAGCAGCGCCTGGTTGGGCGAGAAGACGAGGGTCATGTTGACGGGGATGCCGTCGTCCGTGAGCGCCTTGGTGGCGGTCAGGCCGTGTTCGTTGAACGGCACCTTGACGACGACGTGCTCGTGGAGGTCGCGCAGCGCGTGGCCCTCGTCGACCATGGCCTGCGCGTCCTGGGAGATGACCTCGGCGGAGACGGGCCCGTTGACCAGGTCGCAGATCCTGCGGATGATCTCCTCGGGCTCGCCGTCCTCCTTGGCGAGAAGCGATGGGTTGGTGGTGGCGCCGGAGAGGATGCCCCAGGAGGCGATCTCCTCGACCTCGGCGACGGCACCTGTGTCGATGAAAAGTCTCATGCCTTCAGGATAGCCCTCTGGCCCGCGGCATCACCCACCGGCCGGGTCGATCCCCTCGGCCGCCGCCACCCCCACCCAGGCCTCCGCCTCGGCCTCGATCCGCGGCCGCCGACCAGCCCAGCTCCGCGCCCATCGCCTCGGCGACCGGCCGCACGGATTCCGCGGTCGCGCAGCTCGGGGGCGGCGAGCAGGCCCAGCCGGGTGCGGCGCAGGAGCACGTCGGCGACCGAGCGCGCCTGCTCGAGGCGGGTGGCGACGACCACCTCGGCGAGCAGGTCGGGGCAGCCCCGCGACGATCGGCGCCGCCAGCTTCGGGCCGCTCGGCCAGCCAGGCCGAGCACCGTGCGCGCGGCGTGCCCGTAGCGGAAGGCGAGCTGGCGCGAGCGCCTCCTCCCCCACCCCCTGCGGCGCCTCGAGGTCCGTCCGGCCGCGCCTCCATCCCGAGCGGGATCTCCGCGGTGTGGCACGGCGCCTCGCGCCCCTCGCGCTCGACCAGCCGGTCGACGGTCTGCTTCGCCATCCGCCGCCAGGTGGTCAGCTTGCCGCCGGTGATCGTCAGCATCCCGGAGCGAGGTCTCGTAGAGCTCGGCCCGGCGCGAGATGTCGACCGACTTCCTCGGGTCGCCGGTCGAGATCAGCGGCCGCACCCCGGCGTAGGCGCCGATGATGTCCGCCTCGCCCGAGCGAGGTGCCGAAGAAGGCGTTGACCGCGTCGAGCAGGTAGGCGATGTCGTCCTCGGCCGGCTGCGGGTGGGAGATGTCGCCCTCGTAGTCGTTGTCGGTGGTGCCGACCAGGGTCCGCCCGTACCAGGGCAGGGCGAAGATCGTCCGCCCCTCGCCGGCCGGCACGATGCAGGCGGCGCTCCCGATCGGCAGGTCGGCCTCGGTCGATCAGCAGGTGGGTGCCGCGGCTGGGCGCGATCCGCGGCACGTCCTCCTCCTCGATGCACCTCCTCGCGGCCGGATCCGGTCCGCCCAGACCCCGGTCGCGTTGACGACGTTGTCCGCCTCGACCTCGAAGCGCTCGCCCGACTCGGCCTCGGCGAAGGCGACGCCGCGGCGCCGTTCGCCGGCGGCGAGCCACCTCGGTGACCTCGGCGCCGTTCAGCATCACCGCGCCGAAGCGCTCGGCCTCGCCGAGGACCGTCAGCACCAGCCGGGCGTCGTCGGTCTGGCAGTCGTAGAAGAGGTAGGCGTCTTCGGCTCGCGCGCGGCCCAGCGCCGGGACCAGCTCCAGCAGCCTCCTCGCGGTCGATCGTCCGGTGGCGCTCGGGCGACCAGTAGAAGTCCTCGTCCTCCTCCTTGGACGAGCGCATCTCGCGGCGGCTGCGCCCGACCCGGGTGGTCGCCATCACGTCGTACATGTTGAGCCCGATCCCGATCCGGCGGTCGCGCGCGCTCCTCGCCAACGGTCGGCACGAGGAACGGGGTCGGGTAGACGAGGTGGGGCGCCAGCTGGACCATCAGCTGGCGCTCGAGCAGCGCCTCGCGGACCAGGCCGAGGTCGAAGTTCTGCAGGTAGCGGAGCCCGCCGTGGACCATCTTCGAGGAGCGGCTCGAGGTGCCGACGGCGTAGTCGTCGCGCTCGAGCAGCGCAACCGAGTAGCCGCGCGAGGCGGCGTCGAGGGCGACGCCCGGCGCCGGTCACCCCGCCGCCGATCACGACGACCTCGAACCGCTGGCCGGCGATCGCCTCGATCGCCGCGGCGCGGGCGAGCATCAGGCGTTCACCGCGGTCAGGGCAGGAACTCCGTCGTCTGCTCGGCGGGCGGTCGCTGCGGCGGGTTCTGCTCCTGGCGCGGGTAGCCGAGGTGGAGGAGGCCGACGAAGCGCTCGCCCTCGGGGAGGCCGACCGCCGCGCGGCCCTGCTCGGTGCGGAGCAGCTCCGGCGTCCGCCAGTAGCCCGCGAGGCCCCGGGCGTGGGCCGCGAGCAGGACGATGTAGGAGGCGACGGCGGTCGCGTGCAGGTCCTCCTCGTCGGTGACCGGGTCGCCGCCGAGGGCCGCCGAGGCGACGATCAGGGTCGGGGCGCGCTCGAGCTTGGAGGCGCCCTCCGGCCCGGCGGCCTGCTTCAGCCGCCCGAGCGTCGACGGTCCGATGACGCGGAACCGCCAGGGCGCGGTGAGGTGGTGGTTGGGCGCCCAGCGGGCCAGATCGAGCGAGGCTCTCGATCTCGTCCGCGGGGACCGGTTCGGGGGCGAACGCCTTGTGCGTGCGCCGCGTGCGGATGGCCGTCTCGACGTCCACACCGCAACCGTAGCTGTCCGCCGAGGTTGGAGAATCCCGTGACCTTGCCGTCCCTGCCGACGATGACAGCCCGCACCACGCTCGCCTCCGCGGCCGCGCTGCTGGCGCTGCTGGCGGCGGCCGCCGGGCCCGCCGCGGCGAGGGTCCTGACCGGGACCCGCGGCGCCGACAGCATCACCGGCACCCGGGGACCCGACCGGATCTTCCTGCGCGCCGGCGCGGACCTCGGCTTCGGCGTCCGCGGCGCCGACCTGATCCGCGGCAACCGCGGCGGCGACCGGCTGCGCGGCGGGCGCGGAGACGACCGGCTGCTGGGCGGGCCCGGCGCCGACCTGCTGCGCGGGGACGCGGGCGCCGACCGGCTCCTCGGCGGCCCCGGCGGCGACACGATCCGCGCCCGCGACGCGCGCGCGGACCGCGTCGACGGCGGCCGCGGCTTCGACATCTGCGTCCTCGACGGCGCCGACGCCGCCCGGGCCAGGGGCTGCGAGAACGTGCTTCCCGCCCCCGGCGGCACTCCCCCGGCGAAGGCGCTCGGGATCTGGGAGCCCGGGGCGTTCGACACCTGCGCGCGGTCACTGCACGACTCCTTCGCGGTGATCGGGCCCGGCGGAAAGCGCTACCCGACCTGGCACCCGCCGCGGGTGATCGACCCGGCGAGCGGCGAGCCGTGCACGTTCGGGCACGAGCACGGGCGCGACCCGCGCGGCTCCGACCTCTACCGCTGGGTGCGCTCCCATCTCGTCGGGGCAGGCGGCGGCGCCGGCATCCCCTTCGGCGTGGCCAACGAGGCGCTCGATTCGTGGGCCGCTGCGAACCCCGGCGCCGCGATCCGCCACGAGGACCACGTCGGCCACAAGATCGAGTGGCAGAACGACGTCGCCCTGGAGCGCTCGCTGGGGGGATCGCGCGTCCCGATCGGGGTCCGCTGCGACTTCCTCACCAAGCTGCACCAGGGGACGCACTCGAAGGACGCGCTCGGCAACAACGTCCACGAGCTGATCTACGCCGTACGCTGCACCGACGGCACCGAGCTGCTGGCCACGGAGCTGGCCGCCTTCGGCGCTCCCAACGAGTTCGTCCGCTCCTGCGACCCGGCGATCATCGTCGCCGCCGGCACCGCCAACAACTACCCGGCGGGCGGCGGGGCCCGCCTGATCCCCGACCGCAGCTGCGTCGAGGAGCACATCCTCGTCGCCTCGGGACAGTCCTCGCGCTACTCGCTGGGACTGTACGAGGACTGGGTCTCGTCGAACCGGTTGCGCACGGCCGGGGGTCGCCTCCTCGCCTACTTCGACCCTCACTTCGCGGTCTTCAACCCGAGCCGCTACGCGGACCTCTCGCTCGCCGGTGGCCTCGGCCGCGAGATCGACGCCTGCTTCGAGGTCGAGCCGAACGGCGACCGCGCCCGCGGCGGCTACTGCGAGAGGGCCGACGCCTACGGCCTGCTGCCCTACGACGACCCGCGTTCGGGGTTTGACGGCGCCCACCGCGAGGTCTGGTTCAACCAGACCGAGATCACCAACCGCGACGGGCCGCGGCGCTGGTACACGGACCCCTACGGCGGCAACGCCTCCACCACCCCCTTCCCGGGCGCGATCTGCCAGCTCGTCGCGCCGACCGACAACTCCCGCGCCTACCCGCTGGCCTCAGAGAGGTTCGGGGCCGGCCGCGACTACGGCGGCGAGGGAGTGCACGCGCCCAACTGATGAGCGGCTCGGATTTGCCGGCGCCTCACCACTCGCGCCGGCGGCCGATCAGGATGGTGCCGCCGAGCGCCAGCAGGCCGGCGCCGACGCCGACGCCGATCGGCGCCACCGGGTCGCGCTCCTCGTCCTCGGCGCCGCGGGCGTCGAAGGCCGCGGGTCCGCCGCCCGCGCCACCCTCCGCGCCCGGATCCTCGTTCTCCGCGCCGCCGGCGGCGCCGGCGGCCTCGGCCCCGCCGACGGCGGCGGAGCCGGCGCCCCCTCCGCCTTTGCGGGCCCCCGCGCCGGATGCGCCCCCTCCCCCCGACCCGCCGAGGGCGCCGGCGGCGGCGATGTCACCGAAGGTCCCCGGGCCCGAGCCCTTCGAGCTCTTCGACTCCGGGGACGGCTTCGGCTTGCGCGCGACCTCGGCGATCGGGAAGGAGGCCTTCGCCGCGGCGACCACCGCCTGCCCGGTGACCCAGACGGGCGTCTGGTCGCTGGAGGTCGAGTAGCGGTAGTGCCCGTCCCCGTCCTGGCGGGCGGCCAGGTAATCGAGCCCGCTGTGGCCGCCGTTGCGGACGTTCGCCGGGGCAACCCCGGCGGCGATCAGTCCTTGCACGGCCCAGGCGGTCGACTGCGAGTTGACCGTGCCGTTCCCGGCGAGCGCCCAGCCGCCGCTCGAGCGCTGGTGACGGCGCAGGTAGCGCACGCCCTCGTCGGCCGCCTTCGATCCGCGCACCGCCTGCAGGGCCGCCCCGGTCGAGTCGGGTTCGCTCGAGACGCCGCGGGCGAAGCCCCAGCCGCCGTCGCCGTTCTGCACCGACCGCAGCCAGTCGAGCGTCTGCTTGAGGCCGGCGGGCGAGCCGGCGCCGCGCAGCGCCATCACCCCGAAGGCGGTCAGGTTGACCTGGCCCCCGAAGGAGCCGTTGCGGCCGATCCGGTCGCGCAGCTCGGCGACCAGGTTGCGGCCCGCGAACTCACGCGGGTCGGCGCCGGCGCCGATCAGGGCGAGGACGGTACGGGCAAGGTCGCCGGCGTCGGAGATGCGGTCGGCGTTGCGGCGGAGGTAATCGACCGGGGAGTTGCCGCGGTGGGCGACGTCGAACGGGTTGCGCCCCGCCGCCTCGAGCCCGAGCATTGCCCAGCCGGTCATCTCGGCGCTCGACTCCTCGCCCGAGGCCGTGCCGAAGCCACCGTCGCCGTTCTGGGCGCCGGCGAGCCACGCCGCGCCCGAATCCGGACCTGAGGCAGCGGCCCGCCCGGGGCCGACCAGGAGCGCGGCGGCCAGCAGCGCCGCGGTCGCCGCCGCGAACAGCGGCAGGGTCCCGGCGGCGAGCCCGGGGGCGCCGGCGCGCGGCTGCGGCGGCGCCTCCGCGCGGCGCCACTCGAACCGCTCGCGGAATCTGATCAGCATCCGCACCATGGCAGGGCCCGCGACGAGCGCCAGCGTGACGTTGCCGATCGCGTGGGCCGCATCGAATGGTATGGCCCGCACCTCGAGCGCGAGGAACCGCTCCCAGGTCAGCTCGCCCCCGTAGCTCGCCATCAGGGAGAAGTTGAGGAGGGCGCCGTAGAGGACGCCGGCGACCCCGCAGGCGCCGCGCCAGGCCGAGGCGGCCGAGGCGGCGCGCCGTCAGCACCCCAAGAGCGGCGCCGCCGGCGCCGCAGAGGCCCCAGGCCGCCATCTGCCAGGGCGTCCACGGCCCCTGCCCGAGCCAGAAGTTCGAGACCAGCGCGGCGAGCGCGCCGACGACGAAGCCCGGGGCCGCTCCGAGCGCGTAGCCGGCGATCAGCGCCACATCGGTGGTGGCGACCACATTGGGGATCGGCGCCAGCGCGATCCGGCCGGCGACCGCGAGCGCCGCGAGCGCCGCCACCAGTGCGACGATCTGCGACGGCGGCCGCGACCGCTCGTACCAGGCGAAGCCGGCGAGGATGACCGCGGCGAGGACGGCGAAGCTGGCCAGCTCCCAGCTCACGGGCGGCCCCCCGCGGAGGCGAGCGCCTCGGCCCCGCTCCGGGGGTGATCACCCCGGGCAGGCCGAGGATCCTGGCGACCTCGGTGGCGAAGTACCAGCCGCCCGAGAGCACCTCCGCCACCGGCCCGTCGGCGATCACAACGCCATCGCCCAGCAGCACGACCCTGTCCGCGAACGCCGCTGCGAACTCGACGTCGTGGGTTGCGACGAGGACGCCGGCGCCGCGGGCCGCCAGGCGGCCGACGAGGGCGGCCAGGTCGTCCTTGCGGGACCGGTCCATGCCGCGGGTCGGCTCGTCGAGGGCGACCAGGCCCGCGACCTCCCGCTCGCGGCCGGCGATCGTGATCGCCAGCGCCAGCCGCTGCCGCTCGCCGCCGCTGAGGTCGCGGGGGTCGCGGTCCGCGAAGCCCTCCAGCCCGACCGCCTCGAGGGCGGCGCGGCCGGCCTCCCCGGGCAGCTCCTCGTCGACCCGCTCCCTGACCAGGAAGTCGGCCGGGCTCTGCCCGAGCAGAGCGCACCCTCCGGGAGCCTCGACCCGCCCGCGCACCGGCTCGACGAGGCCGGCCGCGGCTCGCAGCAATGTCGACTTGCCCGCCCCGTTGCGGCCCATCAGCGCCACCCTCTCCCCCGCCCCCACCTCCAGCTCCAAGCCCCTGAGCACGTCGTGCAGCGACTCGCCGCGGTCGAGCTCGACCCAGAGGTCGGTCGCGCGGAGGACGGCGGCGGAGGACGGCGGGCGCCCGCCGGAGGACGCCGCCGGCGGGGCATCCGCGGCCGCCTCCCCCCCGGACGCCTCCAGGATCGCCCGGGCATCGCGGACCCCGACCGGCAGCGGTTCGATGCCGGCCAGCGAGAACATCCTCGCCCCGGGGGTGGAGAGCGCCGGGTCGCGGGGCAGGGCCCAGGCGAGGAAGTCGCGGGGCGGGCCGTCGAAGGCGAGCGTGCCGGCCTCGAGGGCGATGACCCGGTCCGCCGCGGCCAGGCAGCGCTCGAGCCGGTGCTCGGCGAGCAGGATCGAGACTCCCCACTCCTCGTTGAGGCGGCGCAGCAGCCAGACCAGCTCGTCGCCGGCGACCGGGTCGAGCTGCGAGGTCGGCTCGTCCAGCAGCACGAGCCGCGGCCGGGTGACGAGGGCCGCCGCCAGCGCGACCCGCTGCAGCTCCCCGCCCGAGAGGCTGTCGGTGGCGCGGGGCAGGAGATGGGGGATCGCGAGCGCCAGCGCAACCTCCTCGACGGCGCGAGCCCGCGCAGCCGCGGGTGCGCCGCGCAGCTCCAGCGGCAACGCCAGCTCGGCGGCGACCGTGGTCGAGACCACCTGGGTCTCGGGGTCCTGCGCGACGTAGCCGACGGCGGAGGCGAGCACCCCCGGCCCGGCCTCGGCGGTGTCGATGCCCGCCACCGTCATCCGGCCGCTGAGCTCGCCGCCGTGGAAGTGTGGGACCAGGCCGCAGGCGGCGCGCAGCAGGGTCGACTTGCCGCAGCCCGAGCGCCCCGCCAGCAGCACGAACTCGCCCGGGCGGATGCTCAGCGATACGTCCTGGAGCGCCTCGCCGGGACCCTCCGCGTAGCGGTAGCCGAGGCGCTCGGCCTCGAGCAGGGCCTGGCCGCGGGCGAGGGCGAGCTCAGGCACGGCCCGAACCTCGGCGCAGCGGCGCGAGCCCGGCGAGCGGCAGCAGCGCCGCCAGGATCAGCGCCTCGGCGCCGATCGCGAGCTCGAGCGTCGGATAGGCCTGGAAATGGTCGGCGCCAGTCGCCTTGGCGACGACCGAGAGCAGGGCCACCAGGACAGCGGTCAGGTATAGGCGTCGGTCGTGGCGCGAACCCGACCCGGCGGCGTGGCGGCGGGCCTCGCCGCCCCGGCCGGGCAGCGGGTCGAGGCCGTAGCCCCGCAGCTCGAGCGTGGCGGCGACGTCGACGGAGCGGTCGAGCGAGCCGGCGAGCAGCCGCCGCGCGAGGGCGCCGCGGCCGACCGGCGCCGCGGCCGGGCCGCGCAGCGCCGCCGCCTCGCGCAGGCGGCCGTGGTCGGCGGCGGCGAGCGGGACGAGGCGCGAGATCAGCGTCGCGGTCAGCGCCGAGCGCCCCGCCAGCGGGCGCAGCAGGCGCAGGACCTTGTCGGGGTCGACGCAGGCGGAGTAGACGGCCGCGGCGACGATCGCGGTCATCGCCCGCAGCCCGATCACCGCCCCCGCGGCGAGCGCTTCGAGGGTGACGTTGACGTCGCCGAGCAGCGGGACCTCGCCGAGCCGCGCCAGCACCGTCTCCCCGCGGTCGGTGACGAGGCCGTTGACGATCGTGATCAGCAGCGCCAGCACGAGGCCGAGGCGAAGGGCGGAGAGGACCGCGCGCCCCGCGCCGCTGACCAGGCCGGCAATCGCGGCGCCGGCCCCGGCGGCGCCGATGACCAGCGGGCTCGAGTAGAGAAAAGCGACTCCGGCGAAGGTGAAGAGGTAGGCGATCGCGGCGCCGGCGGCGGCCTGCTGAATGACACGCGGGCGCGGCACGTAGGCGAACGGAGACCTCATTGCGACGGAACGGGTTGGCCGCCGGGCCCGACCGCGTACCTGCCGGCGAGCGTCGGCGCCTGGAAGAGCCGCTGGGCCGCCGCCGCCCCCGCCCGGTCGGTTCCGGTCACGACCCAGACCGGAGGCTGGTCGCTCCTGCGGGTCGCCGCGACCAGCGCCGCGCCGGCACCGGCGTCGAGCGAGAGCTCGCCCGCCTCGTCGAGGACCAGGAGCCGCCACGACCCGCGGCGCCGCTCGAAGCGGGCGAAGACACCGCTTGTCCGCGGACCGCCCTCGATCATCGCCGCCGCCGGGTCGCGGCGGACCAGGCTCCAGGGGCCGGCGAGGATCCGGATCGCGTCCGGCCGCGGCTCGTGGGTGTAGTCGACGCCGATCCTCCTCAGCACCTTCTCGATCGTCCCGCAGCCGTCCTCCCCCAGGCATTCGAGCGCGACCGGGTGGAGCTCGCCCTCGTATCCGTGCAGGAACGGCTCCGGGAATGAGCCGACGTTGGCCGGGATGCGCATGGCCGCGGTCCAGTCGCGGTAGTCCCACCAGACCCGATCGCCGGCGCTGAGCCCGAAGTCGGCCGCTCCGATCGCCGGCTCGACGCCGTTCACCGAGTAGAACCAGTCGAGGAGCCTGCCGCCGTCGCGCCCGCCCTCGATCCCGTCGACGGACTGGACGAAGCCGCCCCGAGTAGCGGGTCGTGATCTCGGCGCTGCGGTCGAGCAGGCGTAGGACCGTGTCGGATTCGCGCACGTCCTCCCGCACCTGGGGCCGCACCTCGGTCGCGCCGTAGTCGCGGGTTATCCGCAGTTGCGCCTCGCCCACCTCTTCACCGGCGCCGAGTCCGCAGCCGGAGGCCGCGAGCGCGATCGAGACCGCGCCCGCGGCGACCAGTGCGGCGATCGTCCTCATCGGCTCACCGTCGGATCTTCACCTCGCAGCCCGTGAAGCTGTCTCCGGCGCCCAGCACGACGGTGTCGCGGCCGCGGCCGCAGACGGCGCGGTCGGCACCGCCACCGGCCAGCACGACCCGGTCGGCGCCGCCGCGCGCCCTCACCAGGTCGGGCCCGGCGGTCCCCGGGATCCGGTCTGCGCCGGAGCTGCCGACGATCTCGGCGCCGCGCGCCTTCGCGCACCGCGTGAGGTCTGCGTTGACGCAGACGGACACCGGCGCCGAGGGGATGTCCGGGTGACGGCCGGCGCGCAGCCGGACGACGCCGTTGCCGCTGACGGCGACGGTCGCCCTGCCGTTGCGGGTCACGGCAGGCGCATCGCCGCCGGTCACCCGGGTGCCGTCGGCGGCGGGATGACGCGTGCCGTCGAAGCTGTAGCCGACCACCCTGACCGCGATCCTGCCGGGACGCGCCCGCGCCGGGGCCTCGACGACCAGCTCGTCGCCCGTGTTGACCTGGTTGCCGTAGTTGGCGAAGTACCAGAGCACCTCGTCGCCGGCCCTCAGCTTCCGCAGCCCGGCGGCAACCGAGGGGGAGCGATGGTTGACCCGGTAGAGCCAGCCGGTGAACGGGCTGTCCGTCTCGACGAACCCGGCTATCCGGCAGACCCGCAGGCCGAACTCGTCGCTGGCCACGCGCAGCGGGCGAAGGCCGGCGCCCGCGTCGAAGGCGGAGCCGAGGATGCCGAGGGCGGTCGGATCGACGATCCGGAACCGCTCGTCGCTCGCCCTGCATCCCTGCTCGCGGGCCGCGGGCAGCCTCTCGGTGCCGGTCACGTAGCTGGTGCCCGACTCGAGCGTCCGCCCTCCCCCCTCGACCCGCAGCTCGGCGATCGTCGTGCGGGCCGTCGCGGTCGCCGGCAGCGCCACTGCGAACAGCACGGCCAGGAGCGCGCCTACGGCGCGTCTGCTTCTTCTTGGCATGAAGCCACCCCTTTCCTCGAGGGTCGTGTTGGCTCGGCCGGGGACAGGTCTCCTGGCTTCCGGGATCGGATTCCGCGCCTTCCCAGGGATCTCGTCTCGTCCCCAGTGGCCGGCCGCGCCTCAGGCGCCGCCTGCGGTTCCTCTGACCCGGTCACAGTGGCGGGACCGCGCCGGCTTCGCACCGGACTTCCCTTGACCACCGACCGTATGTGCAGCCGCAGTCTAGTTGCCCGGCGGCGACCGCGAGATGCTCGAGCCTATCCGCCCCCGGAGGGGTCGACCACTTCGCCGAAGAGGAGCTCGAACAGAGGCGGGTAGACGTCGAGCGGTACGGCCTCCGGGTCTACCAGGTGCTGAAGGAAGAGTCCGATGTCGAGGGCGATGAGCGCGCTCGCCAGGTGCTGCGGCTCGACGGCCGGCGCGAGTCCGCGATCCTCGTGCTCGGCCCGGATCCGCTCGGCGAGCGTCGCACGGTTGCCCTTCCAGAAGCCCTCGGCGAGCTTGCGGAACTGCTCGTCCCGGGCTGCGAGCGAGAGGCACTCGAGCCAGAGGCGGGAGAGCCAGTCGCCGTCCTCGCGTTCGGAGCGGCTGTAACGCTCGACCAGCGCCTCGGCCCCCCAGCGGAGCTGCTCGCGCGCTCCGAGGTTCTCCGGCGTGCGGTCGAGCATCCGCGTGTACTCCTCGTAGGCGCGCTCGCCGAGCAGCTCGAAGAAGAGCTGCTCCTTGCTCTCGAAGTTCGAGTAGAAGGCGCCGCGGGTGTAGCCCGCTTCGGCGGTTATCTCCTCGACGCTGGCGCCGTCGAATCCGCGACGGATGAAGACGGCTTGGGCCGCGTCGAGGAGTCTGTGCCGGGTTTCGGCGCGGCGCTCGGCGCGGGTACGGCGGACCGGCGCCGTGGCCGTCTCCGCCCCGGAGTCCTGGCTCAAAGCGGCGACTCCGCCCAGAGGAAGAACCAGACCGTGAACAGGATCGACATCCCGAACGTGCAGGTCACGAACATCGTCTCCACCCAGGACATCTTCTGCTGGCCTGGCCGATACGCCTCGTCGCGCATGCTGCGGTTCCAGGAGGCGCGGCGGACGGGCCATTGCTGCTCGCGCTGCTGCTCCGCGCTCAACGAGCGCCGCCAGATCCGGCCGCAGACCTCGAGGATGACCACGTATGTGATCACCATCCCGGGGAGGATCGCGGCGAAGGTCTGCGGAGAGAGGTACTCGCCCGGCGTGAAGTCCCCGCCGAGCTGGCCGCCGACCCAGAACCAGAAGAGCGGTACGGCGAGGCCGATCACGATCGCGCCAACGATGACCGCGACAGTCCGCCAGGCGCCGGTGATGGCGCGATGGGCACGTGTGTGCGAGGGAGCGATGGCGGGAGGTCCGTTTGCGGCTCGTGCTGTCATCTCAGACTCCTATCTCGGATACAGACCTGTATTTAAATACATTGCTGTATTGAAGTCAAGCTCAGGGCTTCAGTCGGCGCCCGGTCACGAACAGCCATTGCGACCAGGCCGCGACGGCGATCGCGATCACCGCCGTGACGGCGAAGGAGAGGGCCACGCTGACGTCGCTGATCCCGAGGAAGCCGTAGCGCACCGTGTTGACCACGTAGAAGAGGGGATTGAGGTGGGAGAGCTCCTCCCAAGGGCTCGGCAAGATGTCGACCGAGTAGAAGACGCCGCCGACGAAGGTGAGGGGCAGGATCACGATGTTGTTGATGAAGGTGTGGTGGTCGAAGGTCTCCGCGTAGATGCCCACCACGGTGCCGAGCGCGCCGAAGAGGACGAGCAGCAGGACCACGGCGGCGGCGAGCGCCGGCGGCTGCTCGACCGGCACCCCCGTGAGCGGGATCGCCAGCGCCATCAGCGCGACGCCGATCAGGAGGGCGCGGTAGACGCCCCCGATCGCCAGGCCGACGTTCATCTGCCAGGGGTGCATCGGCGCCGCCAGGACATCGTCGATGTAGCGGTCCGAGCGCGCCTGGAAGATCGAGCTCGAGTTGTTCGAATAGGCCGCCTGCGCCATCGCCATCGCGATCAGGCCGGGCACGATGAACTCCTCGTAGGGGAAGCCCTCGAACTCGCGGATGCGGCTGCCGAGCGAGAGGCCGAAGACCAGGATGAAGAGGATGGAGGAGACGACCGGGGCCAGCATCGTCTGCGTCCACAGCCGCGTCACCCGCAGGCACTCACGCAGGGTGAGGGCGGCAAACCCGCGCCAGGGCCGCGCCTCGGCGCTCACGCGACCTCGGCGTCGCGGCCGACGCTGCGCAGGTAGACCTCCTCGAGCGACCCCGCTCCGAAGACCTGCTTGAGGCGCTCGGTGGTGCCGCGCTCGACGATCCGCCCGCCGCCAATCAGGGCGATGTCCTCGCAGAGGGCCTCCGCCTCCTCGAGGTAGTGGGTCGTCAGCAGGATGGTCGTGCCCTGCTCATGGAGACGGCGGATGTAGCGCCAGAGCTCGTGGCGCAGCTCGATGTCCACCCCGGCGGTCGGCTCGTCGAGGATGACCAGGCGCGGCTCGTGGAGGAGCGCGCGGGCCAGCAACAGGCGGCGTCGCATCCCGCCGGAGAGCTTCGGGGCGCGCACGTTGGCCTTGCCGCGGAGGTCGAAGACGTCGATCATCTCCTCCGCCCGCTCGGCCGCCCGGGCACGGCTCATGCCGTAGTAACCGCCGTGGTAGACCAGCGCCTCGCGCACCGTCAGGAACCGGTCGAGGTTGGGGTCCTGCTCTGCGAGCCCCACCAGCCGCCGCGCCTCCAGGGTCGTGCTCGGCCGGCCGAAGACCGAAACCTCGCCGGAGGTGATCCTGACAAGGTTGCAGACGGCGTTGATCAGGGTGGTCTTGCCGGCGCCGTTGGGACCGAGGAGCCCGAAGAAGTGCCCGTCGGAGACCTCGAGGTCGAGGGAGTCGAGCGCCTGGGTGCCGTCGTCGTAGGTCTTGGTCAGGCCGCGGATCGCGAGCGCGGCCGTCGCCTGTGCCGGTGCGGGCATGCGAACGAGCCTAGCCAGCGGATAGCGCGCGCAGGGTCGAGCGGGCGACGGGGCAGTGCGGGTCCACCTCGAGCTTGGCGAGCGCCGCCCCCGCCTGCATCGACTCCGTCACGCCGGGCGATTCCTGGGCGAAGCGGGCGAGCCAGCGGCCTGCCGCGCGCGGGAAGCGCGGATCGCCGCAATCGGCGAGCAGGAAGCAGAGGTCGAGCGCGTCGCCGAGGGTCACGGTGGGCAGGTCCGCCGCCGCCGCAAGCGCGAGGTTGGGGTTGCCGGTCTGAAGCGAGCGGCGGAAGCGGCCGTGGGCGGAGCCCTGCGAGGTCACGAACATATGTTCGCATCCGGGTCAAGCCGGCGGCGGCGGCCGTCAGCGGCCCCGGCCTCGCGTTTGACCAGGCCCTAGCCAGATTCACCGTCCCGCGACGGGACCGAGACCCGCACCCCGTCGGAGGGCTGCTCGGGCCCGGACCCCTCGGGCCCGGCGGGCTCAAGCGGCCGGTGGCCGTTCGACGAGTGCTCGGCGTCGCTGCCCCGGTAGGGGCCCGGCTTCGGCCGCGGCGTGCCGCCCGGGAAGGCGAGCCGCAGGATCGTCCGGTTGACCATTCCCCACTGCCGGAAGAACGGGCCGCTGTTGTACGGCAGCTCGTAGCGCTCGCAGATCGCCTTCACCCTGGGGGCGATCTCCGCGTAGCGGGTGCTCGGCATGTCCGGGAAGAGGTGATGCTCCACCTGGTAGCCGAGGTTGCCGCTGGCGACGTGGAACATCGGCCCGCCCTCGATGTTGGCGGCGCCGACGAGCTGCCGCACGTACCAGGCGCCGCGGTTCTCGTCGTCGACCTCGTCCTCGGAGAACGTGTAGGTCTGGTCCGGGAAGTGGCCGCAGAAGATGATCGCGTACGCCCAGAGGTTGCGGACGACGTTGGCGGTCGCGTTGGCGGTCGCCGTGCTGCGGAAGGTGCGCCCTCCCCCCTTCAGGGCCTCGACCGCCGCCCGTGCGATCCGCTGCCCGCGTGAGCCGCGACGGCGCCGGATCGCGCTGAGGCGGCCGCGGCGGCTCTCCCGCTCATCCCGCACGGCGGAGACGGTGAAGTCGACGGCCGCCATCGCCAGGGCGCTGATCAGCGGCCAGGCGACGTAGTCCTTGACGATCTGGGTCCGCGCCTTGCCGGCGATCCCCTTGAGCTCGCGCCGAACCTGCTTCTTCGACTTCTCCCCGGTGCGGATCGCCTCGAAGTCGAGGTCGTGGAAGGCCACGCCCCACTCGAAGAACGCCATCAGCAGCACGTTGTAGACCGGCTGCAGCAGATAGACCGGGTGCCACTTCTGGTGCGGGTCGATCCGCATGATCTCGTAGCCGAGGTCCTTGTCCTTGCCGCGGATGTTGGTGTAGGTGTGGTGGACGTAGTTGTGGGAGTGCTTCCAGGCCTCCGCGGTCGAAGCCGTGTCCCAGTCCCAGGTCGAGGAGTGGATCTGCGGGTCGTTCATCCAGTCCCACTGGCCGTGGAGGACGTTGTGGCCGATCTCCATGTTCTCGAGGATCTTGGCCGCGGAGTTGGTGGCGGTGCCGGCGATCCAGGCGGGCCGGTAGCGCGAGGCGAGCAGCAGGACCCGGCCCATCACCGCCAGCCGCCGGTGCATCTCGATCATGCTCTGGATGTAGCGGCGGTCGCGGTCGCCGAGGTCGTCGTAGACCTCGTCGTGGATCGCGTCGAACTCGCGGCCGAGCTCGTCGATCTGCTCGGCGCTCAGGTGAGCGAGTGGGCTCTCGATCTCGGCTGGTGGGCATTTCCTCGTCCTGTTCCTTTCGTACTGCGTTCAGAGTTCGATCTCGACCGGGCCCTCGGGGGCGTTGACGCAGGTCCGGATCATCTCCCCCTCGGTGCCGCCGACCTCGCCCGTGCGCAGGTCGCGGATCTGCCCGAGCAGAGCCGCCCGATGCAGGTGTGGCAGATGCCCATCCGGCAGCCGAAGGGAAGCGTGGCGCCGGCCTCCTCGCCAGCCGACCAGGATCGGCGCCGAGCCGTCCGACTCCGCCTCGATGTCGCTCTTGAGGAAGCGGATCGGCCCCCCCTCTCCGCCGCCCGGTTCGGCGCCGATCACGGGCTGGAAGCGCTCCATGTGGAGGCGGTCGGCGTCACCGTGCTCCTCCCAGTGGGCCTTCATCGCGTCGAGCATCTCCCCGGGCCCGGAGAGGAAAGCCTCGCGCTCGCGCCAGTCGGGGCAGAGGTCGATCGAGGTCGACGGGCGAGATCCGCCCGTACTCTCCGGTCAGCTGGAGGTGCAGCCGGTAGCCGCCGTGGCGGTCGTCGAGGTCGCGCAGCCGCGAGCCGAAGATGACGTCGTCCGCGGTCCGGGCGGAATGGAGGTGGATGCTGTCGGTGAGCTCGTCGCGGCGGTCGAGGTCGCGGAGCATGCTCATGATCGGGGTGATCCCGCTGCCGGCGCTGATGAAGAGGAAGCGCTCGGGAAGCGGGTCGGGGAGCACGAACGTCCCCTCCACCCCGCCGAGGCGGACGATCGCCCCGGGCTGCGCCTGGCGCACGAGGAAGGGCGAGACCTCCCCCTCGTCGACGAGCTTGGGCGTGATCGAGATGCAGCCGTCCGGGCGCCCCGGCTCCGAGGTGAGCGAGTAGGCGCGCCAATGGTGGACGCCGTCGACCACGACGCCGATCCGCAGGTACTGGCCGGGCTCGTGCCCGGGCCACTCGTAGCCGGGACGGATCACGATGGTGACTGCGTTGCCCGTCTCCCTCTCGATCCGCTCGATCCGGCCGCGCAGCTCCTGCGTCGACCAGAGCGGGTTGATCAGCTCGAGGTAGTCGTCGGGGAGCAGCGGGCTGAAGAGCGAGCCGACGGCCCGCAGCGCCTTGCGGCGCAGCGGCGGGACCTGCGGTGTCGCCCCCCGCTCAGCCATCCGGGCTACCCGCGCTCGCTCTCGAATTCAACATCCCGCGATGTTACATAAAACGATGTCACGGTTCTACCGCCCCGCCTGACGTAGGTTGCTGTTCGCGCCATCTCGCCCATACCCGCCGCGGCGGAAGTTCCAACCACCGAGAGAACGATTTGCTTCAGGCTCGAGGACTGAGGCCGGCCCGCTCAGGCCGCCGGCGCCACGGAGAAGCGCAGGAGCGCCCGCTCGAAGCGGTCGATCGATTCCGTTCCCAGCGCGACCGCCGGCGTCAGGCAGCCGGCCCGGTCCGGGGTGGCGCCGGCGTCGGCGAGCATCAGGCCGGCCTCCCCCAGCATCGTCGCGGTGGTGAGGTAGCCGGGATGGCCCTCCCCGTCGACGGCGACCGCGACCTCGTGGCCGCCGCCGGTGCGCGCCTCGATCGACATCCGCCAGCGCCACCCCTCGAGCCTTTCCGGCCGAGGGCCGAAGCCCGACGAGGGGAGGATCGAGCCCATCGCGCTGCCGGCGCGGCGGCGAAAGCCTTCACCGGCGCCGGCGAGCCGCCCCAGCCCCGCCTGCACCCCGGCGAGCGCGCCGGCCGCCGCGTAGCGGAGCGGCAGCGTGGCCGCGGAGCCCTCGATGGCCACTCCCTCGCGGAACCTGAACGGCTCCAGCCGCTCGCCGCGCTCGGCCGCCAGCAGCGCGTTGGTCCGGTGGATGACCGGCGGGTTGATGAACGCCGCGGGCGCCATCGGGCCGATCACGCTGTTGCCCGCGCCCCGGCGCGGCGACACCGAGATCGGGCTGCGCAGCCGGATCGCGGCGGCGGCCGCCGGGTCGGCCACGAGGCAGGCGGGATCGGCGATGACGGCGGCGTCCTCGTCGCCGACGACCTCGGCCATGCTCTGCATGGTCCCGCCGCTGAGCAGGTCGGAAGGCCTTGGCATGCCCGGCAGCGGGGTGACGGAGACCTGCGAGTCGACCTCGGCCAGCGCCTCGCCCCACCGCGCCCGGGCCGCCTCCGCGGCGAGCAGGATGCCGAGGTCGGGCGGCAGCGCCTCGAAGCCGCACACCTGGACCACCTTCACCCCCGCCTCCGAGGCCGGCGAGTCGAAGGCCCGGGTCATCCGGCGTACGAAGGGGATCTCGCCGCTGAGGTCGGCGTAATGGGTGCCGGCGGCGACGCAGGCGCCGATCACCGGCCCTCCCCGTGACGTGTAGGGGCCGGCAAGGTTGAGAACCACCCGTGCCCGCCCGGCCATCCGCTCCAGAGAGCCGGCATCGCCCGTCTCGGCGACGATGATCTCGGGAGCCTCGATGTCGATCGCGGCAAGCGTCTCCTTCACCCTGCCGCGGTCGCGCCCTGCCGCGGCCCAGGAGGCCCCCGTCTCGGCGGCGCGGTCCGCCAGGTAGCCCGCCACCCGGCGTCCGGTGACACTGCTGGCGCCGAAGACGATCACGTCGAGATCGCGCTCGCTCACTGCCGGGCACGCTACGGAATGCGCTTGCGGGGTGCGGCGCCCCGATGCTGCGAAGGCGAGGGCTTGACCTCCGAGCTACTCCGACAGCCCGGCGGCTTTGAGAGCGTCGTCCAGCGTCGGGAAAGCATGAGCTCGTCTCACCTTCCCGGCGTCGACTTCGAACATCTCCGCGAGGACGCGGTCGAACGGTACACCGCTGACCACTCCGTGCTGGTGGCCAAGGACCAAGACGCGTTTTCCACCGCAATCTCGAACCTCCTCGATGTCCAACTGCAGATCGGCTATGTCGAATGCCTCGGTTGCCATTCGGCGAAGTCCATCGTGCCCACGGTATGGACCCTGGACTGCGGATCGGAGGACGACGATCTCCACATCGGAGTGATGCAGCGCCAGGAGGGCGTCGAGGTCCCTCGCAGCGAACGCCTCGTTCACCCGCCGCACGATCTCCACGTTCTCCTGCGACATCGCCTACGCAGTATCCGCCGATTCGACCTGGGGCGGGAACCCAAGTCGCCTCAGCCCGCGGGACCGAGGGCCCCTTGGCGCGCGCGGATAGGCTGGCGCGCATGGAAGGCACCGAAGCGGCAGCTTCTCCGCCGGACCTCTCGATCATGCGCAGCCGGCAGTTCCTCGGGCTGCTGGTCCTCGCCGCCCTGATCGGGGTGGTCGCGTCTGCTGTCGCCTGGGGCTTTCTCGAGCTGGTGATCCACCTGCAGGGGTGGGTCTACACCGACCTCCCCGATGGCCTCGGCTTTGACAGCACCCCGCGCTGGTGGTCCCTTCCCGTCCTCGCCCTCGCCGGCGTGATCGTCGCCTTCGCGATCGTCCGCCTCCCGGGCAACGGAGGCCATATCCCCGCTCACGGCCTGAATCCCGCGCCCACGCAGCCGATCGAGCTCCCCGGCGTGATCCTGGCCGGAGTCGCCTCGATCGGCCTCGGCGCGGTGGTCGGCCCCGAGGCCCCCCTGATCGCGGTCGGCGGCGGACTGGGCCTGTTCGCCTCCAACCTGCTGCGCGGCGATACGCCGCCGGAGGTCGGCGAGATTCTCGCGGCCTCCGGGACTCTTGCCGCGCTCGCCTTTCTCTTCGGCTCTCCGATCATCGCGGCGCTGATCGTGATCGAGGCGGCCGGTCTCGGCGGCCCGCGGCTGCCGCTCGTCCTCGTTCCGGGACTGCTGGCGTCGGGGATCGGATCCCTCGTCTGGATCGGAATGGGCTCGTGGACCGGCCTCGACACCAGCGATATCGCGATCGGCACGTTGGAGCTCCCCGCCTACGCGCGGCCGGACATCGCCGACTTCGGCTGGACGATCCTGCTGGCGGCGGCCGTGGCGGTGGCCGCATTTGCCATCTTCCGCCTCGGAGCGGAGACTCTGCGGGTCGCCCGCTGGAAGCCCTTTTTCGCGCTGCCCGCCATCGGGATGGCCGTCGCCGGGCTGGCGATCGCGTTCTCCGAGGCCGCCGACAAGAACGTCAACCAGGTCCTGTTCTCCGGCGAGACCACGCTCGACGGCCTGGTCTCCCACCCGGGCGCGTGGTCGCTGTCGGCGCTCGCCCTGCTGATCGGCTTCAAGGGACTCGCCTACGGGCTCTCGGTCGGCAGCTTCCGCGGCGGCCCGGTGTTCCCGGCCATGTTCCTGGGGGCGGCGGCGGGCATGATGGCCGCCCATCTCCCGGGGTTCGCCCTGACGCCGGCCGTCGCCGTCGGTATCGGAGCCGCGGTGGGCTCGGTGCTGAAGCTACCGCTGTCCGCCGCGGTGCTTGCGGTCCTGCTCACGGTCAACGCCGGACCGGGAGCGGGTCCGCTGATCGTCGTCGGGGTCGTGGTCGCCTACCTGACGACGCTCGGGCTCTCCGCGCGCCTGACCCCCGAGGGCTGAGGCCCCTTCAGCCCCGCTGGGAAACGCGGCTCCCGGGGCGCCAGAGGCTGACCAACCCGGCGATCAGCGTCACGAGGAAGATCTGCCCGAGCAGCATCTCCAGGCCCGCGAACATCTTGCCCGGCTGCTCGGCGGGGACAAGGTTGCCGTAGCCGGTCGTGGTCAGCGTGGTGAAGCTGAAGAAGATGAAGTCGCCGGTCTGCGAGCCGGACGTCGTGCCGCTCGTGTTGAAGAACGGCCCGGCCTGCAGGCGGTCGATGGCGACGTAGAGCGAGGTGAAGAGGACGCCGAAGATCATGTAGACGCTGATCGCACCGAGGATCGTGCGAAATCCCACCTCGGACTCGGTGACGACCGCCCGCAGCATCGCCAGCGTCGCCACGGTGAGCAGCAGCATCTGGATCAGGGATGCGGCCGCGAGGAACGCGTCCACGTCCGACAGGGCGGAGACCGCGGCCAGCACCACGCACCCGGCCGCGAGAACGGCAGCCGTGCGGACGGCAACGGGCCTTGCCCGTGAGCTGGCCAGCGCGATCACCGCGCTCGAGGACGCCAGGACGGAGACGCCGACCGCGCTCCAGCCGGAGTACGTGGTCAGCGAGCCGAGGACGTAGGTGGCGATCACCAGCAGGAGCACCAGCCCGAAGGCGTTGGCGATCCGCCCAGCGAATCCTGTCCACGGCTCGTCCGGGCGGCGGTTCATCCCGAATCGTGTCCCCGGCCCGGCGGTCATTGGCACGGGACGAGTCAATCACCGGCCGCGGACACGGCCGCGCCCGCTCTCAGGCCTGACCGAGGATGCGCCGCTTCTCGCGCGCCAGCTCCTCCTCGTCGAGGACCCCGGCATCGCGCAGCTCAGCGAGCTTCGCCAGCCTCTCGAGGCGGTCGTCCTCGGGGGTCGCGGCCGCCGGCCGCCTCGACCCGGCCGCCTCCGAGAGGGCGGCTCGCAGCCCTCCCCGCTCCGCCTCGGGGAACTCCCGCTCCGTGATCCGCCGCAGGGTCTCCACCCCGGCGACGAAGAGCCCCACCAGGATCAGGATGGGCAGGACGCGGCTGGTGCCGGGTGTCGGGTTCCACCAGAGCACCAGCAGCACGATCGCGGCCGTTGCGGTGTAGGCGATCTGGCGCTCGCGCAGATAGGGGGCGATGCCGCGGCGCAGCGCGGTCGCCGCCGCGGATGGACCCGCCAGCCAGGCGGCGAGGACGATGAGGATGCCGTAGCCGACCATCGCCACCGCGCTCGCGCGCAGCAGCGAGGTGCCGATCTGCCAGGTCGACTCAACCGCCGGCTCGACCGACGCGGTGCTGGCCAGGGAGCCGACGACGGCGTTGCCCGCGAGCGAGCGCGCCACCAGCACCGCGAGGCCGATCAGCGCGAAGGCGACGCCGACGGAGCGCAACGTCTCCCGCCGCCGGCCGCGGGCGAGGTAGACGGCGAGGGCGAAGAGCGCCAGCGCCAGGACGCTGAGGACGATCGCGAGACCGCGGAGGATGCGGACGGCGTCCTGCCCGGCGCCGATCTGGTCGCTGCGCAGGATCGTGACCTGGGCCGCGTCGGGGGGCAGCTTCCCGACCAGCTTCTGGCCGACGCCCGAGCGCTCGGAGACCTGCTCGAGCAGGGCGCCGAGGTCGAGGGTCGCGGTCCCCTCGCCGGTCTCGACCACCTCGCTCTCGCCCTCGACGACGGCGAGCAGGCGCTCGTGCGCGCGCCGGTTGGCCTCCTCCCAGAGGGCCTGCAATCGCGGCCGGTCAAGGGCCTCGACCGCAGCTCTGTTCGCCAGCTCGCGCAGGCCGCCCGCGGCCGGGCCCGCGAGCGCGGCCGCCTGCGGCGGGAGCCTGTTCTCGAGCTCCGCCTGGACGTCGACGTTCGCGTAGAGCTGGTCGACGAGGAAGCCGGCCACGGCGGTGCGGATCTCCTCGTCCTCGAGCAGCTCGGTGCTGGTCTCCGTCCAGGTGTCGGTCTCGAGCGCCTGCCTGTTCGCCCAGACGGCGAACATCGCCAGGAAGCCGAGTACCGAGGCGACCACGATCAGCGCCTTGGCGAGGCCGCGCCACTGCTTGGGCTTCTGCGGATCGGTCACGGGGAGATCGGCGGAAGCCCGGCCCGTTGGCGGGCACGGGCTTCCGCCGGGTCAGCTCAGACCCCTGTGCTCCTCGAACCGCCGGTGGCCTGCTCGTCCTCGCCGTAGACGACGATGCCGTGGACCACGTAGACGCAGAGGGCGAAGACGCCCAGCGACCACCACGGGTAGGCGCCACCGATCGAGAGCAGCGCCCCGATCGCGCCGAGGCTGCCGGCGGCGATGCCGATCACGCGGCCGTAGGCGTTGCCGGCCATCAGCGAGAACCCGGCGGTGAGCTGGATCACGCCGAGGATGATCAGCACCCAGCCCAGCGTGCTCAGGTTGGTGAGTATGTACCTGGTGTCGTTGACGAAGACATTGGCGTCGTCGAGCGCGCCGATGCCGTAGATGATGTTGATCGTGCCGACGATCAGCAGCAGGAACGCTGCGAACACAACACGTCCGGCCCCTCTTACCTCCATACCTTGATTCCTTTCATTGGTGACTCAGACAGCCTACGTCCGCACGGGTCATATGGCAATCCCGCCTCGGCGGACATCGCCCGTGGGGGATCGGAGTCATGCCTGCGCCGGCGGCGGATCGGTGCCCGACTGGATCTCGTCGAAGCGGCGAGTCGGCAGCCGGCGGGTGGACCAGAAGGAGGCCAGGATGATGAGGGCTGCGAACAGGAACGCGGTCTTGATCGCCTCCAGCTGCGCGTCCTCGTAGCTCTCCACGACCGCGTCCACGGAGGCCGGGTCGAGGCCCGCCTCCGAGGCCGAGGTGCGGACCTGCTCCGCGGAGACGAAGCTCACCCCACCGCCCACTCTGACCTCCACCTGCTCGCTGACGCTCGCCGACACACGCGGGTCCGCTGCCACGTTGTCGGTGAAGCCCGCGATCAGGCCGCTGATCACAACCGCGCCGAGCAGCGCCGTGCCGAGGGAGGAGCCGAGCTGCTGAGCGGTGTTCTGGACCCCGCCGGCTTCGCTTCGGTCGCTATCGCTCACCGCCGACTGGACCACGTTTCCGAGCTGGGAGACGATCAGCCCCATCCCGACTCCGAGCACGCCCATCGCCGCGAGGAAGGGCCCGGTGTCGAGCTCGGGCTCGATCACGGCCATCAGCATCACGGTCGAGACCAGCGTGATCGCGAGTCCGACCCGGACCAGGGGGCGGGCGGCGAAACGGGAGGCCAGGGCCGAGCCGCCGAGCGCGGCGACGAAGAGGCCCACGGATGCGGGCAGCATCCGCACCCCGGTCTCGAGCGCGTCGAGACCCTGCACTATCTGCAGGTAGAGCGGGATCGTGAAGAAGATCCCCATCAGGATCAGGTTCTGGGTGAGCAGCATCGAGACTCCGCCGCGAAGGGTTGCGATGCGAAAAAGCCGGAAATGGACCAGCGGGTCGCGGCCCTGCTCCTCGCGGCGGCGCTCCCAGGCGCGAAACGCCGCCAGCACCAGCCCTCCGGCTGCGATCACGAACGGGGTGAGCGAGAATCCGAACGGCTCGACCGGCGAGTCGAGCGGCTTCAGCCAGCCCCAGTTGCTCGCCTGCAGGACCCCGACCACGATCAGGGCGAGGCCGAGCGCGGACAGCGCCGAGCCGACCCAGTCGAGGCGCGGCGCCGGCCCTTCGCGTGCGGGCTCGCGGATCAGCCTGGTTCCGAAGAGGATCCCGATTGCGACCACGACCTCACCGACGAACACCACGCGCCAGCTCAGCTCGGTGGTGGCCCAACCGCCGAGGATGGGGCCGACGGCAATCCCGGCGCCGGCGACGCCCCCCAGCACCCCGTAGGCCAGCGCGCGGTCCTTGCCCTGATAGTTGCCGCCGATCAGGGCGACAAGCGCCGGCAGCACGAGCGCCGCCCCGATTCCCTCGAGGATCGACCAGCCGAACATCAGCGAGGGGACGCTCCACGAGGCCGCCGTCAGGGCCGATCCCGTTGCGTAGATCCCGAGCCCGATCGCGAACGCCCGCCGCCGCCCCCAGAGGTCGCCGAGCTTCCCGCCGGTGAGCATGAGGGCGGCCATCACCAGCGCGTAGAGCGCTATCACCACCTGGATCGTGGTCACGGTGGTGTCGAAGTCTTCGACCAGCTGCGAGATCGCGACGTTCATCACCGCCTGGTCGAGAACCATCAGGAACTGGGCGACGGCGAGAACCGCGAGCACGCCCCACTTCGACATCTAGGCGGACTCCGTGGAGTTCATCCCGGGGAACCTATTGGTCCCATCAGTCGTTTCCCTCACGCTGGGAGGGGTAACCTGGGACCCGACACCCCACACGATCCAGGAGGTCATGGATGGCCACACGTGAACGCGGCGGAATCGGCGGCATCAGCCTCGGCGGAATCCTGGTGATCCTCGGAATCGTCCTGATGTTCGTCTGGAGTTTCTGGATCGGGCTCATCATCGTGCTGATCGGCCTGATCGCGTTCGGGGGGTTCGCGCGTGGCAGGTGGTATTAGAGAGTCGAGAGCACACCGGCATTGAACCCCGACGACGAGGCAGGAGGCCTCTGAAATGCGCATGACCTTGCTGTCCAAGGGCGGACCCCGAGCACGGGAGCTGATCGCCGGCCTCGCTGCCGTCTACCCCGTCTACGAGGCGGGGCCCGACGTCTATGACGTGTACTGCGACGATCACGCCGCCATCTACGGGGCGCTCGATGCGGTCACGCCCAGCTGGCGCATGTATCTCCAGCCCGACAGGGGCACCGACGACGAATCCCGCGCCGCTGCGCGGGAGCGGTCGGTGCCGCTGCGAGATCGCGAATCCCGCTGACACGAGGCCCGCTGGAGCTGCGAGGGGCCGCGGCGCGGGGCCTCACCACGAGCTGACCCGAATAGCCGGTCCCGGCTACGGACGCCCCTCGGCCCCGACCGCGACACGCTCGACGTCGAGCCGCGGGAGGATCCGCTCGAGCCAGCTCGGGATCCACCAGTTGCGATCCCCGAGCAGCTCCATCACCGCCGGCACGAGCACCATTCGCACGACCGTGGCGTCGAGGAAGATCGCGGACGCCAGGCCGATCCCGAACAGCTTCAGGAAGACGTCGGGCGCCGTGACGAAGGCGAGGAAGACGACCACCATGATCGCAGCCGCCGCCGTGATCACTCGCGCGGTCCTGGCCAGGCCGGCGGCGACCGCCCGCTGGGTATCGCCGTCCTTGAGGTACTCCTCGCGGATGCGCGAGATCAGGAAGACCTCGTAGTCCATCGAGAGCCCGAAGAGGATCGCGAACATCATCACGGGCATGAACGGCGCGATCGGCACCTCGTGGTCTATCCCGATCAGCTCGCCTACGGGTCCGCCCTTGGCGACCAGCGTCATCACGCCGTATGCGGCGCTGACGGAGAGCAGGTTCATGATCCCCGCCTTGAGTGAGATCAGCGGCGAGTGGAAGGCGACGAGCAGGAGGAGGAAGGAGAGCCCGACCACTCCGGAGATGAAGAGCGGCATGCGGCCCTTCATGTACTCGCTCTGGTCTTCGAGCGCCGCGGTCACGCCACCGACCTCGGCGCGGATCCCGGCGGTCGTGAGCTGAGCGGGGATCACGTCCTCGCGCAGCCGGTTGACAAGGTCCTCCGTCTCCTTGTCCTGGGGGGAGCCCGCCGGGATCACGGTGAGGAGGGCCGCGTTGCCGGCCCCATCGAAGCGAGGCGGGGCGACGAAGGCGATCTGCGGGTCGGTACGAAGGTCGTCCGCGAAGGACTGGATCGTCGCCTTCGCCTCCGGGGCCGGGAGCTCGGCGGCGATCACGAGGGGCCCGTTGGTCCCCGCACCGAATCCCTCGGTGTTGAGGTCGTAGGCCTGGCGCGTCATCGTGTCGGGCGGGTCGTTGCCGGCGTCCGGGAAGCCGAGCCGCATGCCCAGGGCGGGTGCCGCCAGGGCGAGCATCACGATGCTGGCCAGGATTGCCGCGGTCCACGGCCGCCGCTGCACGGTCCGGCTCCAGCGCGCCGCCAGCGACTCACCGTCGCCCTCCGCCTTCAGCGTGCGGCCGAGGAACGGGATGCGTAGCCGGTCAACCCTCGGCCCCAGGTACGAGAGTAGGGCGGGAAGGAGCGAAACCGCCGCCAGCATGACGACGAGCACGGCGAAGGATGCCGAGAGCGCGACTCCGTACATGTACGGGAGCCCGGTGAGGAAGAGGCCGAGGACGGCGATCACCACCGTGAGGCCGGCGATGATCACGCTGCGGCCCGCGGTTGTCACGGCCTCGACGACGGCGTCGTGCCGGTCCTTGCCCTCGTTGAGGGCGGAGCGGAACCTGGTCAGCACCAGCAGCGAGTAGTCGATGCCGACGCCGATGCCGATCAGGCCCGAGACCGCCGTGGTCCAGTCGGGCACGTCGACGACGTTGGCGAGCAGGACGATCAGGCCGCCCGAGGTGATCCCGAGTCCGATCAGCGCGATCGCCAGCGGCAGACCCGCGGCGACGATCGACCCGAAGGCGATCAGCAGCACGATCGCGGCTCCCAGAAGCCCGATGCCCTCCGGACTCGAAGACTCCTGTGCCGCGTAGATCGGGTCGCCGCCGAGCTTGATCTCGAGCCCGCCGCCGCTGTTCCCCTCGGCCGCGTCGATCAGCTTCTCGCCGTCCTCCTTCGGCACGTCCCAGCCGGGAACGGTGAGCGGCAGGGTGGACGATCCGATCGTGCCGTCCTCGGAGACGCGGATCGGCGTGTGGCGGGCCACGTGGTCCACCTGCTCGGCCTCGGCGAAGAAGGCGTCGACGCTTTGCCTGGCGGCGGGGCTCGTTGCGCCGTCCGGGTCCTTCCAGACGACGTAGATCTCCTGCCCGGAGTAGCCGCCGAAGCGTTCCTCGGTGAGGTCGCTGGCGGCCTTCGACTCGGACCCCGGCGTGTTGTAGTCCGCGTTGTACTCGCCCGCGAGCGAGGATCCGACTCCGATGATGAGAACGGCCGCAGCGATCCAGGCCAGGACCATGCGGCCGCGGCGACGGTAGGCGATATCGGCGAGTCGGGCTAGGTAACGCGTCATCCGAGGTCCTTTCTGGCTGGCTTGAACTGCGTGAGACAGCCTTGGCGACCCAGGCTGCCCTCACGGTGTCTGTCCCTAAAGACCGGGTCTCCCGGCGAAACTAATCGGTCCTCCGGAAGGTAGCGAAGGGGGTCCTCGACGCGAGTCCCACTGGGACTATCTCTCGACCCTCTCCGATCGGGTGATCGCGGGTTCGGATATCCCCCCGAGCGGTACGGCCAGCCGTATGGATCTGGTCTGGGCCATGGGCGAGAATCACGTCCATGGGGAAGACCGTCCTCGTCGTCGATGACCATCCAAGCTTCCGCGCCAGCGCGCGGCGGATGCTCGAGGCCGACGGCTACGAGGTCGTCGGGGAGGCCGAGGACGGTGCCGCCGCCCTCGCGGCCGCCCAGCGGTTGCGCCCGGACCTCGTCCTGCTCGACGTACGTTTGCCCGATGTCGACGGGTTCGAGGTCGCGAGGCGCCTGCTCGCGATCAACGGCCCGGCCCCGCAGATCGTGCTCACCTCGAGCCACGACTCCGCGGACCTGGGCGAGGCGCTTGCGACCAGCGGCGCGCGCGGCTTCATCCCCAAGTACGAGCTGACCGGCACCGCGCTCGCCACGCTGCTGCGATGAACAGCCTTCGTCGCGCACTGGTCGCCCTGGGCGTGCTGGCATTCGTGATCGGGGTCGGGACCCTGGTCGTCATCCTCAACTCCTCCGACACCCACGCGCCCGGCGTCTTCGCCGGGCGCGGTGCGTACGCCGCCTACACGCTGGTGATCGGCTGGGCCTTCGCGGGAACCGGCCTCTACGCCTGGGCGCAGCGGCCCGCGAACAACGTCGGGCCGCTGATGACAGCAGTCGGCTTCGCCTGGCTGCTTCAGGGTGTTTCCACCTCCGGCGACAGCGTCCCCTTCGCCGCGGGCACGCTCATCAGACCGCTCACGTTCGCCCTGCTCGCCCACCTGCTGCTCTCCTTTCCCTCCGGCCGCCTGGAGACGGAGGGGCAACGGTGGCTGGCAGCGCTCGTCTACATCGACGTCACTGCGCTGCAGCTGGCGGGGTTTCTCTTCCAGGACACCACCGCTTCCTATGCGGAGTGCGACGGGTGCCCGTCGAACCCGATCCTGGTCTCCGGCTCGGAATCGCTTTCCGGCCTGATAGGCGGCCTGCAGGTTCTCTGCGCGCTTGTGGTGATGGTCGGACTGGTGGCCGTAGTCCACCAGCGCTGGCGGCAGACCGGAGCGGGCCAGCGACGCGCTCTCAGCCCGGTGCTCGCGGTTGGCGCGCTCGCCCTCATCTTCGTGGTGCTGGGAATGGTCGCCGAGGAACTCGGCGCCGACGCGGTCTCCAACGGCGCCGTCATCGTCGAGCTCACGGTCCTCGCCCTCGTCCCCTTCGCGTTCCTCGTCGGCCTGCTGCGCTCGCGGTTCGGCAGGGCGGAGGCCGTCACCTCGGTGGTCGGCAGGCTCGGCGAGGGGGCCGGGCGAACCGGGCTCCGTGACGCTTTGGCCGAGGCGCTCGGCGATCCCGGGCTCGAGCTGGCCTACTGGGTGCCCGAGACCTCCTCCTACGTGGATTCCGAGGGCCGGCCGGCCGAGCTGCCCGGGGCGGGAAGCGGCAGGTTCGCGACCGAGCTGAGCCACGAGGGCGAGCCGCTGGCGGCGATCATCCACGACGCCTCGCTCGAGGACGAGCGCGATCTCGTGCAGACGGTGGGCGCCGCGGCGGCGTTGACGCTGGAGAACGAGCGCCTCGACGCCGAGCTGCGGGCCAAGGTCGCCGAGCTGCGGGCTTCCCGATCACGGATCGTGCAGGCCGGCTATGAGGAGAGGCGCCGGCTCGAGCGGGACCTCCACGATGGCGCCCAGCAGCGGCTGATGGCGCTGGGAATCAACCTGCGCATGGTCCGGGATCGGGTCGAGCGCGACCCGCAGGAGGCCGTCGAGATGCTCGACACCTCGCTCGAGGAGCTGAGCGAGGCCACCGGCGAGCTGCGCGAGCTGGCACGGGGGATCCACCCGGCGGTGCTCACCGACCGCGGACTCG
Source organism: uncultured Actinomycetes bacterium (assembly GCA_963720015.1). Lineage (GTDB taxonomy): Bacteria > Actinomycetota > Thermoleophilia > Solirubrobacterales > 70-9 > DATFPK01. Next base: position 552,506 of record CAVREA010000004.1, on the reverse strand, counting down.
AGGCGGCGCTCAAAGCGCTTGCCGGACGCTCCCCTGTGCCGGTGGAGGTGATCGAGACGCCGGATGACCGGCTGCCGTCCTCGCTCGAATCGGCGGTCTACTTCGTCGTCGCCGAGGCGCTCACCAACGCGGCCCGCTACGCCCAAGCGCATAAGGTCACGGTCAGCGTGGCGCGCGGCAACGGCCAGGTCGAGATCGAGGTCAGCGACGACGGCGTCGGCGGCGCCGACCCCGAGCAGGGCTCGGGGCTGCGCGGCCTCCACGATCGGGTCGCGGCGCTCGACGGGCGCCTCGAGCTTGCGAGCGCCGACGGAGAGGGCACGACGCTGAGGGCGAGGATCCCGTGCGGGTGATCGTCGCCGACGACTCGGTGCTGCTGCGCGAAGGGGTCGTGCGCCTGCTGGAAGAGGCCGGCTTCGAGGTGGTCGGGCAGGCCGGCGACGGTGAGGAGCTGATGCGCAAGGCCAGAGCGCACAAGCCCGACGTCGCGATCGTCGACATCCGCATGCCGCCGACCCATACCGACGAGGGCCTGCGGGCGGCGCGCGCGATCCGCGAGGAGCTGCCGGACACCGGCGTGCTCGTGCTCTCGCAGTACATAGAGGAGGAGTACGCGCTGGAGCTGCTGGGCGACGATGCCGCCGGCGTCGGCTACCTGCTCAAGGACCGGGTCTCGGACCTGGAGCGCTTTGCCGACGCGGTCCGGAGGGTGGCGGAGGGCGGCTCCGCGCTCGACCCGGATGTCGTCTCGCAGATGCTCGGGCGCCGCCGGGTCGAGGACCCGCTCGCGGAGCTGACCCCGCGCGAGCGCGAGGTGTTGGGGCTGATGGCGGAGGGGCGCAGCAACCGGGCGATCGCTGCGGCGCTCGTGGTCTCGGAGCGCGCCGTGGAGAAGCACGTGACCAGCATCTTCGCCAAGCTCAACCTGCCGCCGGCGGCCGAAGACCATCGCCGCGTGCTCGCGGTGCTGGCGTTCCTCGGCACCTGACCCCGCCCAGGCGGCGTTCGGCTCAGCCGGCCTTGACCGCCAGGAGCGACACGCTCTTGACCCCGTACTTCGTGCTCGCATCGCGGGCGCGCTCGGAGATGAACTCGTAGGGGTTCTGGCGGATCTCCTCGATCCGCAGGCCGGCACCCTCGATCGCCGCCCGGTAGGCGTCCTGCTGTGCGGCGCCGCCGATGCATGAGGCCCAGAGATCGGCGTCGCAGACGATCGACTCCTTCAGCTGCTGCTCGCTGACGATGTCGGCAATCGCCAGCCGGCCGCCCGGGCGGAGCACCCGAGCCACCTCGGCGAACACCTGCTCCTTCTCGGGCGAGAGGTTGATCACGCCGTTCGAAATCACGCAGCCGACGCTTGCGTCATCGACCGGGAGGCCCTCGATTCGTCCTTCTCGGAACTCGACCTGGGCGAAACCGTTCTCCACCGCCAGCCGCCGCGCCTTCTGCAGCTGCTCCGGCGTGAAATCGACACCGACCACGGTGCCGTTAGAACCGACCCGCAGGGCGGCGAAGAAGACGTCCATGCCGGATCCGCTGCCGAGGTCGACAACCGCCTCGCCCTCCCGCAGCTCGGCGAGGTCGAAGAAGTAGCCGACCCCGGCGAATGACTCGACCGCGCCATCCGGGATCTGACCGACCAGCTCGGCCGGATAGCCGAGGCGCTCGGCGAGCGGTAGGCCGAGCTCGAAGTGGTAGTCGGCGTGTGGCTCCGCCGCCACGTGGCGGTACATGTCCTTGACCTTCGCCTCGAGCTCGCCGGGGTCGACGCGGGCTGCCGCGCTTTCGGTCGCCATCTCTGCTCCTTGCCCTCGGTTGTCCCTTCTCGATTTCCCTACATCATTGCGCGCGGCAGGCGAGTTCGCCACCAGGCGCCCAGCAGTGCTCCCGACGTAGCTCCGCAACGATCCTCGATACTTGCCTGTGCCGATGTCCGCACAGGCCGAAGTCGTGCTGAAGGCCCACGAGGCGCTCAACGCAGGGGATATCGACGCCGTCGTGGCCGTCTGCGACTCGGCGGTTCGGCTGGACATGTCCGATCGTGTCCTCAATCCGGCCATCTACGAGGGCCACGACGGGATCCGGAGCTTCTACGCCGAAGTGATGGAGGTTTGGGAGAGCTTCACCTGGGAGCCGACGGGGCTGCGTGAGGTCGGCGAGCTCGTGCTGGCCGAGGTCCACTCACGGGGCCGAGGCCGCGGCAGCGGCCTCGAGCTTGATCGTCACGCGGCTTTGCTGTGGCACGTTGAGGAGGGGAAGGTGCTCTCGATCGTCTTTTATCGCGACTCGGGGAGGGGTCTCGCCGCCGCTGAAGGCAATGCCGCGGGCTAGGGCGTTTCCACGTCCGGCTTCAGCACCGGACAGACGAAGCCGAACTGGGAATGCGGCTGGAAGGCGAGTGAGTCCTTGGTCGGGCTGCCCAACCACTCGTCGGGAACCGGGGCCTTCACCTTCTTGCCGGTCAGCCCGCCATCGTCGATCCTGAGCACATCGACGCCGCGGTAGGCGTCGGCGGTGTAGACGATCTCGCCGCCGGGGTCCGTCGGCGACCAGTAGGCCGCCCAGGTCGACCCGTTGGCGGGGATGTAGTAGCCGACCTGGGTGATCTCGGTCGGCCTGCGGTAGTCGAGGAAGCGGACTCCCTGCTCGTACCAGCCGACGGCCGCGACGCCGTCCTTGGCGTCAAACCAGTGTGACGAGCAGTTGACGGTCACCGGCGCCTTCGAGTCGACCGCTCCGCCGGTGAACATCCCGTTCAGCTCCGTCTCCCACGTTCCCAGGGGCGTGATCGTGCCGTTCTTCATCCGCGAGAGGTCCCAGGTCTCGAACTTCCCCTGCCCGCGGCAACCGCCGGGAGGGACCTCGTCGGTGTCGATGTAGTCCTCCTCGGTGACGAGCAGCGTCTTCCCGCGCCGCTGCGAGTTGTGGAGGATGAAGTCGTTGTAGGGCGAGGGGTTCCGCCCGGCCGTGCCGGTCGTCGCGAGCAGCTCGGGCGCGAGTGGATCGGCGGTCGGCCGGTAGCCGGCCGCACCGCCACCGCCAACCGACCACGCCGTGCCCGTGCTGTCGAGCTCGGTGTCGTGCGTCACGTTGAACGCGTCGCTCTGGGAAGCGGCCGACTCGAACTTGCCCAGCGACCGCGGTGCACTGGGCACGGTGAGGTCTACGACCTCGACGAGGTTGCCGCCGTCAACCCACGCCTGCGAGCAGTCGGCCTTGACGAAGTTGGCGATGTGGCCCGAGCCGCGGCCGCTGCCTGTCAGGCCTAGCGGCAGGATTGCGCTCACGGTGGGTGACGTGCGGTTCGCGATGCTGACGACGTACATCACCGCACCGAAGTCCTGCGCCTCGCGGTCGTTCACGACTATCAACGTGTTTCCGCAAAGGTCAACGTCCTCGTTCTCGAAGTGGGGCAACGGAAGAGCGCCGACCATCTGCGGCGAATCGGCATCCGCGATATCGAGCACGGTGATGCCACCCCAGCCGCTGACGTAGGCGTAGTGATCCTTGAAGTTCATCCCCGCCGCGCTCCCGGGGACGTGCGCCACGACCTCACGTTGCTCGAGGTGGCGAGCGGCGGCTCGGCCGCGCCACCCTGTCCCGAGGCCGGCACCGCGTTCGACACCACGCCGAGCGCGGCGAGCGCGAGCAGCGAGACGAGGATTCTGATTTGCCGACCGCGGCTGATCAACAGGTTCACCTTTCCCACGCCTCCCAGGCGTGTGGACGAGGACGCAAAAGAAACCCCACCCCTTTCCTACCAAATATTATGGAGGCCAGTCAAACGGCAACCGACCGAGCTCCACCTAGACGCAACACCGCGCGCCGATAGCCCGGAAGCGAAGAGTGGTGCCGATTTGCAACCGAGAGGCACCGCTACGGGGATTCGAACCCCGGTTTCCGGACTGAGAATCCGGCGTCCTAGTCCCCTAGACGATAGCGGCGCGGACGCGCGCGATTGTAGCGACTGGGCGGCAGCTCGATTTGCCCGCGGACCGCTAGATTTACCCGTTCTGCGGCTGTGGCGGAACTGGTAGACGCGCGGCGTTCAGGTCGCCGTGTCCGCAAGGACGTGGAGGTTCGACTCCTCTCAGCCGCACCTGGAGAACGAGAAGAGGCGGCCCGGAGGCCGCCTCTTCTCATCGGTCAGATGTGGCGCCTGCTAGCGCCTCACCTGGCACCTCTGGGTGGCGGTAGCCGTCTTCGGCGGATCACCGCTCCCGTAGTCGTCGCGACCCTTGAAGTTCCAGGTCTTGTTGCGATCGAAGCACCGGGCGGTGAGGTAGTTGCGACTCTTGCCCTTGAACCTGAACGCACGCTGGATCTTCAGCTGGAACGACGCCAGCGCAGTGTTGAACTGCAGCGGCGGAACGTTGACGTCGAGGATCGTGCCGAAGTCACCCGTGCCGGGCTTGAGGGCCCCCACGAGGACCACGGTCCGGCCGAGCACCGGGACGTAGTTGTGGACGATCAGCGTCGGACGTCCGCCTCGGGTCGGACCGTTGAAGCCGGTCCCGGTCCCGCTGGCTTGGGCGTCCTTCCTGCCGGCGATGAACGCAACCGACGAGCCCTTGCCGACCATCGAGGACCTGCACTTCGCCCGCGCCTGATCGGTCGTCGTGTTCTCGAGCGAGTCCGGGTTGCATTTCGCCAGACCTCTCGGGTTCAGCTTGATGTCATCGTCGATGTAAACACGAACCCGGTTCGCGGGATTGAGCGTGCACGATGGGGACTCCGTACACGTGCTGGCGGTGGTGAAGTTCAGCGAGGCCGCGCCGTACTGCCTCTTCTTCTGCTTTGTCGGCGCCACCTTCGCCTTGACGGTGTGCTGCACGGCGCTGACGGCCACGCTCGTGATTCCGATCGCGAGCGCCAGTCCGAGCACCCACACAAGATGCTTGCGCAAGTTGACTCCTCTTCCTTGTAGCAGTCCGGCCGCCTGCTTTCGCGGCGCCCGCTTCCTTTCACGCGCCCTTACCGTACCAGGGGCGCAGTCAGTTGAAGAACCCCATTTCGGGCCCAAGGTTTCGGTCATCGCTGCGGGAAAACGTGCTGGTACTTCGTCGCCGGCTGGTTCGGCCGGCCCAGCGGCTGGTACGGGCCCTGGGCCGCGCACGGGGGCTGGGGCAGGTCGTTGCTGTTGCGCTCGTTCTTGAAGGCGAACTCCCGCAGGTTGTTGTAGAGGCTCTCGGCGAAGTCCGGCGGTGGGTCGCCCCCCTCGATGGGGCCCTTGAGCGACGCCTCGAAGTTCGCCTGCTCCGTGGCACTCAGCTCGTTCCACTCGCGCAGAATCGCGTTGATCCCGCTCGTGCACTGGCGCGTCTCGAACGACTTGAGATCCCGAGCGATCGGAGGTTGAGAGTGCCGAGCGGCTTCATGTAGGGGTTTACGCGGTTGACCTCAGCCGGCGCGGGTAGGCCGCGAGCGAGTCCGGGCCGAGCGGCACCGCGGTCCGCAGGTACTTGACCGCCCTGGCGCCGGTCTCCGGGGAACACCCTGCGGCGTTCGTCGCCGCCGCGGCGTTGCCGAGGAAGGCGGCGATCTCGCGCTTGTAGAGGGCGAGCGACTGCAGCAGCGGGTCGAGCTGGTTCGAGGAACGGCTCGAGCCGCCGCAGCAGCGGCGGGAGGTCCTCGCGCAGGAACTTGCGCAGCGCCGGGAAGCCGGTCGGGCGCCGCCGCGATCACCGGCGCAGGCCGACGAAGAAGCCGCGCAGCTCGGGCGCCAGCGTTGCCGCTGGCGATCAGGACCGGCGAGAGCTGTCGCACGGCGGGCCGGAGCTGCTGCATCAGCGGGTCGGTGTTGGCCGCGAACCGGTCCAGCCGGTGCAGGGTCAGCCTCGACTCGTCGAGGAAGGTCGGGAGGACGCGGAACAGCGCCTCGATGTCCTGCGTTGCGGGCGGCGGTGGTCTGGAAGACCGCGTTGGAGTTCTCGGATCAGGCCCGCGGAGCTGGCCCTGGCGGGCGCTCAGCGCGTCGAAGACGACGCCGGTGTTGCGGACCAGCTGGCGCACCGCGAGCCGCTGGGTGTCGAGGATCCGCAGCACCTTGTTGGCGTCGGAAGGTCGGTTCGAGCAGCGCCGAACGCGTCGGGAGGTCCGTGCCCGCGGCCGCTGATCGCCACCGCCGCGTCCCGCATCCAGTCCTGGAAGGCGGCCCGGGTCTTCTGCGTTGAAGGTGCGGAAGATCTCGTCGAGCTGGACCGAGTCGGCGACCTGGGCGCCGGGCAGCTCGCCCCCGTCCGGCAGCGTCGGTCCGTTCGCGGTTGCCCGGCGTCAGCTCGACGTAGGTCTCGCCGAGCAGCGTCTTCTGGCGCAGGATCGCCCGCGTGTTCGCTCGGCATCGGCGCGTAGTTGTCGTTCGATCTCGATCGTCGCCATCGCCGAGCCGGCGTCCTCGCGCGCCGAGCTCGATCGTCCTGACCTTGCCGACCGAGACGCCGGAGATCCGCACGTCGGACTGCTCGGCGAGCTGGCTGGCCTCGTTGAAGGGGACCTTGACCTCGTAGCCGCTTCGCCTTGAACGGGGTCGGCCCGCCGAAGGTGACCCAGAGGAAGAGCAGGATCCCGAAGCACGACAGCGCGAAGCCGGCGATCATGACCAGCTGGGAGATGGAGGGGGCTTGCTTCTGCATCAGGGATTCACGGGGCGGCCGGTGGGCAGATGTCGGTCAGGCTCGGCAGGCTGCGTCGCCTGCAGCTCGGTCTTCAGGAGCGCGTTGGCCGCCGGCGGCGAATGCTCGGCCTGGCGGCGCCGTGTTGCAGGTGATCAGGTCAGCCCGCGCCGCAGCGGGCCCTCGGCGTCCTGGGTCAGGAAGATCGCGTTGAAGTCGTGGTTGAGCCAGGCGAGGCAGAAGAGGTAGCCCTCCTGCTCGAGCCCGGCGGGTTGTAGGCGAGCTCGTTGAGCGAGCGTGTTCAGGTCGGTGAAGCTGCCGCGCAGCGCCGGTCGACGGTCTTCGTCCAGGGGCTCGGACGGCCTGCGTCCAGGTGGCGGACACCGGCCGGACCTGGCGGCGTGAAGGGCCGGATCTGGTCGCGGATCGGCACCCGCGTCTGGCCGAAGAGCCGCTGGGTCGCCTCGAGCGCCGGCTTCAGCGCCTGCCTGCGGGATCAGCGCCAGCAGCGCCGGGCGCAGCACGACGCGAGAAGCGGGTCGGAGCTGGCGAGGCCGTCTGCGCGCCCGCAGGGTCGGCGGGAGCTCGTGCAGCGCCTCGCGGATCGCCGCCTGCTGGTTGGCGAAGTTGCCGAGCGCCGCGTTGGAGGAGTTGACGAAGCGCGGCCAGCTGCGGCGTCGTTGTCGCCGAGCTCCTGGGCGATCAGGCGGAAGTTGTGGATCGACGCGGCGCGATGCTGCGCGCCGCCCGCCAGCGCGTGCCGATCCGGGCGAGGTCGCGGGCGAACGGCTCGAAGCGCCGCAGGGCGGCCGAGAACTGGCGTGCCTGGCCGCCGAGCCCGCGTGCCGCCGCCGTCGAGCAGCAGCGCCAGGTACTCGCGGGTGTCGGCGTCGAGCGTCGCCAGGAACGCGTCGAGGTTGACGTTCGGCTCGGTCTGGGCGAGCGGGATGGTCGAGCCCTCGGACGGCGTCTCGCCCGCGGTCCCCGGGTCGACCTCGATCACCATGTCGTTGAGGCCGGTCTTCGGCCGCAGCAGCAGCGTCGCGTCCGGGTGGATCAGCTCCATGTACTTCGGCTCGATGTCCATGCGGACGACGGCGTCGCCCGTCTTCGAGGTCGACCGAGCCGACCTTGCCGACCTGGATGCCGGCGATGTCGATCGCCTGGCCCTGGCCCGGGGTGACCGCCTGCGCGGAGGTGAACTCGGCGTTGAGCTGGTAGAAGTCCTCGCCGAGGCCGGGGACCCAGTCGGCAGCGCGGCCTTCTGCTGGGAGAAGATGCACGAGCAGCGTCGAACAGCGCGAAGCACGGCGAGCGCGATGATCGCCGACGAAGTCCCGCGAAGTGGTCGCGGATCGCGCTTCCTCATGGCGTCAGGCCGCCTCGGGCTGGGGGGCCCGGCGCCGGCCGCCGGGCCGTTCAGGTTCGGGACGCGCGTTCTTGTAGCAGGGGACGTCGGCGCTTGAACGGCGGCAGGCTGCCGGTTGCGGCTGGCCGGGTCCCGAGCGGCGGCGCGATCGTGTTGCCGTAGAGCTTCTCGGCGTCGATCGCCGCCGGTCGGGTTGTTCGCGCTTGACCAGGACCGGGCCGCCGCCGGGCTGGAAGCGGACGTAGATGCCGTTGCCGTCGAAGTTCTGCGCTCTCCCCGGCGAAGTCGGTCGCCGGTAGAAGAACTCGCGGTAGTTCGGCTGGCCGGTGCTGAAGTCTGGAGCCGCGCTCGATCTGAGCACGCACGTTGCCGGCCGGGACCAGGTTCTCGTCGACGCAGCGGCTGAAGCCGGTCAGCTGCGGCAGCAGGCCGAGCGTCTCGTGCGGTCGGCGTGCGCCGAGCCGGGGTGCCCTGCGGCGAGCAGCTCGGCGATCCCGCCGACCTCGCGCCTGCGAGAGCAGCGGCCGCGCCTGCGTCGAGCCACGGCTTCCCGGCCGCGATCGTCGCCGGCAGCTCGGCGACCGCCGGGCCGGAGCTCGATCGCGTAGCCGCGCAGCGGCGGCAGCGCGCGGTTGAGGCTGACCAGCGAGCGCTGCGCGGTCGTCGGAGCGTCGGCGCCGAGCAGCCGGATCGTCTCCGAGAGGTTGTCGGACTCGTCGGCGAGGGCGCCGGTGAAGATCGTCGAAGTTGGCGATCAGGCCCTTGCAGCTGCGTCCTCGCGGCGAGCCAGCGCCCGAAGGTCCGGCCGGCGCCGGCGAGCAGCCGCGAGAGGTCGTGCGGCTCGGTGCCGAGCAAGGCCTCGTTGACCTCGCCGATCGTAGCGGCCGGCGTCGCCGCCGTAGTCGAAGGCCCCGTTGAGCGCCGTGCGCGGCGGTCTTGCCCTGCACCTCGGGGTCCTGGTCGCGTCTTCGGCCGGCGTCGGCTGGTGGGTGAGCGCGTGCCGAAGCCCTCGAGCAGCAGCTGCAGGTTCGGCGCGCGCGGCGGCTGCAGCGCGGTCAGGACCTCGTCGAGCTGGACCGCGGTCGAGGTGTGGCTGATCGGGATCGTCGCCGTCGTCCGGCAGCTCCGGCGCGCTCGGGCTGCCGGGGTCGAGGTCGATGAAGAAGTTGCCCTCGAGGAAGATCCGCGGCCGGATCGCGGCGGAGGCGTCCTCGTGGATCGGCCGGCCCGCGTCGCTCGACGGTGAAGGTGACCTCCGAGTGCGTCGCCGTTGCGCTCGACCCCGGTCACTTTGCCGACGTTGACGCCGGCGATCCGCACCGGCGAGTTGTTCGAGATGTTGGCCGCGTTGGCGAAGGTCGCCTTGAGCTCGTAGCCGTGGCTGGTGAACGGGAGTGCTTGGTGAAGGCCAGGTAGGGCCCGACGACGATCAGGAGGATCACGATGATGCCGACCGCGGTCGGGCCCGGGCCGCCCATGCTGCGGAAGAAGGTCTCGTTGTACTTCGTGGTTCTTGCCGCGGCGTGCGGGCCATCAGCCGCTCCGCTCCTGTCCCGAGGTGGTCGTGCCCTGGTTGCCCGGGCACGTTGCCGATCACGGTCTGGCCCGTCTGCGTAGGGCTCGTTGCCGGCCTCGCACTCGTGCGTCTGGCCCGGGGCGGCGGTGTTCGGGTAGGGGTTGTAGTGGAGGTGGTTCGGCGGCGCCGGGCCCGTTGGCGGGCGCGGAGGCGGGACCGGCCTCGGCGTTCGGCTCCCGTACGGCGGCGATGATCGTGATCGAGCGCAGCCAGTTGCCGCGGCTGTTGCCGGAGCTGACGTGCCGGCGGCGTTGCTCGAGCAGGATCGACGGGTAGTTGCAGACGGTCTGGGCCGGGGTGACGAAGCGGAGCGTCGGGTCGAGGATCTTCGTCGTGTCGCTCAGCGCGTTGAGCCCGTTGACCACGTTCGGGTCGCTGGAGAAGTCGAGCAGCGCCTCCGCGGTCGGCGGCAGCTGGGCGTTGAGGATCGGCGACGCGCGCAGCGACCGGGATGCCGATCGTGAACGCCGACGCGAGGATCGGCGAGGAGCTCGGCGAGCGCCCGGGCGCCCGGGCTCGAAGTCGCTGAAGAGCGCCGCCGAGTGACGCAGGAAGGGCCGGATCCGCGGCAGGTCTCGATCGCGGCGTTCTCGGCCTCGACCCCTTCGTGATCGTGTCCTGGATGAAGGGACGGGAGACGCGGCGAAGGCGCCGAAGGTCCGGTCGAGGGCGACGAACATGTCCGCCTGGGTCTCGGCGACCGGCGCGACCTCGGCCGGCGGCCTGCTCGAGCGCGCGGAAGAAGCCGGCCAGGTCGGTCTGCTCGCGAGCTGAGGTTGCGCATCACCGGCTCAGCCGCTCGCACCAGCGGCCGCAGCTCGCCGATCGCGGCGTTCAGCGCCGGGCCGCGGCCGGCGAACGCGTTGCCGAACTCGACCGCAGGTTGATCTGTGCATGCCCGGCGCGTCTCCGTCTGGAACGTGTTGAAGAGCTGGTCGATCTCGACCGGCTCCGGGCGCGCGGCCGCGAGCGGCAGCGTCCCGCCCTCCGGCAGGCCGCTGGTCGGACTGGCCCGGGCGTGACCTGCAGGAACTTGAGGCCGAGCGCCGAGCGCGACCGGACGATCACCGTCGAGTCCTCCGGCAGCGGGTCGACGCTCTTGTCGAGCTTCAGGTTGAGCTTCGCGCGTGACCGAGCCGTCTTCCTCGTCCTGGACGGGCTGGATCGTCTCGACGACCCCGACCCGGACGCCGCCGACCCGGACCTCGTTGCCCTCGACCAGGGCGTTCGCGTTCGGGACCTCGGCCGAGATCCGGTAGGTGGGGACGAAGGGCAGCCCGTTGTTGGCGTTGTAGGCGAGGAAGACGGCGACGATGACGATCAGCACGGTCAGCGCGCCGACCAGGATCGGGTTCCCGGCGAGGCCCTGGATCGGCGCTGCCTCATCTCAGGGACCCAACAGGTAGTCGAGGACGTCCAGGCCCGCGCTCACGCCGCCTCGCTGCTGGCCGGCCCGGTCGGAATCGCTCTGCTCCGGCTGGGCTGGGCCGGCCTCGAGCAGGTCTCCCAGGCCCGGAAGCAGGCTGCCTTCGGCCGGCGCCCGCGTTCCTCCGGTCCGGGATTGTGGCTCGCCGAACGCCTCCCGGATCGCCGCGCGCGAGAACGGGTTGCGGCCGATGACCGCCCCCGGCCCGGTGAAGTTGGCGACGCAGCCCGGACGAGGGGAACGTCCCGTACTCGATGCAGCGACGACACCAGGATGTTGGTGCGCTGGTAGTGGCCGTACTGGTCGAAGCCGTTGAAGGCCCCGGTCGTGTTGTAGATGAACTTCATGAGGTTCTCGAAGCCGCCCGTCCGGCGCAGGCTCGAGGTCAGCCGATTCGAAGTTCGTCGACGGCCGCGCGGCGCGTCGGGCCAGGTTGCGGATCTGCACCACGACCGGGTCGGCGGCGCGCAGGGCCGGCCCGGTCTCCTCGGCCGCTGTCGCCGAGGCCCTTCAGCGCGAAGGTGCGTCGCGTCAGCAAACGGGCCGAGCGCGCGGGTCGCGGCCGTGATCGACGCCGCGTTGTCGCCGAGGACCTTGACAGTCGGGAAGGCCGCGTCGGAGAAGTTGCCGAGCTCGCGCATCGTCAGGCGCACCTGGCGCAGCGTCGGCGGCAGCTTCTGCAGGTTCTCCTCGAGCTCAGCTCCGCGCTCGGCGGTGGCGGCGGCGGTCTCCCCGGCCGACCGGATGAACCCGGTCAGCGATTCGCGGTCCCGGGCCAGGGGCGGCGAGGATGACGTCGGAGTCGGCCGCCAGCTGCGCCAGCTGCCGGTTCTGGGCGGCGAGGATCGCGAGCACGTCGTCGGTCTCGCGTCAGGGCCGGATTCGCCCGTTCGACGATCTCGCCCAGCTCTTCGCCGCGCGCCGCGAGGCCGGCGCCGAGGTCGTTGAGGATCAGGCGGAAGCGCTCCGCGTAGGGCAGCCGCTTGATGTTGTTGATCAGGTCGGGGTCGACGGCCTTGCCGTTGTTCTCGAGCGGCAGCAGGTACTGGCCCGTCGCCGGTCTCGCCGTCCGCGATCTGCTCCAGCGGCGGCGGCGGCTCCGACCCGGGCGCCCGCGGCAGGGTCGGGCGGCAGTCGACGAACTTCTCGCCGATCAGCGACTGCGGCCGGATCAGGCAGGTGGCGTCCTGCCGGAAGTCCTGGAAGCCCGGGTCGGTGATGTCGAGCACGACGACCGCCTTGCCCGGCACGTCGTGCGCGCCGCCCTCGTAGGCTGGCGACCTCGCCCGGCATCGTGACGTCGACCGATTCGACGCTCGCCGACGTTGGCGCCGGCGACGCGGACGTCCTCGCCGTTGACGATGAAGCCGCCGTTGTCGAAGATCGCGCGGACCTTGTAGTCGCCGCCGTCGCCGTTCGCCGCCGGCGGTGGCGGCGAGGACGAGCGCCGCCAGGAGCGCGACGCGCGACGATTGTCAGCGCCAGCCGCCTCATGGGCCCGGAGGGACGTCGGAGGGGTCGCACTTGCCGGAGAGCCGGCCCTGGTCGAGGAACGGGTTGGAGCCGGAGATCGGCTGGGTGGCGCCGCCGGGGCAGCGCTCGTCGTGACCGCGGTCTCGAAGGCGTCGAACTTCTCGTCCGGCGGGATCGGCTCCAGGTTGCCGCTGAGCTGATCCCAGCTCGAAGAGGTTGAAGGCGGCCGCCTGGACGCGCGCGTAGTGGCCGTTGCCGTCGTAGTAGCCGGTGACCTGGCCGAGCTTGGCGAAGGACCCCAAAAGGTCCGGCGCGTAGGGGCGGGCCGTCGTGATCATCGGCTGGGAAGCGTTCATCGCCCGGATCGACGCTCCGCGTCGAGGCGCTCGCAAGCCGGTGGAGCGGCGGGAGGGCGGTGACCAGCTCGGCGAGGTCGTTCGCCTCGCCGGGGCGGCTCACGGTGAGGCGGAGGTCCGTGAACACGGGCACCGCGCGCTGGACGACCGGACGCAGCTGGCGGAGGAACGGGTCGAGGTCCTTCGTGGCGGTCTTCGACGTGTTGACCAGCGGATCGAGGTCGTCGAGCGCGGCGCGGAGGTTGACGAAGGTCGTGTTCGCCTGGCGCAGCGTCGGCGGCAGCAGCTGGAGCGACTCGTCGAACGATTCGTTCTGCGCGGCGATCGCACCGAGCGCCGTTTCGCGTTCGAGACGAGGTTGGTGAGGTCGTCGCGGCGCTCGGCGATCGCAGTCACCACCTTGCCGGTGTTGACGATGAAGCGGGTGAAGACCGGCTGGTCGCGGTCGAGTTCGCGTCAGCAGCCGGTCGGTGGCCGAGAGCGCCGGCCCGAAGTACTTGTAGGTCGCGTTCGCCTGCTCGCCCTTGCCGGCGTAGATGCCGGCGAAGCCCTGGATCATGTCGCGAGAGGCCCTTGCGGGTCCTGCTCGTCGAAAGTGTCGAAGAGCTGGTCGAGGTCGACCGGGGTCGTCGTCGGTCGATGTCGGAGCGCGCCCCGTCGGTGGGCAGCTGCGGGGCGTTGTCGGGCCCGGGGTGAGCGAGACGTAGTGGTTGGCGACGCCGGAGAGCGAGGTGGCGCGGATCACCGCCGTCGGTCCCCTCGTGCAGCTGCTCGTCGGTCGTGATCGTCACCGCCGCGCTGTTGTCGTCGGTGAGCTCGATCTCGTCGATCACGCCGACACGGCGCGCCGCCGATCAGCACCTCGTTGCCCGGAACGAGCTGGCCGCCGGTCTGGAAGATGCAGCTTGTAGCGATGGCCGCTCGTCGCCGCCGAAGAGCAGGGAGATCACCAGCACGGTCGGCGACGACGAGCGCCGCCACGGTAAGCGATGCGGGCCACGATCGGAGCCCCTTCGCTGCGGCCTTGCGGGCTGGGTTGTTGGATTCGCCGGCGTCGATCCGTCCTGTCTGCGCAGTCCCCCTCGGCGTCCCACCGCTCGCCCTCGGAGTCTCTCCTTTCCTGCGCGGCTGATGCTATCCGAGCCGCACGCGACGCCAAAATCCCCTAATCCGGCGGTTAACGAACGCGCAGGCGGCCTATGCAGGCGCCGGCGCGGACAGCTCGGCGCCGCGCTCGAGTTCCTCGATCAGCACCGGCCAGACGGCCTGCGGCAGGTCGTGGCCCATGCCCTCGATCATCCGCAGGCGGGCGCCGGGGATCGCCGCGGCGCGTGGCGCGGCCGGCGGCCGGGCGGACGAGGGGGTCCTCGGCGCCGTGGATCACGGCCGCCGGCACTCGCAGCCGCGCAGCGCCCGCGGTGCGGTCGCCGCGAGGCGTTGATCGCGTGCAGCTGGCGCGCGACGCCCGGCCGGTAGTGGCCGCGGTCGTAGGCGGCGCCGATCGCCTCCCGCAGCCGCTCCTCGTCGGCGGGTAAGCCCGGCGAGCCGATCACCTCGAAGGTCTTGATCGCGGTCCGGATCGACCTCCTCGCGGCGTGCGGCCCGGCTTGGCGAGCAGCGCGCCGAAGGCGCGGAAGTCGGGGGACCGACCCGGCGGCTGCCGGTGCGTCGACATGATCGAGACCAGCGAGCGGACCCGCTCGCGGATGCTCGATCGCCATCGTCTGGGCGATCATCCCGCCCATCGAGGCGCCGACCACGTGGGCGCACTCGATCCCGAGGTGGTCCATCAGGCCGACGGCGTCGGCGGCCATGTCGCGAGAGCAGGTAGGCCGGATGGCCGCGGCCCGAGCAGCATCGCCAGGGTTCGCCGGGACCGGCGCCCATTCGAGCTTGGTCGAGTGGCCGATGTCGCGGTTGTCGAAGCGGACGACGCGGAAGCCGCGCTCGGCGAGCATGCTCGCAGAGCCGCTCGTCCCAGGCGATCATCTGCGTCGCCAGGCCCATCACCAGCAGCAGCGGCTCGCCGTCGGGGTCGCCGATCTCCTGGTAGGCGAGCTCGATCCCGTCACCGCGGGCGCGATTCGCTCCTCGGCGAGGCGATCATGCGGTCCTCGTACATCTGCGAAAGGCTAGCCATCCGGCGTGGGTCAGTCGGCTCTGCAGCGTCAGGCGGTAGCGTTGGCAGCCGATGCGCACGGCGATCGTCTCCGACCTCCACCTCGGCGGCGCCACCGGCGAGGACCTGCTGCGCGACCCCGGAATCCGGCGCGTGCTGCTTCGAGGAGATCGCGCGATGCCGATCGCCTCGTCCTGCTCGGCGACGTGATCGAGCTGCGCGACCTGCCGCTCGGCGAGGCGCTGGAGCGCGCCGCGGCCCTTCTTCGAGGAGCTGGGCGAGGCGATGGCCGGGCGCGAGGTGGTGCTCGTCCCCGGCAACCACGACCACCGCCTCGCCGAGCCGCTGCTCGAGCGGCTGCGAGCTCGCCGGCGAGCCGCTCGGCCTCGAGCACCGACTGCCGCCCCGGCGCGGCGCCGGCCGCGAAGCTGGCGCGACTGGCTCGGGAGGCACCGGCTCGAGCTCGCCTACCCGGGCATCTGGCTGCGCGACGACGTCTACGCGACCCACGGCCACTACATGGACTGCCACCTGACCCTGCCGCGGCTGGAGTGCATCGCGCGCGGCGGCGGTGATGCGGGGCGTCGGCCGGCCGCCCGAGCCCGCCGGCCCCGGACGACTACGAGCGGGTCCTGCGCCCGGTCTACGGCCTCGCCTACGGCCTCGCCCAGTCACGGCTGCCGAAGCTGACCGGCGGCGGCACGCGGCGCCTCGGAGCGGGCCTGGCAGGCTGATGAGCGCAAGCGGCGGCCGCGGCCGACGGCACCGCCGCGCCGGCGAAGGCCGCCAAGGCGGCGGTGCCGGCGGCGGTCTGGGCGCTCAACCGCCTGCTCCGCGTCGACTTCGAGCCAGACATCTCCGCGCGGGCGATCTCCGCAGCGGGATCGCCGCGGCGCACCGAGCTCGTGCGGCGGCTGCGAATCGACGCGGCGCACGTGATCACCGGCCACACCCACCGCGGCGGGCCCCGCCGATGGCGACTCCGCCTGGCCGCTGGCCGGGCGGCGGCCACCTCCACAACACCGGCAGCTGGGTCTTCGCCTCGGCCTTCCACCACCCCGGGACGCCGCCGGGCCCCTACTGGCCGGGAACGCGTCACCTGGCTCGAGGACGGCGGCCCGCCGCGACGGGTCCCGCTGCTGGCCGAGCGCGACCGGGAGGAGCTCGGCGCGATCGCCCACGGCGGCAGGTTCCGCCTGGCCGCGCTGGCCTCGAGCGAGCTCGGCTAGAGGGATCCGAGCCAGTCGGCGATCCGCTCGCCGATCTCCTCCCCGGCGTCCTCCTGGAGGAAGTGGGAGGCGTTCTCGATCGTCCGCGGCGCTCGGCAGTTGAGCGCAGCGGCAAACCGCTCGCCGACCGAGAACGGCAGGATCGGGTCCGAGTCGGCCCAGAGGACCGAGCGTCGGCCGGTCGTCCTCGCGCAGCGCATCGGCGACCCGCCTGCCCTCGGCCGCCCCGGGCATCTCGGGCTCGTCGGCAGGATCAGCGGGAAGGCGCGCGGGCCCGCCTTCGTACTCGGGTGCCGGGAAGGGTGCCTCGTAGGCGGCGATCACCTCGTCGCCGGGGTCGTTCTTGCAGCCGCCTCGAACCAGCATCCCGACCGGGCAGGTCCTCCGTTGCGCTCGACGAAGTCGCGGAACGTGTGCCAGGCGTCGCTCATCTGCTGGTGGCCGGTGAAGGGGCCGGTGTCCATGATCACCAGGCGGGAGATCCGCTCCGGGTGCTCGACCGCGAGCCGCAGGCCGATCGGCCCGCCCCAGTCGTGGACGACCGCGGTCGCGTCGCGCAGGTCGAGCTCCTCGAGCAGCGTCGCCATCAGCTCGACGTGGCGGTCGTAGGTGTACCAGCCGAGGTCGGTGCGGCTTGTCGGAGCGGCCGAAGCCGGCGTAGTCGGGGGCGATGCAGCGGTAGCCGGCGTCGCGCACCGGCGGGATCACCTTGCGCCAGAGAAACGACCAGGTCGGCTCGCCGTGGAAGAAGACGACCGGCGGTCCCTCGCCCTCGTCGAGGTGGGCCAGCCGCAGCCCGTCGACCTCGCGGTAGCGCGGCTCGAACTGGAAGTCGGGCAGGTCCTCGAACCGCTCCTCCGGGGTGCGGAGGGCCTCGGCGCTCAGGGCCCCGTGAAGCCGCCCGAGAAGCAGAGCAGTCCGCTCCCGCAGGTGTCCGAAAAGGCGCTCTGCGCATCAGGGCGCAGGAACTCGGAGATCATCTGGCGCTCTTCCGGCTCGCGCCGGGGTAGGCCGTGCGGGTCGTCGCCGGTGCGGTTGGGCAGGTTCTCGAGCGGCGGGGCCGCCGTGCCGATCTCGCTGTTGGCATCGCTGTCCGGCGCCGGCTCCGGTCGCACGGGGCCGCCGTCGAAGTAGACGATCGCCGAATCCGCGAACGGGTAGCTCTGGATTCGCGGGATGCCCCAGAGCTGGTCGACCCCGGGCCAGCGGCCGTCGTAGACGATCGGGGTTCGCGCCGAGGCGCCGATCGTCCTCGCCTCGACGTCCGCCTGCCAGGTGGTGACCTGGTGGTCGCCGAAGGCGACGGTCATCAGCACCTCGTGCGGCGGGGTGTTCGGCAACGGGTTGTCCGTCATCCGGTGGGCGTAGCCGCTCGGCTCCGAGCGATCCCAGAGCATCTGCACCAGCGACAGCGCCAGCGGGCGCGTCATCGGGTCCGGGTAGCTCGGGTTGAAGATCAGCTCGTAGTCGTCGAAGTCGACCGAGCGCGGCAGCAGCACCGAGTACGTCATCGCCGGCACCCCGAGCGAAGCGCGGGTGAAGTCCGGCGAGACCGCCGTCAGCGCGCCGCCGAGGATGCCGCCCTGGCTGATCCCCGAGTAATAGAGGTTCGACGGGTCGATCGTCGAGGCGCTGTTGACGTCACCCGCGTCGACGTGGAAGTTCGCGTTGGTCGCGAACCCGGTCGGCCGGATCATCAGTCGCCCGAGCAGGAGCTCGTTGAGCAGGGCCTGCTGGACCCGGTCGGTGAGCTCGGGGAACCTGCCGAAATCGCTGAGGATTCCGATCGTGTTGGGGATGTCCTCGTTGGCGAAGCCGATCTGGTCGGTCGCGCAGAGGACGAAGCCGTGGGCGACGGCGAGCGTCTTCTGCGAGGAGGAGCCGACCTCGTTGGCGGAACCGAGCAGGCCGTGCCCGTATAGCGCCGGGCGGTTGCCCGCCGCCGCCGTGGCACCGTCCAATCCCGCGCGCGGGATGATGCAGTCGAAGTTCGCCTGGTAGGTGCCCTGCTGGATCGGGTTGCCGTCGGCGTCGAGGTTGAACCGAGCCGGCGCCTCGCAGCCGTTGGTCAGGTAGCAGGGGACGGTGAACTCGCCGCGGATGCGGCGGATGATCTGGTTGTCCTCGCCCGCCTGGCAGCCGTCGCCGCCGCACTGGGCGAAGGTCAGTACCTCGTTGACCGCGAACGGGACCGTTCCTCCGGTCGGCGTGCCGTCGTCGAGGTCGCTGTCGCCAAGGTCGGCGAAGGCGTCGTCGCGAATGTGGAGCAGCCGCTCGGCGATGTTCTCATCGCTCGATACGGTGAAGTCCCAGGCGAGGTAGAGGTCGGCGCGGTGGATTCCCTTGCTCTTCAGTTTCTTGAAGATGTTCTCGAAGCGCCCTCTGGCGCCGTTGATCCGTCCCGACTTCGAGGGCAGCTGGTCGCGGTAGTAGCGGAACCCTGCCGGCGCCTTGATCACCTTGCCCGACGGGTTGCGCAGGTCCCGGAGGGCAACGATGTAGCGGTGCTTGGCGGCGAAGTTCTTGGCAGGATGGATCTCGAGCAGCGTCTCCTCCGGCGTCCCGGCCTTCGAGTCGATCTCGACCCAGATCGGCCAGCGCTTGCCGGTCGCGGCGTCGATCACGACCACCGGCGTGTTCTTTTTCGTATAGCGGCCGAGATGCGCGAGCGGCACGGCGCCGGTCTTCTCGAGCGCGGTCGGGTTGTCGAGCCCCGGGACCCGGACCAGGATGGTCGACCCCGGGCTGAAGCCGTCGTTGAGCTGGTAGGGCTCGGCGTCGATCGGAGTGCCCCCCGCGTTCTGCGGCATCGAGGCGGTCTTGAGGTTGATCCTGCGGCCGGTGGCCGTCGAGGCATCCTTCACCGTGTAGTAGTTGTCGGGGAACGGCAGCAGACAGAGCGAGCCGTCCTGCTGGCCGATGAAGTCGCACCGGCCCGCCGTGCTCAGGTCGACCGGTCCCGACTTGCAGAGGGGGGTGTTGCGGACGAGCGCGCCCTTGCGCCGCGGCTTGCCGGCCCTGACCCGGAGCTTACGTGCCTGGCAGCTGGAGATCGCCTTGCGCCCGTCCTTGGTCAGCTTCAGCCTGACCAGCCTGCTGCCCGCCCTGCGGAAGCGGACGGTCTTCAGCCGGGTGAACGCCCGGTATCGGGTCTTGTCGAAGGTGCTCGACTGACCGAGGACCTTGACGGTGCCGCGCTTGCGCGCGACCACCCGTACGGCGAGGCCGTTGTTGAGGATCGCCTTCTGGGACTCGGTGAAGCTCCTCGGCTTCGCGGTTGCCGACGCCGACGCCTGCGGCTCGGCGGCGCCCGCCGGGATCGCGGCGATCATGCAGGTCAGGGTCGCCAGCAGCGCGACGAGCAGCTTCGAGGTCCCTCTCACACTCTCTCCAATCGGCTTGCGAATCCGTTCGCCTCCCCCAGCCGGGCGCGAACCCTAACAGGGACTTGGCTGCGCAGCCGGTCCGGTCGCCGGGGGCGCTACCGTAATCGGGGAACCCGTGCTCTTTCGCCAGATCCTCCATGAAGACCTGGGCTGCGCCTCCTACCTGGTCGGCGACGGCGACACCGGGACCGCGGCGGTCATCGACCCGCAGTGGGACATCGCGCCCTACCTGCGGTTGAGCCGGCTGCACGGCGTCCGCATCGAGCACGTGCTCGAGACGCACAACCACGCCGACCACGTCTCCGGCCACGGCCGGCTCGCTCGCGCCACCGGCGCGACGATCCACATCAGCGAGCTCGCCGAGGCCGAGTACCCCCACGATCCGATCAGCGACGGCTGGCAGCTCGAGCTGGGATCGGTGGTGGTCGAGGCCATCCACACTCCGGGCCACCGGCCCGAGCACACCTCCTTCCTGCTCCGTGACGCCGATCGCGGCGGCGACCCCTGGGCGGTGCTCACCGGAGACTCGCTCTTCGTCGGCGACGTCGCCCGGCCCGACCTGGCGATCGAGCCCAGAGACGGAGCCGCCGGCATCTTCCAGTCGCTCCACGAGCGCCTGCTCAGCCTGCCCGACGAGGTCGAGGTCTGGCCCGGCCACGTCGGCGGCTCGATGTGCGGGAGCGCGGGCATGGACCTGAAGAGCTCCTCGACGATCGGCTTCGAGCGCGCGCACAACCCGGCGCTCCAGATCGCCGAAGAAGCCGAGTTCGTCGAGAACGCGGTCGCCTCGATCGGGGCGCGGCCGCCGATGGTCGAGCGCATCGTCGCCCTCAACCGCGGGCCGCTGGTCGAGGAGATGGGGACGCCCACTCCCCACAGCCCGCGCGCGGTCGAGGTCGCGCTCGCCGAGGGGGCGCTGATCGTCGACGCCCGCACCAATGAGCAGTTCGACGAGGCGCACATCCCCGGCGCGATCAGCGCCTCCGCCTACGACACCGGCTTCGCCACCAAGGTGGCGCACGTCGTCCCGGAGAACGCCGAGCTGATCGTGGTCGCCGCCTCCGACGGCTACGAGATGGAGGCGGCGGCGCTGCTGGCCTCGGTCGGGCTGCGGGTGCGCGGGTTCCTCGAGGGCGGGATGACCGCCTGGCGCTCGGAAGGACGCCCGGTGGACCGGCTCGAGGTGATCGACGCCGACGCGCTCGCGGACCGCCTCAAAGACGACGGTGACATCGTCGTGCTCGACGTCCGCGACGACCACGAGTTCGCCGCCGGGCATATCCCGGGTTCGCTCCACGTCCCCTACGCCGAGCTGGCCGACAGGCTCGGGGAGCTGCCCGCGGGGCGTCCGATAGCGGCGGTCTGCTCGGGTGGCAAGCGCTCTGGCCTGGCGGCGTCGATCCTGCAGCGTGAGGGCGTCGACGAGGTGATCCACGTCGGCCACGGCGGCGTGGGAACCTGGAAGAGGCACGGCCACCCGGTCGACACCGGCGCCTAGCCCGCCACCCGCCCTCCCCGCCAGAGGGGCGGGATTCCCCTTCGAATGACCGGCAGGTACTCGCCCTCAGCGGGGGCGGTCGGCGTGCCCTGAGGGGTTTCTCAATAAATCTCGTCGGGTTTATAGACATTCCGCCCGGCACCCTGCTACCCTGCCCGGCCTTCACATTTAGGAGTAAATCCATCAAGAAAGGTCAAAACACCAACATGCAGATCAGCCATGCGACGGGGAGCGGGCGCCCGCCCAGGGTCTTCCTGCTGGCCGTGCTCGCACTTCTCGTGTCCCTGGTGGCGTTCGGCTGCGGGGACGACGACAGCGACGCGACGGCGAACGGCGGCGGAGGCAGCTCTGCCGGCGGCAAGCTCGACGTCGTCGGCTACTCCACCCCGGAGGCCGTCTACGACGGAAGCGCTCGAGCCCGGCTTCGAGGAAACGCTCGCAGGGCGAGGGCGTCAGCTTCAGCAACTCGTTCGGCGCCTCCGGCGACCAGAGCCGCGCGGTCGAGGCCGGCCAGCCCGCCTCGGTCGTCCACTTCGCCCAGGCCGGCGACATGGAACGGCCTGGTCGAAGAAGGCGAGGTCGTCGCCGAGACTGGGACAAGCAGCAAGTACAAGGGCATCGCCCAGGACTCGGTCGTCGTGATCATCGTCCGCAAGGGCAACCCGGAGGGGATCAAGTCCTTCGACGACCTGCTCACCAAGGACGTCGAGGTCGATCACCCCGAACCCGTTCAGCTCCGGCGTCGGCGCGCTGGAACATCATGGCCGTCTACGGCATCGCAGCTGCAACGAGGGCAAGTCGCCCGACGCAGGCGCTCGACGCGGTCAAGACCGTGCTCGAAAAGACCGTCGTCCAGCCGGGCAGCGCCCGCGACGCGCTCGCCGCCTTCACCCAGGGCGAGGGCGACGTGCTGCTCGGCTACGAGAACGAGGCGATCAAGGCCCAGGACGAGGGCGAGGACGTCGAATACGTGATCCCGCCGTCGACGATCCTGATCGAGACCCCGATCGCGGTCACCAAGGACGCGCCGGAGCCCGCGGCCCAGGACTTCCTCGACTTCATCTGGTCCGACGAGGGCCAGGAAATCTGGGCCGAAAACGGCTACCGCCCGGTCAACCCGAAGCTGGTCGACCCGAAGCAGTTCCCGACCCCGAAGGACCTGTTCAAGATCGAGCGAGTTCGGCGGCTGGGGCAAGGTCAACGACGAGTTCTTCGACGACGAAACCGGCTCGGTCGCCGAGATCGAGAAGGAACTCGGAGTCTCGACCGAGCGGCTGATGGAGGCGCACCCGGCAACCCTCACCCGCTCCGCAGCACCCCGGGCAGGCATCCGCCTGCCCGGGGTCGGCGCCGGCCTCGGCCGGGGCATGGTCGTCGCTCTACCTGAGCGCTGATCGTGCTGCTGCCGCTGGCGGCGGTCGTCGACGAAGTCGCTCGAGCGGCGGCCTCGGCGCCTTCTGGGACGCAGGTCACCGGCGCCGCAGGCGATCGCGGCGCTGAAGCTGACCGTGATCTGCTCGCTGATCGTCGTCGTCGATCAACGCGCGTCTTCGGCACGATCATCGCCTGGGTCCTGGTCCGCGACGAGTTCCCCGGCAAGGGCGCGGTCAACGCGGTCATCGACCTCCCCTTCGCGCTGCCGACGATCGTCGCCGGCCTGACCCTGCTCGACGCTCTACGGCACCGACAGCCCGATCGGGATCGACATCGCCTTCACCCGGACCGCGGTCGTCGTCGCGCTGCTGCTTCGTCACCCTGCCCTTCGTCGTCCGCGCGGTGCAGCCGCTGCTGATCGAGATGGACCGCGAGATGGAGGAGGCGGCGGCCTCGCTCGGCGCCGGCGGCTTCACCGTCTTCCGCCGGATCATCTTCCCCAACCTCCTCCCCGGCCTCGCCGCCGGCGTCGCGCTCGCCTTCGCCCGCGCGCTCGGCGAGTTCGGCTCGCTGGTCCTGATCTCCGGGCAACATCCCGTTCAAGACCGAGGTCTCCTCGGTCTTCATCCGCAGCCAGATCGAGTCCGGCAACGTCGCCGGCGCCGCCGCCGTCTCGGTCGTCCTGCTCGGCGATCTCGCTGCTGCTGCTCGCTGCGTCGCGCTGATCCAGCGCTGGGCGATCGTCACGACGCGCTCGGCGAGTCAGCCCGCCGCGTCCCGGCGACGGAGGCGGGCGATGACCGCCGTCACCGCCAGCCAGCTGGGGCCTGCGCGTCCTCGGCGCTCGGCTACCTGACGCTGCTGCTGCTCGTGCCCGCTGGTGATGATCTTCTACAAGACCTTCGAAGACGGGATCGGCGCCGCCGCTCGAAGCGATCACCTCGCCCGACGGCGCTGCACGCGCTCAAGCTGACGCTGCTGATGGTCGCGATCGCGGTGCCGCTGAACACGGTCTTCGGGGTCGGCTGCGCGCTGCTGCTGGTCCGCCACAGGTGGAAGGGCAACGCGCTGATCGACGCGATCATCAACCTGCCCTTCGCGATCTCGCCGGTCGTGATCGGCCTCTCGCTCTTCCTCCTCTACGGCACCGACGGCTGGTTCGGCCCGACGCTCGCCGAAGCGGGGCATCAAGGTCCTCTTCTCGACCCCGGGGATGGTCCTCGCCAGCATCTTCGTCTCGCTGCCGTTCGTGGTGCGCGAGACGGTGCCGGTGCTGCAGGAGATCGGCACCGAGCAGGAGCAGGCGGCCTCGACCCTCGGCGCCAACGCCTGGCAGACCTTCTGGCGGGTCACCCTGCCGGCGATCCGCTGGGGCGTCGCCTACGGCGTCGTCCTGACCACCGCCCGCGTGCTCGGCGAGTTCGGCGCGGTGACGATCGTCTCCGGCTCGATCTCCGGCCAGACCCAGACGCTGCCGCTCTTCGTCGCCAAGCAGTTCGAGCAGTTCAACGAGCCCGGCGCCTACGCGCGCCTCGATCGTGCTCGCCCTGCTCGCCCTCACCACCCTGCTGCTGATGAACATCGGCTGCGCAAAGCCAAGACGACAAAGGAGGACGCCTGATGGGAATCTCAGTCGAGGGAGCGTGCAAGCGCTTCGGTGACTTTCAGGCGCTCGACGACGTCTCGATCGACGTGCCCGACGGCTCGCTGACGGCCCTGCTCGGGCCGAGCGGCAGCGGCAAGTCGACGCTGCTGCGGGCGATCGCCGGGCTCGAGGACGCTCGACGCCGGCCGCGTGATGATCAACGGCGAGGACGCGACCGCAAGCCGGCGCAGAAGCGCGAGGTCGGCTTCGTCTTCCAGCACTACGCCGCCTTCAAGCACATGACCGTGTTCGAGAACGTCGCCTTCGGGCTGAAGATCCGCAAGTGGGAGAAGCCGAAGATCTCCGACCGGGTCCACGAGCTGCTGCGGCTGGTCCAGCTCGACGGGCTCGCCGACCGCTATCCCGTCCCAGCTCTCCGGCGGCCAGCGGCAGCGGATGGCGCTGGCCCGGGCGCTGGCGGTCGAGCCGCAGGTGCTGCTGCTCGACGAGCCGTTCGGCGCGCTCGACGCCAAGGTCCGCAAGGACCTGCGCACCTGGCTGCGCCGCCTCCACGACGAGATGCACGTGACGACGATCTTCGTCACCCACGACCAGGAGGAGGCGATGGACGTCGCCGAGCAGCTGGTCGTGATGAACGAGGGCCGGGTCGAGCAGTCGGGCAGCGCCGACGACCTCTACGAGCACCCGGCCAACGAGTTCGTGATGAGCTTCGTCGGCGAGGTCAACCGGCTCGGCGACGCACTTCGTGCGCCCGCACGACATGGAGGTCGTGCTCGACCCCGACGAGCGCACCGAGGAGGCGATGGTCGCAGCGGATCGTCGCCCTCGGCTTCGAGATCCGGGTCGAGTTCGTGCTCGGCCGACGGCGACCGAGGTCTGGGCGCAGCTGACCCGCGCCGAGCTCCAGAAGCTGGAGCTGCGCGAGGGCCAGATCGTCTACCTGCGGCCGCGCCACACGCGCAAGTTCTCGAGCAACGGCTCGGACCCGGCGACCGACGAGTACCTGAGCGAGGGCAAGGGCCAAGCCACCTGAGGGCGCGTCGGCAAGAGACTTCGGAGGCGGGGGACGCCTCCGGGGAATAGGGGCGGCGGGTCTTCTTGCCGGGTGACCCGCCGCCCCGAATATCTAAGGGCGCCGCGTGCTCTGCTCCCACAAGGACCGGCGCCAAAGGTCGAATTCTTCTGCGGTCCTTGTTCCCGCGTCCGCGCGCGGCGCGAGTTAGTTATCTCTGATGGGAATGCCAGACCTCGTCGCCCTCGGTGAGGCGGGAGACTGAGTCGGGAAGCTCGTTGGCGACGACGTCGGCGAGGGTGATTGCCTCGAGCACCTCGCGGATGCCCGCCCGCAGCGCCACCCAGATTTCGCGCAGGGGCACGGCCGAGCCCGCGTAGGTGAGGTCCTCGGGGCTCTCGGAGCGGACGCTGGCCAGCGGTCCCTCCACAGCCCTGAAGACGTCGGCGAGGGTGATCTCCTCCGGCCTGCGGGCAAGCCAGTAGCCACCCTCGGCGCCACGCTGGCTGCGGACGATCCCGGCGTGGCGGAGCTCGCCGAGGATGTTCTCCAGGAAGCGCAGCGGAATTCCCTGGGCCTTAGCGATCCGGTCCCCCTTCACGGGGCCTTCGCCGGCAGCCGCCAGCTCAACCGCCGCGCGGACCGCATAGTCCGCCTTTGCCGAGACTCGCATGCCGCGGCCATTGTTCCCGATCCGCGGGCGGCGCGCCGCGGGGGCGCGGCGCTCGGTTCAGCTCTTGCGATCCCAGGCCCGCAGGTAGGGCTCGGGGTCGACAGGGTGGCCGCCGCCGTACCAGTCACCACGCCAGTACTCGAAGTGCAGGTGGCAACCTGTAGCGCGACCGGTCTGGCCGACGTAGCCGATCCGCTGGCCGGCGGAGACGGCCTGCCCGACCCGCACCGACCCAGGCTTGATCATGTGGGCGTACATCGTGTCGTTCGGAGTGCCGGCGGTGTCGATCACGACGTAGTTGCCGGCGGCCGAGTGATAAGCCTTGTATTCGACCCGGCCGTCGAGCGCGGCGGCAATCGGAGTGCCGCAGCTGGCACCGATATCCATTCCCTCATGGCCGCGGCCCGCGCCGAAGCCGTCCCAGTACTGGTGCGGTCCGCGCACCGGGAAGACCTCGGTCGGCAGCGCCGACTTGGGCAGAACCTCGAGCCGCCGCGGCGAGCGGTTGGAGCGCTGCCCGCGGGTGCCGATCACGAAGGGCCGGCTGCTCACCGCGCCCCTCGGGACGAGGGCCCTGAAGCGGCTGTCCGAGCGGTAGGTGTAGCGCGAGCTGATCGGGCCGTCGCTGCCGGCGAAGACGACGCGGGTCGCGAACTGGAGGAAGTCGCCCTTGACCGCGATCGCAGCGCCGGGGGTCGCCTTGCGGCCGCTGACGCAGCGCTTCAGGCAGACCACGTCCGCGACTTCGGGCTTGCCCGGCGCCGTGACTCCGCCCCCGGAGGAGGCGTAGGCGTCGGAGCCGGTCGCGCTCGTGGAGGCCGGCGGCGTGCCGGAGACCGGCTCGGCCGCGCCGACGGTGGCGGCTGCAGCGGTGGCGGTGCCGACCGAGCAGGCGGTGGCGAAGCAGGCGGCGGCCAGGAGGAGGGTCCTGGGGCGGCGTTCGAAGGTCCGTGGGCGATGCGACTTCAACGAAGTCCTCTCTTTCTCGAGCCGACGGGGTTAGCTGTCGGGCTCGCGCTGAAAGAGCAGCGCTACGGACCCGCTGGTCCGATTCGCCCCTGGGGCCGTGCCGGCCCCATTGGTTCCCCCGCTCCCGTCCAGGCGTGCCCGGCGGGATTAGGCAGGTTTTCGTGATGCGAGTATACGTAAACCCCCGGCGAGCAAATGTTTCGCTTTTGCTCACAAACCGGAAGCGAGACCCGCTGCCCTACTTGTCGGCAGGCGAGCCCGCGGCCTTAAGCTCACCCCCGTGCGGGCGCTCGACCTCTCCCCCCTGCCCCGCGTACGGCTCGGCGAAGGCCCGACCCCGGTGCGGCGCCTGCCCGGTCTCCGGGCCGGAGACGCGGAGGTCTGGCTCAAGGACGACGGCGTCTACGGGGTCCACGGGGGCAACAAGGCGCGCAAGCTGGAGTGGCTGCTCGGACAGGCACGCCGGCGGGGCGCCCGCACGGTGATCACGGGTGGCGCCCTCGCGACCAACCACGGTCTGGCCACCGCGCTCTACGCCCGCGACCTGGGGATGCGGGCCGTGCTCGTGCTCGTTCCCCAGCCCGAGGACGAGCACGTTCGCCGCCAGCTCGAGCGGATCAGGGAGAGCGGCGCAGAGATCCACTACGCCGGCGGGACCGCGCGTGCATTCGGTGCCGCCGCAACGCTCCTGGCCAGGCGCGCCGGGCCCCGCCTGCGCCCTCCCTACCTGATCCTGCCCGGCGGATCGACGCCGCTCGGCTGCGTCGGCTATGCCGACGCCGGCCTCGAGCTGGCTCGCCAGGTCGCCGCGGGGGAGGTCCCCGAACCCTCGCACGTGGTGCTGGCGGCGGGCACGGGCGGGACCGCCGCCGGGCTGCTGCTCGGCCTCCGGCTTGGCGGCCTCGGCACCCGCGTGATCGCGGTGGTCGTCAACGACCTGACCCCGGTCGGGGCCGGGGGGATCGCCCGGCTCGCGCGCCGCACCGCGCGCCTGCTGCGACGCCGTGGGGTGGACGTCCCCGCGGTCGAGCTTGCCCGTGCCGACGTCGATGCCCCGACCGAGTGGCTCGGCGAGGGCTACGGGCACCCCACCGCCGCGGGGGAGCGGGCGACCGCGGCCTTGCGCGCGGAGGGCGTGGCCCTCGAGCCCGTCTACACGGCGAAGGCGGCGGCCGCGGTGCTCGACCTCGGCGCCCGCGGCGAGCTCGGCCCCGGCCCGGTCCTCTACTGGCATACCTATCGCGTCCCGCCGGGATGAGGGCGCCGGCCGCGATCGCAGCGGCGGTGGCGGTCGTGATCCTGGCCGCGAGCCAGCTCCTCCTGCCGGCGCTGGCCGAGGAGCGGATCGAGGACCGGCTCACCGAGAACGGCGGCAAGGCTGAGGCCACGGTTCGATCGGTGCCGGCGCTGCGCCTGCTCTTCGGCGACGGCTCGGAACTGGCCGTCAGCGGCACGGGCCTGAAGCTGGACCTGACGGCCGATGACACCGACTTCCTCGCTCGCCTCGACGGTTTCGGCGAAGTGGACATCCGCCTCGCCGAGTTCAGCGCCGGCCCCCTCCCCATCGACTCCTTCGTCCTCGCCCGCAGCGGCCCCGGCCCCTACAGGCTGCAGGCGCAGGCCTCGCCGGTGCCCCGGGATCTCGTCGCGCTCACGGCCGAGCAGGTCGGCGGTATCTCGGGCTCGCTGCTCGGCGACCTGCTCGGCGGCTTTGCCGAGGCGACGCTCGATCCCGCCCGCCCGATCCCGCTCCATCTCGACATGGAGATCGAGGGCCGCGGCGGCGACGTCGAGGTGATCTCGGGAGGCAGCACCGTGAACGGCTTCCCGACCGGCCCGATCGGCGAACTGATCGCCGAGGCGGTGCTCGCGCGCCTCTAGGCCGGCTCGCGCCCCAGGACCAGGCAGCGCCGCGCCCAGGAGCCGGCGACGCCCGCCGCCGAGCGGGCGCGGACCCTGGCGCACCGCCTCGTCCCGCGCGGGCCCCTGAGGATCAGGCCGGCGGTGCGCGAGTTGCGGCGGGCGAAGCGCCAGCCGGCGGGCGAGGAACGCTGGACGTCCCAGCGCCCGCCTTCGGGAGCCGGCCAGGAGACGGCGACCGCACTGGCCGCCCTGCGGGCGATCGTCAACCTAGGTCGCGCCGGCCGCGGTAGCCGGCCGCGGAAGAAGGCCGGGACCAGGAAGCGTCCGTGGTCGTCAGCCGTGCGGAAGAGACCGAGGAGGCCCATCACGGTCGCGGCCACATCGACGTTCTGCGGCCTCGATGCCCGCGAGGCGCCGGGCACGGTGCGCTGGCGCACCAGCGGTCCGCCGGAGATGACGCTGAGGAAGTTGTCGCGGGTCGTGGCGTTGCCGTGGTTGCCCGGGAGCGGATTGCTGAAGCTCCCGGGCTCGCTGAACGCGGTTCCCGCTTCACCCGTGATCAGCAGATCCCCGCTGCGCTGCCCGGCCGAGTGCCAATCCGGATGGGCGGCTTCGACGGTATGGCGGCTTCCTCCGTCCGCCGGGTTCGGCACCCGGTAGAGCGCTTCCGCGACACCCGGTGTGGCGAGGGCGACCGCCCGCAGCTGCCTGAGCAGCTCGAATCGGCCCGGGTCGCGCCGATTGACGTAGACGAGCTCGGCGCTCTCCCGCCCCACGGCCAGGAAGCGGTCCTCGGGAACTCCGGCGTCCGTGAACTCGCCCGTCATGTTGAGCCGCTGCGGGGTCGACTCCATCGAGTGGTCCGAGAGGAGCACCAGTACGGTCCGCCGCCACTCGTCGCGCTCCCGGAGCTTCGTCACCAGCTCCTCGATCTCGTCGTCGGCCAGCCCGACGGCGGCGTCGTAGAGCAGGCCCCTGCCGGAGGCGTGGCCGGCGGAGTCCACCTGGTGGAGGTTTACGAATGTGAGGTCCGGTCGCTTGCGGGCGCCACGGAACGGGATCCCGTCCTCGATCGATGCGATCACCCGGTCCATGACGGTGTCGTCGTCGAGCGCGTACCCCGAGACCGGGTTGACGGGGACGTCCCCGCAGTAGTCGTCGTCGTCGGGGCCGGAGGCGCAGGGCGCCCAGAGGTAGTCGACGTCGCGGCGGGCCGGGCTGACGTTGCGCCCGGCGAAGATCCGCCCCAGCTTCGGCTTGCCGAAGATCGCGGCGGTGGCGATGCGGCGGCGCGCGGGGGAACGGCGGATCGCCTCGAAGACGAACTCGGCCCGCGGGCAGCCGGCGCTCTCACCGCTGGTCTCGGTCGGAATCGCGTTGAAGTCGAAGGGCCCGGCCGGGCTGCAGGAGTCCTCGTTCTCGAGCGGAGCGTAGAGGGCGAATCCGTTGGCGGGGATGCCCGATGCGCCGGGAAAGGCCCCGCTCATCATGGCCGTGTGATTGGGGTTGGTCTCGGCGGGCATCACCGAGCGCGAGGCGGGGAAATAGGTCGAGTGCGCTCCCTCGCCGGCCAGCAGCGACGAGACGAACGGCGCCTTGCCGGCCTCGACCGCGTCGCCGTCGAGGCCGTCGATCACGACCACGTAGACGAGCGGGCGCTGCGCGGCGGCCGCGGGAGATGAGAGGGCCGCGACCAGACCGAGGGCGAGCAGCGGCGCGAGCAGGCGCCTCAATCGTCCCCCCCGCCCCCGAAGGCGGCGTCCTGCTGCTCCCGGCTCACCCCGAGCAGCTCGCGGACATCGGCCAGGAGCTCGGCCCGGGACGGCGCGCTCTCGCGCCACCAGCGATCCTCGTCGAGACCGGAGGCATTCGGCCCCGGAGGCGGCGGCTCGGAGCCGGCGCCATGGACGTACTTCCAGAGGATCCGGTCGAGGAGCCGCTGCGGCGCCCGGTCGGTGAAGTCCAGGGGAAGCTTCTGGGAGAGCCGGGCCGCCGGCGAGGACGCCGTGTTGCGCTCGAGCAGGTCGACGTCGGGGACGATCGCCTGGTAGGGCTCGTCGTTGTCGGAGGGGTTCGCGTCGAAGGCGTCGTAGAGCGGCACCGCCAGGGCGTCGAAGAGGTTGAGCGGCCTCATGCCGACGACCCTCTCGAGGGTGCGGATGAACGAGAGGAAGTCGTAGCGGGTGTGGACGACCGCGGCGCGGCGCGAGTAGGGGCTGATCGCGAGGGCGGGGATCCGGTGGGCGTCGACGTGGTCGAGGCCGTCCTGGGAGTCGTCCTCGATCACGAGGATCAGCGAGCTGCGCCAGATCGGGGAATGGGAGATCAGGTCGACGATCTCGCCGAGGGCAAGGTCGTTCTCGGCGATCATCGCCCGCGGGGTCCGGGCCCCGGGAGTCGTGCCGGAGGTGTGGTCGTTGGGGAGGGTGACGTAGCTGAAGGCAGGCACGGAGTCCCCGGCGAGCTGCTGCTCGAAGCGCTCCTTGAAGCATTCGAACCGGCTCTCCGTGGTCAACGGGTTGGCGCCCGCGGGGCGGGAGGAGTCGAATACCTCCTGGCCCGTGATTACGTTCTCGCCGCCAGAGGAGGCGTCATTCGAGAAGCACGGTGCGGGCGGGTCCACCTGCGGCCCCGGCGCCAGCGGCCCCAGGTCCGACTTCGAGAACTTGGCGACCACCTGGGCGTTCTCCTCCGGGGTCCGGTCCTGGTCCGGGAACGGCACCGTTCCGGCGATCGCCTCGCCGTAGTTGAACCAGGAGATGCCCTGCTTCTGCGCCTGGTCGAACAGGAACCCCTGCGAGGGCCAGGTGACCGCGTAAACGCCGAAGTCGTAGGGGCGCCCCCGGCCGGCGTAGTTCTGGTGCCAGTTCTTGACCACGTAGTCGGACACCGAGCCGGCGGAGGTCCAGAAATGCCCGTCGATCGAGGCCTCGGAGTTGGCGTAGACGTGATCGAGGATCCCGAAGCGGCGCGCGAGCGCGTGTGCGTTCGGTGTGATGCGCGCCCCGAACAGGGTCAGCTTGCGGTCTCCGTCACCGCGCGCCAGGTCGCCGAGGATCTGATCGTAGGTTCGGTTCTCGCGAACGATGTAGAAGACGTGGTCGATCGGCCCGTCGGCGCGCAGGGGCGTTCCAGGGGGCGGCTTCTGGCCGTTGACCGGACGGATCTGGCGCGCGGCCCGCGGCGTCAGCCGGGCCAGCGCTCTCGTCCCCGGGAACCGCATCACCCCCGACATCCCCTTGACGTTCTCAGGGAGGTAGCGGAAGCGGAAGCGCTCCGGCGCGTTGCCCGTGGCCGAGCCGGGATCGGCCGGGATCTCCTGCCCGGGCAACGCCTCGTTCGATCCGACCCCGAGGCCCTTGGCGGTGATCCAGACCAGGCGGCGGGCCGCGGGCCTCTGCGGAGTCGCAAAGGCCGCGACGGGATAGGAGGCAACGGGGACCCGTCCCAGCAGCTGCCACTTGCGGCCGCGGCGCTGGATCGGGTGGCTCTTCAGCTCTCTCTCGACTTCCTCCTCGGCCTCCTCGCCGAAGACCTCGGCGCGCTCGGCGCGCTCGGACTCCGCCAGCCCGATCCCCTGTCTGGCGGCAGCCTCGAGCGCCCGCTCCGCCGCCTGCCTGCTGCGCTCCGACAGGCGCCGCCGCGAACGTCTCGCCGGCTCGCACGCCGCTCTCGTTGCCAGGGCGAAGACAGCCACCGCGTCCTCGCCCGAGTTCGAGACCAGCAGCCGGCAGCCGTCGCGGGTGACGCTGACGTGGGTGGGCGCCGTGCCGATTCCCTGCGGGCGCTCGACGGAGAGCGTGCGCTCGACCTCGAGCCGCCGGGGGTCGATCACCGCGACCAGGTCCTGATGGGTCACCGCGACGAACGCGCGGCCGCTCTTCGGGTCGACGGCGATCCCCTCGGGATGCGAGAGATGCGGACCGACGCGGATCTCCTTCCGCTCGGTCGCCGCCTCCAGGTCGATCACCGAGACCGTGCCGTCTGCCTCGTTGGAGACGAGCCCCGTCCTGCCGCCGCGCAGGATCGCCGCCCCGTAGGGATAGCGGCCGGTGGGCACGTAGGAGACCTCTCGGCTCGCGGTATCGACGACAGCGGCCGAGTGGGCCAGGTTGAGCGCCACCAGCAGGGTGGACCCGTCCGGCGAGACGGCGATGTCCCTGGGCCACGCCAGGACCCTCGTGTTGGTCGGCGGGAAGTTCTGCGGCGGCTGGGTGCCGGCCGGTGGCGGCACCTCGATGACGCCGCTGCGCCTCACCCTGCCGGTGCGGCGGTTGTAGCGGAGCACATGGATGACGTCGCCCTCGCGCCCGGGGGTGGATGCGGGGACGTCGGTGGACCCCGTGTAGGAGTCGCCCTCCGCCACTCCGGAGACGTAGGCGACGGGCCGCCTCGGGTCGAAGGCCACCCCGCCGGTCAGCCCCGGCATCTTTATCCGCTGAATCACCCTGCCGACCTGGCGCCGCTGCACCCTCCTGCAGCGGCGCAGGGCGGCGCGCCGCTTCCCCCGGCAGCTGGCCCTCGGAAGGACCCGGACGACCCTGACGTCGTTGGCGCCGCGGCCGGCCGACAGCGTCCAGGCGAAGCGGCCGCCCAGGGTGAGCCCGCCGCCGGCTGGGTGGTTGCCGAGCCGGGTCAGGTCGCCGGCGGGGCTGAGCTTGCGCCCGCTGGGCTGAATCCGGTTCTCGGGACCGATCCGTCCCTCGTCCTCGGGCCCGGCGGCCGCGATCGCCACCGCTGCGGCGACGAGCAGGACCGGCCCGAGAATCGGCAGGAAACGCCTCACGGGCGCGAGACTAACCATCAACGGGCGGGCTGTGCGCCGGTGGCCCGCCGCGGGTGACGACTCATAGACAAATTCCCCCCGGAAGGATCATCGAGGCCGTCGGCGGGTATGTGGGCCTTGATGCCCGAATCCGATGAGAAGCTCGACGTCGAGGCGGCGATCGGCTGCCTGAACGAGGCGCTCCGCCTCCAGTACCGGTCCACGCTCCAGTTCACCGTCGCTTCGGGAAGCCTCTTCGGCTTCGAGTTCCAGGCGCTCGGCGACCGCTTCTGGGCGTTCGGGCAGGCCGAGCTCGGCGACGCGAGGCTGCTCGTCGAGAAGATCGTCGCCCTCGGCGGCGACCCGACGCAGGAGGTCGCCGAGATGCGCTGGACGGGGGACCCAAGCACGGCCGTCGAGTGGCTGATCGAGTCCGAGAGCGAGGCGGTCG
Source organism: uncultured Actinomycetes bacterium (assembly GCA_963720015.1). Lineage (GTDB taxonomy): Bacteria > Actinomycetota > Thermoleophilia > Solirubrobacterales > 70-9 > DATFPK01. The sequence continues at coordinate 518,750 of CAVREA010000004.1, read as the reverse complement.
AGACCCTTCAGGCCGCGATCGAGCCGACCGGGCGCGAGGGGCGCTCCGAGGCGCTCGAGCACCTGCTCGAGCACCTGATCATGCGCAAGCAGAACCAGATCGATTTCCTGCTGCGCGCCCGACGCGCCTCCTGATCGGCCCGGACCCGGCCTCACCGCCGCCGCAATAGGCTCGCGACGTGCGCTGCCTCGCGATCTCCCACCAGCGGGACGCCGGCCCCGGCGTCTTCGCCGAGGCGGCCGCCGCGGCGGGTGCTGACCTCGACCACTGGCCGATCGACGAGAGCGCGGAGCCCCCGGCGGACCCGGCCCGATACGACGCGGTCCTCACCTTCGGCGGGGCCATGCACGCCGACCAGGAGGACAGACACGGCTGGATGCGCCCCGAGAAGGAGCTGCTGGCCCGGCTGCTCGAGCGCGGCATACCTCTGCTCGGTGTCTGCCTCGGGTCGCAGCTGCTCGCCGAGGCCGCGGGCGGCGGCGTCCGCCGGGCGGCCGAGCCCGAGATCGGCTGGCATCCCATAGACGTCACCGCCGAGGGCGAGGGAGACCCGGTCCTCGGCCCGCTGGCGCCCCGCTTCGAGGCCTTCCAGTGGCACAGCTACGAGTCCGTGCTGCCGGCCGACGCGGTCGCGCTGGCAACCAGCCCGGTATGCGTGCAGGCGTACCGCGCCGCCGAACGGGCCTGGGGGATCCAGTTCCACGCCGAGGTCAGCCGCGACGACGCCGTTCACTGGATCGACGACTACCGGGCTGACGAGGACGCGATCCGCATCGGCCTCGACCCGGAGGCGCTGCGCGCCGAGACCCTGCCGCGGATCGAGGACTGGAACCGGCTCGGCCGCGACCTCTGCCGCCGCTTCCTGGAGGCGGCGTCGGCATAGATGCGGGAGCTAAAGCTCCGGCATCTCTTCAACTGCCTGCTGCGGAGTCAGGTAGGCCCCTGAGAGACCGCCGTCGACGAGGAACGTGGACGCGGTCACGAACGAGGACTCGTCGGCGGCCAGGAAGAGCGCCGCCTGAGCGATCTCGCGCGGATCGCCGAAGCGGCCCATCGGGATGTGGACCAGGCGCCGCGCCGCCTTCTCGGGATCCTTGGCGAAGAGGTCCTCGAGCAGCGGGGTCGAGACGGGCCCGGGACAGAGGGCGTTGACGCGCACGCCCCGCCCGGCGAACTCGACCCCGAGCTCGCGCGAGAGCGAGAGCACGGCCCCCTTCGAGGCGGTGTAGGAGATCTGCGAGGTCGCCGCCCCCATCACGGCGACGAACGACGCCGTATTGATCACCGAGCCGCCCCCGGCGGCGAGCAGATGGGGGATCCCGTGCTTGCAGCAGAGGAAGACGCTGCGCACGTTGACGTCCTGCACGCGCTGCCAGGCCTCGAGCGTCGTCTCGGTCACCGAGTTGTCGTCCGTCGGGTTGATGCCGGCGTTGTTGAAAAGGACGTCGATGCGCCCGAACTCCTGCTTGGCCCGCTGGTACATGTTCTGCACCTGAAGCTCGTCGGTGACGTCGGCCTCGATCTCGATATCGCCCTCCGAGCCGGCGTTGACGTCGACGCCGGCGACCCTGGCGCCCTCCTCCATGAAGAGCCTGGCCGTCTCGGCGCCGATCCCGCTGGCGGCGCCGGTGATCACGCAGGCCTTGCCGTCGAGCCGTCCCGCCATCAGCCCTCCCCCGTCGCGTAGTAGACGTTCTTGACATCCGTGTAGTGGTCGAGCGCGTCGGGACCGAGCTCGCGGCCCACCCCGGACTGCTTAAAGCCCCCGAACGGGGTGGAGACGCGCACCGAGCTGTTCGAGTTGATCGAGAGGACACCCGTCTCCACCGCGCGCGCCACCCGCAGGGCCCTGCCGCCGTCACGGGTCCAGATCGAGCCGGAGAGGCCGTAGATCGTGTCGTTGGCGATCGCCACTCCCTCCTCCTCCCCGTCGAACGGGATCACGCAGGCGACCGGGCCGAAGATCTCCTCGCGGGCGGCGCGGTCGTCGTTGGAGACCGGCGCCAGCACGGTCGGCGGGAACCAGAAGCCCGGCCCGTCGGGCGCCGATCCGCGGAAGGCGACCGGCGCCTCCCCGCCTACGAACGAGGTGACCGTCTCGCGCTGGCCGGCGGAGATCAGCGGGCCCATCTCGGTCTTCGGGTCGAGCGGGTCGCCGACGCGGATCGCGGTCACGGAGTCCTCGAGCGCCGCCATGAAGTCGTCGAGGGCGGGGCGCTCGACGAGGATCCGCGACCGGGCGCAGCAGTCCTGGCCCGCGTTGCCGAAGACCGCCGGCGGCGCGGCGGCCGCCGCGGCCTCGAGGTCGGCGTCGGCGAAGATCAGGTTCGCCGACTTGCCGCCGAGCTCGAGGGTGACCCGCTTGATCGTGGCGGCAGCGCCCTCGGCGATCCCCCGGCCCACCTGGGTCGAACCGGTGAAGGCGATCTTGGCGACGTCCGGATGCTCGACAAGCCTCTGCCCGCAGACCCGGCCGGGACCGGCGACGACGTTGAGCACCCCCTCCGGGATGCCGGCCTCGAGCGCGATCCTCTCGAGCTCGAGCGCCGTCAACGGCGTCAGCTCCGCCGGCTTGAGGACGATCGTGTTGCCGGCCGCGAGCGCCGGGGCGACCTTCCACGACGCGATCACCAGCGGGAAGTTCCACGGTGTGATCAGGCCGACGACGCCGAGCGGCTCGCGGAAGGTCATGTCGACTCCGCCAGCGACGGGGATCGTGCGGCCGAGCAGGCGCTCGGGGGCCCCCGCGTAGTAGCGGTAGGTCTCGACCACCATGCCGATCTCGCCGCGTGCGTCGGAGATCGGCTTGCCGGCGTTGCGGGCTTCGATCGTCGCCAGCTCCTCGGCCTGCTCCTCGAGCGCGTCGGCAAGGCTGCGCAGCAACGCGGCCCGGTCCGCGGGCGCCACCGCCCGCCACCCCGGGAACGCCTCCTTCGCCCTCGCCACCGCCGAATCCACCTCCTCGACACCTGCCCGCGGCAGCGTCTCCATCACCTCCTCGGTGGCGGGCTCGAGCACCTGCAGCGCATCCATCAGGCGGTCACCCCCGCCCGCGCCGCCTCGACCAGGGCGCCGACCACGCGGCTGCGGGTGTCCTCCTCCGGATGCCAGAGGACCCCGAGGGCGAACCCCGGCCCCTGCAGCTCGATCGCCTCGATCACGTCGTCGTCGACCGACCAGCCGGTGACGGCGAAGCCCTCCCCCACCCTGTCGACCCCCTGGTGATGGTGGGATTTGACGGTCACCCGCTCGCCGCCGGCGGCGCGGGCGGCGAGCGAGCCCGGCTCGAGGCGAACCTCGTGGTCCCCATAGCTGCCGGGCGTGTGTCGATGGTCCTCGTGACTGATGCGGTCGGGGAGGTGCTGCTCCAGGGTGCCCCCGCGGGCGACGTTGAGCATCTGCATTCCGCGGCAGATCCCGAGCACCGGCATCCGCCGGTCGAGCGCCCTTGCGGTCAGCAGGAGCTCGAACGAGTCCCGCTCGGGCCAGACGCGGCCCGTCTGCGGGTGGGGCTCGGCGCCGTACGAGGCCGGGTCCACATCGGAGCCGCCGGCGAGGATGAGCGCGTCGACGCGGTCGAGGATCTCATCGGAGGCGCCGTCGGCCGCCGGGTCGGGTGGCAGCAATAGCGCCAGCGCCCCCGCGCCCTGGACCGCGCGGACATAGCTCCGCGGCGCCATCACCACGGTCTCCTCCCAGGGAGTCCAGCTCACCCGTTCGACGGCCGCGCAGATCCCGACCGTTGGCAGCATCAGCCGCGTTCGAACATGCGGCGGCGCTCGTAGTCGGTCACCACCTGATCGAAGAGCCGTTGCTCGGTCTGCCCGTAGTTGAGGTAGTGCTTCCAGACGTTCTCGCCGAAGGCCGAGCGAGCAAGATCACTGCCCTCCCACAGATCGACGGCCTCGCGCAGGGTCGCCGGGAATGGCTCGGCTCCCGCCTCTTCGTAAGCGTTCCCCTTCAATTCCGGGCCGGGATCGGTGGCCTTCTCGACGCCGTCGAGGCCCGCGGCGAGCATCGCCGCGTAGCCGAGATAGGGGTTCACGTCCGCGCCCGGGATCCGGCACTCGATCCTGCGCGACGCACCGTGGCCGACGATCCTGAACCCGCAGGTCCGGTTGTCGCGACCCCAGGAGACAGAGGTCGGCGCCCAGCTCTCGCTGGCGTAGCGCTTGTAGGAATTCACCGACGGGGCGATGAACAGCGCGAGCTCCTTGATCCGGCTGCGGAGGCCGCCGAGGAAATGACGGAAGGTGTCGGTCTCCTCATCACCGTCGACGAACACGCTCTCGCCGCTACCGGGGTCGACGAGGCTGGTGTGGATGTGGCAGGAGCTGCCGATGTCCTTCTCGGACGGCTTCGCCATGAACGTCGCCGAGATCTCGTTGAGGAAGGCAATTTCCTTGACGCCGTTCTTGTAGATCGTGTGGCGGTCGGCCGAGGTCACCGCGTCCGCGTAGCGGAAGTTGACCTCGTGCTGCCCGTACCACGCCTCCCCCTTCGAGAACTCGATCGGGATCCCGGCGCCGTGCATGCCGCGACGGATGGGCCCGAGGTAGGCCTCGTCCATCGTCGTCGCGAGGATGTGGTAGTCGAGGATGTAGGGGATCGTCGGCGTAAGGCCGGAGTAGTCCTTCTCGTGGACCTCCGCGTAGCTCTCCTTGTAGAGGTAGAACTCGAGCTCGGAGGCCATCATCGGGCGGAAGCCCATCTCCGCCGCCCGCTCGTACTGCGCGACCAGCACCTGGCGCGGGGAGGCGACCACATCGGACCCGTCGTGGTTGGCGACGTCGCAGAGGACGAGCGCGGTGCGGTCGAGCCAGGGCACGCGTCGCAGCGTGGCCATGTCCGGAACGATCGCGAAGTCGCCGTAGCCGCCCTCCCAGTTGGCCATCTCGTAGCCCGGCACCGGGTCCATCTCCATGTCGAGGGCGAGTAGGTAGTTGCAGCCCTCGATGCCGTGCTCGAGGACGTCCTCGAGGAAGTACTCGACCTGGATCCGCTTGCCGAACAGCCGCCCCTGCATGTCGGTGAAGGCGGTGACGACGGTGTCGATCGTCCCCTCCCCGGCCTCCTTGCGAAGGTCGCCGAGCGAGAGCATGCCCACGGTGCCGCCCGGCCCGCCGGGCCGAGCGGCTTCCCCCTTACCGTCCCCGTGCTGGGCCGTCATCGCCTCACCAGCTCTCTCCAAGGCACGTCAATCCGCGGTGACCTCGTCTTCCTCGAGCGTCCGCACCGGGCCTTGGTACCGGTCCTTCGCCGATACGAGGTACCAGACCCCGAAGAACAGCGGCACCACGATCGCCAACGGGGTGTAGTTGACGACGCTCGTGTCGAAACCGTCATTCCACGGCAAGCCGGTCGGCGTGTACGGGAGGTTGAGGCTGAACACGACGAGGACCACGAAAATGATCGCGAGGATGTTGACCAGGCGGTAACGACTGCCCAGGTTCCAGGGGCCGGGCTCGAATGCGTTGCCTGCGCGGTACCTCAGGTATACGGGGATGATGTAGGCGAGGTAGAGGCCGACGGTGCAGATTCCCGTGATCGCGAAGAACGCAAACGGGATGTCGTTCTTGCCTCCCAGCGCGGGCAGGGTGATGATGAGCGCGAAGAATGAGACCGCCATCACCGCGTTGAACGGCACCTTGTCGCTATTGAGTCGCCTAAACAGCGACCAGCCGGGCATCCCTCGGTCGCGCGAGAAGGCGTACCAGGTGCGGGAGGCGCTGGTCAGGCCCGCCGTCACGCAGAAGACCTGGCCGATCACCGCGATCAGGATCACCATCTTCGCCGCCCACGGGTCCATCGAGCTGGTGAAAATCTCGCCGACGTACCCGGCGGCATCGTTCACCGCATTGACATCTGTGGCGGCGAACAGGAAGGCCAGCAGTACGAACCAGCCGATCAGCGCTGAGAAGAAGACCGAACGCCAGACGCCCTGCGCCGCGGCAATCGCGGCGTTGCGGGTCTCCTCGGCGGTGTGGGCGGAGGCGTCGTATCCGGTCTGCGTGTACATCGCCAGCAGGAAGCCGATCGGAAGTACGAGGAACCAGAATCCAAGGTTGCTCGTCGAGCCGTCGTGAAGACCGGAATTGTTGATTCGCTCGCCGAATACGAAGCTGGCGCTCTGATGATCGTCGGGAACGAACACCAGCAGGCCGATGACGATCGCAACCCCGATCACGTGCCAGGCGACCGAAACGTTGTTGAGCAATGCCAAGAACCTGTCGCCGACGATGTTGAGGGCGGTGACGAACACGAGGATGATCAGGAAGAGAAGGAAGGTCTCGCTGAGGGCATGAATGCCGTCGCCGAAGTTCACGCCGAAAATGTCGACGGCGTAGAGCCCGAGCAGGGTGTAGAGGAAGAAGGCCGCCCCGTATGCCACGGAGGCGACGATTCCCACGAGGCCGACGATGTTGAACCAACCGGTCATCCAGCTCCAGCCCTTGCCGCCGAGGTCGTGGGCCCACCAGTAGGGGCCCCCGGCCGTCGGGTACCTCGAGGTCAGCTCGGCCATCGAGAAAGCCACCATGAGGACGAAGAAGCAGAGGACGGGCCAGCCGATCGAAACGGCGATCGGACCGCCGTTCTGCCAGGCGAACGCAAAGGTGGTGAAGGTCCCCGCGAGGACCGAAATGATCGTGAACGAGATCGCGAAGTTCGTGAAGCCGCTCCAAGCGCGGCTGAGCTCCTGGCGGTAGCCCATCTCCGCGAGTTGCCGCTCGTCTGCGCCGGTGTCTGCAGAGCCGGGGGTCTGGGGCGGGCGGGTTGCTTCCTCCACGTCTACCTCCTCCGCAATGGGCGCGCGGAAATGCCGGGACCGTGCGCCACAATGGTCTGATTGTCCGACCTAATGTCGTGACCATATTCCCGCGAGAGGACAGCTGTCAACCGAACCGCAAGAATGGATGCTGAAGTTGCAGTCATCGGTGCGGGGGTCGTCGGATCGGCGGCGGCGCTGGAGTTGAGCCGGCGCGGAGTTGCGGTCCTCCTGCTCGAGGCGGGCCCGGAGCCGGGGCTGGCCGCGAGCGGCACCAACTCCGGAATCCTCCACACGGGCTTCGACTCAGGCCCCGGCGAGCTCGAGACCGACCTCATCCTCCACTCGGCGGCGATCCGGGACGGTGTGATTGAGGCGCTGGGCATTCCGGTCGACCGCTGCGGCGCCCTCATGCGCCCGCTCGAAGCGGGCTCGAGGGAGAGCATCTTCGGCCTTGCCGCCAATGCCGCGCGAAACGGCGTCGAGGCCGAGCTCCATCCGGACGGGACGCTGGAGGTGCCCGGCGAGTCCGTGACCGATCCCGTCGCCTTCACCCTCTCGCTCGTCGCGGCCGCCGCCGCGCAGGGCGCGGATGTGCGGACCGGCTACGAGGTGACCGGCATCGAGCGGGGCGACGGCGGGTTCGCGCTGGCAAGCGCCGGCTCTGAGCGGCTCACCTGCCGGGTTCTCGTCAACTGCGCCGGCCTTCGCGCCGACGAGGTCTCCGGCGCCGCCGGCGATCCGTCGTTCGAGGTTTACCCCCGCAAGGGCGAGTTTCTCGTGTTCGAGCCTCCCGCAGGGGATAGGCTCGAACGCATTCTGCTTCCCGTGCCCTCGAAGGGAACCAAGGGGGTTCTCGTGTTTCCGACCCTGGACGGCAAGGTCGTCGCCGGGCCGACCGCCGTCGACGGAACCGACAAGGACGACTGGACCGTGAGGCCGGACGCGGCCGCGGAGATCCTGCCGAAGGCGATTGCCATGCACCCTCCGCTCGAGGGCGCCGAGCAGGTCGGCGCCTACGCGGGCCTGCGCCCAGCCGGACGCGGCGTCAACTACGTGATCGGGCCATCGGCCACCGTGCCCGGCTTGGTGAACGCGGCCGCGATCCGTTCGACCGGATTGACGGCCTCCCTCGGGATCGCCGAGCGGATATCCGCGATCGTCGCCGAGCTGGGCATCGACCAAGGCCCGCAGCAAGCCCTCGCGACGGCCGGGCCCATCATCCCCTCGGTCCCGTGGTGGCGTCGCACGGCGATGCACAGGCAAGGTGGGGGCAGATGAGCCTGATCCTCGGCGTCGACGAGGGCACCTCGGCGGTCAAGGCGGTGCTGTTCGACGCCGACCTGCGGCCCGTAGTCGAGGCGCGCCGCGAGAAGGCCCTCAGCCATCCCCGTCCCGGCTGGGTCGAGCAGGACGCCGAGGAGGTTCTCGCTGCGGTGGCCGGCGCGATCACCGAGGTGCTCGCGGCGGCGGACGAGGAGGTGGTCGCCTGCGGCCTCGATCATCAGGGCGAGTCGGTTCTGGCCTGGGACGCCGAGTCCGGCCGCCCGCTGACGCCAATCGTCACCTGGCAGGACAAGCGCTCGCAGGAGGCGATCGACCGGCTCGAGGCCGGCGGCGGCGCCGATGAGGTGCGGCGGATCAGCGGCATGCCACTCGACCCCTACTTCTCCGCGGGCAAGCTCACCTGGCTGCTCGAGCACGAAGAATCGGTGTCGGCGGCCCGCGAGGCGGGGACTTTGCGGCTCGGCACGGTGGACTCGTTCCTCTGCGACCGGCTCGGAGCCGGGTTCGCCACCGACCCGTCGACCGTCTCCCGCACCCAGCTGGGCGGCCCGGAATGGGACGACCGGCTGCTCGCTGCCTTCGGCGTTCCCCGCGACTCGCTGCCCGAGATCGCCGACACTGCCGGCGATCTCGGCACCCTGCGCCACCCGGACTGGCCGGTGGAGTTGCCGCTGCGGGCCCGCTGCGTGGACCAGCAGGCCGCGCTCGCGGGCGCCGGCTGCGTAGAGCCGGGCAGGGTGAAGGCGACGTACGGCACAGGAGTGTTCGTGCTCGCGCATGCCGGCGCCGAGCGGCCGGTGCCGGAGGGCGGCCTGCTGCCGACGATCGCGTGGCGGGTCGGCGGCGAGGTCGAGTGGGCGATTGACGGCGGTGTCTTCACGGCCGGCGCCCTGCTCGAGTGGCTGAGCCGCGACCTCGGCCTTGCGGACGACCCGGCCGCGCTGGCGGCGGCTGCGGCCGAGGTCGAGGAAACCGGCGGGGTGAGGATCCTGCCGGCGCTGGCCGGGGTGGGCGCGCCCTGGTGGAAACCCGACGCCCGGGCGGTCATCGCCGGCCTCACCGCCGGGGCGAGAACGTCCCACGTCGCCCGGGCGGCGCTCGAGGGAATCGCCTGGAGGGTCGCCGACGTCGTCGACGCCGTCCGCAAGTCGGTCCCGGTCGAGGTACTCCGCGTCGATGGCGGACTGACCCGGGATCCGACCCTGCTGCAACTGCAGGCCGACGCAGCCGGCGTGCCGGTGCAACGGGGGGCGGTAGACGCCACCGCCGCCGGGGCCGCCGCCCTCGCCGCCGTCGGCGCGGGAATATGGGGCTCGACCGCCGAGATCGCGGAGCGGATTCCCGATGGCGAACGGGTGACCCCGGTGCAGGACGCGGATTGGCGGCGCGGGCAACACGACGATTGGCGGAAGTTCGTCGAGGGCGCGGCCGCCCTGTGAGGGCCACGGCAGGACCGGAGCCGGCAGCAGCGGTCGAGCCGCGAATCCTCGTCGGCTGAGCGTCCCCGCGGGCGAGCCAGCCGCCGCTCAGCCCGGAACGCGCGGCAGCAGCCCGGCGAGGATGTGCTCCGTGCCCTCGATGTGGCGGCGGATCAGCTTGGCCGCGGCGGAGGCGTCCGCCTTGCGAAAGCAGAGGACAAGGCGGCGGTGCTGCTCGTTCGACCGCGTCAGCACCTCCTCCGGGTGGGCGATCAGCGCAATCAGCGCCGACATCTGGCCCTGCACCTCGGTCATCGCGGTGACCAGGCGCGGCGACCGCGCCGCCTCGGCGACACCGATGTGGAAGCGGATGTCCGCCCGCCGGTAATCCTCGAAGTCGGTCGCCGCCGACATCTTCTCGACCAGCTCGTCAAGGCGATCGAGGTCGTCGCCGTCGGCGCGCTCCGCCGCGAGGATGGCGCTTCCCGTCTCGATCGCGACGCGGTACTCGAGCACCGCCCACGCCTCCCCGCTGAGGACGTCCTCGCCCCCGCCGGCCTCTGTGGCAAGGGGGGGCTGCTCGGCGACGAACGTGCCTCCGCTGCGGCCCCTGACCGAGACCAGGTGGCCGCTCTGCACCAGCGTCGTCAGCGCCTGGCGCAGGGTCGAGCGGGAGATCCGCAGCTCGCCGGCTAGGTCGCGCTCCGGCGGCAGCCGGCTGCCCGGGTCGAGCAGCCCGAGGCGGATCGCGGTTCCCAGCCGCTCGACCGTCTCCTCGAAGGTCGTCGGCGGCCGAACAGGCTTGAAGACGGCTTCCAGCGCAGCGTCCCGCTCCATCGGCCAACCGTACACCCGCGGGACCGGCTTTCGGGCCGGTTCCACGAGACGCTGCAGCTGCCGCTCAGGCGAGGCCCTTCTCGGCGATCTCCCGCAGCGCCTCGGGCGTCTTCTCGGTCCCCTCGATCCCGAGCGCGCGCCTAACCCCCGGCGCGCGCTCGAACTGGATCCTCCTGTAGTCGACGACCTGGATGTGGTTGCCCCAGGGGTCGCGGAAGTCGAGGCCCCGTCCCGGCAGGATCTCGAGGCCTTCGCGGGCGATCGCCTCGCGGGCGGTCTCGATGTCGTCCACGACCAGACCGAAGTGGCGCTCGCCGTCGGCCCCCGCCGCGCCGGTCTCGGCGAGGGCGAGGAACTGGTCGCCCATGTCGAGGAACGCCATTCCCGGCACGCGCCCGCGCAGCTCGAACTCGAAGAGGCGACCGTAGAGATCGAGCGCCGCCTCGAGGTCTCCCACCTCGAGGGCGACGTGGTTGATGCCGATCAGCCGGGCGCGCTCGGCCATGCCCGGCAAGCTAGCGCTAGTAGCCGCTCGGGTGGCGGGCGACGAACCCGGCCGACGATCGCATGTCGGGGTGCCAGCGGGGCCCGGCGCCGCCCGAGGTGTCCCAGCGCAGGCCGGCGATCACGGCATAGGTGTGGCCGGAGTTGGCGTAGACGGTGATCCAGCTTCCCGCCCCCTCTTCGCCCCAGAAGGCCAGGCCGGTCGAGTCGAGGGGGCTGTCGAGGAAGCCTCCGCCGTTGAGGGCGAAGCTGACCGCTCCCGAGCAGTCGTAGCCGGAGGACTCGAAGGATCCGTGGCCGCCGCCCCAGATGTAGGGCGTATCGGAGATCGCGTTGGCGGCCTCGATTGCGGCCGCGACCGCGGGCGGGGCGCTCGCCGGAGGCACGGCCCGGCCGTCGGGGAGCAGGGTCGCCGTGGCGCCGGGGACGGGCGGCGGCAGCGGCTCCTCGGGGGCTGACGACGCGCCGGTGGGATCGGCCAGGGCCTCCTGCTGCCTGCGGATCTGGGCGGCGATCGAGGCGACATCCCCCTCCAGGTCCTGCTGGCGCGATATCAGCGCATCGAGGGTCGCCTCGCGCTCTGCCTTGAGCGCGCTCAGCTCGGCGTAGCTCGCCTGCACCGCGGCGCGGCTGTCCGCCAGCTCGGCCTCGCGTGCGGCGATCGCGTCGCGGGCCGCCTCGATCCGCTGCTGGGCATCGGCGAGGCGAGCGACCGCGGCCCGGGTCTCGTCGCGCAGCGACCGGACCCTCTCGACGATCGCATCGTCGTTGTCGCGGATCTGGGCGAGGTACTCGGTCGTGGTCAGGGCGTCGGACCAGCTCGCCGAGCCGAGGACGACGTTGAGGGTGTCCGGGGTGCCGGACATGTAGATCGAAACGACCCGCTGGCGCAGGACCCCGAGCGCGCGCCGCAGGTGGTCGCGTACACGCTCGAGCCGATCGCGCTCGGCGGAGAGGGCGGCCTCGGTCCGGTCGAGCTCCGCCTGCTTGGCGGCCAGCTTCTGCTCGACTGCGGCCTCCTGCTGCTTCAGCGCCGCGACCTGGCCGAGGAGGGCGTCGACGCGTGCGTTCTGGCTCTCGATCGTCGCCTCGAGCGAGTCCTCGCTCGCCTTCAGCTGCTCGAGCTCGGACTGCTTGTCGGAGAGCTCGTCCTCGAGCGTCTGGGCCGGCGCGTCCGCCCCGCGGGCGAGCAGGCAGAGGAGCCCGAGGGCAAGCGCGGCCAAGGCCGCGGCCCACCGTCGGCGGGTGGCCGTGGGGGTGTGAACGGTTGAAATCCGCATCGAGCCTGCCGGGCGGCCGGGGCCTACCGGCGAGCCTTGCACGCTAGCCAGGGGCCGTCGGCGCCCCGACGGCGGGCCCCCGCGTGCAAGGCATCTTGCGAGTCAACCCTCCTGGCGCGCCGCCCGCCCTCGCCCAGCCGGGGATCCCAGACCCGCGTTCCGCGGACTGCCGACGCTGCTCAGGGCAGCAGCGGAATGGGCGCCGGGTAGGGCAGGATCTGGCCGTTGGCGAGCGTCGCCCCGACCTGGGTGGCCCTGGTGCCGGCCATGATCCCGAGGCCCTCGCGCATCAGCGGGTCGACGTAGAGGTGGGTGATGATCCCGGCCGCCTCGCGGTTGTCGCCGAGGGCGTCACCCGTCAGCGTGTTGGCGCCGGAACCGGAGTCGCCCGGCGTGATCGCGCCGAAGAACATGAAGTGGGAGCGCCGCCAGGAGATCGCGGTCCCCGAGCGGGGTGTACCGCCCGCGCCGATGCCGGTGCCGTGGCCGTAGTGGACGATCCCCTGCGCAAGGGTCGGATCCGGGTTGACGGCGACGGTCGGATTGCGGCCTGAGAGCTGCGGATCGAGCAGGTCGCCCTCCGACTCGTAGGTGCCGATCGGGCCTCCCCAGAAGGCCATCGTCGGGGTAACCAGCCCCTGGGACTCGGGCCGCACCGAGAGCAGCGCCCAATCGTTGCCGACACCGCCGTCGTGGGAGGTCTGGAAGCTGCCGAAGTCGAGCAGCACCGGCACGGGCTGGCCGTTCACGGTGTGGCCGCCGACGGCACCGATCACGGTGCCGATGTCGCCCGGCTTGCCGCAGTGCCCCGCGGTGCTCACCTGGTAGGCGCCGGGAGTCCCGTAGACGTGGGCGAGGCTGCACCAGCCGACGCTGTTGTCGTTGATGAGCAGGAGCCAGGCGCCGGGGCGAATGCCGAAGAAGCCGGCGCCGGCGAAGGAGACGACACCGGGCCCCGCCGCCGTGCCGGAGCCGCCGGAGCCGCCGCTCTTGCCGCGCCGGGCAAGCCGCACCATGCGACCGCCCGGATAGACCGCGGTCGGCACCCGGTAGCGGTGCGAGAGCAGCACCCGCTTCGACGGCAGGCCCATCAGGCGAAGGTCGCGGTTGTTCAGCTTCATCCGCATCGGCGCCCAGCTGCCGGCCGGGTAGCGAGAGGCGATGCGGTTGATCCAGCGGTCGCGAAGCGTGTCCTTCTTCGCCGCCGGGATCCGGTACTCGTGGAGCTTGATCGTGCGGGCGCCGGCGTCGCCGGCGCCGATCGTCATCGCGAGCAGCACCAGCAGCGCGGAGAGGACCGCAATCCGCGGGGGCAGAGCTGCTGTGGAGGCGCCGTTTCGCATCGTCCGCTCGGAGCCCGCCACCCCAGAGGCAGGCTGTGAGGAACCTACCAAGAATTGAGTAGGGAGCCGCCGGTTCACCATGGCCGGTCGCTCCGCGGGCGAGAAAGTCCGCTGATTGCGGCATCCCGGTGGCGGGACACCGTTTCTTCCTTGACCCCCTTCCGCGGACCGGACTAGGCTCGCGCGCGCACTCAGGCGGCAGTCGGACGTTGACCAACACAGGAAAGAGGGGCGCAAGTTGAAGCTCGTGATCGGCATCGTTCGTCCCGAGAGGGCGAACGATGTTCTGGAAGCCCTCTATCGCGCCGAGGTGCGAGGGGTCTCGATGAGCCGGGTCCAGGGGCACGGCGGGGAGCTCGACCGGGTCGAGACCTACCGCGGCACGACCGTGAAGATGGGGCTGGCCGACAAGGTGCGCTTCGAGATCGCCGTCTCCGACTCGTTCGTCGACCCGACGATCGAGGCACTCTGCTCGGGGGCCCGGACCGGCGAGGTGGGCGACGGCAAGATCTTCGTCGTGCCACTCGAGCGTGCGGTCCGGATCCGCACCGGTGAGACCGATCACGGCGCCGTCACGCCGGTGGGCAAGCCATGAGCGTGCCCAGCCTGCTGGCGGCCGCGCAGGCGGACACCGGCGACACGGCGTGGATGCTCGGCGCCACCGCGCTCGTGCTCCTGATGACGCCGGCGCTCGGGCTCTTCTACGCCGGGCTCGTGCGCTCGAAGAACACGCTCAACACATTCATGATGTGTATCGGCGCGATCGCCGTGGCGATGGTCACCTGGGCCGTGGTCGGGTACTCGCTCGCCTTCAGCGGCGGCGAGGGTGGCGTCATCGGCAACTTCGACTACGCGTTCCTGCGTGACGTCACCTTCGTTCCCCGTGACGGGACGACCATCCCGCATCTGCTGTTCATGGCGTTCCAGGCGACCTTCTGCATCATCACGGTGGCGCTCATCTCGGGCGCCGTGGTGGAGCGGATGCGGTTCGGTGCGTTCCTCGTCTTCGCCGCGCTCTGGTCGGTGCTCGTCTACTCGGTGCTCGCGCACTGGGCCTTCGGCGGCGGCTGGCTGCAGGACAACGGGACTCTCGACTTCGCCGGCGGCGTCCCGGTCGAGATGGGCTCCGGCTTCTCGGCGCTTGCCGCCGCGCTCGTGATCGGCGCCCGTAAGGACTACGGGCGCCAGGCGCTCCTCCCGCACAACACGGTCTATGTCCTGCTCGGGGCCGGCCTGCTCTGGTTCGGCTGGTTCGGCTTCAACGGGGGCAGTGGCTTCGCCGCCGGCGACGCAAGCGTGCTCGCGTTCACCAACACGCTGCTCACGCCGGCGTGCACCCTGGTCGTCTGGTTCATGCTCGACCTGATCCGGCGCAAGCAGGTGACCGCCGTCGGAGCGGCGACGGCGATCATCGTCGGCTGCGTGGGGATCACGCCCGCGGGCGGCTTCATCAGCCCCGGGTGGGCGATGCTGCTCGGCGCGCTCGCGGCACTGCCGAGCTACGCGGTCATCGTCTGGCGGCCGCGGACGCGGGTGGACGAGACGCTTGACGTCCTCGCCGCCCACGGGATCGCCGGCCTCACCGGCATCCTCTTCATCGGCTTCTTCGCCCAGGCTTCATGGAACGGCGTCTCCGACGGCCTCATCTACGGCAACGCGGCCCAGCTCGGCGACCAGGCGATGGCGATCCTGGTGACTCCGGCCTACGCCTTCGTCGCCACCTTCGTCCTGCTCAAGCTCATCAGCCTGGTCATGCCGCTTCGCACGGACGAACGCGTGGAGGCCCTCGGCATGGACATCGTCCAGCACGGCGAGGAGGCCTACGTGACCGGCGAGGGCGCGATCCTGGTCTCGACCGAGGCCACCGTCGAAACGCCGATGCCCGTGGCCGACACGACGTAGGCTCTTCGATGGTGAGCGGAGCGGGCATCGAGATCGCCCCGATCGGCAGAGTCGAGTCTCCGCTGACCGACAAGGATGCCGCACCCAAGCAGGGCTTCGAGGGATCACCGGAGGCCTGGCTGGTGCTCGACCTCGCCGTGCTCGAGGGACTCGATGGCGTCGCAGCGGACGACCGGCTGATCGTCCTCACCTGGCTCGACCGGGCGGACCGAAGCGTTCTTCGGGTCCACCCGCGCGATGACCCCGCGAATCCGGAGCGAGGCGTCTTCGGCACCCGCTCCGCCGACCGCCCCAACCCGATCGGCGTCCATCCGGTGCGGGTCGTCGCGGTCGAGGGTGCGCGGGTCCGGGTCCGCGACCTCGAGGCCCTGGACGGGACGCCGGTCCTCGACATCAAGCCGCTTCTCGAGCCGCCTCGGCCTACTTGACGGTGACCCTCCCGTCAGCCGGAGAGCCGGCCGATCGAGCGATGGACCGCGTCGCGCAGGGCCTTCTCGCGGGGGTCGTCGAACATGTGGAAATTCATGTTGTTCATGACGTAGGCGAAGCCGAGCCGTGAGTCGGGGTCGGCGAAGCCGAACGAGCCGCCGGCGCCCGGAGTGCCGAAGGCGCGCTCCGAGGTGCCGAAGGAGAGCTCGGGGCCGGGCCTGAGGAAGCCGAGTGACATCCAGCTGGGGACCCCCATCACCTCGTCCTTCGTGCGCTCGGCCTCGGGGACCTCCGTCAGGCTGGCGATTGTCGCCGGGGTGATGCCGAGCTCGGCGCCTCCCTCCGCGAACGCCGAATAGGCGCGCGCGATCGCGCGCGCCGTGCCGACGCCGTTACCTGCCGGGATCTCGATATCGAGCGTGCGGCGATCGTTCGCGTCCATGTCGGCGAAGAGCATCGACTTGCGCAGCAGCGACCACGGCCAGAGGATCCGCAGCAGCATCTTGTTCGGGGTCGAGGGCAGCGCTGCGATCGCGCGCATCGGAGAGAACAGCCTCAGCTGAGCAAGCCGCTCCTCGGGGATCTCGGGCGGGAGCCCGATGTAGAACTCGATTCCGAGGGGCTCGGCGATCTCCTCGCGGAAGAACCGGCCCAGCGTGCGCCGCGCCGGATCGACATGGCGGATCAGCTCCTGCATGTAGAGCCCGATCGTCATCGCGTGGTACCCGTGCCGGGTTCCCGGCTCCCACGCCGGCTTCTGCCGCGCGAGCACGCGGGAAACGGCGTCGAGGTCGCGCAGGTCCTCGAATGCCAGCGGCTCGTCGATCGAGACCAGTCCCGCTTCGTGGCTGAGGAGCTGGCGCACGGTGACCGACTCCTTGCCGTTCTGGGCGAACTCGGGCCAGTAGTCGGCGACCGCGGCCTCGTAATCGATCCAGCCGCGCGAGTTGGCGACGGCGATCGTCATCGCGGCCAGGCCCTTGGTGGTCGAGTTGACTACGACCAGCGTGTCTTCGTTCCACGGCTCGGGACCGCTGGGCGTCCGCCTCCCGCCCCAGAGATCGACCACCTTCTCGCCACGCCAGTACGCCGCGACCGCCGCGCCGATCTCGCCGCGGTCGGCGAAGTTGCGGTCGAACTCTGCCCGCACCTCCTCGAAACCCGGTGCGACAGCGCCGCCGCGCTGCGCGGCCTCTACGCCGTCACCTGTATCGGACTTCGGCTCAGCTGCCAATCGGGGCGATTGTACGTACAGTCAGCCAGTGAACTACGGTTGAACTATCGGGCGTCTGAACGGGGTAACGAATGGGGACTGAGCTGCGACGAAGGGTCATCGCGCTGGCACTGGCTGGCCTGCTTGGTTACCTCGTCCTCTACGTCTACGGGCTCGTGACCGGAGCTTTCTCGCCGGGCGAGCTCCTGGGGTTCACGGCAATTGCCGTCGTGGCTGCCGTCGTTTTCGGTATCCACGCAGTCAGGGTCCACAGGGCTGTGAATCGGCCGGGCGACCCGGCGCATGATGAGATCGCCCAAGCAGCTCACGAGCAACGCGAGCGCCGCGGCTTCTAGCCCTCGCGCCCAGGCAGGCCCTGGCTCTTCCGTCGGCTGGTAGCGGATGCTTCGCCCGCGGCCACGTTGCCCGACTGGACCTGCGTCCACCAGACTCGTTCCGCGGCTGGCCGCATCGCTCGACCTACGACCCTCGGCCATCCTCATTGCCCCCGAGCAGGGGCAGCCCAGTCACGGGTACCTCGTCGAACCGGCAAATGCAGCCGCCGTGCTCAACTTCGGGACCGCGAGGATCCCGCCGCGATTCCGGCTGGTCGGCCGTAACAGATCGTGGGCCCTGTACGGGCGGTGCGCCTGACGGGTCAGCCCCGCTGCTGCCATCGACCCCCCGTACATCGACAACTCGATCGCTCGACCCGCGCAGTAGCTGATACCACTCCCACACACCGGAAACAGTCGGGGCGACTGGATTTGAACCAGCGACCTTTCGACCCCCAGTCGAATGCGCTACCAGGCTGCGCCACGCCCCGAAGGTGGTGAGTCTACGCCGTGAGCGGCGAAGCGGGCGACCGGAATTGAACCGGCACCGAGAGCTTGGAAGGCTCTTGTGCAACCGTTACACCACGCCCGCGGACCGGCGCCGATTATAGGTCGCGCGGGGCCTGGTGCCGCCAGCGGGGGAGCCGGGATTCGAACCCGGATTCATGGTTTTGGAGACCATGCGCATAGCCATTAACTCACTCCCCCGAGGGGCCGCCATGCTAGCCGTCGCCTGGCCGGCCGCGACCTCTCGGCTGATGCGGGCGGAGGGATTTGAACCCCCACGAGCCGAAGCCCACCAGGACCTAAACCTGGCGCGTCTACCAGATTCCGCCACGCCCGCAGAAGACCACGCGCGCATGAACTGTCACGCGTGTCGCCAAGAGATTCTATGATCGCGGGTGATGGCGGTTGGAGAGGTCAGGCCGGGCTACGAGCTCTGGCGGCCGAATCGTGAGAAGGCCGAGTCGGTCACGACGAAGTTCGTGATCGTCCTCCTGCTGCTGATCTCGGCCGGGCTGGCCGGGATCGTCACGATCGGCGGCTGGACGGTGCTCGAGGGCGGCGCCGGCATGGGACTCATCTGCGGCCTCTACGTGGCGCTCTACGTCCTCTTCGCCTTCTTCGTCGCCCGCTGGAACCGCGGCGTGCTGCCCGTTGCGGCGGCCTCCGCCATCCTGCTCCTGATCTTCGCCGCGGTCGGCGCCTCGAGCTGGTTCGCGCGCGACAAGGACGGCTTCGACGAGGCCCTGATCCCAACCGAGCTCCTCGGCCTCCTGGTGATCATCCTGATCCCGGTCCAGGTCCTCCTGATCGCGGTCGCGATGATCGGCTTCAACCAGGAGTGGCACGTCGAGGAGGAGCGCCCGATCGGCTCCGGCGAGGACTACGGCGCCGGCGCCCCGCCCGAGGACCGGGCGATCCAGCCCGCCTGACCTCGCCGCTTCGCCGCCGGACCGGACCGGCTGGACGTCTGGACGGTTTGACCACCTCAGGGGTGGTCAATGTCATCCACGTCATGCCGGAGGTGGGAGTCGAACCCACATGTCCCGAAGGACAAATGGTTTTGAGCCATTCGCGTATGCCGTTCCGCCACTCCGGCGCCCCCGAAACCTTAGACAGCCCACCAGGCGATAATCGACCGCAATGGACGCTGCCGGCCGCCGTGCGCTGATCGAGGGGCTCTGCTCCTTCGGGGGCCGCTGGCCCGGGACCGACGCCGAGCGGCGGGCGGCGAACTGGCTGGCCGGTGAGGTCCGCGGGCTCGGGCGGCGGGCGGAGATCGAGCCGATCTACGTCAATCCCGAGTACTCGCTGGCGATGGCCGCGCACCTTGTGCTCGCGATCGCCGGCAGCCTGCTCGCGCTGGCCTCGGCTCCGGCCGGGTTCGCGGTCGTGCTCTTCGCCGCGATCTCGCTCTACCTCGACCAGAACACCCGCCTCTACCTGGTGCGCCGCCTCCTCTTCCGCCGCGCCTCGCAGCACGTGGTCTCCCCCGGCCGCCGCCCCGACGCGCCCGCCCGCCTCGTCCTCACCGCCCATTACGACGCCTCCAAGTCCGGCCTCGTCTTCGGCCCGCGGTCCGTCAGGGCCGCCCGCCGGCTCTCCGAGCGGGCCCGCGTCCTGCTCGGCCCGATCCGGCTGTTCTTCTGGGCCGGAATCGTGCCCCTGCTGCTGATCTCGGGCCTGCGGATGGCCGGGCTCGACGGCGCCGCGATCGGCGCGGTGCAGCTCCTCCCCACCTTCGTCCTGCTGATCTCGATCGTCTTCCTGGTCGACATCGCCCTCTCCGATCCGGTGCCGGGCGCCTACGACAACGCCTCCGGGGTGGCCGCGGTCCTCTCGGTCGCCGCCGCACTCGACGCCGACCCGCCCGAGAACCTGGACGTCTGGGTGATCCTCGCCGGCGCCGAGGAGTCCAACACCCAGGGAATGGCCCGCTACATGAGCGCCCACCGCAAGGAGATCGATCGCGAGCGCACACCTCTTCGTCAACGTCGACTCCGTCTCCTACGGCCGGCCGCACTACATGGTCAGCGAGGGCGCGATCGTCTCCTACTGGATGGACCGCCGCCTGATCGAGCTGAGCGAGGCGGTCGCGGAGGCCGAGGCCGCCTACGGAGCCCGCCCCGTGCGCATCCCGTTCCACTCCGACGCGCTCCCCGTCCGCATCCGGGGGTTCCGCGCGATCTCGATCCTCGGCTGCGAGGACGGCGTCGGCCCGCCCTGGTACCACACGCACGACGACACCCCGGACAAGCTCGACGAGGAGGCGATGACGCGGGCGGTCGACTTCGTCGTCGGGCTTTCGCGGGCGATCGACGCCGACGTCGGGCGTTCGCCCGGGAGGGCGGCGGCGGTCGCCGAGACGGTATAAGCCGCCCGTGGCGCCGGCGGAAAAGCTGTGGCAGCCCTCGGCGGAGATGGTCGAGCGCTCGCGGATGACCGAGTACATGCGCTGGCTGGCCGACGAGCGCGGCATCGACCTCCGCCGATTACGACGCCCTCTGGCGCTGGTCCGTGGCCGAGCTCGAGGCGTTCTGGGCCTCGATCTGGGACTTCTTCGACGTGCAGGCCGACGGCGGCTACGACGCCGTCCTCGGCTCCCGCGCGATGCCCGGCGCCGAGTGGTTCGCCGGCTCCAGCCTCAACTACGCCGAGCACGTCTTCCGCGATCGCGACGACGGCGAGGTCGCCGTCCTGCACGCGTCCGAGCTGCGCGAGCTCGACCAGCTCACCTGGGGCGAGCTGCGGGCGCGGGTCGCCGCGGTCGCCGCCGGCCTGCGCGCCGACGGGGTCGGCCGGGCGACCGGGTCGTCGCCTACCTGCCCAACATCCCGGAGGCGATCGTCGCCTTCCTCGCCACCGCCTCCCTCGGGCGCGGTCTGGTCCTCATGCTCGCCGGACTTCGGCGCCGGCGAGCGTCGTCGACCGCTTCGCCCAGATCGAGCCCAAGGTGCTCTTCTGCGTGGACGGCTACCGCTACGGGGGCAGGGACTTCGACCGCCGCGACGTCGTCGCGAGCCTCCAGGAGCAGATGCCGACGCTCGAGCGCACGGTCGTCCTCCCCTACCTCGATCCCGCTCCCGACCTCGGGCCGCTGCGCGGCGCCGTCACCTGGGACGAGCTGGCGAGCCGCGGCGAGGGCGCCGAGCTGACCTTCGAGCGCGTCCCCTTCGACCGTCGCCGCTCTGGGTCCTCTACTCGTCCGGGACGACCGGCCTGCCGAAGGCGATCGTCCAGGGCCAGGGCGGCATCCTCCTCGAGCACCTGAAGAAGCTCCACCTCCACGTCGACTCCCATCCCGGCGACCGGATCTTCTGGTTCACGACGACCGGCTGGATGATGTGGAACTTCCTCGTCTCCGGCCTCCTGACCAGAGCCGCGATAGTGCTCTACGACGGCAGCCCCGGCCACCCGGACATGGGCGTCCTCTGGGACCTCGCCGAGCGGGCCGGGATCACCTGCTTCGGCACCAGCGCATCCTTCATCGCCGCCTGCATGAAGGAGGGGGTCGTGCCCGCCCGGGGCCGCGACCTTTCGCGCGCTGCGCGCGATCGGCTCCACCGGCTCTCCCCTCTCGCCGGAGGGCTTCGACTGGGTCTATGACCACGATCGGCGCGCGAGACCTGGCTCTTCTCGACCTCGGGCGGAACCGACCTCTGCACCGCCTTCGTCGGCGGCGTACCCATCCTCCCCGTCTACCGGGGCGAGCTCCAGGCGCGGGCCCTCGGCGCCGCGGTCGAGGCCTGGGACGAGGACGGCAACTCGGTGATCGACGAGGTCGGCGAGCTGGTCGTCACCGAGCCGATGCCCTCGATGCCGCTCTACCTCTGGGGCGACGAGGACGGCAGCCGCTACCGCGCCTCCTACTTCGACCACTATCCCGGGGTGTGGCGCCACGGCGACTGGATCGAGATCACCTCGCGCGGCACCGCGATCATCTACGGGCGCTCGGACTCGACCATCAACCGCTCGGGGGTCCGCATGGGCACGAGCGAGATCTACCGGGCGGTCGCCGCCGTGGACGCGGTCGCGGACGCCCTCGTCGTCGACGTCCCGCGCCCCGGGACCGAGGGCTGGATGCCGCTGTTCGTGGTCCTGCGCGAGGGCGAGAAGCTCGACGACGATCTGCGGCGCGAGCTTGCCCGGAGCATCCGCGAGCGCTGCTCCCCCAGGCATGTCCCCGACGAGGTCTTCGCGATCTCGGAGGTCCCCCGCACCCTCAGCGGCAAGGTGCTCGAGGTGCCGGTGAAGAAGATCCTGATGGGCACCCCCGCGGAGAAGGCCGCCAGCCGCGGATCGCTCGCCAACCCGGCGTCGCTCGACTACTTCGTCGAGTTGGCGGGGGAGCTGCCGGACAGCTCCAGGTAGTCCACGGCGCGGTCCTTGCCGCGCCGCTTCGCCTCGTAGAGGGCCACATCCGCGGAACCGACCAGCGGCTCCGCAGCGTCGGCGTCGCGCGGGAACTCCGCGATCCCGGCGCTGACGGTGAGGGCGATCGAATCGCTGCCGAACGCCTCGGACACCCGCCTCCTGATCCTCCCCGCCAGCCTCACCGCCTCGACCGCGTCCGTCTCTGGCAGCAGGACGAAGAACTCCTCGCCACCGACGCGCGCCGCGAGGTCTCCCGAGCGGCTCTCGGCCTCGAGGATCGCGGCCACGGTCAACAGGCAGCGGTCCCCTGCCTGATGGCCGAACTGGTCGTTGACCCGCTTGAAATCGTCGATGTCGAGGATCACGAGCGCGATCGACCGCTCCCCCGCGCGCATCGCCCGCTCGAGCTCCTCGCCGAGCCGCTGGTCGAATGCGCGCCGGTTGGCGAGGCCGGTCAGGTCGTCGGTCCGCGAGAGCTCGGCGAGATGGGCGATCAGCCCTTCCATCTGCCGGCGCAGGACGGCCATCAGCGCGGCGGCCACGAGCAGCGTGGTCACGGCCATGTAGAGGAACGTGTCCGACATCCGGGTGTCGCTCGTCCACATCGCGATCGCGTAGCCGACGCAGGAGACCAGGACCGAAAGGACCGCCACGCCGAAGGAGAAGAAGTAGGAGGCCGGCCCGACTACCCAGAACATGTACATCGCGTAGGCGCCGGCCGTTCCTCCTCCCGTCGCGACGATGAAGAGCGAGACCATCGTCGCCGAGATCAGCGGGTTCGCCCGCAGCAGCCACCGCGGCATCCGCTCCGCCCGCGCCAGGAACAGCGCTCCGGTGGCCATCGCCGACCCGATCACCGCGAGGGCGCCGGCGATGCTGCGGTCGGAGTCGTGCGGCAGCGCCAGGGCGACGAGCGCGATCGCCGCCCCGCACAGATAGAGGAACCCGTAGGTGTGCGCGATCAGGCGCAGGTCGTCGGACGGGCGCACGCTCGGCCTCTCGCCCAGTGCTTTTCTGAGACGGTCGAACACTCAACACTCCGTGATGCCCCCGCCGTTCGACCTCTCTATCGCACCGAAACCGCCACCCCGCAAGCGAATACTTGAACTTTTCAGGGCGTCCTGCGGCGCAGGGTCGCGGCGCCAAGCGCCAGCGCTCCAAGCGTGACGGCGGCGACGATCGCGAGGTCGGCGGCGCCGGCGCGCGCCGAGGGACCCGTCGGTGGTGACCCGCTCGAGGGCGTCGTATGCATAGGTCAGGGGCAATGCGTAGGAGACCGCCTCGAGGACGGGCGCCATGTCGTCGCGGGGAACGAAGAGCCCGCAGAGCAGCAGCTGGGGGAAGACGAAGGCGGGCATGAACTGGACCGCCTGGAACTCCGTCTGGGCGAAGGCGCTGACGAAGAGGCCGAGGGACATGCCCAGCAGCGCGTTGGCGACGGCGAGCAGGGCCACCAGGGCGGTGGACCCCGCCACCTCGAGGTCCAGCGGCCCGAACGCGATGACCGAGGTGATCAGCGCCTGCACGGTCGCGATCAGCGCGAACGCCATCGCGTAACCGAGCAGGATGTCGAGCTTGGCCAGCGGCATGGTCATCAGCCTCTCCAGCGTCCCCGTGGTGCGCTCGCGCAGCATCGTGATCGAGGTGACCAGGAACATCGTGATGAAGGGGAAGAGGCCGACGAGGGGACCGCCGACCCGCTGGAAGGCCTGCGGGCTCTGATCGAAGGCGTACTTGAGCAGGGCCAGGAGGACCGGCGGAACCGCGAACAGCAGCGCGATCGTGCGCGGGTCGCGACGCAGCTGGGTGAGCACGCGCCGCCCGGTGGCGACCGCGATGCGCGGGCTCATGCCGCGTCCTGCTCCTCGATCAGAGCGAGGAACGCTTCCTCGAGGCCCTGCTCACCCGTGCGGCGGCGCAAGGCGTCCGGGCTCTCCGTCCCCAGCAGCTCCCCGTCGCGCATCAGCAGCAACCGCTGGCAGTGGTCGGCCTCGTCCATGACGTGGCTGGAGACGAGCAGCGTCGTCCCGCCGGCGGCCAGGCCCTCGAAGGTGCTCCACAGCTCCTTGCGCAGGACGGGGTCGAGCCCGGTGGTGGGCTCGTCGAGGACGAGCAGCCGCGGGCTCCCCAGCAGCGCGGTCGCCAGGGACACCCGCGAGCGCTGGCCGCCGGAGAGGCTGGAGACGACCTGGTCGCGGTGCTCACCGAGGCCGACGGTCCCGATCACCTCCTCGATCCGGTCCTCGGCCGCGCCGAGCACGCTGGCGAAGTAGGCGAGGTTCTCCCTCACGTTGAGGTCGCCGTAGACCGAGGGCGCCTGCGTCACGTATCCGACCTCGGGCCGCAGCTCCGCCGACCCCGCCGGGCGTCCCAGCACCTCGATCTCCCCCGACTCGACGATCTGCACCCCGACGACCGCCCGCATCAGGGTGGTCTTCCCGCAGCCGCTCGGCCCCAGCAGACCGGTTATCTCGCCGGCCGGGACGGAGAAGTCGAGGCCGCGGAGCACCTCGGTGTCGCCCCGTCGAACGACGAGGCCGCTCGCCTCGATCGCGGCGCTCACGGGTTGGAGACTATGGCCCGCTCGGTCGATCCGGCCAGCGCCGTCAGGGACACCATCAGGACCGCGCAGACCAGGGTCAGCGACACCGCGGCTGCGGCCGCCGCCGTGTTGGCGCGCGCATAGTCGAGCAGCTCTCCGGCCGAGGCGAGCACCGCCACCAGGATCGCGATCCCCGCTCCGATCGCCAGCGCCTCGAGCTCGGGCCGGCCCCCCGGGCCCGGCTCGATCCCGCCCGCCGGCGCGACGGGAGGGGGCCGGCGCGATCCGGCGGCGGCGAGCATCGCCAGCGCCAGGCAGCCGAACCCCGTCGCTATGAGCATCCCGCCCGCGACATCGCTCGGGAAGTGCCAGTCGAGCAGGATGATCGAGAGTCCGACCGCGAGCGCAAAGGCGGCCCCGCAGGCGGCCACGGCCGCCCGGGCGCGCCGCGGCGCCACGAGGATCGCCGCGACCGCGATCGAGGTGGCCGCGGTGGCGTGGCCGCTGGGGAACGCGACCGGCCCGAGCCCGCCGCCGAGCGGCTGCAGGCGCGGGTGGGCGAGAAAGACCTTGAGCGCCTGGGTCGTCACGTTCGCCGCCAGCACGACGAACACGGCGGCGGCGGCCTCCCGCGTCCTACCCAGCACGATGCCCGCGCCACAGACGCCGATCAGGAGGACGAGCAGGGGCAGCGGATCGGCGAGATGGGCGATGAATTCGGCGACGGGCACGCGCTCGGGGTTGCGCAGGTTGCCGAACCCGGTCAGCGCGTCGGCGTCGAGGCGCTCGACCGGCCCAATCGCGTAGGCGGCGAGCAGCACGGCGACGAGCGCGGCGGCGCAGGCCACCGCCGCCACCAGCGCTCGCAGGGCGGCCCCCGGCATCCGGCCTACGCCGGCGTCACCGGGTTGCGGCGCTCGCTGAAGCCGCGCTCCTTGCCCTCCGCGAACGCGAAGCGCCGGATCAGGTCGGCGCGCAGCTCCTCGGGCTGGACCACCGCGTCGACGACCAGCTCCGAGGCCAGGTGGAGGATGTCGATGTCGCGTCCGTACTCCTCGCGCTTCTCGGCGACGAAGCGCTCGCGCTCGGCCGGGTCCTCGATCGCCTGGATCTGGTTGTAGAAGACGGCGTTGATCGCCGCCTGCGGGCCCATCACCGCGATCGACGCGCTCGGCAGGGCGATGCAGCAGTCCGGCTCGAAGGCCGGGCCGGCCATCGCGTAGAGCCCGGCGCCGTAGGCCTTGCGCACGATCACCGAGACCTTTGGCACGGTCGCCTCGGAGACCGCCGAGATCATCTTCGCGCCGTGGCGGATGATCCCCTGGCGCTCCACCGCCGTCCCGATCATGAAGCCGGGGACGTCGGCCAGGAACAGCAGCGGGACGTTGAACGCGTTGCACGTCTGGATGAAGCGGGCGGCCTTGTCGGCGGAGTCGACGAAGAGCACCCCGCCCTTCTGGCGCGGCTGGTTTGCGACAACGCCGACCACCCTCCCGTCGAGGCGCCCATAGCCGACGATCAGCTCCTTCGCCCAGCGCTCGTGCACCTGCATCAACGAGCCGGCGTCGAGGAGGGAGTCGAGGAGCTCCCGCATGTCGAAGGGCCGGTTCTCGTCGGCCGGAACGATCTCGGCGATCGCCTGCTGAGAGCCGGGCTCCGCCGGCGGCGCCGAGGGCGGGCTCTCCCGCCAACTCGACGGCATGTAGGAGAGGTAGCGCTTGGCGACGTCGATCGCGTCCTCGTCGGTCTTCGCGAGGAAATGGCCGCAGCCGGAGACGCCGGTGTGCATCTTGGCGCCGCCCATCTCCTCGAGCGTGACCGTCTCTCCGATGACCATCTCGGCCATCCGCGGCGAGCCGAGATACATCGAGGCGTTGCCCTCGCGCATGATCACCACGTCGCAGAAGGCCGGGATGTAGGCGCCGCCGGCGGCGCTGGGCCCGAACAGCACACAGACCTGAGGCACCCGGCCCGAGAGCCGCACCTCGTTGTAGAAGATCCGGCCGGCGCCGCGGCGGCCCGGGAACATCTGCACCTGCTCGGTGATACGCGCCCCCGCGGAGTCGACCAGGTAGACCATCGGCAGGTTCAGGGACAGCGCGCGCTCCTGGATGCGGAGGATCTTCTCGACGGTCTTCGGACCCCACGATCCCGCCTTCACGGTCGGGTCGTTCGCCATCAGCGCGACGCGGCGACCGCCGATCAGCGCCAGACCGGTGACGACGCCGTCGGCGCCGAGCCCCTCCTGCTCCCAGTTGGCGAGCAGCGCCTCTTCGGCGAACGACTCCGGATCGACGAGCCGCGCGACCCGCTCGCGGACCGGCAGCTTCCCCTGCTCGGCGACCTTCTGGTGATGGCGCTCGCGGGCCGCCGCCCAGCGCGGCCTCGAGCGCCGGACCGATCTCGGCGCCGCCAACTGGCCTCGGCCGCGCTCCTCGGCCTCCTCGGGCCCTCTCGGCGCTCCCCGTCGCCGCGGCCGTTCCCCCCGGCCGCCGAGCCCTTGCTCGCGTTTGCGATGCTCGGCTGGCGGTGCCCGAAAGCGCGCCGGCGATGCTCTCGAGCTCGTCGACCAGGTCGTCCCGCCGCTCGCTCAGGTCCTCGATCACCCTCTCCAGGTCCTCGCGCCGCTCGCGGCCCTCCGCGACCAGCGACTCCGCCTCCGTCCGGGCCGCGCCGACCAGCTGCTCGGCCTTGCGCTTGGCCTCGTCGAGCATCTCCTTGGTGTGGATCTCCGCGGCCTCGCGGGTCTGCCCCGCATAGGCGTCCGCCTCGGTCCGGGTCTGCTCGTCGTGGGCGTCGGCCTCCTCGCGCTTCTCGTGCGCGTAGGCGTCCGCCTTGCCGCGGGTGGACTGGGCGTACTCGTCGGCCTCGCCTCGCACCGCATCGGCGTAGCGGTCTGCCTCGACCCGCGCGGCGTTCGCCTGGATCCGGGCGTCGTCGACCATCTCGCGGGCCTCGTCCTCGGCATCGGCCTTGAGCGAGTCCGCGGCCTCGCCGGCGGCGGTCAGCACCCTCGCCGTGTGCTGGCCGATCCGGTCGAGCTCACGCTGGACCACGTCGGACTTCGCCTGCCCCTCGCCGCCGCCCTCGAGCCAGTCCGCGAGACGCTGCAGGTAGTTGTCGACCTCGCGGCGTCGTAGCCGCGGCGGGCGACGTTGAAGGTGGCGCTGCGAATCCTGTCGACGCTGTCCTGCTCCATCGAGTTCCTCCTTGCAGGCGGCCTTGGAGCCTGCCGAAAGTGTATGGAGTCGGCTAGGAGGTCGGGATCGGTCGCTACCGGCTTCTCGCCCGAGTAATCGTAGAAGCCGCGGCCCGACTTGCGGCCGTAGTGGCCGCCATCGACCAGCTTGCGCAGCGTCTCCGGCTGGGCAGAAGCGGTCCTCGCCGTAGGCGTCGACCATCACGTCGGCGATCGAGGCGAGGGTGTCGAGGCCGACGAAGTCGGCGAGGGTCAGCGGGCCCATCGGGTGGCTGGCGCCGGCCATCATCCCGGTGTCGATGTCCTCGACCGAGCCCACCCCCTGCTCGTAGGCGCGGATCGCGTCCAGCATGTAGGGAACGAGCAGCCGGTTGACGATGAAGCCGCGGTTGTCGCCGGCGGCGACGGTCGTCTTGCCCAGCTTCTCGCCGAGCTCGAAGCCGTGGTCGTAGGCGTGGTCGTCGGTGGCCTCGGCGCGGACGACCTCGAGCAGCGGCATCACCTGGGCGGGGTTGAAGAAGTGAAGGCCGAGGAAGCTCTGCGGCCGGCTCGTCACAGCGGCCTGCTCGGCGACCGAGAGCGACGACGTGTTGGTGGCGAAGACCGCCTCCTCCTTGACGATGCTCGTCCACCTCCTTCCACATCTCGAGCTTGAGGTCGAGGTCCTCGGTGATCGCCTCGATCACCAGGTCGCAGTCGGCGAGATCGGCGTAGTCGAGCGTTCCCTGGATGCGGTCCGCGGACGGCGTCGGCCTCGGACTGCTCCATCTTGCCCTTCTCGACCGCCCGGCCGAGCTGCTTCTCGATCTTGCCGAGACCCTTGTCGAGCATGTCCTGGTCGACCTCGCGGACGACGACGTCCCAGCCCGCCTGGGCGCAGATCTGGGTGATTCCGTGGCCCATCAGCCCGCAGCCGAGGACGCCAACCTTGCTTATCTCCATCTGACTACTCCTCCTGTCCGCCTGGTGTGTGCGCGGCAGCCGCGCGGCGCGCAGCCTACCGGGGCGCGCTCGGACGGGTCGGGCGCCCGGCTGTCCGCCGACGTCGAGCAGCGCCTGCATCGCTTCGGCGAGGGCGTGCATGCCGCTCATCGGGCGGACCATCACGATCATCTCGCCGATCAGGCCGTCGCCGTCGAAACGCAGGATGTCCACGCCCTGGAGCTCGCGGTCGCCGACACGGCCTCGAAGATCAGCACGGCCGTGTCGCCGGTCTCGACCTGCTCGACGTAGCGGAAGTCCTCGAAGACCTGCGACGACCGCGCCGAGCAGGACCATGATCGCGTCCCGGCCCTCGTAGGGCTTGTAGACGACCGGGCTGCGGAAGAGACGTCCTCGGCGAAGAGCGCTCTCGGCGGCGGAGAAGTCCTTCGCCTCGGCCGCGCTGCGGAAGGCGTCGCTCTTCATGCGACCAGCCTATCGATGCCGCCGCCGGCGGATGTACCCTGCGCGCGTCTTGCGGTCGAAGCGGACATCAGGACGGCGTGGCAGCCGCGCCGTGGCCGTCGCTGCCGCGACGGCTCACGGGCCTCTTCGCGGCCGCCCCAGCGGCCGCCGCGACATTTCTTCCACTCGCCCTCGGGCAACATCGGCTGCGGCATCTCGCTGCAAGGGCGCGCGCTGCGACATTCGCGAACACTCCTGGAAGCCGCCGCCGAAGCCGAAGGCTCTGCGACCTCGACTGGGGCTACGGGCTGACCCTCGGCAGGCACGGGCAAGGGCCGCTTCTTCTGCGCGAGCGACTCCCTGCTCGGCCTCGGCACCCGTCTCGGCTACGGCAAGTCGATCCGCCGTGGGCGCTTCCGTGCGTCGAGCCGCACCGACGGCGTTCGCTGCGTCAACCGCGCAACGGCCACGGCTTCAAGCTCTCGCGCGAGCGCGCCCGCCGCTTCTAGCCCGGTGCTCAGCGCTGCCAGTGACCGCGCCGGCGCGCAGGACGTGGGCGCCGAGCGGCCGGCCGAGCGCCTCCTGCGCAGCCGCGTGAGGCCGCGATCAGCTTCGCCAGGTCGACCCCGGTCCGCATCCCCATCTCCTGCAGCATCGAGACCAGGTCCTCGGTCGAGATGTTGCCGGTGGAGCCGGGGGGCACGGGGCACCCGCCGAGCTCGCCGAAGCTCGACTCGAACGAGTCGACGCCCTCCTCGAGCGCGGCGAGCACGTTGGCGAGCCCCTGCCCGCGGGTGTTGTGGAAGTGGGCGGTCAGCTCCGGGCCGTCACCATCCCCGAGCCGCTCGCGGGCGGCGGGAAGAACTCGCGCACCTGGCAGCGGGTTCGCCATCCCGGTCGTGTCGCCGAAGGCGATCTCCGCGCAGCCGGCGGCGGCGAGGCGCTCCGCGATGCCGAGGACACGCTCGACCGGCACCTCTCCCTCGTAGGGGCAGCCGAACGAGACGGAGATCACGCCCTCGCAGCGCAGGCCCTCGCCGCGGGCGGTCGCGATCACCCGCTCGAGGCCCGCAAGCGACTCCTCGACCGAGCGGTTGACGTTCTTGCGGTTGTGGGTCTCGGAGGCGGAGAGGAAGAGGTTGACCTCGTCGAAGCGGTCGCGCATCCCGAGGGCGTTCTCGAGGCCGCGCTCGTTCGGGATCAGCACGGACAGGGAGACTCCCTCCCGGCGCTCGATCGCCGCCAGCACCTCGGGCCCGTCGGCGAGCTGGGGGATGACGTCGGCGCGCACGAACGAGGTCACCTCGAGCCGCTCGAGCCCGCTCGCCGAGAGCAGATCGATCAGCCGCACCTTCTCCGCGGTGGGGATCACCTCGGGCTCGTTCTGGAAGCCGTCGCGAGGCCCGACCTCGCGGATGCGGACGGACTCGGGGAGGCCGATCACCCGAGCTGGCCGACGTCGATCATGCGCCGCTCATGGGTGCCGACCCCGATCGTGCGGTCGCCCTCGGTGACCTCGACCTCGAAGCGGAGCTTGCGGCCGTCTGCGATCTCGCCGAGCTTGGAGCGGACGGTGCACTCGCTCCCCTCGAGCGCGGCGGCGACGTGCTTGACGCAGACCTCGAATCCGACGGTCGCCTTGCCCTCGGGGAGATGCTCGAGGGCGAGGATCGCGCTGTTGCGCTCCATCATCCCGATCATGCCCGGGGTCGAGAGCACGCTGGAGCCGATCGTGCCGCCGACGTCGGTCAGCAGCCGGTCCTCGACGGTGAAGCCCTCGCTGCGCTCGATCCCGGGTTCGAGCGTCATCAGACCATCCCGAGGCCGCCGCTCACCCCGAGGGTCTCGCCGGTGACGTAGGAGGACTCCTCGGCGCAGAGAAAGGCTGCTGCCGCCGCGACCTCGTCCGGCTGGCCGAGCCGGCGCAGCTGCGTTCCCGCCTTCATGTTCTCGATGATCCGCTCGCCGATCTCGCCGAATTCCGCCGCCCCCATCAGCAGCGGGGTCTCGATCGGCCCCGGGGCGATCGAGTTCGCCGTGATCCCGTAGCGGCCGTTCTCCCGCGCGATCACCTTCATGAAGGCGATCACGCCGCCCTTGGCCGCCGAGTAGACGGCGGATCCCTTCGACCCCACCCGTCCCGCCTCCGAGGAGATGCTGACGATGCGGCCGTAGCCGGCTTCCTGCATTCCCGGCAGGGCCGCGGCGGTGCAGTTGAGGACGCCGTTCAGGTTGACCGCCAGCACGAACGCCCAATCCTCGGGCGATGTGTGCGGAAAGAAGCCGAAGCGGTCGGTGCCGGCGTTGTTGACGAGGATGTCGAGCGGGCCGGCGTCCTCGACCGCCGCCCGCGCCGAGTCGAGATCGGTGACGTCGAGGAGCGTCGAGTTCCCCGCGATCTCGCCCGCGACCTTCGCGGCGCCCGCCTCGTCGACGTCGCCCACCCAGACCTCGGCTCCCTCGGCGGCGAGGCGGCGGCTGATCGCCGCGCCGATTCCGCCGGCTCCCCCGGTGACCAGCGCCTTTCTGCCCTCGAGCCTCATCCGCGGGCAGGATACTTTGCGCCAATAGACTGGCCCGCCCGTGACGGAACCGATCCCCATCATCGGCGGCACCGGCGCCCTCGGCGCCGGACTGGCTCTGCGCTGGGCGAGGGCGGGGGTCCCGATCGTGATCGGCTCGCGCTCGGCCGAGCGGGCCGACGAGGCGGCCGCCAGGATCCGGGCGGCGGTCCCGGGAGCCGAGGCCGAGGGGCTGGTCAACGAGGAGGCGGCGAGCCGCGGCGAGGTCGTCTTCCTCACGGTGCCGTTCCGCGCCCAGTCCGAGAACCTCAACAACCTCCGCACGGCGCTCGTCCCCGATCAGCTCCTCGTCGATTGCACCGTCCCGCTGGCGGCGGCCGTCAGCGGCAGGGCCACCCGCTCGCTGGGCGTGTGGCAGGGCTCCGCCGCCCAGCAGGCGCAGGAGATGGTCCCCGACGGTGTCACCGTGGTCGCGGCCCTGCACACCGTCAGCGCTCCGATGCTCGGCGACCTCGACCACGAGCTCGGCGAGGACGTCCTCGTCTGCGGCGAGAAGAAGGCGGACAAGGCCCGGGTCGCAGGCCTGATCGAGCAGATCGAGGGATTGCGGGCGGTCAACGCGGGGGCGCTCGAGATGGCGCGCATCGTCGAGCAGCTCACCCCGATGCTGATCTCGGTCAACACCCGCTACAAGACCCACGCCGGCCTTCGCATCACGAACCTGCCGCAGGCCGATCACTGGGCGTGAAGACCGCTCTGCTCGCGGGCGGGACGGGCGGCGCCAAGCTGGCCGCCGGGATGCAGGCGCCGCTCGGGGGCGATCTGACAGTGATCGCCAACACCGGCGACGACATCGAGGCGCTCGGCGTCCATGTCTCGCCGGACCCCGACCTGATCACCTACTGGCTGGCGGGGCAGATCGACGAGGAGCGCGGCTGGGGGATCCGCGGCGACTCGTTCACCACCTTCGAGCGCATGGTCGAGCTCGGCGCCCCCGACTGGTTCGGCCTCTCCGACCGCGACCTCGCCGCCTGCCTCTATCGCAGCCACTTCCTCGGCGAGGGGGGCCGGCTCACGGATGCCCAGGCCCAGATCGCGCGCGGGCTCGGTGTCGGGGCCCGGGTGCTGCCGATGAGCGACCGGCCCGTCCGCACCCGGGTCCGCACCGCCGCCGGCTGGCGGGGCCTTCAGGAGTACCTGATCCTCGATCGCGGCGACCTGCCCGTCGAAGCCGTCGAGCTCGAGGGCATCGCTGAGGCCGAGCCCACGCCGGAGGTGCTGGCGGCGTTCTCCGAGGCCGAGCTGATCGTGATCGGTCCCTCGAACCCGGTGATCTCGATCGGGCCGATTCTCGCCGTGCCGGGACTGCGGGAGGCGATCGCGGCGGCACCGGCGCCGGTGATCGCGGTCAGCCCTTACGTTGCCGGCAAGGTGGTCAAGGGACCGACGGATCGCTTCATGGCCGCGCTCGGCCGGCCGCCGACGGCGGCCGGCGTCGCCTCCCTCTACACCGGCCTGCTCGACGCGATCGTCGTCGACGAGGGCGACCCGGACCCGCCGCCCGACGATCTCGTCTCCCTCGCCCTGCCGACGCTGATGGAGGGCGCCGCCGGCCGTGAGCGGGTGGCCCGGGCCGTGCTCGAGTTCGGCGCTGACCTGGCGGGGCGGCAACCATGAAGGCGACGGCGATAATCCCGGTCAAGCGCTTCGGCGCCGCCAAGCAGCGGCTCGGCACCGGGATGGACGACGAGCGCCGTCGCGCCGTGGTCGCGGCAATGCTCGGCGACGTGCTCGAGGCCGCCGGACGCTCCCGCATGGTCGAGCGGCTGATCGTGGTCAGCGGCGAGCCCGAGGCAGCCGCCGCGGCGGCGGCCGCCGGGGCCGAGGTGGTCGAGGACCCCGACGACGCCGGGCACCCGCAGGCGGCGCTGCTCGGCGTGAAGAGGGCGCTCGAGCACGGCGCCCGCTGCGCGGTGCTGCTGCCCGGCGACTGCCCGTTGCTCGACCCGCGCGAGCTCGACAAGCTCCTCACGGGTGTGCCCGACCGCTACGTCGCGATCGTGCCGGACCGGCACGGGACGGGCACCAACGCGCTCGTGCTGGCCCCGCCCGGCGTCATCCACCCCGCCTTCGGCGAGGGCAGCTGCGCCCGCCATGTCGACCTCGCCCGCGACGAGGGCGTGCCCTTCTCGGTCGAGAAGCTCGCCTCTCTCGGCCTCGACCTCGACACCCCCGCCGACATCATCGCCCTCACCCGTGCGCTCGAGGCCGGCCGTGGCCTCGCCCCGCGCACCGCCCGGGCGATGGGAATCTGAGATGGAGGGCGGGCGCGCCGCCGCCGAGCTGTGGATCTCCGCGGTCGCCGGCCTGCCGGAGCTGGCCGCCGGCGATCCCCTCGGCGATCTGATCGCGGCCGGCGCCGGTCTCGAGCCCGGCGACGTCGTCGTCGTCTCCCACAAGGCGGTCTCGAAGTGCGAGGGCAGGGTTCGCCGTCTCGCCGATGTCGAGCCCGGCCCCGAGGCGCGCGAGCTGGCGGCCGGCCTCGGCAAGGACCCGGCGCTGGTCGAGCTGATCCTCGCCGAGTGCGAGGCCGTGGTGCGCGCCGAGCGCGGCGTGCTCATCACCCGCACCCGCCACGGCTTCGTCTGCGCCAACGCGGGCATCGACTCCTCCAACGTCGCGGAGGAGGGCGCCGTCGTCCTTCTGCCCGAGGATCCGGACGCCTCGGCGCGGCGGCTGCGGACCGAGATCGCGGCGGCGGCGCCCGGGGGCGCGCCGGCGCCCGCCGTCGTCATCGCCGACAGCTTCGGCCGGGCCTGGCGGCTGGGGCAGGCCGAGGTCGCGATCGGCTGTGCCGGGCTGGCGCCCTTCGACGACCGGCGCGGCAGCCGTGACGCGAGCGGGCGCGAGCTGCACGCGACCCTGATTGCGATCGCTGACCAGGTCGCGGGCGCAGCCGACCTGGTCCGCGCCAAGGACAGCGGAATCCCCGCGGCGGTGGTGCGGGGGCTGGCCCGCTTCGTCAGTGCGGCCGACGGTCCCGGGGCCGTGGCGCTCGTGCGCCCGCCCGCGGAGGACCTCTTCCCCTAGACCTTGGGGACGGAGATCTGTTCTGCCTTGCCGGGCATCGGCG
Organism: uncultured Actinomycetes bacterium; assembly: GCA_963720015.1. Lineage (GTDB taxonomy): Bacteria > Actinomycetota > Thermoleophilia > Solirubrobacterales > 70-9 > DATFPK01. The sequence goes on along the minus strand of CAVREA010000004.1, from coordinate 483,776 downwards.
GCAGCGAGCCGCCCTCCTCGGTCCACTCCGGCGGCTCGTAGGCCTGACCGGGGGTGCCGCCGAGGCAGAGCAGTCGCGCGCCCTCCCCGCCCGTGACCAGCTTGCGCTTCTGACCGGGGCCGACACGGGCGAAGACGCCGGGGACGAGCTCGAAGGACTCCTCGCCGACGCGGAGGGTCGCTGTCCCGCTGAGCGAGACGTAGACCTCCTCCTGCTCGTCATGGGAGTGGTCGTGGTCGGGGTACATGTCGAAGTTGGGCGGCAGCTCGATCACCTGCATCCCGAAGGAGGTCACGCCGAGCCCCGCGCGAACGCGCCTCATCCCGCCGCCGAAGACCGCTTCGAACTCGTCGAGGCCCTTCACAGTGACGTCAGCCATCGTCTTCCTCTCTCGGATCCACCGCAAGCACGGCGGCTCCCCGAACCCTACCGCCGCGAAGGTCGCCGAGGGCGTCGTTGGCGGCGGCCAGCGGATAGGCGGTGGTGGCGGTCCGCACCGGCACCGCCGGCGCCAGCTCGAGGAACTCGTCGCCGTCGCGACGGGTCAGGTTGGCGACCGACCGGACCTGACGTTCGCCCCAGAGGATCTCGTAGGGGAACGCCGGGATCTCGCTCATGTGGATCCCGGCGCAGACGACCGGTGCCCCCTTGGCGCTCGCCCGCAGCGCGATGGGCACCAGCTCGCCGGCGGGCGCGAAGATGATCGAGGCGTCGAGCTCCTCCGGCGCCTGCCCGCTGGGGCCGGCCCACTCCGCCCCGAGCTCGCGGGCCAGGTCCTGGGCCTCGGCGTCGCCCTCGCGCGTGAACGCGAACACCCGCCGGCCCTGGTGGACGGCGACCTGGCAGAGGATGTGGGCCGAGGCGCCGAACCCGAACAGCCCGAGACGCTCGGCGTCCCCGCACATCCGCAGCGCCCGGTAGCCGATCAGCCCGGCGCAGAGCAGGGGCGCCGCCTGCTCGTCGGGATAGCCGTCCGGGATCGGGAAGCAGAATCGCTCGTCGGCGACGGCGAGCTCGGCGTAGCCGCCGTCGACGTCGTAGCCGGTGAAGCGGGCGTTGTCGCAGAGGTTCTCGCGGCCGCTGAGGCAGTAGCGGCACTCGCCGCAGGTCCAGCCGAGCCAGGGAACCCCGACGCGGGCGCCCTCCGCGAACCGCTCCGCGCCCTCCCCCACTTCCTCGACGATGCCGACGATCTGGTGGCCCGGCACCAGCGGCAGCTTCGGCTCGCTCAGCTCCCCGTCGACGATGTGGAGGTCGGTGCGGCAGACCCCGCAGGTCCTGACCCTGATCCGGACCTGTCCGCGCCCGGGGACCGGCTCGGGCAGCTCCGCCGGACGAAGCGGCTCCCGGGCACGGTCGAGGACCATCGCGCGCATCGGCCAATCATCCCCCCACCCCGCCGAGTGTGCACTTCGAAACGCCCGGGCCGCAGCAAACGCACACTCGGCCTCGGGCTAGTAGGTCTCGACGATGTCGTAGAGGGTCGTGCGCTGGGCGGGGGTGCGGCCGCCGGCGCGGGCGGCTTCGATCAGCTGCTCGGGCTCGAGGCGGACTCCATGCTGTGAGCCGGCCATTCGCGAGATGTTCTCCTCCATCAGTGTGCCGCCGAGGTCGTTGACCCCCCAGCGCAGCGACTCGCTGGCCGCCTCGAGGCCCATCTTCACCCAGCTCGCCTGCAGGTTGCGGATCGTGCGCCCGAGGGCGAGGCGGAAGGCGGCGGTGTGCTTGAGGTTCTCCTGCGCCGAGATCTCCTCGATCCCGTGGGTGCGCCCCAGCATGGTGTTGAAGGGGATGAACGAGAGGGGGACGAACTCGGTGATCCCCCCGGTCCGCTCCTGGAGGGCTCGAACGACCCGCATGTGGCGAGCGAGCTCGCGCGGCTCCTCGATGTGCCCGAACATGACGGTCGAGGTAGACCGCAGCCCGGCCGCGTGCGAGGCCTCGATGATCTCGACCCAGCGCTCGACCGGGAGCTTGTTGGGCGAGATCCGCTGACGCACGCCGTCGTCGAGGACCTCGGCCGCGGTGCCGGGCGTCGAGCCGAGGCCGCAATCGATCAGATAATCGAAGACCTCGAGCGGGGGCCGGCCGGAGCGCTCGCACATGTAGTGGATCTCCATCGGCGAGTAGGCGTGCAGGTGGATGGCCGGCGCGGCGTCCTTCGCCACCCGCAGCCAGCGGCCATAGTCCTCGAGTCCGTACTCGGGGTGGATGCCGCCCTGCATGCAGATCTCGGTCGCGCCGAACTCGAGCGCCTCCGCGATCCGTGCGCGGAAGTCATCCTCGGCGACGTGGTAGGCGTCGGGTGAGCGCCTGCCCTGCCCGAAGCCGCAGAACGCGCAGCCGACAACGCAGACGTTGGTGAAGTTGATGTTGCGGTTGACGACGAAGGTGGCGGTCTCACCCGCCAGCTCGGCGCGCAGCCCGTCGGCCGCGGCCCGCATCTGCTCGATCACCTCCGGGCGGGTCTCGGCGAAGAGCGCGGTGAGCTCGTCCTCGCAGAGCTCGGCCCCCTCGCGCCCCTTGGCGATCGCCTCGGGCGCCACCCCCGGGTCGATCGACTCCTCGCTTCGGCGCCCCGAGCCGCTGCGCGGGATGAAGCTCCAGAACTTCAGCTTGATCACGTCGAGGACGCCCTGCTCCATCCAGTCGGGATCCATGTACTGGGGGTAGACGCAGAGCCTCTCGGTGAGGGCGAACCCCTTCGGCGAAAGGGTCTTGCGAAGCTCGTGCGGGCTCGGGAAGGCGTGCTCCGGAGAGATGTGGTCGCCGTTGGCCGAGAGCCCGCCGAGGTCGGTGGCGCCGGCCTCCACCAGGTCCCCCCACCAGTCGGAGAGATTCGGCGGGACCTGGATCCCGACGTCGGGCATCAGCCGCCGCGCCTCGGCGATCAGCCGCCCCATGTCGTCGATCGTCACCGGGCACGACCACTCCGGCGCGGGCAGCGGGTTGTGGCCGTTGGAGATCCCCGACTCCCAGCGGCGGCGGGCGGCGGCGTCGGCGATCTCCGCCACCTCCCGCCCGTAATAGCGGGGGTGCGGAACGAAGTTCTGGAGGATCACCTCCTGCAGGTGACCGTGGCGGGCATGGACCTCCGCCAGCGCCTCGAGCGAGGCGACCCGCTCCTCCTCGGTCTCCCCTATTCCCACCAGGATGCCGCTGGTGAATGGGATGCGCAGCTCGCCGGCGGCGGCGATCGTCGCCAGGCGGGCGGCGGGATGCTTGGTCGGGGAGCCGGCATGGACGGTCTCCATCAGCCGCTCCGAGGCCGACTCCAGCATCAGCCCCTGCGATGCGGTCACCTCGCGCAGGCGGGCCAGGTCCTCACGCCCGAGAGCGCCGAGGTTGGTGTGCGGGAGGATTCCGCGCTCGAGCGCCCGCTCGCAGGCCCAGACCACGTACGCGGTGAAGTCGTCGTGGCCCCAGGCGGCGAGACGCTGCGCGACCTCGGGATTGACCTCGGGGCGCTCGCCGGTCAGAACCAGCAGCTCCTTGCAGTTGCGGCGCACCGCCTGATCGAGCCGCCGTTCGACCTCCTCGGGCGGATGGATGTGCGCCCTGTGCGTCGCGAACGCGCAGTACTTGCAGTAGCACTGGCAGGTGCGCGACAGGGACAGCGTGTAGTTGCGCGAGAACGTGATCCGCCGCACTGCGGTCACGCTAGCGCAGGTGCCCGCTGGGCGCGGGCGCCCGGTCAGGTGGCCCGCGACCCGCCCGCGGCCGCCGCCTTGCCGCCGGCCACCCTCTCCGGAGGCTCGGTCGGGGCGGGGGCGCCGGCCTCGATCACGAACCGGAAGACCGCGGCTGCCAGCAGCGCGCCGACGACCGGCCCGAGCAGGTAGGGCCAGACGTCGCCGAAGTCGTTGGCGACCAGCGCCGGCCCGAACCAGCGCGCCGGGTTGTAGCTGCCGCCGGTGAGCGGACCGCCCACCATGACGATGAAGCCCAGTGTCGTTCCGATCGCCAGCGGCGCCCAGTCCTTGGCGCTCTTCACCGAGTAGACCGCGGCCAGGATCACCAGAACCAGGCAGAACGTGCCGAGCGCCTCGACCACCGCCCCCTGGAGGTTGCTGCCGAGCAGCGGGCTGACGCTCACGGCCCCGTAGTTGATCGCGCGCCCCTCGTCCTCGAGCAGCCCCTTGGTGAGCAGGGCGCCGAGAACGCCGCCCGATAGCTGGGCCAGCATGTAGACGAGGGCATCGATCGGGTCTATCCGGCGGAGCGCGGCCGCAGCCAGGGTGACTGCGGGGTTGAAGTGCCCGCCGCTGACCACGCCGAACATCACGACCAGCCCGAAGAGCAGGAAGGCGTGGACGAGGCCGACCACGGCGAAGTCCGAGCCGAACTGCGCCTGGTTGCCCGTCGCGACGAAGAGCACGACGACGCTGGTCACGAAGAAGACCAGTAGGAAGGTGCCGATCAGCTCGGCGATGTAGGCGGCGAGTCCTCGATCCTGCACTGCTCCGTTACCTCCTCGGTCGTTTGCGCTGGCGCGGGTTTGGGGCCCGCAGCGACGGGCGGCGGCAGTCTATCCGGGCGTGCCGCCGGACGCGTCGTACTCCACCTGCAGGCGCCTGCCGTCCTCGATCACCTCGAGCGCCTCCTCGCGGGTGCGCCAGCCGTCGACCTCGACCGCCTTGCCCTCGAGCTGCTTGTAGACGGAGAAGAAGTGCGTGATCTCGCGCTGCAGCTGCTCGGGAATGTCGTCGAGCGTCTCGTACGTGTTCCAGCCCGGATCATGGGTCGGCACGCAGACGATCTTGTCGTCCTCCCCCGCCTCGTCGCGCATCTTGAAGAGGGCGATCGGCTTCACCGGGATCACGCAACCGGGGAAGGTCGCCTCCGAGACGCAGACCATCGCGTCGAGCGGGTCGTTGTCCCGGCCCCGGTGGCCGATCAGGTAGCCGTAGTCGGTCGGGTAGACGGTCGAGGACGAGAGAAAGCGATCGAGGATGACGTGACCGACGCCCGCGTGGAACTCGTACTTGTTGCGGCTGCCCTTCGGGATCTCGACGAAGACCAGCAGCTCGTCACCGGAGAGGTCTTGGCCCACGTGCCAACACTATCCTGCGGCTCGATATGCGAAGGGTCGCCGCGCTGCTGGCGGCCGTTCTCGCCGCGACCGCGACGCTGGGTGGCTGCGGAGGGAACGGCGCTGAACCGGGCGCGCCACAAGGCGCGACCCTCGTGCTCGATTTCACGCCCAACGCGGCCCACTCGGGCATCTACGCGGCCCTTGCCGAGGGCCTGTACCGGCGCAGGGGGGTCGATCTCGTCGTTCGCGAGCCCGGCGCCTCGACCGACGCCCCCAAGCTGCTGGCGGCCGGCCGCGCCGAGTTCGCGATCCTCGACATCCACGACCTCGGGCTCGCCCGCGAGCGGGGACTCGACCTCGTCGGCGTTGGAGCGATCGTCCAGCGGCCGCTCGCCTCGGTGATCGCCCGCGCCGGGCACGGCGTTCGCCGTCCTCGCGACCTCGAGGGCCGAACCGTGGGAGTGACCGGGCTTCCCTCCGACGACGCGGTCCTCGACTCGGTGATCGAGGGCGACGGGGGCCTTCCCGCCCGCGCGAAGCGTGTGACGATCGGGTTCAAGGCGGTTGCGTCGCTGGCAGCCGGAGCGGTGGATGCCGCCACCGGGTTCTGGAACGCCGAGGCGGTGGCGCTCAAGGGCTCCGGCGTGCCGGTCCACGTCTTCAGGGTCGACCGCTACGGCGCCCCGGCCTACCCCGAGCTCGTGCTCTGCGTCTCGCGGGAGACCCTCGAGCGCAGGCCGGGCCTCGTCGACGCGGTGCTCGAGGCCACCGGTGACGGGTACCGCGCGGTGCTCGCCGATCCCGGCCGCGGCCTCGAGGCGCTGCTGGACGCGGTGCCCGAGCTCGACCCCGGCGAGCAGGGGGCGCAGCTCGGGGCCCTGCTCCCGGCTCTGCGGCCGCCGTTGCGCCTCGATCCGGCGGCGTTGCGGGCCTGGGCTCGGTGGGACGCCCGCCACGGCATCCTCTCCCGCCCGCCCGATGTGCATCTGGCCTTTGCCCTCCGCTAGCGGCTGAGCAGACCGTCGATCAGCTGCGGCAGCTCCCGGACCATGCGCGAGCGGGGCACGACGACGTCGATCCCGGCCTCCTCGGCCCGACGCCGGGTCTCCACGTCCGTGTGCTGGTAGAAGCCGAGCGAGGGCAGGCCGGTCGCGGCGACCGCCGTGGCATCGGCGGCGTCGAGGTCGCAGACGATCGCGTCGAAGGCGCCCGCCTCGTTCGGTACCCCTTGACCGAGCGAGACCTCGTGGCCCGCGGTCCGGAGGCCTTCCTCGACCCGGCTGGCGAGCATCAGGTCGGAGACGACCGCGGCGATTCGCGCCAACGGTCCTCCCCTCCTAGAGGGCCCGGCGCTGGCGGAACTCCTCGCGAACGCTCTCGGGCCGTCCCCATGTCGGCACGACCTCGGCCCGGCCCTCGCGCACCTCGCGCAGCCTGATCACCCCGGTGACGCCCTCGCCGTCGAGCCCGCGGAGAACGCCCATGACGCTCTCCGGCGCCGCGGCGTGGCCGAAGCTGTGGGCGACCAGCAGGCGCCAGTGCCAGTCCGCCTTCGAGTAGGGCTGGGCGTTGACCTGGCTGAGGCTGACGGCGGTATCGACGTAGCGGTCCTCGTCGTCGATCCTGAGGTCGAACTCGAGGTCGGTCCAGTCGCCCGGCAGCGCATCGAGCAGCTCCTGGAAGTCGCCGGCGAGGCTCACGCCGGGAAGCCTAGATGGTCGGTTCCGATGCCGGCGATCAGGAGACGCGCATCCGCCGCACCAGCTCGTCGCCGAGGGCATGTTCGGTTCCCTCGACCTCGACCAGCAGCGGACCGCCGAAGGGCTGGCGCCCGGCCACGGTCAGCTTCACCCCCGGGCGGATCCCGCGGTCGGCGAGATAGCGGAGCATCGCGGGGTCGGAGTCCGAGACCCTGCTGAATGTCGCCCCCTCGCCGCTGGCGAGGTCGCCCAGGGGCCGGCTGCCGTCGTCGCCGGGCGCGTGCAGGTCGGGGCCGGGAATCGGATCGCCGTGCGGGTCGTGGCTGGGCTGACCGAGCTTTGCCGCGATCAGCTCCTCGAGGTCCTCGGAGATGTAGTGCTCGAGCACCTCCGCCTCGGCGTGGACGCGGTCCCACGGCATCCCGAGCGCCTCGGCGAGGAACGACTCGAGCAGGCGGTGGTGGCGGATCACCTCGAGCGCGACCCGCTCGCCCTCGGTGGTCAGGGTCACGCCCCGGTAGGGCTGGTGGCGCACGAGGCCGCGCTCGTCGAGGCGCTTCAGCATCGCGGTCGCGGTCGCCGGGGTGACGCCCAGGCGCCGGGCCAGCTCGCTGGTCCCGACCGGGCCCGAGCTGCGGCTGGCGAGCGCGTAGATCGCCTTCGCGTAGTCCTCGATCGCCTCGCTGTTCGGGCTCCGCTCGGGCCGGGCGTGGGTGGGGCGCGAGGCCATCAGACGCTCACCAAGAGGCTCGTCACGTACATCAGCCCGAGGCCGGCGAGCAGGCCGGCGACCGCGAGCGGATGGAGAAAGCGGCCGGTCTTGTCGCGGACCGCCGGCACGATCTGCTGGATCACCTGCGCGATGGCGCCGGCGCCGGCGCCGAGCAGGAAGGCGGCGAGGCTGGTGTTGAAGGCGGATGCCCCGATCAGGGCGCCGAGGATCGCCGGCGCTCCCGCGATCACCCCGAGCGCCACCAGCAGGCCCACGCTCACCCGCGGCGGCCCGGTGCTGCCGGACGCAGCGGGCTCGGCCAGGGGCGCGACGATCGCCAGGCCCTCGGTCGTGTTGTGGATCGCGAAGCCGACCACGAGGAACGTGCCCAGCGCCAGCGAGCCGATCGCGTACGCGGATCCGATCGCCAGCCCTTCGCCGAGGTTGTGAAGGCCGATGCCGATCGCGATCAGCATCGCCAGGTGGGCGCCGCCGGCGCCGGCGCGCTTGGCGCTGTCGCGCCGCCGGCTCATCCAGGACTCGATCCCCGAGAGCAGCAGATAGGAGGCAAGCGCCCCGACGAAGACGAGGCCGGCGCCGCCGAGAGCCTGCGCCCCGGACTGCGCCACGTCGACGCCCTCCTCGACTGCGTCGATGGCGAGGAAGGCGAGCAGGCCGATCGTGAGCGCGAGCAGCGCCTGGATCCAGCGCCGGTCGATCCGCCGCACGAACGGCAGCCAGAGCATCCCGAGGGCGACCGGGATGACCCCGACGTAGATGCCGAGCAGCGCCATCAGGCCGAAGAAGGACGCGTCGGCCTCCGGAGTCTCCGCGGCCGCGTCGATGGTGTGGCTGATGACCCCGCCGGTCCCGGTCAGCAGGAATACCTCGTATGCCTCCCCCTCGATCCAGTCGTAGGGGATCCTCACCTCGGTCGAGCCCAGCCGGCCGACCTCCTTGGAGTCGGCCTCGAAGTCGACGAAGGCGTCGTTGACCGAGACCTGGGCGATGTCGACGGGGTCGGGCCCGTCGTTGCGGACCGTCAGAGTGATCTCGCCGGGTCGCAGCTCGGTGCGATCGATCACCAGGTCCTCGACGGGGATCCCGTTGCGCTCGCCGAGCCCCGGCCCGCCCAGGAGGGCGAAGGCGCCGACCGCCGCTGCGATCAGCGCCAGCGGCAGCAGACCCAGCGCCCAGGCCGGCAGCCTCGACGTGGCCGGGAGCCGCTCTGTTGCGCCCCTCGCCTCCATCAGTCGATCACTTCGAAGAACCCGAGCCAGCCGAGCTCGGCGAACTCGGTCTTGTGGGCGTGGAACATGTAGCGCCCCGTGTAGGGGAACCGCAGCTCGAGGATGCCGCGCTGGCCCTGGCCCTGCACGACCGTGTCGGTGAACTCGATCGGCGTCAGCGAGGTCCCGGTCGGGAAGTAGTGGAAGAAGTTGGCGTGGACGTGGAACGAGTTGAGCGGGTCGTACTCGACGATGTTCATCAGGTAGATCCGCACGAGCTCGTCGCGCTTGACCCGGATCGGGTGGCGGGCGTAGTGGAAGCCGATCGTGTTGACGGCGTAGACCTCGTTGGCGAAGTCGAAGTTGGTGTCGAAGGCGTTCATCACCATGACCAGCTCGTCGGCGTCCTCGCGGCCCTCCTTCGGGTCGATGACGAAGGCGCCGTAGAGGCCCTTGGCGATGTGGGAAGCCAGGGGCGTCGCGTGGCAGTGGTAGAGGTGCATCCCGAACGGCTCGGCGTCGAATTCGTAGGTGAAGCTCTCCCCCGGCCTGATCAGCCCGCCACCGATCCCCTCGCCGATGCCGGGCATCCCGTCCATGAAGTCGGGATGGACGCCGTGGAAGTGGATCGTGTGCGGGTGAGAGGAGCCGTTGCGCGAAGCGGATCCGCAGCCGCTCGCCCTCGCGCGCGCGCAGGGTCGGACCCGGGACGCGGCCGTTGTAGGCCCAGGCAGGCGTACCTGACGCCGGGAGCGACCTCGATCTCCTTGTCGACCGAGGCAAGCTCCCACTCGCGCAGCACCCGGCCGCCCGGGCAGGCGCGTGGTCTTGCCCCAGTCGAAGTCGCGGACCAGGTCGGAGGGGTCGAAGCCGTTGGCGCGGTGATCGACCTCGGCGCCGGCGGCGAAGCCGCTGTGCGAGTGTGCCCCGGCGGCTCCCTGCAGGGCGGGGTCGCCGTGAACCGGATGGCCGTCCGTAGCGGCGCTGGCGCCGTCAATCGCGTGGTGGAGGCCCCGGTGCGGGACGAGCTCGTGCAGGACGGGAAGGGTGGCGCCGATGGCGGCCCCGCCCAGAAGCCTTCTCCTGCTGATGCGCTCGGGATCCATGGCTCCGCGACAGTTTAGTAGGAGCGCAAACCGAAGTTTCGATAGATCTAAAGATTGCCGTCCCCGCCTCCCGCCGGGCGGCCGCGGGCGCCCGCCGTAGAATCGGCTGTGTGCCCCCGGACGCTGCGACGATCGAGCTGGATGCCCAGTACCGCGAGCTGCGCGAGGGCTGCGGCCTCCTCGACCGCTCCGGCCGCGGCAAGCTCGCCGTGCTCGGACCCGACGGCGCCGAGTACCTGCAGGGCCAGCTGACCAACGACGTCGAGGCCCTCGAGCCCGGCACCGGCGGATACTCCGCACTGCTCGATCGCAAGGGCCACATGCAGGCCGACCTGCGGGTGCTGAGGCTCTCGGGCGAGGAGATCTGGCTCGACACCGAGGAGGTCGCTCTGGGCGCCGTGCTCAAGCACCTGCAGATGTACAGCGTCGGCCGTGACGTGCAGATCGCCGACGTCGGCGGCGAGCGCGCGATCCTCTCGCTGATCGGCCCGGCGGCCGCCGAGGTCAGCGGCGTCGCCCGCGGCAACCCCTACGACCACCGCGACGCTTCGGTATCCGGGATCGGCTGCCGCGCGGTCACCACCGAGGACGGGATCGACCTCGTCTGCGCCGCTGCCGACACCGATCGGCTCAGCGCGGCCCTGGTCGAGGCCGGCGCCGCGGAGGTATCGGCGGAGGCGGCCGAGATCGCCCGGGTCGAGGCCGGCGTCCCCAGGTTCGGAGCCGAGATGACCACCGAGACGATGCCCGCCGAGGCCGGGATCGTCGAGCGGGCCGTCAGCTTCACCAAGGGCTGCTACATCGGCCAGGAGACCGGTCGCCCGGCTCCACTACAAGGGCAGGCCGAACCGGCACCTGCGCGGCCTGCCGCTTCAGCGCGGCGGCGGCCGCGGGCGACGTCCTCCGCCTCGGCGAGAAGGAGGTCGGCACGGTCGGCACCGCCTGCGTCTCCCCCGCCTTCGGGCCGATCGGCCTGGCCATCGTCCGGCGCGAGGCGGAGCCGGGCGAGGCGCTCGAGGTCGGCGACGGGACGGTGACGGCAGAGGTGGTCGAGCTGCCATTCACCCGCGGCGGCGAGCCGTCGGCAGGCGCATGAGCTCCCGGCGCAGGGCCTGGGGGGCAAGCCCCTCTCGGCCGAGAGCCCGCTGTTCGGCGGCCCGCTGGCCGACCCCGAGCCCGCGCCTGGCCTTCCGCAGCACGCAACCGCGGGCGCCGAGGAGTCGAATGGGGCGCAGCGGGGCTACGAGCCCCATCCCGACACGTTCGCCACCCCCGAGGAGCCGGCCGCGGCGAAGCCTGCGCCGCCGGACCTGCGGCCGCTGCTGGCGGCTGCCGACGAGGGCCGCTCGGTCGACGACTGGGGCCGCTCCGAGCGCATCGTCTCGCTGATCGACCCGGCGCTCAACTTCTACTACCGCTACTGGTTCCGGGTCGAGGCCGAGGGGATCGAGAACGTCCCCTCCGAGGGCGGGGCGCTGCTGGTCTCAAACCACTCGGGGGCCCTGCCCCCCGACGCCCCGATGGTGATGCAGGCGATCCGCAACGAGCATCCCCATCCGCGGCCCCTCTACATGCTCGGCGAGCACTGGTTCAAGGGCTACCCGGGAGTCGGGATCGCTGGCCAACAAGATGGGCCTCGTCGCCGCCCACCGCGACAACGCCCAGCGGCTCCTCTACGACGAAGGCCGGCTCGCGATCGTCTTCCCCGAGGGCCAGAAGGGTTCGCGCAAGGTCTACTGGCAGCGCTACCGGCTGCGCCGCTTCGGTCGGGGCGGCTTTGTCCGCACGGCCATCCGCGCCCGCGTGCCGATCGTCCCGATCGCCCTCGTCGGCGGCGAGGAGGCGATGCCGATCTTCGCCCACATGCGGTTCATGCAGCGGGTCAGCGGGCTGATCTACTTCCCGCTCAACCACGCCTTCCCCCACTTCGGCCTCGCCGCCGGTCTGATGTACATGCCGGCGAAGTTCAAGATCCGCTTCCTCGAGCCGATCGACATGTCCGCCTACCCGCCGGAGGTTGCCGAGGACCCCGCGGAGGTGCAGTCGATCGCCGAGGAGATCCGAACCCGGATCCAGCTCGAGCTCGACGAGATGCTGCGCCGGCGCCGCTCGGTCTGGTTCGGCTGACCCCGGTCCCCGCAGCGGTCCCATCGGAACCTCCCCCGCGCCGGCCCGCTTCGGTTAGATTGCCTCGCACATGGGCCGCGGGAGAGGCAAACCGGCGCTCGCAATCTTGCTCGGCGCCATCGCGCTCGGGCTGCCGCTCTCCGGCTGCGGCGCGGAGGACCACCCCAACGACCCGCGCCCGCCGACCCCGATCGAGGTCTCGGTCAACATCGCCGAGAAGGGGCTCACGGTCTCACCGTCCCGAATCGCCTATCCCGGCTCCACCGGCCAGAACATCAGCCAGAACGAGGATAGGCCCGAGCCCGAGCTGAGGGACATCCCGCAGATCGTCAACTTCACGGTCTCCAACACCACCGGCTTCGACACGAAGCTCGAGGTCGAGGGCGCCGGGGACCGGGGCACCGTCTCCGGCCCGCCGATCGTCGCCAACGGCGTGGGCACCTTCAAGGTCCCCCTCGACACCGGCCCCTACATCCTCACGGCCGCCGACATCCCCGCCGCCGCCGGGGCCCGGTTCAGCGTGGGACCCGACCGGGTCTCCTCGCAGAACGACTTGCTGCTGCCCTAGTCGGCCGCCGAGATCAGCGACTCGATCTTCGCAAGGCGGTCTCCGACCGACGCGACCATCGCATCGAGGCCATCGCGGGCCTTCTGCGAGCTCTTGTCGATGCCGGTGAGGGCGAGGCGGACGCTCTGCGCCTGCTTGAGGGCCGACCGCGCCTCCTCGGCGGCGTCGCGCACGGCGGGGGCGTCGAGCTCGAGCTCTCCCTCCCGCCTGAGGAGCACGCGCAGCCGGGCATAGCGGTAGGCGAGGTCGAGGCCGAGGCCGTCCGGCAGCTCACCGTCGACGGCGACGATCATCTTGTTGCCCTCGTACTCGACCAGCTGCTCGCGGCCGGCCGGGATCTTCTCCTCGCCTGCGACGACGAGAACCGCGAACTCGGCATCGCGCTCGGCCATCGCCGAGTTCAGCTCCTCCCAGGCCTTGTTCTTTGAGAGCTGGTCATCCTTGTCCTCGAAGACGATCCGCCCGAGCGCGGGACCGTCGCAGGCGCCGACCTCGACGACCGTGTCCCCCTTCTTCGAGCCGCCGAGCCCGCGCTCGTCGCCCACCCGCTGAGCGACGTCGCCCCGTCCGTCGGCGATCCGCTCGAGCGCGTCGTGGACCCGTTCCTCGAAGCTGCGGCCCTTGCGGGTGCCCGCCAGCTCGGCCTCGGCGACCTGCCGCTTCGCCTCGGCCTGCTCGGTCAGGCGGACGACATCCTCCTGAAGCCGCCCGAGCTTGTCCCGGGTGGCCTTCTCCTCGGCCTTGAGGCTGCGCACGGCCTCGGTGAGGGTGGTGTTGACCCCGGTCTTGAAGTCGGCGAGCGGGTTGGCGCCGTCATCCGAGGAGAAGTGCTTGATCAGGGAGTCGCGCGAGTCCCTCATCGACTTCTCGACCAGCTCGCGCACGCGGTGCTGAACCGCCTCCGAGCTCTCGTCGCCGAAGTGGCGGGCGATCTGGGCGGCGAGCTCGTCGGCGTGAGTCTCCAGCGCCTTCGCCATCGCCCCGCCGTCGTCGCCGAAGACCCGCTCCAGCTCCCTCTGGACGGTCTCCGTCAGCCCCCGGGCCTGTTCGCTGAACTGCTCCCGCACCTGGGTGGCCGTCCGCTCGAACTCACGCTGGACGTAATCGACCTCGGCGGCCATCCCCTCGCGCTCGAGGACGCGGGCGCCGATCTCGATCGCGTTCGTGACCGTCTGCACCGGTGCCTGCCCGGCCTCGGCGCGCTGGCGCACGACGTCGGCGACGCGGGCGTCCTCGACCGTCAATCCCTCGATCACCACGCGGTCGCCGAGGGCGCGGACCGTGGCGTGATCGAATAGCGGCTGTGGATTCTCGGATGCTTCCATGTGGACCCACGAAGGTAGTCGCGGCCCCGGACGCGAACCTGACGGCATGATCGAGCCACGCCTGCCGGCGACTCCCGACGAGGAGATCATCTGGGCCGAGGACGCCGCAGTCGTCGCGCTCGACACCGAGGCGGAGCGTCTGGCCCGGATCGAGACCGAGCTGGCGATGGGGTTCACGGTCCTCGGCGACCTCGGGCCCGCGGTCTGCGTCTTCGGCTCCGCCCGCCGCCCCGCCGGCCATCCCGAGTACGAGCACGCGCGCAAGGTGGGCCGCCTGATCGGCGAGCGCGGAGTCGCCGTGATCACCGGTGGCGGGCCGGGCCTGATGGAAGCGGCCAACCGCGGGGCGCGCGAGGCGGGAGCGTTCTCGGTCGGCCTCAACATCGAGCTTCCCGAGGAGCAGGGACTCAACCCCTATTGCGACATCGCCATCGAGTTCCACTACTTCTTCATCCGCAAGCTGATGTTCGCGCGCTACTCGCACGGGATCGCCGCGCTGCCCGGCGGCTTCGGCACGCTCGATGAGCTCTTCGAGGTGCTCACCCTGAATCAGACCGGCAAGACCCCGGACTACCCGGTGGTGCTGGGCGGCAGCGACTACTGGCAGGGGCTGCTGGACTGGCTCCGGACCGAGCTGGCCGGGGAGGGACGGGTCTCCCCTCAGGACCTCGAGATCGTCTCGCTGCTCGACGACCCGGCAGCGATCGCCGCGGCCGCCTGCGGCGGCACGGTCGTCGGCGGGTAGCGCTCGCGGACGGCGTCGATGAAGCCGGCCATGCGCTCGGCGAGCACCGCGTCGCGGACCTCGAGCACGTTCTCGGCGTTGCGCTCGCCGGAGCGCGAGAGGTTGAACGAGCCGAGGAAGACCGTGTCGTCGGCGACCGTGACCTTGGCGTGCATGAAGTCGTGGACGGTCTCGGGGCTCCACGGCGTGGACTGCTTGCCCGAGAACGGAAGCCGGCCGAGGACGGTGGCGAGCAGCGGGATCTTCCATGCGGAGGTGCCGTTCCCGGCCCACTGGCTGAAGACCTGGTCGCTCTGCGGCTCGTCGACCACGCCCGCGATGTCGAGCCCGCCCTCCGCCGCCAGCTCGGCCAGCGTTCCCAGGATCGGGCCGGAGGTGATCACCGGCGAGGCGATCCTGACCCGCCTCCTCGAGCGGCCGATCGCGGTGGCGATCGCCTGCGAGAGCTGCTCGCCGTGGCCCGGCGTGAACCAGGCCCGCACCTCCGCCTCGCCGACCCGCACCGGATCGGGATCGCCGAACCCCGACCGCTCGACGTCGCGCTTCTCCCACAGCTCCTCGAAGTTCGCCCGGTAGCGCTCCGCCAACGCCGCCGACTCGGCGACGGCGACGACGTTCTCCTGCCGGGTCCAGGAGTCGATGGTCCAGTTCATCGAGCCCGTCCACACCGCCGCACCGTCGCGGACGGCGTACTTGTGATGCATGAGATCGGGGACGCCCGGCACCGCCCGGGTCTCGATCGGCAGCTCGGCCAGGATCTCCGGCCGCGTCGCCGGCGGCGGATGGATCGCGGGCGGGCGCTCGGAGTCGGCGTTGTGGATGAGGCGGACCGCGACGCCGCGCTCGGCCGCCGCCCGCAGCTCGGCGGCGACGGTCTCCCCCACCTGCCCCGGCAAGCGGACGTCGTAGAGCGCCAGCTCCAGGGTGCGCCGGGCGAGCCGCAGGAAGGCCGCGACTCGCCCGGCGACCTCCTCCGCCCGCTGCCCTCCGTCGGTGAGGGTGAAGACATCCATCGCGCCATTCTGACCCAGGTGCCCCGGCGCAGCGGCCCTCGCCCGACGGGTACGATGCGCCCGCCAGTCAACCCGGAAGGAGCGAAGTGGCCGTAGACACCAGCGCAGTCTCGAAGCTCGACGTGGAGCCCGGAACGCTGCCCGAGACGATGGCAGCCTGGGTGATCCGCCAGGAGCGCGAGGGCGAGCCCAACGAGGCATTCCAGCTCGAGCAGATCGAGGTTCCCGAACCCGGCGCCTTCGAGGTGATCGTCCGCGTGATGGCCGCCGGCGTCAACTTCAACAACGTCTGGGCGGCGCTCGGCAAGCCGGTCTCGGTGTTCGGCTACGGCGACCACCCCGAGTACGGCCACCACATCGGCGGCTCCGACGCCTCCGGGATCGTCTGGAAGGTCGGCGAGGGCGTCACCAAGTGGAAGCCCGGCGACGAGGTCGTGATTCACTGCAACCAGGCCTCCTACGAGGACGTCGAGGTCCACGGCCTCGACCCGCTCGCCGCTCCGAGCCAGCAGATCTGGGGCTACGAGACGACCTGGGGGTCGTTCGCCCAGTTCACCAAGGTGCAGGCGCAGCAGCTCCTCCCCCGCCCCCAGAACCTCTCCTGGGCCGAGTCCTCCGCCTACGGCCTCACCTACTTCACCGCCTACCGGATGCTGATCGACCAGTGCAGCCTGCAGGCGGGCCACAACGTGCTGATCTGGGGCGCAGCGGGCGGGCTCGGCGTCTTCGCCGTGCAGCTCTGCAAGGCCGCCGGCGCCAACGCCGTCGGGGTTGTCTCCTCCGACGAGAAGGGGGAGCTCGTCAAGCAGCTCGGCGCCGTCGACTACATCAACCGCAACGAGTTCGGCGAGATGATGCGGACCCAGGAGAACCTCACCGACCCGGCGCTCGACAAGGAGCGGTTCAAGGCGTCCCGCGGCTTTGCCAAGCGGGTGAAGGAGATCCTCGGCGACGCCCCGGACTTCGTCTTCGAGCACGTCGGCCAAGCGACCTTCCCGACCTCGGTCTTCGTCGTCAAGCCGTTCGGCAAGGTCGTGATCTGCGGTGCCACCTCGGGCTACCAGCTCGACTTCGACGTCCGCTACCTGTGGATGCGCCAGAAGCAGATCCTCGGCTCCCATTTCGCCAACGCCTACGAGTGCATGCGGGCGAACCAGCTGATGGCCGAGGGGAAGGTGCGGCCGGTGCTCTGGCAGACGATGGGCTTCGACGGCGTCCCCGAGGCGCACCAGCTCCTGCACGAGAACAAGCACCTGGGCAAGATCTCGATCCTGGTCGGGGCCGAGGCCGAGGACGAAGGCAAGACCGAGGAAGGGCCGGGCGCGATCCGGGCCGAGGTCGGCGCCTAGGGCCGCCGCCGCATAGGATTTCCGCCGATGACCGAGGTCTGTTACATCGACTGGCACGCGGCGCCGTTCCGGGCCGACCGCTTCCTCGACGTCTGGGAGCCGGCCGCGGCCCGGGTGCTCGCGTTCGGCGCGACCAGCTGGTCGCTGACCAGGGCGATCGACGACCCGCTGCTGATCCGGCAGGGTTCGACCTGGGAGAACCGCTCCGACTTCGAGCGCTACTGGTACTCGGACGAGATCGCCGCCCTGCGCGAGCAGGCGATCGACCTCTACGACAAGCCGATCCTTCCCGGCTGGCACTCCCTGCTCGGCACCGAGTAGGCCGCGCCGGTCAGTGCTTCTCCAGCGGGGCCATGGTCAGCCCCGCCGCGCTCAGCTGCTCCCAGTAGAGCTCGGCGGGCTCGCGCGGACCCGACCAGACGACGGCCTGGCCGGAGCTGTGGATGCGGTCGGCGATCGCGTAGCCCTGGTCGAGGGAGACGCCCGGGATCGTCCGGGCGAGGGTCTGGGCGACGTGGTCGAAGGTGTTGTGGTTGTCGTTGCGGACGATGACCATCCAGTTCCCGCCCAGGCCGGAGCCGGGGCCGGCCGCGCCCGGACGCTCGATCGTCTCCGTCGTCATCCCCTTGATTATGCGGGGATCAGAACGGGCTGGGAACCCTGACGACGACGTCGTCGAAGCTGGCGACGGCTCCGCTCGAGATCTTGCGCGAGCCGACCGAGACCCCGGAGAAGCGTCCCTTGAGCGGGCCGGCCGAGTGGTCCGTGACCACAGCCATCCGCTTCTCGTTGATGAAGACGAGCAGGCGGCAGTCGTCCTTCTCGGCCGTGCTCGTCAGGTTGAAGGCGCGCAGGCGCATCACGTTCGCCTTGTTGATGCCCTTGATGCGACGGATCTGCTTGCCGACGGCGAGGAACTTGGTGGTGCCGTTGCGGAGGATCTTGCGCAGCTGGTACTTGCGCTGGAGCGGGAAGACAGCCAGCTGGTACCTGGCGCCGCCACCGCTCCGCAGGTTGAGGGCGAGGAACATCCGGCTCCGCTTCTCCCTCGGCGTGCCGCTGAGGAGCCTTCCCGTCGAGAAGATCTCGAGGTCGCGGCCGACGACGGGCGTGCGGTAGGAGCACTCCTTGGTGCGCCTGCCGACGGTGACCTTGAAGGCGCGCGGGGAACCGCCGCGGTCGCAGTTCTGGCCCGAGACCGCGACCATCTGGCCGCGCTTGGCGCCGCTGTCCATGTTGTTGCGGTAGATCGAGAGCGCCTTCACGGCAAAGGCGCTGGAGGCGGTGACCGCGGCGAGGGCGAGCGCGGCCCAGAAGACGATTGTCAGTCGCTTGGTCATGGCAAATCGCGGGCGAGGCGGAGCCCGCTAGGGGAGCCTAAACACAACCCCGGCCGAAAGATGCGGTGGCAAACGGCCTGAACGGGGAGTTTCCTCGCGGCCCGCAGGCCGCGCAGCGGTGCGGGCCACGAAATATCATCTGTGCCATGAGCGAAGCCGAAGGCGCCCCCTCGCACCGCCTCTCCGAGCCGGATCGCCCCTGGGTGATGCGCACCTACGCGGGGCACTCGGACGCCCGCCGGTCGAACGAGCTCTACCGCCGCAACCTCGCCAAGGGGCAGACCGGCCTCTCGGTCGCCTTCGACCTCCCCACCCAGACCGGATACGACCCCGACCACGTCCTCGCCCGCGGCGAGGTCGGCAAGGTCGGCGTCTCGATCGCCCACAAGGGCGACATGCACACGCTCTTCGACGCCATCCCGCTGGACGAGATGAACACGTCGATGACGATCAACGCGACCGCGGCCTGGCTCCTCGGCCTCTACGTGACCGTCGCCGAGGAGAACGGCCTCGGCCGCGACAAGCTCACCGGCACGACCCAGAACGACATCATCAAGGAGTACCTCTCGCGGGGCACGTACGCCTTCCCGCCGGAGCCATCGATGCGGCTGATCGCCGACACCGTGGCGTTCACGGTCAACGAGGTGCCGAGCTGGAACCCGACCAACATCTGCTCCTACCACCTGCAGGAGGCCGGTGCCACGCCGGTGCAGGAGATCGCCTACGCGCTCTCGACCGGGATCGCGGTGCTCGACGAGGTGAAGCGCCGCGGCCAGGTCGCCGAGGACGACTTCGCACGGGTCTTCGGCCGCATCTCCTTCTTCGTCAACGCGGGCATCCGCCTGGTCGAGGAGATCGCGAAGCTGCGGGCGATGGGCCGGATGTGGACGCAGATCGGCCGCGAGCGCTACGGCGTCACCGACGAGAAGATGCTCCGCTTCCGCTACGGCGTCCAGGTCAACTCGCTCGGCCTCACCGAGGCTCAGCCCGAGAACAACGTGCAGCGGATCGTGCTCGAGGCGCTCGCCGTCACCCTCTCCCGCGACGCCCGCGCCCGCGCCATCCAGCTGCCGGCCTGGAATGAGGCGATGGGCCTCCCGAGACCCTGGGACCAGCAGTGGAGCCTGCGCATCCAGCAGGTGCTGGCGATGGAGACCGACATCCTCGAGTACCCCGACATCTTCGCGGGCTCGAAGGTGATGGACGGTCTGGTCGAGGAGCTGAGCGAGGGCGCGCGGGCCGAGATGGAGGTCGTCGAGGAGCACGGCGGCGCCGTCGAGGCGGTTCCGTACATGAAGGCGCGCCTGGTCGAATCCCACCGCGAGCGGGTCGCGCGGATCGAGCGCGGCGAGCAGCAGGTGATCGGCCAGAACGTGTTCACCGAGGGCGAGGACTCGCCGCTCACCGCCGGCGCCGACGGCGGCATCCTCACTCCCGACCCCGAGGTCGAGCGCGAGTGCATCGAGTCCCTCGAGCGCTGGAAGGCGGAGCGCGACGAAGCCGAGGTCCGCGCAGCGCTCGACGAGCTGGCCCGGGTCGCCGCCGATGACGGCGAGAACATCATGCCGGCGACGATCGCGGCCGCCCGCGCCGGAGCCACGACCGGCGAGTGGTCGGAGGTCCTGCGCAAGGTCTTCGGCGCCTACCGCGGCCCCACCGGTGTGGGGGCGGCGGCACCCGTAACCGACGGCGGGCAGCTGGCCGAGATCCGTCGCCGGGTCGACGAGGTCTCCGACGCCGCCGGGCACCGGATCCGGATTCTGGTCGGCAAGCCCGGCCTCGACGGCCACTCCAACGGCTCCGAGCAGATCGCGCTGCGGGCGCGAGACGTCGGCATGGAGGTCGTCTACCAGGGCATCCGCCTCACCCCCGAGCAGATCGCCGAGTCGGCGCTGCAGGAGGATGTCGACGTGGTCGGCCTCTCGATCCTCTCGGGATCCCACCTGGCGCTGATCCCCGAGGTGGTTCGCCTGCTTCGCGAGGAGGGCGTCGAGGTGCCGGTCGTGGTCGGCGGCATCATCCCCGCCGCCGACGCCGCCCGCCTGCGCGAGGCCGGGGTCGCG
Organism: uncultured Actinomycetes bacterium; assembly: GCA_963720015.1. GTDB lineage: Bacteria > Actinomycetota > Thermoleophilia > Solirubrobacterales > 70-9 > DATFPK01. The sequence goes on along the minus strand of CAVREA010000004.1, from coordinate 463,464 downwards.
GGGGTCTACACGCCCAAGGACTTCGACATCAACCGGATCATGGGCGAGATCGTGGAGCTGGTCGCCCAGCGGGCCGGCGCCGCCGCCCCGGCTTAGGCCCGCACTCCTACAATCGGGAGGGGATGAGCGAGCTGAACGGGGACCTCTCGTCGTGGCTGCGTTGCTACCGCTGCTGGTCGCAGAACCTCGAGATCCAGATCCACTACGACGGCATCCGGCGCATCGACCCCGAGTCGGGCGTCCCGACCGACGGCGTGGACGAGGTCCAGGAGTCGGTGGTCCAATGCCTCGACTGCATGCACGACCAGCCCCACCTAGCCCTCCAGGGCGACCGGGTCGTGCCGATCGAGGACCGCTGGGAGCGGATGGTGGCCGGCACCCCCTGGGTCGCCTCCTGCACCGTCCGCGTCGACCAGGACCAGGTCGAGACGTGCTCCGGGCCGGAGGCCGCGGAGTCGCTCACCTACGGCGCCTTCGGCGACCCCGGCACCCGCGAGTTCTTCACCCACGTGCGCTTCCATAAGCACGACGAGGAGGAGATCGTGGTCCACTTCCTGGTCGAGCTCTACGCCCGCTCCGCCCAGGAGGCGAGCGAGGTGCTCGAGGGCGCCGCCCGCGGCCCGCTCGAGATCACCTCGCTGGCCGAGGAGTCGCGCCCCCCGGCCCACGCCTCGGACGAAGCTCACTAGAAACGATTCCGCCCGCTTGCTCGCTCTCGCGTCCGCAGTGGGTGGGTCACTGCCTACTTCGAGCGATGTGGTGGGGCCGACTCGGGAATGTCGTCGGCCGCGTCGGCGCTGTCGGTCGCCGGCTGCGGACGCTGGGCGCCGGCGGCGCGGGCGGCGTCGGCGTCGTGCTGGCTGTCGGCAGCGGACGGGTCGGCGCCCTTGCGGCCCGGGTCCTTGACAGCGTCGGCGGCCTTCTTCGCCTTCTCCTTGATCGAGCCCTCTCCCTTGGCGATGTTCTTCAACTCGCCGAAGTCCTGCTTCAGCGAGTCCGTGCCGCCCCGCTTGTCGACGACGCCCTTGGCCCTGTCGGTGAGCTTCTTGAAGTTGACCATCGCGGTCCGATTCCTTTCCTCGGGTTCTGGGTTTCTACTCTCCCCGCGAATCGTGGCCAAACGGAGGTTACGCCTCGAGCCGCGCCCGGCAGTACGCGTCGCGCTCGGCCCGGTATCCCGGCACCTCGAAGGCGGCGATCTGGCGGGCCCAGGCGGCGGCGTTGGCCTGGATCGAGCGGGCGACCTCGCGCCGCACGGCAGCGTCCTCCGCATTGACCAGGCGCTCGGCGTTGCGCCAGACCTGCTCGCGCCAGCTGCGCACCAGCTCGATCCCGGCGATGTCGTCCAGCGGGCTCTCCGGGGCGAAGATCTCGCGAGCCAGCGGGTCGTAGCGGTTCTCGACGGCACGGACGACGCGCTCGTAGGCCGCGTCGAGGACGGCGTTGGCGGCGTCGTGGTCGGGCTTGCGGGTGAGGCCCCGGCGGGTGCGCAGCCCGAGCCTCGCGAGTACGAACGGCATGTCGTTCTGGACGTGGGCGTTGATCCCGAGCAGCATGTCCTGGGCGCCGTTCAGGTCTCCCTCGCGCGCCCGCTCGAAGGCGATCCGCCAGGCGGCCGGAACCCGGCCGCCGCGGTGCCAGGCGCGGACCGAGTCGAAGTAGACGTTGGCGAAGAGCGCGTCCTCGAAGAAGAAGTACCTGGGCCAGCGAAAGAACCTGGGATCGGCGCGCACGGTCTTCAGCAGCTCGCGGGTGAGCTCGAGGTAGGTGGTGGCGAAGACGGCGCGGTGGTCGCAGCGCAGCCGGTCGCGCAGCGCCCGCAGGCGCCGGATCTCGACCTGGACGCAGCGGATCGTCGGCCGGCGGCACCCACGCTGCGGACCCGGCTGCGGCTTCGCCGCGCTCGGCTGGGCGGGCAGGATCTCGGGCCAGTTGAAGTCGACGGGAGAGTCGGCTCCGCCGGCCGGCGCGAGCAGGCCGCCGCCGACGGCGAGCGACGCCGCGACTGCCGCGAGCTTGGGCGCTCTCCCGAACACCGCAGCCGATCCTAGAGCGCCGGCGCGGGGTCTTGCGGCACCTGCCCCGCCGAGGGCCCGATCGGGGGCGATATGTGGGCCAAATCGAGCCCTCGGCGGGAGGGGGGCGCGGCCGGCCGCGTTGGCGGGGGCGATATAAAGCGGGGGTGGCGGGCATCGGCACGTTCATATCCGTCGGCCGCTCCTTCGAGTCGGCGCTCGACCGGGTGCGGCAGGCGGAGGCGCTCGGCTTCGACTCCGTCTACACCACGCACGTGGCGGCCCGCGACTCGCTCTCCGTGCTGATGGCCTACGCGTCGGTGAGCGAGCGGATCAGGATCGGCACCGGGGTCCTGCCGGCGTTCTCGCGCACGCCGGTCGCGACCGCGCAGGCTGCGGCCACGATCGACGAGTTCTCCGGCGGCCGCATGGTGCTCGGGATCGGCGTCTCGCACAAGGTCACGAACGAGCACTGGTTCGACACCGAGATCCCGAAGCCGGTGACCCAGATGCGCGAGTACGCCTCGATCGTGCGGGCGCTGTTCCGCGGCGAGCCCGCCCCGCAGGGTGAGTTCTTCAACACCGACTTCGCCTTCATGGGCTATGACCCCCGCCCCGACCTGCCGATCTACATCGCCGGGCTCTCGCCGCGGATGCTGCGGCTCGCAGGCGAGATCGCCGACGGGGTGGTGCTCTGGCTCTGCGGCCCCTCGTACATCCGCGACGTCGTCATCCCCGCCGTGCGCGAGGGCCGCGAGCGCGCCGGCAGGACCCTCGAGGGGTTCGACGTGGTCGCGGCCGTGCCGGCCGCACTCACCGACGACCGCGACGCCGTGTACGCGACGATGCGCGGCGACCTGGTCACCTACATGTCCCTGCCGTTCTACCGGGCGATGCTCGAGCGCTCCGGCTTCGGCGAGGAGATTGCCGCCTTCGACGCCGCCATGAATGGCGGCGACCCGGAGCGGGCGCTCGCCGCGATCTCCGAGCGGATGCTCAGCGAGCTGTTCGCGATCGGGTCCGCCGACGAGGTTCGCGGCGGGCTGCGCCGCTACCGCGAGGCCGGGGCCGCCTCACCCGGCGTGTCGCCGGTCCCGAAGACCGACTTCGGCGCCACCCTCGAGGCGGCAGCAGAGCTGCTCTAGTCGACGTCGCCCTCGGCGCGCGGAGCCTCGCCGTTGGGCTTGCGCGGCACGAGAACCGCCCGCTTGAACTCGGCGACCAGGGTGCCGTCCTGCTTGAAGACCCGGGTGTGGACCTTGACCACGCCGCGATCGGGCTTCGACTGCGACGGGCGCACATCGAGGACCTCGGACTCGCAGTAGAGCGTGTCCCCGTGGAAGACCGGAGCGGGATGGCTGAGCTCCTCGGTGGCCAGGTTGGCGATCGCCTTCCCGGAGACGTCCCCCACGGACATGCCCAGGGCCAGCGAGTAGACGAGCGGGCCGACCACCACGTTCTGCCCCTGCTGGGACTCGCTCGCGTAGACGTCGTTGATGTGCAGTGGGTGGTGGTTCATGGTCAGCAGGCAGAACATGTGGTCGTCGGCCTCGGTGACGGTCTTGGCCGGCCAATGCTTGTAGACGGCGCCGGGCTCGAACTCCTCGAGGTAGCGGCCGTACTGGCGCGCGCCGGAGGCCTCGCGGCCGGACTGCTCGGTGATCAGCTCGTGGTTGTCGTTCATTCTGCGCTGTGTCTCCTTGGAGGTCGGGATGATTTGCGGCGGCTTGGCCGCCCCCTTCTCCCGGCGCGGGATCGTAGCGGTCCGTTCCTATCGGAGGCGCGGCTCCAGCCCCTCGAAACGGCCGATATCGGCGACCTCCTCCTCGATCGCCGCCATCGTCTCCGGCTCGACCGCGGCGAACGGCTCGAGCGCGACCTCGATCTCCCCCCGCGCCCGGCGGGCGCCCCAGGTGGCGATCGCGATGCCGTCGACGAGCGCGGTCGGGCGGACGATCCCCGATCCCGGCCAGACCCGCTTCAAGTCCGGGCCGGGAACGGCGATGTCGCGGCTCGAGTGACCCATCAGGTGGTTATCGAACGCGGGCAGCATCCGCACCAGCGGGCGCCGCGGGGCCCGCGGCGGGCGGGCCCGCAGGAACCAGCGGCGCTCACCTCCCACCCGGACCTCGTCCAGCTCCGCCGCGATCCGGCCGATCGCGTCCCGGCAGACGCCCAGCGCAAGGCCCGACCAGGCGGCCATGTCGCGCTCGTCGGCGGGGCCGAAGGCGCCGATATGACGCCGGGCCAGCTCCTCCATCGCCGCCTCGGGGTCGAACGGCGGAGGTTCGCCGAGCCACTCCCGGGCGAGCACGAGTGTCGTCCTCCCGCGCTCCTCAGGGCCCAGGCAAGCGATTCCTTCGAGCACCGCGAGCCGGGCCAGGTGATGGACGGCGTTCTGACCCCTGACGTCGAATCCGCCCCGCTCGAGGTCCTCGAGCGCCGCCGTGCGTGTGACCCTCCCCTCGGCCTCGAGCAGGCGCTCGATGCGCCGCACCGCGCGGCGCTGTGCATTGGCGTCGAGCCCGAGCAGCTGCTCGGTCCGCCTCCGCGACCATCTCAGCTCGCGCCCGCTGAAGAGCGGCACCAGCCAACCGGCGTCCTCGGCCGGAAAAAGGTGAAGGGTGCCCCGCATCACCCATCCCCTGAGCAGGGCCCGCTCCTCCCGGGCGGCGTCCACGGCGGCCGCGCTCAGCCCGCGGGCGCGAGCCCGGAGCCCGAGCCGGGCCGCATACGGGTCCTGCGCCTGGATCCCGCCCGCGAGGCGGGCCGCCTCGACCGGGTCGCGAACCGCGGCCGGCCGGTGGAGAAGCTGGGCCCCGGCCCGGACCAGTGCAAGCCGCCGCGGATCGATCCGCTGCGGGCGAGCGGCCGCCATCCGACGGCTAGCGGACCTTCTTCAGCCGCGCCCGCTGCTCCTGGCGCTGGACGACCTGGGCGATCAGCTTCTGCACGTTCGCGTCCCCCTCGACCTTGATGTGGCCCTGCTCGAATGCGCGCCGGTATCCGGCGGTGGTGCCGCGCTCGGCGAGCTCATTGAAGTGGGCCCGGTCGATCTGGACGAGCACCCGCTCGTCGCGCCGGAGGTCCTTGCTCACCTTCGGCCCCGGCACCTCGACCCGGTATAGCTGGATGTCCCCCCGGCCGCGCAGCTCGAGCCCGAAGACCAGCTTCAGCCGCTGCAGCGCCGGAACCTCCTGCTGGAAGCGCTCGACGGCGGTCGTGATCAGCTGGGCGGTGGAGGCGATCCCGGTTGTTTACCAGGGAATGTCTAGATCTTGTGGCGCTGCAGGAGCTTCTTGCCGATCACCATGCGCTGGATCTCGGAGGTCCCCTCGCCGATCAGGAGCAGGGGGGCGTCGCGGTAGAGCCGCTCGATCTCGTACTCCTTCGAGTAGCCGTAGCCGCCGTGGATCCGGAACGACTGCTCGACGACCTCCTTGCCGGTCTCCGAGGCGAGCAGCTTCGCCATCCCGGCCTCGAGGTCGCTGCGTTCCCCCGCGTCCTTCATCCGGGCGGCCTTGAGGGTGACAAGCCGGGCCGCCTCGATCTTGGTGGCCATGTCGGCGAGCTTGAACTGGATCGCCTGGTGCTCGGCGATCGGCTTGCCGAACGTCTTCCGCTCCTGGCTGTAGCGCAGGGCCAGCTCGAGCGCCCGCTGCGCGATGCCCACGCCGCGGGCGGCCACGTTGACGCGCCCGACCTCGAGCGCGTCCATCATCTGCTTGAACCCCTGGCCGACTCCCTCGGGGCCGCCGAGGATGCGGTTCTCCGGGCACCGGTACCCGTCGTAGACAAGCTCCGTCGACTCGACGCCCTTGTAGCCCATCTTCTTGATCTTCGGCGGGATGTCGAGGCCCTTGAAGTCCCCCTCGTTGGTTTCCGCCCAGGGCTCCTTCTCGGTGATGAAGCAGGTCATCCCCTTGTAGGGCGGGTCGGCCTTGGGGTCGGTCTTCATGAGCACGAACACGACCCCGGAGCCGAGCCCATTGGTCACCCACATCTTCTGGCCGTTGAGCTCCCAGGCGCCGTCGTCGGCCTGCTTCCCGCTCGCCTTGATGCCCTGCACGTCGGAGCCCACCTCGGGCTCGGAGAGCGAGAAGGCCGCCCGGATCTCACCGGTCGCCATCTTCGGCAGGAAGTACTCCTTCTGCTCGTCGGTTCCGAACTGCATCAGCAGGTAGGAGCCGATGAAGTGGGTGTTGACGACCCCGGAAATCGAGATCCAGCCGCGCGACAGCTCCTCGACGATCATCGCGTAGGTGGTCAGGTCGAGGCCCATCCCGTCGTACTCCTCGGGGATGGTGACGCCGAAGAGGCCGAGCTCCTTCATCTGCTCGACGATCGGCTCGGGGAACTTGTCCTCGGCGTCGTACTCCTCGGCGTGCGGGATGATCTCCTTGTCGACGAAGTCGCGGACCATCTCGATGATCGCGCGCTGCTCGTCGGTCTTCTCGCTGTAGGTCGCGGTGTCTACGGCCATGGCTCCTGTCCGGTGTGAAGTCGTCGGTGGGCGCGCGCCCCGCATGGGGTGCGTCTGGCGGCGCGCGAGGGATTGAAGGATACCCTCAGGGCGTGGCCGGGAACGCCGACTCCGTGCGCTCGATCCACGCCCGACTCATGGGCGAGGACGGGACCATCCTGCTCGGCGAGGACTCAAGCGGGGCCGCGCAGGCGCTGATCGGAGAGCTGGCCGCGCCGGGCTTCCGGGTGCGAATGATCGGAGCAGGGGGGTTCGAAGGGACCTTCGAGGGGGCCGAGGGCTTCACCTCCGGCTGGTTGGACTTCCTCGACGCCTTCGAGGGCCTGCGGATAATCGCCGAGGAGATGTTCGAGTCCGGCGACGCCGTCGTCGATCTCGTCAGGCTGAGCGCCCGCACCGCCCGCGGCGGCGTCCCCCTCTCAACCGAGAGCGCGGCCGTCTGGCACTTCAGCGAGGGCAAGCTGGTCGAGGTCGAGTTCCACCTCGACCGCGAGGAGGCGCTGCGCTCGGCCGGCATCGAGCCCGCCCCGGACTAGTCATCAGGCTCGCCCAGCCACCAGGCGTACTGCATCCCGGTCCAGCTCGGCACCTCGCGCTCGTAGAAGCGGTGCGCCTCGATGCGGGCGATTCCACTGTCGAGCTCGAGGTGGGTCGCCCCGCGGCGGCGGGCCCAGGCGCGCGCCGCCTCGAGCAGCGCCGCGCCGATCCCCTGCGAGCGGTGGCCCGGCTCCACCGCGAGGTCCTCGACCCAGCACCGCAGCCCGTAGCGCACCGAGTCGAGGTCCAGGTAGGCGGTGCAGACGCCGGTGAAGGCGCCGGCCGGACCCGCGACGAGCACCGTGCTCCGCTCGGACGCGATCGCCGCCGCCAGCCTGCGCTCCGCGGTGGCTGGATCCCAGCCCGGCGGGATCGACCCCGGCGGAGCGAACAGCCACTCGTACGTCGCCAGCACCGCGCCCTCCTCCCCGGGGCGCGCCTCGCGGACCCCGACGCCCATCTAGGAGGAGGGTTCGCCGTTGGAGCCGATCCTGATCGGCAGCGGCCGCTCCTCGAGGCTGCGCAGCCGCTCGACGATCCGGTCGGCCCTCTCGGAGAACCGGCGCATCGAGGGCTCATCCGCCGGGGCCGGCCGGGAGACCCGCCCGGCTTCCTCGATCAACTCGAAGGCTCGGTCGATCTCGAGGGCGAGGCCGTCGATGCGCTCGTCGGTCGTCGTCTGCGCGGCGGCGGAGCGGGAGATCTCGATCGCCCGATCGAGTTGATCCTCGATCTGGCGCAGCGTCGACTCGGCCCGCCCCGCGGCCTCGACGGCGACCAGCGAGGCGTGGGCCGCCCGCTCGGCGGCGGAGGCGGCGCGCAGGGTGTCCTCGATCACCGACCGCTCCGCGGACGGGGCGTCGGCGGCGGCGTGGCCGAATTCGTCGGGTACGAGCCAGTCGTCCGTGCTGTCGCGTTCGCCGCCGTGCGCCATCGGCGCCGACGACCATAGCGACGGCCTCAGGCGTCAAATCGGACAGGTTCCGGAGCCGTCAGGCCTGTAGATTTCGCCGCCGCCGGCCCTCGCCCACCCCGAACCCAAGGACCCGACCACTTTGAGGAACCCCAGAGACTTCTTCCAGCCGCAGGCGATCGGCGCGCCCGAGCCGCTGCGTGAGATCCCCGTGACCCCGTCGCGGATGATCCATTTCCTCGACTTCTCGAACGAGAAGATGGTCGCCAAGGCCCCCGACATCGCCAAGCAGACGGACATCCTGCTCGGCAATCTCGAGGACGCGATGCCGGTGGACCGCAAGGAGGCGGCCCGCCGCGGCCTGATCCGCGCGGCGAAGGAGTCGGACTTCGGCACGACCGCTCTCTGGACCAGGGTCAACGCGCTCGAGAGCCCCTGGATCCTCGACGACCTCACCCAGCTCGTCGCCGAGATCGGCGACAAGCTCGACGTGGTCATGGTCCCCAAGGTCGAGGGTGCCTGGGACATCCATTACGTCGACCGTCTGCTGGCCCAGCTCGAGGCGAAGGCCGGCCTCGAGCGGCCGATCCTCGTCCACGCCATCCTCGAGACCGCGCAGGGCGTCGTCAACCTCGAGGAGATCGCCACGGCCAGCCCGCGGATGCAGGGCATGAGCTTCGGCCCGGCCGACCTCGCCGCCTTCCGCCGGATGAAGACGACCCGGGTCGGCGGCGGCCATCCCGGCTATCGGGTCATCGAGGACCCCGAGGACCCGGAGAACCCCGAGGCCAACCGCGTCGCCGCGCAGCAGGATCTCTGGCACTACTCGATCGCCCGCATGGTCGACGCCTGCACGTCGGCCGGCATCCTGCCCTTCTACGGCCCCTTCGGCGACATCAAGGACACCGCGGCTGCGAGACCCAGTTCCGCGCCGCCTTCCTGATGGGCTGCGTCGGCGCCTGGTCGCTGCACCCGGTGCAGATCGAGATCGCGAAGAAGGTCTTCAGCCCCCCGCCGGAGGAGGTCAGGTTCGCGAAGAAGGTGCTCGAGGCGATCCCCGACGGCCGCGGCGTCCACATGATCGACGGCAAGATGCAGGACGACGCGACCTGGAAGCAGTGCAAGGTGATGGTCGAGCTGGCCGAGATGCTGGCGGCGAAGGACCAGGAGCTGGCCGAGTCCTACGGCCTCTAGGCGATCGCCGGCGCCTCGGGCAGGCGCTCCAGCGCAGCCTCCATCTCGGCCTCGGAGAACTCGAGGTCCTCGAGCTCGCCCGCGTGGTAGGCCGCGTAGGCGGCCATGTCGAAGTGGCCGTGGCCGCAGACGTTGACGAGGATCACCCGCTCCTCGCCCGCCTCCTTCGCCGCCTCGGCCTCGTCGAAGGCGGCGCGGATCGCGTGCGCGGGCTCGGGCGCCGGGATGATCCCCTCGGAGCCGGCGAAGCGGACGGCGGCCTCGAAGGCGGCGTTCTGGGCGATCGCCTTCGCCTCGACCATGCCCTCCTTGACGAGCGCGCAGAGGCTGGGGGCGTCGCCGTGGTAGCGCAGGCCGCCGGCGTGGACGGGCGGCGGCACGAAGTCGTGCCCGAGCGTGTACATCGGCATCAGCGGGGTCATGCCGACCGTGTCGCCGAAGTCGTAGGCGTAGACGCCCCGCGTCAGCGTCGGGCAGGCGGCGGGCTCGGCGGCGACGAAGCGGGTCTTCTCGGCCCTCGCGCAGGTTGGCGCGGATGAACGGATAGGCGATGCCGGCGAAGTTCGACCCGCCGCCGACGCAGCCGACGACGACGTCCGGGTACTCCCCCGCCATCTCCATCGCGGCGATCGCCTCCTGGCCGATCACCGTCTGGTGCAGGCAGACGTGGTTGAGGACCGAGCCGAGCGCGTAGTTGGTGTCCTCCGCGCCGGCGGCCACCTCGACCGCCTCGGAGATCGCGATCCCGAGGCTCCCGGTGGTGTGCTCGGCCTGGGAGCGCCCCGCCTCGGTCAGCTCGGAGGGGCTGCGGTGGACCGTGCCTCCCCAGGTCTCGATCATCGCCCGCCGGTAGGGCTTCTGGTCGATAGGAGACGCCGACCATGAAGACCTCGCACTCGAGCCCGAAGAGGCGGCAGGCGAGCGCCAGCGCCGAGCCCCACTGGCCGGCCCCGGTCTCGGTCACCAGCTTGCGCATGCCCGCCTCGCGGTTGTAGTAGGCCTGGGCGACGGCGGTGTTCGGCTTGTGGGAGCCCGCCGGGTGCCGCCCTCGTACTTGAAGTAGATGTGGGCCGGGGTGTCGAGCTCGCGCTCGAGGCGCCGCGCCCTGATCAGCGGAGTCGGCCGCCAGAGCCGGTAGACCTCGCGCACCTCCTCCGGTATCTCGATCTCGGGCTCGGCCGAGACCTCCTGCTCGATCAGGCCCATCGGGAAGATCGGGGTCAGGTCCGGGAGGGCCGGCCGGCTCCCGGGTCTCGGGGTTGAGCGGCGGAAGCGGCTCGCCGGGCAGGTCGGGAAGAAGGTTCACCCACTGGGCCGGGATCTCCGCCTCGGGGAGCTGGAACTTGACCGGCTCGCTCATTCGATCCTTCCTCCTCGACGTGCGACAGCAGTAACCCCGCGAGCCTACGGGCTGGCGGCCTCGCCCGCCGGCTCGCGGCGCACCAGCAGGGCGTTGAGGACCCAGATCGCCACGCCGAGGACGAGGATCAGCCCGACCCGGCCGAAGGTCACGGCCTCGATCTGGGTCAGCAGGGCGATCGAGATCCCCACCCCGACCACCGGCACCACAGAGGGCGCAGAGAAATGGTCGTGCTCGACGGAATCACCTCGGAGCACCAGGACCGTCACGTTGACGACGGCGAAGACGACCACGAGCAGCGCCACGGTCGTGTCGGCCAGGCCCCCGAGGTCACCGGTGCTCACCAGGACGACGCCGAGCGCGGTCGTGAACGCGATCGCGACCCACGGCGTGCGGCGGACGGGGTGCACGATGCCGAAGGGGCGCGGGACGACGCGCTCCTCGGACATCCCGTAGAGCAGCCGCGAGGCCATGATCATGTTGATCAGGGCACCGTTGGCGAGGGCGAGCAGGCCGATCGCCGAGAACAGCTTCCCGGGGATGTTCAGCGGCCCCTGCTCGACGACCTCGAGCAGGGGGCCGTCGGAGGAGGCGAGGTCGGCGGTCGGGACCACCATCGAGGCGCCGATCGTGACCAGCAGGTAGATCGTGCCCGCAATCGCGATCCCGCCGAAGAGGATCCTCGGGTAGACGTGGGTGGGGTCCTTGGCCTCCTCGGCGACGTTGACCGAGTCCTCGAACCCGACCAGGGCGTAGAAGGCGAGGGCGGCGCCGGCGAGGGCGGCGCCGAGCGCGCTCGATCCCTCCTTGAACTCGAAGGCCCGTCCGGTATCGGCGTCTCCCTGCCCGACGGCGGCGGCGGCGACGACGACGATCAGCAGCAGACCGGCGACCTCGACGATGGTGAAGCCCACGTTCAGCTTCACCGACTCCTCGATCCCGCGGAAGTTGACGATCGCGATCGCCACCAGCAGGCCGATCGCCGTGAGCACGACGGGGATGTCGACGAATTCGCTCAGGTAGTCGCCGCCGAAGCCGCGGGCGAGCGCGCTGGCCGAGGTGATGCCGGAGGCCATCACCGCGAACGCGATCATGAAGCTGAAGAACGGGCTGCGGAAGCCGCGGTGGACGTAGAGGGCGGCGCCTCCGGCCCGCGGGTACTTGGTGACCAGCTCGGCGTAGCTCGCGGCCGTGAACAGCGCCGCCAGCAGGGCGAGCGCGAAGGCGGTCCAGATCGCGCCTCCCGTCTTCGCTCCCACCTCGCCGACGAGCGCGTAGATGCCGCCGCCGAGCACGTCGCCGACGATGAAGAGGAGAAGCAGGCGCGGCCCGATCGCCCGCCGCAGGGGTGTCTCCGACCCGCCGCCGACCGCCGCGGTTGGGGCGAGCCTCTTCACGGCGGCCCCGCTAGGTCAGGCGCTGCTCGAGTGCCTCCAGCTGGCTGCGGATCTCAGCGGGGAGGCGGTCGCCGAACTGGGCGAGGTGCTCCTTCAGCTGGGGCATCTGCTCCCGGACCAGATCGTCGTCGACGTTGAGCAGCTTGTGCTGGTCGTCGGGTGCCAGGTCGAGGCCCTCCAGGTTGAGCTCGCCCTCGCGCGGGAGCAGCCCGATCGCGGACGCGACCGTCTCGCCGTCGCCGTTGCAGCGGCGGAAGATCCACTCGAGAACGCGGCTGTTCTCGCCGAAGCCCGGCCAGATGAACGAGCCGTCGTCGTTCTTGCGAAACCAGTTGACGAGGAAGATCTTCGGCAGCACGGCGCCCTCGCGCCGGCCGATCTCGAGCCAGTGCGCCAAGTGGTCGGCCATGTTGTACCCGCAGAAGGGCAGCATGGCCATCGGGTCGAAGCGGAGCTTGCCCACCTCGCCCGCGGCCGCGGCGGTCGTCTCGACCGACATCGTCGCGCCGAGGAAGGTCCCGTGCTCCCAGTCGTAGGCCTCTGCGACGAGCGGCACCACGCTGGCGCGCCGGCCGCCGAAGAGGAAGGCGTCGATCGGGACCCCGGCGGGGTCCTCCCACTCGGGCGCGATGCACGGGCACTGGGACGCCGGCGTCGTGAAGCGGGAGTTCGGGTGGGCCGCGGGGTGATCGGAGTCGGGCGTCCAGTCCTGCCCGTGCCAGTCCATCGCGTGCGCCGGGGGCTCGCCCGTCATTCCCTCCCACCAGATGTCGACGTCGTCGGTGAGGGCGGTGTTGGTGAAGATCGTGTTGCGCTCGATCGTCCCCATCGCGTTCGGGTTGGTCTTGTGGCTGGTGTTCGGGGCGACGCCGAAGAACCCGGCCTCGGGGTTGACCGCGTAGAGGCGGCCGTCCTCACCGAACTTCATCCAGGCGATGTCGTCGCCGATCGTCTCGGCGGTCCAGCCCTCGAGGGTCGGTATCAGCATCGCCAGGTTGGTCTTCCCGGAGGCCGACGGGAATGCGCCCGTCACGTACTTGACCTCGCCTTCGGGCGAGGTCAGCTTGAGGATCAGCATGTGCTCGGCCATCCAGCCGTGGTCGCGCGCCATCACCGAGGCGATCCGCAGCGCCAGGCACTTCTTTCCGAGCAGGGCGTTGCCGCCGTAGCCGGAGCCGAACGACCAGATCTCGCGGCTCTCGGGGAAGTGGACGATGTACTTGTTCTCCTCGTTGCAGGGCCAGGGCACGTCCTCCTCGCCCTCGCCGAGGGGCATTCCCACCGAGTGCACGCAGGGCACGAAGCTGCCGTCCTCGCCGAGCACCTCGAGCGCGCCCTTGCCCATTCGGGTCATGATCCGCATCGAGGTGGCGACGTATCCGGAGTCGGTCACCTGCACCCCGATCTGGGCGAGCGGCGAGCCGAGCGGGCCCATCGAGAAGGGCACGACATACATCGTCCTGCCCTTCATGCAGCCGCGGAAGAGCTGCCCGAGCGTCTCCCGCATCTCGGCGGGGGCGCGCCAGTTGTTGGTGGGACCTGCCTCGTCCTCGCTCTCCGAGCAGATGAAGGTCCGGTCCTCGACCCGGGCAACGTCCCCGGGGTCCGAGAGCGCCAGGTAGGAGTTCGGGCGCTTGGCGTCGGCGAGCCGCCGGAACGTGCCCGCCTCGACGAGGTCCTGCGCCAGCTGGTCGTACTCCTCGGCCGAGCCGTCGCACCAGCGAATCGCGTCCGGCTGGGTCAACTCCGCGATCTCCCCGACCCAGTCGAGAAGCTTGGCGTGCTTGGTCGGCGCTGATGCCGCGATCGTCTCGCTCACGAGTCTGAATCAACTCCTTGGTCTGTGCTGCGGTCCGGTGTCCCCTCTGCCCTGGGGGGCATTCTGCCGAAATGGGCGGCGCGACGCTGCCACAGCGCCACCAACCACGGCTCGGGCGTCACCTCACCGGCCTGATTCCGGTGGGCTCCACCGTGCCCCTTTCGTCGAGTACACGCAGGCCGATCACGGCCTCGTCGCCGTCCGCGGTCTCCAGGGTGCATTCGAAGGTCGTGCCGCGCTCGGCATCGACCCCGTCGGGGCAGTCGACGGCGTCGATCCGGGTCCCGGGGGGTGGCTCGACGGTCGCGCGGAGGTAGTCCTCGGCCTCCATGTCGTCGATCACCGTTCCTCCGCAGCCGGCGATCGCCCCGACGCAGAGGAGCGCCGCCGCCGGCCCTCCGAGACGGCGGCCCCGCGTCACTTCGTCTGCTGGAAGTCGGTCACCCGCACGTCGGCGTCCTCGTTGAGGATCTTCAGCGTCACGGTGGCGTCGCCGGCGTCGGACTTCACGGTGCAGTCGAACTCCTTGTCGACCTCCACCTCGACATCTCCCGGGCAGTCCACGGAGCTGACCTTCACCTTCAGCGTCGACTCCACGTCCTGCTGGATCGCCTCCTCCGCCTTGCCGTCGTCGATGACGGTGTCGCCGCAGGCGGCGAGCGAGAGCGCCGCCACGAGGGCGACGAGGACGGCGGGGAGGGTGCGGCGCATGCTGTTTCCCTTCATCGGTGCCTCGGGAATGGACGGCGGCAGTATCGCGCACGGATATGTAGGGTTCCCGCCCCGACCATGCGCTTCTACGAGTACGAGTCCCGGCGCATCATCGAGCTCGCCGGGATTCCAGTCACCAAATACGGCTTCTGCAAGACCGCCGCCGAGGCACGCGCGGCCGCCGAGGAGATCGGCGGCCCGGTGGTGATCAAGTCCCAGGTGCTGACCGGCGGCCGCATGAAGGCGGGCGGGGTCAAGTTCGCGGACAGTCCCGAGGAGGCGGAGGCGCACGCCGCCGAGATCCTCGAGCTCGAGATCAACGGCCACATGCCCCGCGGCGTCCTCGTCGACCCAAAGGCCCAGGTCAAGCAGGAGTACTACGCCGGGGTCGTCTGGGACGGAACCGCAAAGCGTCCGCTGATGCTCTTCTCCGACATGGGCGGGATCGATATCGAGGAGGTCGCCGAGAAGCACCCCGACCACGTCGGCCGCGGGCACGTGTCGAACCTGATGCCCGTCTTCGACTTCGAGGCCAAGCAGGTCGTCGCCGCGACCGGGGTGACCGGCTCGCAGCTGAACCGCGCCACACCGGTGCTCGCCCGCCTCGCCAGCCTCTTCCGCGAGCGCGACATGACCCTCGCCGAGATCAATCCCCTCGCCGAGCTCGAGGACGGCTCCTTCGTCGCCCTCGACGCCCACATGGAGATGGAGGACGAGGGGATGCCGCGCCAGAAGCGGCTGCTTGAAGGGGAGCTGGGAATCGAGCCCTCCGATACCCGCGAGGTCTACGAGCCGAGCGACTTCGAACGGAATGTGAAGGCGATCGACTCCGCCGACCATCGCGGCGTGATCCAGGGCAAGGACCACGGCTTCGATGGCAACCTCGGCCTCGTGATCGGCGCCGGCGGCGGCTCGCTGACGCTCACCGACGCCGTCCGCAGCCAGGGCGGCAGGCCCGCGAACTACTCCGAGATCGGCGGCAACCCCTCGGTCGCCAAGGCCGCAGGTCTGGCGAGGGAGGTCCTGCAGAAGGACGGCGTCGAGAAGATCGCCGTGATGATGTCGATCGTCTCCAACACCAGGGTCGACATCGTCGCCCGCGGCGTGATCAAGGCCTGCCTCGAGCTCGGCAAGGACCCCGGCGAGACGATCGCGATCTTCCGCATCCCGGGCGCCTGGGAGGAGGAGGGCTTCAAGATCCTCGAGCGCTACGGGGTCGAGTACTGCGACCGCTCGGTCTCGATGTGGGAGGCGGCGCGAAGGGCGGTCGAGAAGATCCAGGGGACCCCGGCGGCGGCCTGATGTCGATCCTGCTCGACAAGGACTTCACCTTCATCGTCCAGGGCATCACCGGGCGCGAGGCGGTCAACCTGACCCGCGAATGCCTCGACTACGGCTCCAAGGTGGTCGGCGGCGTCACCCCCGGGCGCAAGGGGCGCGACGTGCACGGCGTGCCCGTCTTCGACACCGTCGCCCAGGCCGTCGAGAATCACGGCGCGCCGGTGGACGGCTCGGTCGTCACCGTCCCCCCCGCCTTCACGAAGGACGCGGTTCTCGAGGCGATCGAGAACGGGGTCAAGCTTGTCGTCGTCGTCACCGAGCGGATTCCCCGCGGCGATGTGGCGCAGATGGTCGAGCTGGCCGAGCTGCGCGGGGCGCGGATAATCGGGCCGAACTGCCTGGGGCTGATCGTCCCCGAGATCTGCAAGATGGGCGGCATCGGCGGCCCTGCGAAGGACGCCGCCAAGGCCTACGCGCCCGGACCGGTCGGCGTGATGTCGCGCTCGGGCGGGATGACGACGGAGATCTCCTCCTCGCTGACGCAGGCGGGCCTCGGCGTCTCGACCGCGATCTCGATCGGCGGCGACGCGATCATCGGCTCCACCTACGCCGAGCTGATGCCCTACTTCGAGGCCGATGAGCAGACGAAGGCGATCGTGATCTACACCGAGCCCGGCGGGCGGATGGAGGCGCAGCTCTCCGAGTGGGTGAAGGAGAACGACTCGCGCCTGCCGATCGTCGCCTTCATGGCCGGCAAGTTCATGGACGACGAGGAGATGAAGGGGATGAGCTTCGGCCACGCCGGGACGATCGTCGAAGGCGACGAGGACACCGCGACCGAGAAGATCGCCCGTCTCGAGGCTGCCGGGATCCGGGTCGTCGAGCGGATCGACGAGATCCCCGACGCGGTCAAGGAGCGGCTCGGAGTGCCCGCGTGAGCGCCGGCGGACTGCACGGCGTCTTCATCGACGTCGAGATCTCCGACGAGGTCGCCGGCGACGCCGAGCTGGCCGCAAAGCTCGAGGAGGTGTGCCCGGTGGACATCTTCCGCAACGGCGGCGGCCGCGTCGAGATGGTGCCCGAGAACCTCGACGAGTGCGTTCTCTGCCGGCTCTGCGTCGAGGCGGCTCCCGCGGGCGCCGTCCGCGTCAAGAAGCTCTACGACGGCACCGAGCTCAGCCGCTAGGCCCGCCGTACCGCGCTAGCGAGGTCGCTCGAGCCTGCTCTCGATCTCCGTCGCCTGCTCATCGTGGCGGGCGACGGAGCGGCCGGTGCGCCTAGCCCTGCCGCTCAGCTCCTCGGCCTTCTCGCTGTGCTCCTTGGCCAGCGCCTCGTGCTCGCGGGCGCGGGAGGCATGATGCTCCGCGGCCTGGCGGTGCTTCTCGGCTTCGCCGCCCACCTGGCGGGCGGTCGCCACGCCGCGCTCCGCCTCCTGGCGGTGGCCTTCAGCCCGGGCGGAGAGCCGCTCATGCTCGCGCTCGCGCTCACGGGCACGGGCGCGCAGCTCGCGCACGGTGATCAGCAGGAGGGCCGCCACCACGACCACGGCAACGATGATCAGCACTGTCGTCATGGGCAATTCCTACCCGGATCGCGCTCCCGCAAGCCGTCAGGCCGCTGCGGTCCGGCAGACTGCTGCGCCGTGAACCTGATCACCGACCTGCTCGAGGGCTTTCCGTCCTCCAAGCTCGGAATCGTCGCGATCGACGCCGAGGGCAACCGGCGGGACTGGCACTTCGGCGAGCTGTTCGCCCGCAGCGCCGGGCTCTCGGGCGCCTTCGCGGCGCGCGGGGTGGGTCGCGGCGACGTCGTCATGACGCTGGTCGGCAACCGGATCGAGTGGGTGCTGGCGATGCTCGCCTGCTGGCGGATGGGCGCCGTCGCCCTGCCCTGCAACACGATGCTGCGCCGCGCCGACCTCGAGCTGCGGGCGGCCGCCGCCGGCCCGAGCTCTGCGTCGGCGAGGAGGCTCTGCTCGGCGAGCTCCCGACGGGAGTCCCGGCGATGACCCTGGCCGAGGTCGCCGCGGTCCTCGACGAGGACCTCGCCCCAGGAGACCCCGGCGGCCGCCGAGGACATGGACCCCGACGACCCGGCGCTGATCGTCTTCACCTCGGGAACGACCGGCGAGCCGCGCGGCGTCGTGCACGCCTACCGCTACCTCGTTCGGGCAGCGGATCCAGGCGGAGCACTGGTTCGGCGCCGCGCGACGGCGAGCTCGCCTGGTGCACGACCGCCACCGGCTGGTCGAAGTCGGCCCGCAACGTCTTCCTCGCGCCCTGGCTCACGGGCGCCGCCGCCGTCATCCACGACGGCCGCTTCGACCCCGCCGAGCGGCTCGAGCTGATCGAGGCGCTCGGCGTCAACGTCCTCTGCCAGGCGCCGACCGAGTACCGGATGCTGGCCAAGCGGGCGGCCCTGCGCCCGTTGCCCTCGCTGCGGCGGATGGTCTCCGCCGGCGAGCCGCTCAACCCGGAGGTGATCGAGCGCCTTCCGCGAGGCCACCGGCCTCGAGTCGGCCGACGGCTACGGCCAGACCGAGACCGGCCAGGTCACCGGGAACCTCGCCGGGCGAGGCCGGTGCGCGACGGCTCGATGGGCCGGCCGCTGCCGGGGATCGAGACCCGGATCGTGCCGACGGACGGCGAGCTGCAGCTGCGGCGCGCGCCTACCTGCCCCACCTTCTTCTCCCGCTACCTCGGACGGCGCGCGGCTTCGAGGGCGAGTGGTGGAGCGACCGGCGACCTGGTCCGCGAGGACGAGGACGGCTACCTCTACTTCGAGGGCCGCGACGACGACATCATCCTCTCCTCCGGCTACCGGATCGGCCCGTTCGAGGTCGAGTCGGCGCTGCTCTCCCACCCGGCCGTCGCCGAGGCGGCGGCGGTCGCCGCCCCCGACCCCGAGCGCGGCTCGGTGGTCCGCGCGATCGTCGTCCTCCGCGACGGCGAGCCGGCCCGAGAGCTCGCGCGCGAGCTGCAGGAGCACTGCAAGCGCAGACCGCCCCCTACAAGTTCCCGCGCATCGTCGAGTTCGCCGACGAGCTGCCGAAGACAGCCAGCGGCAAGATCAAGCGGGCCGAGCTGCGCGCGCGCCGCTAGGCTGCACTGCCAGCCGAGGATGGCCCGGCATGGAAGCTGTCGATGGACGAAGACCGAGGGTCCGACCATCGACCCGAAGCGGATCGCGGCGCTGACCGAGGCCAGCAGGAGCAGTTCCGCAACCGCACCGGGCCGCTCGGCCGAGACCTACCGAGCGCGCGGTCAAGGTGATGCCGAACGGCGTCCCCTCCTCCTTCCAGGCGAACGACCCCTGGCCCGTCTACATCGAGCGCGGCGAGGGCAGCCGCGTCTGGGACGTGGACGGCAACCGAGTACGTCGACTTCCACAACGGCTTCGGCGTGATGTGCATCGGCCACGCCAACCCGACCGTCGGCGCCGCCGTCAAGGCCCGGGTCGACGAGGGCACCCACTTCGCCGCCCCGACCGACGGCTCGATCGCCGTCGCCGAGGAGCTGACCCGCCGCTTCGGCCTCCCCCAGTGGCGCTTCACCAACTCCGGCACCGAGTCGACGATGGACGCCGTCCACCTCGCCCGCGGGGCCACCGGCCGCGACATGATCCTCAAGATCGAGGGCTCCTACCACGGCCACCACGACGCGGTGATGGTCTCCGTCTACCCGCCGCTGGAGGCGCTCGGCGACCGCGACGACCCGGTCAGCGTCCCCTACGGCGCCGGCTACCCGAAGGCGCTCACCGAGCTGACCCGCGCGTCCCCTTCAACGACGCCGAGGCGCTGGAGAGCGTGCTGGAGCAAGATCGGCGACCAGGTCGCCGGGCTGATCATGGAGCCGGCGATGATGAACATCAACATCATCCCGCCGCGCGAGGGCTACCTGGAGCGGGTCCGCGAGCTGACCGCGGAGCACGGCGTCAAGCTGATCTTCGACGAGGTGAAGACCGGCTGCACGATCGCCCCCGGCGGCGCGACCGCAGCGCTTCGGGGTGACGCCGGACATGATCACCCTGGCCAAGGCCAGCTGCGGCGGCTACCCCGGCGGCGCGATCGGGATGACCGAGGAGCTGGCCGAGATCGTCGCCGACGGCACCGTCAACCAGTACGGGACCTTCAACGGCAACCCGCTGGTGATGGCCGCCGCCGAGGCGACCCTGACCGAGGTCCTCACCGACGACGCCTACGAGCAGCTCGAGGCGACCAACCGGCGCCTGCTCGACGGCTGCCAGGAGATCATCGACGCGCACGGCCTGCCCGCCTACACCGAGGGCCTCGGCGCCAAGGGCTGCGTGATCTTCTCGCCGGAGCGGCTGTACGAGTACCGCGACTACCTGACCAAGGTCGACGACGAGCTCTCGACCCTGGCCTGGCTCTACCACATGAACCACGGCATCTTCATGACGCCCGGCGTCGAGGAGGAGTGGACGCTCTCGATCGCCCACACGACGAGGACCTGCAGCGCTACCTCGACGCCTTCGAGGCCTTCGCGCAGCGACGTCGGCCGGCGGCTGAGCGCTGACGGCCGCTCAGTCGGCGCGTCGGCGCCCAGGCTCGCGACCGCGGGCGCTGCCGAGGTGGAAGCCCTGGGCCATGTCGACGCCGTACTCGCGCAGCATCTCGGCGGTCGCGTCGTCCTGGACGAACTCGGCGATCGTCGTCTTGCCGAGGCCGCGGGCGATCTGGACGATCGCCTGCACGGTGAGCTGGTCGGCGTCGTTGCGGGGCATGTCGCGGACGAAGTCGCCGTCGATCTTGATCAGGTCGAAGGGCAGGTGCTTGAGGTAGTAGAAGGGGCCGAAGCCGGCGCCGTAGTCGTCGATCGCGACCTGGCAGCCGAACTCGGTGAGCCGGTCGGCGAAGGCCGCCGGCGGTGTCGAAGTCGTGGATCGCCGCGCGTCTCGGTGATCTCGAAGGTGCAGCGCGCGGGGTCGGCGTCGCCCTCGTCGAGCTGGCGCTCGATGAACTCGAGCACCGAGAGGTCGGTGAGCGAGGCGCCGGAGAGGTTGACGTGGAGCGAGATCGGGTCGCCCGCCGCGCTCGCGCTCGGCGAGCAGCTCCGAGCGCCTGGCCGACGACCCAGCGGTCGAGCTCCTGGACCATCCCGACCTGCTCGGCGGCCTCGATGAAGGCGCGCGCCGGGAAGCAGCTCGCCGTTCGTCGCCGGTCATCCGCAGCAGCAGCTCGTAGCGCTCGACCCCGCCGGAGGCGAGGTCGACGGATCGGCTGGCGTGTGGAGGCTGAGGCGGTCCTGGGTGAGCGCGTCGCGGATCCGCGCCGAGGTCGTCTGGCGCGCGGCGCGGCTGCCGCTGCGGCTCCTCCGGGTCCTCGAACAGGGCGATCCGGTTGCGGCCCTCCTCCTTGGCCCGGTACATCGCCAGGTCGGCGGCGACCAGCACCGCCTCGGCGCCGACCCCGCGCTCGCCGCCGAACATCGTGATGCCGACGCTGACCGTGACCGCGTTCGTGCCGCGTCGTCGGCGGCGGCCTCGCTCGGCGACCTCGGCGCGCAGGTCCTCGCCCAGCTGCAGCGCCCCGGCCGGTGTCGGCCTGCGGCATCAGCACGGCGAACTCGTCGCCGGAGAGGCGGGCGACGACGTCGGTGGTCGCGCACCCGCTCGCGCAGGATCGCCGGCGACGTGGCGGATCAGGTTGTCGCCGGCCTGGTGGCCGAGGCTGTCGTTGACCGCCTTGAGCCGTCGATGTCGATGACCATCACCGCGCCCTGGCCCCCGTAGCGGGCGTTGAAGGAGACGTGCTGCTCGAGCTCGGCGCGGAAGCGCCGCCGGTTGAGCAGGCCGGTGAGCGAGTCGTGGTCGGCGAGGTACTGGAGCCGCTGCTCGAAGCGGCGCCGCTCGCTGATGTCCTGGAGCTGGACGATCGCGTAGGGGCCGTCGCCGACGCTCGGGGGGCATCAGCGAGACGCTGATCTGGCACCAGACCTGATGGCCGGCCTTGTGCCGGAGCCGCTTCTCGACCGCGTAGGTGTCGAGCTCCCCGCGAGCGAAGGCGCGCGGCGGCGGTCCTGGTCGAGGTCCCGGTCCTCGGGCGCGGTCAGCTCGTCGAGGCCGGTCTCGATCAGCTCGCTGCTCGGAGTACCCGGTGAGCGTGCAGAGCGCCCGGTTGACCTCGGTCGATTCGGGCGCGCTCATCGCCGAGCGCGATCAGGGCCACGCCGATCGGCGCGTGCTCGAAGGCGTTTCGGAAACGGAGCTCGGCGGCGCGCCTGGCGCGCTCGGCCTCGACCAGCTCGGTGATGTCCTGGCAGACGCCGACGAGCCGCTCCACGCTGCCGTCCTCGGCCTTGACGACCTGCCCCTGCGAGCGCAGGCTGCGAACCGTGCCGTCGGGCATGAGGATGCGGTGCTCGATCAGGTAGGGCTCCCCGGTGGCCAGGGCCTTCTCGATCTTTGCCTTCACCCGCTCGCGATCGGCCTCGTGGACCCGCTCCAGGTAGGCCTCGAAGGTCGCCGTGAACTCGCCGGGGCGCAGGCCGAAGATGCGGTAGAGCTGATCCGACCAGGTCACCTCGTCGCCGGCCACGACCCACTGCCAGTGGCCGAAGCGGGCGATCTCCTGGGCATCGGTCATCAGCGAGGTCGCCTGCCGCAGCTCGGTCTCGCTCTCGCGCGCCCGCTCGAGCGCCTGGCGGACGGTCTCGCGGTCGCGCGGCGCGACTCCCTTCAAGAGCTCCTCGATCGGCCTTGGCTGATTCCCCTGATTCACGCCGGTCACGCTAGGGCGCACCGCGGGGGACCGCCACCCTCAAAATGGGATTTTCGCCGCTCCCGACCCATTTTCGCTGATCTGGCCGGCGCCAATAGTGCGGTCATCTATTTTCAGGGGCATGGCCAACCGCCTCGCCGCGGAGACCAGCCCCTACCTGCTCCAGCACCGCGACAACCCGGTCGACTGGTACCCGTGGGGCGAGGAGGCGCTCGAGCGGGCACGCGATCGAGGACCGCCCGATCCTGCTCTCGGTCGGCTACTCGGCCTGCCACTGGTGCCACGTGATGGAGCGCGAGTCCTTCGAGGACCCCGAGACGGCCGCCTACATGAACGAGCACTTCGTCAACGTCAAGGTCGACCGCGAGGAGCGCCCCGACGTCGACGCCCTCTACATGGAGGCGGTGCAGGCGATGACCGGCCAGGGCGGCTGGCCGATGACCGTCTTCCTCGACCCCGAGGGCGTGCCCTTCTACGGCGGCACCTACTTCCCGCCCGAGCCAGCGCCGCGGCATGCCCAGCTTCCGCATGGTGATGGAGGCGGTCGTCGAGGCGTTCGGGAGCGGCGCGAGCGAGATCAGCGCGCGCGCCGCCGCGGACGCGGGCGCAGCTCGGGCGCGATCGGCGAGCTCGAGCCCGCGGCGGACGCTGCTCGACCCGCGCCTGCTCGAGGACGCGGTCGCGCGGCGCTTCGCGCAGCGCAGCCGACATGCGCCACGGCGGCTTCGGCGGCGCGCCCAAGTTCCCGCCCGCCTCCGCGCTCGAGTTCCTGCTGGCCCGCGGGTGCCACCGACATCGTCGAGCGCACTCTCGACGCGATGGCGGCCGGCGGCATCTACGACCAGCTCGGCGGCGGCTTCGCCCGCTACTCGGTCGACGCCGCCTGGCTCGTCCCCCACTTCGAGAAGATGCTCTACGACAACGCGCTGCTCGCCCGCGCCTACCTGCACGGCTGGCAGGTCCTCGGCCACGAGCGCTACCGCCGGGTCTGCGACGAGACGCTCGACTGGGCGCTGCGCGAGATGCGGGGGCCGGAGGGCGGCTTCTACTCGGCGCTCGACGCCGACTCCGAGGGCGAGGAGGGCCGCTTCTACGTCTGGACGCCGGAGGAGATCCGCGAGGTGCTGGGCGCCGGCGCCGATGCGGTCATCGCCCACTACGGGGTCACCGAGGCGGGCAACTTCGAGGGCAGCAACGTTCTCCATCTCCCCGGCGGCGCGCGGCGCCGCCGCCCCGGACGGGCTCGAGCATGCCCGGCAAGCCCTCTACGAGAGCAGGGCGGAGCGGGTCTGGCCGGCTCTCGACGACAAGCGGCTCGCCTCCTGGAACGCGCTGATGATCGCGGCCCTCGCCGACGCCGGCGCCGTCCTCGGCCGCGACGACTACCTCGAGGCCGCCCGCGCCTGCGCCGACTTCGTGCTCGCGGAGATGCGGGACCCCGACGGCCGCCTGCTCCGCACCTACAAGGACGGCGGCGCCCGGCTCAACGCCTACCTCGAGGACCACGCCTTCCTGCTCGAGGCGCTGCTCGTCCTCTACGAGGCGACCTTCGAGCAGCGAGGCTTCGAGCAGGCCCGGGCGATCGCCGAGACGATGATCGAGCGCTTCGGCGACCCCGAGCGCGGCGGCTTCTTCACCACCTCCAACGACCACGAGCAGCTGATCGCCCGCCGCAAGGAGATCGGCGACCACCCGATCCCAGCCGGCAACTCGTCGGCCGCGCTCGGACTGCTGCGGCTGGCGGCGCTCACCGGCGAGCGCTCCTACGAACAGCAGGCCGTCGGCGTGCTGCGGCTGTTCCGCGCCGCGGCGGTCCGTCATCCGGACGCCTTCGGCCACCTGCTCCAGGCGCTCGACTTCCACCTCTCCCCCGTCCGCGAGGTGGCGCTCGTCAGCCCGGCGGCGCGGCCCGGCGGTTCGAAGAGCTGGCGGCCGTCGTCGCCGGCGCCTACCGGCCGCGCCTGGTGCGGGCGGGCGGGCCGGAGGGCACGGACACCCCCGAGCTGATGAGGGACCGGCCGGCGGTCGACGGTCGCGCCGCCGCCTACGTCTGCGAGCGGTTTGCATGCCAGGCGCCGGTCACCTCCCCCGAGGCGCTCTCCGAGCTGCTCGACTAGACCGTCTCCTCCCTTCGGAGGCGGCGCCGGCCCGGCGGCGGTAGGGTCCAGGCATGAGCCCTGAGACCGGCACCGGGACGCCCGCAAAGGGGGGGCGCCCGAAGAAGGCGGAGACCGCGAGGATCGCCAAGGCCTACTTCGAGGCGATCGCGGCCCGCGACACCGGCGCGATGATGGAGCTCTGGGAGCCCGGCGGGATCGGGTATCTCCACGGGATGGCCGAGCTGCGCGCTCCCGAGGGCTACCACGAGTGGTTCGGGAACCTGTTCCGGGCGTTTCCCGACATCAGGTTCGAGGTCCTCGACATGGCCGTCGAGGCGGACCGCGCGGCGGTCCGCTGGCGCGCCGTGGGCACCTTCGACGGCACGGCCCGCTTCGAGGGCTTCATCCCGAACGGCGCCTCCGTCGACATGGAGGGCCTGGACATGCTGACGATCCGCGAGGGCCTGATCCGCGAGAACCGCGCCTACACCAACGGGATGGCCGTCGCTCGCCAGCTCGGGGCGATGCCCCCGGCGGGCTCGGCCGCGGAAAAGGCGATGGCCGGCGCCTTCAACCTGAAGACCCGCGCCGCCGCGCTGCTGCGGCGCGACTAGCCGACCCGGCCCGCGGAGGCTGAGTTGCCCGAAGCGGCTTTCTGGGGACTGGTCGGGGCGTCGTCGCTGCTGATCGGCGCCGTCGCCGGCCTGGCGATCCCGGTCTCGGGCCGCGTCGTGGGTCTGGTGATGGGCTTCGGCGCCGGGGCGCTGATCAGCGCGGTCTCCTTCGAGCTCACCGAGGAGGCGCTGAGGCTCGGCGGAGCCGACGTGGTCGCGCTCGGGCTGGCGGCCGGCGCGCTCTCCTACTACGGCGGCACCAGGGCGCTGGGGCGGGGGCGCAGCGCCGGCGGGAGCTCCGCGCAGCAATCCTCGCGGGCGCTCCTGCTCGGGGCGGTGCTCGACGGCATCCCCGAGTCGGCGGTCATCGGGATCACCCTGATCGGCGGCGGCGAGGTGGGCGCCGCGGTCGTCGCGGCGGTCTTCATCTCCAACCTCCCCGAGTCCTTCGCGGCCACTGCCGAGATCCGCGACGGTGCCCCGGATCGCCGCGCCGTGCTGACGGGATGGGCCATCGTCGTCGCCGCCTGCACGGCCGCCGCGGCGTTCGGCTACGTCGCCCTCGACGGTGCATCGGGCGATGCGATCGGCCTGATCCAGGCCTATGCCGCCGGCGCGGTGCTCACCATGCTCGCCGACACGATGATGCCCGAGGCGTTCGAGCAGGGCCACGACGCAACCGGCCTGGTCACGGTCCTCGGCTTCGCCCTCGCCGCGCTGCTATCCGCGGCCGGCTAGGGGGTGAGCGGGTACTCGCGGGCCTCGTCGAGCGCCACCGTTCCCGAGACCTCGACCCTGCCGTCGCCCAGCGGCCGGGCCAGAAGCACCGATCCGTGACCCTGGTGGATCGTGATCTGACGGCCGAGCAGGCCGCAGAGCATCAGCGCGGCAGCGCCGGTGGCCTCGTCCTCGGCGATGCCGTAGGCGGGGGCGAAGGAGCGGGCGCGGATCGTGCCGGCGGCCTCGTCGATCCATGCCCAGGCATACACCTCGCCGGCGTCCGCGGGCGGACCGCTCAGGGCCCGCACCTCGGCTGGGTCGCGGAGCTGCACCGGCTCGAACGGGGGCGCCCACTCCGGCCGGGCGGTGATCCGCGAGATCCCGTCCTCGACGCGCACGGCGACCTCGCCCGCCGGCGGCCGCAGGGCGGGAGGTGCGTTGCCCTCGTGGCCGAGCAGCCAGCCGGTGCCGACCAGGGGATGGCCGGCGAAGGGCAGCTCGACCGCCGGCGTGAAGATCCGCACCGACCCTGAGACGGCGTCGTCGACGAAGACCGTCTCCGAGAAGCCGAGGTCGGCCGCGACCCGCTGGCGTTCGGGATCGGGCACCTCCCGCCCCTGGAGGAAGACCCCGAGGGGGTTGCCCCACTCCCCGTCCTCGTTGGTGAAGACGCGAAGGACGTGCAGCCGGGCCACGTCTGACCCTCAGAGGATCGGCAGGAAGTTCTCGATCTCGTAGGGCGTGACCTGGACCCGGTACTCGTCCCACTCCTGGCGCTTGATCTCGACGAAGCGCCGGAAGGTGTGCTCGCCGAGCGTGCGCAGCACGAGCTCGGACTCGGCGGCGATCTCGATCGCCTCGCCGAGCGTCGCCGGCAGCTGCTCGATGCCCCGCTGCGCGCGCTCCTCGGGCGAGAGGTGGTAGAGGTTCTGCTCCATCGGCTCGGGCAGCTCGTAGCCCTTCTCGACCCCCTCCAGGCCCGCCTGCAGCATGCCGGCGAAGCAGAGGTAGGGGTTGCAGGCGGGGTCGGGGCAGCGCAGCTCGGCCCGGGTCGCCCCCTCCTTGCCGGGGTGGTAGAGCGGCACCCGGATCAGCGCCGAGCGGTTGCGGCGCGACCAGGCCAGGTAGACGGGCGCCTCGTAGCCGGGCACGAGCCGCTTGTAGGAGTTGACCCACTGGGCGAAGAGCGGCGAGATCTCGCGCGCGTGCTTGAGCTGGCCGGCGATGAACGACTTCGCGGTCGGCGAGAGGAAGTACTGGTCGTCGGCGTCGAAGAAGGCGTTCTTGCCGTCCTTGGTGAGCGACTGGTGGACGTGCATGCCCGGAGCCGTTCTCGCCGAACAGCGGCTTCGGCATGAAGGTCGCGTGCCAGCCGTACTTCATCGCGTACTCCTTGACGACGATGCGGTAGGTCATGCAGTCGTCGGCCATCGCGAGCGCGTTCTTGTAGCGCATGTCGACCTCGTGCTGGGAGGGGCCGACCTCGTGGTGGGTGTACTCGACGTGGATGCCCATCTTCTCCAGCGCGAGGATCGTCTCGCGGCGCACGTCGGAGCCGGCGTCGAGCGTGGTCAGGTCGAAGTAGCCGCCCTCGTCGAGCACCTCGGGCACGCCGTTCTCGGGCTTCGCCGAGCGGAAGTAGAAGTACTCGAGCTCGGGGCCGATGTTGTAGGCGTCGAAGCCGAGCTCCTCGGCGCGCTTCAGGGCGCGCTGCAGGATCCAGCGCGGGTCGCCCTCGTAGGGCTCGCCGCCGGGGACGCGGATGTCGCAGAACATCCGGGCGACGGCGTTCTCGCTCCTCGGGCCGCCAGGGGATCAGCGCGAAGGTCGTCGGGTCCGGCATCGCGATCATGTCCGACTCCTCGATCGGGTTGAAGCCGGTGATCGAGGAGCCGTCGAAGCCCATGCCGCCCTCGAAGGCGTCCTCGAGCTCGGAGGCGTTGATCGAGAAGCTCTTCAGCTGGCCGAGCACGTCGGTGAACCAGAGGCGGACGAAGCGGACGTCGCTGCTCCTTGACGATCTCGATGACGTCGGCGGCGCTCTTCGGTCTGCTCTGCCATTCACGGCTCCTCCTGGTCGCTTTCGCGCTCGCCCGGAGGCCGGCAACGATAGGCGAAACGTGAACCAGCGCAGGTGCGACCTGCCGTATTCCGGGGTAGAAACAGGCGACGCAGCAGCGCTTGCCAGCAGCGTTCGAAAAGCGGTATAACTTACTCCATGTAAGTAATCGGCTTAAAGTAAAGTAAAGGCCGGTAAAGGCTCTGTAAAGCGGAATTCCGCGCCATCCGAGCCGGAAGCAGGATGCCAACGTGACAGTAAAAACAGAAGTCAGCAGATTCCAGATCCACGACGAGCTGACCGCCCCCGACGAGAGCGCCCCGCTGCTCAAGAGCATCCAGGCCGCCGGCGGCGCGGTGACCAAGTTCGTCGGCGTGCTCGCCGGCGCGCCCGCGGTGCTCCGCGCCTACACCCGGATGCGCTCGGAGCTGCGCGGCGGCGTCCTCCCGCAGGCGACGCGCGAGCGGATCGCGCTGGCGGTCGCCGAGCACCGCGACGACAGCTACAGCATCGCCCAGCACGCGAAGTCGGCGCGCCGCGCCGGCCTCGGCCTCGACGAGGTCTCCCGCGCCCGCAGCTTCACCTCCGGCGACCCGAAGGAGGCGGCGCTGCTCGACCTACCTGAAGGCGACGCTCGAGGCGGACGGCCACCCCCCGCACCACCTCCACGAGGAGGCGCGGGAGATCGGCTGGACCGACGAGGAGATCCTCGAGGCGGTCGGCCACCTGGCGCTGAACGAGTTCCAGAGCCTGATCGCCAGCGCCGCGGCGCTGCCCCAAGACCAGGCGACGCCGCGGGTCCTCCCCTCGGCCGCCTGAGGCGCGGCGGACCCGAGCCAGCTCGGAGCCGGGCCCGGCGTCAGCCGGCGCGTCCTACGTCCGCTCGACGACGGTGGCCGTGTAGAGCAGCCGGGCGGTCGAGTACGGCAGCCGTAGGTGGCGCGTCTGCCGACCTTCTGCTGCGGCTCGCCCTGGCGGACGTCGGTCGAGTTGGTGCACCTGCCCGGCTCGCGGCTGGCCCGCCAGACGTTGTTGGCGGTCAGGCCCTGGGCGAAGGCCGGCGCCCAGGTCGGCACGGTGAGCGCCGACGATGTCGCCCTTCTGCGACCCGCAGCGAGGCGCCGAACTTGACCGTCTGGCCGAGGTAGGGGCTGAGCACGCGGATCGAGCCCTGGCGGCGCAGGTTGTAGCGCGGCGGGTTGGTGCCCGGGACGCGGCGCGAGGATCGCCAGCCGCGCCTCCGGCGGCGTGCCGAAGAAGCCGTTGAAGAAGGAGCGCTGGCTGTTGGTCGGCTGCGCCAGGGTCAGCGTCCAGGACTTGACCTTGCCGTCGCGCGGTGACCCGGAAGGGCAGGCTCGGTCTGGTCGTTGCTGACCTGGAAGCCGGTGACGCTGCCGACCGCCTGGCAGGGCAGCGTCCGGGCAGGAGGGGTCGGGCGTGGTCGCGGTCTTGCCGAGCACGACGGTCGTCGCTCGGGCGGCCGCCGCGGCGCCGCCGGCGGCCGGCGAGGAGCGCGGCGAGCACCGTCACCGCCGCGAGCGCGACGGCCAGGCGAACGGCCGCCGACGGCGTCGCACGATCCGGTCCCGCTCGACTTGCGACATCTCCGCTAGCTCCTCTCGTCGAGGCGATCCGCTCATGGGACAGCCGTAGCAGCACGGCCTAGCCGGAGCTTCGGCGAGTGGCCGCGACGGCCTAGCGGGCGACCGCGTAGCGGATCCGGTCCGCGCCGTCGAAGCCGAGCGCTTCGCGGGCGCCGTTGGTCAGGTCCCAGGCGTTGCCCGTCGGTGTAGGGGCCGCGGTCGATCACCCGGGTGACGATCGAGCGGCCGTGGTAGACGAACTTGACCGTGGTGCCGCAGGGCAGGGTCTTGTGGGCGACGCCGATCGTGCCCGGGCGCAGGATCTGGCCGCAGGCGGTCTGGTTGCCGTAGAGGCCGGGGCCGTACCAGGTGGCGCCGGCCGTAGCGCATCGGCGCGTGAAGGCGATGCCTCGCTCCGGCTGGGCGTCGCTTGCGGTCGGCGCCGAGGCGCTCGCCGGTGGCGGCGCCGCCGGTCGCCGCCGGCGCGGCCGGGCGGCGCCGGCGCAGCGAGGGCGAGCGACGAGGAGCGCCGAGGCAGCGCGCCGCGCAGCGCGCGCCGTGAATGGTCTTTCCGCTCGAGGCGGTTCCTGCCTGCGTTCATCTCTTTCCGACGCTTACGGGGTTAGCTGACGGGCTCGCGCTGAAAGAGCTGCGCTACGCGGCAGATGCCTGCGATTCGCCCCAACTAACTGGGTCCCCCGCTCTCCGCGATATGTGGGCGGAGATTCAGCGGAAGTTGGCGGCATGTTAGCAAACGCTAAGACAGAAATCGGAGGGTGCAGGCAGGCGCTCAGCGAACTAGGAGAGGCCCCTCGCGGGGCCTCTCCGTTAGCGGGCCTGTAAGCCGGATCCTGTCGTGAGCGACCATCTATCTCGCCGGGGCTCCGCCCCGGCGGGGCCCCGAGCGGCCCTGCGGCCCACCTGGACCTCGCCGGGCCGGGTCGACGGTCCTGCTTGGCCTTGCACCGGGCGGGGTTTGCCTGGCCGCCGCGTCACCGCGACGCCGGTGCGCTCTTACCGCACCATTTCACCTTTGCCTGTACGCGACTCACGTGTGGCCGCGCCATCGGCCGTGTGTTTCTGTGGCACTTTCCCGCGGGTTTCCCCGGGTGGGCGTTACCCACCGCCCTGCCCTTTGGTGTCCGGACTTTCCTCGAGGGGTTTTCTCTCCCCCCGCGGTCGCTCGGCCCGCACCACAGGTGAGCCCGACTCGATTGGCAAGCGGCTAGCTCGGTCGGAGCCGCAGTCCGCGCAGCCGCGAGACGTGCATGCGGCCGCGGCAGACGGGCATTCGGCGGCACCGGCCGCCAGTCCTCCTACGCCGAGGATCACATCCTGAGCGACGACCGGCATCGAACGCCCGTCGCGCGTCACGACCTTGCCGGAAGACGCCGACGCACCTTCCGAGCGACCTCCGAGCCTCGGTCGTCCGGATCGGCTCCATCGCCTCGTTCTCGGGCTGCAGGCGGATGTGGTCGGTCTCGCGGAAGAACCGCTTGACCGTCGCCTCCTCGCCGATCAGGGCGACGACGATCTCGCCGTCGTCGGCGTCGTCGGCGGGCCGCACGACACGTAGTCGCCCTCGAGGATGCCGGCGTCCTTCATGCTCTCGCCGCGGACCCGGAGGATGTAGTCGCCGTCCTCGCCGCCGATCACGTCGGGAATCTCGATGTACTCCTCGATGTTCTCCTCGGCGAGGATCGGCTCGCCGGCGGCGACCTGGCCGACCAGCGGCAGCCCGCTGCCCGGCCGGATCGTCTTCTTGGCCCGGTCGAAGAGCAGCTCGATCGCCCGCGGCTTCGAGGGATCGCGTCGCAGCAGGCCCGATCTTCTCGAGGTTGGCGAGGTGGGCGTGGACGGTCGAGGAGGAGTGCAGGCCGACCGCCTTGCCGATCTCCCGCACGGTCGGCGGGTAGCCGGTCTTGGCCGCGTAGCGGCGGATGAAGTCGAAGATCTCCTTCTGCCGCTTGGTCAGGTCCAGGTCCAGTCGCCTCCTTCTCGGCTGCCGGCCGGCCGGCGGGTGTCGATCCGTTCGAACACATGTTCGTAGACTACTGCCCCTCCGGACACTTTCAAGGCCGCGAGCCCCGCTCGCCGAACATCTAGAATCGCCGCCCTCGAGCGGCTGTGGCGGAACTGGTAGACGCGCAAGGTTGAGGGCCTTGTGGGCCGAAAGACCCGTGATGGTTCGACTCCTCTCAGCCGCATGGTCGGAGCCCCTGCTAGCGCGGGGGTTTCGCTGTTTCAGGGGTGGGCGGGAAGGGCCGTCGATGAGGAATCCGTGGGCCCAATATGGGCCCCTGATCGCCCGCCGTCGGAGAGCCGCTAACCACGAGAAGGCGGGCAGCGCCACCACGGCTGGTCAGACAACCGAGGGGCTCGGGTACGCTCGGAGGGCATGCTCCGTCGGCTCTACCAGGCAACCTGGGGACGCATCGTCGCGTGGGCCTACGACTGGTTCATGTCGTCCTCGGAGAAGGCGGGCCTCACCCACAGGCGCCGCGAGCTACTCAGCCACGCGAAGGGACGATGCCTCGAGATCGGAGCCGGCACCGGCCTGAATCTCGAGCTCTGGCCGGAATCAATCGACGGCCTAGTCGTCAGTGAGCCGGACCGGCACATGGCGGCCCAGTTACGCAAGCGCGTTGCGAACTGGGCGCGTTCCGGGGAGGTCGTCGAGACCCCGGGCGAGCGCCTTCCGTTCGAGGACTCGAGCTTCGACACGGTCGCGATGACGCTCGTCCTCTGCACCGCTCCAGACCCGGTGGCGGTGCTGCGCGAGGCCCAACGGGTGCTGAGGCCGGGCGGACGGCTGCTCTTCCTCGAGCATGTCCGAGCCGACGACCCGAAGCTTGCGCGCTGGCAAGACCGGTTGCACGGTCCGTGGTACGCGTTCGGCTACGGCTGCAATTGCAACCGCGCCACGCTGGCGACGATCGAGGCGTCGCCGCTCGAGGTCGAGCAGGTCGAGCACGGGGAGATGCCCAAGGCGCCGCCGATCGTCAGGCCGATGATCTGGGGCGTCGCGCGGGCGGGTGAGTCTGCGGAGGGCAATCTGGCCTGACTCATGGCCCGGCAGTGAGTGGAAAATCCCGCATCCAGACGGGTTCTCGCTACGGATACCCGATCGCACGTTCATAGGACGCTCGGAAGGTCAGCAACCGAGAGATTGCCTCCTGTTCCATTCGGCGGAGAATCCCGAGCACGACTCCCCGCTCAACGGGAGGCCCTGGCGACCCCTCCCCGACCGGCGAAACACCGGTCGCCGAGGTGGCCTAGCCGCTCAGGTGGAGACCAAGGACCGGCTCGTCGCCAACCTGCACCAAGAGGGTCACCGGCCCGCGGTTGCGTAGCAGGAAACCGGCCGCGAACACGGTTCGCGGCTTGTCGTCGCATGGCACATAGGTGACGGAGGCGTAGGCGGGGCGGGGATGCACTCCGAGGATCCCGACGCGATACCGCTGCGCCTCTGGCACGGAGATCGTCACCGGACGATGCCCGGCGACCATCGTCGGCGTCTTCACCGTCAGCAGGCCGCCTTCGAGCGCGCCTTGGTCGAAGTCCGGGCCCGGGCCCGGACCGGCCAGCCCGAACGGGCCGATCCACAGAGAGTGCTTGCGCCAGTCGGCCGGGCCGGGACCGTCGAAGGTGATGTCGCAGTCCCGGACCTTGGAGCCGACCGCGAGCTTCGGGTAGGTCTGCGAGAGGCGCACGCCGGGCGTGATCCGTGTTGTCGGGTCGTCGGGCTGGGAGCCCTCACCGCAGCTGGAGAGCAGGATCAGGCAGGCCGCGAGGACCAGAAGTAAACGACGGTGATATCCGCTCATGCCCCTCATACGGCCGAGAGGCGTTGGGAGGTCCCCCGGCTCTTGGTCGGGGCGGCGGCGGACGGGACCCGTCAGCCAATCTTCTCTGCCCGCGCTGCCGAGGGTCGCATCCGTCGATCGCGCCCCGATCGTTTCCCTCGGTCGCACGAGCGGTCGGATCGGTCGGTGTCTTGCAGGTCCGATAAGCCGGAGACGCTCGGCAGGGACTTGCCTCCACGGCAAGAAGCCCGCCCCGATACCAACTATTCCGGGGGGAAGGAGGAGCAAAGGATGTTGCTGCGGGGACTCAGGACCCTCGGGCCGGTGATCGCGCTTGCGCTGGCCTTTTCGGCGTCGTCACCGGCCGCCCGAGGGGCTACCCCCCATACCGTCATGCCCGGGGAGACGATGTGGTCGGTCGCAGCCGCCAACGGATTCACCACGCGGACGGTCGCGGTCTTTAACGGCCTTTCCGAGGACTCGCCGCTGTTGGTCGGACAGGCGATTCAGATCCCGACCGAGTCCGAGGGCGCCTACGCCCTCCAGCAGGCCGGCCTGCTCGGGACCCCCCAGACCGAAGCAGCTGATCCGGCCGCCGCCACGGCCAGTCCCAGCTCGAGCGCCTATGCGACCGTGACACCTTCGGGCGCCCCGCTCGGACATATCTCAAGCCCGTGGGGCGACCTCCACCTCGAGGCCGCCGCCGCGAGCGCCTGGAACGCGATGCGCAATGCCGCTCTTAGCGACTACGGCATCGACATCTACCCGGGTGGGCCGCTCTCCGCCTTCCGGACCTACGACGAGCAGGCCTACCTCTACGACCTCTACCTCTCGGGAGCGGGCGCCCCGGCCAACCCGCCGGGCAGCTCCACGCACGAGGCGGGGATCGCGGTTGACGTCGCCACCGCCGAAATGCGCTCGGTCATCGACCAGATCGGCCCCGCCTACGGTTGGATCGGAGTGATCCCCAGCGAGTGGTGGCACGTCGCATACGTCGGCTAGCCCCGCTGGCGGGCCAGAACCCGCAGCCGCAGCCGTCGAATGAGCGCGACAACGCGCCCGAGCGGGAGTAGAGTTCGACGTCAGCGACTCCATTGGAGGTGGCTATGCACATCGTCGTGCAGCATCGGATCACCGATCCGGAGAAGTTCTTCTCGATGGACGCCGAGGAGGTTGCCGGAGGCGGGCCGCCTGGTGTCCAGGGGCGGCAGTTCTTCCCGTCCCAGGACCGCTCGGTAGCCGCCTGTCTTTGGGAGGCGGACTCGATCGACACGCTCCGCAATTACCTCGACCCGGCTACCGCCGGGGTGAGTGAGAACACTTACTTCGAGGTCGACGTGGAGCGCGCTATGGGCCTTCCGGAGGCAGCTGCGGCAGGCGCGTAGGAGGCTTCCGAGGCGGCACCCGAAGCGCCCCCAACTGGGGGCGCTTCTTTTTCTTGCGACCACAGGGACCCCGGAGACCACCGAGGACAGCGAGCTACGCCCTAGCCGGTGACGACGCCCCCGGGGGATGTTGCGAGGTTGGGGCCATCTGCTTCGATCTCTTCGACGGTCGGTGGTTCGTATGGGGTCTGCGCGTCGCTCATGTCGCTCCCTGTGTCGAGATTGGAGGAAGGCCAGGCTATCCGGCTCTTGCCAGGTTTTTCAAGCGGCGAAGCTGCCCCGTGACAGGGGCCCTCGGCCAGGGGCAGGCGATTCCTTAACGGAAGGGCGGGTACTCCTTCGGCACAACGCAGGGGCTCTTTACCTCTCCCCCCTCAGCACCGCCCGCAGCGGATAGGGTCGGGCGATGGCAGCCCGCGGACCTGGGCATCTCGGGGTCGACGACCTTCTCGCCGAGGCCCGCGCCGGGCTTGCGCGCCTATCCCCCGGCCGGGCGAGCACCGCCACCGCGGAGGGCGCGGCGCTCGTCGACATCCGCTCCGAATCGCAGCGGACCCGCGACGGCGAGATCCCCGGAGCACGGGTGATCGCCAGGAACGTCCTCGAGTGGCGCCTCGACCCGCAGTGCCCGCACCGTGACCGGGAGCTGGCGCGAAGGAACCGGCAGGTGATCCTGATCTGCGACGAGGGCTGCCAGTCGAGCCTGGCGGCCGCCACCCTGCGGCGCTTCGGGATCGACGCCACCGACGTGATCGGCGGCGTCCAGGCGTGGCGGGCGGCCGGCCTGCCGCTCGAAGCGGCCGGGCCCTAGTCGCCCGCCGCCCGCCGCAGCAGCGCGTAGAGGAACTGCTGCTCGGCACCGGAGGGCGTGTGGTGGAGATGCGTCCGCGAGGTGACGAGCTCGAACTCCTCGCCGAGGGCGCCGGCGAGCCGATCCGCACCGTAACGCTCGACGGGCAGGCCGCTGCAGTGGGTCGGACCCTGCTCGCCGAACGTCGCGATCATGGCGAAGCCTTCCGGCGCGAGCGACGCGCGCAGCACGCTCGACGTAGGCAGCCCGGTCGGTCGGGTCGGTGAGGAAGTGGAAGGTGGCGCGATCGTGCCAGAGATCGAAGCGGCGGCCGAAGTCGTGATCGCACACATCGGCCTCGACCCAATCGACCGCCGACGCGGCCTCGCCGAGGCGGTCGCGTGCCTCCGCCAGGGCGGCCGCCGAGATGTCGGCGACGGTGACGTCCGTGTAGCCCGCTGCGAGCAGCTCCCGGGCGAGCCCGGAGGTGCCGCCGCCGACGTCGAGGACGGCCGCGTCGCGGTCGAGCCCGGCGGCTGCGATCAGCTCCAATGAGGTCTCGGGCACCGGCTCGTACCAGCTGACCTCCTCGGGCCGCTTGTGCTCGTAGACCTGCTGCCAGTGGGTGCGGTCGCCGCTCACCTCTGAAGTGTCACTCATGTCCCCGGGAGGAGGGCGAGCCAGACGCCGTTCAGGGGCGCCGGCGCGAGGCTCTCGATCCCGCGTACCGACCGCTCGAAGCCCAGCGGCGTGTCGCCGTCGGCGCCGGCGACGGTGAGCAGCGGGTCGGCGGCGATCTCCCGCGCTGCCGAAGGCGACAGCTCCGCGGCCACGCGGACCTCTCCCGTGCGCAGCGCCCGCGCCCGCGCGGCGTCGTCGGGCGTCACTGTGAAGCCGATCCGGTCGAGGGCCGGTCCGAGCCCGAGCGGGCTTCCCCACCAGCGGCGGAAGCGGGACAGCATCAGGCGCCCCGCGCTCCGTGAGTGCAGCTCGAAGGGGCCTGTTCCCACCCGGCGCGCCCGCTCCAGGTCCGAGCCCGGTCCGCCCAGCGCTTCGATGGCCTCCGGAGCGACCAGCCCGAGCCGGGGGTCGTCGAGGACCGAGGGGAGGCTGGGCTGAGGCAGCGAGAAGATCATCCGGACCAGGTCGGGGCGCGGAGCGTCCGCGGCGATCAGGGACGGCAGCAGCAGCTGTCCGCGCGGGTCCGTTCGCCAGCGCTCCGCGTTGGCGGCGACGGCGCCGGCGTCGAGGGCCTCGCCGTCCTGG
This sequence comes from uncultured Actinomycetes bacterium, assembly GCA_963720015.1. Lineage (GTDB taxonomy): Bacteria > Actinomycetota > Thermoleophilia > Solirubrobacterales > 70-9 > DATFPK01. Next base: position 426,693 of record CAVREA010000004.1, on the reverse strand, counting down.
AACTCGACCCCCGAGCGCAGCCGCAAGCTCCAGACGCGGAGATCGCCCGAGGGCTGCCAGCCGAGGGCGAGGCCGCGCCGGTCCCGGGCGCCGCCGTAGGGCTCGTCGAGGGCGGCGACGAGGGGCTCGAAGAGCTGGCTGACGACGGCCTGCCGCGAGTAGCTGTCCGCGGCGAGTGGATCGAGCCCCCCGGGGTCGCCCGCGATCGCGTAGGTCAGCTCTCCCCCGCCGCCGGCGTCGGCTCGGCCCCGCCCGGAGAAGGACCTTGCCCCGCTGCCTCCGCACCCCGCCGCCAGCACCGGCAGGAGCGCCGCGACCAGGATGCCGCGAAGCCGAGAGGCCACCGGCCCGGTCCTCAGATCTTCAGCAGGACGAAGGTGTTGAGGACGAAGAGGATCGCGAAGAAGATCGTCGCCCGGTCGAGGTTGCGCTCGACCATCGAGCCGCCGCCGAAGGAGCTGCCGCCGCCGCCGATGCCGAAGGCGCCGGAGAGGCCGGCGTCCTTGCCCGAGTGCAGAAGCACGAGGAAGATCAGGACGACCGAGATGATCACCTGGATGACTGCTGAGGAACGTGTACATCGGCGCCGGAGTTCTAGGGGTGCGGGCGTTCCCGACGAGCCGGCTTCGCGCCTGTCGAGCTCGCTCGAGGATCTCGATCGCCTCGCCGCGCAGCTCGGCGTCGAGGCGCTCGAAGTCCTCATCGGAGAGCTTGCCGGCGGCGTGGTCGAGCTCGCGCGTCGCGGATCTCGCGGTACTTCGCCTCCTTGCGCGCCTCGAGGTCGGCGATGCGCGGGTCCTCCCCCGCCTGGCCCGCGCTCGCGGTAGCAGCGGCCGCAGCACGAACGCAGCGACGAGGACGAGCAGGATGGCGCCGAAGAGGATCTCCATCGCGGGCCGAAACTAGCGCGGCGGCGCCGCTCAGGCCCGCGAGAGCTCGCGGCCGAGCCGGGCCGCCGCGACGCTGGCGACGCGGCGCCGGCGGGCGCCCGGGGTGGGCCAGATCGCGATCAGGGCGCCGGCCAGGGCGATCAGGCCGCCGATCCACATCCAGGTCGACCAGCGGGTTGACGATCACCCGGAAGGTGACGGCGGCGGCATCGGCGAGGTAGCTGTCGGCGACCCGGTTGGCGTCGTCGACTGCAGCGCGTCGATCTGGGCCAGCGCCGTCTCGGCGCAGCGCGGGTCGGCGGCGGCGCTCCGCATCAGCGCGCGCCAGCGCGCGGCACTGCGGCGGCGTGCCCGGGCGCCGCCGCGGACGCAGGTCGCGGAAGCCTCGGTCGGCCGCGCGCGACGCTGCGCTGCGACTGCCGTCGATGTTCGGGCTGGACCGCGGTCCAGAAGTCGCTGCCGAGCGCCGGCCTTCAGGCCGACCTCGCTGGTCGCCTCGCCGTCGAAGAAGCTGCGAGATCGTGCCGCTGGGCTCGCCCGGTCGGGCGGAAGTAGCGGCGGCTCGGGCTGAGCAGGGCGAAGTCCTTGCCGTCGCGCTGCACGTCGAGCACCGCGCCGAAGGCGATGCGCTCGTCGGTCGACGTCGACGGTCGGCCGCTCGTAGGTGACCTCGTAGCCGTCGACGCTCGGCGCTCTGCCCGGGCCGCAGGGTGACGTCGCGGTTGGTCTGGAAGCTCGAGGAGGCGGCGATCCCGATCAGCAGCACGGCGATCCCGACGTGGACGATGTAGCCGCCGTAGCGGCGGCGGTTGCGGGTGACGACGCCGACCAGCGCGCGCCGGCATCGAGCCGCCCGAGAGCGTCGCGCCGCGCGGCGGCCCCGCGCCAGAACTCCTGCGCGAGGCCGGTCAGCGCGAAGGCGGCGAAGACGAAGAGCGCAAGCGCCCACGGCTGCGACCCGGCGTCGGTGAAGAGCGACCAGCAGCGACGCCGACGACCGGCCGCGACCAGCGCCGGCGCCGAGGAAGACCCGCTTCGCCGACTGCCCAGCTGACCCGCCGCCAGGCGAGCAGCGGCCCGATCCCGGTGAAGAGGACGAGGACGATCGCCAGCGGCGTCGTGTAGCGGTCGAACCAGGGCGCCGCCAGCGAGGCCTTCTCGCCGGTGAACAGCTCGGAGATCAGCGGGAAGAAGGTGCCCCAGAAGATCACCGCGCGTGAGCGCCGACCAGCAGCAGGTTGTTGACCAGGAAGACCGCCTCGCGCGAGGCGAGCGAGTCGATCCGCTTCTCCGAGCGCAGGTCGTCGAGGCGGCGAGACGATCAGCGCCGTCGAGCCGATCAGGACCACCGCGATCAGGCCGAGGATGTAGGGGCCGACGGTGCTGTCGCCGAAGGCGTGGATCGACTGCAGGACGCCGGAGCGGACGAGGAAGGTGCCGAGCAGCGCCAGCGAGAAGGTGGCGACGATCAGGCAGGCGTTCCAGACCTTCAGCATCCCCCGCTTCTCCTGGACCATGATCGAGTGCAGGAAGGCGGTGCCGATCAGCCACGGCATCAGCGCCGCGTTCTCGACCGGGTCCCAGGCCCAGTAGCCGCCCCAGCCGAGCTCGGTGTAGGACCAGCGGGCGCCGAGCAGGAGGCCGAGGCCGAGGAAGGCCCAGGCGATCAGCGCGAAGCGGCGGGTCGAGCGGATCCAGTCGGCGTCGAGGCGGCGGGTGATCAGGGCGCCGATCGCGAAGGCGAACGGGATCGTGAAGGCGACGTAGCCCGAGTAGAGCATCGGCGGGTGGATCATCATGCTCGGGTGCTGGAGCAGCGGGTTGAGGCCGACGCCGTCGGCCGGCGCCGGGCGAGCTGGTCGCGAAGGGGTTGACGTCCGCCGGCGAACAGCATCAGGCCGGTGAAGAAGGCGGCGATCCCCATCATCACCGCGGTCGCGTAGGGGACGATCTCGCGCAGCCTGTCGCGGGTCGCGTAAGAGGGCCGCGCGAGGAGGCGATCGAGAGCACCCAGGCCCAGAGCAGCAGCGAGCCCTCCTGGCTCGACCACATCGCCGCCAGCTTGTAGAAGGTCGGCGTCTCGATCGAGGAGTGCTGCTGCGACGATGTTGAAGGAGAAGTCGTCGCGTGGCGAAGGCGATCTCGATCACGACCACGCAGACGGTGAGCAGGCGCGCAGAGCGGCGTAGACGGCGCGCCGCGAGGAGTCGACCCAGCGCCGGTCGCCGCTGGCGCCCGACCAGCGCCGCGACGGCGGCGAAGAGCGCGGTCAGGAAGGCGAGCGCCAGGGCGGCGCTGCCGAGGCTAGCTGATTCTTCGCCTCCGTGAACTTCGACGGGCACTTGGTCACCAGGGTGTCGCGGCTCGCCGACGAAGGTGCCGCTCTCGACCTCGCCGGTGAGGACGATCTCGCGGCCGCCGCGGAACGGGTCGGGGACCGTGCCCGCTGTAGGTGACCGGGAGCTCTCGCCGCCGCCGTCGCGGTCGGCGACCGCGGAAGCGCAGGCCGTTGCCCGCGGCGCTCGACCGATCCCGGGCACGACCTTGCCGGTCAGGTCGTAGCTCTCGCCCGGGCGCGGCGCTGAGCAGCTGCGAGGGCTCCTTCGCCTCGGTCGAGGCGCTGAACGACGTGTAGACGAGCGCCGACGGCGAGCAGCACGGCGGCGCCGAGGGCGACGACGAGCCGGATCTTGCGCTTGCGGTCGCGGATCCACGGGCCCTAAAAGGTACGGGAAGCGACTATCGGCGGAAGAGGCGCCGGCGGGGACGCGGCCGGCGCGCCAACTCCGCGGCCACGAACTCGGCCAGATAGCGGTCGATCTCCTGCGGGCCGATCATCACCCGCTCCCGGGCCTCGAACCCGCCCTCCCACCAGAGGGTCTCCACCCGCTCCTCGGCGATCAGCGCATCGCTGAACCCGGCCGGGAACTGCTCGTCCGGGCGACCGTGGACGACCCCGTGCTTGAAGACGAAGGTGATCCCGTCCGCATCGACGTCGATCAGCCAGTGGTGGTGCCCCCAGCCCGCCCAAGGGCCCTCGATGCCGAAGGTCTGCTCCTCGAGCCGCGAGGGCACCTCGATGTATCCGGCCCGCCCGACGCGCTCGATCTCCTCGCAGACCCTGACGGGGTCGCGCACGTCCTCGAGCGTGTGCGAGCAGACGACGAAGTCGAACTGGTCGTCCTCGAACGGCCACGGCTCGTGGTCGCAGACGTCGCGCCGGACCCAGCGCGACTCGTCGAAGCGCTCCGGCGCCGACGGCCCCTCGTTGCCGTAGAGGCCGCGGCTCTCGTAGGGCATCAGGTCGATCACCCAGTCGGCCCGGTGCCAGGGTTTCGCCCAGCCGCCGACGTCGAGCACGGCGGCGTCGTCGGAAAGCTCACGCAGGATCCGCTCTCGGCTCGCCTCGAGCATGGCGGGCGATCATAGGCCGCCGCCGGGGGCGCGTCCGGCGCGTGCAAGAATCGCCCGCGTGGGAGAGGCGAAGCCAGTCCTGTTGATCACCGGCGCGAGCAGCGGCATCGGCGCCGCCACCGCGCGCGCCGCCGCCGACCGCTACCGCCTCGTGCTCGCCGCCCGGCGGCTCGAGCCGATGGAGGAGCTCGCGGCGGAGCTCGGCGGCGCCGGCGACGCGATCGCCGTCGAGTGCGACGTCACCGAGTGGGAGCAGGTCGAGGCGATGCGCGACCGCGCGCTCGAGGAATTCGGCCGCATCGACGCCGTCTTCGCCAACGCCGGCTTCGGCGCCGAGCGCGGCTTTCTCAAGGAGTCGCCGGAGCATTGGCGCTCGATGGTCCTCACCAACGTCTACGGCGTCGCCCTGACGATCCGCGCCACCCTCCCCCACCTGCTCGAGCGCGGCGACGGGCATTTCCTGCTGACCTCCTCGGTCGCCGGCCGCCGCGCCCTTCCCGGCTCGCTCTACTCGGCCAGCAAGTGGGCCGTGACCGCGATCGGCGAGGCGCTCCGCCAGGAGCTGCGCCAGATGCACGAGAACTTCGCGATCAGGGTGACGCTGATCGAGCCCGGGATGGTGGACACGCCGTTCTTCGAGAACCGGCCCGGGCCAGACCGCGCCCTCGGCGAGGAGGACATCGCCCGCGCCGTCGTCTTCGCGCTCGAGCAGCCGGACGGAGTCGACGTCAACGAGATCCTGATCCGCCCGACCCAGCAGCCGATCTAGGCCGGCGGCGAGTACTCGAACGGCAGCGAGTCGGCGACCTCGGAGAGGTGGGGCGCCGTGGCGTCCTTCTCGGAGGGGACCAGGACCAGGTTGGCGGGCCACTCGACGCCGACACCGGGGTCGTCGTAGGCGATCCCCGAGTCGAGCTCGGGGTCGTAGTAGCCGGTCTGCTTGTAGATGACATCGGCCTGCTCGGAGAGCACGCAGAAGCCGTGGGCGAAGCCGATCGGGCACCAGACCTGGCGCAGGTTCTCCTCGTTGAGCTCGAAGCCCTCCCACTCGCCGAAGGTCGGCGAGCCGCGGCGAAGGTCGACGACGACGTCGAAGATCTCGCCCCGCACGCAGCGGACCAGCTTGCCGATACCCTCGCCGAGCTGGAAGTGGAGGCCGCGGACGATGCCGCGGCCCGAGCGCGAATGGTTGTCCTGGACGAACTCGTCGGCGATGCCGAGGTCGGCGAAGGCCGAGCGGCGGTAGGCCTCGAGGAAGAATCCGCGATGGTCGCCGTGAACGGCGGGCTCGAGCAGCATCGGCCCCTCGAGTCTTGTCGGGATCGCCTTCACGGGGGCGCCGATCCTAGTGCGACGGGCCGTGCGGCCCGCCGACGGCTGCGACCACCGCCCGCCAGTAGGCGCGCAGCGCCCCGCGCACGATCCGCGAACGGCCGACCGCGCCGAAGAACGGCGAATCGAGGTCAGGCGTCAGCCAGGACGCGAACTCGGCGGCCGAGACTCGGGGGCGGGCCTGGATTGCCCTGCGCTCGCGCAGCAGTCGGGGCAGCCGGGCGATCACGTCCCGCCAGGCCGCCACCTTCTGCCCGAGCCAGCCGCCGGCGGCGGCGACCGGGATCAGCGCCAGCTCGGTGAGCAGCAGGGCGGGCATCAGCAGCACGAGCAGCGCGGCGGGGTAGACGCGGATCACCATCGCCCAGCGGTTGCGCTCGAGCCAGCGCCACTTCTGCCCGCTGCCGCCGAACTCGTAGTCGTGGTCGACGACGGCCGCCGGCTCGATTCCGACTCCACCGCCGTGCAGGTGCAGGCGCATCGAGAGATCGGTGTCCTCGTGGTAGAGGAAGAACTCCTCCGGGAAGCCGCCGGCCTCGCGCCAGACCGCGGGCGGCACCGCCAGGCAGGCGCCCGAGGCGGCGGGGACCTCGCGCGGCTCCCGCGGGGCTCCCGCCAGGGGCTCGTCGTGCTCACCGGCCCAGGAGAGGCCGGTGAAGTGGACCGGGTTGCCGACCGTGTTGATCCGGGTTCCCCCTTCGCAAGCGACGAGCGCCATCCAGGCGTCCCAGCCGCGGCCGTCGGTCAGCGGCCTGCGGATCGCCTCACCCCAGCCGGGCTCGGGCGAGGCGTCGGGATTGAGGAAGACGAGAAGGTCGCCGCCGGCCTCGGCCGCGGCGGCGTTGCAGGCCGCGGGGAAGCCGAGGTTCTCGCCGAGTGCCAGCACCCGGGCGCCCGGGGCGAGGTCGTCGACCACCAGCAGCGTGTCGTCGACCGAGCCGTTGTCGGCAACGATCAGCTCGTCGCCGTCGCCCAGCTCGCCGAGCAGCGCGGGCAGGGTCCGGCGCAGCTCGGCGGCCGAGTTGAAGGCGACGACCACGACCGACAGCCGCGCGGGGACCGCCGTCATTCGCCCCCCACGTTGGCGCGGACCCACTCGGCGAGGAACGGCTCGGCGATCCGGTGGCGGCCGTCGCCGCCCTTCTCGACGATCTCCCCGTCGACAAGGCCCGCGAGCGCACGCTGCATGCTCGACGGGGACGGCAGCCGGTGACGGGCCCGGTACTCGTTGGCGAAGGGCTGTCCCGGCTCGCTCGCCAGGGCCTCGAGCAGGAGGCGCTGCCGGCTCGTCGCCCGCTCCCAGAGCAGGCTGAAGTGGGCATGCTCGGAGCGGAGCACGTCGGCGGTCGCACCCTCGATCTGCTCGGCGCCGGCGGCCCCGGCGGGCGCGACCCGCTCCCACAGCGAGTAGCAGAGCTCCTGGGTGGCGTAGGGGTGGCCCCCGGTCAGCTCGAGCACCCTGGCGGCGACCTCCTCCCCCACCGGCCTGCCGCTGGTACGGAAGCGCTCGACGATGAAGGGCGCAAAGGCCTCCGGGTCGATGACGCCGAGCTCGACCTGCTTCGCGCTGCGCCAGAAGGGCTCGTTCTCGTCGTTGAAGATCGACTCCATCATGTGCCGCTTGCTGCCCAGGTAGACGTGGGCGACGTCGGGCTGCTCCTGGAAGACGGAGCGCAGCAGGCGGGGCAGGCGGCGGTCGATGTCGACGACCTCCTGGAACTCGTCGAGAATCAGGGCGACCCTGCGCCGGCGACTCGCGGCGAGCTCGGGCGGCAGCTGGAGCAGGCGCTCGAGGGTCGCGTCGATCTCCTCCTCGCGGCGGCCGACGCTGAACGAGAAGGAGAAGGAGCCGTCCTCGGGGCTGATCGTGATCGTCGGCTCCACCCGCAGGCCGCGGAACGGGGCAAGCGCCTGCTCGGCGGCGCGGTGCAGCGGCGAGGCGATGTTGTCGAAGATCGCCTTGGCCAGCTTCTCGGCCAGCTTCTCCTTGGTCGGCGCCGTCATCAGGTCGACCTGGGCGACCAGCACCCTGGCCGCGTTCAGCTCCTGCGCCGTGCGCCAGACCAGCGACGACTTGCCGTAGCGGCGCGGAGCGAAGACGACGACGTCCTGGCCGTTGCGAACGTCGGCCTTGAGCGCCCGCACCTCGGCCTCGCGGTCGGCGAATGCCTCGTCCAGCGCGAGGGCGCCGAACCGGAACGGGTTGCTCTGCTGCGTTATGCGCCTAGGCATTATGCGAGTTACTATAACTAGCCGCTTCGGAGTCAGCGCCGCAGGCTAGGCAATCAGTCGGCGACGACCATGAGCAACCCGGCCCTGCGCTCCCGCAGCAGGGACGAAGCCGCGGCCATCCGGGTGCGGCCGCGGCGGCCGCGGCTGCGCCGGTCCGCTACGACCAGGACCGCGTCGGCGCGGTCGATGATCCACTCCCCCACCGGGCGGTCCAGCGCGGGCCCGAGCACGACCGCCACGTCGTAGGCCCGCCGCAGGCGCCCGAGGACGTGGTCGACCTGGGACAGGATCGACGGGTCTTCGGCGGCGGCGGGGCGGGCGCCGGCGCAGACGCAGGCGATCCGCGACCCCCTCTGGACCTGCTCGCCGGCGAGCTCGACGACCTGGAGGACATCGCGGGCCTCCGCCTCCCCGGCCACGTACTCGGCAAGGCCCGGCGCCGGCTCGAGCCGGAGGGCCGGTGCAAGGGCGCGCCGTTCGAGGTCGGTGTCGATGATCACGGTGGACGCGCCGCGGACCGCGGCGGTGGTGGCCATCCCGATCGCTATCCGCGCATCCGGCACGCAGCCGGCGACCGCCGTCAGCACTACGAGGCCCGCCCCCGCGATGCCGAGGTCCTCGAAGATGCTGCTGAACCCCTCGATCTGGGGGCCGCCGAAGTCCAGCAGCGCCCCATCTTCCTCCCCCGCGCCCAGCCCCGAGAGCTCGGCCAGCACCGGTGGGGGCTCGGCGCGGTTGCGCACCGCCCGGCGCATCTCGAGACGCTTCATCGAGGCAACGATAGGGGCGGGCGCCGCCCGCCACCGCCGTCGGGACGCATCCGTTCCCGGTCGCGTCCCGCGCCGCGCCATACGATCAGGGAAGTCGCTTGAGACAGTCACCTCCGAAATCCCCGGTCCGGCGGCTGGCCGGCTTCCTCCGCCGGCGGCGGGGCCGCCAGTGGCGCCGCCGCAGCGACCCGCACCGCGGGCGCCGCCGCGCACTCGGCGAAGAGGCCGGCTACTGGGGACACTGGCTGGCCTCGCGCGGGGGCAAGTACCCGGAGGAGTACTCCTACCGTCTCGACCCGGCCTCGGAGGTCCAAGACCCCCTGCTGCGGGAAGCGCTGGCGGCGTTGGAGGGGGACGAGGCGTCGATCCTCGACGTCGGCGCCGGGCCGGCGACGACCGTGGGCTGCCGGTTCCCGGGGATGCGATTGGAGGTCGTTGCGGTCGATCCGCTCGCCGACCGTTACGACGAGCTCCTCGACGACGCCGGTGTGGTCCCCCCGGTCCGCACGCAGCAGCTCCAGGGCGAGCGTGTCCGCGAGCGCTTCGGCGAGGGGCGTTTCGACATCGCCTACTCACGCAACGCCCTCGACCACGCGGTCGATCCGGTCGAGATCATCAGGCAGATGGTGGCCGTCGTCCGCCCCGGCGGCTTCGTCCTGCTGCGCCACGCCCGTAACGAAGCGGTCAATCAGGACTACGTACAGCTCCACCAGTGGAACTTCGACGTGCGCGGCGGTGACTTCGTCATCTGGAGGACCGACAGCGAGACGAACGTGACCAAGGAGCTCGCCGGCGCGGCCACGGTGGACTGCCGCCGGGAACTGGACGAATTCGAGGATCCAGACGAAGAGGATTTCGGCTGGCTGGTCTGCGTGATCAGGAAGGACGCCGAGAGGGGCGCCTGATTCGGGGAGCCCGCCCCCTGATGGGGCTCCCCAAAAAATCATCCCAAACGAATGATTCCGGCGGATGAACTTGGAGGCGGCCATCTACAGCGGTCGGGGAGTTCCGTCTTGTCGTTCTTTGAACCCCGCCTGGAAAGAATCGAGCAGTCGTCCCTGACATCGACCGTTCCCCTCCGTTATGGGGAGTGTCTGGGGAGGTGGGTGGTGACCCGGGCGGATGTCTTGAGGAGCCCGTGGGGGGAGCACGCTTGAGGCGTGTGCAACAGCGCATAGGAGGTACTTATGCGACGCAGACTCACAGCGGTGGTGTTGGCAGCCGCTTTCGCCCTCTCGGTCCCGGCAGCAGCAATGGCCGGCAACCCGCACGCGGGGGGCTCCGGGCACTTCAAGGGATCGGCTGGTCCCTGCTCTAGCTCGGACAGCAATCCGAATTGCCCGCCGTTCGGCGGTTAGCAGCAGAAGCGACGCCGCAGAGGGGCGGCGGAGGTCTCGCCGCCCCTCGCGGGGCGCCCACGGAGTGCCAGCTGCAGGTTCTTCACTCCGACCCGCACCCTGATTTGAGGCTTGGCGCGCGCCCTCAGCCCCCGGGCGGGCCTGCCAGCCAGATGTGGGAGTCCTTCAGCATCGAGATCGATGAGCTGATCTCGGTCGACGCATACGTCGTCGTGCCGCATACGTCGCATGTCCGTGGTCGCGACGGAACGAGCTAGGCGTTGTGGTGGCGTCGCCCCTAATCCAGCGGGGATCGGGAAGGTGCCGATTTGGAGGGCAATCTTGCTAAGCGGACGACGGGTCTCGAACCCGCGACCTTCGGCTTGGGAAGCCGACGCTCTACCAACTGAGCTACGTCCGCGCTCGGGGCGGGATTCTAGGGCGGCGGTCGCCGGGCTTGGGGCGCCGGCCGCCGGGCCCGGAGGGCGCCGCCTTCTACAGTCCCGGCCGTGAGCGCACGCTCGTTCGCTGCCTCGATCGCCGTGCTGGCCCTGATCGGCCTGCTCGGCTTCGGCCTGCTCAGCAAGAGCTCGGACGCGGTCGAGCCCGGCGACCAGGCGCGCCGACGCTCCCCTGCCGCGCCTCGACGGGCGGCGGCGAGGGCTCGATCGCCGACTACCGGGGCCACTGGGTGCTCGTCAACTTCTGGGCGTCCTGGTGCGATCCCGTGCCGCGAAGAGTCGCCGGCGCTAGCAGAGCTTCCACCGCCGCTACCGGGACCGAGGCTTCACCGTCCTTGGCATCGACACCCGCGACCTCAGCGGCGACGGGCTCGACTTCGTCCGCGAGTTCGGCCTCACCTACCCCCAGCTGCGCGACGGCGACGGCGACGCCGCCGAGGACTACGGCACGACCGGCGTCCCCGAGTCGTTCCTGTCGACCCCGCGGGCATCGTGCGATTGCTGCGCCGCGGCCCGGTCGACGAGATGTACCTGGACGAGTTCGTCGCGCCGCTGATCACGGGCCGGGAGCCGGCATGACCAGGCTGCTGCGCCTCCATCCTGCTGGCGGCGGCGATCGCGACCGCGCCGGCAGCCGCCGCGGAGCCGCGCGCCTCCCTCCCCGACATCGAGGACGAGGTCATGTGCCCGATCTGCGGCACCCTGCTCGAGCTCTCGGGCGCCCCCCAGGCCGAGCGCGAGCGGGCCTTCATCCGCGACCTGATCGCCGCGGGCAGGACCAAGGAGGAGATCAAGGACGCCCTCGTCGCCGAGTACGGCCAGGAGGTGCTCGCGGTGCCCGAGGGCGAGGGCTTCGACCTCGCCGCCTACCTGGTCCCAGTGCTCGCCCTCGGACTGGCGCTCATCGCGCTTGTGATCGGGGTGCGGCGCTGGCGGCGGTCCTCCCCGCCACCGGACGGCCCGCCCGCTCAGGGCGCGGCCGCCTCCGAGCGGATCGACTCGGACATGGCCCGATACGACCTCTGAGGCACCGCCGCGGCGACCTCGGTGCCGAGGCGCACGGCGTAGTTGGTGCCGCGGTCCTCGGGGTAGATCTGCGTCTGGTTCGCGAGCAGCAACCCGGGCGCGTTCGTCCGCAGCGGTGGGATCCGCTTCTCATAGCCCAGCGTGACGATCGGCTGGGCGGCCGGCTCCCGGAAGACCCAGCGCTCGCGGACCCATGACAGGTCGAACTCCGGGCTGACCCGGCGCAGGCCCGGCTCATAGGCGTCGAGGATCTCGTCGTGGTCCATCTCGAGCAGCGGGTCGTCCTGCTCGAGGTAGTTGGCGACGTAGAGGAAGCGCCGCCCGTCGTAGCGCTCCGGCGGGATCAGGTTGGTCTGCTCGATCAGGCCGAGGAACGGCAGCTCCGGGTCGGCGACGTTGGTCCAGTAATAGGGCGAGAACCCGCGGTCGAGCTCGAGCAGCACGCAGAGCGCGGCGTGGTACTCGAGCGAGCGCAGCCTGCCGAGGAACTCGGCGCCGACCTCCTCGGCGAGCCGCTCGTCGAGCAGGCCGAGGAAGATGTCGTTTGGGACGGTGGCGACGACGGTGTCGTATCGGTCCGAGCCGGCGACCTCGAAGCGCCCCGGATCGAGCCCGCGGCGGAACGAGTCGGCGGCCGCCCAGCGCACCGTGATGCCGCCGTCGTCGCGCTCGAGGCGGGCGGCGGGGCGGTCGATCAGCACCCGTCCGCCCCTGATCTCGATCTCGGCCCGCAGCGCCTCGAGCAGCGGCTGCCAGCCGCCGCGCGGGTAGCCGAGCATCTCGCGCTGCGTCTGCCCGCCCTTGACCTGGCGCCGCACCGTGAGCCTCTTCCAGAGCCACGCCATCGAGATCTCGTCGGCGCGCGAGCCGAACTTGGCTCGCAGCAGCGGGCCCCAGAGCCTGTCCCAGGCCTCGCCGCCCATGCGGCGCCGGATCCAGCTCCGGGCCGTCTCCGCCTCGTAGCGCTCGACGCCCCCCCCGAACAGCTGCACGCCGACCACCGCGGCCCCGACCCGCAGTCGCGATAGCGGCGAGAGCGGGCCGAAGCGGAGAAGGTCCATCGGCGTCGTGAACGGGTGCGACTCGCCGTCGACGAACATGGCGACGCTGGAGGGAATCCACTCGATCGGGTCGCGCATGCCGAGCTCCTCGTAGAGCGCGGCGATGTGGACGTCCGAGGTGAACAGGTGGTGGTAGTAGCGCTCGAGCAGATGGCCCCCGCCGACATCGACGGTCGCGGCCTGGCCGCCGAGGCCGGGCCAGCGCTCGTAGACGTCGACGCGATGCCCACGCGAGGCAAGGCGGAAGGCTGCGGTCAGCCCGGTGACACCCGCCCCGAGGATCGCGACCCGCGGCGCTGCCCCGTTTCGGTCCATCGCGGTCAGCGCTCGGGCACCCGCAGCGGCGGGAGGTCCTGGCCCTGCGGAGGCGCCTCGACGTTGAGGCGCCTGTCGACGACGTAGAGGGGCCGCTGCTTGACCTCGTCGTAGACCCGGCCCAGGTACTCGCCGATGATCCCCACGGTGATCAGCTGGATCCCGCCGAGCAGAAGCACGACGAGCAGCACCGTGGTGATGCCGGGAACGAACTCGCCGGCGATCCGGAACCCGATCGCGATCGGGATGGCGAGGAAGGCGACGCAGGAGAAGATGAAGCCGAGGACGGTCGCGAGCTGGAGCGGCAGGTGCGAGAACGAGGAGATCGCGTCCAGGGAGAAGCGCAGCATCCGCCGCGGCGTGTACTTGGTCTCCCCCGCGAAGCGCGGATCCCGCTCGTACTCGACCGCCTCCTGCGTGAAGCCGACCCAGCTCGTCATCCCGCGCAGGAAGCGGTTGCGCTCGGGCATCGCCAGCAGCGCATCGAGGGCGCGGCGGTCGAGGAGGCGGAAGTCGCCGGCGTTGGGCTCGACCTCGACCTGGGTGAGGCGGCCGAAGACCCGGTAGAACCACCTCGCCGTGGTCAGCTTGAACCGCGACTCTCCTGCCCGCGTGCGGCGGACGGCGTAGACGACGTCGGCGCCGCCGCTCCAGCTGTCGAGCATCTTGTGGATCAGCTCCGGCGGGTCCTGGAGGTCGGCGTCGATCATGACGACGACGTTGCCCCGGGCGTGCTCCAGCCCGGCCGTGATCGCCGCCTGGTGGCCGAAGTTTCGCGAGAGCCGCACCACGCGCAGCCGCGGGTCCTGGCCGGCCAGCCGCTCGAGGATCTCGGGCGTGGCATCGGTCGAGCCGTCGTCGACGAGGATCAGCTCGAAGGGAAGGCCCTCGAGCGCGGAGACGACCGTTCCGTAGAACTCCTCGAGGGTCTCCTCCTCGTTGAATGCGGGCGCGGCGACGCTGAGCAGGTCAAGCGATCGCCCCTGCTCACCGACGCTGCCCCGTGGCCGCGCAGACTCGAACCCCATGCGGCGATGATAGGGCGCTGCCGGTGTGCCCGGGCCGGTTGCCGCGGCAGGGCAAGTTCAGGCCGCCGCGGCGACGGTGCGGCTCCGCGGGCGCTCTGCCGCGAGCCGCCGGGCGACGACCAGGAAGGCGGCGGCGAACGAGACCCAGACGAGCGTCATCGGCACCGTGTAGAGCGCCCAGGCCTGCCACTCCGAGCCCGGCCCGATGTAGTTGACCAGGGTCGGCGCGAGCAGCAGCGCCTCCAGCGCCGCCACCTGGCGGAGGTAGCCGGCGAGCAGGAAGAACGGGAGCCCCCAGACCAGGTACTGGAGGAAGAAGTTGACCCCGAAGACGTAAACGGCGAGCCAGATCAGCACGGCGCCGAGGACCGCAGGGGCCCGCACCCGGTAGAGGAACGCGCCGGTGAGCGCCAGCGCGATCACGGTGATCGGCCCGCCGTTGTCGCGCAGGGCGGATGCGAGCCCGTCGGGCTCGGCGGCGGCGAGACCGAACCAGCCGAGCGGGAGGTCCGGCTGCACGACCAGGCCGATCCCGCCGAGGCCGATCGCTCCGCGGTAGTGGTAGAGGAGCTCCACGCCCTCCCGGTCGGCGAGGGCGAACGGCAGCACGAGCAAGAGCGGCACGGCGACCGCGCAGGCCGCGACCGTGAGCGCCTCCCGCCGCGAGCGCGAGGCCGGCAGCAGGGCCAGGAGCAGCAGCAGCGGCACCGTCTTCAGCGCCCCTCCGGCGCCGACGAGGACGCCCGCCCAGAGCGCCCGGTCGTCCCCTCCCCGCTCCCAGACGACCAGCGCGGCGACCGCAGGCAGGATCGCGATCGAGTCGATCTGGCCGTGGTAGCCGGAGATCGCGATGAACGACGGCCCCAGGGCAACCAGCGCCACCGCCCCGAGCCGGGTCTGCTCGGAGGCCCCCCGGGCGCGCAGGAACTCCTGGACGAGCCAGGCGATCGCCAGGTCGGCGGCGATCGGCGGCAGCCGGTACAGGGTGAAGAGACTCACCCCGGTCAGGTCACCGATCCCGCCGGCGGCCAGGATCCAGCCGAAGTACCCGGGCGGATACGGCCATCGCGGGAACTCGCCCGCGTTGACGGCCGAGTAGGCGTCGAACCCGCTGTGGCGGAGGGCGTCGCCGGTCAGCGTGAACGACTCGAGGTCGAAGGCGACGCCGTCGGTCTGGGAGGCCAGCACGAGCCGGATCGCCGCGCCGAAGCCGAGCAGCAGGACCATCCAGCCGCGGTAGGAGAGGCCCACCGGCGGCGGCAGCCTAGCGGCGTGGAGCCGGTTGGGACGCATTACCCTGCTCGCTGGTGGCAGCGACGGAGGAAGTCGGCACCGGCAGGCACGCGCCCAGCGACCGCGACGCGCGCTGCGCGGCCTGCGGCGGCGCGTCGCTCGCGCCCCATCTCCGTCGTCCGCGGCGAGGCCGGGCCTGACGGGCTGATCCCGACCACCGATCGCTTCGGGACGGCCCTCTCCGACATCGTCCGCTGCGCCGACTGCGGGCACATGCAGCTCGAGCGCATGCCCGGCGCGGCCGAGCTCTCCGAGGCCTACGGCGAGGCCGAATCGCACGAGTACGTCGAGGAGGAGGCGGGCCAGCGGTCCACCGCCGCCGAGGTCCTCGAATCGATCGAGGCGCACGTGTCCCGGGGGAGGCTGCTCGACCTCGGGTGCTGGGTGGGATTCCTGCTCGCCGAGGCGTGCGGGCGCGGATGGACGGGCGTGGGAATCGAGCCGAGCGAGTTCGCCTCCGCCTACGCCCGCGACAGCCTCGGCCTCGACGTCCGCACCGAGAACCTGTTCGACGCCGACCTCTCCGGATCGCGGTTCGAGGCCATCTTCCTCGGCGACGTGATCGAGCACCTTCCCGATGCCGGCGACGCCCTCGACAGGATCATGCCGCTGCTGGCCGAGGACGGCGTGCTCGCGATGACCCTTCCCGACGCGGGCAGCCGTCTGGCGCGGACCTTGGGGGCGCGGTGGTGGTCCGTGATCCCGACCCACGTCCACTACTTCACGCGCAACAGCATGGGCGTGCTCCTGGACCGCCATGGCTACGAGACCCTCGAGGTGCGGACTTCGCCGAAGCGGTTCACCGTGCGCTATTACCTGGAGCGGATCGGCGGCTACCGGCCGGGCGTGGCGGGGGCGCTGGTCCGCGGGGCGGAGGCGGCGGGCCTGGCGGACCGGCTCTGGGCGCCGGACTTCCGCGACCGCATGCTGGTAATCGCCCGGCCGCGCCGGGCTGCCGCGCCGGGCCACGGCTAGGCCCGCCGGCACGGCCGGTAGATCCAGATCCCCGGAGCGGTCGCCGAGCTGACCTCGGTCGACCAGCTCTCGCAGTAGGCCACGCGCGCGGCCTCGACCATCGAGAGCGGCCAGGAAGGGACCCCCTGGTAGGTGGGGATCGGGTCGGCGTGAAGGTCGAAGCTCGACTGGATCGTGGCGAAGCGCCCCCGCCTGATCCTGCGGGCGAGCGGCTCCGGGTCCCACTCGCCGCTGCGCTCCAACAGGACGAAGGGAGCCGCATCGAAGCTCGGCGCCCGGCCCGCGGCCAGGGCGATGTCGCTGCGGTCGCCGAGAAGAGAGCCGCCGCGATCGGCGATACGGGCCGCCGCCTCGGCGTTGACGGCGTTCAGGGCCGAGAGGTCGTCGCGGATCGCATTCGTGTCCTCGATCGACTTGACGGCCTGCGGGAGGAGGGCCAGCGCCAGCATCGCCGCGGCGGCAGCAGCGGCGGCATCGCCGGCCTGAAGGCGCAGCCGCTGCAGCGCCGGCCCGGCCAGGAGTCCGCTTGCGAAGATCGTCAGCACCCAGTAGTTGCCGGCGGAGCCGAGCTTGACCGCCGAGGCGACGACCGCCAGGCTGCCGAGCCAGGCCCAGTGGACCGCGCGCGCGGACCTCCAGTGGCGCAGCGCAAACCCAGCCTCGAGCGCGGCGACCGCCAGCAGCGGGTTCGGATAGGGAAGGAGCGCCCCCTCCACCACGTCCCTGAACGCCTGGGCGGAGTAGCCCGTCTTCGCGAAGTCGCTCATGTTTCGCA
The DNA here is from genome assembly GCA_963720015.1 of uncultured Actinomycetes bacterium. Taxonomy (GTDB): domain Bacteria; phylum Actinomycetota; class Thermoleophilia; order Solirubrobacterales; family 70-9; genus DATFPK01. The sequence goes on along the minus strand of CAVREA010000004.1, from coordinate 409,784 downwards.
GGAAGGCGCCGTCGGAGGCAAGCTCCGCGACGCCGAACACAAGCAGGCATCCCGCGGCCACCCCGCCGGCGAAGATCGCGGCCTGGCGGCGATCGCGGAACCAGGCGGCGGCGAAGATAGCGACGGCGACCACGGCGAAGTTCTGCTTGGTCGCGATCGTCGCCACGCAGGCGACGGCCGCGAGCACCAGGGCGCCCCGCTCGCGCTCCGCCTCCCAGCGCGTCGCCGCCAGGAGCGCGGCGGCCGCGAGGGCGACCGCGAGCGCGTCCGGCCTGCCGGCCACGACCAGCGACGCCGAGACCACGGTGAAGGTGAACATGCCGAGGCCCGAGAGCAGCGCCTCGGTGACATCGCAGCCGAGGCGGCGCGCGATCCGGTAGGCGGCGAAGGCGGCGAAGGCGAACGCCGCCATGCTGATCAGGCGCCCCGGCCAGAGCCCGTAGCCGAAGACCGCCTCGAGCGGCGCCGCCGCGAGGTAGACGCCGGGCGGGTAGATGGGAAACACGAGCTTGTCCCCGCCCCAGTCGGCGTAGAGGTCGCCGCCGTCGACCAGACGGTCGGTGAAGTGGGCGTTGAGGCTCTCGCCGACGAACCACTCCCAGTCGAAGAAGACGAGCAGCGCCCCGTATGCGATCGCCCCCAGGGCCGCGATCGAGAGGACCCCGACCAGGGCCCTGCCCGCCCATTCGGGGCCCGTCCCCGTGCGCATCCCGCTGCCCATCGGGGCGATTCTAGGATCGCGCCGGCAAGCAGGCGCCGGTCGCCGGGAGCGGCCTGCGGACCGGCGCCGGGTGGGAATGGCGCTTTGTACCCTGCCGCGCGTGGCGCTCCGTGGCGGCAGATTCGGGTGGGGTCTCGCTGCGATCCTCGCTGCCGGGTTTGCAGTCCAGCTCGGGCTCGCGTTCGCGACCTACGGCGTCTCCTTCGACATCGACTCCTTCCGCATCGTCGAGGCCGAGCTGGGCAGCGATCCTCTCCGCTTCTACGACCGCGTCAGCGATCTCAACGGCGTCTACCTCTGGCCCTACCCGCCGGGCCTGCTGCCCTGGCTCCCACTCGCCGCCGAGCTCGCCGGCCGGACCGGCCTGCCTTTCCACGGAGTGGTTCAGCTCCCGGCGATCGCCGCCAACCTCGGCATCGCCTGGCTCGTCCAGGACCACCTGCGGCGGCGCGGCTCGGGCGAGGGTCGCCGTCTCGCGGCGGTCGGCCTCGTCGTGCTCGGCACGTCGTTCGTCGCGACCTCCGGCTACCACGGACAGATCGACTCGGTCGCGATCCTCCCGGCGCTGGCCGGCCTGCTCGTCTGGGTGCACTGGGACCACCCGCGCCGGGCGCTCGTGGCCGGCCTGCTGATCGGCTGCGGCGCGGCGATCAAGCTTCCGCCGCTGGCAGTTGCGCTGGCGCTCCTGCCCAGCGCCCGCTCGACGCGGGAGGCCGGCACCGTCCTCGTCGCGGCCGCGGCGGCGCCGCTGCTACTTCTCGCCCCCTTCCTGGCCGCCGACCCGTCGGGAACCGCGGAGGCGTTCGGCTACGCCGGGCTGACCGGCCAGGGCGGGCTCGGGCTGATGCTCCAGCCGGACCTGGCTACCGCATGGCTGAGGATCACCGACCTCGACCTGAACGCGGTCAACGCCTTCCTCCACGATCGCTCCGGCGCGGTCAACGCCGCCCTCCTCCTCGGCGCCACCGCCGCCCTGGTCCGCGTCCGGGCCGCGGCGACCACGTCGGCGGCCTTCTTGTGGCTGGTCCTCTACTCGCTCAGCCCCACCTTCGCCCTCACGTACCTGGTCTGGGGCGTCCCGTTCTTCCTGCTCACCGACCACATCCGCCCCGTCGCCGCGCTCGAGGCGGTCCTGCTGCTGCCGACCGCCCTCCTCTACACGGCGCCCTGGGACGGCGGCGCGGTCACAGCCGTCTACTTCCTTGCGATGGCGAGCGTCTGGCTCGCGTTCACCGCGGCCACGCTTCTGGTCGGCCGCTCGCTGCTCCGCCCGCGCGACGAGGCGGTTCCGGCCGGAGCGAGGGCGTGACGCCCGCGGCGGCGGGAGGCTCTCCGCGATGACGCTGGGCGAGTATCTGGTCGGCGCGCTCGCCTTCGGCGGCATGCTCGCCGCGGCGCTGACGGCCGCTGCCCTCACCCTGAGACGAGGCTTCTCCCACCTCGACGGCGCCCCCCGCGCAGTCGGCTTCGGCGTGCTCGCGACCGTGGCCGTCGCCTGGGCCCACCTCCTGCCCGGCATGCTGGGCGTGCTCGACCGATGGACGGCGCTCGCGGCCGCGCTGCTGCTGGCGGCCGCCGCGGCCGCGCTTCCCGGGGCCGGCCGCGCCGCCCCCGAGAGGCGCGAGCCGCCGTCCGGCTCGCAGTCCGCCTGGGTGGTGCCCATCGCCGGCGCCGGGGCGGTCGTCGTCGCGGCCGCCGCCTACCTGCGCGCCACCGGCGCCGTCCCGACGATGGGCATCGACGCGCTCAGCTTCCACCTTCCCGGGGTGGCCGAGTGGATCAGGTCCGGCTCGCTCTGGGAGGTCACCAGCTTCGTGCCCTACCAGGCGCACGGCTACTACCCGGGAAACGGCGACCTGATGCTGCTGGCCGGCTCGCTGCCCTGGGAGGACGACGCCTTCCTGCGCTTCGTCGGGGTGCCGTTCCTGGCACTCGGCGGGCTGGCGATCTACGCGATCGCCACCGAGCTCGGCGCCTCGCGGCCGATGGGCACGACGGTCGCGGCGCTCTTCCTGGCGATCCCGGTCGTGATGCTGCCGGCCCTCCAGGACGTGATGCCGGATGCCGTGATGCTGTCGGCCTTCGGCGCCGGCTGCCTCTTCCTGCTCCGCGGAGCCCGCACCGGGCGCACCTCGGAGCTGACCCTGGCCGGTCTCGCCCTGGGCCTCTCCTTCGGGACCAAGTGGTACGGCGTCACCAGCGTCGCCGTGGTGGTCGGCGTCTGGGCGGTCGGCTCGGCCACGGGCGGGAGGTCCGCGGCGTGGGTCCTCAGGCGCCTCGGGCTGCTCGCCGGCATGATCGCCGCGGCCGGGGGCTTCTGGTTCCTCCGCAACCTGGTCGCGTCCGGGAACCCGGTCTTCCCGGTCGACGTCCACGTCCTCGGCCTGACCGTCTTCGGCGCCCCTCCCGACCCGCTCAGGGAGAGCCTCGGCTTCACCGTCGCCGACTACCTCGGCGACGGTGAAGCCTGGTCCGACTACCTGCTGCCGGCGCTGTGGCGGACGCTGAAGGCGCCGGCGGTGCTCTTCGGGGCCGGTCTACTGCGCCGCTCTCTGGGTCGGCATTCGCAACCGCGACGCGGTCGATCGCCGCCTGTTCCCGGTCTCGCTAGCAGCCGTCCTGCTCGCAGTCGCCTACACGCTCACCCCCTACTCGGCCCTCGGCCCGGAGGGGACCCCGATCCAGGCCGATGCCAACACCCGCTACCTGCTGCCCGCGGTCCTGCTGGCGGCGCCGGCGAGCGCCGTCGTCGCAACCCTCGCCGCGGCCCGCCTTCCCGTGCTGGGACCGATCATCGGCGTGGTCGCGCTCGCGGCCGTCGCCAACGGGCTCGGCGGCGGGCTGACGGCACCGGCCGGGCAGGTGGTGGAAGCCGCCGCGCTGATCGTCGCCGCCGCCGTCGCCGGGGCCTGGCTCCACCGGCACGCCCGCGAAGGCCGGGTGGCGGTGGTGCCCGCCGCGATCGGCATCGCCTGCCTGCTCGCGATCCTGGTCGCGGGCGGATACGGGCTGCAGAAGCGCTTCAACCGCTCGCCCTACCTGGGCGCCGACCCGGCCCTCGACGTCCTCATCCGCGAGGCACCGGCCGGCAAGCGCATCGCCATCGCCGGAGCCTGGACCACGGCCCCACCGGCGCCGGTGTTCCCGTCCTTCGGCTCGCGGCTCGGCAACGAAGTCACCTACGCCGGCCCCGTGATCGAGGACATGCTGCGCCGCTACCGCGATTGCGCCGACCTGCTCGAGCGGCTGCGAGAGGACCGCTACGACCTGCTCCTGATCGGCCGGCCCGGCCCCGACCGCGCCACAGCGGAGGAGAGGTGCGCCGCCAGGGCCCGCATCCCCGAGCTGGCGCGCAGCGACCGGTTTGCGCTCTTCGGGCCGCGGTCAGATCAACGGCCTGCGGGCCGCGACGCTTCCCCGAAGTAGGGCGGCCAGGCCGACGATGTCCGCGGCCACGCTGGCCAGTCCGACCTTGGCTGCGCCGAGGCTTCTCGGCGCCATGCCCTCGCGGGCGAGCATCCCCAGGTAGGGCGCGGCGGCGAGCAGCGGAACGACCGAGCGCCGCGCCGCGGCCGTGACCGCGCCGGCCACCGCGAGGTCGAAGGCGGCCGTGCGGGGGCTGAGGAAGTAGCGCCGGTAGAAGGTCTCGGCGCGCAGCTCGGGGATCCGGCGGGCCATCTGGGGGAAGAACGCCAGGCGGCGCTGCTCGAGCACGTATTCGCCGGCGGTGCGGGGGAACACGCCGTGGTGCACCACCGCGCCAGGGCAGAAACCGGTGCGGGCGCCGGCGCGCCGGGCCCGCCAGCCGAACCACACGTCCTCGCCCATCGGCCGCCCGCCGCTCGGGATCCAGTCCTCGAAGCCGCCGAGGCGCTCGAACAGCTCCCGTCTGACGAGCAGGTTCGCCGTTTCGTAGAGGCCGGTCTCCCTGGTCACGAACAGGGTGCGGTCGAAGGGCCGCAGCTCGGCTCCGGGCGGCGGCATGACCGCCCCCTGGACCAGGTCGAGGCCGGCGAGACAGGACCGCGCGCCCGCGAGCCAGTCGGGCGCAGGCTCGCAGTCGGCGTCGGTGAAGGCGAGGATCCGCCCGGCCGCGGCGGCGGCGCCGCGGTTGCGCGCGCTTCCGGCGCCGCTGGGCTCCGGTTCGGGGCTGCGGACGATGCGGACGTCGAGCCCGGACCGCTCCGCCTCGCCCTCGGCCTCCGGGTCGGCGCCGTCGAGCGAGACGATCACCTCGAACTCGACTCCGCCGCGCTGCCGCTCGAGCGCGGCGAGCGTGGCGCCGAGTGTGGCGGCGGCGCGGTGCGCGGGGATGACGACGCTGACCTCGGTCACGAGGCCTCGGCGCGGACGGCCCGGTACAGGTGGATGTAGGCGTCGGCCGAGCGCTGCCGCGAGTACTCGGCGGCGCGGCGCCGGCATGCCTCCGCGGTGCCGGGGTCCCCGGCCATTTCGATCGTCTCCAGGATCGCGCGAGCGAGGCCGGCCGCGTCGTCGGGGCTGAAGACGCGGCCGACGCGGTCGTCGGCCGCGATCTCGGGTATGCCGCCGTACTCGCTGCCGACGACCGGGGTGCCGGCCGCCAGCGCCTCTGCAAGGACGAGGCCGAAGGCCTCCGCGCGCGCGGGCAGTGCCGCGGTCCAGGCCCGCGCGCAGGCGTCCGGAAGCGCCTCGTGATCGTCGAGGAACTCGACCCCGGGCAGCGCGTCGGAGATGCTCGCCGCGAGCCGCTCTGACGGCCGCGAGAGGATCAGCCGCGCCTCGGGCCGCTCGCGCCGGACCAGCCCCATCGCCTCGACGAGCAGGCCGACGCGCTTGCGCGGCTGGTCGGCGTCGGCTGCGCAGATCACGGTCGGCTGCTCGGACCGCCGCGGAGCCGGCCGGAACTTCTCAAGATCGACGCCGGGGTAGATCACGTGGGGCTCGACCCCGAGGGTGCGCCGCGCCGCGGTCGCGGCGGCGCGGCTGACCACGGTGAACGCTGAGGCGCGGCGTGCGGCCCTGTGCACGATGCGCGAGCGCCAGCGACGCTCGGACAGGTCGGCCTCGTCGGGGATGCCGAGATGCGTGTAGACCGACGGGCGCCCGCTGCGGGCAGACCAGCGGTTTGCGGCAAACGCATCCGTCGCGTAGACGGCGTGGGCGACATCGTCGTCGCCGCGGCGCAGGCTGATGTAGCTGAGGGGGACGTGGGTCAGATAGCTCTCGGGGTCGGACACCGGGATCCAGCGGTCGGGAAGGCGCCGGTTGCGGATCACGCGCAGGCCGTCCTCGATTCCCTCCGAGCGGGCGCCGGGGTGGCTGGTGATCAACCTCGGAGAGTGGCCGCGGGCGATCAGCTCGTCGGCCAGCTCGCGGACGAGCCTCTCGCCGCCGCGCCGGACCTCCGGCCAGAAGCAGGGGCTGAGCAGCGCGACGCGCAGGGGTCCCCCGGTTTGTCCTTGCCCGTCCATCAAGAGGCGCGATTATTGCCGGACGCGACTACGATTTCGCCATGCACTCGGGAGGCGACCCTGTGGATGCAGGGGGCAGCGTCGCCGTCGGCCAGGCGGACCCCTGGGTCGGCGAGCCGGCCCCTGACACGCCCCTGCTCCCCGCCACCGGGATGCGCGGCAGGGTGGCGCGCGGCACCCTGGTCAACGCGGCATTCAACATCGGGCTGAGCGGCGTCGGCCTGCTCAAGGGGTTCATCGTGGCGGGCTTCCTGACCACCGCCGAGTACGGCGTCTGGGGATTCCTCTTCATCTCGCTGAGCACGATGGTCTGGCTCAAGCAGGTCGGGATCGGCGACAAGTACATCCAGCAGGACGAGCCCGACCAGGAGCTCGCCTTCCAGAAGGCGTTCACGCTCGAGCTGGCGGCGACGGGGGCGTTCACGCTGCTGCTGCTCACGGCGGTGCCGGTGCTGGCGCTGATCACCGGCGAGGCCGAGCTGATCGCCCCGGGTGTGGCGATCGCCCTCTCGATGCCGGCGATCTCCCTGCAGACGCCGCTCTGGATCTTCTACCGGCGGATGAACTTCGTACGCCAGCGCTCGCTGCAGGCGATCGACCCGCTCGTCGGCGCGGTCGTCACCGTCGCCCTCGCCGCCGCCGGGGCCGGCTACTGGAGCCTCGTCATCGGGATGGTGGTGGGGAGCTGGGCGGCGGCGGCGGCGGCGATCGCCGCCTCGCCATTCCCGCTCGCGCTGCGCTGGGAGCGCGGCACCCTGCGGCAGTACAGCTCCTTCTCCTGGCCCCTGTTCGTCGCCGCCCTGGCGAGCATCGTCCTGCCCCAGGGCTCGATGCTGATCGGCGAGCAGGTAGTCGGGCTCGCCGGGGTCGGGGCGATCGCGCTCGCCGTGACCGTGGCCCAGTTCGTCCATCGCGTCGACGAGGTCGTCACCGGAACGCTCTATCCGGCGATCTGCAAGGTCCGCGACCGCACCGACCTCCTGCTCGAGAGCTTCGTCAAGTCGAACCGGCTGGCGCTGATGTGGGGAATGCCGTTCGGCGTCGGCCTGGCGCTTTTCGCCCCCGACATCGTCGAGTTCGGGATCGGCGAGCGCTGGGCCCCCGCCGTCGGGCTGATCCAGATCTTCGGGCTGATGGCGGCCGCCGACCAGATCGGCTTCAACTGGGACGCCTACTTCCGCGCCCGCGGGGAGACGCGGCCGATCGCCGCGGTCAGCCTGATCAACATGAGCGTGTTCCTGGCGGTGACCACGCCGCTGCTGATCGTCTACGGGCTCGACGGCTACGCGGCGGGGATGGCGATCCTGACCGCGGTCAGCCTCGCGGCGCGCACCTGGTTCCTGGGCCGGCTCTTCGATCAGCTCAGCTTCCTGCGTCACGCGCTGCGCGCGGCGGCGCCGGTGCTTCCAGCGGCCGCCGCCGTCCTCTGCGCGCGCCTCGTCGGCGGCGGGCCCCGCTCGCTCTCGATCGCGCTGGCGGAGGCCGCCGGCTACCTCGTCGTGGTCGTAGGCGCCACCTACGCGCTCGAGCGGCCGCTTATACGCGAGGTGCTCTCCTACCTTCGCGGCCGCGGGGCGGTCGCGGCGGCGGCCTCGACGTGACCCCGACCGGGCCCGAGATCGCCGTCGTCGTCGCCACCCGGAACCGGGCGCGGCGGGTCGCCGCCCTGCTCGATTCGCTGCGGCGGCAAACCGTCCCCGCCGGCGCATTCGAGGTGTTCGTCGTCAACGACGGCTCCTCGGACTCGACCCGCGAGGTCCTCGACCGCTACCGGCGCGACGGGGCGCTGCGGCTGACGGCGATCCACCGCGAGGCATCGGGAGGCCCCGGCGCGGCGCGCAACGAGGGCTGGCGGGCCAGCGCCGCCAAGCTGATCGCGTTCATCGACGACGACTGCGTCGCGGCGCCGGGCTGGCTGAGCGCGGGCGTCGAGGCGCTGCGCGCGAATCCCGGCGCCATCGTTCAGGGCAGGACCGATCCCGATCCCGCCGAGGAGGCGGCGGCCGGGCCGTTCACCTACACGATCAGGATCCACAGGCTCGGCCCCCATTACGAGACCTGCAACATCTTCTATCCGCGCGAGCTGCTCGAGGAGATGAACGGGTTCGACACGGCCGCATTCCCCGGCGGCGGCGAGGACTCGGACCTCGCCTGGAGGGCGATCGAGGCCGGTGCGCCCACCGCGTTCGCGCCCGCCGCCCACGCCTACCACGCGGTCCACGACCTCGGCCCGGTCGGGCATCTGCGGCGCGCCTGGCACTGGACCGACACGATGCTCGTCTTCGCCCGCCACCGGGGCCTGCGCGAGGCCCATCTCTTCCGCGGGCTCTTCTGGAAGGTCGAGCACTACGGGCTCGTGCGGGTGCTGCTCACGCCGCTGATCCCACGCCGCCTGCGACTGCTGCGCCGCTGGTTCGCCTGGCGCTACACCGCCGAGCTCTACGCCCGCGGGCGCGCCGAGGCGGGCCGGCCGAAGGGACTCCTGCTGATGCCCTACCTCGTCCTCCACGACCTGGTCGAGGTCGCGGCGGTCCTCCGCGGGGCCGTCCGCTACCGGACGTGGGTGGTGTAGGGCAGGCCGGCGAGCAGGGCGAGGCGGGCGCCTAGCGGCTCCGACCCGTCCCCCAGCGTCCACACCGCCGCGGCGGAATGGGACCGCAGGCGCCTGACCGCGGGAGCGATGCCGCTGAGCGGTGGCGCCGCTTCGCCCCGCGATCCCCCTCCGGCGAGGTCGCGCAGGCAACGGAACGGGTGGCGGGCGACCAGCCACCCGGCGTCGGCCAGCCGGCGGGCCACGCCGTCGTCCTCCCAGAAGCGCGAGGGCACCTCCCTCGCGGCCGCCCACTCGGCGCCACCGGCGCGCTCGACCGCCTCGACCCTCACCGTCTCGCCGGTCGCCTCGAGCCTGTCCCGCAGCGATGAGACCGGCCCGCGCTCGGGGAACCGGCGCGCCACGACGACGGCCTGGCTGGGGCCGGGGGCGGCCGGGGCGGAGTTCCCCTGCATCCGCCCGACCGCCTGCGCCGCGACGACGAGGGCATCGACGAGCTTGAAGCGGGCCCGCTCCAGGCGCCCGGTGAGCGCGTAGGCGGCGGCGCCCAGCGCCGACCTGAGCAGGCCGCCGGCCAGGCTCGGGCGGCGGATCGCGCCCGGGTAGTGCCGGTTCAGCCAGGCGGCTCCGGCGGCGTTGCGGGCGGTCTGCCGCGCCAGCGCCGCGAGGTCGTCGCGGTGGAGGTGCCGGACGACCGCCTCGGGCCGGAAGCAGAGCTCCCAGCCGGCCTCCTGGAGCCTCCACGAGAAGTAGGTGTCGCCGCCGGCGGCGGTCATCCCCTCGGGAAAGCCGCCGACCTGCTCGAAGACGGCCCGCCGCACCAGCAGGTTCGCCGTCGGGGCCATCGGCAGGTGCGGGTGGGCGCTGTGGACGGCGATCGAGAGGTAGCTGCGGGAGCGCGCATAGCGGGCGGCGAGGCTGCGCTGCCCCGGCTCCCCCTCGATCTCTCCCGCCATGGCGCCGCAGCGCGGGCCCGGCGGCTCGCGGAAGTAGTCGTCGAGGAGGGTCGGCGCCGGGCGGCAGTCGGCGTCGAGGAACAGGATCCAGTCGCACGCGGCGCGCTCGGCGCCGACGTTGCGCGCGGCGTAGGCGGAGTTCTTCACCGGCGAGGAGACCACGAGGCCGGAGAAGCCGTCCGTGGCTGCGACGGCGACCTCGCCGGGCGAGTTGTCGACGACGATCAGCTCGTCGCCGGAACCGCGCTCCAGGGCCTCCAGCGCGGCGAGCGTCGCGAGGGCATCGTCGCGGCTGCCGAGGAACGGCAACACCACGCTTATGGGTGGGCGCTGCCGGCGCTCGGGGGGCATTCGAGCGGGTACCTTACCCGGGCCATGGTGCCCGCCAGCGAATCCGCGCGCTGGAGAATGAGACCTGACCCGGCGCCGCTCGTGGCCCTGCTGGTGGCCGCAACCTGGGCGGTTCTCGGGATCGCCGCCCTGCGCGGGCCTGTGCCGATCCCCTATGCGCCGGTGGTCTTCCTGCTCGCGCCGGCGGCGGCGGCCGCGCTGGTCCTGGTCCAACGCCGCCGGGTCCCCAGGCCGGTCGCCGTCGCGGTCGCGGCGGCAGCGGTCGCGGCGGGCGCGATGCTCGGCGCGATCGTGGCCGAGACAAACCCGCTCCTCGTGCTCGGGGTCCCCGCCGCGCTCGCCGCCGGGGTCGTCGTCGGCCGCTGGCCCGCGGCGGCAATGGTCGCGCTGATCGCCGTCACCGGCCTCGTCGGCACCGTCGAGGCCTACACCGGCCTCGCTCCCGCCTACCTCGTCGATGCTCCGCTCGCCGGCCTGGTCGTCTGCGTCGGCTGGCGGGCGATGGCCGGTCCCGGCCGGGCGGCCGGCGCGGTCCCGCTCGGGCTGGCGGCGGCCGGCCTCTTCATCCTTGCCAGCGCCGGACAGACCCTAGCCTCCCCCGCCGTGCAGGTCGCCCAGCAGGCCTTCCACAACTCGGCCTGGCATATGGTCGCGCTGCCCGCGATCGCCCTCGCGGGCTGGACCGTGGCGACACGGACCGCAATCGCCCGCGGTTTCCTCGTCGTCGCCGCCGCGATCTCCGGCTACGCGGTCGTCAGGCTGATCATCGGACCCGCGGCCGCCGAGAAGGAGCAGGCGCTGCTGCTCGCCCCGATCAACATCCTCTCCAACGGGGACCTGGGGCTGTTCGGCTCCACCGTGAGCCGGCAGCAGCTGGCCGCCTTCTGCGGGATGGCGATCCCCTTCGCGGCGACCGCCGCACTGGTCTGCCGGGGCAGGTGGCGACGGGTGAGCCTGGCTGCTGGCGCGCTCTCGGCGGTGGCGCTGATCGGCACCCAGACCAGGGTCGGCCTCGTCGGCGCCCTGGTCGGGCTCGCGGTCGTCCTGCTCCTCCACAGCGCGGGCCGGGCCTACCCCGGCATCCGGCTCGGGGGGGCGACGGTCTGCGCCGCCCTCGTGCTTCTGGGGCTCGCCGCCGGCTTCGCTGTCACGGAGGGCAACGGCGATCACGTCAAGGACAGGTACACGGTCCTCGCCAATCCCCGTGGGGACCCCTCCTTCAACGCCCACCTGACGACCTGGGGATACACGCTCGACGAGATCGAGCGCAGGCCGGGCGGCTTCGGTCTGGGAACGGCGGGGGGCGTGGGCAGGGTGGAGGCGATGCGGAGCGCCTCCGGCTCTCCCGCCCTCGGGGCCAACGCCCTCGACAACTCCTACCTCAAGGTCGGCTACGAGCAGGGCGTGCTCATGATGCTGCTCTTCGCCGCCGCGGTCCTGCTCACCTTCGGGGCGCTCTGGCGGCTCGGCCTCCGCGACCGTGCGGACGCCTGGCTCGCAATCGCGGCGTGCGGGGCGTTCGCGTCGTTCGCGATCAACCTCTTCTTCACCGACAACGTTGAGGACTACACCGCGATCACCGCGTGGGTGCTCGCGGGGGTCGGGATCGCGGGGCTCGTGTCCCCTCCCGGCGATTCCCGCTCCGAGCAGTCGTGAGCGCGAAGCGGCGGTCCGCCCTGGTGCTCTCGCTCGCCCCTGTCGGCGAGGAGATGAACGGCACCGCGATCCGGGCCTACGAGCTGGCGAAGGTGCTGGCCCGCGACTTCGACGTCACCCTCGCCGCCACCGGCGTCGGCCGGGTCGAGGCGAGGTTCCCCTGCGTCGGCTACCACCGCCACGACGGCTCCAGCCTGCGGCCCCATCTCGAGGGCGCCGACGTCGTCGTCGCCCAACCGCAGTGGCCGCTGGCGATGCGCGCCCTGCGGCGTTCGCGGGCCCGGCTGATCTTCGACCTCTACGCGCCCGATCCGCTCGAGACCCTCGAGTATCTCTCCGCCGCGCGGCCGGCCGTACGGCGGATCGTCGGCGCGTATACGGTGGACCGGCTGGCGGAGGCGCTGCGGATCGGCCACCACTTCCTCTCCGCGAGCGAGAAGCAGCGTGATCTCTGGCTCGGCGCGATGCTCGCCGAGCGGCTGATCGGCGCCGACGCCTACGACCGCGACCCGAGCTTCGACTCGGTCATCGCTCCGGTGCCCTTCGGCATCCCGGAGGCGCCCCCGGGCGAGGGTCGCCACGGAGGGATCCGTACCCGCTTCCCCCAGATCGGCCAGGACGCCGAGATCGTCCTCTGGAACGGGGGGATCTGGAACTGGCTCGACCCGGAGACCGCGATCCGGGCCATCGCCTCGCTGGCCGAGAGGCGCCCGCGGGTCAGGCTCGTGTTCATGGGGGGCTCGGACCGTCCCGCGGGCCAGCGGGCGGCGCGCCGCGCCCGCGAGCTGGCGGCGGACCTCGGGCTCACCGAAAAGCACGTCTTCTTCAACGAGCAATGGGTCCCGTACGGCGAGCGCGGCGCCTGGCTGCTCGAGGCGGACTGCGCGCTCAGCTGCCACGTCTCCCACCTCGAGACCCGGTTCGCGTTCCGCACCCGCCTCCTCGACTGCTTCTGGGCCGGCCTTCCGGTCGTCTGCACGGCAGGGGACGCGCTCGCCGACGAGGTCGAGCGTAACGGCCTCGGCGCCGCGGTCCCCGAGGGGGACGCGGCCGCGGCCGCGGCGGCGATCGAGCGGGTGCTCGACCGCGGCAGGGAGAGCCACGCCGACGCCCTTCGCGAAGCGGCGGATCGCTATCGCTGGAGCACCGTCGCCGAGCCGCTGCTCGAGTTCGCGCATGCTGAGGCTCCCGAGACGCCTCTCGGCCGATCGGTCCCGCGGCGCCCCGGCCACGGGCTGCGGACCGCGGGCTACTCGGTCGTGCGGACGATCGTCAACCGGGCGGGCTTTCCCGGCGACGGCCTGGGTATCCGCGGCACCTAGGGCTGGACGGAGTCGCGGTAGCCGGCGGCGTAGGCGGCCATCAGCCGGATGCCCCATGCCCGCTCGCGAACAGCGCCCGGCAGCGGCATCCGCAGCGCGGCGCGGGCCAGCGCGTCGGCCGCGGGGTAGAACCTCCACCTCCACGAGGGGCCCAGCACCTCGGCGGGGGCCTCCTCGCCCCAGCGGCCGTGAAGGACGCGCGCCGCCGCGCCCACGGCCCGCATCCGCTCGACGAACCCGGCGAGCGTCTGCGGGTGATCGTGGTAGGCGAGCAGCTCGGGGTGGTAGTCGAGCACCATCCCGGCTCGCTCGAGGCGGATGCCGAGGTCGACGTGCTCGAAGAAGAAGGGGAAGCGCTCGTCGAAGCCCCCAACCCGCTCGAGCACCGACCTCTTCGCGGACGCGTGCGAGGTGAAAAAGCTCGTCGCCGGCGGGACCGGCCCGGCCTCGAGGCCATCGAAGGCGTTCTGGAAGCCCGCCCGCGGCAGCCAGCGCATGAAATCGGTGACCGCGACCGCCGGGTCCCACTCGATCCTGCCCAGCACCCCGTACTCGGGCTCGGGGCGCGCCGCGTGCAGCCGGATGTGGGTGAGCAGCAGGTCATCGGCGGCGGGGGGCGTGTCGTCGCCGAGGAAGAGCACCACCTCCGCCGCGGCGGCGGCGACCGCGGAATTGCGGGCCCTTGCCACGCCCTCGCTGGCCTCGCGCAGGCGGCGGACCTCGATCGGGCCGGCGGCTGCCGGCAGCGCCGCCGGCGACGAGCCGCTGTCGGCGACGACGACCTCGGCCTCGGCGCCGTCGAGCCGCTGGCGCCCGAGAGCCTCGAGCGTTGCGGCAAGCCGGGCCGGCCGGTCGCGGGTCGGGATGACGACGGTGAGGTCCACTCAGCCTCCGGCCAGGTGGGCGCCCCTGATCAACTCCGGGTAGCGGGCGTAGAAGAGGATCGCGCTGCGGATGTGGGAGCGGCGGGCCGCAGAGAGCAGAGCGCCGCCGCGTCGCGGGGCGCTGGCGCGCGCGTGCACGTGCCGCATCGTCACCTCGGGGAGGTACCAGCATTCCCATCCGCCCCGTCCGAGTCGGCGGCAGAAGTCGGTGTCCTCGAGGTAGAGGAAGAACCGCTCGTCCCAGCCGCCCACCGACTCGTATGCCTCCCTGCGCACCAGCATCGCCGCGCCCAGCAGCCAGTCCACCGGCGAGGGGCGGTCGTCGGCGGGCGGGCGGAGGTAGCGCTCGGCGGCCCGTCGAGCCGCGGCGGACCGGCGCGCCGCCGACGAGTGCCCCGCCATGGCCAGCGGGCTCGGGAACGGCCTCGCGGAGGATTGGGTCGAGCCGTCCTCGTTCAGCAGCCGGGGCCCGATCGCCCCGGCCGCGGGACGCCGCTGCAGCTCCGCCGCCAGCCGGATCAGCGCGCCGCCGCCGAAGACCTCGACATCCGGGTTGAGGATGAGCACGTCACGCCCCGGAGCAGCGGCAAAAACCTGGTTGACGGCGGCCGCGTAGCCCCGGTTGCGCGAATTGACGATGACCTCGGGGCCGCCGCCGAGTACCTCGCGGAGGAGATCCGCCGATCCGTCCCCGGAGGCGTTGTCGACGGCGAACAGGTCCGTCGAGGCCTGGCGGGCGGCCTCCAGCTGTCCCGGCAGGAAGCGGCGCAGGTCCGCGATCGAGTCGTGGCTGATCACCGCGACCGCGGGGGGCGGCGAGCCCGGCCCGCTCAACGGCCGTAGGCGTAGTAGTACTCGTAGCCCTCTTCGTCGCCGGGCCGGATTCCGGTCACCACGGCGCCCATGGCCCGCGGAGGCAGGCGGTCCAGCGCAGCCCGGACCGCCTTGGCCTGGTCGCGGGTCGTCCTCGAGAGCCGGGCGCAGACGATCACGCCGTCCACCTGGGGGACAAGCTCGAGCGCGTCGACAACCGAGAGCAGCGGGCTGGTGTCGATGACGACGAGGTCGTAGACCTCGCTCACATGGGCGAGCAGGTCGCGGAACCGCTCCGAGCCGACCAGCTCGGCCGAGCGCGGAGTGTGGCCCCCGGCGGCGATCGCGACCAGCCCCAGCTCCTTGTCGGGGGTGGATCCGTTGCGTCCCGGCGCCGGCGAGGTGGACACGGGCTGCAGCACCTCCTGCGGGGTCGCCTTTCCCTGCAGGTACTCGGAAAGCCCGGGGGAGCGCCTGATCCCGAGCCGGTCCGCAAGCGAGGGCCGGCGCATGTCGCACTCGATCAGCAGCGTTCTGCGGCCCGCGACCGCGGCGGCGCTGGCGAGCCCGGCGGCGACCGTCGATTTCCCCTCCTCGGGGAGGCCGCTGGTGACGACGATCGATCTCAGCCGCCGCTCGTCGCCGAGGAACTCGAGGTTCGTGCGCAGCATCCGGAACGCCTCGAGGTCGACGTCGGCGTTCGGGGGCGCGCCGTTGTCGACGAAACCCGCCTTCCCCATCGCCCGCTCCGGGACCTTGGCGAGGATCGGCACCCCAAGCTCGTCGTAGACGTCGCGGGTCCCGCGCAGGCGCCGGTCGAGCGAATCGCGGGCGAAGGCGGCGAGCAGGCCGATCGCCAGGCCGAGGAGCGCACCGAGGAAGGTGCTGCGCAACGGCTTCGGCGATACGGCCGCGGTGGGAACCTGGGCGCGCTCGGCGACCCTGACCGGCTGGGCTATCCGCTTGACCGTCTCCAGCTGGACGATCTGGTCCTCGATCACGGCATCGCTGAGGCCGCCTCCCTCCGCGTCCCCCAGGCTGTCGATCGCCCGGTCGATCCGGCGCGCCTCCTCGCGGTGTGCCAGGCGGCTCGCCTCGACGGCGACCGCGTTGGCGAGCCGTGCGGCAAACCTCGGGTCCGAGGAGCGTGCCACGACGTTGACGAGGTTGGAGACGCCGCCGACCTGGGCGCTGACGTCGCCGCCGACCTGGGCGGCCGAAACCTTGCCGCCGAGCCTCCTGCGGACGCGCCGCGCGATCTCGGGCCGGCCGATCAGTTGCGCGGTGGCCGCCGCACGCTGCTCGGGCGAGGACTGCGGGGGGGTGCTGGTGCCGAGAAGGTTGAGGTCGGAGCCGATGTCCCTGAACGAGAGCGCCGCACTCGCCTCGTACCTCTCGGTCTGGGTCAGCGAGATCGCCATCGCGACGCCGGTGAAGGCGACGACGATCGCGAGGATCAGCCAGCGGTTGCGGCGGACGACGCGCAGATAGTCGCGCAGCGTCACATAGCGGGGACCTTCATTCATGGCACCGAATACCCGTCAGCGATGTTATGGGCTCGAACTCCCCGATGCGACGATTCGCCTCAGCTCGGCCTCGCTGTAGATCCGTCGCCCGAACGGCGAGAAGGGCAGGTAGGACGGCGACCGGGGCCGCAGGCTGCGGCCGCGAAGAAAGACGGCCCTCGCCTGCCTCCGCCGGCCCTGCTCGGCGAGGATCCGCGAGAGCAGCAGCGGGAAGCGCCAGTTGTCCGGCTCCTTCCCGATCGCCTCTCCGACCTGGCGGCGCGCTTCGCGCAGACGGCCCTCGGCCTCGGCGACCAGCGCCAGCTGCTCGTGTGGCGCCGCCGCCCACGGGGCGGCGTCGAGCGCGTCCTCGGCCAGCGCCCGCGAGTTCGCGAGGTTTCCGTCGCGGGCGGCCGCCTGGCTGGCCCGGATTCGCTCCTCGGATACGAGCGCGGGGACCTGGAGCGCGGCGGCGGCGATGGCGACGGCCACCAGGCAGGCGCGCACCGCCGGCCGCATCGCCCCCGACCTGCTCCAGCCGCGCGGGCGGGAGTACCCGCCCGCCGCGGCGATCGCGATGGCGCCGACTCCGAGCGCGGCGACGGCGGTCTCCTCCCAGACCCAGTCGACGCCGGCGTTGAACAGGAAGACCGCGAACGCCGCCGTCATCGCGACGCTGGCGCCGATGTCCCCCGGCCTCCTCAGGCCCGCGCGGGCGCGCAGCGCGGCGGCTCCCAGCGCGACCAGCAGGGCCACGATCAGCAGCAGGCCGGGAAGGCCTAGCTCGGCGAGCTGCTCGAGGTAGAGCGAATGCGCGTCGCGCACGTACTCGGGGTCGCGCGCGTCGCGGCTCCACCAGAACTCGTATGTGCCGGGACCGATTCCGGTCAGCGGCTCGGAGCGGAACGCGTCGATCGCGGAGTCCCAGAGGTCCTTGCGGTTCCCCCCGGCGCTGGCCAGGCGAGCGGCGGGGTCGTCCGCGTTCGCCGCCACGGTCTCCTCGGTCGAGAACTCGTGCCAGGCGTCGGAGACCGGGCCCGCGGCGATCGCCAGCGCCGCGAGCGCCAGGGCGGCGGCGACCACCGGCACGGCCCAGGGGGAGCGGGGCCGCGGGACGCGAACCCGGTCGACTCCGAGCGATGAGGTCGCGACCGCGGCGGCTGCGCAGATGACCGCGCCGAGAAGGAGGATGAGCGCGACCTCGCCGCCCCCCGCGCCGCCGGTGGCGTCCGCGATCTCGGGGTTGTCCCGCACGGTCAGGATCGCGACGGCGCTGCAGCCCCCCGCGACGAGCACGTGGGCGAGCGCGGTCCAGCGGTTGCGGCTCAGGGCCAGCACGGCCACCAGCGCGACCACCGCCCCGGCGACCCCGCCCCGCGAGTACGTCAGGTAGACGGCCGTCGCGACGGCCGGGACGGCGGCGAGGGCCGCGGCCCTGGTCAGCTCGAGCCGCGCATGGGCGCTCCACGCCAACGCCATCGCCAGCGCGATCGCACTCCAGGCACCGACCGCGTTCCAGTAGTCGAGCGGGTAGTCGAGGCGGTCGACACGGAAGAACCTGGCGACCTCGGTCGCCTCCGGAAAGGAGGCCGGGAAGAGCCGGCTCGCGAGGGCCAGCGCGGCCACCCCGATCGCGACCGCGGAGACCCCGGCCGCCGCGGCCCGGAACGTCCGCCTGCTCAACCCCAGCAGGGCGAGCGCGACGATCCCGGTATACAGGAGCAGGCGGGAGAGCTCGGCGAGCGTGCGCTGATCGCTTCCGGTCCAGGACAGGCTGAGCGCCGTCCAGACCACGCATCCGGCGGCGGCGGCCCCGATCCATACCGCCGAGCGGTCGAGCCGCGAGCGCGGCAGAAGACCGAGGCCGAGCCCGAGCGCGATCAGCGCCCAGATCACCAGCGCGACCTTCTGGCGCAGGACGATGTCGTAGCCGCCGCCGTTGAGCGCGAGCGCCGCCGGCAGGCCGGCCGCCAAGGCAAGGGCCGCGGCGCGTCTCGCCAGCAGCCGCCGCGGCGCCGTGCGGCCTGCCGGCGGCGGGCGGCGGGC
Source organism: uncultured Actinomycetes bacterium (assembly GCA_963720015.1). Lineage (GTDB taxonomy): Bacteria > Actinomycetota > Thermoleophilia > Solirubrobacterales > 70-9 > DATFPK01. Next base: position 391,526 of record CAVREA010000004.1, on the reverse strand, counting down.
GGCGGGACCGCGTCCGCCCTCGCCCGCCCTGCCCGGGCTTGGCGGCCGCCACTCGCTGAGTTCGGTTGAGCCGGTCACTTGTCGCTTGAGGCGGAGCGAGGGAGCCGGTTTACTCCTTCGACCCCTAGAGGCGCCGCTTCTCGCGCCCATCGGGAGACCAGACGAACGTGTCCCTGCCGCCCCGAACCACCCGGCCGCACTCTAACCACGGTCCAGCCACCTTCGCGGCAGTTGTCCTGCTGCCGGTCCTTCTCGCCCTTCCGGCTCCCGCGCTCGCCGTCCCGGCCGCGGTGGACCAGTACCGCGAGCAGCCTCCCCCCGCCGGGCCGGGCGGCTTCCCCGACTCCGGCGGCGGGCAATCGGCTCGCTCCGGCGGAAGCGACTCCGGGACGGCACCCGCCGGCGGCGGGACAGCCTCGGGCAGCGGCCCCGGCGGCGACGCCGGAGCGGCGCCCGGGTCCGCAGGGCCGGATGCGATCGCCCTCGGCGGCGCCTCCGAGGCCGGCGAGCCCGGCGGCTCGACGCTTCCCCTGACCGGCTACCGCGTCACGCCGTTCGTGCTCTGGATCGTGGTGGCTGTGGTCCTTCTCCTGCTCGCCCGGGTGGGCTGGATCGCCTTCTCGCGGCTCAGGCCGGGCCCCGCTTCCGGCACTCACTGATTCGGCGGAGCCGCGCCGGTTGTCGGTTGCGGGCCGCGGCAGGCGTCTCTTATCCTCCCGGGGCTCTCCGGCTGGGTTCGCCCTGCCGGGGCGGGGGTGTTGGAACCGACAGGAAACGTGGGGTATGCCCGGCAGCTTGACTGAGGAGGTCCTCCCGCTCGCGGAGCGGGGCGACCTGGATCCCCTTCCGACGACGAAGCCGTCGGAGGAGCAGAGCCGCTCCGAGCTCGAACGGATCGAGGAGCGGCGGCGGGAGACGATCCGGCGCCGGGACGCCACCTACCGCCGCCTGCTCGTTGCCTCCGACCTGTTCGCCGTCGCCCTCGTGCTGGCAGCCGGCGCGCTGGTGTTCGGCGAGGACTCGCTGACTCCGGCGGGCGTCGCCGGCGCCCTGCTTGTGGTCGTCTTCGTGATGAAGGCCCTTGGCCTCTACGACCGCGACGAGCACCTTCTCCGCAAGACGACACTCGACGAGCTGCCGGCGCTGTTCGAGGTGGCGACCCTGGTCGCGCTGCTGCTCTGGCTCGGCGGGGACCTGATCGTCGACGGCGACATCGGCCGCCGCCAGGTGCTCGGCATGTGGGCGCTGATGTTGATCCTCTTCGTCGTCGGCAGGTCGCTCGCCCGGGCATTGGCGCGGGCGGCGACGCCGGCCGAGCGCTGCCTGCTGCTCGGCGACGAGGAAGCCGCCGACGATTTCCGCAGCAAGCTCTCGATCGGCGGCGCCGTCAAGGTCGAGATGGTCGGCTGGCTGCCGACCGAGCCGGCGGGCAACGGCGACGGCTCCGCTCCGGCGCTCAACATCCCGCCCGCTCTCGACGCGGTGATCACGGGCGCCGAGGTGCACCGGGTGGTGCTGGCGCCGGGGCGCGTCAACAGCGACGTCCTCCTTCACGGGGTCCGCAAGCTGCGCGCCCACGGTGTCAACGTCAGCCTGATGCCGGCCACCCCGCAGGTGGCGGGATCCACCGTCGAGATCGACGACGTCTACGGCCTCAACCTGCTCGGCGTCCGCAGCTTCGAGATGGGGCGCTCCTCGCGCGTCCTCAAGCGCGGCTTCGACCTTTTCCTCACCTCGCTGGGGCTGCTGCTCCTCGCTCCGCTACTGGCCGCGATCGCGATCGCGATCCGGCTCGACAGTCCGGGCCCCGCCCTCTACCGCCAGCGGCGCATCGGCCGCGAGGGCAGGCCGTTCGAGATGCTCAAGTTCCGCAGCATGTACGAGGGTGCGCACGCCGAGCGCGAGGAGCTGCGCGAACTCAACGACGCCGAGGGCCTTTTCAAGATCGAGGAGGACCCTCGCGCAACCCGCGTCGGCGGCTGGCTCAGGAGGACCTCGCTCGACGAGCTGCCGCAGCTGGTCAACGTCCTCCGCGGCGAGATGAGCCTGGTCGGGCCGCGGCCGCTGATCCCGGAGGAGGACTCGATGATCGAGGGCCTCTACCGGCGCCGGCTCGTTCTCGCCCCCGGCATCACCGGCTACTGGCAGGCGCTCGGCGCCTCGCGGATCCCGCTCCACGAGATGGTCCGGCTCGACTACCTGTACGTCGCCAACTGGTCTCTCTGGAACGACCTCCGCATCCTGCTGCGCACGGTGCCGTACGTGGCGCGCCGGAGCGGGCGCTGAGCGCCGCTACATCCGCTCGGGTGCCGAGATCCCGAGCAGGCCGAGGGTCTGCGCGATCGCCCGCTTGGCGGCGAGCGCGAGCCCGAGCCGGGACTCCTCCACCCCGGCTCCCTCGGCGCCGACGACCTGGCAGTCGCGATAGAAGGCATGGAAGTCCGCCGCGGTCGCCTGCGCGTAGGTGCAGAGCCGATGGGGTGCGCGCCGATCGGCGGCTTCGGAGACCTCGCCGGACAGCTCGAGCAGCCGCTTGATCAGGGCCCGCTCGGCCGGCTCCACGGGAGCCCCGACCGCGGCGAGGTCTGCCGCCCCGACGCGGCCCTCCGCCCCCTCCCCCGCCTTGCGGAGGATGCTGGCGATGCGGGCGTGGGCGTACTGCACGTAGTAGACCGGGTTCTCGTTCGACTGCTTGCGGGCGAGGTCGAGGTCGAGGTCGACGGTCGTGTCGTGGCTGCGCTGCAGCATGAAGAACCGGGTCGCGTCCTCGCCGATGTCGTCGAGGAGCTCGTCGAGGGTGACGAACTCCCCCTTGCGCTTCGACATCTGGCTGCGGCCCCCGCCCTGGACGATGTGGACGAACTGCATGATCAAGGCCTCGTAGGTGTCCGGCTCGACGCCGAGGGCGGCCATCGACGCCCGCATCCGCGGCACGTATCCGTGGTGGTCGGACCCGAGCACGACGAGCAGGCGCTCGAAGCCGCGCTCGAGCTTGTCCCGGTGGTAGGCGACGTCGGCGCCGAAGTAGGTGGGCTCGCCGTCGGAACGGACGAGGACCCGGTCCTTGTCGTCGCCGAAATCGGTCGAGCGCAGCCAGAGCGCGCCCTCGCTCTCGTATGCGTAGCCGCTCTCGCGCAGCGTCGCCAGGGTCGCCTCGAGACGGCCGTCGTCGTGGAGGTCGCTCTCCAGGAACCAGTTGTCGAAGCGGGCGCCGAAGCGGTCCAGGGTCTCGCGGATCCTCGCCAGCATCAGCTCGATCCCGCGCCGCCGGACTGAGGCGAGGTCGGCCGGGTCGACACCCTCGGCGGACAGCGTCGCCCCCAGGCCCTCGATGTACTCGCCCTCGTATCCGTCCTCGGGCGGCTCCGATCCGGTCATCCGCGCGGCGATCGAAGCGGCGAACCGGTCGGCTTGCCCGCCGGCGTCGTTGAAGTAGTACTCGCGCCCGACCCGGTGCCCGACCGCCTCGAGCAGCCGGGCGACGGCGTCCCCGTAGGCGGCGTGCCGCCCGCCGGCCGCCGTCAGCGGTCCGGTCGGGTTCGCGGAGACGTACTCGACCAGGACCCGGAGGGGGTTGCCGGCTTCGGGCACCGGAATCGTCTCGCCGGCGGCGACGAGGCCGGCGAGCGCCCCGCGGTACCAGCGGTCGGAGAGGTGAAGGTTGACGAATCCGGGACCCGCCACCTCGACCCGCTCGGCGCCGGCGCCGAGCGCACCCTCGATCGCCGCCCTCAGATCCTCCCCCACGTCGCGCGGGGGGCGGCCGAGCGGCGCGGCGAGCAGCAGCGCGGCGTTCGACGAGTAGTCGCCGTGCTGCTCCTGGGCCGGGCGCTCCAGCTGGCCGAGAGCGGCGCTGGCAGGCAGCTCTGGGGCTATCTGCCGAGCCGCTCCCCGGACCGTGTTCTCAAGTTCCCGGAGCCCGTCTATCGGCCCGCTCCTGCACCCGGCATCGCCTCCACAATGACAGATCGGGCGTCGCCGTCAGCGGGCCGCGGGCACCCCCCAGGGAAGGCTCCGCAGCCCGGCTGCGGCCGCCCGCAGGCGCACCCGGGAGCGGTCCCGGACGACCACCGTGAAGGGGATGAGGTCCCTGGCGCGCACCCTTCTGATCGTGCGCCAGCGGCGGTGGAGCCGCTTCTGAACGCGGACCGGGCCGGGTTCGGGCGGGCGGACCCACACCCTGACCCTGCCGCCGCCGAGGCGGTCGGCGACCAGCGGAAAGCGAACCGCCCGGAAGGAGGGCTTCGGCCTGCCGCTTCGCGTCAGGATGCCGGACGCGTAGCCGCGATCCGCCTGGCCGGCGGCGCTGCCGTCGAAGAGGCGAAGGAAGACGATCCGGCTGACCCCCTGGCGCCAGAGCAGGTAGAGCGCCCTCTCCATCCATCTCGCCTGCCGCCGCAGGGGCTCGCCGCCGCGCGCCGGGGGCCGGCTTCCCCACCAGATCTCGGTGGCCCAGATCGGATGACGCGCCGGCCCACCCGCCCTTCCGCGCCGCTCCGCGGCCCGCAGGACCCGGCGGATGCGGCCGATGTCGGGGGTGGTCGCGTCGTCCGGGTGGAGGGCCGAGATCGCGGGCGCCTTGGCGTTGATCGGGTGGTGGGCCAGGACGTCGAAGCTGGGAGGGTCGCCGCACCTGCTCGCGCGCAGAGAACTCCCCCTGAGGCAGAAGAACGCTCGCAGGAAGCGCACGGGCCGCATCCGCGACCCGTGGCCGGGGTCGCCGTAGGGCGCCGTGCCTCCGGTGATCACCGTGCTCGAGCGATGGACGGCGTGCACCCCCCGCTCCAGCGCGTTGACCAGCCGCCTGAAGATCGCCGGGCTGGCGGGGCGCCCCCGAGCCCACTGGGGCGTCAGGTAGTTCGAGATGTTCCCCTCGTTCCAGGCCTGGAAGAGGTGGACCCTGGGCAGCTGGCCCCCCGGGCGCAGCGGGTCGGGGTACCTGCCCCCGTAGCGGCGGGCGACGGCCCGGGCAAAGGCCCCGAACATCGCCGGCGAGGGCCGCCAGGACCCCTCCGGGGCCGCGCGCGGGCGGTTCGGGCCCTCGGCCCAATCGGGGGCCGACGACAGGGTCAGCAGCGGGCGGAGGCCGCGGGCCACGGACGACCGGACCGCGGCATCGGTCTGGCCGAACGCGTACCCGGGGCTCGAGGGATTCGACGGCTCGAACCCCGGCGGGCGCACGGCGGGGGCCAGCAGCCGCCAGCTCACCGCGATCCGGGCGATGCCGGCGCGGGCGGCGACGGCTCGGTTCAGGGCGCGCCCGCGATCGGCGGCGTCGGTCGACTGCAGGAGCGGGTCGGCGAAGCCGATCGTCAGGGGCCCGGCGCTCGCCGGTCCCGCGGTTGCCAGGGCGAACGACGCCACCGCCGCGAGCACGAGGGCGGACGGGCCCGCGGGGCGGCGGCGGCCGCGCGGCGAACCGTCTCCCGAAACTCGTGAGCTTGCCATCATCACCGGCTCCCGCACTCGAAGGCGGCCGATGGTAGCCGCCGCCGGACAGCCGGGCGCCGCATGAAACGAGCCCTCCCCTTCCTCATCCTCGCCTCGACGCTGGCGGTGACCTCGCCGGCGGCCGCCCCGGCCCGGCCCCTGGCGACCGGCCTCTCCGACGCCGGGGTCTTCAAGGAGGGCAAGCAGCTCGCCTTCAGCCGAGTCCGCGGTGCCGGCGGCCGCTTCGTCCGCCTCAACCAGGACTGGCCGGCGATCGCCCCCGCCGGCGAGCCCCTGCTCTGGGACCCGGCCAACCCCGCGGACCTCAACTACGACTGGTCCGCTGTCGACCAGCAGGTGCGGATGGCGGTCGGCGCCGGGCTGCGCCCGATCCTGCAGTTCAACGGCGCGCCGCGCTGGGCGCAGCGCTGCAACCTGACCAGCGACTACGGCGCCCCCTGCAACCCGGACCCTCGGCGACCTGGCTGCGTTCGCGAAGGCGGCGGCGCGGCGCTACTCGGGGTCGTTCCTGACCCTGCCCAGGGTCCGCTACTGGATGCTGATGAACGAGCCCAACCTCTACCTGTTCTTCCAGCCCCAGTTCAGGAACGGGAAGCCCGTTTCACCGCGCCTCTATCGCGCCCTGCTCAACCGGTTCACGCCGGCGATCCACTCGGTGCACGCCGACAACCGGGTGCTCACGGGTGGCTTCGCCCCGCTCGCCCGCCCCCGCGCCGCGATCGGGCCGCAGGAGTTCTTCAGGCGCATGACCTGCATGAAGGGCCGCCGGCATCCGCGGCCGCGGCGGCCGGGATGCAGCGCCAGCTTCGACATCCTCGCCACCAATCCGTACACCACCGGCGGCCCGACCCACGAGGCCGCCGGACCCGACGACGTGTCTCTCGGCGACCTCCCCGAGCTGCATCGCCTGCTGCGCGCCACCGACCGCGCCGGCAGGGTGAAGACGAGGCTGCGCCGCCCGCCCCTCTGGGTGACGGAGTTCGGCTGGGACTCGCGGCCGCCGGACCCGGGCGGGGTGCGGCTCGGGATCCACGCCCGCTGGACGGCGGAGGCGCTCTACAGGGCCTGGCGGTCCGGCGTGAGCACCTTCCTCTGGTTCGGCCTGCACGATTACCCGCGTGCGGGCCTGAAGTTCTCCGAGACGATCCAGGCGGGCCTCTATTTCCGCGGCAGGACGCTCGCCGAGGATCGGCCGAAGCCCTCCCTGCGGGCCTTCCGCTTCCCCCTGGTCGCCTTCGATCGGCGCAGGGGGATCGCGGTGTGGGGGCGGACGCCGAACAGCGGCGGCGGCCGGGTCGTCCTCCAGGGGTCGCGCCGACGCGGCTGGCGCCGGATCGGCTCCGCTCGCGCAAACCGCAACGGCATCTTCCGCAAGCTCGTGCGCACCCGCTACGGCAGAGGGGGACGGGGCAGGGTGAGGGCCGTGTACCGCGGGAGGAGCTCGGTTGGCTTCTCGCTGCGCCGCGTTCGCGACTTCTACCAGCCGCCCTTCGGCCGCGTCTCCGGCCGCTGAGCCGCGCCTCAGAGGTGGTAGGGCTCGCCGGCCAGGATCTTCGCCGCCCGGAAGAGCTGCTCGAGGAGGACGATGCGGGCGAGCTGGTGGGCCATCGTCTGGGGGCCGAGGGAGATCCGCTCCTCCGCCGCCTCGAGCGCCGGCGGCGGCAAGCCCTCGGGACCGCCGATCAGCAGGCATAGGTCGCGGGCGTCGAGACGGCGCCGCTCCAGCCATCCGCTCCAGTCGAGCGAGTCCATCCCGCGCCCGCCGCGGTCGAGGGCGACCACCCGGGCGCGCGCCGGCAGCCGGCGCACGAGATCGTCGCTCGTCGCGGGCCTCGATCACCTCGACCGGCTGGCGGCGGGCGAGCAGCTTGCGGTAGTGGGCGTCGGCCTCGGCGAAGGGGGCCTTGACCTTGCCGACGACCAGGAGGGTGGTCTTCACGTCGGGGTGCTGGTCGCGGGCACGGGCGGGTGCGATACTAGGCCGGAGGGCAATCGATGAGCGAAGAAGAGCACTCCGAGCGCCACATCAACATCCACACCTCGCCCGAGCAGATGGCGGGGGTGTACGCCAACTTCGCCAACATCAGCCACTCCGAGTACGAGTTCACGATCACCTTCGCCCGCGTCGACCACGAGATCGAGGATGACGAGGTGCCCGGCGTCGTCGTCTCGCGGATCAACCTCTCGCCCCGCTTCACCCGCGAGCTGATCGACGCGCTCGAGGACAACTACTCGAAGTGGAGCACGCGGGAGGGCATCAAGAGCCTCCCCGAGATCCCCAGGGATCAGGGCTCGGAGCTTCAGGGCTCGGAGAGGTCTCCTCGTAGGCCTCGGCCGCCCCGATCCGCTCGAGCGCGGTCGGGTGGCTGCCGAACAGGAGGCGGTAGAGGCCGGGCGGGTCCGGGTCGGAGACGTTGGTGCGGGCAAGCTCCTGCTGGAGGCGCACGAAGGCCGCAGGGTCGCCGGTGAGCTCGAGGGCGAAGGTGTCGGCGCGGGCCTCGACCCGCCGCGAGAGCTGCTGCCCGGCGATCCCGATCACGAGGGTCGCGGCCGCCAGCGAGAGCGCCAGCGCCGGGATCGCGCCCGGGCCGCGCTCGGAATCGCCGCTGCGCCGCGTCAGCGCCCCGGTCCAGAGCTGGACGAAGAGCATCCCGAGCGGGGCGGCGAGGGCGACGAAGGCGAGCCCGCGCCAGGTGTCGTCGGCGGCGACGTGCCCGAGCTCGTGGGCGACGACCGAGTCGACGATCTCGGGGTCCTCGCGGAGCAGGTTGTCGTAGAGCACGACCCGCTTGGTCGAGCCGATCCCGTTGACGTAGGCGTTGAGCCCGGTCGAGCGGCGCGAGGCGTCGACCTCGTAGACGTTGCCGATGTCGACGCCTGCGCGCTCTCCCAACCCGAGCACGCGGCTGCGCGTCTGACCCGGGGGCAGCTCCTTGAAGTCGTTGAAGACCGGAGCGATCACGACCGGCGCCAGCCAGCTCGTGACCACGGCGAAGCCGACGACCAAGACCGTCCCACCCAGCCACCAGCGGCGGCCCATCCGCCGGATCAGCGCCATCGCCGCGGCCGCGCCGGCGGCGGCGAAGAGGGCGCCGATCGCCGCCGAGCGCGCGACGTCGCCCAGCCACGGGCCGATCGACTGGGTGGCAAGCCCGACGTCGCGGGCCCGCTCGTGGGCGATCGCGTTAAGCGGCAGACCGGCGACGACCAGCGTCAGCGAGACTCCCGCCCCGGCCGCGGCGGCGCCGAGGAGCGGTCGCCGGGCGGCGCGCTCGAGGGCCCGGCGCAGGGGCGCCGGACGCCAGAGGGCGAGCCCGGCGAGGACCGCCCCCTCGACCGCGAGGCCGCCGAGCGCAAGCGCGCGCTGCCCGCCCCGGAAGGCGTCCGAGCGCTCCAGCTCGGCCCGGCTGAAGAAGTCGACCGCGTCGACGGCGACCGGATCGAGGACGTGGCCGCGCGGCTCCAGCAGCCAGACAGCCACCTCGGCCACGAGGACGGCGCCGACCGCGACCGCCCCGATCCTGAGCGCGCTGGAGCCCACTCATCTCTACGATAGTCGGCTCTCTGGCGCGGCCGGTGGGGGAGCATCGGTCAGCCGCGATTCATCCGGCGTCCATGCGCGTAGCGGTCATCAGCGACATCCACGCCAACCTGCCCGCGCTCGAGGCGGTCCTCGAGGCGATCGACGACGCCGGCGTCGAGGAGATCTGGTGCCTCGGCGACGTGGTCGGCTACGGCGCCCAGCCCGACGCCTGCACCGACCTGGTCCGCGAGCGCTGCGACGTCTGCCTGGTCGGCAACCACGACCTCGCCGTGCTCGGCGCGCTCGACATCTCCTCCTTCTCCTCGGCGGCCGCGGCCGCGGCGGTCGCTGGACGCCGAGAACTGCGAGCGAGCGCGACGCTCGAGTTCCTTGCGCGACGCTCGACGCCGACGGGCGAGCGCGAGGGGGTCGGCCTCTTCCACGCCTCGCCCCGCGACCCGGTCTGGGAGTACGTCCTCTCGATCGAGCAGGCCGAGCGACTGCATCGACGTCCAGCCGAGCGCCGGCTCGGCCTGATCGGCCACTCCCACGTCGCCCTCTTCTTCGCCGGCCCGCGAGGACGGCGAGGTGGCCGCGGCGCCCAGGCCGGCGACGGTGCCGACGCTCGACCTCGGCGAGGGCTCGCTGGCTGATCAACCCCGGCAGCGTCGGCCAGCCGCGCGACGGCGACCCGCGCGCCGCCTGGCTCGAGCTCGACACCGAGGAGGCCTCCGCCCGCTTCCACCGGGTCGACTACGACATCGACCGGGCGGCGGCGCCGATCGTCGACGCCGGGCTGCCGCAGCACCTCGCCGAGCGCCTCTACCTCGGCCAGTGACTATCGCATGACGCGAAATGCAGGCGAAATCGCTTTCCCGGACCCCGGCGCCGTGGATTCCGGTTCTCTAGACTCGCCCACGTGCCGCGGCTGAGCCGCACTCATCCTCGCTTTCGCCCTCGGCGTCGCGGCGCGCTCGGCGCTCGTCTCCTGCGGCGGCGACAACGACGCCGAGCTGCTGCCCGGGCAACACCGCCGACGGAGATCGTCGCAACCTCGACACGGTCCAGAAGCTGGTCGACGAAGGCGACTGCGTCGGCGCCGAAGACGCCGCGCCGAGGTCAGCGAGCCAGGTCGAAGAGCTCGAGGGCGTCGACCCGGAAGCTGAAGCAGGCGCTGCGCGACGGGGCCGCGCAGGCTGCAGCGAAGTCGTCGCCGACTGCGACGAGACCGAAGCCACCGTCGAAGACAACCGTCCCGAGCGACGACCGAAGCCGACCGAGCGAAGCCGAGCAGCGCAGAAGACGAGCAAGGAGAAGAACGCGACGAAGACGACCAGGAGAAGACGAACAGGAGCCGACGAAGAACCGACCGACGGCGAAGAGCCTCCGACCACGGCCACAAGCGACGGCGACGACCACGACCAGCCGACCGCCGAGGCCGACCAGACGCCGACGAAACCGGCGGCGGCCTCCGGCGGGGTCGGGCCCGGGCAGCCGCAGGAGGCGGCGACTGATGGCGGCCGGGACGCTCTCGGGCCGCTACGAGATCGGCGACCGGCTCGGCTCGGGCGGGATGTCGAACGTCTACAAGGCGACCGACCGCATCCTCGAGCGCACGGTCGCGGTCAAGATCCTCGCCGAGCACCTCTCCGACGACGAGCGCTTCGTCGCCCGCTTCCGGCGCGAGGCGCTGGCGGTCGCGAAGCTGATCCACCCCAACATCGTCCAGGTCTACGACACCGGCGTCGACGACGGCCGCCACTACATCGTCATGGAGTACGTCGAGGGCCGCTCGGGCGCGCAGATCCTGCAGCGCCACGGCCCGCTCGATCGGCCGGAGACGACGGCCGAGATCGGCGATCCAGGCCTGCGCCGGCCTCGACTACGCCCACCGGCGCGGGATCATCCACCGCGACGTCAAGCCGGGCAACCTGATGATCGTCGGCGGCCCGGTCGGCGGCGGCGAGATGACCGTCAAGCTGACCGACTTCGGGATCGCCCGGGCGCTCGAGCAGACCCGGATCACCCAGGTCGGCTCGGTGGTCGGCACCGCCGCCTACCTGGCGCCCGAGCAGGTCCGCGGCGAGGAGGCGACGCCCGGCGACCGACGTCTACGCGCTCGGCGTCGTCCTCTACCAGTTCCTCACCGGCCGCCTGCCCTACGAGGGCTCCTCGCTGGCCGAGCTCGCCGTGCGCCAGCAGAACGAGCGGCCGCTGCCGCCCAGCACCTACAACGACGAGGTCCCGGAGACGCTCGGCGCCGCGGTGCTGCGGGCGCTCGAGGGCGACCCGAAGCGCCGCTACGCGAGCGCCGACGAGCTCGCCGCCGGCCTGCGAGCTGCGGCCTCGCAGGCGAGGACGTGACCCTGCCGCTCGACGAGGAGGACCGCCGCACCCGCGTACCTCGGCGGCGAGACGGCGACCCGGCGCCTCGACCGGACCGAGCGCGACCGAGTACCGGCTCGCCGCCTCCGCCGCCGCCGCCGCGCCGCCGCCCGCAGCGGCGCGCGGCGCCGCCGCCGCCGGCGGCCCGGGGCGGGCCGCAGGCGCTCGGCCTTCTGCCGCTTCGTGCGCGGCGTCCTCGCGCTCGTCGCGCTGGTCCTGATCGCCGCCGCCGTCGCCGCCGCGGTGATCGTCACCACCGACAAGGCGGCCGGCGTGCAGGTCACAGGAGATCAGCCGGCGACACGGTCGACAAGGTCGTCGACGAGCTGCGCAGCTCGTCGAGGACAACACCCAGTAGCGCGCCGGGGCGGCTAGCGCCGCCTCGCCAGCTTCAGCCGGAGGCTCTTGCCGGCGCTCATCCGGCTGAGCGGCACCCATTCGAAACGCGGGTCCGCGTCCGGCCTCGTGCCCGGCCCGCGGCGGGCCCTCGCGTCGAGGCGACCGCGCACCCCGGCGAGGTTCCTGTCGAAGACCGCCTGGCCCGCGTAGACGACCGCGTCGAGCAGGGCGCCGCGGGCGCGCTCGCGCAATCCCAGGCTCGCGCCGTGCTTCCAGAGGAGATGGCCCCGCGCCCTGCCGATCAGCCTGTTCTTCGCGGCGCTGCCCGAGCCCAGCGTGCCGGCGTGCTCGTGCCACGCGAACGCGTCGTAGGCGGTGGTGCAGCTCATCCCGGCGAGGCGCATCCTCAGGGCCAGGTCGACGTCCTCGAGGTAGGCGAAGATCGCCTCGTCAAAGCCGCCGACCTCGAGCAGGGCGTCGCGGCGGAAGCCCCCTGCGCCCCCGGTCGGGCCCAGCGGGGCCGCCCCCTCGAGGATCGCGGGCTCGTAGGGAGCACCGTGCCCGAGCTCGTAGGCGATCAGCGATTGGTCCACCTGCACCCCGAGGGTGTCCACGCGCCCGTCGCCGCGTCGCAGGCACGCTGCGACCATCTCCGCTCCCTCGCGGCGATGGGCCGCGCGGATGCAGGCGACGAAATCCCGGTCCGCGACCGCATCGTTGTTGAGCAGGACCAGCAGTTCGGCCTCCGACGTGCGCGCCCCGGCGTTGATCGCCGTGCCGAAGCCGGCGTTGGCACCGAGGGCCACGCAGCGGGCGTCGGGGAAATCGCGCCGCACCATCGCGACGCTGCCGTCCTCGGAGCCGTTGTCGATGACGCAGACCGAGCAGTCCTCGGACTGATCGGCGAGCGATCGCAGCGCTCGGGCGAGGCTCGCCTCGCGGTTCCAGCTCGGGATCAGAACCTCGACCTCAGGCGCCATCGGCTTACCCCCGGCCGGCATCCCAGGGCGCCCGGCCCGCCAGCACGGCCCGGCTGAAGGCCTCCAGATCGCCGCTGCCGATCGCGTCCCGCGCCGCGGCCGTCAGCCGCTCCATGTAGGTGAGGTTGTGGAGGGCCAGAAGGCGGACCGCGGTCAGCTCCTCCGCCCGTGAGAGGTAGGAGATGTAATCGCGGTCGTGGCGGCTGCAGGCCGGGCACGGGCAGCCCTCCACCAGCGGCCGCCGGTCGCCCTCCCAGCCGCCCTTGCGAAGATCGAGCCGGAAGCGGCTGGCGGGCTCCGGCACGACGGCGACTCCGTGGCGTGCGAGCCGGGTCGGCACGGCGCAGTCGAAGACGTCGATCCCGAGCGCGATCCCGGCGAGAAGGTCGTCCACCTCGCCGATCCCGAGCAGGTGCTTGGGGGCCTCGACCGGCAGCATCGGCGCGGTCATGCCCAGCACGGCGCGCATCTCCTCCTTGTCGCGGCCCAGGGTGCCGCCGATCGCGATCCCATCGACCCCGGCAGCCGCGACGAACTCGCACGACTCGGCTCGCAGGTCCTCGTGGACGCCCCCCTGGACGATCCCGAAGACCGCCTGCCGTTCGGGCCCTTGGCCCTGGTGCCAGGCGAGGCAGCGGTCCAGCCAGCGGTGGGTCCGCTCGGTCGAGCGGGCGGTGTAGTCGCGGTCGGCGTGATAGGGCGTGCACTCGTCGAAGGCGAGGGCGATGTCGGAGCCGAGCCCGGCCTGGATCTCCATCGAGGTCTCGGGCGAGAGAAAGCGGTCGGCACCGTCGCGGTAGTCGCGGAAGGCGACCCCCCGCTCACCGATCTCGATGATCGCTCCCTGGCCCGATTGGCGGCGGCCCGAGCCCTTGATCTCGTCGGCGACGTTGCCGTGGGCCAGCGAGAAGACCTGGAAGCCCCCGGAGTCGGTGATGATCGCCCGCTCCCACCCCATGAAGCCGTGCAGCCCGCCCGCGGCGGCGATCCGCTCGTGCCCGGGCGAGACGTGGAGATGGAACGTGTTGCCGAGGACCATCTCGTAGCCGAGCGCTGCCACCTCGCTCGACTCGAGGCCGCGCACCGTCGCCTTCGTCGCCAGCGGGATGAACGCCGGCGTCCGCACCGGCCCGTGAGCTGTGTGGAGCAGCGCGGCCCTCGCCGACCCGTCGCGGGCCGTGATCTCGAGGCGCAATCGCTGCGGGTCCGTCCTCATCGGCCCGCGGAGGGTAAAGAGAGAGGCCCCCGGACGGGGGCCTCTCGGAGATGATGTGGCCGGACTACTTCTCCTCGGCCGTCGACTCGACGGTCCCGGAGCCGATCTGCACCCTGGTGGGCTTGCGCTCGGCGGGCTTCGGCACCCGCACCTCGAGCACGCCGTTGTCGAAGTTGGCGCCGACCGCGCCGGCGTCGATTCCCTGCGGCAGGCTGAGCGATCGGGAGAAGTTGCCAAAGGCCCGCTCGACCCGGTAGAAGCCCTCCTCCTTCTCCTCGTGCTCGGCCTTGCGCTCGCCGCTGACCGTGAGGACGCCGTCCTTGATCTCGATCTCGACGTCGTCCTCGGTCATGCCGGGAAGGTCGGCGCGGAGCACGAGGTCCTCTTCGGTCTCGACCAGGTCCATCGCGGGGATCCAGCGGCGGTGGCCGCCGGTGCCGTTGCCCCGCGCCTGGAAGAAGCCGTCGAAGAGCCTGTTCATGTCCGCCTGGAAGCTGTCCAGCTCGCGGACCGGGTCCCATCTGACGATTGCCATATCGGTACCTCCTGGAAAGTTGAAGCTTTCGCTGGGTTTCTCGCGTCCTCGCAATACCTGCGACAAGCAGTATGAAACCTCAGTCTTAGCTTGTCAAGTTTTCTGCACGATCAACGAGTGGCCGGTCATCTCCTCCGGCTGTTCGGCGCCGAGCAGGGCGAGTGCGGTCGGCGCGACGTCGGCGAGGATCCCCTGCTCGCGCAGCTCCAGCCCCGGGGCGGTGATCACCACGGGCACCGGGTTGAGCGAGTGCGCGGTGTTCGGGGCGCCGTCCGGCTCCAGCATGTGGTCGGCGTTGCCGTGGTCGGCGGTGATGATGCAGGCGCCGCCGCCCTCGTGGACGGCGGCGACCACCTCGGCCAGGCACCGGTCGACCGTCTCGACCGCGGCCACGGCCGCCTCGATGTCGCCGCTGTGGCCGACCATGTCGGCGTTGGCGAAGTTGATGATCCCGAAGCGGAACCCGTCCTCGCGCCAGGCCCCCGAGAAGGCCGCCGCGGCCTCGGGAGCGCTCATCTGCGGCTTCTCGTCGTAGGTGGCGACCTCGCGGGGGGAGGGGACGAGGCGCCGCTCCTCGCCCGGCCACTCCTCCTCGCGCCCGCCGTTGAAGAAGTAGGTGACGTGGGCGTACTTCTCGGTCTCGGCGACGTGCAGCTGGCGCCCGCCGGAGGCGGCGATCACCTCGGCGAGCGTGATCGCCGGACGGGCCTCCGGGAAGGGGACCGGGTAGGGCCAGCCCTGGCGGTACTCGGTCATCGTCGTCAGATCGATCGCCGGAGCGCCGGCGCGCGAGAACTCGTCGAAGCCGGGCTCGGCGAGGGCGCGGGTGAGCTCGCGGGCGCGGTCGGGCCGGAAGTTGATGAAGATGCCGGCGTCGCCGGCAGCGATCCCGTCGTAGTCCCCGACCACCGTTGGCTTGACGAACTCGTCGGTCTCGCCGCGATCGTAGGCGGCGGCAATCGCCTCGTCGGCGCTCGCGGCGCGCAGGCCCTCGCCGTGGGCGATCGCGTCGTAGGCGAGCTTGATCCGCTCCCAGCGGCCGTCGCGGTCCATCGCGAAATAGCGGCCACCGACGGTCGCGGTGCGGCCCGCATGCCGGAGCCAGCGCTCGAGCTCCTCGAGGTACCCACGGCCCGAGGTGGGCAGCGTGTCGCGGCCGTCCGTGAAGGCGTGGAACACGACGTCCGGGACGCCCTCCTGGGAGGCGAGCTCGATCGTGGCCTCGATGTGCTCCCACCCCGAGTGGACGCCGCCGTCCGAGACCAGCCCGAGCAGGTGGAGCCTTCCCCGCGGGCCCTGGCGGGCGCGCTCGCAGGCGGCGCCCAGGGCCTCGGTCTCGAAGAACGAGCCGTCGGCGATCGCGTCGTTGATCCGGGCCAGGTCCTGCTTGACGACGGCGCCGGCGCCGAGGTTGAGATGGCCGACCTCGGAATTGCCCATCTGCCCGGCGGGAAGACCCACGTCTCCCCCGCCGGCCGCGAGCCGGGAGTGCGGATAGCCGTCCCAGAGCTCGTCGAAGACCGGGGTCGAGGCGAGGGAGATCGCGTTGCCGGGCCCCGGGGAGGCCATCCCCCAGCCGTCGAGGACGATCAGCGCCACCGAGGGGACCGGCGTCCGCGACGGGCCGGGAGGGACGGTCAAGCCGCTGCCTCGACGATCGCCGCGAAGTCACCGGGCTCGAGGCTGGCGCCGCCGACGAGGGCGCCGTCGATGTCGGGCTGGGCCATCAGCTCGGCCGCGTTGGCGGGCTTGACAGAGCCGCCGTAGACGATGCGCACGGCAGCCGCGGCCTGGTCGTCGCGGCCGCGAAGCAGGTCGCGGATGAAGCGGACGGCGTCCTGCGCCTGCTCGGGGGTGGCGGTTCGGCCGGTGCCGATCGCCCAGACCGGCTCGTAGGCGATCACGACCCGGGCGAGGTCGGCGGCATCTACCTCGGCGAGGTCGGCCTGCACCTGCCGGGAGAGGACGGCCTCGGTGTCGTCCGAGTCGCGCTCGGTCTCGGTCTCACCGACGCAGAGGATCGGCTCGAGACCGGCCGCGAGCGCCGCCGGGACCTTGCGCGCCAGCGCCTCGTCGGTCTCGCCGAAGAGCGCCCGCCGCTCAGAGTGGCCCAGGATCGCCGCATCGACGCCGATCTCGAGCAGCATCGCCGCCGAGATCTCGCCGGTGTAGGCGCCGGACTCGGCCTCGTGCATGTTCTGGGCCGCGACCTTGACTGCGGTGTCCCGGCAGGCCTCCGCGACCGCCGCGAGCGCGAGGTGGGGCGGGCAGATGGCGACCTCGGGCCCGTCGGTGCCAGGCGCCGCGGGGAGGAAGGCAGCAAGGAACTCCCTCGCCTCGGCGATCGTCTTGTTCATCTTCCAGTTGGCGGCGATGTAGGGACGGCGGTCAGGCATTGATCAGGGCCTCCACTCCGGGTAGCTTCTTTCCCTCCAGCAGCTCGAGCGAGGCGCCGCCGCCGGTCGAGAGCCAGTCCACGCGGTCGGCGAGACCGAACTGGTGCAGCGCGGCGACCGAGTCGCCGCCGCCGACCACGGTTGTCCCCGGCGCCTCGGCCACCGCGGCGGCGACGGTTCGGGTGCCGGCCGCGAAAGGCTCCAGCTCGAACGCGCCCATCGGGCCGTTCCAGAGCACGGTGCCTGCGGCGGCGATCGACTCCGAGTAGGCGGCGGCCGTGCGCTCGCCGATGTCGAGCCCCATCCATCCGTCCTCGACCTCGGCGCCGTCGGACCTGCGCACCTCCGTCTGCGCGTCGAACGTTCGCCCAAGGACGAGATCGAGCGGAAGCGAGAGGTCGCACTTGGAGCCGTCGGCCTTCTCCAGGGCCCGCGCGGCCAGCTCCACGCCCTCCTCCTCGACCAGCGAGTCGCCGGTCGGGATCCCCTGCGCGCGGAAGAAGCTGAAGCACATCGCGCCGCCGATCAGGATCTCGTCGGCGATCTCGAGGAAGCGGTCGATCACCCCGATCTTGTCGGTGACCTTGGCCCCGCCGAGGACGATCACGGCGGGCGGCTCGGGGGACTCGGCCACCCGGCTCAGCTCGGTCACCTCCCGCTCGAGCAGCAGGCCGGCGTACCCGGGGAGGTGGTGGGCGACGCCCTCGGTTGTGGCGTGGGCGCGGTGGGCGGCGCCGAAGGCATCGTTGACGTAGACCTCTCCGAGCCGGGCGAGCCGCTGCGCGAGGTCCGGGTCGTTCGTCGTCTCGCCAGGCTCGAAGCGGCTGTTCTCGAGCAGCATCAGGCCTCCCTCGCCGAGCCCGGAGGCGAGCGCCTCGGCCTCCTCCCCGACCACGGCCGGCGCCTGGGCAACCGGGGCGCCGGCCAGCTCGGCGAGCCGCTCCCCCACCGGAGCCATCGAGAGCGATGGGTCGGGGCCCTTCGGCCGCCCGAGGTGGGAGACCAGCACCGTCGCGGCGCCGCGCTCGCGCAGCAGCTCGATCGTCGGCAGCGCCGCCCGGATCCGGGTGTCGTCACCGACGCGGCCGTCCTCGAGCGGGACGTTGAAGTCGACCCGGACGAGCACCCTTCTTCCCGCCACGTCCGCGTCGCGGACGCTTGCCTTGGCGAAGGTCAAGCCCCGGCGGGTATCGGCTGCAGGACCTTGCCCGCCAGCTCGACGCAGCGCTGGGAGTAGCCCCACTCGTTGTCGTACCAGCTGACCGCCTTTACCATGCGGCCGCCGCCGGTGACCATCGTCAGCGAGGCGTCGAAGATCGACGAGTGCGGGTCGGTGACGATGTCCGTCGAGACGATCGGGTCCTCGGTATAGGCCAGGATCCCCTCCAGGGGACCCTCGGCTGCCGCCTTCACCGCCGCGTTGACCTCCTCCGCTGACGTTTCGCGGGCGACGGTCACCACCAGGTCCACCACGGAGCCGGTCGGGACCGGGGCGCGAACGGAGAAGCCGTTGAGCTTCCCCTGCAGGTCCGGAAGCACGAGGCCGACGGCCTTCGCCGCTCCGGTCGTGGTCGGAATCAGGTTGAGCGCGGCGGCGCGGGCCCGGCGCGGGTCGCGGTGCGGCATGTCCTGCAGCCTCTGGTCCGAGGTGTAGGCGTGGATCGTGGTCATCAGGCCGTGCTCGATCCCGATCGCCTCGTGGATGACCTTGGCCAGCGGCGCCAGGCAGTTGGTCGTGCAGGAGGCGTTGGAGATGATGTGGTGGTTCTCGGCGTCGTAGGCCTCGTCGAAGTTGACGCCGAGGGCCACCGTGACGTCGGGCTCGGTGGCCGGCGCGGAGATGATCACCTTCTTCGCTCCTGCCTCAAGGTGCTTGGTGGCGTCATCGCGCTTCGTGAACAGGCCTGTGGACTCGATCACCACCTCGACGCCCAGCTCCTCCCATGGCAGGGCGGCGGGATCGCGCTCTCCCAGGACCTTGAGCTCCCTGCCGTCGGCGGTGATCGAGCCGTCGCCGGCCTCGACCTCGCCGGGAAAGCGCCCCAGGATCGAGTCGTACTGGAGCAGGTGCGCGATCGTCTCCGGGTCGACGAGGTCGTTGACCGCGACGAACTCGAGATCGGCGCCGGTCGCATGCGCGGCGCGGAAGATGTTGCGTCCGATGCGCCCGAACCCGTTGATGCCGACCTTGACTGCCATCGCCTGATTCCTCCTGAAGTCGCTGGATTGCTGCTCTGGGTGCTACAGCGATCTTATGGCGTCGAACCGCAGAGCCGCAGCCGGGCGATCAGTCGGCGCCGACCGTGACCTCGATGTCGTGACCGTCCGGATCCTGGAGGAAGGCCGAGTAGGAACCCGACGGCCGTCCCCGCGACTCCCCGGGGGCGCTCACGCTCGTGCCTCCCGCCCGGGTGCCGCCCTCGTGGGCGGCCTTGACGGCGGCGATCCCGCTGGCGGTGAAGCTGACCAGGCCGAAGCGGGCGGCCGGCTCGTGGTTGGCGGCGATGAAGAAGACCGGCTTGGCGATCCCCCAGCCGATGATGTCGTCCTCGTCGATGTGGCGACGCCATCCGAGCGGCCCCAGCAGCCCGTCGTAGAAGAGGGCGCTGCGTTCGAGGTCGCCCACTTCGAGCAGGACATGGTGGATCACGGCGGGGAGGCTATAACGGGCGGGCGACAGCAGCGGCAGTCGGGACCGTTCACCCGTCGCGCGGCACCCAGCGGAACGTGCGCATGGCGATCAACAGGCCGGCGACCCCCCAGGCGGCCACGATCCCGAGGTCGCCCCACTCGAAGCCGCTGCCCGACGTGGCCGTGAACGCGGTGAAGAAGGCCTCGAAGAAGTGGCGGACCGGAAAGACCGAGGAGAACTGGAGGACGCCGTCGGGAATCTCGCTCTCGGGGATGAACACGCCCGAGAGGAAGTAGAGGGGCAGGAGGATCGCGTTGATCATCGGCGCCGCCGCGTCCTCGGAGGGGATGATCGCCGTGAACGCGACACCGAGGCAGCAGAAGGCGGCAGCGCCGATCGCGAGCGTGATCAGCACGGCAGGAAGCCGCTCCCAGGGGACGGTGACGTCGAAGCCGAAGTGGCCGATCGCAGTGATCAGCGCGAGCATCAGGGCGGCGACCACGATCGAGTTGCCGACGCGCCCGAAGATGAACACCCAGCCCGGCATCGGCGTCCCCCTCCCCCGCTTCAGGCGGCCGTCCTCGCGGGCGATGGTCAGCGACATGACCAGGCTCTGCATCGTCGCCGAGATCACGCCCATCGTGATGATCGCGGGCACGTAGTAGGTGGTGGTCTCGATCCCGCCCAGCTCTGGAATCGTCTCCTCGCCGAAGATCAGCGAGAAGATCAGCAGGAGGAGGACCGGGAACGCGGCGGTGAAGAAGACCGAGGCCGGGTTGCGCCAGAAGGTCTTCTGGTCGTAGCGGAACTGGTGCAGGGCGAGCGCGACGCCGCTCATGCTCCCGCCTCCTCTCCCGTCAGCCGCAGGTAGGCGTCCTCGAGCGTGGGACGGCGGACCTCGAGCCCGTCGAGGTCGGCGCCGCGCTCGATCGCCCAGGCCGTGAGCCGGTTGAGGTCGCGGATCGGGTCGCTGCTGGCGAAGATGACGCTGCCGTTGGCAGCCTCGGCACCGTCCAGCGGCACCTCCGCCGGCGAGATCCCGGCCGGGAGGCGGAAGGTGATTCGCGCCGGGGCGTGCTCGCGGTCGCCGAGATCCTCGGGAGTCCCCTGCGCGACGATCCTTCCGCGGGAGATGATCGCCACCCGGTCCGCGAGCCGCTGCGCTTCGTCCATGTAGTGGGTGGTGAGGAAGACGGTCTTGCCGAGGTCCCGGAGGCCGGCGATCATCTCCCAGGCCTGCCGGCGAGCGGACGGGTCGAAGCCCGTGGTCGGCTCGTCGAGGAAGAGGAGCTCGGGGTCGCCGACCAGGGCGAGGCCGACATCGAGGCGGCGCTGCTGGCCGCCGGAGAGCCTGCTGGTCCGCTCGTCGGCCTTGGCGCCGAGCCCGACCAGCTCGATCACCTCTTCCACCGGGCGCGGCTGTCTGTAGTAGCCGGCGAAGAGCGCGATCGACTCGCGCACGCTCAGGTAGGGGTCGAGCTTGTTCGTCTGCAGGACGATGCCGATCCGCTCCCGCCATGAGCGGTCGGCCCCGGCGGGATCCTCGCCGAGCACGTCGATCTCGCCCGCCGACCGCTCCCGGTAGCCCTCGAGGATCTCGGTCGTGGTCGTCTTGCCGGCGCCGTTGGGCCCGAGGAAGGCGAAGACCTCGCCCCGCGTCACCTCGAGGTCGATCCCTCGCACCGCCTCGACATCCCCGTAGGACTTGCGGAGACCCCTGACCGATATCACTGACTCCGGCACGACGGCTGATCTTAGGCGGGGCCGGGCCGGCGCGAACCTGGGAGCAGGCCGTTGCGAAGTTCTGAGCTTGCGGGGGCAAGCGTTGCGCCGCGACCTGGGACGGTGACCGGACGTGGGTGACATCGACCACCGCAGAGGTAGCCAGGGTCACACACGTCCCGCTTTCGAGCATGCCGACCGCCGGATCGCCCGCCTCGCCGGGCGCCAGCACGGCGTCGCCTCCCGTGGCCAGCTGCTCGGCGCGGGTGTGACGGCGCGCCAGATCGATCGGCGGATCGCGCACGGGCTCCTGCATCCTCTCCACCGGGGCGTCTACGCGGTCGGAGCAAACGTCCTCAGCCAGCGCGGCGTCTGGCTCGCCGCCGTCCTCGCCTGCGGCCCCGGCGCCCTGCTCAGCCATCGCAGCGCCGCCGCCCTCCACGGCCTCGTACGTGCCCGCGGTCCCAGCGATGTGACGGTTGGCAACAGGCGTCGCGAACGGCCGCGCCTCCGCACGCATCATGCAAGGACCCTCCTCCCCGCCGACCGCACGCTCGTCGACCGCATCCCCGCCACCTCGATCCCGCGCACCCTCCTCGACCTCGCCGCCGTAGCCGACCTCCACACGGTCAGGCGGGCCTTCGAGGAGGCCGAGCGCCTCCGGCTCCTCAGGATGCGTGAGCTCGAGGACCTCCGCAGACGTTGCCACGGCCACCACGGCACCGGGCGCTTCGACGCCGCGCTCGCCGCCCACCGCGCACCGCCCGAAGTCCGCTCCGAGCTCGAGCGCCTCTTGCTCGAGCTCTGCGAACGCGGTGGCATTCCCCTCCCCGCGGTCAACGTGCAGGTCGGCTGCCACCTCGTCGATTGTCTCTGGACCGGAGAGCGGGTCGTCGCCGAGCTGGACGGCTGGACCTACCACCGCACGCGCGCCGCCCACGAACGCGATCACCAGCGGACCACAGAGCTCGAGCTCGGCGGCTACGTCGTCCTGCGCTTCACCTACCGGCAGGTCACCGAGCAGGCGGAGCGGGTCACTGCCCGTCTGCGGCAGGCGCTTCGCTCGGTCCCAGCTCGACGTCGCGATGCTTGACCCGGACGACGACGTCGTCCCGCTGGGAGAGGTCGCGACGGATCCGGTCGGCGACGGTCACCGAGCGGTGCCGGCCCCCGGTGCAGCCGATCGCGATCGTCAGGTGGCTCTTGCCCTCGGCGACGTATGCGGGCACGAGGAACTCGAGCAGGGGCAGGAGGCGGCCGTAGAACTCGCCCGCCTGGGTCCCCGACTCGACGTAGGAGCGGACCACCTCGTCGAGGCCGGTCAGCGGGCGAAGCTCGTCGACGTAGTAGGGGTTCGGCAGGAAGCGGACGTCGAGGGTGAGGTCAGCGTCCCGCGGTGGCCCGTTCTTGAAGCCGAAGGTGAGCAGGGTCAGGGCGAGCTTGCCACCGTCGCGGCCCAGCATCTCCTCGGCGATCCGGCGCCGGAGCTGACCGCCCGAGATGTCTGAGGTGTCCATGACCACGTCGGCGCGCTCGCGCAGCGGGGCGAGCAGGTCCCGCTCCGCCCTGATCCCCTCGACGATGCGCCCCTCGGGGGCCATCGGGTGGCGCCGGCGGGTCTCCTTGTAGCGGTCGAGGAGCGTCTCCTCATCCGCCTCGAGGAAGAGGACACGGGGCTCGATGCCTTCGCTGACGAGGTCGTCGAGCACGTGCAGGAGGTCGTCGAAGTAGTCGCCTCCGCGAACGTCGGAGACGACGGCGGCGCGCTCGACCCCCGACCCCCGATGGCGGAAGAGCTCGCCGAGCGAGCCGATCATCCGCGGGGGCAGGTTGTCGACGCAGAAGTAGCCGCCGTCCTCGAAGGCGGCGATCGCCTCGGACTTGCCCGCCCCCGAGTGGCCCGTGATCAGGACCATCTCGACCTGCTTGCCGGGGACCGGCCCGCCGTCGGCTGCCGCGGCTTCAGCCCCCGAGGCCTGCGGTTCCTCCCCTCCGGGGCCCGGCTTTCTGTCCGCCATCTCAGCCAGTCCTGTTCAGTTGCTCGTGGATCTCGCGCGCAACTTTGCCAGGCACGCCGGGCACTGCTTCCAGCTCTTCGCGGGTCGCGGCGAGAAACCGCTCTGGAGAGCCGAAGTGGGCGAGCAACGCGCGCTTTCGCACGGGCCCGACCCCGCGCAACTCGTCGAACACGGATCCGGTCATGGCGCGATCGCGGCGCCCGCGGTGATGCTCGATCGCGAAACGGTGCGCCTCGTCCCGGACCCGCTGCAGCAGCTTCGACGCCTCCGAGTCCGGGGGGATGTCGAGAGCCTCGGGGCGCCCTGGAAGGTAGACCTCCTCGAGGCGCTTGGCGAGGCTGATCACGGTGACCCCCCGCTCGGAGAGCGGACGCAATGCGCGGATTCCGGCGGCCAGTTGTCCCTTGCCGCCGTCGATCACGACAAGGGCCGGGAGCGAGGCGAAGCTGGCGTCGCGCTCGGCGTCGTGCGGCGAGAGATCCGCCTGTTCGAGGTAGCGGTTCATGCGCCGGGTCAAAACCTCCTCCATCGAGGAGAAGTCGTCGGGCCCGGCTCGGCCGTCGCCGTCACCCGCGCCGAAGTCGCCCCGCACGCGGAAGCGCCGGTAGTGCGCCTTCTTCGTCGCGCCTCCTTCGAAGACGACCATCGAGGCGACGGTGTGCTCGGCGCCGATGTTGGAGATGTCGAAGCCCTCGATCCGGACCGGCAGCTCCTCCATCCCGAGCGCCTCGCGAAGGGCACTCAGCGACTCGACCCGGCGCTGGCGGCGGTGCTCTCGACGGAGCCGGTCCTGGTCGAGGGCGAGGCGAGCGTTGCGTTCGGCGAGCTCGCGCAGCCGGCGCTTGTCGCCCCGCTCGGCGACCCGCACCTCGACCGGCCCGCCCCGGCGCTCGCCGAGCGCGTCGCCGAGGATCCCGGTCCGGTCCTTCAGGTAGGTACCGACGATGACGGTCCGCGGCACCGCGGGCGAGGCACCGTAGTACTGGCCGATGAACTCCTCCGCGACCTCGGACAGCTCCCGCTCGCCCTCGTTCTCGAGGTAGAAGCTCTGCCGCTCGGCGAGGATCCCGTCGCGGACCTGGAAGACCTGGGCGTTGGCGTCGGCGCCCTCGACCGCCACCCCGATCAGATCGGCGGTGCCGACCGAGCCCCCCGCCACCTGCTGGCGCTCGAACAGCGAGCGGATCGCCTTCAACCGGTCGCGGTGGATCGCCGCGCGCTCGAAGTCCTGGGCAGCCGCGGCATCCTCCATCTTCTCGGCCTCGTCGCGCTCGACCTGGCGGTAGCGCCCGGAGAGGAAGTCGACGATCGCGTCGATGTTGCGGCGGTACTCCTCGCGGTCGACGTAGCCGACGCAGGGCGCCCCGCAGCGCTTGATGAAGTAGTCGAGGCACGGGTTGCCCGAGTGCCGTCCCGGCTCCGGCCCCTCGCAGGTGCGGTACTGGAAGAGCTTGCCGAGGAGGTCGAGCGTCGCCCGCACCCGCTTCGCGCTCGAGAACGGACCGAAGTATGCGCGGCCCGAGCGGTGCCGCTCGCGGGTGAAGTAGACGCGCGGGTATTCCTCGTCGAGGCTCACCGCCACGTACGGGTACGACTTGTCGTCGCGGAGGCGGATGTTGAACCTGGGCCGGTGTCGCTTGATGAAGTTCTGCTCGGCGAGCAGGGCCTCCGCCTCGTTGGCGGTCGCGAGGAAGTCGATCCGCTCGACTCGGCTTGTAAGCCGGTTCTCGGTCCCGGAGAAGTGCGACGCAACCCGCTTACGGATCGAGTTCGCCTTGCCGACATAGAGCACGCGGCCGCCGGCGCCGTGGAAGATGTAGACGCCCGGCGCGTCCGGAAGCGCCCGGCGCTGCGCCACTATCCGCTCCTCCCGCGAGAGGGGCTTTCCGTCGCCGTTCTTGGCTGCTGCCGTCATCGGGTCAAAGGGTAGGCTCCTGGCCGTACGGCCAAAGAGCC
The DNA here is from genome assembly GCA_963720015.1 of uncultured Actinomycetes bacterium. Classification (GTDB taxonomy): domain Bacteria; phylum Actinomycetota; class Thermoleophilia; order Solirubrobacterales; family 70-9; genus DATFPK01. The sequence continues at coordinate 366,373 of CAVREA010000004.1, read as the reverse complement.
TGATCACCACGGAACCAACGGAGACCACCAGATGACGACCGAGACCCTGAGCCCGCCCGAGCTGAAGACGATGCGGATCGAGGTCGACGGCGAGATCGGCACCCTCACCCTCGACCGGCCCGACGCCTTCAACGCGATGAGCCCGGAGATGATCTTCGAGCTGACCGTGGCCTGGGCATGGCTGGCCGACAGAGCCCCCCTGCGCGGCCTGGTCGTCACCGGCGCCGGCAACGCGTTCTGCGCCGGCGGCGACGTGAACTGGTTCCGCGAGGGCGTCGAGTCCGACGAGATCGACCTCCCCTCGGACGTGCGCCGCGGCGCCGAGGTCCTGCACCAGGCGATCGTCGACATGCGGCGGGTGCCCTATCCGGTGGTCGCCGCCGTCAACGGGCCCGCCGCCGGGGCGGGCTTCTCCCTCGCCCTCGCCTGCGATGTCCGGATCGCCGCCGGGTCGGCATTCTTCGCACCCGCCTACGGCCGGATCGGGGCCTCACCCGACGGCGGGATGACCTACTTCCTGCCCCGGGTGGTCGGGCCGAGCCGAGCGCTCGAGATCCTCCTCGACGATCCCAACATGAGCGCCGAGGAAGCGCTCGCGGAGCGGATCGTCACCGAGGTCGTGCCCGCGGGCGAGCTCCTCGACCGTGCTCGCGACCGCGTGGAGCGATTGGCTCGCCGCGCCCCCCATTACGTGCGGATGGCGAAGGCGCTGACCGCTGTCAGCCTCGAGAACAGCCTCACCGAGCACCTGCAGCTGGAGCGTCACGGGATCGCCGACAGCATGGCCACCGAGGACCTGCGGGCGGGGGTCGCGGCGTTCTTTGCAGGGGAGAAGCCGGAGTTCGAGGGTCGTTAGAGTTGATCCGACTCCCACCGGCGATTGGGCACGCCAGGAAAGGACCCAGATGAAGAAGGCCATCGTTTTGTTCGCGGTGCTGGTCGCCTCCGTTGCGATCGTCGCCTGCGGCAGCGACGACGACAACGACACGACGAGCGAGAACACGGCCGCTGAGACCACCAATGCCGGCGGTGGCGGCAGTGGCGGCGGTGGCGGCGGTGGCGGTGGCGAGGCGCTCAAGGTGACGGCCGACCCCACGGGCCAGCTCACCTGGGAGCCGAAGGAGCTGACCGCCTCGGCCGGGCAGGTCACCATCGAGCTCGACAACCCCTCGCCCGTCTCCCACGACATCGAGATCAGCGGCAACGGGGTCGAGGAGGTCTCCGACCTCGTCGCCGACGGGACCGCGACGGTCAGCGCCGATCTCCAGCCCGGCGAGTACGAGTACTACTGCACGGTCCCGGGCCACAAGGACGCCGGGATGGACGGAACGCTCACCGTGAAGTAGCAGCGCAACGCCGTTTCGAGCAGACGCCGCCGGCAATCCCGGCGGCGTTTCTCGTTCTCAGCCCGGAAGGGCGCGGCCGACGCTGTCGGCGACGCAGCAGGGCTTCTCGTTGCCCTCGACCTCGAGCGTGAAGCGGGTCACGACCTGGACCCAGCCGCCGCCGGCGTCGTCGACGGAGACGACCTCGGCCCGCGCCCTCACCTTGCTGCCCGCGGGCACCGGGGCCGGGAAGCGGACCTTGTTCCAGCCGTAGTTGACGCCGAGGGCGAAGCCGCTGGAGGCGAGCATGCTCTTGCGGAAGCCGTCAATCAGCGAAAGGGTCAGGTTGCCGTGGGCGACCGTGGTCCCGAACGGGCTCTCGCTCCTGGCCCGCTCGACATCGACGTGGATCCACTGGTCGTCGCCGGAGAGGTCGGCGAATGTGTCGATCATCTCCTGGGTGACCTGCGCCAGTCGCTGGGGCCGATCTCCCTGCCGATCAGCTCGCGCAGGCCCTCCACTCCCTTTGCCTCGACGATCGCCATCGCGCGGACCCTACCGCTCGGCGCCGTCCGCGGCCACCGGTCCTACTCGATCAGCCGTACCTCGAGCGGAGCGGCGAGGACGATCGCCCCGGAACCCTCGAGCAGGCCCATGATCCGGGCCACGTAGGCGGTCGTCTCGGGGATCGCGGGGACGCATTCGCAGGCGTCGACCGGCGCCGGGCCCGGCGTTGTAGGCGGCGAGGGCGAGCGGCACGGCGCCGAACTGGCGCAGCAGGTCGCGCCATCAGGTGGGCCTGCGCGTCGATCGCCGCCTCGGGGTCGAAGGGGTCGTCGAGCCCGTAGGCCGCGGCGGTCGAAGGGATGAACTGGGCGATCCCCTGGGCGCCGGCCGGCGACGCCGCATACGGGTTGAAGTTCGACTCCGCCATCAGCTGCGCGGCGAGCAGGGCGGCGGACACGTTCCAGCGGCGCGGCCGCCGGATCAGGGCGGCCCGGAAGCGCGCCGGGGACGAACCCCGGCAGGCCCGCCTCTCCGCGCGGTCCGCCCGTCGCTCGCCCGATCCGGTGACCGCGTCGCCCGCCGCCGAGCAGGGCGGCGGACCCGCCTCGAAGCCGTAGTGCCACGCCTCCCAGGAGTAGCGCTGGACGAAGCCGAAGCGGCGCGCGTTGGCCGCCAGCCAGCCGTAGGCCGGGCGGGCCGAGGTCGAGCTCGGTTGCGCAGCGGTGCAGCGACTGCCCCGGGGGCGCGACCCAGCGCGGATCCGGGTTGGCGGCGAACAGGACGGCCTGCTCGGCGTCGGAGCGGAAGCCCGAGTTGACCACCAGCGCGACGCCCGTCGGCCGCCGCGGCCGGCCGACATCCGGTCGAAGGCGGCCGCGACGTCGGGCCGCATCCCCTCGCCCTGGCGGTAGACGAGCGGCCCCGAGTAGCCGCCGCCGCTGGCGAACGCCGGGGCGCCGCCCGGGCCCGCCGAGGCGGGCGGCGCCGCCTCGGCCATCGCGCCGGCGGCGGTACGGGCGACGATCCTTCGCCCCGCCTCGACATCGGCCAGGATCCGCGCCCGCGCCCGCAGGGGCGCGAACGAGAGCCCGGTCCGGGAACGTGACCCGCAACCGGTCGGGGCCGACCCCGTTGGCCAGGGACGCCGCCCGCCGCCGCGGCGCGGGCCCGGCGCAGGTACTCGGCCTTGCCGAGATGGCGGGGATTGGGCCGGCCGTTCGGGGAGGAGTCGGCGGCGAGAGCAGCCGCGGCAGGTCGTCGCGCATCGAACGGGCGGCCGAGAGGGCGGCGAGATCCGCCGCCCGCTGCAGCCGGCCCTTGCCGGTGAGGGCGCCGGCGATCGCGACCAGCGCCAGCGCGGCGATCATGACGATGGCCGCGGCGCCGAGCACCACCGGCAGGGCCTGCGCCCGCTTCGCCCGCGACGCAGCCTGGCAATCGCGCCCCGCGGCAGGCCGGCGGCGCGGCAGGCCGGCAAGTGCGCGCCGAGAGGCGACCCACCCGAGCGGGCGCTTCATGACCTTGACCCGGATGCCGCGGCCGCGCAGGCCGGGAACGGCCAGCGCGACCAGGCCGCGGGCCGCCGGCATCTCGGCGCGGAGGAGCGCCGCCCGCCGACTCGAAGCGCCCGTCCTCGATCGCGGGGCGGAACATCTCCGGAGGCACGTGCATCACGAGCGGCGCCTCCCGGCACGCGGCGGCAGCGGCCGCCGCCCGCTCGAGCCCCTCCTCTCCGGGCCCGGCGTGCAGGTGGCAGAGGTTGCCGCGTGCCGCCGGCGAACCACGCCTCGACGCCCTCCGCCAGAGTCAGCTCCAGGCGCGCGGGCGGCAGGCGACGCGAGCGCCGCCGGCCGCCGCGGGCGCCCGGCGCCGAGCTCGACCAGCAGGGCGGCCTCCTCGCCGTCGGCGAGGGCCGCGGCGGTCGCCGCCGCGGCGGCTCCGGATCCCCTTGCGGCGCCGATTCTGGTGACGGCGATCAAGGCCGCTCCCTGCGCACGAAGGCGGCGGAGTCGACGGCCAGCCGCTCGGCGACCGCCGCGAACGGCGACGGCGGCCGCAGCCGCACGCTGACCCTCCCGCCGTCGACCGCCACACGGACCTCGTCGCGCGCCCAGCCCGGCAGGGCTGCGCGGACCGCCTCGCGGGGCGGCTGCCCGCGGCGAGCGCAAGCGCCCCGGCCTCGGCCGCCCCGTCGGCCAGGGTCAGCGCGTAGCCGGCGGCGAGCAGCTGCAGGGCGACCAGCCCTGCGAGCAGGAGAGCCGGCAGCCCGGCGACGAGCTCGACCGACGCCTGGCCGGACTGCGACCGGTCAGCCACCGCCGGGCCCCAATGCGGTCCGCGCCCCGACGGTGAGCTTCGGCAGGGCGGGGAGCAGGCGCGGTACAGCCACCCGCACGGACACCTTGCCGTCTCCGCATCGCCCTCGGACTCGCGGACGGAGGCGCCGGCCCGCAGCGCGGGCGGCAGCGCCCGCCGGCCCGCCGCACCGCGTCCGCGCCCACGAGCGCCGCCCGGGCGCCGGCCCGCGCGGCGATCCCCGCCGACCAGAGCGAGTAGCCGGCCGCGACCAGCTGCGCCGCGACCAGCAGCGCCGACGAGCAGGAACGGAACGACGGCGACCAGCTCGACCGAGGCGCGTGCCCGCCTCCCGAGCCTGCGCTCCTGATTCGCGGCGCATCGCCCCACGCTTGCAGCTCGCGGGCGCACCCGTTGCGCGCGGGATCGCAACGTTTCGCGTGACAGAGGCCTGGCCTCAGTAGGTGTTGGCCTCGATCCAGATCCGCCAGATCGCGGCCACCGAGGCGGCGAGGAGCACGATCCAGAGCAGCGTGCCGACGCCGGTGGCGAACATCTCGTCGGTGCCGGCGATCAGCAGGGCGATCATGCCCGAGCGCCCCGTAGAGGATCGCCCGGCGGCGTCGCTGAGCGTCGCCAGGGTCAGCTGGTTCTGGCGGCTGAGCATGTAGAGCATCCAGGCGATCCCGGCCAGGAAGCCCATCGTCAGCGCGGTCAGGACCGCTGTCGGCGGCGTTGCCGCCGCCGGGCACGAAGGCGACGCCCGAGGGCGAGCACGCAGGATGATCGCGACGTTGCGCGCGATGCGCACGGGTCCGAGTCTACGCCGCGGCGCGCTACTTGCTGGTCATCACGATCGATGCCGAAGACGACGCGCGCCGCGAGGCAGCCGAGCAGGCAGACCACGGCGACGACCGCCGCGCCGCGCCGCCGCCAGCGGGCGCTCGTCGCGGCTGAGGTCGGCGAAGCGGGCCGCTCCCCAGATCGCCATCGAGAAGACGAAGGTGACGTCCGACGCCGGCGACCATCGAGGCGACCACCGTCTGCAGCAGCTCCTTGGTCTCGACGACGGTCGCGATCATCAGTGCTCCGGCCACCGGCTAGCGCGCCGGAACCGGCGTCCCCTCGCGGTGGCGGCGGAAGAAGGCGCGGCGATCAGCGACAGCGCCATCAGCGTGACCAGCACCGGGCCCAGCGCTCCGTCGCCGAAGATCGCGGTGAACGCCGTAGGTGAGCGGCGCCGATCGCCGCCGCCGCCGGCAGGGTCAGCAGCCAGGCGATGACGATGTTGCCGGCCACGCCCCAGCGCACCGCCGAGAGCCGCTTGCCGGCGCCCGGCGCCCATCACGCCGCCGTTGATCACGTGCGTGGTCGAGAGCGGGAAGCCGAAGTGGGTCGAGGCGAGGATCACCGCCGCGCCGGCGCCCTGGGCCGAGAAGCCCTGGGCGGCGTCCATCTTGATGATCCGGCGTGCCGGTCGTGCTTGATGATCCGCCAGCCGCCGCTGTAGGTGCCGAGAGCGATCGCCGTCGCCGACGAGACGATCACCCAGAACGGCGGATCGGCGTCGGCGGCGAGGTTGCCGTTGGCGATCAGCGCCAGGGTGATCACGCCCATCGTCTTCTGGGCGTCGTTGGTGCCGTGGGCGAGCGCCAGCAGCCCGCCGGAGACGATCTGCCCGTAGCGGAAGCCGCGCGTCACCGGTCCCCGGCCGCTGCCTGCCCGACGATCCGGTAGGCGATCCCGATCGCGATCGCCGGCGACGACGAAGGCGAGGATCGGCGCGATCACGGCCGGGATCAGGACCTTGCCGACCAGCCCGTCGGCGAGCACCGCGTCGAAGCCGGCGGCCGCGACCGCGGAGCCGACGACGCCGCCGATCAGCGCGTGCGAGGAGCTCGAGCGGCAGGCCGAAGTACCAGGTGATCAGGTTCCAGGCGATCGCCCCGATCAGGCCGGCGAAGACGACCGTCGGCGTGATCACGCCGGCGTCGACGACGTCGTTGGCGACCGTCGCCGCGACCGAGATCGAGATGAAGGCGCCGACGAAGTTGAGCAGCGACGGCGAAGGCGATCGCCACCTGTGGCCGCGCCGCCCCGGTCGAGATCGAGGTGGCGACGACGTTGGCGGTGTCGTGGAAGCCGTTGGTGAAGTCGAAGGCGAGCGCCGTGCCGACGACGATGACGAGGATGACGTCGCTTCCCAAGACGCCCGCTAGCTGTTCTTGATGACGATGCCCTCGAGGATCTGGGCAGCCGTCTCGGTCGCGTCGATCGCCTCCTCGAGCACGGCGAACATGTCCTTCCAGCGGATCACGACCATCGGGTCGATCCCGTTGGAGAAGAGCGAGGCGACCGCGTCGCGGGAGATCCGGTCGCCCTCGTTCTCGAGCCGGTGGATCTCGATCCAGTACTTGTCGAGGTCCTTGAAGTCGCGCAGGTTCTCGAGCCCCTCGGCGAGCTGCTCGCAGGACTGCGACCAGGACCTTGGTCAGCGCCTGCGGCCTGCGTCCATCGGCGCCTCGATCTTGTAGAGGCCGAGGAAGTCGGCGGCCTCCTCGGTGAAGTCGACGATGTCGTCCATCTGCGTCGCGAGGCCGTAGATGTCCTCGCGGTCGATCGGCGTGACGAAGGTCGAGTTGAGGCGCTGGACGATGTCGTGGGTGATCCGGTCGCCCTCCTGCTCGGCCTCGAGGATCTCGCGCGCCGAGCCCCGCGTCGTCGGGCCAGGTGCGCATCATCTCGTCGAGCAGCCGGGCGGCGCGCAGAGCGTTCTGCCCGGCCTCGATGAAGAGGTCGAAGAAGGTGCGATCGCGGGGCAGGAGCGAGAGGCGCGCCACGGCGCGGCCATCCTAGCAGAGCGCGCCGGGCGCGGGGCGCGCTCAGGCGGCGACGGCGCGCCAGAGCTGCTCGGCGGCGCGCGCCGCGTGCCGCTCGCTGCAGCTCCTCCTGGACGTTGCGGCGCTCCTCCGGCGCCAGGCGTCGCGCCGCGTCCAGACGCCGTCGGCGTCGAGCTCCCAGGCATTGGCGTTGTCGGCGAAGCAGCGCTCGAGCACGTCGAGCAGCTCGGCCCGCAGCCCCGCGTCCTCGACCGGCGTCACCAGCTCGACGCGGCTGTCGAGGTTGCGCGGCATCAGGTCGGCCGAGCCCATCAGCACCCGCGTCTCGTCGCCGCGCTGGAAGGCGTAGATCCGCGAGTGCTCGAGGAAGCGGCCGACGATCGAGACGACGCGGATGTTCTCCGAGACGCCGGGGACGCCCGGGCGCAGGCAGCAGATCCCGCGCACGTTGAGGTCGACCCGGACGCCCGCCTGCGAGGCCTCGTAGAGCGCCTGGATGCAGCGGGCGTCGACCAGCGAGTTCATCTTCAGCGCGATCCGGGCCTCCTCGCCGGCCCGGTGCGCCTCGATCGTCTGCCTCGATCTCGCTCGATGATCTGGTCGCGCATCGTCGTCGGCGAGACCAGCACCTTGCGGTACTCGGCCGGGCGTCCGTAGCCGGTGAGGAAGTTGAACATCTCGGCGACGTCGGCGCCGATGTCGGGGTCGGCGGTGAAGAGCCCGACGTCGGTGTAGAGGCGCGCGGTCTTCGGGTTGTAGTTGCCGGTGCCGATGTGGACGTACTCGCGCACCCGGTCGCCCTCGCGGCGGGCGACGAGGATCGCCTTGACGTGGGTCTTCAGGCCCGGGATGCCGTAGACGACGTGGACGCCGGCCTCCTCCAGCGACTTCGCCCAGTGGATGTTGGCCTCCTCGTCGAAGCGCGCCTTCAGCTCGACCATGCAGACCGCCTGCTTGCCGCGTTCGGAGGCGCGGATCAGCGACGGCACGAGCGGCGAGTCGTCGCTGGTCCGGTACACCGTCTGCTTGATCGCGAGCACGTCGGGGTCGGCGACCGCCTGCTCGACGAAGCGCTCGACCGAGGTGGCGAAGGAGTCGTAGGGGTGGTGGACGAGGATGTCGCCCTGGCGGATCGCCGCGAAGATGTCGACCGGCTCGTCGTCCTCGCCCTGCAGGCGCGGCTGGGTCACCGGGGTCCACGGCGGGTAGCGCAGCTCGGCGTGCCCGGGCACGTCGGCGATGTCGCCAGAGGTCGGCCGAGGTCGATCAGGCCCGTCGACGTCGTAGACCTCGCGGTCTTCGAGCCGCAGCGCCTCGATCAGCTGGTCGCGCAGCTTCGGGTTCATCCCGGCGGCGATCTCGAGCCGCACGCACCTCGCCGAAGCGGCGGCGGCGCAGCTCGTCCTGGACCGCCTGCAGCAGGTCGTCGGCCTCGTCGGAGATCGTGAAGTCGGCGTCGCGGGTGACCCGGAAGTAGCCGTGGTCGACGACCTCGGTGCCCGGGAAGAGCGCGTCGAGGTTGGCGGCGATCGCCTCCTCCAGCGGGACGAAGGTCTTGTCGCCCTCGCCGATCCGGCAGGAAGCGGCCGAGCAGCTCCTTCGGCACCTTGACGCGGGCGATGATCTCGTTGCCGCTCTCCGGGTCGCGGAGCAGGACCGCCGAGGCTGAGCGAGAGGTTCGAGATGTAGGGGAAGGGCCGGCCGAGCCCGATCACCAGCGGCGTCAGCGCCGGGAAGACCTGGTCGTGGAAGCGGGCGTCGATCTCGCGCGCGCTCCTCCTCGGTGGCCGTCTCCAGGGTGACGATCCGGATCCCGTGCTCCTCGAGGGCCGGGCGCAGGGTGCCGTTCGAAGCAGTGGTGGAGGCGGCCGTCGAGCTCCAGCACGCGTGTCTGCGATCGCGTCGATCTGCTCCGCGGGCGATAGACCGTCCGGGCCGCGGGCGTCGATGCCGGCGTCGAGCTGGTCGAAGAGGCCGGCGACCCTGACCATGAAGAACTCGTCGAGGTTGGAGGCGTAGATCGCGCAGAACTGCGACCCGCTCGAGCAGCGGCACGTCGGGGTCCTCGGCCAGCTCGAGGACGCGCTGGTTGAAGTCGAGCCAGGAGAGCTCCCGGTTCAGGTAGAGCGAGGTGTCCTCGAGGTCGGGCCCGGCCCCGGTAGCGGGCTCGCTGCCGTTGACCGGCGCCTCTGTCTGCACACTCTCGTCGAGCACTGGGCTGCCGCAATCGTACCGGCGGGCTCCGGAGAGTCGGGCGGGGACGCCTAGAGCGCCGCTTCGAGGTCGGCCCATACCCCGCGCTCGCCCTGCCGCGCCCAGAGGTCGCGAAACCGCTCAAAGAGCAGGGCGCGGCGGGCGGTCAGGTGGACGGCGAGGAGGTCGAGCCCACGGTATGCGGCCCGGTTTGGAGCCTCGCGCAGCAGGGCCGGCTCCAGATCCTCGGCGCCGCCGGCACGTCGCAGCAGGGAGCGCGAATCCTCCGCCCGCAGGCGCTCGATCCGCTCCTGAACGCGAGGCAGCATCACATCGCAGTCGTGAATGTCCCCGAGGACGGTCTGCAGCGCCTTGGCGCCCTTGCGGCCCGCTTCGGCCACCTCCCCGAAACAGCCGCCGGTCAACTCGAGCACGTAGCGCAGCCGTTTGGCGGCAATTCGCATGTCGTGCTGGGCTACCTCGGCGTCGGGGTCGAGCGCGTCCTTGGCGAAGCCCATCAGCTCCTCCAGCCTCGTCCGCACGATCAGCGCGGCGTTCGCTCGCAGCGCGGCCTCCGGATCGAGGCCCTTGACCCTGCGCGGCTTCACGCCTGCTCCGCCATCTCCGGGGCGATCGACTCGCGGGCGGCGGCGGCGAGCTCCTCGAGCCGGCCAGTCAGCGCACGGAGCCGAACCACATCCACCATCGGAGCCAGCTCGTCGTTGGCTTCCCGCTGCGCCTCCCGCAGGACCTCGACGATTACGCTCATTCCCCTCCTGTCGGCCGGGGCGACCTCCGTCATGAAGCCTTCGAGCATCTCGATCGCAACGTCGGGATCGCGCCGCTCGCCGAGGGCGTCCGCGAGCGCCTTGACCTCCTTGAGCGCAGCCTTGTACCGCGTGCGCGGAAAGCAGGGCGCGAAGATCTCCATCGCGGCCCGCAGACGCCTGGTAGCGACCCGAAGGTCGTGGACGCGCTCGATGTCGCCTGTGTCGAGAACGCCCTCGGAGTGCTCGATCAGCTCGGCCGCGCGCAGCTCGACCCCCTGCGCCGCAGCCAGCGCGAACGGCGCCTCACAGTCGACGTCGGCGACCTTGCGGGGGCGCGCCATGGGGCCACCCTAATGCGCCCGCGCCCTCAGGTGAAGCCGCTAGACGCTTACGCGACCAGCTTCTCGGAGGAGTTGCCGACGCCGTCGTGGAGGAGGTCGAGGATCACGCCCTCCCGCAGGCCGCCCTTGCCGATCTGCAGGGGCTGGCCGAGGATCTCCGAGATCTTCTCGAGCAGGAGGATCCCGGTCGGCAGGATCCGGACGCGGCGCTCGTCGAGCTCGAAGCGCCGCGCCACGTCGGCGATCGGATCGCCGCAGAGGACCCGCACCCCGCGCTCAAGGGTCTCGTACTCGAGCACGGCGCCGACCAGCTTGCGCAGCGACGTCGCGCTGCCGCCGACAGCGACCGCCTGGTCGGGGTGGGCGATCTCCACACCCTCGAAGATGTCGTCGATGCGGTCGCGGACCCTGCGGATCTCGGACGGAGACGGGGGGTCGCACTCGATCAGCTCGTCGGCCAGCATGCCGGACCCGACCGCGAACGAGCGCACGCTCTCGACGCCGCCGGAAACGGTGCCGAGGATCACCTCGCTCGAGCCGCCACCGACGTCGACGACCCCGATCGACCCCTCCACCGGGTGTCCCAGGGTCTTGGTGGCGCCGATGAAGGAGAGCCGCCCCTCCTCCTCCTCGCTGAGTATCTCGACCTCGATCCCGGCGACCTCTGCGATCGCGTGCACGACTTCGTCCCGGTTGGCCGCCTCGCGGATGGCCGCGGTGGCAACGGCGCGGATCATCTCGGCACCGAGCTCCTCGGCGAGGCGGACCTGGGTTGCGACGACCTCGCCCACCTCGTGGATCTTCGCCTGCTCGATCGCGCCGTCCTCGGTCGAAGCCTGCCCGATCCGGGTGTAGGCGCGCTGCTCCATCACCTTCTTCAGCTGGCCGTCCAGGGGCTCGGCAACCAGCACGCGAGTGGTGTTGGAGCCGATATCGATCGCCGCGCAGAGCTTGCTCATCAGCCCGACCCATGATCGCAGAACGCACGGATACCGCCGACCACCCACGGAGCCTCGGATACAGGTCCTACATGCAATCGGTGAGTCCCGCCCGGCAGCGCTTCATGCACGCTCGCGCGAGCTGCTGATACAGCCGGCCGTCACTGTCGCAGCCTGATCAGGGGACCCGCAGAACCAACGGCAGGTTCGACGGCGTGCCTCCCGTGGAGTCAGGGTTGCGAGCCAGGACCCGGGTCCGCAGAAGCCTCCCTCGCGCCGGTCGGGCGCCTCGGCGCAGGCGGAACGAGAGCACCCGATGGCGCCCAGGGGCAAGCGCGATCCGCTTCGAGGGGGCGCCCTTGATGCGCACCCGCCCGCGGCACTGATCAGGGGCGAGGGCCGGGCAAGCAACCCGCACCGGGACGATCCACCCGGGTCTCACCCTGCGGCTTGCCTGCTCGAGGATCACCGCTCGTGCCCGCCTCGGCCCGGCAGGCGGCAGTGGCGGCGTCAAGAACCCGCCCGCGTATTGCTCGGGCTCGAAGACCGCGGTCTGGAAGCCTCCGTCCACGTCCTCGCGGGAGACATCGCCAGCGCCGGCGGCGTCGGAGGGAGGCCTGATCTGCTGGTCTGTGATCGCCCCCAGCACGCGCTTGAATAGCTCGTTCTGGTAATCGCCGCCGCCGGCGAAGCCTCCAGCGTCGGCCTCCTGGCCGGTTCGGACCACGATCACGCCCTGGCTGGGGAAGACGGCGACGATCTGGCCGAAGAGCCCCGCGAAGCGGTACATGTCAGCCGGCAGCTCGGGGAACTCGCGGCTGTCGGACACCGGGCGCTCGCCCACGCGCGGGCCGACGCAGGGCTTCTTCGCGTTGACCCAGATCATCCACGCGTAGCAGCCGTTGGTCCGGGTGGCGCGATAGGCGGCGTGGACGACGCGCGGCGCCAGCAGCCGGCGGCCGCGCCAGCGGCCGCCGCGCCGCAGCAGCTCACCGAGCCGGGCGTAGTCCTCGGCGGTCATGTGAAGGTCGAAGAATCCCTGCGTGTGACCCGCGGAATCGCGCCCCCAGCTCCAAGAGCCCGGCTCGATGCCGAGCGGGCCGAACAGCTCGCGCTGAGCGAAGGCCTGGAAGTCCTCGCCGACCGCGCGCGCGACGGATTCGGCAAGCAGCGCCGGGCCACTCTGGGAGTACTCGAAGTAGGTGCCGCGGGGGCGCGCCACCTCAACCGTGAGCGCCTCCCGCAGGCGGTCGGGCATGAAGATGTTGTAGTCGCGGAAGCCATTCCACCGCAGGCCGCTCGTCATCGTCAGGAGATTCCGCATCGTGATCGCCCCGTGTGCACGGTCGGCCTCGGTGATCAGCGCCCCCAGCGGGTCCTCGGGGCTGATCAGCCGCTTCGTCATCGCCCGCATGAAGACAAGAGCGGTCATCGACTTGGCCATCGACCAGCTCTGGTAGCGCTGGCCGGCCGAGGCGGGCGCGCCCCTGTCCTCCCCCACCAGGCAGCCGTGGCGAAACACGCGAACAGCGAAGCTCTGCTCGGTGGTGCCGTAGTCGATCGCGGCCTGCAGCTTCTCCGCGTCCATTCCGGCTTCGGCCGGCGTTGCCCGCTGCCACGCGCCCGCGGCCGGCGGAGCGCACCGCTTTGCCGCCGCAGCCCCGGTGGGCAGCAGGACAAGGACGCTGATCGACGCCAGGGCGAGGGCAATCCCTGATGGACGAGGCCGCATCGGCACCGATGCTAGACCGGTGCTCGCGGTGGCGCGCCGGTCAGTCCTGGGGCTCGAGGACAGGCTCGCCCGGGTGCGAGGCGTCCTCGAACTCGCGGAAGAGGCCGGTGACGATGAAGGCAACCTGTTCGCCGATGTCGACCGCGTTGTCGCCGATTCGTTCTATCGCCCGCGCGGCGAGCAGCATCGTCATCGCCCACTCGCGGCGGTCGGCGTCGTCGCCGATCTCGAGGGCCAGGTGGAAGCACTCCTTGTTGAGATCGTCGACGACGTCGTCTTGGCGAACTAGGTCGCGGGCCATGTCGACGTCACGGGTCTCGAAAGCGCGCTTCGCCTGGCTGATCTCGATCCGCACCTGCTTGCCCATCATCAGGATCCGTCGCAGCATCTCCGGGTCCGCCGGCGGCTCGTGCCCGGCGAGCGGGATCAGTTTGCAGATGTTCACGCACTGGTCGCCCATACGCTCGACGTTCTTGAGGATGTGGAGCAGGGCGGAGATCAGGCGCAGATCGGTGGCGACGGGTGACTGGGTGGCAAGCAGCGTGATCAGGCTCTGGTGCACCTCGAGGTAGCGGCCGTCGATCCGGTCGTCGTCGGCGATCACGATCTGGCCCAGCTCGACGTCCTGATGCTCGACCGCCTCCATCGTGCGGTCGATGGCGGTGGTGACGAGGTCGAGGCCTTCGAGGGCACTGCGCTCGAGCTGCTCGAGCTCGACCTGGTAATGAACGCGAACGTGCTCGGCCACGCGGTTCCCTCCTACCCGACCTTGCCCGAGACGTAGTCCTCGGTGCGCTTGTCGGATGGGTTGGTGAAGATCTTCTGGGTGTCGTCGTACTCGATGATCCGGCCCCAGCGGTTCTGCTCCTCGGCGTCGAGCTCGACGATCAGGAAGGCCGTCATGTCCGAGACCCGCGCCGCCTGCTGCATGTTGTGGGTGACAATCACGATCGAGTAGTCCTCTTTCAGATCCAGCATGAGGTCCTCGATCTTTCCCGTCGAGATCGGGTCGAGTGCCGAGCACGGCTCGTCCATCAAGATCACATCCGGATCGACGGCGATACAGCGCGCGATGCAGAGCCGCTGCTGCTGCCCGCCGGACATGCCGAAGGCGTTCGAGTCGAGCCGGTCCTTCACTTCGTCCCAGAGGGCCGCCGCCTCGAGCGCGTGCCTGACCCGGTCGTCGACGTCATCCATGCCCTGGAGCTTCGGGCCGAAGGCGATGTTCTCGTAGATCGACTTCGGGAAGGGGTTCGGCTTCTGGAAGACCATCCCGATCAGCTTGCGCGCCTGCACGGGATCGACATTGGGACCGTAGAGGTCCTCGCCGTGGTAGAAGATCGAGCCCTCGACCCTGGCGCTCGGAATCAGGTCATTCATCCGATTGAAGCAGCGGATCAGCGTGCTCTTGCCGCAGCCGGACGGGCCGATCAGCGCGGTGATGTTGTTCTTGTAGATGTCGAAGCTGACGTCGCGTACGGCAACCTTTTCGCCGTAGGCGACCGAGACATCGCTGCTGCGGAAGACGACGTCACGGTGCTCCGCCTCGGGCGCGTGGCCCTCCCCGCCGACCTCGATCTTCCTGGCCAGGCCGCGCGCGGGCACCGCTTCGGTCTCCTGACGCTCTTCCTCGGTCACGTGGTCGCCCACCTTAGATCACCTACCACCTTTGCTCGTAGCGATTTCGCAGCCAGATCGCGAAGGAGTTGAGGAGGACGAGCAGGACAATCAGGACGACGATCCCCGCCGCCGCCAGTGTCCGGAACTCGTCCTGCGGCTGCTTGGCCCAGTTGAAGATCTGCAGTGGCATCGCAGTGAAGCCGCTGAAGGGTCCGTTCGGGTCGAAGGTGACGAAGGTGGCGGCGCCGAGAGGGATCAGCGGCGCCGTCTCCCCGATCGCCCGCGAGACGGCGAGGATGATGCCGGTGGCGATCCCCGGAATTGCCGCCGGCAGCACCTGGCGGCGCACCGTCTGCCACTTGGTCGCCCCGAGCGCCAACGACCCTTCGCGGATCGACGGCGGCACCGAGCGGAGCGCCTCGCGGGAGGCGATGATCACGATCGGGAGCACCAGCAGGGCGAGGGTCAGCGACGCCGTGAGAACGACGAAGCCGAGGCTGAGAGGTCCGCGCGCGATGAACGCGAGCCCGAGCAGGCCGTAAATGATCGACGGCACGGCGGCCAGGTTCTGGATGTTGACCTCGACGAGATGGGCCAGGCGGCTTTCCCGGCTCGAGTACTCCTCGAGGAAGACCGCTGCGCCGACGCCGATCGGAAGGATGAAGAGGATCACGAAACCGATGATCCAGAGGGTGCCGATGATCGCCGACTTGAGGCCGGCGTTCTCGGGGTTGCTCGAGGTGCCGTTGGTGAGCAGATCGGCGTTGAGGCGGCTCTTGCCGTCGATGATCGCGTCCCCGATCAGAATCGCCAGACCGGCCAGCGATATCGCGATCGCCAGGAACATCAGTGACGCGAACAGGGTGTTGCGCACCGCATGCGCCCTGGGCTGCTGCTGGAGGTTCGCGGCCGTGACTCCGCGGGCACCGGCGATCGCCATCTCGGCACGCCCGGATCGCGGCTCGAATCGGGGCCGGTCGCTCACTCGTAGATCTCCCGGTACTTGCGCACGAAACGGATGCTGAGCAGGTTCATCACCAGCGTCATCACGAAGAGGAGCAGGGCCACCGCAAATACGGTCTTGTAGGTGATAGACCCGGTGGCGATATCGCCGGTCGCAGTTGTCCCGATGAAGGCCGTCATCGCCTGAATCGACTCAGCCGGGGAGAAGGTCAGGTTGGGCGTGTTGCCCGCCGCGAGCAGCACCACCATCGTCTCGCCGATCGCCCGGGAGACGGCCAGAATGATGGATGCAACGATCCCGGAGAGGGCGGCGGGGAAGACCACCCTGGTGGCGACGCGGGCCTTGGTCGCCCCGAGCGCGTAGGCGCCTTCGCGCAGCCCATTGGGCACGGCGGTCATCGCGTCCTCGGAGATCGAGGCGATGATCGGCACGATCATCAGCCCGATGGCGAGACCTGCGGCGAGGGCGCTGAAGATCAGCGGCGGGCCGCCGAACAGCTCGCCCGGCCAATGGTCTCGAAGGGCCGGGGTGATGAAGGTGAGCGCGAAGAAACCGAGGGCGACGGTCGGGATGCCGGCGAGGATCTCGAGGATCGGCTTGACGAACTTGCGGGTCCTTCGGCTGGCGTACTCGCTCAGATAGATCGCCGAGCCGAGGCCGATCGGGATCGCGAACAGGAGGCCCCAGAAGGTGACGCTGAGCGTGCCGACCACGATTGGAAGCACACCGAAGCTCGCCGGCTCGAAGGTCGGGCTCCAGTCGGTGCCGAAGAGGAAGTCGCCGAGCGGCACCTCACCGAAGAACTCGACCGCCGGGAACAGCAGTGAGATCACGATCACCGTCGTCGTGACGACCGAGAGGACGGCACATGCCGCGAGCAGGCCATAGATGACCTTCTCGCCGTAGCGCGGGCTCGGAGCCTCCAGCTTCCGCCCGAGGGCGGCGCTGGAGACCCCGATGTTGCCCGCTTCCACGCGTTGCTTCCGTGTTCGGCCGGACCGGCTAGCCGAGCTTCTTGACCGCGGCCTCGGCCTGCGAGAGCTGCTGATCGGTGAGCGGAATGAAGCCGACCTGGCCCGCGATGTCGTTGACGTTCGCGAGGTAGTAGTCGACGAATGCCTTCACCTCGGGCTTCTTCAGCGCGGCGTCCGACGGGTAGATGAAGAGCTCCCGCCCGAGCGGCGTGTAGTCGCCCGCCTGAACCGTCTCCTCCGACGGAGCGGTGCACTCACCCTTGTCGTTCTTGATCTCGGCCGCCTTCAGGCCCTCGCTGTTCTCGGTGAAGTACGAGTAACCGAAGTAGCCGATGCCGCCTTCGGATCCCTGGACGCCTACCACTGTCTGGTTGTCGTCCTCGCCGACGTTGTTGTAGTCCTTGGTCTGCACGCCCTCTTCGCCGTTGACCGCCTCGGTGAAGTAGTCGAACGTGCCCGAGTCGGTGCCGGGTCCGAAGCGCTGGATCTCGGCATCGAAGGAGGCGTCGAGGTCCTTGACGTCAGACCAGCTGCTCACCGTGTCGTTGGGACCCCAGATCTGGGCGAGCTGGTCGGTCGAGAGGCAGGTGACCGGGTTGGCGGGGTTGAGGACCACGGTGAGCGCGTCGTTGGCGACGGTCGACCTCTTCCTGCACCACGCCGTTCTTCTTGCAGACGGCGACCTCGTCCGGCTCGATCTGCCGCGAGGCGTCGTTGATGTCCGTTTCGCCGACGCAGAACTTCTCGAAGCCGCCGCCGGTTCCAGATTGCCCGACCGAGATCTTCACGTCGGGGTTCTCCTGATTGAAGGCCTCGGCGACCGCCTCGGTCAGCGGCCCCACCGTGCTCGAGCCGTCGATCCGGATCGACCCGGAGAGGTTGCCGCCGCCCCCGGAGGACGAAGTGGTGTCGCTCGAGGTCGAGTCGCTGTCGTCGTCACCGCAGGCGGCGAAGGCGCCGGCGAGTACGGCAACCGAGAAGAGGATTGCCCAAAGCTTGGACCGGGAATTCAAGTGATCTCCTTTGATCGGTTTCCTTGAGAGCCGGCCCGCAGGGGCCGTCGGGGGCCCAGAGTCGCAGCGGCTGCACCGGAGCTTGTTACGCGCCTGTAGAGCGGATGTAAAAAGGATGTAAATGACCCCGGAGGGTCAGGCCTCGGGCGAGAAGCGGTAGCCGATCCCGGTGTGGGTGTGGATCAGCTCGAGGCCGGGCAGCGCCCGCGCCAGCTTCGCCCGCAGCCGGCTGACGTAGACGTCGACCGAGCGGTCGGCGCGGCGCGGCACCCGCCCCCAGACCTCGCCGTAGAGCTCGTCGCGGGTCATGATCCGCTGCGGGTGGGAGGCGAGGGTTGTCAGCAGCTGCAGCTCGCGCACGGTCAGGCTCAGGGGCCTGCCGTCGACGAGCGCGGCGTGCTCGTGGGGGCGGATCTGGAGGCGGCCGCCGAGATAGGTGCCGAGGATCTCTTCACCCATGCTCGGGCCAGGATCGCCGCACCCGCGGCCCCTTCGGTTATCTCGGCGTGAACCTGTTGTGAATGCGCTGTGAATGCCGCCCGCGGCGGGGGCGGCGGACATCGATCATGCGGCGAAGCTAGGAGCTACGGGGCGCGGCGAGGTGTTCCTCCTGTGAATCAGGGAGGCTGCAGCTCGGCGCTCGGCCTCGATCTCGCCGGCGCCTGCGGCTCGGGATCGAAGCGGTAGCCGACGCCGAAGTGGGTGTGGATGTAGCTCCAGCTCGGCGACCGCTTCTGCAGCTTCTGGCGCAGCTTGCGCACGAAGACGTCGACCGAGCGGTCGCCGTGGGCCATCGCGTAGCCCCAGACGCGCTGGTAGATCGTCTCCCGCTCGAGCACCTGGCCCTTCGCCTCGGCCAGCAGCTGCAGCAGCTCGAACTCGCGGCGGGTCAGGTCGAGGCTGGTGCCGCTGACGAAGGCCTGGAACTGGTCCGCGCGGATCTCGAGCTCGGCGGCGACCAGGGGGCCCGCCTCGGCGTTGACCCGGCTGCGGCGCCGGCGGCGGGCGACGGCCTCGACCCGCGCGATCACCTCCTCGGGGTGGCACGGCTTCGTCACCCAGTCGTCGGCGCCGAGACGGAGGCCGCGGACGCGCTGGGCGACGCTCGACTGCCCGGTGCAGACGATCACGCCCAGGTCCGGAAGCATCCCGCAGACACGTTCGAGGTAGGCCCAGCCGTCTTCCCCGAGGGCCGCCGGGTCGAGCGACGAGGGCGTTCAGCTTCATCGCGACCAGCTCCTCCGGCGGCACCGCGCTGGCCAGCTGGCGATGCTGCCAGCCTGCCGACTCGACGCGCTTGGCGAGCACGGTCAGAAAGCCGCTGTCGTCGTCTATGACCGCGAGCCTGATGGTTTCTGCAGGTGTTGTCATCGGAGGCGCCGTTGGTGCGAACAGGAACGCCAACCTGGTTGGACGCGGCCATTGTAGGGGCGGGGCGCGACCCGAAAGCGCCGCAAACAGCCGCGTTCACAGCCATTTCACACGCTCAGGGCGACTTTCTACGGTATTTGGGGAGTTCTCTGGATTTTCACTTCGCGGACCCCGGGAGCCGCCAGGATGGCCGCACTCACGAGATTCCTCTCTCGTCAGCGCGCGACCCACGTTCCTGCCCCGGGTCGCGCGCTTTCTTTTTGACCGTTGCGCGGTGCCGCTTGAGGGAAACTTTTGGTTTCTCCCACTAGCCTGCCCGGGCCGTGAGCACTCTCGAGGCCATCGTCCTCGGCCTCGTCCAGGGGCTGACCGAGTTCCTTCCGATCTCTTCCAGCGCGCACCTGCGGATCGTGCCCGCGTTCTTCGGCTGGGAGGATCCCGGCGCCGCATTCACGGCGGTCGTGCAGCTGGGGACGATGGCGGCGGTGCTGCTCTACTTCCGCACCGACCTGTGGCGGATCGCGCGCGCCTGGCTGCGCGAGCTGCGGACCCCACTCCGGGCCGAGAGCCCCGACGCGCGCCTGGGATGGTTCATCGTCCTCGGCACGATCCCGATCTCGATCCTCGGCTTCGCCTTCAGCGATCAGCTCGAATCCGGGGCGCGCGACCTCTACCTGATCGGATCCGCCCTGATCGCCTTCTCCTTCGTGATGCTCCTCGCCGAGCGGATGGGACGCCGGAGCCGCGACCTGGATGAGATGAGCGGCCGCGACGGGTGGACGATCGGGCTGGCCCAGGCGCTCGCCCTGATCCCCGGCGTCTCGCGCTCGGGCTCGACGATCTCCGCCGGCCTCTTCCGCGGGTTTGACCGCGGCGCCGCCGCCCGCTACTCGTTCCTGCTCTCGGTCCCGGCGGTCGTTCTCAGCGGGCTGTTCGAGCTTCGCCATATCGGCGACGGGGCCGGGGCGTCGGTCGGCGCGACCGCAGTCGCCACCCTGCTGGCCTTCGTCTCGGGTTACGCGGCGATCGCCTGGCTGCTCCGCTACCTGGCGGGGCACTCCCTCAACGTGTTCGTCGCCTACCGCATCCCCCTCGGGGTGCTCGTCCTCGCCCTCGCTGCGAGCGGAGCGATCAGCTGAAGCTGTCGGACGGCGGCGGGCGCGGACCGGTGCGGTAGATTCCCGGCCGTGGCCCGCACGTCTCGCACCGCCCGCCTCGCGCTCGCGCTGCTCACTGCGCTCGTGGCCGCGATGGTCGCCGCCCCCGCGGCGATGGCGGCCGACGGCATCGGCCTCATGGGCAGGGTCACCGACCTTCAGATCACCCTCTTCTGCTTCGGCGTGATCCTCTTCTTCCCCGCCCTGGTGATCACGCTCTCGCTGGTCCAGGGGCGGCTCGAGCGGCGCAAGGAGCAGCGCCGCTACGACCTCGAGCGCCTCGGCTGAGAACGTCGCATTCGTGACATGAGCGGCCCGCCCAGGCGTGGCTGCAACGGATCTTGTGTGACCTCGGTCACACAACCGAGGACATCCGTGGGCATCGGTGTACTACCCAGCCCAGCCCGCCGCCGTGCCTGCGCACGGCATCCGCTGCCTCCCGGCCGCGGACCGCGGGTGGCGCCCCCAAGGCTCGCGCGGGCGCCTGCAAGCCACCGAAGGAGCAACGTTGAAGCCCCGAAAGACGGCGGGCGTTCGCCTTGCCGCCGCGATCACCGCACTGTTCGCCACGACCCTCGCGATCGGCTCGCCCCTGCCCGGATCCGGGCCGGAGCCCGCGCAGGCCTTCTTCACCGCACCGCTGTTGGCCGTGCAGGACGAGGGTCCCTACATGCCGCTGATGGCCGAGCCCGAGATCGGCGACGGCATCGGCGCCGGCCGCGGCCATGAGGGCGTTGACCTGTTCGCCGCGCCCGGGACGACGCTGGTCGCCGCCGACGACGCGGTTGTCGTCGAGACCGGCTCCGACGGCGGTCGCGGCAACTACGTCTCCATCTACGACCGCAAGCGCGACCGCACCTACAACTACCTCCACATGCAGGAGCCCGCGCTGGTGAGCGCCGGGCAGCAGGTCGACGCCGGGCAGAAGCTCGGCGAGCTCGGCTGCACCGGCTCCTGCTGGGGAGACCACCTCCATTTCGAGATCCGGGCGGGCCGCGGCCCCTACGGCCCGGTCCTCGATCCGGTGCCCTTCATCGAGTCGCTGAAGCAGGCGCCGCGCGGCGGCTTCCGCGCCAACGTCTAGCTGACCTGCCCAGGGACATCTAGTCGCTGAGGCGGAAGCCGGTCAGCAGGCGCTTCTCGCTCTCGCCCTTGACCTCGGCGAGCACCTCGACCTTCCCCTCGAGCGGGGTGTCGCGGATCTTGGTCGCCAGCAGGTCGTCGACCTGGAAGATCCCGGCGGAGTTGTTCATCTCGATCTCGACCCGCACCGGGCGGGTCTCCCCCGCCTCGATCCGCACCTCGTCGATCGCGGCCGCCGAGATCGAATGGATGCCCTCCTGTCCCGCCTCGAGCGGAATCCGCGAGCGGCCGCCCGCCATGTCGAGGGCGTCGGCCACCCGGACCACGCCGGCCTCGAGCGTGTAGGGCTCGCCGCGGCGGCGGTGGCCGATGATCGCGTGCAGCGTCTCGGCCACCACGACAGAGCGCAGCGGCTCGCGGTAGGCGTCGGCGAGCAGCCGGTCGAGCGCGGGCTTCGCCAGGAAGAGGCTGTACGCCTCGTGGTCGGCCCGGTGGATCGACATGCCGACGTCGTGGAGGAGGGCCCCGCCCGCCACCACCACCTCGGCGTCGCGATTGGTCATGCCGTGGTCGGCGACCATCGCCGGCTCCACGCCCGCCTTGGTGAGCAGGCGCAAAAGCCGCAGCGAGATGTTGAGGACGATCTGCATGTGGACCCATGAGTGGTCCGACATCCCCAGCCGCTCGGACTGGACCTGGGTCATGTACCACCAGGCCCGCACCTCCTCGTCCGCGTTGACCGCCTCGAGGAAGGCCTCGAGGCGCCGGTTGCCGCGGGTGGGAGCGCGGACCCGCGCCTCCGCGACCGCTTCCCGGGGAGGCTTGCGAGCCGGCCCCTCGGGATCGGGAGAGGGAACCCGCTCCTCGCTCAAGGCTCTCCCCGCGACCCCGACAGCTCGAGCCCGCGGCTCAGCAGGAGCCCCTCGCGCATGCCGCCCCGGGAGAGCTGAAGCGGCTCGGGCACGAGATCGCAGAGCGCCTCGATGATGACCAGGGCGGCCGGCAGCAGCCTCGCCCGCTGCGGGGCGATCCCGGTCCCCTCGGCGATCTCGGCGGCGCGGCCGGCGCAGAGGGTCGAGATCGCCGCGGCGATCCGGTCGCGGTCGAGAGTCGGGCCGCAGAGCCGCCGCAGCGATGCGGCGCCGCCGCCGACGGCGAGGGTCCGCTCGGAGGGAGGCGGCTCGACGTTGGCGAGCCGGCGGGCGGCGGAGGCGCGGGCGGCGCCGATCTGCTCGGCCGAGGGCGGGTCGTCGAGCAGCGCTCGGTCGGTCAGCTTGCGTGAGCCGATCGGACGCGACGCCCACCAGTCCGGCGCCTCGCCGGGAAGGCCGACGGCGACCTCGGTCGAGCCGCCACCGACATCGACGACGGCGACCGGCTCCCCGGCCTCCTCGAGGCCGAAGGTGGCGCCGAGGAAGGCAAGCTCCGCCTCGCGGCGCTCGCTGAGGATCTCGAGCCCCCCGCCGGCCCTCTCGCAGGCGCGCTCGAGGGTGCGGACGGCCGGGAGCGCGCGGAGCGCGGCGGTGCCGACCACGACCACCTCTTCGGCGCCCTCGGCCCGGGCCAGCCCGGCCTCGGCCTCGACCAGCTCGCCCAGCATCCGCTCCTTGCCCGGGATCGGGGCGATGAAGTGCCGTCGCTGCACGACCTCTTCGAGGCGCCCGCCGCTGACCTCGGCGACCAGCAGGCGCGTCGTGTTGGTGCCGATGTCGATGACCGCAATCACACTGCCGGTGGGCGCATCCTGCCAGGTAACGCCCTGCCCCGTTTTCCCGCCGGGCGCGGGACTACTGTCCGCATGGCCCCGCCGTCCGTCCCGGAGGTGCTCCGATGTCGAACTGCCCCAACACCGGCCTCACGGTTCCCGAGTGCAGCTGCGTGAGTTGCCTGGAGCGCCAACTCGAGCAGTTCGCGCCTGACCGGATGTCGATCCAGCGCATGGTCCACGACCCGTTGGTGATGCGGGAGGTGCGTCCGATCGCGCCGCTGCCGCCGCCGGTCTCCGAGCGTCTCGACCGCCCCGCGCTCTAGCGCCCTACTCCCCCATCACCTTGATCACCAGCCGCTTCGGGCGGCGACCGTCGAACTCGCAGTAGAAGACCTGCTGCCAGGGCCCGAGGTCGAGCCGGCCTGCGGTCACGGGCACGATCGCCTGGTGGTGCACGAGGAGGTTCTTGAAGTGGGCGTCGCCGTTGTCCTCGCCGCCCGCGTGGTGCCTGTAGTCCCCGCCCTCGGGCAGCAGCTCCTCGGCGACCTCGTTCGCGGGCGGCTTCCAGCTCGGCGGCGCCACCTTGTCGAGCCACTCGAGCACGTCTTCGTGGAGGCCGGGCTCGTCGTCGTTGACCCAGACGCCGGCGGTGATGTGCATCGCGGAGACGAGCGCCATCCCCTCGGCGACCCCCGCCTCGTCAACGGCCGCCTGCACGTCCTCGGTGATACGGATCAGCTCGCGCCGCTGCTCGGTCTGGAAGGTCCTGTAGACGGTGTGCGACTTCACGGCGCTCAGGCTTGCAGAAACTCCGGCCCTTCGTGATCGGGCTCGTGTGACGAGATCACATTGCGCTGCCTGAGGCCTTTGCTAGAACGGTCCGGGCCGCCGGCCGCCGATCGGCCGGGCCGTCGTTCGAGTCAAGGAAAGGACTTCGCAGTGCATCAGCCTCGCAACCTCGCCGCACGGGCCGGCCGCTGGAGCGCCCACCATCGCCGCAAGGCGATCTTCGGCTGGCTTGCCTTCGTCATCGCCGCGGTGATGGTCGGCGGCGCGGTCGGCACCGAGAACCTCGACTACGACCGCGCCGGCGTCGGCGACTCGGGTGCCGCCGACCGGATTGTCGCCGACGGCTTCCCGCAGCGGGCCTCGGAGACCGTTCTGGTCGAGAGCGAGCAGGCACAGGCCGGCGAGCAGCGGTTCCGCGACGCGGTCGACGGGACGATCGCCGCGCTTCGCCCGCTCCCCGGCGTAACCCAGATCGAGTCCCCCTACGGCGAGGATGGCGCGATCTCCGCCGACGGGCGCTCGGCCCTGATCAGCTTCGAGATCAACGGCGACGACTCGCTCGCGGAGGAGAGGGTCGACGCCACTTTGGCCGCGGTCGATGACAGCGAGCAGGCCAACCCGGGGTTCCGGATCGAGGAGTTCGGCGACGCCAGCGCCGACAAGGCGCTGACGAAGAGCTTCGAGGACGACTTCAAGAAGGCCGAGGTCACCTCGCTGCCGATCACGCTGCTGATCCTGCTGTTCGCGTTCGGCGCCCTGGTCGCCGCCGGTGTGCCGCTGATCCTCGCGATCACGGCCGTCGCGGCGACGATCGGGCTGATTGGGCCGATCAGCCAGCTGGCCGCCGTCGACGAGTCGATCGCGTCGGTGATCCTGCTCGTCGGCCTCGCCGTCGGAGTCGACTACTCGATGTTCTACCTGCGCCGCGAGCGCGAGGAACGCGCCGCCGGCCGCAGCGAGGAGGCGGCGCTCGAAGCGGCGGCTGCGACCTCGGGCCGCGCCGTCCTCGTCTCCGGCTTCACGGTGATGATCGCGATGGCCGGCATGTACCTCGCGGGGGCCTCGACCTTCACCTCGTTCGCGACCGGGACGATCGTCGTCGTGGCGATGGCGATGATCGGCTCGCTGACCGTGCTTCCCGCCGTCCTCGCCTGGCTCGGCGACCGCGTCGACAAGGGGCGGATCCCGATCATCGGCAAGCGCAAGCACGCCGCCCAGGAGTCGCGGGTCTGGTCCGCGATCCTCGACCGGGTGCTGCGGCATCCGGGCATCTCGATCGCGCTCTCAGCCGGCTTCCTGCTCGTGCTCGCGATCCCGGCCCTCGGCATGAAGACGCAGGTCTCCGGCATCGACACCCTGCCCCGCGACCTCGAGGTGATCCGCACCTACGACCGCATCCAGGCAGCCTTCCCCGGTCAGCAGATCCCAGCGGACGTGGTCGTCAAGACAGCGGACGTGCGCGATCCGGAGGTCCAATCGGCTCTCGACCAGGTGCGCCGCGAGGCGCTCGCAAGCGACGTGATGAGCGGCCCGATCACCAGCGACGTCAACCCGGCCGGGACGGTGGAGGTGCTCTCGATCCCGGTCGCGGGAGACGGCACCGACGAGAGGTCGAGCGCCGCCCTCGACGAGCTGCGGGGAACGATCGTTCCGGAAGCATTTGCCGGCGTGGCCGGGACCGAGGCCCTGGTCACCGGCATCACCGCGGGCACCGAGGACTTCAACACGGTGATGAACTCGAACATCCCCTACGTCTTCGCGTTCGTGCTCAGCGCTGCGTTCCTGCTGCTGCTGGTCACCTTCCGCTCGATCGTGATCCCGCTGAAGGCGATCCTCCTCAACCTTCTCTCGGTCGCCGCCGCCTACGGGGTGCTCGTGCTGATCTTCCAGGACGGCCATCTCGAGTCGCTGCTCGGGTTCGAGTCGACCGGCTCCATAACCGCCTGGCTGCCGTTGTTCCTCTTCGTGATCCTCTTCGGGCTCTCGATGGACTACCACGTCTTCATCCTGACCCGGGTCCGCGAAGCGTTCGACGGCGGCAAGACGACCGAGGCGGCGGTCGCCCACGGGATCAAGTCGACCGCCGGCGTCGTCACCAGCGCGGCGCTGGTGATGATCTCAGTCTTCGGGATCTTCGCGACGCTCTCGGCGATCGAGTTCAAGCAGATGGGGGTCGGCCTGGCGACCGCGATCCTGCTCGACGCGACGATCGTCCGCGGCGTCCTGCTGCCGTCGACGATGAAGGTCCTCGGCGACTGGAACTGGTACCTGCCGACCTGGCTCGAGTGGCTGCCGCGGATCGGCGGTCCCGAGCCGCCTCCGGGTGCCGGCCGGCCGCCCTCGGCGGGCGACGAGCCGCCGACGGGCGAGGAGCCCCGCCGGAGCCGGCCGCCGTCTAGCGGCGGCGCTAGGCTCGGGCCGCGATGTCCGGGCTCCTCTCGATCGAGCGGCGCGACGCCGTTGCCCTGGTCACCCTGCAGCGGCCCGAGAAGCGCAACGCCCTCTCGATCGACCTGCGGGTCGAGCTGGCCGACGCATTCGGCGGCATGGGGAGGACGAGGGGATCGGCTGCATCGTCCTCACCGGAGCCGGGACCGCCTTCTGCTCGGGCATGGACACCAGCGAGTTCGGCGGCGACCCCGGGCACAAGCGGCAACTGGTCGAGACCTCGACGGCCGCGTTCGACGCGGTCGGCTCCTGCCCGCACCCGGTGGTCGCGGCGGTCAACGGGCCGGCGCTCGCAGGCGGCTTCGCCCTGGCGCTGCTCTGCGACCTGCGGATAGCGGCCGAGACCGCGACTCTCGGCTTCCCCGAGCTGCCTCGCGGGATCCCGCCCTCCTACGCGGCCGCGCGGGCGGCGCTGCCGGCGGCTGTCGCCGCCGAGGTCGCGCTATCGGGGCGCGCCTACGGGGCGCGCGAGGCGCTGCGCATGGGAATCGTCAACGAGGTCGTCGGCGACGACTCGGCACAGGGGCGAGCGCTCGAGCTTGCGCAGGGCATCGCCGCGGCGCCGCGCTTCGCCACCGCAGAGACCAAGCGCCGCATCCTGCTCGATCGCGAGCGCACCTTCGCGCCGCTCTTCGCCGAGGAGGCCCGCGTCTTCCGCGAGGCGCTCCTCGGCCCGGAGCCGGACGACGCCGCCTAGGCGCCGCAGATGGGCCAGGGCGAGGTGCCGGCCTGGGAGTAGAGCAGCGCTGCGCGGTAGTCCTGCTCGGCCTCCGGCGCCGCCGCGGGATCGCCGCTGCCGCCGACCGAGGCCCAGGTGCCGTAGTCGAACTGGTACTTGCCGCGGTAGGAGCCGTCCGAGGACACGATCGTCGGATCGCCGCCGGACTCGCAGGCGGCAATCGCCTCCAGCGTCGACATCGAGACCCCCAGCGAGGCAATGGCCGCGGCCTGGCGCTGCTCAGCTCGCTCGGCGAGGCGCTCGGCGCGCCGGCGCCGGTCCTCGCGAATCTCACGGACATGGAGATCGATCGTCTTCTGGAGCCTCTGCGCGGGCCGCTCGAGGACCTTGGCGACGACCACCTCGGCATCGCCGATCGCGGCGCGCTGCTCGTCCTGGCCGGCCTGCGCGGCAAACGCGACGGCCGGGAATGCGGCGGCGCCGAGGGCGGCGAATGTGATGGCTACTCGTCTTTTCAACATCGAAGATTTCCTCCGTTCCTTGGTGGGCAGGGATCGGCGCGCCGGAGCGCGCGCGCCTCGGCCGCAGCGGACCCCGCGCCTCCTGAGGGAGGAAGGGCCCGTGCGATCGGGCTGACCCAACGGCCCGGCGAGTGTCTGGAGCACCCCTGCGGACGCCTGCCGAGCTTTGTGTTTCGTGTGTTGTGTTAAGAACAACACACATTCCGGACGTCGTTGCGCCTGTGTGACGGGCGTCACACAAGAGGCCGGCGTGCTTGAGCCAAAACGCACCAGCTCAGGCGTCGCCCTCGCGTACGGTTCACCCCCACGTGAATCCCCGCTTGCATCTGCTGCGCCGATCCTTCCCCGCCGAGCCGCACCTCGGCACGGCGGTCTCGCGCGCGGTGCTCGACCGGGTTGCCGCGGGCGAGCTGCCGGAAACGGCGCGCATCGGACGCCCGGGCCGCGTCGTCGCCTTCGGCCGCCAGGACACGGTCAGCGCCGGCTACCGCGAGGCGGTGCGCGCCGCGCGGGCGGCCGGGTTCGAGGCGGTCGAGCGGCTGGCCGGCGGCCGCGCCGCCGTCTACACGGGGGGCACCATCAGCTTCTCGCGCGCCAGGGCGGACCCGGATCCCCCGCGGCACACGGCCGAACGCTTCGAGGAGATGGCCGAGATCGTCCGCGCGGCGCTCTCCAGGCTCGGGGTCGACGCCAGGGTCGGGGAGGTGGCGGGGGAGTACTGCCCTGGCGCCTTCAGCGTCAACGCCGGCGGACGGGTGAAGCTCGCCGGGATCGGGCAGCGACTGATCAGCGGCGCGGCGCACGTCGGCGGCGTCCTCGTCGTCACCGGCAGCGACGAGATCCGCTCGGCGCTCCTGCCCGTCTACGAGGCGCTCGGCATCCCCTGGGACCCCCGGACGGCGGGGAGCGTCGAGGACGAGGTCCCCGGGGTGACCGTCGAGGAGGCGGAGGCCGCGCTGCTCGCCGAGCTCGCAGAGCGCTTCGACCTGCGCGATGCCGAGCTCGATCCGGACACCCTGGAGCTCGCGGGGACGCTCGCGGACGACCACCGGGCGCCGGCCTGAGTTAGGGTGCGCGCCCTGGTCCAGGGATGGAACAGAGGCCCCTCCGCCGCCCACGGCCGAACCGGCGTCCTTGCTGCAATCGCAGCGATCGCTGCCCTGCTCTGCGCCGGTCCGGCCACAGCCGCCGAGCGCTACGTCCCGGTCGAGGGCGCCGACGGACCCGGTCCCGCCAGGTACGACAGGGTCTTCGTCGCGAAGTTCGGGCCGAAGTCGGCCGGCCGCGTGCTGGTGCTGATGCCGGGGACGTTCGGCGGCGCCGGCGACTTCACCCTCAGCGCCCGCTACCTCGTGAAGAAGGTCCCCGACCTCCAGGTCTGGGTCATCGACCGGCGCACACAGGCGCTCGAGGACACCAGCGTCTTCAGGCGGGGGCTCTCCGGCGCGGTCGGACTGCAGCGGGTCTTCGACTACTACCTGGGCTGGATCGCCGACAACTCAATCCAGGACCACTACGAGTTCCTCGATCAGAACGAGTTCCCGTTCGCCCGACGCTGGGGCATGGGTGTCGCGCTGCGCGACGCGCGCAGGGTGGTCAGGCTTGCCCGCGCCGGTGGGCGGCGCAGCGTCGTCCTCGGCGGGCACTCGCTCGGAGCCTCCCTCACCGTCGCCTACGCGAGCTGGGACTTCGGCGGCCGGCCGGGCTACAGGGACCTCGACGGTCTCGTTCTCATCGACGGCGGCCTGCTCGGCAGCTTTGACGCATTCACCCTCGAGCAGGCCAAGGCCGCGATCGACGACCTCGATGCCGGCCGGCCCTTCGGCGACCTGCTCGGCATAGGGGTGGCGGAGTCGGCCGGGCTCTTCGCCGAGATCGGCGGCGTCTTCGCGCGCATCGCGCCGACCGCAGACGCCGCGACCCTCCAGGACTTCCCGCTGCTTCCCGGCAGCCTCGACCCCGGGTATCCGGTCACCAACCGCGGCCTGCTCGGTCACGGCTTCGACCGCGAGACGTCGCCGCCCAGCCTGGCCCTGATCCATGTCAACGCGGGACAGCTCGACGGCGGCGGAAGTCCCTGCGGTCAGCCGTGCGACTGGGTCGACGGCGGCGTCACGCCGATCAACCGCATCGCCCGCAGCTTCGGCCAGGAGCCCGCGAACGGGGTCGAGTGGTTCTTCCCGCGCCGTCTGACGATCGACACCAACGGCGCCAACCAGCTGCGGCGGAACCGGGTTGCCCGCTTCCTCGGCCTTCGCCTCGAGCATTCCGCCGCCGTGGACCTGCCGGTCTACGCGGTCCAGACCGACCTCACGGGCGGCGGCGTGCTCCGCGGCGCCCGCAACTTCATCAGGCGCGCGAGGACCACCTTCGCCGAGTCTGTCCTGGTCGACCAGGACCCGCGCCAGAGCCACCTAGATCCCCTGCTCGCCGCGCCGGCCGCCAACGGCTACCTGAAGACGGTCGTGCCGTTCCTCAAGCGCGTCTTCCGCTGAACCCGCATAGGATTCGCCCCTTCCAGTCCCCGGACCCAAGGTGGAACGTCGTGTCACGACCCCGCATCGCCCTGCTCCTCTCCCTGCTCACGATGCTGGCCGCGCTGATCGCCGGCTGCGGTGACGATGACAACGGCGGGTCGGGCGACTCGGGCACGACGTCGGCATCCGCGGACCAGTGCACGCCGGACAAGCTGCAGACGCTGAAGTCGGGGCAGTTGACCATCGGCACCGATTCCCCCGCGTTCGAGCCCTACTTCGTCGACGACGACCCGACCAACGGCAAGGGCTTCGAGAGCGCGGTCGCCTACGCGATCGCCGACGAGCTCGGCTATTCGAAGGCGGACGTGAACTGGGTCGTGGTCCCGTTCAACGCCTCCTACGCACCCGGGCCGAAGGACTTCGACTTCGACGTCAACCAGATCTCGATCTCGCCCAAGCGGGCCGAACAGGTCGACTTCAGCACGCCGTACTACGAGGCCGAGCAGGCGGTGGTCGCGCTCAAGGACTCCGACGCGGCCAAGGCGAAGAGCCTCGACGACCTCGCCGACGCCAAGATCGGCGTCCAGATCGGCACCACCAGCCTCGACGCCGTCGAGGAGTCGATCCAGCCGTCCGAAGACCCGCAGGTTTACGACAACTCCAACGACGTGGTCAGCTCCCTCAAGCAGGGTCAGGTCGACGCGGTGGTGGTCGATGCCCCGACCGCCTTCTTCCTGACGGCGGTCCAGGTGCCGGAGGGGAAGATCGTCGGCCAGTTCCCGGCGCCGGGCGGCGACACCTGGGGCGCGCTGCTCGAGCTCGACTCGCCGCTGACGGCCTGCGTCTCGACCGCGATCGAGACGCTTCAGGACTCCGGCAAGCTGCAGCAGATCGAGAACCGCTGGATGAGCCAGGTGGTGGGCGCGCCGGTGCTGAAGTAGCGCGGGCGCGCCGGGCGGCAATGTTGGTGTGACGGCGGACGCTCGAGCGGCGGCGCACACCGCGCCCGGCGCCCGCCGCGCCGAGCGCACGGCGGCGCGGCGGCGCAAGGTGCTGCGCGGACAGCTGATCGCGGCGGTCTCGAGCGCGATCGTGCTCGGCGGCCTCGCGGCGCTGATCGTCACCAGCCCCGGCTGGCCGGAGGTGCGCGAGACCTTCTTCTCGAGCAGCCAGTTCAGCGCGTCGTTCCCCGACGTCCTCCGCGGCTTCTGGCTCGACGTCAAGATCTTCATGGTCGTCGAGGTCGTCGTCCTCGTCCTCGGCCTCGCCGTCGCCCTGGTGCGGACGCTGCCCTCCCCGGCGCTGTTTCCGCTGCGGATCCTGGCGACCGTCTACACCGACGTCTTCCGCGGAATCCCGACGATCCTGCTCGTCTACCTGGTCGGCTTCGGCGTCCCCGCCCTGGGACTGATCTCCAACGACAGCGTCTTCGTCGACCCCGTCTTCCTCGGCGGGGCGGCGCTGGCGCTCTCCTACGGCGCCTACGTCTCCGAGGTCTACCGGGCCGGCGTCCGCTCGGTGCACCGGGGCCAGCGCGACGCCGCCCTCGCGGTCGGCCTCACCGAGACCCAGGCGCTCGGCCACGTGGTCCTGCCGCAGGCCGTCCGCCGGGTCGGGCCGCCACTGCTCAACGACTTCATCGCCCTGCAGAAGGACGTTGCCCTGATCTCGATCATCGGCCCGCAGGAGGCGTTCCGGATCGCCCAGGTCGAGACGGCCTCCGACTTCAACTACACGCCCCTGGTCGCGGCCGCTCTGCTCTACCTCGCGATCACGGTCCCGCTGGCGCGCCTGCTCGACCGCTGGGACCGCAACCAGACGGGGAAGGTGCACGCATGACGGGCGCGCCCGTGCTCGAGATCAGCGGCGTCACCAAGTCCTTCGGCGAGCGCGAGGTGCTGCGCGGCATCGACCTGGCTGTGGCCGAGCATCAGGCGGTGGCCCTGATCGGCGCCTCGGGTTCCGGCAAGTCGACGCTGCTGCGCTGCATCGACCTGCTCGAGGACATCGACGACGGCGACATCTACCTCGACGGCGAGGTGATCACCGACCCCTCGGTGGACCCGGTGGCTGTGCGGCGGCGCCTCGGGCTGGTCTTCCAGGCCTACAACCTCTTCCCTCACCTGACCGTGATCCAGAACGTCGTCCTCGGCATCGTCCGCGCCCACGGCGTGGCCCGCGAGAAGGCGGAGAGCCAGGCGAGGGCGCTGCTCGCCCGCTTCGGCCTCGACGGCCGCGAGCACGACCGTCCCGACGAGCTCTCCGGGGGCCAGCAGCAGCGGGTGGCGATCGCCCGAGCCTTCGCCACGCGCCCGCGGGCGATGCTCCTCGACGAGGTGACCAGCGCCCTCGACCCCGAGCTGGTCGGCGAGGTGCTGTCCGCGGTCCGCGACCTCAAGTCCGAGGGCGTGACCATGCTGCTCGCAACCCACGAGATGGGGTTCGCCCGCGAGGTCGCCGACACCGTCGGCTTCCTGCACGAGGGCCGCCTGATCGAGATCGGCCCCCCCGAGCAGGTCCTCGGCGACCCGCGCGAGCCGCAGACGAAGCGGTTCCTGCGGCGCCTGCTCGCCGCCGGGCGCGCCTAGCGCCGCGCCGGCGGCTACGGTTCCGTGACGTGAGCGAGCACTACTTCCCCCCCGGGCGGTCGGTGCTGAGGCGCGTCCACGGCGAGCGCGCGGTCGGCCTCCTCTACGGGCAGCGGGCGCTGCTGATCGGCGCCTGCGACCCGCTCACCTACACGGGCACGATGCTGAGCACGAAGGCCGGCGACATGCCCTTTCGCCGCCTCGTCCACACCGGCAAGCTGCAGGAGACGATCATGCTCGGCACGCGGGCAGAGGCCGACGCGGCGCTGGCGACCGTGCGCCGCATGCACGAGCGCGTCGAGGGTGAGCTGCCGAAGGCCGCCGGCCCGGTGCCGGCGGGAACCCCCTACTCGGCCTTCGACCCCGAGCTGATGCTCTGGACGCTGGCGGTGATCGCCGACTCGGGGCGCGTGCTCTACGAGACCCTCGTCCGCCCGCTCACCGTGCGCGAGCGCGAGGACCTCTGGCAGGACTACCTGCTGTTCGGAGAGCTCTTCGGGCTGCCCCGCTCGCAGGCCCCGGCGAGCCACGCCGAGTTCCGCGATTACTGGAACGAGCGGCTCGCGGGCCCCGGCCTGCACGCGACCGCCGACGCGCTCGAGTTGGGCCCGCGGGTCGCCTTCCACCAGCCCGTCCCGCTATACGCGCAGGCGGGGATCGAGGTCAACACGCTGATCATCAAGGGAACGCTGCCGGAGCGGGTGCGCAGGATCTACGGCATCCGCTGGAGCCCGGCCCACCGCGCCGCCTGGCGGCTGGCGGTCGAGTCCGTGCGCCGCTCGCGCCCGCTGGTGCCGCGCCGCCTGCGCCGCGGCCGCAACGACCGCCACTTCGACCTCGTCGCCCAGACCGAGCGTCAGCGGGTGCTGAAGGCGCGCGCCGCCGGCTAGCCTGGTCGCGGCCCATGGCGGACGCGGAGCGCACCCTCAGCGAGCGCGAGCTCAACCGGGCGCTGCTCGCCCGCCAGCTGCTGCTCGAGCGGGCGAGCGGCTCGCTGCCGAAGGCGCTAGAGCGGATCGGCGGCATCCAGGCGCAGTACGCGCCTTCGATGTACGTCGGGCTCTGGGCCCGGCTCAGGGACTTCGAGCGCGCGAAGCTGACCCGCGCGCTCGAGCGGCGAAGCGTGGTCCAGGGGACGCTGATGCGGGTCACGATCCACCTCGTGTCGCCCGCTGACTGGTGGCGGTACTCGGCCGCGGTCCGCGAGGTCCGCCGCAAGGTGTGGGTGGGCTACGGGGACCGGCCCACCGCCGCGCAGATGTCCGCCGCCGCGCGGAGGCTGCGCCGCCGGCTCGCCGACGGGCCGGCGACCCGCAAGGAGCTCGACGAGATCATCGGCCTCGGTTCGGCCGGCGTCAACGGCGCCAGCCTCTGGCTCGACCTGCTGCGCGTGCCGCCGTCGGGCACGTGGGAGCGCCGCCGCGCGGACCTGTTCGCCGACGCTGAGGTTGAGATCGGGCCGGCGCCGAAGATCGACGCCGAGGCGGCGAGGAGCGAGCTGGTGCGGGCCTACCTGCGCGGCTTCGGGCCGGCCGGCCCCAAGGAGATAGCGAGCTGGTCGGGCCTGCCGCCGAAGGCGGTCGCTGCCGCCATCGAGCGCCTCGACCTGCGCCGCTTCCGAGACGAGGACGGCGGCGAGCTGCTCGACCTGCCGCGGATGCCGCTACCGGACCCGGAGACGCCGGCGCCGATCCGCTTCCTGCCCGTCTGGGACGCGACCCTGCTGGCTCACGCCCGCCGCACGGGGATCCTCCCCGAGGAGCACAGGCCGAAGGTCTTCAACCCGCGGACCCCCCACTCGGTCAACACGTTCCTCGCCGACGGCACCGTCGCCGGAACCTGGCGCTACGAGAGGGGGCGGGTCCTGACGGAGCCGTTCGGCCGCCTCGATGCCGCGACGAAGCGCGAGGTGCGCGAGGAGGCCGAGCGCCTCGCCGCCTTCCACACCTGACCCTCCATCCCGCCGAGTGTGCACCTGAGGTCGCCAGAGGCGACGGGAATGCACACTCGGCGGTTTTTTTGGGTTAGGCCGCGTCCTTGGCAAGCAGCTCGTCGAGCTGGTCGAAGGTCTCGTTCATGCCCTTCTCCATGCCGGCCTCGATCATGCCGTCGCGGTCCTCGATCGTGTGGAACAGGGTGCGGGCGGTCAGCCTGGTGCGGCCGTCGAGATCCTCGAAGGTGAGGATGTCCACCGAGACGTGGCCGGGCATCCCCTCCCACTCGAACGAGTAGGCGAGGCGCTCGGGAGGCCCGACCTCCCGGTAGCTGCCGCGGAACCCGACCTCGCTGCCGTCCTCCATCCGCTCGACGAATCGCCAGGCGCCGCCGACCCTCACGTCGAGCTCGTCGACGACCGTCGTCGTGCT
The DNA here is from genome assembly GCA_963720015.1 of uncultured Actinomycetes bacterium. GTDB lineage: Bacteria > Actinomycetota > Thermoleophilia > Solirubrobacterales > 70-9 > DATFPK01. The sequence continues at coordinate 331,674 of CAVREA010000004.1, read as the reverse complement.
CCGCAGTCCCCACCACTGGGGGATCAGCTCCGCGTCCGTCCAGGCCGCGAACACTCGCTCTCGGGGGGCGTCGAAAATCCGCTCGGAGCGGATCTCGAGGTCGGACGGGGTCGTCACCACAGCCTTGCGGGCCGCCTCCTGCTGGTCAGTCGCCATCTCCTTCTCCTTTCGTGCGCTCGAGGAACTCGCCAAGGCGGTCGAGCCTCGCCTCGAGCATCTGTCTGTAGGTCTCGATCCAGCCCTGCGCCTCGCCGAGATCGCGGGGACCGAGGCTGCAGCGCCGGGCCCGCCCCACCTTCTCGGTGGTGACCAGGTCGGCGTCCTCGAGAACCTTGACGTGCTTCTTCAGGCCCGTGAGGGAGATGCCGAAGGGCTCGGCGAGCTCGGTGATCGTCGCGTCGCCCTTCCCCAACCGCTCGAGTATCCCCCGGCGGGTGGGGTCGGCGAGCGCCGCGAACGCTCCGTCGAGTTGCTGATACTGAACCATATGGTTCAGTATAACAGATCCGACCCTATGCTCCGGGGATATGACGATTCAGCGGATGGACAACGTTCTCATCGTTGTCGACGACCTCGAGGCTGCCAAAGCGTTCTTCGCCGAACTCGGTATGGAGCTGGAAGGCGAGGCGCCGGTCGAGGGGCGTTGGGTGGACCGCGTCGTCGGGCTCAACGACGTCCGTGCCGACATCGCCATGATGCGGACCCCGGACGGCCACAGCCGGCTTGAGCTGACGAAGTTCCACACGCCGCCGGCGGTCAGAGCCGAGCCGGAAAGCGCGCCGGCGAACACGCTGGGCATACGCCGCATCATGTTCGCTGTCGACGACATCGACGACGTCGTTGCCCGCCTGCGCAGCCACGGTGCCGAACTCGTCGGCGAGATCGCGCAGTACGAGGACATCTACCGGCTCTGCTTCCTGCGTGGCCCTGAGGGCATCATCATCGGACTGGCCGAGCAGCTCAGCTGAAACCTCCGTGGGTGCGGCCGGGGGCTTCCTTTGGCGGAAGTTCTATTAGGACCGTTGAGTGGAGGCGGCGGGAATCGAACCCGCGTCCGCGGCCGCGTGGCGAGGGTGTCTACAGGTTTAGCCGGCGCTTGATTCTCGTCTCCCGGGGTCCGCGCCGGCGGGCACTGCGGGAGACAGAGCCCTCTGAGATTGTCCCCTGGCGGACGGGGCGATCCGCCTGGGTGAGCCCGCATTCTGAAGCCGGTGCCCCTCCCCGCGGGCGAGGGAGGACCGACTCTCACAGCGCTTAGCTTCTAACTAAGCGGCGAGGGCGAACTCATGGTCCGCACGTATTGGTTTGTGCCGGGGTTTAACGAGGCCTCCGGCAACCTCGACCTGCAACCGTTCGCACGGATCGACCACGTCGAAGCCTGTCGCCCCCGTGCTATGTGCCTGCAATTGTACGGTGTCGGGTAGGAGACCGGCCGATGAGCGAGAGCGAATTCGACGCGATCGTGCTCGGCGCCGGGCCCCCGGGCGAGGTCTGCGCGGGGCGGCCTGGCCGACGGCGGCCTCGAGGTGGCGATCGTCGAGCAGCACCTGGTCGGCGGCGAGTGCTCCTACTACGCCTGCATGCCCTCGAAGGCGCTGCTGCGGCCCGGCGAGCTGCTCGCCGAGGCGAGGCGGGTCCCCGGCGTCGCTCAGGCGGTCACCGGCGAGCTCGACCCCGCGGCGGTCCTCGCCCGCCGCGACGAGGTGATCCACGACCTCGACGACTCGGGCCAGCTGCCCTGGCTGGAAGAACGCGGAATCGAGCTCTTCCGCGGCGAGGGCCGCCTCGACGGCGAGCGGCGCGTGCGTCGTCGGCGACGAGGCGCTGATCGCCGCGCAGGGCGGTCGTCGTCGCCACCGGCAGCGGCGCGGCGATGCCGCCGATCGACGGCCTCGACTCGGTCGGCGCCTGGAACAACCGCGAGGCGACCACCGTCGAAGCAGGTCCCGGCGAGCATGATCGTGCTCGGCGGCGGCCCGGTCGGCGCCGAGCTCGCCCAGGCCTGGTCGACGCTCGGCACCCGGGTGACGCTGATCGAGGGCGAGCGAGCGGCTGCTGCCGCGCGAGGAGCCCTTCGCCGGCGAGCAGGTGGCCGAGTCGCTGCGCGAGAACTACGGCGTCGACGTCCGCACCGGGGCCAAGGTCGAGTCGGGTGCGGCGCGACGGCGGCGCGCGTGGCCGTCGACGCTCGACGGGCGGCGCGCGAGGTCGAGGCGGCCGAGATCCTCGTCGCCGTCGGCCGCAAGCCGCGCACCGACGAGCATCGGCCTCGAGTCGGTCGGGGTCGAGCCGGACGACGGACGGCTTCCTCGAGACCGACGACCGCATGCGCGTCGGCGGCCGCGACTGGCTCTACGCGGTCGGCGACGTCAACGGCCGCGCCCTCTTCACCCACATGGGCAAGTACCAGGCCTGGGTCGCCGCCGAGAACATCGCTCGGCGCGCGAGGTCGAGGCGATCGCCGAAGGGCTCGGCTCGCCGCGCGTCACCTTCACCGACCCCCAGGTCGCCGCGGTCGGCAAGACCCTCGCCCAGGCGCGGGAGGCGGGCATCGACGCGCGGCCGATCGACGTCCCCACCGACGGCACGCGCCGGCGCCAGCTTCCAGGGCAAGGACACCGGCGGCACCTCCCGCCTCGTCGTCGACGAAGACCGGCGAGATCGATCGTCGGCGCCACCTTCACCGGCTTCGAGACCGCCGACTTCCTCCACGCGGCGACGGTCGCGATCGTCGGCGAGGTGCCGCTCGATCGGCTCTGCGCCACGCCGTCGCCGCCTACCCCACGCCGCAGCGAGATCTGGCTCAAGCTGCTGGAGGACTACGGGCTCTAGACGCTCAGACGCTCGAGCGGCGCTTCAGGTCGGCCAGGAAGTCCTGCGGGAAGCCCGGCACCTGGTCGAGGTCGTCGACCGACCGGAAGCCGCCGAGGCGCTCGCGGTGGGCGAGCAGGCGGGTCGCCTGGGTGACCGAGAGGTTCTGCTCGCGAAGCTGCTCGAAGGTGACGTCGTTGAGGTTGATCGGACCGCTTGCGGCCGTAGGCGCGGAGAATGCGGCCGAGGGTGGGGCCGGCCCGGCTTCCTCCGGCTCGGGAGCCGCATGTGACTCGGGCTCGGGCGGAGGCTCGGGCGCCGCGTAGGGATCGGGCTCCGGAGGCAACGGCTGCACCGACGGATAGGGCGACGCCGGGGGCTCGGGCTCGGGCGGCGGTTGAGGCTCCGGGGTCATCTGAGGCTCCGGTGCGACCTGAGGCTCCGGTGCGACCTGGGGCGGCGCGGGTTGCGCCTCGGTCCATTCCTGCGGCTGGTCTTGCGGCTCCGCCGGCGGCGCGGCCTGGGGCGGCGGAGCGGGGGTCGCTGCGGTCCCGCCCGCATCGGCGGCGGCGGTCTCGACGGCGGCGGCCTCCGCGGCGGCGGCCCGGCGCTCGGCCTCGCGGGCTCGTTCCTCGGCCTCGGTCACGCTCGCCATCACCTCGCGCAGGCGCTGCTCGCGTTCGGATTCCTCGGCCTTGAGACGGGCGAGCCGCTCGGCCGCCTGGGCCCGCCGCTCGGCCTCTTCGGTGCGCTGCTCGATTGCGCGCAGCCGCTCGTAGGCCTCGTCGATCGCCTGGTCGCGCTCGTTGCGCTCGTGCGCGAGCCGCTGCTCCACCGCCTGCAGATCGGCGCTGCGGTCGCCGGCCCCGGCGGGCTCCGGCGCCGGCGTTCCCGGGAGGGGGGCGGCCACGGGCGGCTCGGCGGGCGGCTGCGCCTGTGCCTGCTCGGCCTGGGCCCTGGCGCGCTCCTGCGCCTCGGCCTGGGCCCGCTCGACCCGCTGCTCAGCCTCGAGCTGGAGTCGCTCGGCCTCCTGCAGGCGGCGGTCGGCCTCGCCACGGATCCGCTCCTCCTCGCGGCGGATCTCCTCGACCTTCGCCTGCAGCCGTTCCTCGGCATCGCTGGCCGCGGGCACCGGATGGACCGGCTCCGCGGGCGGCGGCGGCGCCGGGGCGATCGAGGGCTCGGGCTCTGCCGGTGACTGCTCGAAGTCGCTGGGCTCGGGCGGGATCAGCCGGATCGCCGGGTACGGCTCGTCCGCGGGCGGCTCGGCCTCGGCCGGCGGCTCGGCGACCGGCTGCTCCGGCTCATCCGGCCCGCCCGGGGGCCCGGGTAGCTCCCACGGTGAGCGCTCCGGCTCCGGGGGCTCCTCGGTGCGATCCTCGGATCCGGCCCCTGCCGCCGCGGCGCCTGCCGCAGCGGCGCCGGTCGCCGCAGCGGCCTCCCCAATCGAGGGCTGGAAGGGCTGGAAGGGCCGGCTTGGCTCCGCCTCGGGCGCTTCGGGGGCCTCGGGGGCAGACGGCTCCGGGGCAGCTTTCGGGGCGGGCGGCTCGGGGGCGGGCGGCTGAGCCATGGGCGGCTCGGGGGTGGGCGGCTCGGGGACGGGCGGCTCGGGACGGGCGGCTCCGGGGCCGGAGTCTGGGCCGCGGGCGGTTCGGGGGCGGGCGTGGCCTCGACCGGCGGTGTTGCCTCGGCGGGGGCCTGGCCCCCCGACTTCTTCGCCTTGCGGCGCTCCCGCCACGATGGCTTCTTCGGCTTGGCCGCCGGCGCCCCTGCGGCAGGCGGCGGCGGGATTGCGCCCGGCGGAGCGGCCGAGGGCGGGGGAATCGAACCGGTCGCCGCCTCGGGGGCGGCGGGAACAGCCGGCCCGGGGGCCGCGGTAGCGGTTGCTTCGGCATCCGCCGGTAGTGCGGGAGCCTGAGGCTGTGCGGCCGCCTGAGGCTGGGCGGCGGCCGCGGCGGGGACAGCTCGGCCTCCTCTCTTCTTCCTCTTCCCGCCGAGCTTCAGTCCGAACAGGCTCATGCTGAGGAATCCGCCCTTCTCGGAGCCCGCGGCGGGCGTTTCGGCGCCTGCCGGCGCAGTCTTGCGGCCACCGCGCTTCTTCGCCTTGGCGGCCTGCTTCTCAGCCTTCTGGCGGGCCTTGACCGCCTCCTTCTCCGCCTTCGCCCGCTCAGCCGCGGCCTTGCGCATGCTCTTCGCATCCGACTTTGCCGCAGCGAGGGTCCCCGGGGCCGGTGCCGTCGCCTCGGGCCCGGCCGGGAGCGGCGCTCCGGTCTTCCCGGCCTTGCGCCGGGCTGTCTCCTGACGGCGCCGCTCGCGCGCCGCCTGCTTCTCGGCGCGACGCTGCTCGCGCTGAAGGGCGCTCCGCTCGCGGCGGCTCAGCTTGCTCGCGTCGCCCGCGGCGAGCGGGATCGACGCCGGCGGCGACGCCACCGCGGGGAGAGGCTGGGTGACCTGGGCCTCGGTGGCGCCGGAGGACGTGGGCTCGGAGCCGCCGCCCGACGCCGCGAGGGCCGCGGGCGCCTCGGCGGCCGGCGCCGCACCCTGCGCGGGGGAGGCCGGGGCCGCAGCACCCTTGCGCTCGCGCCTCTTCTGCTTCGGCTCTCCCTTCGGGGGGCGTGCCTTGCCGCGCCGCTGGATCACGCTGACCGCGACCAGGAGGACGAGGATCGCCGCGAGCAGGCCGGCGACCAGGTAGCCGACGTTGTCCTCGACGAAGTCGCGCGCCTCGTCCGGGAAGCTCTTGTTCGGGTCGCCGCCGGTGTCGCCCGCCGGCTCGGCGTTGTTGCCGCCCGCCACCGCTCCCGAGGCCTGGCCGGCGGCCGCGCCGCCGCCCTGGTTCTGCTGGTTCTCCTGCGCAGGGGCGGCCGGAGCCGCTGCCGCGAGAGCGGCGATACAGACGAGCAGAGTCAGTCGCACGCGCACGAAGTCGAATCCTTGCATGCACGGCATCTTCTGGACTCCTCGCCGCCACCCTGCCGCCGGTGTCGATCTTGCCGTCGGGCACGCCCGGGGCCCGGCGAGGCGAGACCCGGACCGGCGGCTCACCGGTAGCGGCCCTTGAACTCGCGCTCGACCTCGCGGCGCACGTCGCGCTCGGCGATCTCGCGCCGCCGGTCGCGTCCCTCCTTGCCCCGCGCCAGCGCCAGCTCGACCTTCGCGCGGGGCCCTTGAAGTAGATCCGGGTCGGGATCAGGGTCAGCCCCTTCTGCTGGCGTCTTGCCGATCAGGCGCTCGATCTCGGCCCGGTGCAGCAGCAGCTTGCGCGGCCGCTCGGGCTCGTGGTTCTCGCGGCTGGCGGGCTCGTAGGGCGGGATGTGGAGGTTGCGCAGCCAGACCTCGCCCCTGTCGACGACCGCGTAGGCGTCGGTCATCTGCGCCTTGCCGTCGCGCAGCGCCTTCACCTCCGAGCCGCGCAGCTCGATCCCCGCCTCCATCTTCTCGACCAGCTCGAACTTGTGGCGGGCGCGGCGGTTGGTGGCCACGTCGCCGGAGCCGGCTCCGCGCTTCTTGCTTCTTCGCCATCCGCTCAGCCATCGACCGGCTCCAGGTCGACCCGGCCGCGGGGCGCCTCGACCCGCTCGACCCGCACGGTCACCGGGTCGCCGAGCCGCAGCGCCGCGCCCGGTCTTGCGCGCCGACCAGCGCCGTCTCGGTCTCGTTCAGCTCGAAGCGCTCGCCGCGCAGCCTGCGCGCCGGCAGGAACCCCTCGTAGACGTCGCCGAGCTCGCCGCCGAAGGCGACGAAGGCGCCGGCCCGGATCACCCCGGAGACCTCGCCCTCGAACGCCTGCTCCCAGCCCCGCTCGAAGAGCTCGCGCTCGAGCAGGAAGGCGGCGCAGACGTCGTCGGCGTCGCGCTCGATCCGCGCCGACTCGCGCTCGCGCTCGCGAGCAGTGCACGGCCGCCTCGCGCACGTCGCCGCGGCGTCGGCGCCTCCTCCCCCTCGCCCAGCGCCGCGAGCAGCGCCCGGTGCGACGACCAGGTCGGGATAGCGGCGGATCGGCGAGGTGAAGTGGCAGTAGGCCGGCGCTGCCGAGGCCGGCGTGGCCGATGTTGCGCTCGCTGTAGTGGGCCTGCTTCAGCGAGCGGAGCACGAGCGATGTATACGCCGTCGCGGCCGTGCCCGCGCCGCGCCGCCTCCTCGGCGACCAGCCGGCTCGCCTCGGCGGCGAGCTGCGCCGGCCTCGCGCGGCGCCGAGGCCGCTGGCGCAGCGGCGGCGTCGGCAGCTCGAGCGTCGCGAGCTGCTCGAGCAGGCGCTCGACCCGCGGCGGGGTCGGGCTGCGCGTGGACCCGGTAGATCGCCGGCACCCGTTGCGCTGCTCGAGCAGCTGCGCGACCTGCTCGTTGGTGAGGATCATCAGCCGCTCGATCAGGCGGTGGGACTCGGTCTGCTCGACCGCGCGGGCGCCGACGACGTTGCCCTCCGCGTCGAAGCTGAACTCGGGCTCGCAGGACTCGACGTCGAGGCTGGTGTCGCCGCGCCGCTCGCCCAGCGCCGCCGCCGCCTCGCGGCCGATCGCCAGCGGCTCGGCGACCGCGCTCGGGCGGCGGTCCGCGGCCGGCGAAGATCTCGTCGAGCTGGTCGTAGTCGAGGCGCGCGTCGGAGCGGATCCGGCTGCGGTAGAAGCTCGCCGAGCGCGGGCTGCCCGCGCCGGCGCCGAGCTCGATCTCGGCGGTCACCGCCAGCCGCTCGACCCCGGGCGCCAGGCTGCAGGCGTCGTCGCTCAGAGCGCTGCGGCAGCATCGGCTCGACCGAGCCGGGGACGTAGGTGCTGTTGGCCCGCGCCGGCGCGCCTCGAGGTCGAGCGGCGAGCCGGGCCGCACGTGGGCGGCGACGTCGGCGATGTGGATCCAGAGCCGGACGCCGTCGCCCTCGCGCTGGGCGGAGACCGCGTCGTCGAAGTCGCGCGCGGTCGCCGGGTCGACGGTGAAGGTGGGCAGCTCGGTCAGGTCGCGGCGGGCGCCTGGGGCGGCGGCCACGGCGCGGCGGCGTCGGCGGCCTCGTCCTCGAGCCTGTCGGCGAAGCCGCGCCGCCCGAGCCGCTCCCAGAGCAGCGCCTCGACGACGTCGCGGGCGACGTCGGGCCGGCCCAGCTCGCGGAGCACCCGGGCCCGGCCCGCGCCAAGCTCGAGCAGCGCCATGCGGCCGGTGAGCGACCGGCGCGGCTTGTCGACCGTGAGCTGGGGTCCGCGTTCGAAGAGCGGCTCGGCGACCGGGAAGCGGCCCCGGCGCCCGATCACCGCCACCCGGCGCTCGCCGGGCGGCCCGCCGCGCCGGCTCAACCGCTCGCGGCGGTGGGCGCCAGCTCGCCGCCGAGCACCTCGAAGGCGCGCGCGAGAGCCTCGTCGCGCTCGGTCTCCGGGTCGTCGCGGGCCCGCACGTCGGGATGGATGCCCTTGCCCGCGCGAGGTTGCGCCGTCGGGGGTGAAGTACTCGCCGATCGTCAGCTTCAGCGCGCCGCCGTTGGAGAGGTCGACCTCCTGCTGGAAGACGCCCTTGCCGAAGGAGCGGGTGCCGACCACCGGCGCGCCGGCGTCGTCGGCGAGCGCCGCGGCGAGGATCTCGGCCGCCGAGGCGGTGTTGCGGTCGATCAGGACGACCAGCGGCCGCGCCGGCAGGTTGTCGCCGACCGTCTTGTAGACGGCGTCGCCCTGGGTGCGCGAGTCGGTCGTGACGACGACTTCGCCCTTCGGGCAGGAAGATGCTCGCGCGTCAGCACCGCCTCGTCGAGCAGGCCGCCGCCGTTGCCGCGCAGGTCGAGGACGATCCCCTCGGCCCCTTCGCGCTCGACCTTCTCGACCGCGCTGCGCAGAGCAGGCGTGGGCGCCTTCGCTGAAGCCGAGCAGCCGCACGTAGCCGAGCTTGCGCCCGTCGACCTCGCTCGACCCGTGCTGGTCGTGATCGGCAGCGCGATCTCGCTCGCGGGTCAGGCGCAGCTGCGCGCGACCTGCCGCTCGTCGGGTCGCAGCACGCCGATCGTCACCTCGGTCCCTTCCGGCCCCTTGATCTTCGCGGTCGCGATCTCGGTGTCGCTCGCCGGCGATCGAGTCGCCCTCGACCGAGACGATCATGTCGCCGACCTCGATCCCGGCCCGGTCGGCCGGGCGAGCCCGGGAAGACGCGGCCGACCCGCAGGCCCCGCTTGACCTCGCTGACGGTGAGCCCGATCCCGGAGAAGCGGCCGCTGATCGCCTCGTTGAAGCTGCTCCAGGTCTCTCGGGCGAGAAGTAGTCGGAGAAGCGGTCGTGGTAGCGGCGGCGCAGCGCCGCGGACCATGCCCTGCAGCGAGGAGTTGGTCAGCTCGGTCCGGCCGACCGCGCGGAAGTAGTTGTCCTCGATCACCTCGGTCGCTTCGCCGGTGAGGCCGGCGGCGTCGTCGACGAAGGCGTCGCGCAGCGAAGCCGGGCAGCTTGCGCCGGGTGCCCGCCGAGCCAGAGCCCGGCGCAGAGCACGGCGACCAGCGCCGCCGCGAGGGCCGCCGACCCGCGCCGCCGCTCACGCGCGGCCTCAGACCTTGAGGAAGCGGCGCAGCGTGACGCCGGAGCCGATCGCCGAGACCAGCACCGCGGCGGCGAAGAGGATCGCGACCAGCGCCGGGAAGGCGAGAGTGCTGCTGTTCTGCGCGGCGAGGAAGCGCGAAGCTGTCGCTGAGCGGGTCGACGATGGTGATCTTGCCCAGCCACAGGATCAGTATGGCGACCAGGCCGCCCGCGAAGCCGACGACGACGCCCTCGATCATGAACGGCCAGCGGATGAACCAGCGGGTCGCGCCGACCAGGCGCATCACCTCGACCTCGCGGCGGCGGGTGTAGATCGAGAGCCGGATCGTGTTGCCGACCAGCATCAGCGAGGCGAGCGATCAGCAGCGCGGTGATCACCGTGAGGACGATCTTCAGCGCGCCGGTCACCTGCTCGATCTTCTGGCGCTCCTGCTGGCGGTCGAAGACGTCCTGGATGATCGGCGAGATCGGCTGCGGCTTGCCGTTCGGGCCCGGCCGGCGTCACCGCCTGCGCGGACCGCGTCGAGGTTGGCGGCGTCGTCGGCCTTGACGACGAAGTTGGCGGGCAGCGGGTTGGAGTTGCAGCTGCTGGAGGAGTTCGTGCTTGTCCTTGCCGAGGTCCTGCTTCAGCTCGCTGCAGCGCCTCGGCCTTGGTGACGAACTCGACCGACTGCGACGTGCGGGAATCGCTTCGAGCTCGCTCGCGCAGCGCGGCGATTTCGGCCTTGGTCGCGTCGTCGTAGACGGCGACCCGGAACTCGAGGCTGGCGCGGACCTCGTCGCTCTTCGCCTGGGTCGTCTGGAAGACCGGGATCAGCACGCCGAGCAGGATCACGGTGACGACCGTGGTGACGATCGCCGCCATGCTCGGCGCGGCGTTGCGGCGCAGCGCGCGGAACGCCTCCTGGATGAAGAAGAAGATCCGCGTCACGTCCGACCAGGTCCGTCGAAGCCGTGGCCGTTGGTGCCGCCCTCGGCGCCGACCCCCATCTCGGCCCGCATCCGCATGCCGAACTCGGTCGTCGACTCCTCGGTGTAGCCGCCGCGTGACCTCGTCGCGGACGACGCGGCCCTCGTAGAGCTCGATCACGCGGCGCCGCATGTTGTCGACCATCTCGCGGTCGTGGGTGACGACGACGACGGTCGTGCCGGTCTTGTTGATCCGGTAGAGCAGCTGCATGATCCCGATCGAGGTGACCGGGTCGAGGTTGCCGCTCGGCTCGTCGGCGAGCAGCAGCGGCGGGTGGTTGACGAAGGCGCGGGCGATCGAGACGCGCTGCTGCTCGCCGCCGGAGAGCTGGTCGGGGTAGTTGTGGAGCTTGGTCGAGAGGCCGACCAGGCGCAGGGTCTCCGGCACCTGCTCGCGGATCTCGGCGCGGCTGGCGCCGATCACCTGCAGCGCGTAGGCGACGTTGTCGTAGACGGTGCGGTCGGGGAGCAGCTTGAAGTCCTGGAAGACGGTGCCGATGTTGCGGCGCAGCTGCGGGATCTTCTTCTCCGGCAGGGCGGCCGATGTCGCGGCCGGCGATCCGGACCGCGCCCTCGGTGGCGTCGAGCTCGCGGATCAGGAGCTTGATCAGGGTCGACTTGCCGCAGCCGGTCGGGCCGACGAGGAAGACGAACTCGCCGCGGTTGATCGCCAGCGAGACCCGGTCGAGCGCCATGTGGCCGCCCGGGTAGACCTTGGTCACGTCGCGCAGCTCGATGATCGGCGCCCCGCCGCGGCGGGGGCGCTCGGGGGCCGGGGCGCCGCTGCTCGCCGCCCGGCGCTTCTCGCCCTTTCTCCTGCGTAGTGCCATGCCTGGGGTCTGTTCTGCGGACACGCTGCCGTTCCTTCGCGCTTCCCTCGCGCCTGCCTGGGCGCAACGAAGCACCCAATTTCATCCGTGCTTGAGGATCACCTTAGACGATCGTGAGCAAACGCTCGCAATCCGTCATTCACCCCGCCGAGGGCCCGCTTTGGTCCGCTATGCGGCCCGTTTCGAGCCCTCGGCGGCGAGGGGGGCCGGGACCGGCGCGCCGGGGGCGTTTGCGGCGGTCGCTCGGAACGACGCCAGCATCCGGACGGCGAGCAGGACGACGATCAGCAGGGAGGGCAGCAGGACGACGACCGATGCCGGGGTGGCGTTGCGGGCGGTGGCCGCCGCCAGGACGAGCGCGGCGAGGACGAGCATCGAGACGGAGAGTCCGCGGTGGAAGCGGCCTGCTTCGGAATGAGGCCAGGGATCGAGCGGGCTCACCACCTCCCGCCCCTCGTCGGAGTCGGTGCAGGATCCCTTTGCCGGGCAGGCGTTGCATACCGCGGCCCTGGCCCGATAGCGAACGACCCTCGCCGACTGGTCGAGATGGACCCGGCGAAGAAACTCGCCCTCGGGACATTCCCAGCCGTCGAGCTCGGGGCGATAGCGAAAGCCGGCTGTCCTGTAGCGGCCGGAACGCCGGTGTGAGTGACGGGCTGCGAAATCGAGGCCCAGCGCCGCGGCGGCGAGGAAGGCGGCGTAGGCCGTCGCGAGGATCGCCTCGGCACTCATCGTGTCCCGGTCGGCTCGGGCTCCGCCGGCGGCTCGGTGAGCTCGGTGAAGAGGAGGTCCTCGGGCTCCTCGTATGTGGTTCGGTCGACCGTGTGGCGGACTCCGATGAAGCAGATGTAGAGGACCATCAGCGCGCCGCCGCCGATGAAGACGATGTCTCCGGGCAGACGCATCCACTCGATCAGCTCGTTGGTGTCGTTGGTGAGGAACTCGAGGCTGCGGGCGGAGAAGTAGCTCTCGTTGACCGATTCGTAGAGCTGGATCAGCCCGAGCGGGAAGAGTGTCGCGAACGACATCCAGGCCAACCCGATGTTGAGCGACCAGAAGCTGATCTTCGCCGCGCGCTCGGGCCAGCGGTCCGCCGGGATCAGGTAGCGGAGGCAGAACAGCGCAAGGCCGACCGCGAGCATCCCGTAGACGCCCATCATCGCGGCGTGGGCGTGGTTGGCGGTGAGCGCGGTGCCGATCTCGTAATAGGAGACGATCGGGAGGTTGACCAGGAAGCCGAAGATGCCGGCGCCGAGGAAGTTCCAGAACCCGACCGCCACCAGGAACATCACCGCCCAGCGGTGCGGGAAAGGCGTCGCGGTGCGCGACTCCTGACGCGCGCCGAGCTGGAGGAAGCTCCAGGCCTCGACGGTGAGGAAGGTGAGCGGGATCACCTCGAGGGCCGAGAAGACCGCGCCGAGCGCCATGTGCTCGGCCGGCTCGCCGGAGAAGTAGAGGTGATGCATCGTTCCGATCACGCCACCGACCGAGTAGAGGAGGATGTCGAGGAAGACGACAGTCAGCGCGACGCGTTCGGATACGACTCCGAGCAGGACGAAGATGTAGGCGACCATCACCGTCGTGAACAGCTCGAGGAAGTCCTCGACCCAGAGGTGCACGACCCAGAAGCGCCAGAAGTCGGTGACGGTGAACGGCTCGCCCGAGCGCGCGAGCAGGCCGACCGCATAGAACGCCGGGATCGCCAGCGCGGCGAAGAAGAACAGCCACGGCAGGTTGCCGAAGCGCTCCCGGTTGAGGCGCCCGCGCAGCCCACGGAAGAGGATCGCGACCCAGAAGAAGAGTCCGATCACCAGCAGCACCTGCCAGAGGCGTCCGAGGTCGAGGTACTCGAAGCCCTGCATCCCGATCGCCGAGCCGATCCCTCCCCACCAGCCGTGGATGTCGCCGAACTCGCCGATCAGGCTGCCGAAAACGACGATCGCGAGGGCGCCGAGGAGCCCGTATGCGAGCCAGTGCTGGCGGCGGGGCTCGCGGCCCGCGATCATCGGGGCGAGGAAGATCCCGGCGGCGAGGAACGAGGTCGAGACGAAGAAGATCGCGAGCTGAACGTGGAACGTTCGGCTCAGGTTGTAGGGCAGCAGTTCCGCGAGGTTGACCCCGAAGAAGGACCCCAGGTCGGCCCGGTAGTGCTGGGACGCCGCCCCGACCATCGTCTGAATCAGGAAAAGCGCCGCCATCACCAGGAAGAACCAGGCGGTCGCCCGCTGGGCGGGGGTGAGCGCCACGTCGCCCGGAGCGCGGAAGGACAGCGACGCCTGCTCGCGGCCCCGCCAGCCGAGGAAGCTCCAGCGCCCGAAGACCGCGAAGAGCAGTCCGATCCCGCCGAGCAGCGCGATCAGGGAAACGACGCTCCAGAGGATCACGTTGGCGGTCGGGCCGTTGTCGACCAGCTTCTCCGGCGGCCAGTTGTTCGTGTAGGAGTAGTTGTGACCGGGACGCCGGGCCGAAGCGGCCCATGCCGACCAGCTGAAGAAGGCGGTCAGATCGTTGATCTTGTCCGGATCGGTGATCGCATCCGGCTTCAGGCCGAACTTGGTAGACGGCTCACCGAAGAAGGCGGCATAGTGGCGGCGCAGCTCGGCGAACGCAACCGCCTGCGCGGCGGTATAGGTCAGGTCCTTGGTGTCACTGTCGTATCTATTGGTCTGGAAGTCGGAGATCGTCCGCACCTGGGCCCTGTCCGAACCGGCCTCGCGGTATTGCCGGCGCACGCTGAGCGCCGCCCGGTGGAGGTAGTCGTCCGTGAAGTCCGGCCCGAGGTAGGCGCCGTGGCCGAAGATCGAGCCGTATTCCATGAGCCCGTTGCGGAGGAAGGTCCGCTGCCCCTCGCGGATGTCGTCCGATGTGAAGACCACGCCGCCGGCGGGATCGACGACGCGCTGCGGGATCGGCGGGTCGCTGGTGTAGGTCCTGTACGCCAGCAGGCCGAGGACGAAGAAGCCGACGAGGAACACGACGACCGCGGCCTGCAGCCAGACCTTGGAGACGATCAGCTCGCGCTTGCCGGGGTTCGCCTGCATCACCCTCCGCGGCGGAACCTAACACCTGAGCGGCGACCTGCGCCGGCGTTCAGTCGTTCGGCTAGTTCCAGCCGCCGCCGTGAATCGGCGGGTGCGAGACGATCGGCTTCTTGAGCAGCGCCTCGCGGGCCGTTTCGGCGATGCCCGCGGCGGTCAGGCCGAAGTGCTCCATGCAGGCCTCGGCGGTCCCGGACTCGCCGAAGCGGTCGTCGAGTCCGTGGGCGAAGATCGGCACCGGGTGCTGCTCGGCGGCCGCCTCGCGGATCGCGTCTGAGAGGCCGCCGACGACGCGGTGCTCCTCGGCGGTCACGCCGACGCCGGTCTTGGCGAGCGACTCGATCACCGACTCCGAGTCGAGCGGCTTGACGATCGCGACGTTGACGACCTCGGCCTCGACTCCGTCCTCCCGCTTGAGGTCCTCCGCCGCCTCGAGCGCGCGCCAGACCATGTGGCCGCAGGCGAAGATCGAGATGTCCTTGCCCTCGCGCAGGACGTCGACGCCAGTCCCGAGCGTGGCGGGGATGTCCTCGTACACGATCGGGGTGGTGGGACGGCCGAAGCGCAGGTACATGGGGGCGTCGAAGCGCTCGTAGGACTCGATCACCGCCCGGTAGGCCTGGTTGAAGTCGGCGGGGACGACGACCTGCATGCGCGGCATCACCCGCATCAGGGCGATGTCCTCGATCATCTGGTGCGAGGCGCCGTCTTCGCCGAGCGAGACTCCCCCGTGGCTGGCGGCGATCCGCACCTTGAGCTCGTTGTGGGCGATCCCGAGCCGGATCTGGTCGTAGGAGCGTCCGGTGGCGAAGACGGCGAAGGTGGACGCGTAGGGGACCTTCCCTGTGGCGGCCAGCCCGCAGGCCATCGACATCATCCCCGCCTCCGCGGCGCCGCAGTTGAAGAACCGCTCGGGGAAGCGCTTGCCGAACTTGATCGACTGGGTGGAGACGGCGAGGTCGGCGTCGAGCGCCACGACCTCCTCGTGCGCCTCGCCGAGGTCGACGAGGGCCGCTCCGTAGGCCTGCCTGGTCGCCATCGGCTCGGTGGCGGCCTCGGTCATCGGGAGGGCTCCCCGATATCGGGCGGCGGGGTGTCCGAGCCGAGCTGCTCGGTCTGCGCCTTGTAGGTCGCCTCCAGCTCCTGGAGCGCCTCCTCGGCCTGCTCGGGGCTGGGCGGCTTGCCGTGGAAGCCGAAGCGTCCCTCCATGAAAGAGACCCCGCGGCCCTTCTTCGTCTGGCAGACGATCGCGTAGGGGTGGCCGACGGTGCGGCTGTGCTCGAGCGCCTCGACGATCGCCCCCATGTCGTGGCCGTCGATCTCCACCGCCTCCCAGCCGAAGGCCTCGAACTTGGCGCGGACGTCACCGGTGTCCATGACCTCCTCGGTCGTGCCGTCGGTCTGCAGGTGGTTGTAGTCGATGACGGCGGTCAGGTTCGGGACTGCGAAATGGGAGGCGGCGGCCGCCCCCTCCCAGGTCTCCCCCTCCTGGATGTCGCCGTCGGAGAGGACGCCGAAGACCTGCGAGGTCTGCTCGAGGCCGTCGAGGCGGAGCGCGAGGCAGATGCCGACGCACATCGAGAGCCCCTGGCCGAGCGAGCCGGTGGAGACCTCGACGCCGGGGGTGCGCGTCATGTCGGGGTGGCCCTGGAGGTGCGAGCCGATCTTGCGCAGCCCCATCAGGTCCTGGTGGGGGAAGTAGCCGTGCTCGGCGAGCGCCGCGTACTGGATCGGGGCGGCGTGGCCCTTGCAGAGGACGAAGCGGTCGCGCTCGCGCCAGCCCGGGTTGGCCGGGTCGTGGCGGAGGACCCGGTAGTAGAGCGCCGTGACGACGTCGGCGGCCGAGAGCGAGGAGTCGAGGTGCCCCGACTTCGCCACCGCCAGCATGCGCACGCAGTTGATGCGGAGCACGGTCGCGTAGCGCTCCAGCTCGGCGATCGAGTGGGTGCGGCCCGCGGCGGCGGGGGGCGCTGGATCCGGAACTGGCTTCAGGTGCATGGGCGCGGGGCCTCCGATGGGCGCGGGTCTCCGATCGCGCGGGTCGGGGGCGCGGAGGCTAGCAGCGGCGGGCGCTGTCAGAGTCGCCGCCGGCGGCTGCGGAGACGGCCCTCAGGCGGGGGGCTCCTCGAGCTCCTCGCCGGCGAGCGCGAGGAAGGCCCCGGCGACGAAGGCGAGCAGCAAGATCACCCCCGCGGCGAGCCCGGCGCCGCCGTCGAAGGCGAGCGTGAGGGGCAGTCCGGCGACGAGGCAGGCGACAACTGCGAGCTTCAGCGGACGACTCGCGGGGGCCTCCCGCCGCGCGGCTTCGGGCTGCGGCCGCGCGGCCCCCTCGTCGAAGCGCCCGCCGAGGGCGAGCCCGAAGAGCAGGGCCAGGGAGGGCACCAGGATGACGAGCCCGATCGCGATCGAGACCAGCATCGCGATCAGTGTCTCGTCGCCTGCCGCCGCCTCTTCGATCGTCAGCCCGGGGAGGATCTCCGGCTCCTGCGCCAGCCCCCAGCCCGCGATGATCGCGGCGACGGCGAGCGAGGCCGAGTAGCGCGCGGGCTCGAAGCGGCCGCGGGCGACCAGCGCCATGGTGGCAACCCCGGCGATCGCCGAGACGGCGACCGCGGCCAGCCCGGCCCCCGAGGTGAGGCCGTCGAAGAGGTGGTCGGCGTCGGCGGCGAGTATCCCCAGCCCGGCGAGCGCCAGCGCTCCGGCGGCGACGCCGGCTCCGAGCGCCCGCGCCCGGAATGCCTCGACCAGGTCGGGCGCGTCCGCGCGGTCGGCATCGGCGGCGAGGTAGACCGCCGCCATGTAGGCCGAGAAGACGACGGCGAGGGTGCCGACCAGCAGGGAGGTGGGGTTGATCCAGCTCGTGATCAGGTCCCCCTGGGCGTTGCCGACGGGCACCCGCTGGGAGGCGATGCCGCCGATCGCGGCACCGAGGGCGAACGGGGTGACGATCGAAGAGATCGAGAACAGGGTCGAGCCCCAGCGGCTCTCGCTGACGCTGCGCACCACGTAGCCGGCGCCGCGCAGGATGATCCCGAGGGCCGCCAGCAGCAGCGCCGCCCCGAGGGTGGAGAAGATCGATCCGAACGCCTCCGGATAGGCGGTCCAGCAGACCACCAGGACGAAGATCAGCCAGACGTGGTTTGCCTCCCAGACCGGCGCCATCGCGCGGTGGCAATGGTCGCGGACGCGCTCGGCGGACGGGCCACGCGCCGTCAGCTCCCAGATCCCCGAGCCGAAGTCGGCGCCGGCCAGGACGATGTAGGCGGCGAGGCCGACCAGGATCAGGATCATCGGGATCTCAGCCAGCGACACGCGGCACCCCCTCTCCACTTGGCGGGCTCGGCGTGGTGTCCTCCTCGAGCGGCACCCGCGCCAGGCGCCGCAGCACCCAGAACGCAACCGCCCCCAGGCCGATGTAGGTGGCGACCAGCGCCCCGTAGCCGACCAGGATCCCGTCGGCTCCGGTGACCGCCTCCTCGGTCCGCATCACCCCGTAGACCACCCAGGGCTGTCGCCCCACCTCGGTTGTCACCCAGCCCGCGATCAGGGCAACCAGCGAGAGCGGTCCGGCCGCGATCACGGCCCGG
Source organism: uncultured Actinomycetes bacterium (assembly GCA_963720015.1). Taxonomy (GTDB): domain Bacteria; phylum Actinomycetota; class Thermoleophilia; order Solirubrobacterales; family 70-9; genus DATFPK01. The sequence goes on along the minus strand of CAVREA010000004.1, from coordinate 313,939 downwards.
TAGAACCAGCGCGATCCCGGCATCCTGCGGCGGCGGAGCCGGACGAAGAGGAACCAGACCGCGAGCGCCGCCAGGGCGGTGCCGATGAAGACCATCGTCTGGAAGGCGATCCGGACGACGTTGATCGGCGGACGGTCCTCCTCGGGAACAGTGTCGAGGCCCTGGACGGTGGCGTCGGGGTCGTGGAAGGCCAGCAGGGAGAGCAGCTTCGGGATCTCGATCCCGTACTTGATCTCGCCGTCCGGCTCGTACCACCCGAGCAGCGTCTCCGGGGCGCCCTTCGTCGTCTTCTGCAGCCCCTCGAAGGCCGCCAGCTTCACCGGCTGCTCCTCGGCGACCGTGCGCGCGGCCCAGTCGCCGACAACGATCTGGACCGGCGCGGCGAGCGCCGCCACGGTCAGCGGCACGGCGAGCGCCCGGCGCACGTAGCGGCTGCGGTCGCCGCGCAGCCAGGCGAACGCGTAGACGCCGGCGACCAGGAAGCCGCAGACGATGTAGGCGGCGACGTACATGTGGACGAGCTCGTGCCAGAGGAAGGAGTTGCCGAAGAGCGCGGACCACGGCTCGACGTCGACCGCCTCACCCCCCCTGAGCTCGAAGCCGCCCGGCTTGTTCATCCATCCGTTGACGGCGATCACGAACAGCGAGCCCGTGATTCCCGCGATCACGATCGGGATCCCGGTGAGCAGATGGAGGCGCGGCGAGAGCCGGTCCCAGCCGTAGACGTAGATGGCGATGAAGATCGCCTCGAGGAAGAAGGAGAATCCCTCGAGCGCAAAGGCGAGCCCGAAGACGTCGCCGAAGGTGGCCATGAACTCCGGCCAGAGCAGGCCGAGCTCGAAGGAGAGGATCGTGCCCGTGACCACGCCGACGGCGAAGAGGGCGATCAGCACCTTCGACCAGCGCTTCGCGATCGTGCGGTAAACGGCGTCCCCGGTCCGCAGGTAGCGCCACTCCATGAACATCACGAGCGACGGGAACGCCACCCCGAAGCAGACGAGCGGGATGTGGACGGCGAAGGAGAGCGCCTGCATCTGGCGCGCCTCGAGCAGGTAGCCCTGGTCGACCGGCGCGAGAGCGGTCAGGAAGTCCACGTCGGCACCCTAAAACACGGCGACGGCGGCGAAGCTCGCAGCCAGAGCGAGGCCGCGGGCCACGGACAGGCCGCTCACCGTCGAGGCGGCTCCGAAGCAGCCGCAGGGCTCGCCGGCGTGACCCCGCATCAGGGCCGCGCCGGTGACGGCCGCCAGCATCAGCATCAGCGCCGCGGCGCCGAGCGCGGCGGCGTCCGAGCCCGCGATCGTGCCGATGCCGAGGCCGATCTCGGCGGCGATCAGGAGCGTGAGCGCGATCCATGCCGTCCGGCCCGTGAGGCCGTGGATGCGGAGGGCGGCATGGGACCCGAACCGGTCGGCGATCTTGGCGATTGCCGAGGCGATCAGCACTCCCCCGAGAAGGAGTCGCGCGGCGAGCTCCACCGGGGGACCGTACTAGCCGATGGCCACCATGCGCTCGATCGGCACCCTCGCCCGCTCGGCGACCTCGGCGGCGACGCTGACCTCGAACTTCATGTCGCGCAGCGAGTCGCGGAGCTTGGGCAGCGTGATCATCTTCATGTACTTGCAGAATGCCATCCGGTTCGCCTCGATCAGGTGGGCCTGAGGAGCAGCCTGCTGGAGCGGGTAGAGCATGCCGTTCTCGGTGGCGACGATGAAGGAGCCGTCGGGGTGCTCCTCGACGTGCCGCAGCATGCCCGAGGTCGAGAGCATATGGACTCCCTCGGAGGCGATGTCCCCGGCGGCCACGTACTCCATCGCCTGGGTCGAGCAGCCGCATTCGGGGTGGATCAGGAATTCGGCCTCGGGATGCTCCGCCCGGGTGCGCTCGATGTCGTCGGGCCGGATCCCGGCGTGGACATGGCACTCGCCGTCCCAGACATGGAAGCGGGCGCGCCGCTCCGGGTCCTCGGGGAGGCCGGTCTCGCGCTCGACGAAGGCGCCCAGCCACATGTCGGGGCCGAAGAGGATCTCGGTCTCGGGACCGTGCTCGGCCCAGATGTGCTCGACGACCTGGACGGCGTTCGAGGACGTGCAGCAGTAGTCGGTCTCCGCCTTCACCGCCGCCGATGTGTTGACGTACATCACGACCATCGCCCCCGGATGCTTCGCCTTCCAGGCCCGGAGCTGGTCCGCGTCGATCGAGTCCGAGAGCGAGCAGCCGGCGTCGAGATCGGGGATCAGCACCGTCTTCCGGGGCGAGAGGATCGATGCCGTCTCGGCCATGAAGTGGACGCCGCAGAAGACGATCACGTCGGCATCGGTGGTCGCCGCCTCGCGGGAGAGCCCGAGCGAGTCGCCCATGTGGTCGGCGACGTCCTGGATCTCGGGCACCTGGTAGTTGTGGGCGAGGATCACCGCATTGCGGACCGCGGCCAGCTGCGCGGACCTCGGCGCTCAGCTCGCTGATCTCTTCCGGCGAGAGCGCGGTAGGGGAAACCGGTTGAAGCGTCGGCAGCTCCTGCATTGGAGCCCTCACTTTCGATGTTCGCTGGCCCGGCGCCGTCGTGAGGCGCCTCCAACCAGTCGAATGAACTTGTCGCAAGTTTACCGGAGCCGATCCCGAGCCCCGGGGCGCCGCCTCCTAGGCTTTGGGTGTGCCCGAGCTGCCCGAGGTCGAGATCTCCGCCCGCCGCCTGGACGCCGCCCTGCGCGGCGCCGAGGTCGAGTCCGCCATGGCCCCGGGGATGAACACGATGAAGACGTTCGAGCCGCCGATCGACGCACTCGCGGGGCGCTCGGTGTCGAGGGTGTGGCGGATCGGCAAGATGCCGGTGGTCGAGTTCTCGGCCGAGCCGGGGCCGACCAACCGCCGCTCGCCCTGCTCGTGCACCTGATGTCCGCGGGCCGCCTGCAGGTGTTCGACAAGCGCGCCTCTCCACGGGACAGGGCGTCGCGGCTGCTCATCCGGCTCGACGACGGCCGCGAGCTGCGTCTGCGCGAGTTCGGCACCCGGCAACGGGCCTGGGCGAAGCTGATCGACCCGGGCGATGTGCGCCGGGACGAGATGGTCGCGACGCTGGGGCCCGAGGCATGGCCACCGCCCTCGGCGGAGCGCTTTGCCGAGCTGATCGACCAGCCGCACCATCTGCATCCGCTGCTGCGCAATCAGCGGGCGATCGCCGGGATCGGCCGGTCCTGGGTCGACGAGGTCCTCTGGGAGGCCCGCCTCTCCCCCTTCAGGAAGGGGTCGGAGCTGACCCCGGAGGAGGTCGGGCGCCTCCACGCCGGACTCGCCGTGCTCGGCGCCGCGATCGAGAGATACGAGGAGGAGATCGGCGAGAGCGTCCCCGACAAGATGCCGATGCCGCTCCGCGTCCACCGGCGCGAGGGCGAGCCATGCCCGCGCTGCGGGACGACGATCGAGGCGGTCTTCTTCTCCGAGCACCAGACCAACTACTGCCCGCAGGAGCAGACCGGGGGTCGGGTGCTCAAGGACCGCCGGCTCTCGCGACTGCTGAAGTAGCGCTGCCGGGGCTAGCGGGAGGTCGCCCGGCGCAGCAGGGCGCGGCCGATGGTCACCGGGTGGTTGGCAACCGTCGCCAGTCGCCCGCGCAGGGTCAGCGGGTCGTGCGCGATGCCGAGTTGGCGCAGGATCGTCGCCGAGTCGAAGTAGACCCGTTCGCAGACGAGCCGGTCCTCCTCGAAGACGAAGATCGCCATGAACCGCATCTCGAAGCTGCGCCCGGTCGGGGGCAGCCCCCGGAAGGGGCCATCGTGGGTGCCGTAGAGCATCGCCTCGACGAGGACTGCGTCGTCGGCGTGATGGAGTGCGATCAGCTCGTTGCGCTGGTCGGGGAAGGCCGTGCGGGTCTCGCTGAAGTAGGCGGCGACCTCGGCCTCGCCGTCGTAGACGTCGCCGGTGCCGATCAGCTCGTAGCGCGGGTGATGAAAGGTCTCCATCGTCACGTCGAATTCGTGACGATTCTCGGACTCCATGTGCTCGATGACGATCTCCTCGCGCTTCTCGCGCAGCGCATCGGTGAGAGCCATCGGCGTCGGAACCGATTCGACGAGCATGCTGAGGTCGAGGGCCGGCGCCGAGTGGGTGATCGCGCCGACCGAGATCAAGTCGACCCCGGTCTCGGCGATGCTCCGGACCCCCGCGAGGTCCACTCCCCCCGACGCCTCCAGCTGCACCGAGGCGCTCGCGGCCTCGCGGCGCTCGACGGCGGCCCGCATCGCAGGGGCCTCCATGTTGTCGAGGAGGAGCCGCTCGACTCCGGAGCGCAGCGCGGCGTCGACGTCTTCGAGGTCCCGGCACTCGACCTCGACCGGGGCGCCGGGGTTCGCGTCGTGGCAGCGCCGCACCGCCTGCTCGAGCCCCCCTGCCACCGCGATGTGGTTCTCCTTGATCAGGATCGCGTCGTAGAGCCCGGCGCGATGGTTCATCCCGCCGCCGGCGAGCACCGCCGCCTTCTCCAGCGCCCGCAGTCCCGGCGTCGTCTTGCGCGTGTCGAGGATGCGGGCGCCCGTGCCCCGCACCGCCTCGACGTAGCGGGCGGTCAGGGTCGCGACCCCGGAGAGATGGCAGAGGAGGTTCATCGCGGTCCGCTCGGCGGCGAGCAGGCCCCGGGCCGGACCGCTCGCCAGGGCGACGTCGGCAGGGACGCCATCGCGCCAGTGGCCCTCGATCACCAGCCGATCGAAGGTCTGGACCCCGCACTGGCGCAGGGCCTCCTCGGCCGCCGCCAGGCCGAAGAGGACGCCGGGCTCCTTCTGGACGATGCGCGCTCGCGCGCGAGCGTCCTCGGGGACCGTGGCCGCGGAGGTGATGTCGCCCGGGCCGACGTCCTCGGCCAGCGCGCGGGCGACCAGATCGCTGAGCTCGGCCTCGGCCACGACCCCGATCGTATTGACGAGCGATCTCACATTCCGGGGCCCTCGGCGTCGTTTAATGGTCAAGTTGGCAGCCCTCCCCCCATTCCAGTCGCTTCTCGACAGCCATTCGGGCGACGTCCTCGGGTTCCTGATCGCCGCCGTCGGGCCGAGCGACGCCGAGGACTGCTTCCAGGAGACGCTGGTCTCCGCGCTGCGGGCCTACCCTCGCCTCGAGGACGACCGCAACCTGCGCGGCTGGCTTCTGACAATCGCCCACCGCAAGGCGATTGACCACCATCGCGCCCGCAGCCGCCGGCCCCGCCCGGCGGGCGACGCGACCGAGACCGAGCAGCTGGCCGGCCGCCGCCCCGGGAACACCGCCGGCGACCCGCAGGCAGGGCTCGACGGGCGTCCGGAGATCTGGGGGGCGGTGGCCACGCTGCCGCCGAAGCAGCGCAGCGCGGTCGCCCTTCGCTTCGCCTGCGACCTGCGCCACGGCGAGATCGCCACCGCCCTCGGTATCTCCGAGGACGCGGCGCGCCGCAACGTCCACGAAGGAGTGAAGAGATTGAGAGAGGTGTTCGCATGAACCACCGGCCTCCCCAAACCGATCCGGCGGCAGCCCTGCGCGGTGCGGTGCGGACGGCATCGCTCGACGCGGACGAGCTCACCGCCCGCTTCGCCGAGCGCGCCGCCGCCGACAGGCTCCTCGACGTGGCCTACACGGTCACCGACTCCCCGTTCGGCCCGCTGACCCTGGCCGCGACCCGCCGGGGCATCGTCACGGTCGGCCTGCCGAACCTCGGCACCGACGCGGTCCTCGACCGCCTCGCGCAGCGGATCTCTCCCCGCGTGCTGGAGGCGCCCGCCGGGTTCGACGAGGCCCGCCGCGAGCTCGAGCTCTACTTCGAGGGGCGCCTGCGCGAGTTCGACCTCCCCCTCGACTGGCAGCTGACCACGGGCTTCCGGCGCAAGGTCCTGCGCGCCACCGCAGGCATTCCCTACGGCGAGACCCGGAGCTACACCGAGATGGCGGATCGCGCCGGCAACGCCCGCGCCCAGCGGGCCGCCGGCTCGGCGCTCGGCTCGAACCCGATCCCGATCATCGTGCCCTGCCACCGCGTCCTCCGCAGCGGCGGCGCCCTCGGCGGCTACGGCGGCGGCCTGCCGATGAAGGAGCGCCTGCTCGAGCTCGAGGGAGTCCTCTGACGGCGGCCCGCCGGGGCCGAGGCTGAAGCGGACGCGGAGCGAGCACCCGCAGAATCATTCGTCTCTGGGGGCGGGTGCATTCGCGGAGCAGAGCATTCAGCCGCAATGAACGGCGGGCCTAGCCCGCCGTTTTCAGCAGGAAGTCCCGGATGAACTCGTCGATGTCGCCGTCGAGGACGCCCTGGGTGTCGCCCGACTCGTGGCCGGTGCGGTGGTCCTTGACGCGCTGGTCGGGATGGAGGAAGTAGCTGCGGATCTGCGATCCCCAGGCGACGTCCTTGACCTCCCCCCTCTCCTTGGCGAGCTCCTCGGCGCGCTTGCGCTCCTCGAGCTCGATCAGCTTCGAGCGCAGCAGCTGCATCGCCACCGCCTTGTTCTGCGTCTGCGAGCGTTCGTTCTGGCACTGGACGACCACTCCGGTGGGGATGTGGGTGATGCGGACGGCGGAGTCGGTCTTGTTGACGTGCTGCCCGCCCGCGCCGGATGCCCGGTAGGTGTCGATCCGCAGGTCGCCCTCGTCGATATCGACGTCGACGTCCTCGGAGACGAGCGGGCCGACATCGACCTGGGCGAAGCTCGTGTGGCGGCGCGCGGACGAGTCGAAGGGAGAGATGCGCACGAGACGGTGGACGCCGCGCTCGGCGGCGAAGAGGCCGTAGGCGTTCTCGCCGTGAGCGACGAATGTCGCCGACTTGAGACCGGCCTCCTCCCCCGGAGAGGCCTCCTTCATCTCGACGTCGAAGCCGCGCTTCTCCGCCCAGCGCAGGTACATCCGCAGCAGCATCTCGGCCCAGTCCTGCGAGTCGGTCCCGCCGGCGCCCGCGTGCACCGTGACGACGGCGTCGCCGGGGTCGTATTCGCCGCTGAAGAGGCGGCCCTCCTCGAGCTCCGCGAGCCGCTGCTCGACCGAGCCGAGCTGGGTGGTGAGCTCCGCTGCCATCTCGTCGTCGTCGGCCGCCATCTCCGACAATTCCTCGAGGTCGGAGGCGTCCGAGGTGAGGGCGCGGAAGGTCTCCAGCCGGCGCTGGGCGCGGGCATGGGCGGCGGAGGTCCTGGCCGCGGACTCCTGGTCGTCCCAGAAGCCCGGGCGCTGCATCTCCGCCTCGAGGCTCTCTATCTCCCCCGCGAGCGACGCCGGGTCAAAGGTAGTCCGCCAGCAGGGACAGCTGCTCGCGGATCGCGGCGAGACGCGCGGGAACGGGTTCTGTGGAGGCGGCCTCGGCCATGCGGACAGCTTATTGGTGGGCGAAGCCGCCCTCGCGCAGGGCCTCGGCACGGTCCTCGAACGCCCTCCAGCCGGCGATCCGCCCGCCTTTGAGCGCGAAGAGCCAGGCCATCGGCTCCTCGCGGGCGAGCGAGCCGTCCTCGGCCCAGCGCCAGCGTCGGGTGATCAGCGCCACCGCGGACTCCTCGCCCTCGTAGAGCTCGTCGAGCATGATCTCCTGCTGCACGCCCCCTGGCGCCCGTGTCGCCCAGATCCTCGCGGCCTCCTTCCCCTTGCGCAGGCCGCGGGCCGCGTGGATCTGGACCTCCGGATCGAGGGTCGCCTCGAAGGCGTCCAGGTCCTGCTCGTTGAAGGCCCGGATGAACTCGCGGACGGGATCGGGGCTCAGGCCCCGTGGCACTTCTTGTACTTCTTGCCCGAGCCGCACCAGCACGGATCGTTGCGGCCGATCTTGTCGCGGTCGGACTTGACAACGGTGTCGACCTCACCGCCGCCGTTGCCGGAGGGCCCGCCCGCCTGCTGGGCGGCAACTTCGACGGCGCCACCCGAACCCGCCGCCGCCATCTCCTCCAGGGCGGAGGGCTGGGCCTGGCCGCCGCCGGAGTAACGCACCGCCGCGGGCTCCTCCTCGGGAGGGGCGAAGGCCTGCTCGGCCTGCGAAGGGGCGATATCGACCTCGACGTGGAAGATCAGGCGGCTGAACTCCTCCCAGATCGAGTGCATCAGCTCCTCGAACATCGCGAAGCCCTCGTTCTTGTAGGCGACGAGCGGGTCGATCTGGGCGAAGCCGCGCAGGTGGATGCCCTCGCGCAGGTAGTCCATGTCGAAGAGGTGCTCGCGCCAGCGGGTGTCGGTCACCTGCAGCAGGATCGAGCGCTCGAGGTAGCGCATCAGCTCGTCGCCGAACTGCTCCTCGCGCTCCGAGTAGGCCTTCATCGCATCCTCGACCAGCTCCTCCTTGAGCAGCTCCCGGTCGATCGTCTCGGGCGGCAGGCTGCCGACCTCGATCGCGACCGGCCAGATCTGGCGAAGCTGGGTCTCCATCTCGGGCAGGTCCCAGTCCTCGAGCAGGTCGCCCGGCGTGTACTCCTCGACGGTCCGCTCGATCACCCCGGCCATCTCCTGGCGGGCGACCTCGGACATGTCGCGGCCCTCGAGGATCTCGCGGCGGTACTTGTAGACCACCCGGCGCTGCTCGTTCATCACGTCGTCGTACTCGAGCACCCGCTTGCGGATGAGGAAGTTCTGCTCCTCGACCTTCTTCTGCGCGTTCTCGACCGTCTTCGTCAGCATCTTGGCCTCGAGCGGCATCTCGGAGCCGTCCTCGTCGATCGGGCCGAGGCGATCGAGGATCTTGTAGATCCGGTCGCCGGCGAAGAGACGAATCACGTCGTCCTCGGCCGAGAGGAAGAAGCGCGACTCGCCCGGGTCCCCCTGGCGGCCGGAGCGCCCGCGCAGCTGGTTGTCGATGCGGCGCGACTCGTGACGCTCGGTGCCGCAGATGAACAGGCCGCCCAGCTCGCGGACCTCCCCGGCCTCGGCGTCGGTCTGCGGCTTGAGCCCGGCGGCCTTCTCGGCGAGCGCCTCCTCGAAGCCCTCGTCTCCGGGCCGGATGCCCTCCTTTGCCAGCTCGACGCGGGCCATGCCCTCGGGGTCGCCGCCGAGCTTGATGTCGACGCCGCGGCCGGCCATGTTGGTCGCGATCGTGACCGCCCCGAGGCGCCCGGCCTGGGCGATCGTCTCACCCTCGCGCTGGGCGTGCTCGGGCTTGGCGTTGAGGACGACCAGGTCGATTCCCCTGCGCTTGAGCTGGTCGGAGATCATCTCCGAGACCTCGACAGAGACGGTTCCGACGAGGATCGGCTGGCCGCTCTCGTGGCGTTCGGCGATCTCGTCGACCACGGCCTTCCACTTGCCGTCCCGGGTCTTGAAGATCTGGTCGTTGTGGTCGGCCCGGACCATGTCCCGGTTGGTCGGGATCTCGACCACCGGCATCTTGTAGATCTTCATGAACTCGGTCGCCTCGGTCAGCGCCGTCCCGGTCATCCCGGCCAGCTTGTCGTAGAGGCGGAAGTAGTTCTGGAGGGTGATCGTCGCAAGCGTCTGGTTCTCCTCGCGGATCGCGACGCCCTCCTTGGCCTCGATCGCCTGGTGCAGGCCCTCCGACCAGCGCCGCCCCTCGAGGATGCGGCCGGTGAACTCGTCGATGATCATCACCTGGCCGTCGACGACGGCGTACTCCTTGTCGCGCTTGTAGAGGGACTCGGCCTTGAGCGACTGGATCAGGTGGTTGACCAGGGTGCCGTGCTCGCCGAGGTAGAGGTTCTCGACACCGAGGAACTCCTCGGCCTTGCGAACGCCGCGCTCGGTCGGGGCGACGGTCTTGTGCTTCTCGTCGAACTCGTAGTCGTACTCCGCCTCGGAGGTGTCCTTCGTCTCCCCGAGGGCCTTCAGCTTGGTCTTCGCTGGAACCCCCTCGAGCTGCTTGGCGAGGCGGGCGAACGTGTAGTACGTCTGCGCCGCCTGCTCGGGCTGCCCGGAGATGATCAGCGGCGTGCGCGCCTCGTCGATGAGGATGTTGTCGACCTCGTCGACGACGGCGAAGTGGTGGCCGCGCTGCACGCAGTGCTCGAGCGCCGACGCCATGTTGTCGCGCAGGTAGTCGAAGCCGAACTCCGAGTTGGTCCCGTAGGTGACGTCGCAGGCGTACTTGCGCTGGCGGGCCTCGTGGTCGTCGGAGTCCTGGATCGCGGCGACCGAGACCCCGAGCATGTCGTAGATCGGCTTCATCCACTCCGCGTCGCGGCGGGCCAGATAGTCGTTGACGGTGACGAGGTGGACGCTGTCCCCGGCGAGCGTGTTGAGGACGACCGAGAGCGTCGCGGTGAGAGTCTTGCCCTCCCCCGTCTTCATCTCGGAGATCGCGCCGTCGTGCTGGACCATGCCGCCGATCAGCTGCACGTCGAAATGGCGCTGGCCGAGCGTGCGCTTGGCGGCCTCGCGGGTGAGCGCGAATGATTCCGGCAGGAGGTCGTCGAGCGACTCGCCCGCGCGGGCCCGCTCACGGAGCTTGTCGGCCTCGGCGCGAAGCTCCGCGTCGTCGAGCAGCTCCATCTCCGGCTCGATCCGGTTGATCGCCGCGACGCGCTTCTCGTATGACTTGAACTTGCGCCCCTCCCCCATGCGCAGGGCGCGGGTTACCGCTTCACCGACAGGCATGGGCCTAGGTTAGCTGTCCGCTCAGGCTTCGCCGCGGCGCATGCGACCGACCAGGCGGCGGGTCTTGGAGCGCTTGCGCCGCTTCTCGCGATGCTTCTTCACCTGGCGGCGGATGTCCTCGGCCAGGTCCGCGATCGTGCCGTGCATGTCGGGGGACGCCTCGCGTGCCCTCAGCGTCACGCCCTTGAGCTGCAGGGTCGCCTCGGCCACCTGGCTGTCGGCGATCGAGGGGTTGCGCTCCTCGGACAGCTCGATGTCGAGCACCGCCAGCTCGGAGACCTGCTTCCCCACCCGCCGGAAGCGCTTGATCACGTGGTCGCGCAGTTCGTCGGTGACCTCCACGTTGCGGCCTCGTATGTCGATGCGCACGGTCCCTCCTTGGTCACTGGCTCTTGGCTCGATCCTACTCCCCTCCCTTGGCGGTTCCAATGCCACTGGACCGCCTTCCGAGAGGCTCAGACCTCGCGCGTGAACGTGGTCCCGACCACCTCGGTCGCCCCGGCGCGGCGCAGGGCGCGGGCGCAGGCGCTCAGGGTCGCGCCCGTGGTGAGCACGTCGTCCACCAGCAGGATCCGCCCGGGCGCGCCCCCGGCGCATTCGATGCGAGGCGGGTCCGCCAGCCGCTCGCGCCGCGAGCCGCGCGCCTGGCGCCCTCGATCGCGCCTGCGCAGCGCGGCGGGCGGGCGGGCGGCCCCGATCTCGAGCTGGAGCGCCCGCGCGATCTCGCCCGCGGGATCGAAGCCGCGGGCGAGAAGGCGAAGCGAGGCCGGCGGGACCGGGACCACCAGGTGGCGGCCGGGATCCGGAAGGACCGGGGCGATGCGGGCGGCGATCTCGGTCGCAGCGGAGGTCAGGCGGCGGAACTTGAGGGCCGCGAGCAGCCGCCGAGCGACCCCCTCGTGGGGGGCGGCCGGGTAGACGGCGTCGAGGCCGGCGGGCACGGGATCCCGCAGCGCCGCGGCGGAGCGGATCTGGGCGTCGAGCATCTGCGAGCACCGCCGGCAGACCGCGTCCTCGGCGCCCGCCGAGCCGCAGCAGACGCAGAGCCGCGGGACCAGGGCGCGGGCTATGGACGAGAGGGGCACGGGAGCAGGCTGACGCCGCCGGTGTTTCTCGGGGCGCGCAGGGGCAGACGATCCGTGCGCGGGAGCGATTCGTTTCTGCGCACGCCGGCGCTCGCCGGCGCCTTTGTCGCGCGATCCGCGACTAAGGCGCCGCGCGCCGTTCGCCCGCGCCGACGAGCACGCCGCCGCCGGCCTGGAGGCCGGGCGGTATCTCGGTGTCCGCGAGCACGACGGCCTCCCGCAGCCCCGCACCGGCGCCGATCCGGCAGCGCTCCCCGATCACGGCCGGCCCGGCGACGACCGCACCCTCGCCGAGCTCCGCGCCCTCGCCGATCAGCGCCGGACCGCTGACCTCGGCCCGCTCGAGGCTGACGCCGTCGGCGGCCCAGACGCTCTCCGCGACCTCGGGAACGCCGCGGTCGATGGCGACGGCGCCTGCGAGCGCGTCGAAGTTGCCCGACCGCAGCTCGTCGAGGTTGCCGATGTCGTTCCAGTAGGCGTCGATCTCGTGCGAGTAGAAGGGCACGTCGCCCTCGAGCAGGGCCGGGAAGACGTCCATCTGCCCAGTCGGCGAAGTCCGCCGGATCGTCGTCGCCCGCCGCCCGGCTGGTGCCGGGCGCCGGGAAGAAGTCGAAGATCTCCGCGCCGAACATGTAGATGCCGCAGTTGGCGAGGTCGGAGAGCGCCTCGGCAGGATCGGGCTTCTCCTGGAACCCCTGGATGCGGGCGTCGGAGCCGGTGATCGCGACGCCGAACTGGGTGGTGTCGCCGACGCGCCGGGTCGCCAGAGTCGCGATCCCGTCGTGGGAGCGGTGGAAGTCGCGCATCGCTGCGAGGTCGATGTCGGTGAGGGCGTCGCCCGAGATCACGAGGAACGCCTCGCCGAGGAAGTCCGCCGCCTTGCGGACCCCGCCGGCGGTCCCCAGCAGCGCCTCCTCGTCGCTGTAGGCGAGTTCGAGCCCGAACGCCGACCCGTCGCCGAAATGGGCGCGGATCAGCTCCGGGAACCAGTGCAGGTTGGCGATCACCTGCTGAAGCCGTGACCCGCCAGCAGCCGGGCGATGTGCTCCATCACCGGCCGGTTGAGCACCGGCACCATCGGCTTCGGCATCGCATAGGTGATGGGCCGCAGCCTCGTGCCGCAGGCCCGCCGCCAGGATCATCGCTCGGATAGAGCGCCGCCTCCTCCGCTCCCGCTCGCGGCGGAAAGTTCAGCCATGGACCGCCGGTCGCTCCGGCGTCTAGGTGCCCTGGTCCCAGCTGGCCAGGTACTTCGACTGGATCTCGGTCAGGCGTGTCGATCTCGATCCCCTTCGAGGCCAGCTTCAGACGGGCGATCTCCTGGTCGATCTCGCAGCGGGACCACGTGGACCTTGGTCTCCAGGATTCGTGGTTCTTGGCCATGTACTCGGCCGCCAGCGCCTGGTTGGCGAAGCTCATGTCCATCACCGCGGCCGGGTGGCCCTCGGCGGTGGCCAGGTTGACCAGCCGGCCCTCGGCGAGCAGGAAGATCTCGCGCCCGTCCTTGAGCACGTGGCCCTCGACCAGCGGCCGGGCCTCGAAGGTCGACTCGGTGCGATCGTCGAGATCGCCCTTGTTGATCTCGACGTCGAAGTGGCCCGAGTTGCAGACGATCGCGCCGCTCTTCATCACGTCGAACATCTCGCCGGCGATCGCGTCGCGGTTGCCGGTCACGGAGATGAAGACGTCGCCCTCCCTGGCCGCCTCGACGCCGGGCATCACGTCGAAGCCGTCCATCACCGCCTCGAGCGCGCGCAGCGGGTCGACCTCGCAGACGATCACGTGGGCGCCGTGGCCCTTGGCCCGCATCGCGACGCCCTTGCCGCACCAGCCGTAGCCGATGACGACGACCCGGAGGCCGGCGATCAGCACGTTGGTGGCGCGGATCACGCCGTCGAGGGTCGACTGGCCGGTCCCGTAGCGGTTGTCGAAGAAGTGCTTGGTGTTGGCCTCGTTGACGGCGATGATCGGGAAGCCGAGCTTGCCCTCGGCCTCGAGCGCCTTCAGCCGGATCACGCCGGTCGTCGTCTCCTCGGTGCCGCCGTAGACCTCGGAGAGCTGCTCGGGCCGCTCGCCGTGGAGGACCGAGATCACGTCGGCGCCGTCGTCCATGGTGATGTGCGGGTGCTTGTCGACGGCCGTCGTGGATGTGGCTTGTAGTAGGTGTCGTTGTCCTCGCCGTTGATCGCGTGGACCTCGGCGCCGTAGCGGTCGACCAGCGCGGCCGCGGTCTCGTCCTGGGTGGAGAGCGGGTTGGAGGCGCAGAGGGCGACCTCGGCGCCGCCGGCCATCAGTGTGCGGACCAGGTTCGCCGTCTCGGTGGTGACGTGCAGGCAGCAGGCGAGCCGAACGCCCTCGAGCGGCTTCTCGCGCTCGAAGCGCTCGCGGATCTGGCGCCAGCACCGGCATCTGCCGATCGGCCCACTCGATCCGCTTCTGGCCGGCCTCGGCAAGGGAGATGTCGGCGATGTCGTAGTTGGAGGCAGCGGTTGCCAAGTGGTCCCTTTCGTCGTGTGCGGCCGCCAAGGATAGTCGGGCGGAGACCGCTCAGGAGCCCCCGAGCTCCGCCTTGAAGCGGTCGAGCACGGCCACCGGCTCGGGGTCGACGCCGTGCGCAGCGGCGAGCTCCACCGTGACCAGATCCCCGAGCATCACGGTCCACAGCAGCCGCTCGGTTCGGCTCCTGCCCCGCGACTCGACGCGGACCACGGAAGCGCCGGTGCCGGCGACGAGCTCGGCGGTCAGGTCGATGCGGCGGCGTATCCGCGGGTGCTGGTCGGAATCCTCGAGAAAGACGGCGCTGAGCCGCTCGCCCCGCGTGGGAGGCCAGCCGACGATCTCGTTGTGGTCGGCCTCGGGAAGCTCCGAGTAGAAGGCGGGGGCCTTGGAGTTCTCGTTGACCTGGGTCTTCCAGCGATGGGCGACCGCGACGGTCAGGTCGGCCCCGTAGACGACCGGGAGCGTCGAGGCGAGCGACGGCGCGATCTCCTTGGCCAGCTGCTGCAGGTGCCCGCGCTCCTCCTCGAGGAAGGAGGCAGCGTTGTCGATCTCGACGTGGATCCGGGGTGCCACGCCCGCCAGCGCGGCCACCTCGGCCGCGACGGTGAACATGTAGGCGACCGCGGCGCGCGGCTGGAGGATCCCGGGCAGGCCGATCACCGGCACCCCCGCGGCCCTCGCCTCTTCGGACAGGGTGCCGCCGGTGGTGGCGGCGATGCGGCGGGCGCCGAGCGCCTCCGCGGCGGAGAAGCAGGCAATCGTCTCCTCGGTGTCGCCCGAGTAGCTCGAGCAGAGGACCGTCCATTCGGGGGTGGTCCAGGACGGGATTCCGTAGCCGCGGACCGTGAGCAGGGGGCGGGTGCAGCGGTCGCCGAGCGCTCCCGCCGCAAGGTCCCCGCCGATCGCGGACCCTCCCATCCCGCAGACGAGCACTCCGGTCGCCTCGCCCGGCTCGAGGCGCGCCGATTCGATCCGCCAGAGCGCATCGCGGAGGTGGTCGGGGATGGCGAGGACGTCTTCGAGCATCAGCTGGCTCCGCGGGGCATCAGGCGGGCACTCTTTCACCTGCGCCGACCACCGCGTCACTGAGCTCGGCGCCGGCCTCGAGCGAGGCGCCCGGCGAGAGCACCGATCGCTCGACCCGCGCGCCGCGACCGACCGTGCAGCCGTCGAGCAGGACGGACTCGCGGACCTCGGCGCCGGAATCGATCCGGCAGCCGGCCGAGACCACCGCGCGCGGCCCTACGGCGGCCGAGCCCGCGACCTCCGCCGCCTCGTCCACCAGGACCCCGTCGGGACGGGTCTCGACGGCCGTGCGGACGGCCCCCTCGAGGATGTCCCAGCTCGCCTGCAGGTAGCGCTCACGGGTGCCGATGTCCATCCAGTAGCCCTCGAGGCGGAGCCCGTAGAGGCCCTCCCCGACCAGGCGGGGGAAGACCTCGCGCTCGATCGAGACGGCCGTGTCCGCAGGAACCATCTCGAGGATCGAGCGCTCGAGGACGTAGGCGCCGGCGTTGACCTCGTCCGTGCCGGCGCCGTCGGGGTCGTCGGGCTTCTCGATGAACTCCGCAACCGCATCGTCGCGATCGCGCAGCACCAGCCCGTATGCGGATGGGTCGTCGACGGGATGGAGACCGATGGTCGCCCTTGCGCCCCGTTCCTCGTGGGCCCGGACGAGGGCGGTCAGGTCGAGATCGGCGAGGACGTCGCCGTTGAGGGCGAGGAAGCGGTCGCGCAGATGCTCCTCTGCGAACTTGATCGCGCCGGCGGTGCCGAGCGGCTCCGGCTCCTCGACGTAGCGCAGGGATGGGCCCCCCGGCTCGCCCTCGCCGAGCACCTCGCGCAGCGAGTCGGGGAGGAAGCCGCAGGCGAGGACGACCTCGTCGACGCCGTGGCGGGCCAGCCACTCGATCATGAAGCTCAGAAACGGCCGGTCGACGAGGGGGACGATCGGCTTCGGGATCGTGTCGGTGAGCGGGCGCAGGCGGGTCCCCCGCCCGCCTACCAGGACCAGGGCTTGCATCTAGGCGGAGGCCGCCCCGGAGCCCCGGGCGGCCGGAGCCGCCGGGGGGCTCCCCGCGGGGCCGATCCGGCCGATGCCCTCGTAGGTGAAGCCCGCCGCGCCGAGCACCGCGGGATCGAGGAAGTTGCGGCCGTCGATCAGGAGTGGATTGGACATC
The DNA here is from genome assembly GCA_963720015.1 of uncultured Actinomycetes bacterium. Lineage (GTDB taxonomy): Bacteria > Actinomycetota > Thermoleophilia > Solirubrobacterales > 70-9 > DATFPK01. Next base: position 297,645 of record CAVREA010000004.1, on the reverse strand, counting down.
CTCGCTGCCGCCGCCGCCCAGTCGAGCTCGGTGAACTCAGGCCACTCCGTGACCAGGATCGCGGCATCGGCGCCCTCGAGCGCCTCGAGGGCTGTTGGCCTCATCTCGACCGACCCGAGGAGGCCTGCCGCCGCCTCGGCCGCGACCGGGTCGTAGGCGCTCACCTCGGCGCCCTCGCCCTGCAGCCGCGCCGCCAGCACCAGGCTTGACGCCTCACGCATGTCGTCGGTGTTCGGCTTGAACGCCAGGCCGAGCAGCGCGACCCGCTTCCCGACCAGCGATCCGAGGTGCTTCTGGAGCTTGCCGATGACGCGCCGCTTCTGCAGCTCGTTGACCTCGATCACCGCGTTGAGCAGCTGGAAGTGGTAGCCGGTGTTGCCGGCGAGCATCTTCAGGGCATTGACGTCCTTGGGGAAGCAGGACCCCCCGTAGCCGATGCCGGCCCGCAGGAACGAGGCGCCGATGCGCTCGTCAAGGCCCATTCCGCGAGCCACCTCGGAGACGTCGGCGCCGACCTCCTCGCAGACGTTGGCGATCTCGTTGATGAAGGAGATCTTGGTGGCGAGGAAGGCGTTCGAGGCGAGCTTGATCATCTCGGCGCTGGAGACGTCGGTGTGGACGATCTCGCCGCCGAGCGGGGCGTAGAGCCTCTCGATCTCGCCCGCCGCCACCCGGTCGCCGGGCTCGGTCCCGATCACCACCCGGTCCGGATGGAGGAAGTCCTCGACCGCCGTTCCCTCCTTGAGGAATTCCGGGCAGGAGACGTAGGCCAGCCCGGGGAGCTCGCGGCGGACCGCGGCGCCGGTCCCGGCGGGGACCGTGCTCTTCATCACCAGGATGTGGTCGGAGCCAGGCTCGAGCTCGTCGATCACCGCTCGCACCCGCGAGAGGTCGGCGTCGCCGGAGTAGGTGGGCGGCGTATCGACGCAGACGAAGAGCAGCCGGGAGGCGGCGAGCAGCTCCCCCATGTCCGTCGTGAAGGTGAGCCGCTCGCGGTTGCGGGCGAGCAGGTCGTCGAGGCCGGGCTCGTGAAAGGTCGTCTCCCCCCGCGCCAGCGCCTCGACCTTCTCGGAGACGATGTCGCGGGCGACGACCGTGTGTCCGAGCTCGGCGAAGCAGGCGGCGGTCACCAGTCCCACCCAGCCGACGCCGATCACGCCGACCGGCTCACGCTCGCCCACCTCAGCCCCTTCCCTTCTTGTTATTCGCGCTCTTCGGCTTCTTCTTCGGCGCCGGCTCGATCTCGCCGACCGAGCGGGCGATGCCGAGCATCTGGTCGTTGGTGAGGGTGCGGAGCAGGCTGTTGGAGACCCAGTAGCTGTTGCCGTTCTCGCGCCAGCTGATCAGGCGGACACGGTCGGCGTCGAGGAAGATCTGGTATTCGCGGCCGTCGATGGTGCGGGTCTCGCTCGGGTTCTTGAGGATCGGCGGATCCTCCCAGCCGCGGATCCCCTGCATGCCGAAGTAGTGGAGCCCGTCCGGGAGCGACAGCACGAACACCATCTTGTAGGCCTCGTGCGTGTCATGCCCGGAGTCGAGCAGGTGGTAGACGCGCGGGTTCTGCAGCTTGTAGTCCTCGGAATAGCTCGCCGCCGCCGGCAGCCGGCGCGGATAGAAGACGGTCAGGTCGGCGCCGACCTTGCGGGCCGCGCGGGCGGCGAAGTCGTGGGCGGAGGCGGAGACGTCGACGAGCCCGTCGGAGTCCGTGTCCGGCGTCGGCGGCGCCTTCTCCTCGCCCGGCTTGCGGCCCTTCCCGCCCCCCTTCTTCGTCGCGCCGCCGCCGTCGCCGGTGTCGCCGGCGGCGTTTGCGCTCGGGTCCGCATCCTCGAGCGAGCCGCGGGGGCCGCCGCTGGACTCGAACCCGAGCAGCCGGTTGATCGCTCCCTGGACCGCCGACCTCGACGCGTAGACGTAACTGGGCCCGAGCACCGCCGGGAAATGGACCTCGCGGATGCGGGCGTTGCGGGCCTCGATCAGCAGCTTGAGGACGTCGATCATCGCGCCCGAGTCCTGGATGTCGGAGCTGGTGTGGGTCGTGAAGATCTCGATCAGGTCGCCCTCGCCGGTGAGCTCCTTGAAGAGCTCGGACGCCGGAACCCGCTGGCGCGCCTCACGCAGGAAGTCCTGCTGGCGCGCGGCTCGTACGAGGTCGGTGTCGGTGTGGCGGTACCGCGCGTAGTCGAGGGCGTTCTCGCCGCAGAGCCGCTGGTAGCCGGGCTGGACATCGATCTCGTCGTACTGGAGCTCGGCCGGGACCCCGACGTTGGAGTGGTAGTAGCGGCGGTCGACGTCGACGTAGACGCAGTCGATCGCGTTGACCGCCTGGGCGAAGCCGAGGAAATCCACGTTGACGAGGTGGTTGATCTGGAGCCCCGTTCCGGCGGTCAGCTGCTTCAGCGTGCGCAGGGTCAGCTGCGGCCCGCCATAGGCGTAGGCCGCGTTGAACTTGTCGGTGCCGACCCCGGGGATCTCGACCTTGAGGTCGCGGGGGATGTTGAGCAGCGAGATGAAGTGCCCGTCCGGGTCGATTCGCAGGAGCATGGTCGTGTCGGAGAGGCCGCGCTCGCCGTCCGCCGCGCTGGCGCGCCTGTCCGATCCCAGGATCAGGAACGTCTGCGCCTCGCCGCCCTCGACCTTCGCCAGCTTGTCGGCGATGTTGGGGATCGGCCTGATGTCGTCGACGATGTCCGCCAGCCGCAGCAGCCCGACCGCCGACGTCGCGCTGGCGAAGGAGGCGATGATCACGAACGCGCCCAGCAGGAACCGGAGCCAGAGCCGCGGCCGCCGCGGGGCCGGGTCGGAGTCTCCGCCCAGGGGCGGGCGGGACGGCGCCCACGGCCTCCCCGTCTCGGCCGCCTCGGCAAAGGCCGCCCGCGCCTGCTGGCGGCCGTGGGTCGCAATCACGGCGTCGCCGGGCTGAGCCCCGCCGGCAGCCGGCACCGCGGGCCGCTCGGCGGTGACCGGTTCCGCCGGTTGCTCCCCACGAGGCTGCTCCTCCTCGGCGGGTTGCTCTTCCTCGGCGGGTTCTCCGTTGCTCTTCCTCGGCGGGTTGCTCTTCCTCGGCGGGTTGCTCTTCCTCGGCGGGCTGCTCCGGCTCTTGCGCGGGCTCCTCCGGCGGGGTCTCGTCCACGCCGGCGGACGGCTCGTCCGCCTCGACGGCGGAGTACTCCGCGGTTTCGCCCGGCTCGGCCGGCCGCTCGGCGGCCGGCGGGGGCTCCTGCTGCGGCTCCGGCGGCGGGCTCCCGGAGGCCTGGCGCAGCGCCTCCGCGAACTGCGGGTCGAGCTCGGGCACCCCCTCCTCCCCGGTCTCGGCGCCCTCCTCCTCAGGCACGCGAAGCTGGTCCGGAGGAACGCCGTCGAAGAGGTCGTCGCTGGTGTAGCCGGGGGGACGCTCGCCGTCGAGGCCGGCGCCCGCCGCGAACTCCTCCTCGGTGGGCGGATCCGCAGACCCGCCGGAGCCGCCGTCGGGTTCGCCCCCGCCCCCGGGGCGGCGCGGCTCGTCATCGGGCGGGAAGGTTGTCATCTCATCCCTCCAGCCGAGCGGGCAGATCCCCCAGAAAGTCGATTAGGGCCTGTTTGTAGCCGAAGAGCGAGGACACGGAGACCCATTCCTCGGGACCGTGGTGACCTCCTCCCGAGGGACCGAACTCGACCGCCGGCACGCCGACGCGGAGAAACGACACCGCGTCCGAGGCGCCGTCGCGTCCGACGCTCATCGGCTCGGCCTCCACGTGCGGGGCCGCGGCCGTCCGCAATGCGCGGACGTAGATGGAGTCTGCGTCGACGACCGCGGGCGGGCGGCTGAAGGTCGCCAGCACCTCGCTGTCTGGCAGGGATTCGACCTGCGCGAGGATCTCGGCAGGGTCCTGCGTCGGCAGGTAGCGGATGTCGACGTCGATCACGCACCGGTCGGGCACCTTGTTGAGAGCGTCGCCGCCGATGATCCGGCCGAGGTTGATCGAGGGACGTTCGAACAGCTCGGAGCTCTCGGCGGCAAACGGTAGCGATTGGATTCTCTGGAACACGTCAATCGCCTTCAGAACGGCGTTTTCTCCCAGCCAGGGGGTCGCTCCGTGGGCGGCCAGGCCGGCGACCTGGAGACGGACGGCGAAGACGCCCTTCGCCTGGATCCCGATGTGGAGGTTCGTGGGCTCGCCGGTGATCACGAAATCGCCGAGGAAGCCGGACTCGACGAGGTGGTCGGAGCCCCGGTCCGCCTCCTCCTCGGACTCCTCGTCGGAGACGATCCCAAGCCGCACCCGCACATCCTCGGCGGGTGCCTCGCAGAAGGTGAGGAGCATCGCCGCGAGCGCGCCCTTCATGTCATAGGCGCCGCGGCCGTGCAGCCGGTCCCCCTCGAGGCGGCCCTCGAACTGGTCGGCATGACCCGGGACGACGTCGAGGTGCCCGTGGAGGACGACCGTGGGAGCCCCCTCCGGGCCCCGCTCGGCGGTTACCACCGGCAAGCCGCGGACGTTCTCCTCCTTCGCCTCGAAGCCGCGCGCCTCGAGCCAGCCGCGGACGAAGCCCGACGCCTCGTGCAGCGCCTCGGGCTCGGAGGTATCGAAGGCGATCAGCCTCCGGGCGAGTGCGACCAGCGTTTCCACGCGGGGCAGCCTAGACGCGGCCGAGGTCAGGCCGGCCGGTGCGGCGGTACGGCCGGACCGACACCGCCTATGCGCCGCCGGCGATCTCGAGGAACTTCTCGGCGCGCTCGCGGTCCTTCTCGGCCCGCTTGTAGGCGGCGCTGTCCTCCTCGGCCTCGCCGAGCCGCTGCTCGGCGTCGGCCAGCTGCTCCTTGAGGTCGGCGGCGTCGAGGTCCTCGGGCGGGATCGCCTCCTCGACCAGGACCTGGGCGTGGTTCGCGAACACCTGCATCATCCCGTGGGACTGGGCGTAGCGCTCCGGCTCGGAGCCGTCCGCGTAGATCCTCAGCTCGGTCGGCTTCAGCGCCGCCAGGACGGGCGCATGGTTGGCGAGGATCCCGATCTCCCCGGTCATCGTCCGGGTCGAGATCTGGCTGACCTCGCCCCGGAACACCTCGCCCTCGGGGGTGAGGACCTCGGCCTCGAAGGTGTGCTCGCCGGCCATCGTCTACTGACCGGCCTCCGCGGCCGCCTTGTCCTCGTCCTCGGCGCCCTCGCCGTCCCCGGAGCCGTCCTCCTCGGAGCCGGAATCGTCATCGCCGGACTCGGCGCCGAGCGCCTCGGTGGCGGCCTCGTCGCCTTCCTCGTCCTCCTCGGAGTCCGAGTCGCCGCTCCGGGCGGCTTCGCCCTTGGCGCCTCCGGACCCCTTCAGGTCCTCGAGCACCTGGTCGATCGAGCCCTTCATGTAGAAGGCGCTCTCGGGCAGGTCGTCGTGCTCGCCGTCGAGGATCTCGCGGAAGCCGCGAACCGTCTCGGCGACCGGCACGTACTCGCCGGAGCGGCCGGTGAAGGCCTCGGCGACGAAGAACGGCTGCGAGAGGAAGCGCTCCATCTTGCGGGCCCGGGTTACCACCTGCCTGTCCTCGTCGGAGAGCTCGTCGATGCCGAGGATGGCGATGATGTCCTGCAGCTCCTTGTAGCGCTGCAGCACCTGCTGGACCTCGGTCGCCGTCTCGTAATGGTCCTCGCCGAGGATCTCCGGCTTGAGGATCGTCGAGGTCGAGTCGAGCGGGTCGACGGCGGGATAGATCCCCTTCTCGGAGATTGACCGCGAGAGCACGGTGGTGGCGTTGAGGTGGGCGAACACCGACGCCGGCGCCGGGTCGGTGAGGTCGTCGGCGGGGACGTAGATCGCCTGCACCGAGGTAACCGAGCCCTTCTGGGTCGAGGTGATCCGCTCCTGGAGACCGCCCATCTCCGTTTCCAGGGTCGGCTGATAGCCGACCGCGGAGGGCATCCGGCCGAGCAGCGCCGAGACCTCGGATCCCGCCTGCACGAAGCGGAAGATGTTGTCGATGAAGAGCAGCACGTCCTGGCCGCCCGACTCGCGGAAGTACTCGGCCATCGTCAGCCCGGAGAGAGCCACCCGCAGGCGGGCGCCCGGCGGCTCGTTCATCTGGCCGAAGACGAGCATCGTCTTGTCGATGACGCCCGACTCCTTCATCTCGAGCCAGAGGTCGTTGCCCTCGCGGGAGCGCTCGCCGACGCCGCAGAAGGCGGACAGGCCCTCATGCTCCTCGGCGATCGTCCGGATCAGCTCCTGGATCAGCACGGTCTTGCCGACGCCGGCGCCGCCGAAGAGGCCGACCTTGCCGCCCTTCGGGTAGGGGGCGAGCAGGTCGACGACCTTGATCCCCGTCTCGAGGATCTCCTGGGACGGAGTCAGGTCCTCGACCTCCGGGGCCGGACGGTGGATGGGCCAGCGCTCGTCGCCCTCGACCGGCTCGCCCTCGTCGATCGGCTCGCCGAGCAGGTTGAAGATCCGTCCCAGCGTCTCCCTGCCGACCGGCACCGTGATCGGGCCGCCGGTGTCGGTGACCTGGTCGCCCCGCTTGAGGCCGTCGGTCGCGTCCATCGCGACCGTGCGCACGCGGTCGTCGCCGAGATGCTGCTGGACCTCGCAGACGAGATCGCGCGTCCCGCCGTCGGAGTCCTTCATCTCGATCGTGACCGCCGAGTAGATGTGGGGCAGCTCGTCGGGGAAGACCGCGTCGACGACGACGCCGGTCACCTGCTCGACACGGCCGACGTTGCCGCCGCCGTCGTTTGAGGATCCGTTGCTTCCGTTCTCAGCCATGTTTCCTTTCGTTTCCGGCTAGCCGAGCGCCTCGGCGCCGGACACCACTTCCAAGATTTCCTGGGTGATCTCTGCCTGCCTGACCCTGTTCATCTCGAGGGTCAGGTCGTCGATCATCGACTCCGCGTTCTCGGCGGCGCTCCGCATCGCGGTCATTCGCGCGCCGTGCTCGGACGCCGCCGACTCGAGCAGCGCCCTGAAGAGCGAGATGTTCACGTACTCGGGGATGATCTGGGCGAGCAGCTCCTCCGCCTCCGGCTCGTAGATCCAGAGCGCCCGCTTGTGGGCTCTCTCGAGCTCGGTCTCCTCGTGCTCCTCGGCCTCGGGGATCCCCGCCCCGTAGACCTCCGCCTGCTGCAGCGGCAGCAGCGTCTGGCGCCGCACGTACTGGGTCAGCGGCGACTCGTAGCGGTTGTAGATCAGCTCGACGCGGTCGAGCTCCTCGTCGACGTAGGCCGAGACCAGCTGCTCGCCGATCTCGCGCGCGTTGGCGAAGCCGGGGCGGTCGGTGAAGCCGACGTAGGAGCCGAGCAGCTCCTGCTTGCGGAAGGTCAGCGCCGAGACGCCGCGGCGGCCGACGACCGAGAATGCCACGGTCGCGCCGTCCGCCTCGAACTCGCGCTTCAGGCGCAGGCCCTCGCGCACGATGTTGGAGTTGAAGGCGCCCGCCAGCCCGCGATCGCCGGTGACCAGCAGGATGCCGACGTTGCGGATCTCCTCGCGCTCCTCGAGCACGGGCACGCGGGGGACGTCGCCGGCCTCCTCGGCGGCCCGCTTGGTGAGCTTTCGGATCGCCTGCGCGTAGGGGCGCAGGGCGGCGATCCGCTGCTCTGCCCGTCGCAGCCGGGCCGCGGCGACCATCTCCATCGCGCGCGTGATCTTGTTGATGTTCTTGACGCTCGCGATGCGGTTTCGGACTTCCTTGCGGGTGGCCATCAGGCGGGAGCGGCCTCCCTCTCCTCGGTCTCCTCGGCGGCCTCGCCGCCCTCGTCGCCTTCGTCGCCCGGCTCCTCAGCCGTGCGTCCGGGCTTCTCGTGCTCCTCGGCGGAATGGACGCGATCGGACTCGCCCTCCTCGAGCGGCTCGCCCTCCTCGTCGAAGTCGGGACCGAAGTCGTCGAGGAACTCCCTGGTCGCCGAGCCGAGCTTCTCCTCGTCCTCGTCGGAGAGCTGGCCCTCGCTGGTGATCCGGTCCATCAGCTCGGACTCCTCGGCATGGAGGCGGTCGAGGAGCTGGGCCAGGAACTCGTGCACGCGCTCGACCTTGATCCGGTCGAGGAAGCCGCCGGTGCCGGAGTAGATCGAGGCGACCTGGTCGGCGACCGAGAGCGGCTGGCGCTCCTTCTGCTTCAGCATCTCGACGAGCCGCTCGCCGCGGGCCAGCTGCTTCTGGGTCTCGGGGTCGAGCTCGGAGCCGAACTGGGCGAAGGCCTCGAGGTCGCGGTACTGCGAGAGCTCGAGCCGCAGCTTGCCGGCGACCTTCTTCATCGCCTTGGTCTGGGCGTTGCCGCCGACCCGGCTGACCGAGATGCCGACGTTGATCGCCGGCCGCACGCCCGAGTAGAAGAGATCCGACTCGAGGAAGATCTGGCCGTCGGTGATCGAGATGACGTTGGTAGGGATGTACGCGGATACGTCGTTCGCCTGGGTCTCGATGATCGGCAGGGCCGTCAGCGAGCCGCCGCCCTGCTCGTCGCTCAGCTTCACGGACCGCTCCAGCAACCGCGAGTGCAGGTAGAAGACGTCGCCCGGGTAGGCCTCGCGGCCCGGGGGGCGCCGCAGCAGCAGCGACATCTGCCGGTAGGCGTAGGCGTGCTTGGTGAGGTCGTCGTAGATGCAGAGGGACGCGTCGCCGTTGTAGAGGAAGTGCTCGCCCATGGCGGCGCCCGCGTACGGGGCGATGAACTTGATCGGCGCCGCCTCGTCTGCCGGCGCAGCGACGATGATCGTGTTGTCCATCGCGCCGGCTTCCTCGAGCAGCTCCATCACCTGGACCACAGTGGACATCCGCTGGCCGATCGCCACGTAGATGCAGACCACGTCCTTGTCGCGGTTGTTGATGATCGTGTCGAGCGCGATCGCGGTCTTGCCGGTCTGGCGGTCGCCGATGATCAGCTCGCGCTGGCCGCGGCCGATCGGGATCATCCCGTCGATCGCCTTGAGGCCGGTCTGGATCGGCTCTACCACCGGCTGGCGGTGGACGACGCCCGGCGCCTTGAACTCGGCGGGGCGGGTCTCGCTCGTGTTGATGTCCCCCTTGTCGTCGAGCGGCCGCCCGAGCGGGTCGACCATGCGGCCGAGCAGCTCCCTGCCGACCGGGATCTCGAGCAGCTGCCCGGTCCGCTTCACGGTGTCGCCCTCGACGATCTTGTCCCAGTGCCCGAAGAGGACGGCGCCGACGTTGTCGGCCTCGAGGTTGAGGGCAAGCCCTGTCACGTCGTGGGGCAGCTCGAGCATCTCGAGCGCCATGCAGTTGTCGATGCCGTGGATGCGGGCGATCCCGTCGGCGACCGAGAGCACGGTCCCGACCTCGGAGAGGTCGGCGCTGTCGGACTCAAGGCCCTCGATCCGCTGCCGCAGGATGCTCGAGATCTCGTCTGGCTTGATTTCCATCGATTCAGTTCACTCCTTGGTCGCTAAGGCGTTCACGCCGCCTGCGCGACGCTCTTTCGAAGTTTTTCCAAGCGGTTGCGGATGCTCGCGTCGAGGACCATGTTGCCGACCTGCAGAACGATGCCGCCGAGGATCGAGTCGTCGACGGTGCTCTGCAGGTCGACCGTACTGCCCGGTCTGCTTCTCGATCTCGGCGCCGACCCGCTTGACGACCTCGGGGTCGAGCTCGACCGCGCTGGTGACGGTCACGTCGAGGCGCTTGTTCTCGAGCTTCCAGAGGTCCTCGAAGGCGCGCCGAATCCTGAAGATCACCGGCGTCCGGTGCTTCTCGATCAGCAGCTCGAGGAAGTTCATGATCTCCTCGCTCGGCCCCGATGATCGCCTTCTCGAGGCCTTCGCTCTTCTCCGCCGAGGAGAAGTAGGGGCTGAACAGGAAGAGCTGCATCTCGCGGTTCTGCTCGAGCGCGTCGGTGAACTCGTCGAGCTCGTCCCGGAGCTCGTCGAGCTTGTCCTTCTCCTTGGCGACCTCGAACAGCGCCTCGGCATATACGCGAGCGATCTCCTCCACGCGCTACCGCTCCCCCCCGTTGGCGGAATCGCCGCTGAGGGCCGAGAAGTCGACCTCTTTGAGGGCGTCCTCGACCAGTCGCTTGTGGTCCTCGTCGGTGAGCGTCTTGCGGGTCACCTTCTCGGTCGCGATCACGGTCAGGTCGGCGACCTCCTTGCGGATCTGGTCGAGCGACCGGCGCGTCTCCGCCTCGATGTCCTTGCGGGCGGCGGCGACCAGCTCCTCGCGCTTCGCCTTGCCCTCCTGGGAGGCCTCGGCGACCGCGTTCTCGGCCGCCTTGCGGGAGCGGGCGACGATGTCGTCGGCCTGCTCGCGCGCCTCCTTGAGGCGCTTGCGGTACTCCTCGAGCAGCTGCTCCGCCTCCTGGCGCTGGCGCTCGGAGGCGTCGATGTTGCTCGCTGATCAGGCGGGCGCGCTTGTCGAGCGCTTCCTGGATCCGCGGGAAGGCGACCTTGCTCAGCACCCACATCGTGAACAGGAAGAGGGCCAGCGTCCAGATCATCAGCCCGAGCCCGGGAGAGACCAGGAAGCTGCCGCCCTCGTCCTCACCGCCGGCGGCCTCGGCGGCGAGAACCAGAAACGCTGAATATGTCGCCGAACAGCTCCATCGAGGCCTAGAGGAAGAAGGCGATCAGGCCGAAGATGAACGTGTAGAAGGCGACTGCCTCGGTCAGGGCGAAGCCGAGCCAGCGGATGCTCTGCAGCTCGTCCTTCATCTCGGGCTGGCGCGCAACCGACTCGATCTCCTTACCGAAGATGAAGCCGACGCCGATGCCGGCGCCGATCGAGCCGAGGCCCGCGCCGACGCCCAGGGCGATCGCCTTGCCGGCATCGGTGATGCCGGTGTCGGTGATGCCTTGTGCTGCTTGGGCGAGTAGCAACAGGTCCATGGATGGAGCTCCTTCGTTGCTTAGTGGCTTTCGGAGACCGCCCCGCCGATGTAGATGGCGGTGAGGGTCGAGAAGATAAATGCCTGCAGGGTGGCGACCAGTCCGACCTCGAAGACGAAGAAGACGAACGCCATCGGGAAGGTGAGGGCGCCGAGGGCGGCCAGGCCCAGCAGCACCGCGAGCCCGCCGCCCATGAAGAGCAGCAGCAGGTGGCCCGCGAGGATGTTGGCGAAGAGTCGTACGGAGAGCGAGATCAGCCGCACGAAGTGCGAGATCACCTCGATCACGAAGATCGCGCCGCTGGCCGAAGATGTTCATGTCCTCGAGCCCCGGCGGCAGCCAGCTCTTCAGGTAGCCGATCGGGCCCTTGGCCCGGATCCCCTCGACGTGGTAGGAGACCCAGACGACCAGGGTGAGGGCGAGCGGGATCGAGATGTTCGCGGTGGCCGCGTAGATCGCGAAGGCCGGCACCTCGAGCCGAAGATGTCGACCGGGTGCTCGGTGTTCGTCGGCAGCGGGATGTAGCCGATCATGTTCGAGAACCAGATCCAGAAGAAGAGGGTGGCGAGGAAGGGGAACCAGCGGACCGCGGTCTTGCGGATCGAGGTTGCCGCCGGTGATGTTGTTCTTGGTCAGGTCGTAGGCGAGCTCGACGGCGGTCTGGACCCGGTTCGGCTTCTGCTCCATCCGGCGGGCGATCCAGACCATCATCGCGATCGTCGCCGCGCTCGCCAGGACCAGGTAGAGAACGGCCTTGTTGATGGAGAGGTCGAGGCCGCCGATCTTGAGGTTGACCCAGGGCTCGAGCTTGAACTCGTTCTGCGGCTTGAACTCATCGTTCTTGCCGTCGTTGCCGAAGATCAGCAGCAGCGCGATGAAGAAGGCGAAGTAGATGCCGACGCCGAGGAGGACCTTGGCCCGCCGGCTCATTTCACGCCCTCTCCGCTGATCAGCCGCGAGATCGCGGTCCCACCCAGGTACAGCGTCACCAGCGCAGCGCAGAGCAGGGCGGCGGCGAGGCCGTCCTCGCGCTCGCCGAGTTTGCCCACGAGGAGGATTGCGAGAGCGAGGAACCAAACTCGGCCCAGGGTGCTCGCGGCGAGCACGCCGAACGCGCCCCGGCGGTTACCAACTCTGAGCGCGGAGGCGGTGTGGCGGTCGACCAGGTGCTGCGCGAGCCGCTGGAACAGCCAGGCGCCCGCGGCGACGGCAAAGCCCAACATCGGCCAACCCGCGAGCACGAACAACGGCAGGGCGACCGCAACCAGGGCAAGGTCCACGTAGCGCAGGACGACCGCGATCCGCGGCTGCTCGCCGGCGCTCTCAGAGCCGCCTATAGCGAGCGTGGACAGGGGCGAACCCCGCAGTCAGGCCGAGGAGGAGTCCCACCGGTGCAAGGGGCGCGGCCGCCACGGGCCCCCAGCCGATCCCTGTTCCGTCCCGCTGCCGCGCTGTGGGCGGCATGCCGGCTTTCGACACCGGGGGAGGGTCGGTCAACTGAGTCGGGAAGGTTACGGCCTGGCAATTGCGGTCGCTTCTGGCACCGGAGAGACGAATAGCCGCCGCGCCCGGTGACATCGTCCGAGGCGCCGACGGCCTCGCGACTATACCCGAACCTCCCCGCCAACGACCGCCTGCGACGGGTTCGCGACGGACGAATACGATCCGGCCACCGATGCGGATCTGGGTCGATTTCACGAACACGGCGCACGTGCTGGTCCTGCGGCCACTGGTGGAGATCCTGGAGCGGCATGACCACGAGGTAACGCTCACGGCGCGACCGCTCTCGCACACGATCGAGCTTCTCGACCAATGGGGCCATCCATACACTCCGCTTGGCCGGCACGGTGGCGCGGGGCGCCTGGGGAAGGCGCGTGCCGCGGCGGCGCGAACTCTCCAGATGCTGCGCTTCGGGCGGGGGCGGGGATTCGGCTGCGCTTTCGCCCACGGGTCCACCGACCTCCCCCCGGCGGCCCGGGCGCTGAGAATTCCCAACACGACGATGCTCGACTACGAGTGGGCGACGCTCCAGCACGGCGTCAACTGTCGTCTCGCGTCGCGAGTTCTGGCGCCCGACGCGATTCCCGCCGAACGGCTCGCCCGCTACGGGGCGAAGCCGCCCAAGCTCGTCCCCTACCCCGGCCTCAAGGAGGAGTACTACCTGTACGAGTTTGAGCCGGATCCGTCGGTCCTGGAAGACCTCGGCATCGACCCGGCCGACGAGCTCTGCGTGATTCGGACAGCCCCCTCGTACGCTCTCTATCTGGGCGGGTCGGAGAACCCGCTCCTGCCCCGCGTGCTGGCGCGCTTGGCCGAAGCCGGGAACGTCCGCACCGTCGTCCTGGCGCGGACGCCGGAGCAGGCGAGCGCGATTGAGGGGCTGGGTCTGCCGCGGGTGATCGTCCCTGAGCACACGGTGGACGGCCGCAGCCTGGTCGCGTTCGCCGATCTGCTGATCTCGGCGGGAGGCACGATGAACCGCGAGGCGGCCGTCCTCGGCACCCCCGCCTACTCGATCTTCGAAGGCCGGATGGGAGCCATCGACGAGATGCTCACCGCTCAGGGGAAGCTGCGATTCCTTTACGACCCGGAGGAGATCGAGATCGGCAAGAAGCCCATCGACGCCTGGCGCCACCGGGTGAGGCGCGATCCCGCGGAGTTGCTGAACCTGGCGCTGCCGTGGCTCAGCTCTGGGCGGTGAGCGCCCGCTCCAGGGCCTCCTCCTCCTCTCCTTCCTCGGGCTCCTCGTCGACGGCGGGAGGCGCGAACCGGCCGAGACCGATGGCGTGCAGATGCCGCGCCTTGACGATTTCGAGCGTGTACACCAGCCATGCCGAGGCGGCGATCACGAACAGCCCGGCGGCGGTGGCGATCAGCGCGTTCGAGGTATCCAGCTCGCCACCGGGGCGCGGCGGGGCGAACCGGAGCAGGAGCGCATAGGCAGCCAGGAGGGCCGCCCAGAGATGCAGGTAGGCAGCGGTGCGCCGCTGGGAGAACCCGATCCGGAGAAAGCGGTGGTAGAAGTGGTTGTGGTCAGCACCCCACGGCGGCCGCCGGTATTTGAGCCGTTTGAGGACGACGAACGACGTGTCGAGGATGGGGACGGCGATCACCAGCAGGGGCGCGACAAGGGCGATCGTCGCCGCCGTCTTCAGGACCCCGTCCACCGATACCGTCGCCAGCAGGAAGCCCAGGGCCAGCGCACCCGAGTCCCCCATGAAGATCTTCGCGGGGTGGTAGTTGTATCTGCAGGAAGGCGAGCGTGGATCCGCAGATGATGGCCGCGAGGGCCGCCGTCTCGGTCCTGCCGAAGGATGCCGCCAGGAGGGCGAACGAGGCGGCGGCGATCGCGACGATCCCGGCCGCCAATCGCGTCCATCCCGTCGATCAGGTTGACCAGGTTTGCCAGAAACGCGATCCACAGAACCGTGAGCGGATAGCCCGCCCAGCCGATGTCATGGTTGCCGATCAGCGGCAGCGTGATGTGATTGAACGTGAGGTCGGCGGCGACGACCGGGATCAGCGCGATCAGCACCACCCCCAGCATCTTCGTCGCCGGCCGCAGGCCGTGGATGTCGTCGAACAACCCGAGGAGCGCGATGCAGGCGGTTCCGGCAGGATCGCTCGGGTCACGTCCGTCGAGGTCGATGAAGATCAGAGCCGGGACAAGGATCCCGACCACGATCGCCAAACCGCCGATTCTGGGCACCGGCTCGCAGATGAACCCGTGGTCGGTCGGTGGAGTCGTCGAGCCCACCGATGCATGGCGCGATGCTTTGCGACGAGTGGCGTCAGAGCGTGACGATGAGAACTGCACAGAGGAACCCCCAAACCACCGCTGCCTCGCCGAACAACGCGCTCACGGCGTCCGCGAACGACATAGGCGCGGGTTATACAGGAGTGGTGGGACAGGCCCGAGGGCACGCCTCCCCTAAATCAATGTCCCGCAGAACCCGATTGGTAGCATCAGCCCGCGATGGAGCAGCTCCTCTCTTCGCGCACGAGCTTCAGGGAGCGCATCGCCACCCGCAAGGCCGCGGTCGGCATCGTCGGCCTCGGTTATGCCGGCCTTCCCCTCGCTCTCGAGTTCGCCGAGGTCGGCTTCCGGGTGTCCGGCATCGACATTGACGAAGAGCGGGTAGCGGCGGTCCGCGAAGGTCGCTCGTATCTGGTCGACGTCCCCGCCTCCCGTTACGACGAGGTCGAGGGGAGACTGAACGCCGGCGCCGACTACGCGGCCGTGGCCGACCTCGATGCGCTGACGATCTGCGTGCCGACGCCGCTCTCGAAGACGCGGACGCCTGACATCTCCTACATCGTGTCCGCGGCGGAAGAGGTCGCCGAGAACCTCAGGGCGGGCCAGCTGATCGTCCTGCAGTCGACCACCTATCCCGGCACGACGGAGGAGATCGTGCTGCCGATCCTCGAGCGCTCCGGCCTGGAGGTCGGAGTCGACTTCTTCCTCGGCTACGCCCCCGAGCGCGTCGACCCGGGCAACAGGGAATTCAGCATCCGCACCACGCCGAAGCTCGTCGCCGGGATGACGCCGGAATGCCTCGAGCGCACGGAGCTCCTCTATCAGCAGATCATCGACCCGGTGATTTCCGTGTCGAGCCCGATGGTCGCCGAGACCGCCAAGCTCCACGAGAACAGCTTCAGGGCCGTCAATATCGCTCTCGCGAACGAACTCGCGCTGATGTGCGACCGGCTTGGCATCTCCGTCTGGGACGTGATCGACGCCGCGGCGACGAAGCCGTTCGGCTTCATGCCCCACTACCCGGGTCCGGGGCTCGGCGGCGACTGCATCCCCGTCGTGCCCCATTTCCTCTCCTGGCGGCTGCGTGAGTACGGGTACTCGGCGCAGCTGATCGACGCGGCCCATGAGGTCAACGCGCAGATGCCGATCTACGTGGTGCAGAAGATCGCCGACGCGCTCAACCAGCAAGGGATGCCGATCAAGGGCTCGCGCCTGCTCCTGCTCGGAATGGCCTACAAGCCCAACATCCAGGACCTGCGCGAGTCGCCGAGTCTCGAGGTGATGCGCCAGCTCCTCCTCCGTGAGGGTGAGGTGCGCTACTGCGATCCCGTGGATTCCCGAGGTGGACCTGGATGACGTCCGCCACCGCAGCGTCGAGTGGTCCGCGGAGGCGGTAGCCGAGGCCGACTGCGTGGTGATCCTTACCGCGCATAGCGACTTTCTCGATCATCCGCACTGGGACGCTGCCAGGCTGATCGTCGATACCCGCAACGTCGTCCCGCGTGGGCCCGCGGTCCGGACCATCTAGCGTTGACCACCTGCTGGTGCTCGGGGCGGGCTATATCGGTGCCGCGCTCGCCGAACGGGCGCTCGCCGAGGCATCCGAGGTCACGCTCGCCGACAACTGGTACGCGACCGAGCGCAGCAGCTCGAGTCGCTCGAGCGGCGCGGAGCCAGCCTGGAGACGGCGGACATTCGCGATGCCGCGACTTGGAGCGCTGCTCTCGCGCGGGTTCGATCGCGTGTTTCTGCTTGCCGCGCAGGCCAGCAGGCCGATCTCCTGGGCAGGATCCCGAATACACCGAGGAGACCAACCTGATCGGTCCCAGGCTGGTGGCGGAAGCCGTGACCCGCAACGGATCTCCGCAGCTGGTGTTTGCCAGCTCCCTGCAGGTGTACGGCTCCGCCCTCAGTGGTGAGATCGGGACGGATCACCCGTACGGCTCCCAGGGAGACCCTGCCCACCTCTCCAAGGTCTACGCGGAGTTGCTGCTCGCGGATGCACGCGGAACGCGCCCGATTCGATCTGGCGATACTCCGTCTTGGAATCGTCTACGGGCCCAGCCCGGTCGAGCACCACCGGCCGAGTCGCAGACCGTCGTCGACAAGTTCCGCAGGCTGACCGCTGCGGGCAGCCCCTGCAGCTGGACGATGGCGGTCGCGCAACGGTGGGAGTCGTCCACGTTGACGACGCGGCGAACGCATCTCTTCAGACCCCGGCCGGCAAAGGGGTGACGGTGACCAACGTCGCGGCGGAGTCGATCACAGTGGCCGGGGTGGCCGCGCTGGCCGAGGGCCGGCAGCCGGAAACCGGGCCCGCCTGCACCTTCGTCAGTCCGATCGAGTATTCGCAGCGACTTGCGGAGTACCTCGGATGACCACGGCGGCGCGAAGCAGGCTGGCGGACGGATGAGGTTCCTTGTCACCGGAGCCACCGGCTTCCTCGGCTGGCGTTCGGCGAATTTGCTCGCCGACCGCGGCCACGATGTCGTCACGATCGCGCGGCCGGGTGGAGCTGAGCGGGCTCACTCTTCCGAGCTCGAGCCGATCCGAATCGACGCCGGGGATCCCGCGGCGCAGGAGCTGATCGCCGGGAGGGACATAGTCCTGCACTTCGCGGGCGTGCCGGACCCCGCCGGCGCACGCGCCGACCCCACGCGGGCTGTCCGGGAGAACGCGGGGACGACGGCGAACCTGCTCGTCGGGTGCCTGCACCATCACGCACGCCTCATCTATCCATCCACCTTGCGGGCCGCGCTCAATCCTCTTCCCGACGCTTACGCGCTGTCGAAGTGGCTCGGCGAGGAGGCCTGCCGGCGCCATCCGGCCCCGGCCACCGTCGTACGGCTGACTTCCGTCTTCGGCCCCGGCCAGGTTGCGTGGGAGGGTGCCACGGGAGCGATCGCCGTGTTCGCCGCCCGTGCGCTGGAGGGATCCCCGATCGTCATCCCGGGGAATCCAGAACGGACCCGCGACTTCGTCTATGTCGACGACGTCATCTTCGCGCTCGAGGAGATTGCCGCGGCGGATCGTCCGGGAGACGAGACGCTGACTTTGGCGAGTGGCGTGCCGACGCCTCTCCTCGACGCGGCCGAGCTGGTTCGCGCTGCGGCCGGATCCTCGTCGGAGATCCAGAATCCTCCCGCCGAATTGCCCGCGGGAGAGAATGAGAGCTACAGCGCCGGCCCCGGAAGTCTGGGGATAAGCTCTCCGAGCCGCCCTCTCGAGGACGGCGTGTCTTCTTATGTCGACTGGCTCCGCCGCCATCCCGCTGCTCAAGGCCGCGCCCGAGCCTGAACAGATCGCCGATCGTCTCGGCGGCGGCGGGCCGTGGGGCGGGCTCGAGTTGTGCCTCGGGCCGGGTCATGTAGCCGACGACAAGGCTCTGCGCGGGGCGATCGCGGTGTGCCGGGAACAGCTGGCGGACCTCGATCTCGCTGTCACCGCCGAGGCGCCAGTGAGCTGGCCGAGCGGGGCCTTTGTCCGAGCCGATCGTCTCGACGATGAGGCGCGGGCCGGAATCCTTCGCAGCGCCGAGTTTGCGCGCGCGGTCGGCTCTCCGGTCCTGACCATCCACCCCTTCATCCCGCTCGATCCGGCAGCCTTTCGCGCGGCCGGTCCGATTCGACGAGGAAGCCGTCGAGCGCTTCCTGGAGTTCTATGCCGAGGCCTGCCTGAAGCACGGCCTCACGCCTCTGATCGAAAACGTGCCACCCGTTTTGAGGATGCGCACCGGCGGTGTGTTCCTCTCACAGATCGGCGGCCATTGGCGCGACCTGCTCAAGTGGCGCGAGCGCATTCCGGAGCTCGGCTTCACCATCGATACATCCCACGCCGCGCTGTTCTGCTCCTTCGGCAACGCCTACCCGGCGTTGTTCGGCCTCTCTCCGGACGAACCGCTGGAGGTTGCCTCCTTCGTCGAGGAGTTGGGCCCCGCGGCGGAGGTGGCCCACGTCTCCGATGCCCATGGCCTGCTCGGCGAAGGCCTGCCCTACGGCGCCGGGGAACTCGACCTCGACCCGATCGTGGGCCGCCTGGGGGAGCTGGTCGATTACATCGTCGCGGAGATCAACGAGCCGAACCCGGCCCGTTCCCCCGAGATGAAGAAGGGCCATGCGGCGATCGAGCGCGCTCTGGCTGCACCGCAGGGAACCCCGCTGAAGCCCGCCCGGCGAGGACGCTTCAGCCGCATTTCGACTGGCAGCGGGTGATAGATCTGCGCGATCCGGTCCCGTCCGTCCTCGAGCTTCAGGAGCTGTTCGGCGGCCGGCGGGTCCTCGTCACCGGAGGCGGCGGGTCGATCGCCCGGGCGCTCGCCACGTTCCTCACCGGCCTAAGACCCGAGCGGATCGTGCTCGTGGACTCCCACGAAGCCTCACTCGCCGCCGACCGCCGTGCACGGGGCGGCGAGGGGCTCAAGCGCGTTTCGCACGTCCTCGGCGACCTCCGCGACGGGGAACGGCTCCGCGCCAGGGTCACGCAAGAGCGGCCGGATGTGATCTTCCATCTCGCCGCGTACAAGCACGTCGACTGGGCGGAATCCTTCCCGGAGGAGTTCGTCGACACAAATCTGCAGGGGAGCTGGAATGTGCTCCGCGCGGCGGAGGCGGCGGAGGTTGGGACCGTCGTCGTCGCATCGACCGACAAGGCCGCGCTTGCGGCGAGCTTCTACGGGCGAACGAAGCGATTCATGGAGCAGCTCACGGCTTTTTCGGCGCGGGCTGGAGGAAGGCGGATCGCAATCCGCTTTGTCAACGTGCTCGGCAGCGCAGGGAGCGCCTCCGAGCTCTTTCTGCGACAGGTCAGAAGCGGCGTCCCGCTGACGGTCACGGACACCGGCATGATCCGCTACTGGATCACGATGGGACACGCGGCGTGCCTGGCATCACACGCCGCCCTCCTGGCGGCCGACGGGGCGATGCTGGCCGCCCCCGCCGATCCGGTTGCGCTCAACGTGGGTCAGCTCGCGTCGCGAATCTGGGAGGCGGCCGGAGGCGAGGGCAACCCTGAGATCGAGGCGCTCGGGATCCGCCCTGGCGAAACGATGACCGAGGTCCTGATCGGTCCCTCCGAGGAGCTGGGCGGCGAGATTCACCAGGGCATCGCACCGATCCGCGCCGAGATCCCGACAGCCGCCGCCGCGTGGGTTCATGAGCGCCTGACGGACGACAGTGCCCGGGCGGCCGCCACGACCGGCGTGTGGATGGAGGCGATGAGCCGGCTGGGGCTACTCGAGCCCAGCGCGCCAACCCAGCCGTAGCTTCGCAATCCCGCTCAGATCGCGGGTATCGAGGCCAGCTGCGAGTAGAGCGGGTAGCGCTCCATCAGGGCGCGGCTGTGCTCCGAGAGCGACTCCCTCTCGGCCTCGAAGCGGTCGGAGAGGGCGACGGTGATCACCTGGGCGACCTCGCGCAGGTCGTTCTCGACGAGGCCGCGGGTGGTCAGCGCCGGAGTTCCGATGCGGAGGCCCGAAGGGTTCATCGGCGGGCGCTCGTCGAAGGGGATCGCGTTGCGGTTGACCGTGATCCCGACCTGCTCCAGCCGGTCCTCGGCCGTCTTGCCGTCGAGGCCGGTCGGGGTGAGGTCGACGAGCACGAGGTGGACGTCGGTGCCTCCGGTGAGGACGTCGATCCCGCCCGCGATCAGCTCCTCGGCAAAGGCCTTGGCGTTGGCGATCGTCTGCCGCTGGCGGGCCCGGAACGGGTCGGAGTTCGCGATCCCGAGGGCGACGGCCTTGGCGGCGATGATGTGCATCAGCGGGCCGCCCTGGGTCCCGGGGAAAACTGAGCGGTCGATGTCCTTCGCCAGCTCCTCGCGGCAGAGGATCATGCCGCTGCGAGGGCCGCACAGCGTCTTGTGGATGGTGGTGGTGACGACGTCGGCGTGCTCGACAGGGTTCGGGTGCTCGCCGGCGGCGACGAGGCCTGCGAAGTGGGCCATGTCCACCATCAGCTTCGCCCCCACCGCGTCGGCGATCTCGCGGAAGGCGGCGAAGTCGAGCTGGCGCGGGTAGGCGCTCCAGCCGGCGATGATCAGCTTCGGGCGTTCCTCGTGGGCGAGTCGCTCGACCTCCTCCATGTCGACGAGCAGGTCGTCGCGGCGGACGTGGTAGGCGACGACCTCGTAGAGCTTGCCCGAGAGGTTGAGCTTCATCCCGTGGGTGAGATGCCCGCCGTGGTCGAGCGCCATCCCCATGATCTTGTCGCCCGGCTCGAGCAGCGCCATGTAGACAGCGTTGTTGGCCTGGGCGCCGGCGTGCGGCTGGACGTTGGCGTGCTCGGCGCCGAACAGCTCCAGTGCCCGGTCGATCGCCAGCTGCTCGGCGACGTCGACCTCCTCGCAGCCACCGTAGTAGCGGCGGCCGGGATAGCCCTCGGCGTACTTGTTCGTCAGCACCGAGCCCGCGGCGTCGAGCACGGCCTGCGGCACGAAGTTCTCGGAAGCGATCATCTCGAGGGTCCCCTGCTGGCGCCGCAGTTCGCGCTCGAGGACCTCGGCGATCTGCGGGTCCACCTCGGCCAGGGGCGCGGTCTGGAAGTCCTCGGGCAGGGAGCTCACGGCTGGTCTCCTCTCTCGACCTGGGCGATCTGGTCGACGCGGCGCTCGTGGCGTCCGCCCTCGAAGTCGGTGGCGAGGAAGCGCTCGACGATCGCGGCCGCGTCGTCCTCCCCGAGCCGGCGCCCGGCGAGCGCGAGCACGTTGGCGTCGTTGTGCCGCCTGCTCATCTCGGCCTCGTCGGGATCGTGGGCGTTGACGGCCCGGACGCCGTCGACCTTGTTGGCGACGATCGAGACGCCGACGCCGGACCCGCAGACGAGAACGGCCCGTTCGGCGTCCCCGGCGGCGACCATCTGGGCGGCCGCGGAGGCGTACTTCGGGTAGTCCGTGGACTCCTCGGAATCGGTGCCGACGTCGACCACCTCGTGCCCCGCCGAAGCGAGGATCGGGGCGACCCTCTGCTTCAGCTCGAAGCCGGCGTGATCTGATCCGAGAGCGACCTTCATCGCGCTCGACCTTACCAACGGCCAGGGATACCCTGAGCCCGTGAGCGAGGCCGACGTCGAGCAGATGCGCCGCGCCTTCGAGGCGCTGGCCGAGGCCGGCGTGGAGGCGATGCTCCCCTACATCGCGGAGGACTTCGAGATGACGACGCCGTCGAATCTCGCCGCCGAGCCCGACACCTATCGCGGGCACGACGGCGTCCGCCGCTGGTTCGAGAGCTTCTACGAGGCGATGGACATGGTCCGGATCGAGCCGCAGGGCTTCGAGGCCGTCGCGGGGCGGGTGGCGATGCGTTTCCGGATGGTCGCCCGCGGCCGGACCACCGGTCTCGAGATGGTCCAGGAGGCCGCGGCCCTCGGCACCGTCGTCGACGGGCGGGCGACGCGGATCGAGTTCTACGCGACGATCGACGAGGCCCGCGCGGCGGCCGGCTAGCCCGCCGCTTCGAGCAGGCGCTCCACCTCGGCGGCGGGCAGGCCGCCCTGGCGCAGGACCGACCACCCTCCGCCCGAATCGATGCGGCTGATGTCCACGACCGTCGACGGCTCCCCGGTGAGGGCGCCGCCGTCGATGGCGAGGTCCACCGACTCGACCAGGTCGAGGGCGATCTCGCCGAAGCTCGACGGCGGCGGGTCGCCGCTGCGGTTGGCGCTGGTCTGGAACACCGGGCAGCGAGCCCCTCGGAGCGGCCCGTCGATCAGGCGCACGCCGAGCCTCTGCGGGTCCTCGCCGCAGGCGAGGCGGTAACGCTCCTGCGGGTTGGCGATCACCAGCGTCACCGGGCCGGGCAGCAGCGCCGAGGCGGCCGCCCGGGTCCTGTCCCCCATCGAGCCGACCAGCTCCCGCATCGCCAGGGCGTCGAAGTAGAGGACCGCGGAGGGCTTGCGCCGGGGCCGGCCCTTGAGCACGTGGATGCGGCGGATCGCCGCCGGGCTGATCGGGTCGCAGGCGAGGCCGTAGAGGCCGTCGGCCGGGAAGATCGCCACCCCGCCGGCGCCGATGCAGGCCTCGAGCGCGTCGCGGGCGGCCTCCTCCCCCGCCTCGGAGATCCGGAGCAGCTCGCTCATCTGCTAGCGGTCACCACGCGATCGATGCCGGCCAGGTCGCGGCGCGTCGCCGTCGACTCGTAGCCGGCGCGGCGGAGAAGCCCGGCGACCGTCGCCGCCTGTCGCTCGCCGACCTCGAGGGCGAGCGCCGGCGGCGGGTTGGGCGCCGCGGCCAGGGCGGCGGCCAGGCTCTCGAAGGCCTCGTAGCCCGTCGGCCCGGGGACCAGGGCCTCGGGCGGCTCCCAGTCCCGGATCTCGGGCTCGAGGCGCTCGAAGTCGGCGGCGGCGACGTAGGGGAGGTTTGCGAGCAGCAGGTCGAAGTTCTGTCCGGACGGGAGCGAGCCGGCCTCGAAGGAGACCCTGCTCTCGAGGCCGAGGCGCCGTGCGTTTGCCCTGGCGGCGTCGAGCGCCGCCGCCGAGGTGTCGGTGGCGATGACGACCGCGGCGGGAAGCTCGTCGGCGAGGGCGAGGGCGACCGCTCCCGAGCCGGTGCCAACGTCGACCACGGTCGCCGGCTCCAGCTCGAGGGCGACCTCGACGAGTAGCTCGGTCTCCGGGCGCGGGATCAGCACCCGGCGGTCAACGGCCAGATCGATGCGGCGGAACCCGCGCCGGCCGAGGATGTATGCGAGCGGCTCGCGCCGCAGGCGGCGGCGCAGCATCTCGCCGAATCGGCGTGCTGCCGCGGGGGCGATGCCGGCCCGCGGATGGGCGGCGAGACGGACCCGGTCGAACCCGGTCGCCTCGGCCAAGAGCAGCTCGGCGTCGAGCCGCGGCGAGTCGGCTCCGGCGGCCCTGAGAGCGTCGGTTGCCGAGCCCAGGGCCTCGGCGACGGTGCCAGCCGAGGTGGTCGCCGCCATCGTCACCCGGGTGCGTCGGCGCCCGCCGCCTGGACCTCGAGGCGCCGGCGCTTCTCCTCGGCGGCAAGCGCATCGGTGAACTCGCCGAGCTCACCTGCGAGCACGCCGTCGAGGTTGTGTGAGGTGTGCTTGATGCGGTGGTCGGTGACGCGCCCCTGGGGGAAGTTGTAGGTGCGGATCTTCTCGGAGCGCTCTCCGGTCCCGACCTGGGCGCGGCGCTCGGAGGCGATCTCGGCCTGCTGGTCGGCGAGCGCCTTCTCGTAGAGGCGGGCGCGCAGCACCCGCATCGCCTTGTCCTTGTTCTGGAGCTGGGACTTCTCGTCCTGCATGGCGACCACGATCCCGGTCGGCCCGTGGGTGATGCGGACGGCGGAGTCGGTGGTGTTGACGGACTGGCCGCCAGGTCCCGAGGACCGGTAGACGTCCACCTGGAGGTCGTTGGGCTCGATGTCGATCTCCACGTCCTCGGCCTCGGGCAGGACCGCCACGGTCGCCGTCGAGGTGTGGATGCGCCCCTGCGACTCGGTCTCGGGGACGCGCTGGACCCGGTGGGTGCCCCCCTCGTACTTGAACACGGAGTAGGCGCCGTCGCCCTTGACGCCGAGGGTGACCTCCTTGAAGCCGCCGACGTCGGCGGCGGACTGGGAGACGACCTCGGTCTGGAAGCCGCGATCCTCGGCGTAGGCGCGCAGCATCTTGTAGAGGTCGCCGGCGAAGAGAGCCGCCTCGTCGCCGCCGGTGCCGGCCCGGATCTCGACCAGCACGTTCTTGTCGTCGTTGGGGTCCCGCTCGACCATCGCCAGGCGGATCTCCTCCTCGAGCTCGCGGATCCGGGCGGGCGCGTCCTCGACGACCTTGCGCAGCTCGGCGTCGTCACCGTCCTCGGCGAGCAGCTCCCGCGCCCCCTCGAGGTCGTCGCGCAGGGTCAGGTACTCCCGCGCCAGCCCGTGGGCGGGCGCGATCTGGCGGTATTCGCGGCCGACCTCCGCGTAGCGCTCGCGGTCGCCGATCACCTTCGGGTCGGCCATCTGCGCCTCGAGATCCGCGAACCGCGTCTCGATCCGTTCGACAAGCTGCTCGATCATCGTCACCGAATTGTGACGTTCACCGCATCACCGGCGACGCCCCACCCGCCGAGGGCTCGAAAAGGGCCGTATAGCGCCCCAAATCGAGCCCTCGACGAGGTGAAGGCGGAGAACCGCCGGAAGCGGACGCGAAGCGGAGCATTCCGGCGGATTGATTTTCGCCTGATCGGGCGGCGAGTAGATCTGCTGGTGAACGTCCGCCCGATCAGGCGAATCAGGCGACTATCTCGATCGGCTGCTCCCGCGCCGCCTCGTCGGGGCTCTCGACGGCGAGGACGGCCTCGAGGGCGGCGATGGCGACGGCGAGCTGCTCCTCGTCGGGCTCGCGGGTGGTCAGGTTCTGGAGCATCAGGCCCGGCCACATCAGCCCCCGCACCCAGCGCTTGCTGCGGTTCTTCCCGGCCCACTTGATCACCTCGTAGGAGAGGCCCGCGATCAGCGGGATGCCGAGGATGCGGGAGAGGACCAGCCAGTACCAGGCCGGCAGCCCGATCGGGGCGAAGACGAAGATCGCCAGCACCATCACGATCAGCAGGAAGCTGGTCCCGCAGCGCGGATGGAGGCGGGAGTAGAGCTTGGCCCGCGACGGGATCAGCCGGTCCTCGGCCTCGAAGGTGGAGATCGTCTTGTGCTCGGCGCCGTGGTACTCGAAGACCCGGCGCAGGTCGGGAAGGCGGCTGATCGCGACGATGTAGCCGATGAAGATGGCCGTCCGCAGGACCCCCTCGACCAGCCAGAACAGGAGCGCCGAGCCGAGCTGGTCCTTGATCAGGCTGGTGGCGCCGACCGGGATCACGAAGAAGAGCCCGATCGCCAGCACCATCGAGAGGAAGATCGTGAATCCCCAGGTCCACCCCCCGATCTCCTGCTCCTCCTCGGGGTCGAGCTGGGCGTTGGCCGAGATCGCCAGCGCCTTGAAGCCGATCTTGAGCGATTCGCCGAGCGCGACCACCCCGCGGATCACCGGAAGCCGCAGGAACCTGTGGCGCTTCGCCCAGGAGACGAGCGGCTCCGAGGTGACCGAGATCTCTCCCTCCGGCGTGCGCACGGCGACGGCCCAGACCGAGACGCCGCGCATCATCACGCCCTCGAGCACGGCCTGACCGCCGATCGGAGCGTCCTTCTTGGCGACCAGGGCGCCGTCCGGCATGCGGCGCTCGTCGGCGCCGGCCGGTGCGGCTCCCCGGCGCCCGTTGCCGGCGGCCCGAGAGGCCTCGGCGATTGCTTCGGGGGGGCCGGCGGCGCCCTCGGAGGGCCCCTCGGTCACGCCCGGTTACTTCCCAGCCTTGGCGCGCTTGGCGGCGCGGCGCTGGAAGCGCTCGACTCGGCCACCCGTGTCCACGAGCTTCTGCTTGCCCGTGTAGAAGGGGTGGCACTCCGAGCAGAGCTCGACGTGCAGGTCAGCCTTGGTGGAGCGGGTATAGAACTGGTTCCCGCAGGAGCAGTGCACGTTGGCGAGCACGTACTCGGGATGGATCTCGGTCTTCATCGCCGAGAAGTCTAGCGAGGCGGCAATCGCGCACGACACCGCCAGCCGGGCGGCTGGCGGCAGCGATCAGGCAGTTCGCCGCCGCGGCCTGAGTGCCGCCGGGCCCCTGCCGGAAGCCGATTCCGCAACTTGGGGCTTTATTCCGGGCCGCTGCTTGCGTGCCGTCCGGCACAACCGCCATGCTGCGGGCCGTCCCTGATCTCCGGGAATGTCCCGAGTGCGAGTAGGAGAGAGATTTTGGCGAAGATCTTCGACCAGAAGCAGCCGAAGAGCGCACTGGCAAGGCGCCTGAACGAGGCTCTTGCAGACACCAACGAGTGGACGATCGCGCCTCCCCGCCGGCGCACCCTCGCCGCTCAATTGCCCGAACCCTTCCCCCGCCAGGGCTTCACCGCACCGCCCCCCGCCGCCTAGCCCCAACAGGAGGGACCGGCCCCCCGCGAAGGGGGCTTTCCCTAGGTCTCCTGGTAGAGCGGGCCGTCGCCGCCCTCGGGCAGCGTCAGCCGCCCGCCCTTGGCGGTGATCGCGCCGCACTGGACGCAGTTCGAGGCGGTGACGTGGACGTCGACCGTCGGCGGCGCCGTTCTCGAGCTGGTCCTCGGGGATCTCGTAGACCTGCGCCGGGCACATCGAGACCCAGGTCTGGGCGATCTCGCGCGGCACCCTGGTCTGCACCCGGATGTGGTTGGGCGCGTCGTCGCGGGTCGCGTTGCCCGAGAGGAAGACCGAGTCGAGCTTGTTGAAGGTGAGCTCGTTGTCGGGCTTCGGGTAGCTCTTCGCCGGCGCTTGCCGATCTCCATCGCGGTCTCGGCGTCGTCCTCCTGCTTCCAGTGGCCGCCGGGGAAGGCGCCCTTGGTGATCGTCATCGCCGAGGCCGATCGCGCCGCCGACGAAGAAGCCCCTTGGAGAAGCGGCTGGCGCATGTTGCGCGAGCGGTAGATGTCCTTCTCGATCAGCGAGTTGTGGACCTTCTCGTCGTAGGCCTCGAAGTTGACCGAGTCCTTCTTCAGCGCCTCGACGATCGCCTCGGCCGCGTACATCCCGGCGTGCATCGCGTAGTGGACGCCCTTCAGAGCTCGGCGATGTTGACCATCCCGGCGCCGTCGCCGGCGATCACCATGCCCGGCACCGCGAGCCGCTTCGGCATCGCCCAGTAGCCGCCCGAGGGAATCGTCTTCGCGCCCCAGGCGACCCGCTTGCCGCCCTCGAGGATCTTCTTGACGAAGGGGTGGGTCTTGAGCAGCTGCAGGGCGTCGTGGACAGGAGAAGGTGGCGTCGGTGTAGTCGAGCCCGACGACGAGGCCGATGCAGACCTTGTCCTCGCCCATCGGGTAGATGAAGCTGCCGCCGAACTCGTTGTAGCTTGCGGCGCCTTGCGCAGCGGCCAGCCCATCGTGTGGATGACGCGGTCGAGCGGCTTCGGCGACCTCCCAGACCTCCTTCACGCCGAGCTCCCAGCGCTGCGGGTCCGCGCCGTGCGAGGTCGAAGTAGTCGAGCGCCGCGTAGGTGAGGTGGCCGAGCGTGCCCTCGGCGAGCACGGTCGCCTTGGCGACGACGTCGGAGCCGGGCTCGAAGTTGCCGAGCTCCTCGCCGTCCTTGCCGCGGCCCCGGTCGCCGGAGCGGACGCCCTTGACGATCCGGTCCTCGACCAGCAGCTTGTCGGCGGCGGTCTCGGAGAGGATGTAGACGCCCGCCTCCTCGGCCTTCTCGGCGAGGAAGCGGCCCAGCTTCGCGACCGAGGTCACGTAGTTGCCGTGGTTGCGGAAGTTGGGCGGCATCGGCTTCAGCGGGCAGCGCCCGCTTCTTGGTCAGGAGGTAGACGGCGTCCTTGGTGACCTCCTGGTAGACCGGCCACTCGGACGGGTCGAGGTCGGGGAACAGCTCCCGCATCGCCGAGGGCCGCATGTTGGCCCCGGAGAGCAGGTGCGCGCCGGCGACCTTGCCCTTCTCGATCACCGCGACCGGGACCTCGCCGAGCTTCTCGGTCAGCTCCGGCTCGTCCTCGAGCAGCTGCATCAGCTTGTTCGCGCAGGCGAGCCCGGCGGGGCCGCCGCCGACGATCGCCACGCCGACCTCGATCCGCTCCTCCTCGGGGTCGGTCGGCGGGCCGATCACGTCGGCCGGGTCGAACGGCGGCGGGATACTCGCTCGGGGCGTGCGGCGCCAGCTCAACCGCCCTTCTTCGCCTTGATCGCCTCGGTCAGCTTGGGGACGATCTTGTGCAGGTCGCCGACCACGCCGAGGTCGGAGAACTCGAAGATCGGCGCGTTCGGGTCCTTGTTGATCGCGAGGATGTTCTCCGAGTTCTGCATCCCGACCTTGTGCTGGATCGCGCCCGGAGATGCCGGCCGCGAGGTAGAGCTTCGGCGCGACCGTCTTGCCGGTCTGGCCGATCTGGGCCGCGTAGGGGTACCAGCCGGCGTCGACGACCGCGCGGGTCGCCGCGACGGCGCCGCCCATCGACTCGGCCAGCTCCTCGCAGAGCTTGAAGCCCTCGGCCGCGCCGAGGCCGCGGCCGCCGCCGACGAGGATGTCGGCGTCCTCGATGTTGACGTCGGCGCCGCGCTGCTCGCCGCGCTGGACCATCGTCGCCTTGGTCGACCACGGGCGAGAGCTCGACGTCGACGTCGACGACCTCGGCCGTGCCGCCGGTCTCGTTGGCGTCGAACGCGTTGAGGCGGCCGATGATGATTCCGGGCTCGGCGACGTAGCCGACGTCGGCGATCTCGGAGTCCTGCAGGATCGGGCGCTCGGCGACGAGCTTGCCGTCGGCGACCTTGACCTGCGGTGACCTCCATCGTCACGCCGGCGCCGAGGCGGGCGGTGAGGCCGGCGCCGATCTCGAAGCCGAGCAGGCCGCCGCCGAACAGGGCGTAGCCGAAGCCCTCGTCGCCGATCACCTTCGCCATCACGTCGACGATCGGCTGGGCCAGGCCCTCGGGCACGTCCTTGGCCCGGTAGACCTTGGCGGCGCCGTAGTTGCCGAGCGAGGCGCAGGCGTCGTCGGCGACGTCGCCGACCACCACCGCGGCGGCCTCGCCGCCGAGCTCGCCGGCCAGCTTCGCGGCCTCGGAGATCGCCCCGAGCGAGTTCTTGTTGAAGTTGCCCTCGTCGTCGTGGAGGGCGTAGACCAGGATGCCGGCCATCTAGATCAGCTTCCTTTCGTCGAGCCAGGCGACGATCTTCTCGACCGTCTCGTTGGTGTCCTCGTCCTCGATGATCTCGCCCGGCCTCCTTCTGGCGGCGGCGGGTTGAGCGCGAGGACCGCGGTCCTGGAGCCGCCCTCGCCGACCCGGTCGGCCTCGATGCCGACGTCGCCGGTCGCCTTCGTGTCGAGCGGCTTCTTCTTCGCCCCCATGATCGCCTTCAGGGACGGGTAGCGCGGCTCGTTGATCGCGTCGCCGACGCTGATCACGGCCGGCAGCTCGACCTAGACGGTGTCGTAGCCGTACTCGGCCTGGCGCTCGCAGCGCAGCTTGCCGTCCTCGACGTCGATCTTGATCACCTGGGTCAGCGAGGGCATCTTCAGGTGGTCGGCGACGACGGCGCCGATCGTGTAGCACTCGCCGTCGTCGGACTGCTGGCCGAGCAGGACGAGGTCCGGGCTCTCGGACTCGAGCACCTTGGCCAGCGCGTAGCCGGTCGCGCAGACGTCGGAGCCCGCGAGGGCGTCGTCGGAGAGGTGGACGCGAGCGGTCGGCGCCGAGCGCGACCGCCTTGTGCAGGGCGCGGACGGCGGAGTCGGGGCCCATCGTCACCGCGACGACCTCCTCGACCGGGATCGCGCCGCCCTCCTTGATCTGCATCGCGGCCTCGATCGCGTGCGTGTCGAAGGGGTTGAGGTTCTTCTCGCCGCTGCGGTCGAGCCGCATCGTGTTCGGGTCGATGCGCTTCTGGACCGCGGCGTCCGGTACCTCTTTGACCAGGACGCAGATCTTCAAGTCAGGCCTCCTAAGCGGGTGGTTCTCCGTGGGCCGCGGGCCGGTCGGGGACCGCGGCGGGCCGGGCATATTACCGACAAATCGGACTGGCTGATTGACCAGTCAATCGGGATGCGCGCCTAGACCGTCCCGCCGGCCTCTCCCGGGCCGAGGCCGGCGGCCCGCTCGCAGTAGTCGAAGAACCGCCGCCGTTCCTCCGGCGTCTCCCGGGTCCACGGCCCGCGGTGCCTTGGGCGGGGCCGGCGGTCGTGCCAGAAACCGCCCGAGGACACCGCTCCGGCGGGCGAGCCGGCGAGCCAGACGATCGTCTCGGCGCCCTGGCCGGCGTCGCGCAGGAGCGGCCCCATCACCCTGTTGAAGCGCGGCAGCGAGGTCTCCACCCCGGGAGTCGCGACCCATCCGGGATGCATCGAGTGGAAGGCGACGCCCTGGCCGGCGGTGCGCCGCGCCCATTCCTCGGTCAGCGCGACCTCGGCCCGCTTGGTGTGCGCGTAGAACGTCGCCCCGTCGAAGTCGCGCCGCTCGAGCTGGGGGTCGGAAGCGTCGAGCCTCTGGGTGTACATGCCGCCCGAGGCGACGTTGACCACGCTGGCGGGAGCGTTGCCCCGCAGCAGGGGCAACAGCAGGGCGGTGAGAAGGAACGGCCCGAGTACGTTGGTGGCGAAAGTGAGCTCGACCCCGTCCTCGGTGTGCGTGCGCTCCGGCGGGAGGACGCCGGCGTTGTTGACGAGGACGTGCAGGGGGTCGCCGCAGGAAAGGAATCGGTCAGCGAACGCGCGCACCGACGCCAGGCTGGAGACGTCGCACTCGTGCAGCTCCAGCGCCTCCGAGCCCGTCGCCACCTCGACCCGTGCGCGGGAGGCCTCACCCTTCTCCAGGTTGCGGACGACCATGTGCACCCGCGCGCCGGCCCGCGCGAGCCCGTCGCAGACGGCCTCGCCGATCCCCGAGCTCGCCCCGGTGACGATCGCGGAACGCCCCTCGAGGTCGAGGGGCCCAGGCGGGTCGAGGCGGTCGCGAACCGCGGCCCCCAGCTTCGAGTAGCCGGGCACCACGGTCCAGTCCATCGCCTTGTCGAGCACGCGCGCGAGCACCTGCCCCAGTCTTACGCGAGCCGGGCGTGAATGGATCGATGATTGATGCATTTCACCCGCCATCGGGGGTGAAATGCTCAGCGAGCGTCGGGGGCTAGCGGCGGGGAAGCTCGCAGTTGACGACCCGCTGCGGGCGCCCGCGCAGGCCGGGGCCGGGCAGGCAGGTGTCGCGGCCGCGGCCGCCGTCGAACTGGTCGCTGCCGAGGCCGCCCTCGAGGCGGTCGCCGCCGCCGCCGCCGCAGAGGCCATCGTTGCCTGCGACGCCGCGGATCACGTCGGTGCCGCCGAGGCCGAGGATCCCGTCCGCCGTCGGCGAGCCGATCAGCAGCTCGGGGCCGCCGGTGCCGATCTTGTTGATGACCACGCCCATGCAGCGGGCGAGCTCCCAGGCGCCGATGTCGCAGCGGCCACCGATGCTCCGCTTGACCCCGCGCTGATCGGTGGCCGGGCAGGCAGCGCCCTTGTCGATCGCCGGGCTCGTCTTCTTCAGCGCGTGCGTCTCGGTCGGACCGCCGTTGTCGAGGAGGGGCAGGATCCGGGCGCTGCGGTTGAGGACGTCGCCGGTGCCGCGCTGGTAGTCGCAGCCGTTGGTGTTGGTGACCATGTTGTGCCCGAGCGACGTGATCGTGCCGCCGAGCTTGGCGCAGTCGTGGGCCTCGCCGCCGGAGTCGGTGTTGCCGCCGATCAGGGTGTTGCGAAGCGTGATCACGCCGCCGCTGCCCGAGGTCGAGGCGAAGAGGCCGGCGCCGTCGCCGCCGCCGCTGCCGTCGGAGTCGGCGCGGTTGCCGCTGACGGTGACGCTGCGCAGGACCACGGTGCCGCCGGTCTCCGCCGAGACTCCCCCGCCGTCCTCGGTCGCGTCGTTGCCGGAGATCGTCACGTTGATCAGGGTGGCGGTGCTGTCGCCCTCGGTCGACACGCCGCCGCCGAAGACCGCGTTGTTGTCCTGGATCGAGGAGTTGCGGACCACCAGCGACCCCTCGTTGAGGATGCCGCCGCCGCGGTTCTCCGACCCCGAGAACGCGCCCCCGCCCGACACCGTCAGCCCCTGGAGCGTGACTCCGCCGGACGCCATCGTGTGGAGGGCGCGCTCGCCGCCGAGCGAGGAATGGATGTTCGCGGGCCTGATCCCGGTGTGGACGATCGTCGCCGGAGCGGTCACGTCGAGGTCGCCGTAGAGGTTGCCGTCCTCGGTGGTGGTGCCCATCGGCGCCGGGTTGAATCGGGTCAGGTTGAAGCGGCCGGCCGGGACGTTGATCTGGTCGCGGCCGCTGGAGCCGGCCTGACAGCCGTCGGCGAGCGTGGTCGAGTCGTTGTTCGCCGACCAGATCGCCTCCCGCAGCGAGCAGCGGCTGCCGCTGTCGAACTCGTCGGTGGTCGTGGTGACATTGATCGTCGCGGCGCCCGCGGCGGAGGCAAAGGAGAGCGTGGCGGCGGCGCAGACGGCGCAGAGCAGCGCGGTGGCACGTCGAAGCGAGACATGGAGACCCATCGTCTTCTCCCTGGGTGGAGCGGCGGACGTGCCGCAGTTGGGCTATCGACTCCGGCGCCGGGCCGGCAGTCGCTTAAACCCGCACGGCGCCCGCGAGTTGCGCGGGCGCCGTGCGGATCCGGAATCGCTAACGGCCGGACTTGGGCCGCGGGATCTCGCAGTTGCGGATCCGGTTGCGGCCTCCGCCGCCGAGGCAGGTGTCTCGGCCCTTGCCGCCGTTGAGCTTGTCGTTGCCCCCCGCGCCCTCGAGCCGGTCGCGGCCGCCGCGGCCGCAGAGGCCGTCGTTGCCGCCCTTGCCGAGCAGCACGTCGGCGCCGTTCGAGCCGTAGAACCCGTCGGCCTTCGCGGTTCCGTCGAGGCGGACGCCGCCGGGCAGGCCGATCCGGTTGATGACGACGCCCTCGCAGCGGCCCAGCTCCCAGGAGCCGATGTCGCAGCGGCCGCCGAGCTTGCGGGGAAGGCCGCGCTGGTCGGTCTTGTCGCAGCCGCCCGCCCTGTTGAGCGCGGGGCTGGTCTTCTTCAGGGCATGCGTGGGCGTGAACCCGCCGTTGTCGGTGAGCGGCAGGATCTGCGCGCTCAGGTTGCGGACGTCGCCGGGCCCCCGGGCATAGGAGCAACCGGTCGGGTTGGTGATGAAGGTGCGGCCGAGCGAGCGGATCGCGCCGCCGATCTCGACGCAGTCGAACGCCTCCCGGCCGAAATCGAGGTTGCCTGCGAGCAGGGTGTTGCGGAGCAGCGCGACGCCGCCACCGCCCGAGGTCGAGGCCGCGAGCCCGCCGCCGTCGCCGCCCCCTGAGCGGTCGGAGTCGGCCTCGTTGCCGGAGACGGTGACGCTCTTCAGCGTCATCGTGCCGTCGGTCTCGACCGAGAGCCCTCCCCGTCCTCCTCGGCGTCGTTGCTCGAGACCGTGCTGTCGATCATCGTCAGCGCGCTCGGGCCGTCGGAGGACACGCCGCCGCCGAAGATCGCGTCGTTGTCGGAGATCGTGCTGTTGCGGATCGTCAGGCCGCCGGCATTGAGGATGCCGCCGCCCTTGTTGGAGGCCGCCTCCTTGGCGTACCCGTTGCGGATCCAGAGGCCGTCCATGACGACCGGCCCCGCGAGCACGTGGAAGACGCGCCCGTCGAAGCCGGGACCGTCGATCGCGACCGGGCGGATCCCCTGGCCGGTGTCCGCCTTGATCGTCACGGGGGCGGCGATGTCGAGGTCGCCGTAGACGTTGCCGTCCTCCTGGAGGCCTGTCGGCGCGGGGTCGAAGCGGGTCAGGTTGTGGACGCCGGGGCGGACGAGGATCGTGTCGGTGCCGCTGCCGGCGACGCAGCCGTCGGCGTTGACGGCGGAGTCGGAGTTGGACGAGGTGATCGCCTCGCGCAACGAGCAGCGCGTGCCCTCGTCGAACTCGTCGGTGGTCGTGGTGACCCTGATCACCGCGGCCCCGGCCGCCGCGGGCAGGCTGAGCACGAGGGCCGCCGCCATTGCTGCGAGGATGAGCCACCGCATCGTCAGGCGTGTCTTCGGTGTTCCAATCATGACGTCCCTCGTCCCTCCTCGATCTTGATGTTCCAGTCCCCCCATTACCGACATCCGCGGCCTTCAACCCCGCCGGGCCGGCGGAGTTGCGTTGCCCTCGTGGCAATCCTCGCGCTGCTGCTCGCGCTCGCGGCGCACCCGGCCGCGGCCGCAGCGGCGCCGCCGAACTTCGTCGTCCTGATGACCGACGACCAGGCCTCCGGGGAGATGGCGGTGATGCCGAGGACGCGGCGGCTGATCGGGCGCCGGGGGGTCTCCTTCGACCGCTTCTACACGTCCTACCCCCTCTGCTGCCCCTCGCGAACGACCTTCCTCACGGGCCAGTACAGCCACAACCACGGGGTGCTCGGAAACGGGACCCCGATCGGCGGCTTCGAGGCCTTCGACCAGCCCAACGCACTCAACGTCTGGCTCCAGAGCGCCGGCTACCACACGATTCAGATCGGCAAGTTCCTCAACGGCTACGGCCTCGCCGACCCCACCTACATACCTCCGGGCTGGGACGAGTGGTACGCGTCGATCGACTCGACCACGAACCGCTACTCGAACTACCAGCTCAACGAGAACGGAACGATCGTCAACTACGGCAACGCCCCGGCCGACTACAAGACCGACGTCTACGCGCGCAAGACCGTCGCCGCGATCAACCAGCGGGCGGCGCTCGGCGCGGGGGGCGAGCCCTTCTTCATCTACACCGCGTTCACCGCCCCCCACCTGCCCGCGGAAGCGGCCAGGCGCCACCGCGACAGGTTCCGCCGGCGGCCACTGCCGAAGGCGCGCTCCTTCAACGAGGCGAACGTCTCGGACAAGCCCCGCTTCATCCGCAGGATGAAGCGCTTCTCGCGGGCCAAGGTCCGCAAGATCACCCGCTTCTCGCGCTCGCGGGCGCGCACCCTGCTCGCCGTCGACGAGGCGGTGGCCAAGATAGTCAACGCGCTGCAGGCCAACGGCCTCACCGGCCGCACCTACGTGATGTTCGTCTCCGACAACGGGTTCTTCTTCGGCCAGCACCGGATCGGCAAGGGCAAGTACCTCCCCTACGAGGGCTCCTCGCGGGTGCCGCTGCTCGTCAGCGGTCCCGGCATCGCCCAGAACCGGACCAGCGCCGAGCTTACGGCCAACGTCGACCTCGCCCCCACCATCCTCGAGCTCTCCGGCGCCACCCCCACCGAGCCGGTCGACGGCCGCTCGCTGCTGCCCTTCCTCGAGCAGCCCGGCAAGCGCACGACGCGGCCGCTCCTGCTCGAGGCGAACTCCAGGGACGACCCCTCGCCCGGGCTGCCCTACGTCGGCATCAGGACCGACCGCTACAAGCTGATCAGTTACCGCTCCGGCGAGCTGGAGCTCTACGACCTCGCCCGTGACCCGGGTGAGCTGGTCTCCCGCCATCGCGACCGCCGCTACCGGCGGACCCGCAGGGCGCTGCTCAACCGCCTCGGCACCCTGCGCAACTGCGCCGGGGCGAGCTGCCGCGCCGCCGGCGGTCCCATTCCCGGCCCCGGCTGAGCGGCGCTGCCAGAATTGAGGGTGATGGACGCCCCCGACACCCGCTACCGGTCGCCCCTGCCGGCGACCGATCCACCTGCGCCCGCGCCCTCGCGCGCCGGCGAGGACCGGCCGCTCTACAAGCGGGCCGGCGGCGCGCTCGCGGCGCTCGGCCTGATCCTGCTCAAGTTCGGGGCGAAGGCGAAGGCGCTCCTGCTCTTGCTGCCGAAGCTGAAGCTGTTCACGACCTCGGCGACGATGCTGGTGTCGATCGGCGCCTACGCGCTGATCTGGGGCTGGACCTTCGCCGTCGGCTTCGTGCTCCTGCTCCTGGTCCACGAGATGGGCCACGTGCTTCAGCTGCGCCGCGAAGGCATTCCGGCCAGCGCCCCGATGTTCATCCCCTTCCTCGGCGCTGTCGTCGCGATGAAGCGCCTGCCGGACGACGCCGCGGCCGAGGCCCGCGTCGGCCTTGCCGGCCCGGTGCTCGGCTCGGTCGGGGCGCTGGCCGCCCTCGGCCTCTACGCGCTGACCGGGAACGAGCTCTTCAAGGCGCTCGCATTCGTCGGGTTCTTCCTCAACCTCTTCAACCTGCTTCCCGTCCTGCCGCTCGACGGCGGCCGGGCGATGGCGGCCCTCTCTCCGGCCCTCTGGCTGGCGGGCTTCGCGATCCTGGTCGCGGTCACGTTCGTCTTCCCCAACCCGATCATGCTGCTGGTGCTGATCTTCGGCGGGCTCGAAACCTGGCACAGGTGGCGAAGTCGCAAGGACCCGGAGGCGCGCGAGTACCACCGCGTATCCACCCGCAACCGCATCCTGGTCGCCGCCGTCTACCTCGGCCTGGCAGCGCTGCTGGCGGTCGGCATGGACGCCACCTTCGTCGAGCGGGACTTCGGCGACGTCTAGGCGCTGGAGCGAAGCGCCCGCTAGGAAGCGTGGCGGGCGGTGGCCCCGGTGCGGATGAACTCGACGATCTCGTCGGTGCCCGAGCCCGGCGTGAAGACCTCGGCGACACCGAGCCCCTTGAGCTCGGGGATGTCGTCGGCGGGGATGGTGCCCCCGACGGTGACGAGCACGTCCTCGACGCCCTGCTCGCGGAGCAGCTCGACGACCCTCGGCACGAGCGTCATGTGGGCCCCCGAGAGGATCGACAGGCCGACGGCGTCGGCGTCCTCCTGGATGACCGTCTCGGCGATCTGCTCGGGGGTCTGGTGAAGGCCCGTGTAGATCACCTCCATGCCGGCGTCGCGCAGCGCCCTGGCGATGATCTTGGCGCCCCGATCGTGGCCGTCGAGGCCGGGCTTGGCGACGACGACGCGGATCTTGCGCGCGGTCGGGCTCTCGGTCGTCTCGGCGGTCGTCACGGGCGGGGAGGTTAGTGGCTCCCCAGCTCGCGCAGCGCAGCCTCGCGATCGCTGTAGGCCCTGAGCCCGATCAAGAGGCCGTCGACCATGCGTGCGTGCCAGGCGACCGGGAGGCGCACCTCGGTGCCGGTGCGCCCGGTGGCGGTGAAGCCGCCGAGCACGAGGACCCCGTCGTCGACCTCGCGGATCTCGTCGATCTCGATGTGGCGATCGGCCCAGTCCTCCTCCATGTCCGCCATGAAGCGCCGCACCCCGTCGTGGCCGCGGTATTCGCCGCCCTCGAGCAGCGAGCGAATCGGCACCAGGCGCACGTCGGGGTGCGACATGGCGACGACGCCCTCGGCGTCGCCGCGGTTGTAGGCCTCGACCCCCGCCCTGACCGTCTCGATCTCCGCGGCCCCCATCGGAGCCCGCTCAGAAGACCGGGGATTCGGTGTAGGTCCCGAAGACTTCCTGCATCGCGGCGATCATCTCGCCCTCGGTGGCGCGGACGCGGGCGGCCTCGATGATCGCCGGCATCAGGTTGGCGTCGGTGGCCGCCGCGCTCCTCAGCTCGCCGAGAGCGTGTTCGACCGCGGCCCCATCGCGGCGCGCCCTCGTCGCCTGCAGGCGATCGACCTGCTTCTGCTCGAGGGTCGGGTCGATGCGCAGGATCTCGACCTCCTCCTCCTCGTGCTGGAAGTCGTTGACGCCGACGACGATTCGCTTGCGCTCGTTGAGCTCGGTCTGGTAGGTGAACGAGGACTCGGCGATCTCGCGCTGCGGGTAGTTCTGGCGGATCGCTTCGACCATGCCGCCGAGCTCGTCGATGCGCGCGAAGTACCCGTAGGCCGCCTCCTCCATCTCGTCGGTCAGCCTCTCGACGAAGTAGGAGCCGCCGAGGGGATCGATGGTGTTGGTGACCCCGGACTCGGCGGCGATGATCTGCTGGGTGCGGAGCGCCAGGCGGACCGCCTCCTCCGTGGGCAGCGCCAGCGCCTCGTCGAACGAGTTCGTGTGCAGCGACTGGGTCCCGCCGAGGACTCCGGCCAGGGCTTCGAGCGTGGTGCGGACCACGTTGTTGAGGGGCTGCTGCGCCGTGAGGCTGACTCCCGCCGTCTGGGTGTGGAAGCGGAGACGCATCGACTCGGGTCGGCGTGCGCCGAATGTCTCCTTCATCTCACGCGCCCAGATCCGGCGGGCGGCGCGGTACTTCGCGATCTCCTCGAAGAAGTCGATGTGGGCGTTGAAGAAGAAGGAGAGCCGCGGCGCGAAGTCGTCGACGTCGAGGCCCCGCTCGATCGCGCGCTCGACGTATGTGAGGCCGTCCTTGAGGGTGAAGGCCAGCTCCTGGGCGGCGGTCGACCCGGCCTCGCGGATGTGGTACCCCGATATCGAGATCGGGTGCCAGCGCGGCATGTTGCTCGTGCACCACTCGACCATGTCGGTGACCAGGCGCATCGCCGGCTCGATCGGGAAGCACCACTCCTTCTGGGCTATGTACTCCTTGAGGATGTCGGTCTGGATCGTCCCGCCGAGACGCTCGGGAGGCAGGCCCTGCTCTTCGCCGACGAGGACGTAGAAGGCCAGCAGGATCGCCGCCGGGGCGTTGATCGTCATCGAGGTGGTGACCTCGCCGAGGGGGATCCCCTCGAACAGCGTCTCCATGTCGTCGAGCGAGTCGACCGCGACCCCCTCGCGGCCCACCTCGCCGAGGCTGCGGGCGTGATCGGAGTCGTAGCCCATCAGCGTCGGCATGTCGAAGGCCGTCGAGAGGCCCGTCTGCCCGTGGTCGAGGAGGTAGCGGAAGCGCTCGTTGGTCTCCTCGACGGTGCCGAAGCCCGCGAACTGGCGCATCGTCCAGAGCCGCCCCCTGTACATCGAGGGGTAGGGGCCGCGCGTGAACGGAAACTCGCCCGGATAGCCGATCGACTCGGCCGGATCGGCGGGCGCGTCCTCGGGGGTGTATAGGGGCTTCACCGGATGCCCGGAGACGGTCGAGAACTCCGCCGGACGCTCCTCGCTCTGCGCGTACACCTCGTCCAGCCACTGGTGGGCGCGTCGCCGGGCCTCGGGCTCTACAGCCATGGCCACAGTCTAGGTGCGCCCCGGGGCGCCGCGCCCGATCAGCCGCCGGCGCGGACTTCGAGCCGCAGGTGGCGGCGCGAGCCGTCCGGGGACTCGAGCGCGAGCATCCACCCGTCCCCGGTCTGCGCCGCCCGCAGCCGCGCCCGCCCCGGGATGCGGAGGGGCGCGCTGAACTCGACGGCCGACTCGTGCTCGGCCGGCAGCTTCCCCCCGAGCGAGGCAAGCGCGCGAGCGTAGGTCCACATCCCGTGCGCGATCGCGCCGGGAAAGCCGAAGAGCCGGGCGCTGAGGCCGTGAAGGTGGATCGGGTTGCGGTCGCCGGAAACGGCTGCGTAGCGACGCCCGATGTCGCCCGGGACGTCCCAGACCGCCGCCACCTCGGCTCGCTCGAGGCGGTCGCCGCCGCGCTCGGGCTTCTCGCCGGAGCCGCCGCCGGTGCGCAGGTAGGTCGAGCGCTCGATCCAGAGGGCTTCGCCGCCGACGCTCGCCTCGGTGACGACGTCGAGCTGGCGTCCGCGGTGGTGGGGGCGCAGGTCCTCGGCCCAGACGCGCAGCGCCGGCCGCGCCGAGACCTCGAGCGGGGAGCGCTGCTCGATCCGGTTGGCGATGTGGACCAGACCGAGCAGCGCGAATGGAAACGACCGCTCGGTCATCAGCGACATCGCCAGCGGGAAGGCGAGCACGTGCGGATAGGTGGGCGGAACGCGGTCGGTGAGGGTGAAGCCGCATACCCGCGCGTACTCCGCAACCGCATCCGGGTCGATCGGCGCGGCGGCGATGCCGACGGAGTGATCGGGCAGGTCATCTCCCCCGCCCGGGAGAAGCCCGGCCGCCGCCCGCGCGTAGAGCGGGGCCAGCGAGGGCATCGAGTCGTGCTCGCGCGTCTCCACCGCCGCGGACGCTCAGGCGCCGATCAGGGCCTGGCCGCAGACGCGAACCACGTTCCCGTTTACACCCGCCGACGCGCCCGCGGCCAGCCAGGCGACCGTCTCCGCGACGTCAACCGGCTGCCCGCCCTGGAGCAGGCTGCTGAGGCGCCGCCCGCCCTCGCGCACCGCCAGCGGCATGGTCTCGGTCATCTTCGTCTCGATGAATCCGGGCGCGACGGCGTTTGCGGTCGCGCCGCGCTCGGCCAGCTCCGGCGCGAGCGCGTCGACCATCCCGATGACTCCGGCCTTGCTGGTGGCGTAGTTGGCCTGGCCGCGGTTCCCGGCGATCCCGCTCACCGACGAGACGGAGACGATGCGGCCGCCGGCCCCGAGGAGCTCCCCCTCCAGCAGCGGCCGGTTGAGGCGCAGCTGGCTGGTGAGGTTCACCGCCATCACCGCGTCCCACTGCTCGGGCTCCATCCGCCCGACCGTCCTGTCCCTGGTGATCCCGGCGTTGTGGACCATCGCGTCGACCCGCCCGTGGCGCTCCGCCAGGTGCTCGGCGAGGCGCTGCGGCGAGTCGGCCGCCTTGATGTCCAGCTGCAGCGACGAGCCTCCTACCCGGTTCGCGACCGCGCTCAGCTCCGCCCCCGCCGCGGGGACGTCGACGCATACAACCTCGGCCCCGTCCCGTGCCAGGGTGGCGGCGATCGCCTCGCCGATCCCCCGCGCCGCGCCGGTCACGGCGGCGACCCGGCCCGCGAGAGGCTGCCCCCAGTCGGCGGGGGCCGGCACCTCGCGGGCGGGACGGACGTGAATCACCTGGCCATCGACGAACGCCGACCTCGCCGAGAGCAGGAAGCGCAGCGTCGACTCGATCGCGTCCTCGGCCCCCCGAGCAACCCGGACCAGCTGCGCGGTCGAGCCCTTGCCGCCGATCTCCTTGGCGATCGAGCGCGTGAAGCCCTCGAT
This sequence comes from uncultured Actinomycetes bacterium, assembly GCA_963720015.1. Lineage (GTDB taxonomy): Bacteria > Actinomycetota > Thermoleophilia > Solirubrobacterales > 70-9 > DATFPK01. Next base: position 256,798 of record CAVREA010000004.1, on the reverse strand, counting down.
TGCCCGCTGGGCGATCGCGGCCGGCCCGGACTCCTCCTCCGGGACCCCGGCGAGGACTACGATCCGCCCGTTGCGCCGCAGGCCGCGGACGAGTGGATGGAAGAACTCGTAGAGCGCCCGCAGCCGCTCCGGCTCGTCGATCCCGCTGGCGTCGAAGACGAGGGCGGCCGCGTCGGCCGTCTCGCCGTCGCCCGCGGTCGCGCCGGCGCCGATCGAGCGCAGGACCTGGGCCGCGGGCTCGCCCAGGCGCCCGCCGCGGGCGCCGTCGAGCACGACCGTTCCAGAGACCACAGGGCGGCCCGGCTCGTGGCGCTCGAGAAGCGGCGGGGCGGGCAGCCCGATGCGGCCGGTCAGCGCGCCGAGCCGGGAGTTGGTCAGCGCCTGGTAGCGGTCGCTCATCCGGACTTCTCCAGGATCGCGCAGACCCCCTGCCCCCCCGCCGCGCAGATCGAGATCAGGCCGCGGCCCGAGCCCCGCTCGTGCAGCAGCTTGGCGAGGGTGGCGACGATCCGCCCCCCGGTGGCGCCGAAGGGGTGACCCGCCGCCAGCGAGGAGCCGGCGACGTTGATCTTCTCCGGATCGATCGCCCCGAGAGGCTCGTCGCGACCGAGCCTCTCCGCGCAGAAGCCCGGGTCCTGCCATGCCTTCAGGGTCATCAGCACCTGCGACGCGAAGGCCTCGTGGATCTCGTAGAAGTCGAAGTCCTGCAGCGCGAGCCCGTTGCGGTCGAGCAGTCGCGGGACGGCGAAGAGCGGCGCGCCGAGGAGGTCGTCCTCTCCCTGGACGAAGTCGACGGCGCCGGTCTCGGCGTCGACCAGGTGCGCCAGGACCGGAAGCCCGTTCTCGGCCGCCCAGTCGTCGCTCGCCAGCAGGACGGCGGCGGCGCCATCGGTCAGCGGGGTCGAATTCGCCGCCGTCATCGACGCGTCCGGTCCCTCGCCGAAAACCGGCCTCAGCTTGGCGAGCGTCTCCACGGTCGAGTCGGGGCGCAGGTTCTCGTCACGCTCGAGCCCGAGGTACGGGGTGAGCAGGTCCTCGAAGAACCCGCGGTCGTAGGCGGCGGCGAGCTTGCGGTGGCTCGTCACCGTCCACTCGTCCTGCTCCGCTCGCCCGATGCCCCAGCGGCGGGTCGAGATCGCCTGGTGCTCGCCCATCGAGAGGCCCGTGCGCGGCTCCTCGTTGCGGGGGATGCGCGGGACGACCTGCCCGGGGCGCAGCCGCGTGACGAGGGCGAGACGGGCGGCGAGCGAGCGGGCCCGGTTGAGATCGAGAAGGATGCGGCGCAGATCCTCGCCTACCTCGATCGGCGCGTCCGAGGTGGTGTCGAAGCCGCCCGCGATGCCGCACTCGGCCTGGCCCAGGGCGACCTTGTTGGCGACGTGGATGACCGTCTGCAGGCCGGTTCCGCACGCCTGCTGGACGTCGTAGGCCGGAGTCGCGGCGTCGAGCGCGGAGCCGAGGACGCACTCGCGGGTGAGGTTGAAGTCGTGGCTGTGCTTGAGGACCCCGCCGGCCGCGACCTCGCCGAGCCGCCGTCCCTGCAGGCCGAACCTGCTGACGAGCCCGTCGAGCGCCGTCGTGAACATGTCCTGGTTCGTGGCGTGGGCGTAGGACCCGTTGCTGCGGGCAAACGGGATCCGGTTGCCGCCGAGGACGGCCGCCTGTCTGGCGTCGGGGCTCAAGCCGCTGTCCCGCTACCCAGTTCGCGGACGAGCATGCGCACGTCGGGCAGCTCGTCGCCGGTCTCAGCCGCGGCCCCGCGGCTCGCTTCCCCGCCCGGGAGCCCGATCGGCGCCCCGATCAGCTCGTCCGGGATGCCGAAGGCGTCGACCAGGTCGACGGCGAGCGGGCGCAGCTCGGCGCAGAGGGCGTTGACCTGGCGCGTGATCGCCTTCGCCCGGGTGGAGGAGATCCGGCCGTGCTCCTGGAACCAGGCGCGGTCGCGCTCGACCTCGGCGAGCGCGTGGAGGTCGCAGACGCGGCCCAGGATCGCCGCGAGCGCACCGTCCTCGCAGCGCTCGATCGCGCCGGCGAACGACTCGAGGATCTCGCGCTCGGTGTGGGCGCGGGCCGCTGCCAGCACGTGGTCCTGGCAGTCGTTGAAGACGTCGAAGGGCTCCTCGCCCGAGTCGATTCCCCGCTTCAGCCGTCGGGCGGCGCCGGAGAGGACGTGCTCCTCGCGCCAGCGGAAGAGCCCGAGGTGGTACTCGCGGTCGAGCAGGTCTTCCTCCCGCTCGCGACCGGGGACGAGGTCGTCGGTGAGCCGCTGGATCACCTCGCGCGCCGCGGTCCGCTCGATCACGCTCTCCCAGACCTGGCCGGCGACGAAAGCGGCGACGCCGATCGGGTTGAGCTCGCCGAACTCGTCGCGGTAGCCGGTGAGCAGCGACTTCGCCACCAGCTGGAGGAGGATCGTGTTGTCCCCCTCGAAGGTGGTGAACACGTCCGTGTCGGCCTTCAGCTCCCCGAGCCGGTTCTCGCTCAGGTAGCCGGCTCCGCCGCAGGCCTCGCGGCAGACCTGGATCGTCTCGGTCGCGTGCCAGGTCGCCAGCGCCTTCAGCCCGGCCGCCCGGGTCTCGAGCTCGCGGCGCGCCTGGTCCTCCTCCGGGCTGCGCTCGGGGCGGCCGTCGTCGGCGCCGAAGATCCGGTCGAGCTCCGCCGACGACGCCCTCCTGGGCGAAGTGCAGGGCGTAGACGCGGGCGAGGGGCGGGAGGAGGCGGCGCTGATGCACGCGGTAGTCGAGCAGCGGCACCTCGTCATTCGGCGTCGGGCGGGCCGAACTGGCGCCCGGCGGGCGCCGTGGCGGATGGCGATCGTCAGCGCCGTCTTGGTGGCGCTGATCGCGGCGCCTCCGACGCTGATCCGCCCCTGGATCAGGGTCCCGAGCATGGTGAAGAAGCGGCGGTTCTCGTCCTCGATCGGGCTCGTGTACTCGCCCTCCGGGCTGACCTGTGCGTAGCGGTCGAGCAGGTTCTCGCGCGGCACCCGCACCCCGTCGAACCAGATCCGCCCGTTGTCGACGCCGTTCAGCCCGAGCTTGTGCCCGCAGTCCTCGATGCGGATGCCGGCGAAGGACGCTGCCGTCGTCGTCGCGCAGCGGCACCAGGACGCAGTGCACGCCGCGCCGCTCCCCGCCCACGACCAGCTGGCAGAAGACCGCCGCGAGCCGCCCGTCGCGGGCCGCGTTGCCGATGTAGTCCTTGCGGTCCGCGTCGGTCGGAGTGTCGACCACGAACTCCTCGCTCTCGGGATCGTAGGTCGCGATCGTTCCCACCCGCTGCACGTTCGACCCGTGACCCGTCTCGCTCATCGCGAAAGCGCCGGGCAGCTCGAAGGTGGCGATCCGGGAGAGGTAGCCGCTCGTGATGCGAGCGGGTGCCGAGGTGGTGCACGGCGCCGCCGAAGAGGCCGAACTGCACGCCGCACTTGACCAGCAGCGAGAGGTCGGCGAGCGCCAGCGTCTCGAAGCTCGCGATCGCCTCGCCCACCATCCCGAGCCCGCCGAACTCCTCGGGGAAGAGGAGTGCCGGTCCCCCCGTCGAGGCGAGGGCCTCGGTCCACTCGGCGACCTTCTCGCGGCGGGCCTCGGTGGGCAGATCGTCCTCGGGCCTGGCGAAGCGGGAATTGCAGAGGATCGCGCGTGTGTACTCGCGGACCTCGCGCCGGGAGCCGTCGAGGTAGACGCGCAGCGCGACGGCGTCCAGCGTCAACGGTGCGGTTTCGGCGGAGCTCATCGCCCCCGGAGGTTTACATCATCTCGTGGCACGGTTCGACGGCGCCCGCGTCCGCTCAGCGCCGCGACTGGCGCCGCAGCCGTCGCGGCGGCGGGCGGCGGCGGGCGGCGATCTCCCTGCTTCCCAGTCCGACGGCGGCGGCGACCAGCGTTGCGGCGCCGATCGCAAGCCGGCGCCCGAGCTGCTCGAAGCGCATCACCTGCCACCCCTCGTCGCGGGCTATCTGGGCGAGGGCGGGGTCGGGGTTGACCGCCACCGGGATGCCGACCGCCTGCAGCATCGGCAGGTCGGAGATCGAGTCGGAATAGGCGTAGGAGGCGCGGAGGTCGATCTCGTGGTCGGCCGCGAAGCGCTCCATGGCCTCGACCTTCCCGGGCCCGTAGACGAAGGGGCCGTCGAGGCGGCCGGTGAAGCGGCCGTCCGGCCCGACCTCGTAGCGGGTCCCTATTCCGCCGTCCATCTGCAGCACGGTGGCCAGCAGGCGGACGACGTCATTGCCCGCGGCGCTGACGATGAACGCCGGCCGGCCCTCATCCTGGTGGCGGTGGACCTCGGCGAGCATCTGCGGATAGACCCGCGGCAGGATCGCCGCCATCACTTCGGGCCCCATGCGGTCGATGTCCAGCCCGCGGACGCCGGTGATCAGCTCGCGGGCGACCTTGAGCACGTCGGCGGTCTCCTCGTCGGTCGCGCCCCGCAGCCGGTAGCGGAAGTGGTCCCACCCCCACTCCGCAAGCTGGCGCCGCTTGACGACCCCGTGGCGCGCCGCGACGCGGGCGAACTGCATCCCGCTCGAGCCGGCCATCAGGGTCTTGTCGAGATCGAAGAAGGCGCCCGCCTTCTGCGGATCGGGCTCGGTGCTCAACTGGCGGGGCGGGTCTTGGTCAGCCCCCGCCTGCCTCGATCAGGATGGCGTCGCCCTGGCCCCCGCCCGAGCAGATCGCCGCACAGCCGAGCCCGCCGCCCCGCCGCCTCAGCTCGTGGACGAGCGAGCCGACGATGCGGGCGCCGGAGGCGCCGATCGGATGCCCGAGAGCGATCGCGCCGCCGTTGACGTTGACGTTCTCCTCGTCGATCCCGAGCATCCGCAGCGAGTTGATCGCCACCGATGCGAAGGCCTCGTTGATCTCCCAGAGGTCGACGTCCTCGGGGGACTTGCCGATCTTCTCGAGGGCCTGCTGGGCGGCCCGCGCGGGGGTCTTCGCCAGGTAGGGGAAGTCGTCGGCGACCGTGCCGTATCCGACCACGCGGGCCAGCACCTCGCGCCCGTTGGCGGACGCCCATTCGTCGGAGGCGACGATCACGGCGCCGGCGCCGTCGTTGACGCCGGGGGCGTTGCCGGCGGTGTGGGTGGCGTCGTCGCCGCCGATCGCCTTCAGCTTGGCGAGGGTCTCGATCGTCGTGTCGGGCCGGATCGCCTCGTCTGCCTCGACGACCGTGTCGCCCTTGCGGGAGCTGATCGTGACGCCGACGATCTCGTCGGCGAGTCGGCCGGCATCGGTCGCCTCGGCGGCGAGCTGGTGCGAGCGGGCCGCGAAGCGGTCCATATCGGCGCGGGTGATCTCGAGCTCGTTGGACACCTCGCTCGCCTCGTTGATCATCTGCTTCCGCGTGAAGGGGTTGGTGAGGCCGTCGTGCGTCATCGCGTCGATCGCCTTGACGTCGCCCATGCGAAAGCCGAAGCGGGCGCCCGGAAGCAGGTACGGAGCCTGGCTCATCGACTCCATGCCGCCGGTAACCGCCACCTCCGTGTCGCCGGCTCTGATCGCCTGGTCGGCGAGGCCGATCGCCCGCATTCCCGAGGCGCAGACCTTGTTGATGGTCTCGGAGGGGACCTCCTTCGGTATCCCGGCCTTGATCTGCGCCTGGCGCGACGGGATCTGGCCCTGCCCCGCCTGCAGGACCTGACCGAAGACGACCTGCTGCACCTGGCCGGGCTCGACGCCGGAGCGCTCGAGGGCGGCCTCGATCACGGTTCCGCCGAGATCGGTGGCGTCGAGGGTGGAGAGCCCTCCCCCCATCTTGCCGAACGGCGTCCGGGCGGTTCCGAGGATGACTGTGCTTGGCATTGCTGCCTATCCCTTCCGAGTTCTTGAGGTGTGGTTCCGGGTCGCGGGCGGCCGAAGCGGACCGCACGCTGCCGTCCGGACGATACCGAGCGGCGGCCTCGCGCCCGTACAGCCCCAGTGCATAGACTCGCCGCGATGAAGGTGGAAGTTCGGGACAGTGCGCTCTCCGACGCCGCGGCGGATGTGGTGGCGGTCGGCCTGTTCGAGGACGACGACCTGCCCGCCGAGCTCGCCGGCGCGCCCGGTGCCGGCGACGTCAAGGGCGGGTTCAAACGGGCCTCGACCCTGCACCCGGAGGACGGCCCGCGCGCGGTCGTCGTCGGCCTCGGCAAGCGCGAGGACCTCACCCTCGAGCGCGCCCGTGTGGCGGCCGCGGTCGCGGCCAAGGCCGCGGCAGCGTTCGAGGCGAAGTCGCTCGCCTGGGCGCTCCCCGACGAGGGCGACCGCGCCGAGATGGGAGCCGCCCTCGTCACCGGGACGATCCTCGCCGGCTACCGCTTCGACCGCTTCCGCGCCTCCGACCCCGAGGACGAGCCGCCCTCCAAGGTCGAGCTGCTGACGCTGATCGGTCCCGACGAGGTCGCCGCCGAGGCGGAGGTCGCCCGGATCGCCGCCGTGGCGCAGAACCGTGCCCGCGAGCTTCAGGACCTGCCCGCCAACGTCGCCACGCCCACCTTCCTCGCCGACCGCGCCCGCGAGATCGCGGACGAGCACGCCTCCGTCACCGTCGAGACCCTGGGACGGGCCGAGATGTCCGAGCAGGGCATGGGCGGCCTCGTCGCGGTCAGCCAGGGCACAGCCGAAGAGCCCCAGCTGATCATCCTGCGCTACTCGGGCGGCGGCTCCGCCCCGATGCTCGGTCTGGTCGGCAAGGCGGTCACCTTCGACACCGGCGGCATCTCGCTGAAGCCATCCGGCTCGATGCACGAGATGAAGATGGATATGTCGGGCGGGGCGGCCGTTCTCGAGGCGGTGGCGGCGATCGCCGAGCTCGGCCTCGGCATCGACCTGATCGCGGCGGTGCCGGCGACCGAGAACATGCCCTCGGGCACGGCGACCCGGCCCGGGGACATCATCACCCAGTACAACGGCAAGACGGTCGAGATCAACAACACCGACGCCGAGGGCCGCCTGATCCTGGCCGACGCGCTCGCCTACAGCGTCGAGCTCGGGGCGGAGCAGTTGGTGGACCTGGCCACGCTCACCGGAGCCGTGCTGGTCGCGCTCGGCTCGACCTACGCGGCCCTGATCTCCAACGACGACGAGTTCGCCGCCGCCGTCGGCGACGCCGCCGAGGGGACCGGCGAGCTGGCCTGGAGGCTGCCGCTGCACCCCGAGTACAAGGACCTCACCAAGGGCACGGTCGCCGACCTCACCAACGCCTCCGCGAAGCGCAAGGCCGGGACCATCTACGCCGCCTCCTTCCTCGAGGAGTTCGTCGACGGCAGGCCCTGGGTGCACCTCGACATCGCGGGCACCTCCTGGGACGTCGGCCGCGAGTACGTCGGCAAGGGCGCCACCGGCTTCGGAGTCCGGCTCCTGGTCGAGCTGGCCCGCGACCGCGCCGAGGCCTGAAGGCGCGCTCCTCACCCCTCGCCGAGGATGAGCAGGGTCGAGGTGGCGCTGGCGAGCACCTTGCCGGTCCGGGCGGCGACGAGCCGCCCCTCGGCGATCGCCTGGGTGCGTCCGCGGTGGACGACCTCGGCCTCGGCGCGGACCGGCCCCGTGTCCCGCGTGATCGGCCGCGCGTACTTGACCTCGAGCGAGAGCGTCGTGTAGCCGCTGCCGGCCGGCAGGGTGGTCTGGACGGCGCAGCCGAGGACCGAGTCGAGGATGGTCGCGGCGTAGCCGCCGTGGACGACCCCGATCGGGTTGTAGTGCTCCTCCCCGGGCTCGCCCTCGAAGGCGGCGGTCCCGTCGCCGAGCTCGGCGGGCTGCATCCTCATCAGGACGGCGATCGGCGGCGGGGGGATCTCGCCGGCGGAGATCGCCTCCAGGTACTGGAGGCCGGTGCGGTCCGCCGCCTCGGCGAACGTCGTCACCGGGTCCTGCCAGACCAGCCGGCGCTCGCGCGTGGCCTGCGGCGAGCGCTCGGCGTGGGCGAGCGCCGACTCGACCGCGGTGGTGCGCACTGCGGCGGGGCTCATCGCCGCAGCCCGCGGCGGGCGGCGCGCGCCTCGAGGCCCCGGATCCGGTTGCGGTTGTGCCGGGGCCGGGCCGGATAGCTGAGGTCGGCGAGGATCTCCTCGTCAGTGATCCGGATCCGGCTGAAGTCGAAGTTGAGCTTGTGAGCGGCCATCTCGAATCCCCTCTCGGGATTGGTTGTTTGACGAAACCGACGGTAACAGGGTAGGTTGCATCAAGCAACCGTGTGTGCGACACTTCACACACGATGCTGCTGCGCGACTACCGCGGACAGGACTGCTCGATCGCCGGGACGCTCGAGCTGATCGGTGAGCGCTGGACCCTGCTGGTGATCCGCGACATCTGGCTCGGCCGGCGCCGCTTCAGCCAGATCCAGGAGTCGCTCGGCGTCGCCCGCAACGTCCTCTCCAACCGCCTCCAGCGCCTCCTCGACGAGGGCATCATCGAGAGGCGCATCTACCAGGAGCGCCCCCAGCGCTACGAGTACTTCCTCACCGAGAAGGGCCTCGACCTGTGGCCGGTGATGATCTCACTGATCTCCTGGGGCGACCGGCACGTGGCCGGGCCCGAGGGCCCCGCCGTCGCGATCGTCCACAAGGACTGCGGCGGCGACGTCAACGACCGCCGCATCTGCGAGCGCTGCGGCGAGCAGCTCGAGGTTCGCGACGCCCGTGCCGTGCACCTGCGCGAGCCGGCCGCCGTCGCCTAGCACGCGCTCCGGTAGCGATAGCTTTACCGCTCGGCCCGGCACCCGGGCCGAGCGAGGCAAGGAGATGTGAGATGAGTCAGAGCCTGAGCGACGCCCATCGCGCCACCCTGGCCGCGCTCTGCGACACCGTCGTGCCCGCGATCGCGCACGAGCCCGATCCGGACGGGTTCTGGGGCCGAAGGGCGACCGACGTCGGCGCAGACGTGGTCCTCGCCGACCTCCTCGAGGCCGCTCCCCCGCTCCAGTTCGCAGGCCTCGTGCAGCTGCTCGAGGCGCTCGAGGAACAGGGCTTTGCCCGCGCCTCGCAGCTCTCCCGCGAGCAGATCCTCCGCAACATCTCGCTGCTCGGCCCTGAGGCCGCCGGCGGCGTCGGCGCCCTGATCGGCGGGGCGCTCTTCCTCACCTACTCGATCCCGGACCCCGAGACGGGGCAGAACCCGGCCTGGAAGACCTTCGGCTATCCCGGGCCGATCGGCCTCCCCTCGTCCGCCCGGAAGCCGATCTCCCCGCTCGTCCCCGAGGGTGACGAGCTCACCCTCGAGGCCGACGTCGTCGTCGTCGGCTCGGGCGCCGGCGGCGGCGTGATCGCAGGCACCCTGGCGGAAGCCGGCCTCAGGGTCGTGGTCCTCGAGGCGGGCGGCTACTACGACGAGTCGGACTTCAACCAGCTCGAGCTCTGGGCCTACCAGAACCTCTACTACCGGGCCGGGCCAGTGCCCACGGTCGATGGCAACGTCTCGCTCCAGGCGGGCTCCAACCTCGGCGGCGGCACCACGATCAACTGGACCAACTGCCTGCGGACCACGCCCTGGGTGCGGGAGCAGTGGGCCGGCGAGTTCGGCCTCGAGGGAGTGGACGGGCCCGAGTACGACCGCCACCTCGACGCGGTGATGGAGCGGATCGGCGCGACCGACGCCTGCTCGGACTTCAACGGTCCCACGCTGCGGATGAAGGAGGGCGCCGAGCGGCTCGGCTGGGACTTCAAGACGCGTGGTCCGCAACGCCGACCCCTCCTGCTACTCGCCGGAGACTGCGGCGTACATGGGCTTCGGCGACCAGTCGGGATCGAAGCAGACCACCACCAAGACCTACCTCCGCGACGCCTGCGACGCCGGGGCCCAGATCCTCGTCCGCACCGGCGCCGAGCGGGTGATGGTCGAGAAGGGCCGCGCCGCCGGCGTGGCGGCCACGTACCTCGATCCGGAGACGGGGCGCTCGGCCGCGGTCACCGCGCGGGCGCCTCAGGTCGTGGTCGCCTGCGGCTCGCTCGAGTCGCCGGCGCTGCTGCTGCGCTCGCAGATCGGCGGCCCCGCGGTCGGCGACCACCTGCGCCTCCACCCCTGCACGGCCTTCCTCGGCGAGTACTCCGAGGACCAGCGGGCCTGGTGGGGTCCTCCCCACTCGGGGGTCGATCGACGAGTTCGCCGACACCGGGGACGGCTGGGGGTTCCTGATCGAGACCGCCCAGTACACGACGGGGATCGGCGCCTCCGCGATCCCGTTCGCCAGCGCCGCCGCCCACAAGGCGACGCTCGAGCGGTACCGCCACTGCTCGACCTCGATCGCGCTGCTGCGCGATCGCGGCCACGGCCGGGTCACGATCGACGGCGACGGCCAGGCCCTCCACCATTACGCCCTCACCGACGAGGTCGACACCGCCAACGCCCTGGGCGGGATCGCCGCGCAGGCGCGGATGCACGAGGCCGCCGGCGCCTACGAGATCCGCGCCCTGGCGGCGGGGATGCCCCGCTGGCGGCGCGGCGACGACCTCGACGCCTTCATCGCCGCCGCCCAGCGGGTGCCGCTCCGCTTCGGCGGCTACCGGCTGTTCTCCGCCCACCAGATGGGAAGCTGCCGGATGGGAACCGACCCGGAGACGAGCGTCGCCGGGCCGTGGGGCGAGCTCCACGACGTGCCCGGGGTGTGGATCGGCGACGCATCCGCCTTCCCGACCTCCTCCGGCACCAACCCGATGATCTCGATCATGGCGCTCGCGCACCGCACCGCCGAGGCGATCGCCGCCTCGGCCCCGGGAGCGAGCGGCGCCGCACCCGCCGCCGAGGTGGCGGCAACCGCAACCTGACCGAAAGGAACCGATGGCAACCGCCACCCAGACGATCACCCGGGACCGCCTCTTCATCGGCGGCGAATGGGTCGAGCCCGAGGGCCGGTCCACGATCGACGTCGTCAACCCGGCGACCGAGGAGGTCATGGGCTCGATCCCGGAGGGTTCGCCCGCGGATGTCGACCGCGCCGCCGCCGCCGCCCGCGCCGCCTTCGACGGCTGGGCGCAGACCAGCCGCGAGGAGCGCGCGGGCCACCTGGAGGCGATCGCCGGCGGGCTCACCGAGCGGGCCGACGAGATCGCCGCGACGATCTCCCAGGAGCTCGGTATGCCGGTGAAGCTGAGCCGGATGATCCAGGCGGGCCTGCCGACGATGACCTTCGGCTCGATGCCCCAGCTGATCGGCGAGGTCGAGTGGGAGCAGCAGGTGGGCAACTCGCTGATCGTGCGCGAGGCCGCCGGGGTGGTCGGCGCGATCACCCCCTGGAACTATCCCCTGCACCAGATCGCCGCCAAGGTCGCCCCGGCGCTCGCCGCCGGCTGCACCGTCGTCCTCAAGCCGAGCGAGGTCGTGCCTCTGAACGCCTTCATCCTCGCCGAGGTGATCGAGGCGGCCGGGCTCCCGGCCGGCGTCTTCAACCTGGTCACCGGCACCGGACCCGTCGTCGGCGAGGCGATCGCCTCCCACCCGCAGGTTGACATGGTCTCCTTCACCGGCTCGACCAGGGCGGGCAGGCGGGTCTCGGAGCTCGCCTCGGCGACCGTCAAGCCCGTGGCGATGGAGCTCGGCGGCAAGAGCCCGAACGTGATCCTCGACGACGCCGACCTGGCGGCCGCCGTCGCCGACGGCGTCGGCAAGTGCTTCCTCAACTCGGGCCAGACCTGCTCGGCCCTGACCCGGATGCTCGTTCCTCGCGCGAAGCTGGCCGAGGCCGAGGGGATCGCGGCGGCGGCCGCCGAGCACTTCACCCCGGGCGACCCGTTCGAGGAGACCACCCGGCTCGGGCCACTCGTCTCCGACACCCAGCGAGAGCGGGTTCGCGGCTACATCGAGAAGGGAAGCGCCGAGGGCGCCAAGCTCGTCACCGGCGGCGCCGAGGCGCCCGAGGGCCTCGATCGGGGCTACTTCGTCCGCCCCACGGTCTTCTCCGAGGTCGAGAGCTCGATGACGATCGCCCAGGAGGAGATCTTCGGGCCGGTGCTCGCGATCCTCCCCTACGACGACGAGGACGACGCCGTGCGGATCGCGAACGACAGCCGCTACGGGCTCGCCGGCGGGGTCTGGTCGGGCGACCCCGAGCACGCCAAGGCCGTCGCCCGCCGGATCCGCACCGGCCAGGTCGAGATCAACGGCGGCACCTTCAACCCGTTGGCCCCCTTCGGCGGCTACAAGCAGTCCGGGCACGGCCGCGAGCTGGGCCGCTTCGGGATCGAGGAGTACCTGCAGGTGAAGTCGCTGCAGCTGTGAGCGCGGAGTACGAGCGCCGGGTCGAGACGATCAAGGCGTTCTACGCGGCCGGACCCTCGGTCGAGCCGGGGCAGGTGCTCGAGCTCGCCGATCCCGAGATCGTCGCCGACTGGTCGCGGTCACGTGGACTCGGACAGGGCGTGTATCGAGGGCGGGCCGAAGTGCAGGGCTTCCTCACCGGATTGCTCGATGTCTTCGACGACATCGAGTTCTTTCACGACGAGTTCATCAAGGCCGGCGGGGGATCGGTGATCAGAGTCGGCGGGATCCGCGCCCGCGGCAAGGGGAGCGGCACCCCCTTCTCGGCGAAGGGAGCGCAGGTCTTCGAGTTCGACGGGGACGTGATCACCAGGGTCACCCTCTACCAGGACCGCGAAGAGGCGCTCGAAGCGGCCGGGCTCGAGCGGCCCTAAGATCCGCGCCCGCATGGACTTCGGCCTCACCGACGAGCAGCGCCTTCTGCGCGACACCGTCCGCGACTTCGCCCGCAACGAGGTGGCGCCGGTCGCCGAGGAGCTGGACCGGACCAAGGCGTTTCCCTACGAGATCGTCGCCAAGATGGGCGAGCTCGGCCTGATGGGGATCCCGTTCCCGGAGGAGTACGGGGGCGGCGGCGCCGACACCCTCTCGTACGCGCTCGCGGTCGAGGAGCTGACCCGGATCGACTCCTCGGTGGCGATCACGATGGCGGCCCACACCTCGCTGGGGACGATGCCGATCCACCTCTGGGGGACGGACGAGCAGAAGTCGGAGTGGCTGCCGGAGCTGACCGCCGGGCGCAGGCTCGCCGCCTTCGGCCTGACCGAGCCCGAGGCGGGCTCGGACGCAGGCAACACCCGGACCACGGCGGCCCTCGAGGACGGCGAGTGGGTCGTCAACGGCGCCAAGCAGTTCATCACCAACTCGGGGACGGAGATCTCGGGCTGCGTGACGATCACCGCCGTCACCGGCCGCAACGGCGCGCCCGAGATCTCGAACCTGATCGTCCCCAACGGCACGCCCGGCTACGAGATCGGCGAGCCCTACCGGAAGATGGGCTGGAACGCGTCCGACACGCGCCCGCTGACCTTCGAGGACTGCCGGGTGCCCGAGGCGAACCTGCTCGGGCGCCGCGGCGACGGCTTCAAGCAGTTCCTGCAGATCCTCGACGGCGGGCGGATCGGCGTCGCCGCGATGGGCGTCGGCCTCGCCCAGGGGGCGCTCGACGAGGCGATCGCATACGCCAAGGAGCGGCGGGCCTTCGGCAAGCCGATCTCCACCTACCAGGCGATCCAGGCGAAGATCGCCGACCTCTCCGCCCAGATCGAGGCCGCCCGCCTGCTCACCTACCGGGCGGCGATAGAGAAGGACCGTGGGCGAGCCGTTCACCCTGACGGCCGCTCAGGCCAAGCTGATCACCGGGCGCCTCGCGGTCCGCGCCACCGAGGAGGCCGTCCAGATCCACGGCGGCTACGGCTACATCGAGGAGTACCCGGTCTGCCGCTTCTACCGCGACGCCAAGATCCTCACCATCGGCGAGGGCACCGACGAGGTCCAGCAGATGGTGATCGCGCGCCAGCTCGGCTGCTGAGCGCGAGGACACGGCACTCGGCGGTGATCTCGCCCTCGCTGCGCGGCAACACCTCGGCGTGGCGCCCCTGGCCTTCGCCGATCGCGTAGTGCGTGCAGATCGCGATCTCCTGCTCGCGGCTGAGCGGCTTCTCCGGATCGACCGGCGGAGCGCCGCGGAGAGCGTCCCTGCTGAACGGGGCCCAGACGTGCCCGACGACGGCGGCGCAGTCCCGGTAGCGGGATCGCCACGACCCTGCCGAAGCGGCCCATCTTGGCGACCACCCAGACGGGCTCGCCGCCTGCGCTGTCGACGTAGAGGCCTGGTCACGCGGGCGACGCTGGTGCCGTCCGAGCTCGTCGACCCGGTGCCCGATCCAGCTCGTCGTTCAGCCGGCCTCGCGCGGCTCGGCGCCTCAGCCATCGCCGGTCCGTGTTCTAGCAACTCGCCCGCCGCGCTCGCCGGGTCGAGCTCCCGCCTGACGACCCGGTCGAGCAGCTCCGCGGTCGCGGGGTCCGCGGCGACCGTCCCCTCGAGCCGGCGGCGCAGCCGCGAGGCGGCGATCCCGAGCACCTCGTTGCGCAGGTTGCGGGCGCGGCGCTCGGCCGAGCGTCCCCTGCGCCTCGATGAAGGCGCGGTGCTCGTCGATCTGCTCGCGCAGCTCCGCCACCCCCTCGCCGCGGGCCGCCTCGGTGCGCAGGATCGGCACCTTCCAGCCGTCCGGGTCCTGGGCGAGCGCGAGCACGCCGCGGACCTCCCGCACCATCGTGTCGGTCATCGGGTGGTCGGCCTTGTTGACGACGATCACGTCGGGGATCTCCATCACGCCGGCCTTCAGGGCCTGGATCGAGTCGCCCGAGCCCGGCATCAGCGCCAGCACGATCGTGTCGGCGTGGTCGACGATGTCGATCTCGGCCTGGCCGACGCCGACGGTCTCGATCAGGACGTCGTCCTTGCCGGCGGCGTCCATCACCAGCGCCACCTGGAGGGCGGCCTCGGAGAGGCCGCCGAGGGCGCCGCGCGAGGCCATCGAGCGGATGAAGACGCCCGGGTCGAGGAAGTGGTCGGAGAGCCGGATCCGGTCGCCGAGCAGGGCGCCGCGGGTGAACGGGCTGGAGGGGTCGATCGAGAGCACCGCGACGCTCGCGCTCCGCCTCGCGCAGCTCCTTGGTCAGCGCCCCGATCAGGGTGCTCTTGCCGACGCCCGGAGGCCCGGTGAAGCCGATGATCCGCGCCCTGCCCGTGCGCGGGTAGACCTCGCGGACGAGCTCCCAGCCGGCCGGGTCGTCGGACTCGATCAGCGTGATCGCGCGGGCAAGGGCGCGCTTGTCGCCTTCGACGAGGCGCTGCGCGAGGGTTGCCTGCTTCGGCGGCGTCGGGCATGCGGGCCGGGCAGTCTAGAGTCCCGCCCGCCGTGATCCGTCTCGCCCGATTCGCCGCCCGCAACGGGCTGCTCAACGCCAAGTACGGGCGCCTGCTGCTGGCGCTGGGCCTGGCGGCGCGCTGCTCACCCCGGCCGGGTGGCGCTGGCGCACCGACGGGCTCCGTCTTCCTCGGCCGCGGCCTGCAGCTGCAGACCGGGCGCCGGGGCCAGATCCGCTTCGGGCGCTTCGTCTGGGTCGGCGACGGGACCAAGATCCGCTGCCACGAGGGAGTCGTCGAGATCGGCCAGAAGACGGTGATCGGCCAGGAGTGCACGATCTCCGCGTTCCAGCGGGTCCGCATCGGCGACCAGTGCGTGATCGCGGACCGGGCGATGTTCATCGACTTCGACCACGGCGTCGTCGACGTCGAGACGCCCGATCCGCCACCAGGGCATCTACAAGCGGGACGTGGTCGTCGGCTCCAATGTCTGGATCGGCTACGGCGCCTGCATCCTGCGCGGGGTCACTGTCGGCGACAACGCGGTGATCGGGACCAACTCGGTGGTGACCAGGGACGTTCCCGCGAACGCGGTCGTCGGCGGCGTACCGGCCCGGGTCCTGCGGATGCGCGACGCGCCGCAGCGCCTGCGCTGGCCGGACCCGGTCGAGCCCGCCGCGGGGGGCCCGGGAGTGCTGGAGATCCCCTAGGCGCGGGCCGCCTCGGCGATCAGGGTCTCGTAGACGGCGGCGGTCTGCTCGGCGACGTCGGCCCAGTCGAAGCGGCGAACGTGCTCGTGGGCCTCCGCCACCAGGCGGCGGCCGAGGTCGTCGTCGCTGAGCACCTTGATCGCGACGTCAGCGAGGGCCTCGGGATCGTGGGCCCGGAAGCGCAGGCCGGCCTCGTCGTGGGGGACGACCTCGCGCAGCCCGCCGGTGTCGGCGACGATGCACGGACACCCGGACGCCATCGCCTCGAGGGCGACGAGGCCGAACGGCTCGTAGATCGAGGGGACCACGGTGAGGTCGGCGATCCGGTAGAGCGAGTGGAGCACGTCGTCGCCGATCCAGCCGAGGAAGGTGCCGTGATCCATCAGCCCGAGGTCGCGGGCCTGGCGGTGAAGCTCGACCTCATGGGTGCCGGAGCCGGCCACGAGGAAGCGGGTGCCGGGCACCTCGGCGACCAGCTTCGGCATCGCCTCGAGGGCGAGCTGGAAGCCCTTCTCGTAGACCAGCCTGCCGATCAGGAGGACGAGCTTCTCGTCGGGCGCGGCGAACTCGGAGCGCAGGCGGGCGAGCTCGGTGTCGTCCTGGGCATCGGCAGGTCCTCCGGGTCGATGCCGTTGGGGATCACGGTCACATATTCCTCCTCGACCCCGAAGATGTCGGCGATCTGCTCGCGCATGTAGAACGAGCAGGCGATCACCCGCTCGGAGCGGTTGGTGATCCACCTCTCGACCCCGTGGATATAGGACTGGGGATGCTTGTCCACCCAGCCCTGGTGGCGTCCGTGCTCGGTGGCGTGGATCGTGGTCACCAGGGGTGCGCCGAACCGCTTCGCGAGGTGGTCGCAGGCATTCGCGACGAGCCAGTCATGGCCGTGGACGAGGTCGAAGTCGTGACGGTCTCCGAGGTCGACGCCGGCGGCGAGCATGTCCGAGTTCATGCGCTCGACCCAGGCGACGAACTCTCCGAGGTCGGTGGGCCGTTTCGGCTCGCGGATGCGGTGGATGGCCACGCCGCCGGCACGCTCCTCGTCGGGCGACTCCTCGCCGCCGCGGGTGAGCACGTGGACCTCGACGCCGAGCTCGACGAGGCCCTCGGAGAGCTTGCGGACGTGGCGGGCGAGCCCGCCCTCGATCAGCGGCGGGTACTCCCAGGAGAGGATCAGGACGCGGGGCACGATGGCTGACGGAGTGGCTAGGGCTCGAGGAGCGGCGCGAGGCTGAGGTCTGGGTGCCAGGGCCCGCATCCGCGGGTCCGGTGCAGGCCCGGAGTCTATGGCCTCGAGCATCGCCTCGGCGTGACCGCTGGCCCGCCGGAACGGATAGTCGCCGGCCTGACCGCGGCTGTCGAGGAATGCCCAGTCGCTCGCCTGGGCGGCCAGCAGCTCGCGCGCGGCGCGCTCCGCCGCGGGCCCGTCGAGGCCGCGGCCCAGGGCGCGCAGCAGGCGCAGCTCCAGCCTGCGCGCGCGCCCAGGCGAGGTCGGCGACCGGCGGCGAGTCCCAGGTCCGCAGGTCCTTGCCCTCGCCCCAGGTCGAGGCGCGCAACGGGCGGTCCTCGGCCTCGTGGATGGCGAGCGCGGCGGGCAGCGTGGTCAGGCTGATCCCGGCGCCGGCCGCCCCCTCGAGCACCTGCCGGAACCAGACGGGCCCTTCCAGCCACCAGTGGCCGAGAAGCTCGGTGTCGATTGCGAAGACGAGCAGCCCGCGCTTTCCGGCCTGGCGGGCCCGCTCGCCGAGCCGCGCTGCGACCGCCTCGAGGAATTCGCGCGCCTGCCGGCGCGCGGCCCCCTCGGCCGCCGCCGGGTCGTAGGCGCCGCCGCCGACCCGCCAGATCCTCGTGCCCCGCCACGACTTGCCGGCGAACTGCGCATGGGCGGGGTCGGACGGGTAGCCGTCCAGCGACCAGAGCCAACCGATCGCCTCCCAGTCGAGGGCAAACGCAACCGGGCCTCCCGGCGAGCGGATCGGCGCCGGGGCGGCCACCCCCGGCTCGGCGGCGCTCTGATCGATGCAGAACCAGCGCACACCGTGGCGGGCGAGCTCATCGTCGATCGCCGGGGCGTAGGCGCACTCCGGCAGCCAGAAGCCCCCGTCCCAGCCGAAGCGGCGGCGGTGCGAGCGGATGCCCGCGTCGAGCTGCAGGGCCATTCCGGGGCGGGTCGCGAGCATCGGCAGGACGGCGTGGGTGGCGGCCGACGCCATCAGCGCGACCCTCCCCTCCTCCGCCGCGGCCCGGAACGGCGTCAGCGGATCGCCGGCGGCGTCGAGCAGCTCGAGCGCGCGCCGGTGGCGGGCGGCCTCCGCCGCAGCCGCGGGCCGGCACGCGGCCTCGACCTCCTCGACGTCGGCCTCGGCGCTGGCGATCCGGTAGGTCAGCAGGAATTCCCGCAGCCGCTCCGCGGTCCCAGGGTCCTCGAGCTGGTCGGCCAGCACCGGCGTGATCGTCATCGTCACGTCGCGGGCGACATCGAGCACCGGCAGGTAGGAGCGGATCACCGCGTCGAAGAGCCACTCCTCGCCGAAGGGGTAGGTGCCGAAGCCCTCGACGTAGGGCATGTGGCTGTGCAGCACGATCGCCAGGTCTCCGACCGTGTCGTGTCCGTTGACGGCCGAGGGATCGGTGCCCTGCCCGGCGGGTCCTGTCACGGAAATGGTGCCACCACACCTCGGCTGCGCCGAGGCGCGGTCCCCCATTTCCGCACCACCCACCGGAAGAAGACGTCACGCCCCAGTCCCACCCCCTCTACAAGCCCGTTTCTCCTACGCATGGCAGATCGCGAGGAAGTCCAACGCCCCCTCCAGGCCGTCACTCATGAGCCGGAAGTCCTTTGCACTTATGGCGGGGGTGAAGCGGTCGTAGAAGGGCTTGGTGATGCGAAGGGTCTTGTGGACGTGGTCCCAGCCGAGGCCGATCGCGAGCTCGTGGGCGCGGAGCTTGCGGGCGTGGAAGAGCCCGAGGATCTCGACGCTTGCGAAGCACGGCTCGAGCAGCTCACGGTACTCGGAGATCGTGTACTCGCGCAGGTGCCAGGGGTTGTCGGACTTCTCGGCGCCGGCCGGCGCCAGGGTCAGCCGGTTGGGCGTCGATACGTAGGAGACCGGCGCCGCCGCCGCGAACCCCCGCAACAGGTCCTGCGGGCGCTCCACGTGCTCGATCGTCTGCAGAAAGACGATCGCGTCACGGGGCTCGGCGAACTGCTCGACCAGGCCGCGCTCGAAGCGGAGGTTGTCGCGGACGTAGCGCCGCCGCGCATGCTCGTGGGCGTCCGGATTGGCGTCCACGCCGATCACGTCGGCGGCCCGCTCCGCCAGAACGGCGGAGCCGTAGCCCTCGCCGCAGGCGAGGTCGGCGATCCGCAGTCCCGCGACGCGTCCTGCGATCCACTCGTAGACGGCGAGGTGGCGCCGGTACCAGTAGTTCTCCTCGGGAACGTCGGGAAGGGTCCTCTCGCCGGTCAGCTCGAGCGGAGGCACGCCGGGCGGCTGGTCGCGCTGAACGTATTGATCGCTCACGGGCCGGGACGGTAATGGCTGACTCAACCGGGCCGCTCGCCGCCTACTATTGCCCGCCATGCCGGCCGCCCCCGACGCCACCGCCGACCACATCAGGGACGTCAACACCCGCTACCACGACGCGGCGGCCGACTCCTACGACGCCAAGTGGGGGATCGACTTCGGCGAAACC
Source organism: uncultured Actinomycetes bacterium (assembly GCA_963720015.1). GTDB lineage: Bacteria > Actinomycetota > Thermoleophilia > Solirubrobacterales > 70-9 > DATFPK01. The sequence continues at coordinate 237,287 of CAVREA010000004.1, read as the reverse complement.
GGTCGCGAACAGGTCGCCGCGAAGCTGGCGAAGGCGCTGGGCGGAGCCCCGTCGGCGCCCTTCGGCGACGCGCTCGAGATCGGCTCCGGAACCGGCTACTTCTCCCTCAACCTGCTCGGCCTAGGCATGGTCGAGCGGGCCACGGCCACCGACATCTCGCCGGGGATGCTCGCCACCCTTGCCGCCCACGCGGCGCGGCTCGGCGTCGAGGTGAACACGGTCGCAACCGATGCGGAGCGGCTGCCGTTCGAGGACGAGAGCTTCGACCTGGTCTTCGGGCACGCGGTCCTCCACCACATCCCCGACCTCGGCGCCGCATTCGCCGAGTTCCGGCGGGTGCTGCGCCCCGGAGGGGCGATCGCCTTCTGCGGCGAGCCCTCCCGCTACGGCGACCGGCTGGCGGGCGTTCCCAAGCGCGCCGGGATCGCGGTCGCGCCCCTGTGGCGCTTCGCCGTCAGGGCGCCCGAGCGCTCCGGAAAGGTCCAGGCCGCGGAGAGCGGGCACGGGCTCGAGTGGGAGGTCGACGTCCACTCGTTCGCCCCCGCCGACCTGCGCAGGCTCCTGCGCGAGGCCGGCTTCGAGGACCGCCGCGTCGGCGGCGAGGAGCTGCTGGCCAACATGTACGGCTGGGTGCTGCGCTCGATGGAGGCATCGGCGGAGCACGACGAGATCCCCTGGCGGTGGCGCAAGTTCGCCTTCCGCAGCTACCTGGCGCTGCAGGCCGTAGACAGCGCCCTGCTCGAGCCGCGGCTGCCGGCGGAGCTCTTCTACAACCTGGTTCTTTCCGGCCGCAAGCCGGCCTGAGGCAGCGCGATCACGGCAACGACGACGAAGCTGCCGTCGGGCACTAGCCGTTCGAGCCCTTCCGGGGCTCGCGGCGGACCCGGAACAACCGCACCCTGCCGTCGATCCCCTTCAGCGAGCGCACCCCGGCGAACGAGTAGTGGAAGGCGTCACCAGCCGCCTCGACCGCCTCGGCGGTGGCGAGGAGGCTGCTCGGCCTGGCCACGCCGGTGATCCGGCTGGCCAGGTTGACCGGCCTGCCGTAGTAGTCGCCGCCCTGCCCGAGAGTCGTACCGAAGGCGATTCCGCCGCGAAGCTGGGGGAACTGCTCACCCTCGGCGTCCGCGGCCTCGATGATCTGGAGCGCGGCGTCGAAGAGCGGCGCGACCTCGGCCGAGACCAGCATCGCGGCGTCGCCGATCAGCTTGACGACGCGCACCGGCGACTTCGCGACCGAGGTCGCCACCTCCTCGAGCCGACCGGCGACGTGGCCCAGCTCCTCGACGTCTACCCGCTCCCCGAGCTTGGTGAAGTCGACCATGTCGACGAAGCAGATCGCGACGTCGGTGGCGCTGCCGACCTCGCCCGAGGCGATCTCGGCGGCGCCGATCACGTCCCGCCGGATCTGCTCGATCAGGTGCATCTGCATCGAGTAGGCCAGGGTCGGGGCCACCAGCGGCATCATCACCCTGGCCGCCGCGGCGAACCGCAGCGCGAGATCGTGCTCGTTGTCGTCCTCGTGGACGAGCGCGTCGCGGATCAGCTCGCGGTTGGCCTGCGCGATCCGGGCCGTCGCCATCCCGATCGTGCGGGCGACCTGAAGCGTGCCCTCCTCGGGCAGCCCGATCTCCTCGAAGGCCTTGACGCGCTTCGCGGAGTCGACGTCGTGGTCGGTGAGGACCGGCTCGCCAGGCTCGGGAACCGGCAGGCCGAGAGCGGCGATGTACCGCTGCAGGATCTCGAGATCGACGCCGGCCTTCTCCGCCACCTCCTCCGGCGTGTAGCGCGGCCCGTCGCCCGCAAGCGCCCTCTCCACCGGCAGCAGCGCCAGACGGCCGGCGGCCGTAGCCTCGCGCAGCTCCTCGAGCTCGGCGCCGTCCTCGGCGAGGTCCTCGAGCAGGGCGAGGCGGGCCTGGCGCTGCTCCCCCTCGAGGTCGCCGAGCAGCCCCTCCGCCTCGAAATCGATCCCGTCCTTGCTCATCCCGGGCTCATTCTCTACTGCCCGGCAGCGGAGCGTCGCGACGGCCCGGTCCCCGGGGATTCCTAGACTGGAGGAAGTGCCGCAATCGCTGCCGATATTCGAGCTGCCGCTGGTGCTGCTCCCCGGAGAGGTGATTCCGCTGCACATATTCGAGGAGCGCTACAAGCGGATGATCGGCCGCTGCCTGGAGGCGGGGGAGCCCTTCGGGATCGTGCTCCGCGACGCCGAGGGCGCCCGCTCGATGGGCTGCACGGCCCACGTCACCGAGGTCCTCGAGCGCTTCGAGGACGGCCGCCTCAACGTCGTCGTCAGCGGCGGCATCCCATTCCGGGTGCTCGACCGCTTCGACGACCCGGAGGAGCCGGCGGCCGAGGTCGAGCTGGTCGAAGAGGAGGAGCCGGCGGCCGAGGCTCCCGATGCGGCGGCGGCCCGCAGCGCTTTCGCCGACCTCGCCGAGATGGCTGCGGGCGAACGGCCCACCGACGACGAGCTGGCGGAGGCGACCGCCTACGGTCTGGCCGCCCGGGTCGAGCTGCCGGCGGAGACCAAGCAGGAGCTGCTGCAGATGCGCGGCGAGGCCGAGCGGATGGCGATGCTGGCGCGGGTGCTGACAACGCTCCAGGAGGCGCTCGACAAGGCCGGTGACCTGGCCGAGCGGGCGAAATCGAACGGCAGGGTGCACATCGGCCCCTGAGGGCTAGGCGACCGCGGCCGCGCCTCCCCGGCGCGAGTCCCCGGCCCCGCCCAGGGCCCCGTCCGGCTCCCGCTTGACGGCCTGGACGCCTCCGAAGAAGAGGTTCTTGTGATCCCAGCGGACGACGGCCGTGCCGGACTCCTCGATCCGCCGCAGCCCCGTCTGGTCCACGCCCGGCTCGGCCTGCACGGTCCCTGCTTCGAAGTGGACACGCGGCGCCTCGATCGCCGCCGCGGGCCCGAACCCGTCGAGCAGCATCCTCAACACCGTCTGCAGGACCGCGGAGCGGATCCGGTTGGAGCCGGCGCTGCCGAGGCCTGCGACCACCTCGCCGTCGCGCAGGACCACCGTCGGGGACATCATCGACGGCAGCCGGGTGCCGGGGGGCGTCCGGTGGAACCCGTGCGGGTTGAGGTCTTCCTCGCCGAGCATGTTGTTGACGTGGACCCCCGTCCCCGGCACCAGCACCCCGGACCCGGTCCCGTTCGAGCAGGTAACGCTCGCGCAGACACCGTCGGCGTCGATCGCGACCAGGTGGGTCGTCGAGCCGAGCGCGTCGCCGGGCAGGTCGCGGCCGGGCGGCGAGGGGCCGCGGCGCAGCCCCTCGGCGATGCCGTCGAGTCTGGCGGGGTCGAGGAAGCGCCCGAGGAAGCCGGGCTCGCGCAGGCCGTCGGTGAAGCTCTCGCCGCGCTCCTCGTTCGCCGCCCGCATCACCGTGACCACCGCCTCCACGTCGCCGCGGCCGAGCCGCTCGAGCAGGTCGAGCGCGAAGGCGATCAGGATCCCGCCCGATGAGGGCGGCGGGTTGGTGAGGACTTCGCACCCGGCGAACGCGGCCCGCACGGGCTCCCGCTCCACCGCCGCGTAGGCCTCGAGGTCGGCGCGCGAGAGCGTGCCGCCGCGGGCGAGGACGAAATCGGCGATCGCCTGGCCGATCTCGCCCGAGTAGAAGGGCTGCGGGCCGTCCGCCGCGAGGCGCTCGAGGGCGTCGGCGAGATCGGGGAAGCGGAAGATCTCGCCCTCGCGCAGGATCCGGCCGGCTGGCGCGTAGATCTCGCGCAGCTCCTCGGTGCGGGTGTAGATCGGCTCGAGGATCTCGAGCAGGAAGGCCTGCTGACGGTTGAGATGGGCTCCTTCGCGCGCGTGGCGGACGCCGGGACGCGACCAGCGCCTCCAGCGGCATCGTCCCGAAGCGCTCGAGCGCGTGGGCGAGACCGGCGGCGGTGCCGGGAACCCCGCAGGACGCCGCCCCGACGTGGAAGACCTGGACGGTGGAGGGATCGAAGTAGACGTCGATCGGGACCAGCTCGGCGCCGCGCTCGATCCCGCCCAGCCCGGGAGCCTCGACGAAGAAGTCGACCAGCACGTCCTCCCCGGCCGGGTCGTGGACCAGCATGTAGCCGCCGGCGCCGAGGCCGGTGAGCGGAGTTTCGAGCGCGAACGATGTCAGCGCTGCGCAGACCGCCGCGTCGACCGCGTTGCCACCTTCGCGGAGGGCCCAGGAACCGGCCTCGGCCGTCAGCGGATGGCCGGCGGCCACCACCCCGTTCACTCAGGGACCCCGCTTCCTGGGGTCATCAGACTCCGTCAGTTGGGCAGGAACTCGGGTACGTCGAGCGAGCCGAGGTCTCCCGGCCGCTCCGAACGGCGCGGCCGGCCGCTCTCCCTCGTGCGGTGGATGGTCGGCTCCTCGGTGCGCCGCTGCGGCCGGGCGCGGCCGTCGAAGCGGGTCGCGACCACGGTCACCCAGACCTGGTCGGTGAGGTCGTCGTCGATGTTGGCGCCGAAGATGATGTTGGCGTCCGGGTGCGCGGCCTCGCCGACAACCTTGGCCGCCTCCGACACCTCCACCAGCGAGAGGTCGGCGCCGCCGGTGATCGAGAGCAGGATCGAGCGGGCTCCGTCCATCGAAGTCTCCAGCAGCGGTGAGGAGATCGCCTTCTCGGCGGCGGCCAGCGCTCGCTCCTCGCCGGTTCCCATGCCGATCCCGAGCAGCGCCTGGCCGGCCTCGGACATGATCGTCCGCACGTCGGCGAAGTCGAGGTTGATCACTGCCGGCAGGGTGACGAGGTCCGAGATGCCCTGCACCCCCTGGCGCAGGACGTCGTCGGCAACCTGGAAGGCCTCCACCATCGAGGTCTGCTGGTCGAGGACGTCGAGCAGGCGGTCGTTGGGCACCACGATCAGGGTGTCCACCTCGGCGGCGAGGGCCTCTATGCCCTTGGCCGCCTGCGTGCCCCGGCGGCTGCCCTCGAAGCTGAACGGCTTCGAGATGATGCCGACGGTAAGGGCTCCGACCTCGCGGGCCAGCCGGGCCACGACCGGAGCGGCGCCCGTTCCCGTCCCGCCGCCGGCGCCGGCGGCGACGAAGACCATGTCGGACCCCTTGAGCAGGCGCTTGATCTTGTCCTGCTCCTCGAAGGCGCTCTTGAAGCCGAGGTCGGGGTCCGCTCCGGCGCCGAGGCCGCGGGTCTGCTCGCCGCCGATGTGGATGGTGACGTCGGCGATGCACAGCTGCAGCGACTGCAGGTCCGTGTTCACGGCCATGAACTCGACCCCGGGGATCTGGGCCTCGACCATGCGGTTTATCGCGTTGACGCCGGCGCCGCCGACGCCGACGACGCGGATCCGCGGCGTGTGCGGGCTGCCGCCGCGGGGCTCGTACTCGGGCTCGTCGCGGCCGTAGCGGGGGGTCTCCACGTAGTCCCGTCCGGCCGGCTCCCGGCCGCGGGAGGCGTCGTCGCCGAAGATCCGGCTGAGGCGCTCCTTCGGCTTGGGCAGGCTTGAGACGTCGGCGCCGCGGGTCGGCGGGGCAAGGGGGTCCTCGTCGTCGGGCGCCTCGCGGATCTGCGGCTCGGGCGCCGGATCCGGCTGGGTCGGCGGGACGGGGTCCGAAGGTGCGGGCGGAGGACCGGGGTCGGGCCCGGGGCCGGGAGCAGGCCCAGGATCGGGAGCAGGGGTCTCCCCCACCGGGTCCTCGCGTCCGTAGCGCGGCGCGTCTGCGTCCGGAGCGGGCTTCGGGGACGCTTCGCGGGACAGCTCCTGCGGAGCCTCGGGGGGATCCGCGGGCGGATCGTCGACGGTGGAGCGGAAGAGGTCGGCGAGCGGCCCCTCCCTCATGCTCGCGCGCTTACGACGAGCCATTGCTGAGAACCTCCTTGGCCAGCTCCCGGTAGTAGTTGGCGGCGTTGCTCTGCGAATCGTACTTGAGCACGGAAGCACCTCTCACCGGGGCCTCGGCGAACTTGATCGCCTTGCGGATCCGCGACTTGAAGACGAGGTCGCCGAAGTTCTCCTCGAGGATCTCGACCGCCTCCTTGGCGTGAACGGTCCGCGAGTCGAGCATCGTGGGCAGGATGCCCTCGATCTTGACGTCGGGGTTGAGGTTCTCCTGGATCATCTTGAGCGTGTTCTGGAGCTGGACCAGGCCACGCATCGACAGATACTCGCACTGGACGGGGACGATCACCTTGGTCGCCGCCGTCAGCGCGTTGATCGTGAGCAGCCCGAGGCTGGGCGGCGTGTCGATGCAGATGAAGTCGTAATCGCCGGAGACCTCCTTCAGCGCCTTCTCCAGCGAGCGCTCGCGGCCGATCTTCGTGCTCATCGCGATCTCGGCGCCGGCCAGGTCGATCGAGGCCACGGCGATGTCGATCTCGCGCTTGGCGATGATCTCGGAGATCGGCATGTCGTGCACGAGCACGTCGTAGAGGCTCTTTTCCACCTTGTCCGGGTCGATCCCCTGGCTCATCGTCAGGTTGCCCTGCGGATCCAGGTCGATGCAGAGGACGCGGTGGCCGCTCTCGGCGAAGGCGACAGCCAGGTTGAGGGTCGTCGTCGTCTTGGCGACTCCGCCCTTCTGGTTGGCGAAGGCGATCACCTCGGCGTGCTTGACGGGAGCCTCGGCGACCGCCTTCTCGGCCTCGGCCGCCTCGGCGGCCATCTTCCGCCGGTCTGGGGCGATCAGGTCCCGGGGCATCATTCGCCCCTCGGACTCGGACTCGGAGTCGGTGCCGGCCGCCTCCTCCGCTTCGCGTCCGGGGGCGGCCGGGTTGCTGGAGGGTTCGCTCCCGGCGCCCTCGGGCTCTCCGCCGGCTTCGGCCTCGGCCAGCTCCTTCTCGAGGTCTCGAGGCTCGGCGGTCCCGCCGTCGTCCTTCCCCGGGTCGGGCTCGGCGCGAATCTCGGGCGACTCGTCCATCGCCTCCTGCTCGACGCGCTCGAGCTCCTCGGCGACCGCGGGCGGCGCGCCGTTCGTGGATGGCTCTGCTGTGGTGGTCTTGCGGCTGAGGAATCCCATTTGCCGCGGTTATTCGCATGGCCACGGGTTTTTCCTGCCGTCCTGATGAATTGCTAGCGAAGGTGCAGTCCGCAGAGGGCGGGCCTCGCCCCTGATTGAATGAGCCGGGTTACCGACCTGTTCGACAAGCGGCTGGTCTTCGTCACAGGAAAGGGGGGCGTCGGCAAGACGACTGTGGCGGTCGCGATGGGGCTGCGGGCCGCCTCGGAGGGGCGGCGGACGATCGTCTGCGAGGTGGCCGCGCAGGAGCGGGCGTCGCGTTTCTTCGGCCACGCGGCGGTCGGCTTCGAGGAGACCCGGATGGCGGAGAACCTCTGGGCGATCTCGATCGATCCCGACGACTCGATGCGCGAGTACGTGCTGCTCCAGCTCAAGGTGCGGGCGATGCGGGACCTGCTATTCCGAAGCCGCATCTTCACCTACCTGGCCGCCGCCACCCCCGGGCTCAAGGAGCTGGTCACGATCGGCAAGATCTGGGAGCTGGCCCAGCTCGACCGCAAGGTCAAGCGCGGACGCAAGTACGACCTGGTCGTCGTCGACGCGCCGGCCACGGGCCACGGGATCGGCTTTCTGCAGACGCCGCGGACCTTCGCCGGGATCGCCAGGGTCGGGCCGATCCACTCGCAGGCCCGGCAGCTCGACGCTTTCATCACCGACGAGGCCCTGACCGGGGCGGCGATCGTCTCGCTGCCCGAGGAGATGCCGGTCAACGAGTCGGCAAGCCTCGAGCGCGACCTGCGGGCCGAGGTCGGCGTCGCGGTCGATCGCATCTACATGAACGCGCTCTACCCGCAGCGCTTCTCCAACGAGGAGGCCGAGCGGCTCGCCGGCGTGGCCGGGCGCGAGAACGGCGCGGTCCGGGCCGCTGCGCGGGCGGCGATCTCCGAGCACGACCGGGCCCGCTCCCAGCGGGCCCAGCTGGCGCGCCTGCGACGCCGCGTCGAGGCGCCGGTCAAGACGCTTCCGTTCCTCTTCGAGCCCGAGCTCGGCCTCGAGTCCGCGCGCGCCCTCGGAGCCAGGCTTTGAGCCGGATGCGGAAGGCCCCGTGACCGCGATCGACGAGGTCCTCGCCGGCAAGGGCGTCTGCGTCTGCGCCGGATCGGGCGGAGTCGGCAAGACGACGACCGCCGCGGCGGTCGCCACCGGTATGGCGGCGAAGGGGCTGAAGGTCTGCGTGGTCACCATCGACCCGGCGAAGCGGCTCGCCGACGCCCTCGGCCTCGAGCAGCTCGGCAACGAGGCCCGCCGTGTCGATCCGGCCCTGTTCGAGGCGACGGGCATTCGGATGAGCGGCGAGCTGTGGGCGATGATGCTCGATCCGAAGGCGACCTTCGACGAGGTCGTCAGCCGCTACGCCGAGGACGCGCAGAGCCGCGACCGCATCCTCGGCAACCGCATCTACCAGCAGATCTCGAATGCGCTGGCGGGATCGCAGGAGTACATGGCGATGGAGAAGCTGTTCGAGATCCATTCCGGGGGGCGCTTCGACCTGCTCGTCCTCGACACTCCGCCGACCCGCAACGCGCTCGACTTCCTCGACGCCCCGCGCCGCCTGATGCAGTTCATCGAGGGCCGCTCGCTGCGCGTGTTCATGAAGCCGACCGGGATGGCGGCGCGGGTCGCCGGCCGCGGGGCCTCGGTCGTCCTCTCGGTCCTGAAGCGGATCGTCGGATTCGACCTGCTCGCGGACCTCTCGGAGTTCTTCACCGCGATGAGCGGCATGGTGGACGGTTTTCAGGAGCGGGCGAGGCGGGTCAACGCCCTCCTCGCCGACCCCGGCACCTGCTTCCTCGTCGTCTGCGGCCCGCAGGGCGAGCCGATCGAGGAGGCCGTCTACTTCCACCGCAAGTTGATCGAGGCCGACCTCCCCTTCGGCGGGGTGATCGTCAACAAGGTCCACTACGCGTTCGACCGGCTGCCCGGGGACGGTGGCGACCTGCGGGAGGAGCTGACCGCGGCGCTCGAGGACGCCGAGCTGGCCGAGCGGGTCGCGGCCAACTTCGCCGACTACGGCGCCCTCGCGGAGCGCGACGCCCGCAACATAGAGCGGCTCTCGGCCGAGCTGGGGGCCGCGACCGTGATTCGAGTCCCCTACCTGGACGAGGACGTCCACGACCTCGGCGGCCTAGCCCAGATCAACCGCTACCTGTTCGCCACCGAGCCGGAGCGGGAGGAGATCGCCGCCGGAGCCTGAGCGCCGGCGGGCGCGGTCAGCGGCCGTTGGCCGTCCTGCGCCGGTCGTAGTCGAGTTCGCGAACCTCCCAGTCCGCATCCTCGGGGACCGGGAACAGGTGCCGGACGCGCGGGGTGTCGATCCGCTCGCGCTCGCCGGGAGCCGGCTCGCCGATCGCGGTCGCGGGCCATTCGAGTGTGGCGCTGTCGGCGCGCTCGACCTCGCCGAGCCAGTCACGGTCGATCATCGTGCCCTCCTGGTAGTCGTCGCCGGGATCGGCCCGACTGCCGTCGTCGTGCGCTTTCCCGCTCAAGTCCTCGTCGACCTCCGGCGGCCCGGCTTCGAGCCCCTCCTGGGCCGAGGCGCCGACCGCCCGGTCGAACTCCTGCTCGGCGGCGGGCTTGGCCGTCACCCTGATCTCCTCGCCGCTGCCGGCGCGGGCCTCGCGCTCGAGCAATTCGTCTCGCTCGTCCGTCACCCGGATCTCCTCCTCGCGATCTGCGTTCCCCTCGGCCTCGGAGATGACGTCCCATTCGGCGGCGGACCCCATCTGCTCCTCGCTCACCTCGCCGGCGATCAGACCCGCCGCGATCAGGGTCTCGTCCGCCGCGGCGCCGAGGTCGGCGCCGTGCTCGCCGAGGGCCGCGTTGCGAAGGATTGCGCGCAGGCCCTCCTCGAGCCAAGCGGCGTGCTCGGCTGCCGCCCCGGCATCGAGGCCGGCGGGCCCCACGGGCGCGCCGGCGATCAGCGCGCGCTCGAGATGCTGGATGCGCTCGAACCGAAGCGAGGTCTGGGGGCGCTCCTCGGGCTCCGCGATCAGCGCCGCTGCCCGCATCGGCAGCGACGCCCCGACCGGCCCCTCGCCTTCGAGGACGGCCTGCAGGGCGAGGAGGTGATCGGAGAGGCCCTCGATCGCGCTGGCCCGCTCGCAGCCCATCTCGAAGCGGGCGATCGCCCAGGCCAGCGAGCCGCGGGGGTCGGGACACGCCTCCAGGTCGCCGGCGAACTCGGCCAGCTCCGCCGTCTCGGCCTCGCTCAGCTCGTAGCTTCCGGGCCTGGTCGGGGGAGCGCCGGTTGCGATCCGGCGCCAGCTGTCCTCGCCCGTGGGCGCGAAGGCATGGGGCCCGAGGCCGATGGCGCCCTCCTTGAACAGGCGCATGACGCTGATCAGGTCGTGGAGCTGCCGGAGGGCCTCGACCGGGTCCTCGCCTTCGGCATCCTGCTCGGCGACGGCCAGGAACTGGGGCTCCCACGGCTCCCGGTTCATGCCCTCAGAGCGCATCGCTTCGAGTGGGACCTCGATGCTGTCGGCGCCCACGATTCGGACGCCGCTCGGCAGGCTGATCCGCGGCGCCGACATCCGCAGGCCGACCAGCGGCACGATCAGGATGTCGGTCTCCTCGAGATCTCGGGTCTCGGCGTCGAGTGCGTCGAGCGCCCGACCGAGGCGGGGGCGGTCGAGCGCGAAGTCGGTGGAGCCGTCCCAGAGGGCGGCGACGAAGAGCAGCAGCATCGCCTCGGCCCGCGTGCCCTCGTGCTCGGGCACGGGGCGGCCCCTGGCCTCTAGATAAGGGGCGGCAACCGCGGCCTCGGCCACCGCGTCGCGGGCGGGCTCGAAGGCCGGCAGCGAGCGGACCTCGTCGGCGCGCTCGGCGACGTAGCGGGCGGTGAGCGGGACGTAGCGGTAGAAGAGCGAATCCGGACCCGCGTCCTCGGCGACGTCGAAGGGGATCTCGTCACCGCTCGCGACCAGCGAGCTGAAGCGGGTCGCCGCCTCGGCGGCGAGCCTGCGCAGAGCTTCGGTCAGGGCGGGGTCACGCACGCTCCCAGGCTTCGTCTGCGCCGGGGGGGCTCCTGCGGCTGCACGAGGCGTTGCAGGTTATGAGCGCCCGCGAGGGCCGCTGCCGCTAGGCGGCCTGGCCGGCGCGGGCCGAGGCGCCGAGCGGCTGGGCGCAATCGTCGACCTCGCCGTCGGCCGCGAGCCAGCGCTTGCCGTAGCGCCGCATGTCCTCGATCAGCGGCACCAGGGCCTCGCCCTTCTCGGTGAGGGCGTACTCGACCCGGGGCGGGACCTCGGGAAAGGTATGGCGCTCGATGATGCCCTCCTCCTCGAGCGCCCGCAGGCGCAGCGAGAGCGTTCTCGGGCTGATGCCCTCGAGTGAGCGCTCGAGCTCGCAAAATCGGCTGCTCCCCGCCGCGAGGTCGCGGATGACGAGAAGGGTCCACTTCCCGGAGATCACGTCCGCCGTGCGGCAGACGGGGCATCTGGCGTTGCTGATTGCGCTCATGACGGCGGGGCGGCCCGCTTGGGCCCACTCCTCGCTTCAGCGAGTATAGCGCCAAGACTTCACAAACTGAAGCCTTGGGAAATCCGCACTCCGCCAGGGATCCTCAGGGCTGCTTGCGGACCGATTCCTCGATCCGCAGCACGTTCAGCCTGTAAGCGCGGTCCCTCTCCCCGTAGACGAAGGTGACCGGGAACCCGGGCTCGACCATGATCAGCTGGCAGCTCTCCGAGCCGGCCATGCAGCGCACGTCGCCGAAGATCGAGGTGACGTTCTCGGAGACGAGCAGAAGGGCCTTCTCGCGGTCGGCGCTGACGCCCATGAAGACGGCGACCGGGGCCTTCTTGCCGGGCAGCATCGTCAGCTCCGGCACGTCCTCGAGGATGCGCTCGCGAGGCTGGCGCGTGTTTCCGCCCTGGGCCCTGCGAACGACCTTCACGTCGACTGTGTACTGGACGTACTCGGTCTCGACCTTGACCTTGGTCTGGCCGCCGCCGCCCGTCCCGCCGCCGCCGTTTCCGCCGGTGCTCCCGCCGGTGCCGCCGGGGAAGGAGGGAACCGACGGCTCCGGGAACGCCACGCCGCCGTTCGTCGACTCGGTCGGCACCGTCGTCGTCGCGCCGCCGCCCAGCTCGGAGCCGGAGAGCTGCGGAGCGGTGAAGTGCTGCCTGAAGGGGTTCTTGGCCTCGAGCGCGCGCAGCCGCAGGCGGTAGTCCCGCAGGCCGGGATTGGCGGCGACCACAACCAGCTTGGAGGCGCCGTCCGATGCCGAGGCGCCCGCCGCGGGAGCCGTGCTCGTGCCGGAGCCGGACGTCGGCTCCGAGTCGGAGCCGCCGAGGATGAAGGGAACGGCGACGATCGCCACGGCCAGCACTGCCACCAGCGGCAGCAGGTGCCGGTCCCGCAAGTCCTGGAAGAGGTCGCTGAGGACCTGCGGCGCATGCAGTTGCGGCGTCTTGAGCGCCGGTCGCTTGAGCGCCGGTCGCTTGAGCTGGGGTCGCTTGAACCTGCTCATGGGGCCGGGGTGGTGGTCGAGGTCGGGGTGGCGGTCGCGCCGACCGGAGCCGGGGCGGCGGGCGTGGCGCCCACCGTGACGCCCTGGCCGGGCGGGGTCACATAGGTCGTCACCGAGACGCTTGCGGTCAGCGCGGGGAAGCCGGTGCGCGGGTCGCTGGTCAGCGAGAACCCGTCGATGGTCATCAGCCGCCCGTCGACCGTCACCCGCCCGGTCTCGGTCTTGACCAGCGAGTCGACGCCGGCGACGAACTTGGAGACATCGAAGAAGCTGCCCGCGAAGGTGAGCTTGTAGGGCATCACGGCCAGGCCAGCGGGGCCGATGGTGGCGCCGAGCGGCATCAGGGCGGCGGCGGCCTCGGTGGCCGGGACTGGACTCGCAGCGGGCACCGCGCCGGTGGCCGGGTCGGTGGTGGTGGTGGTGGCGGGGCGGCGGGCGCGGTGGTCGGCGCCGGCACCCCCGCGCTCGCGCCGGTGTCCTGGAGCTCGATGTCGCGGAATTCGAGCCCGTTGCGCCCCGCAACCTTGTTGAGCTGGACCAGCAGCGAGGCGGTGTCGTCGTCGGCGGGGACGGCCTTGCCGAGGGTGACCAGCTGCGCGTAGTCGTCGGCGAAGTCGCGCCTCGCCTCGTCGGCCGCGGCCACGGTGGCGTTGAGCTGGTCGACCTCCTGCTGGAGGCTCTCGACCTGGGTGCCGAGCTTGGCGGCCTGATCGCGCTTCGGCGCCAGCGCCAGCAGCCAGAAGGCGGCGAGGATCGCTGCGACGCCGAGCATTGAGGCGAGTATCCGGTTCGAGCTCATCTCAGCCCTCGGTCGAGGTCGGGGTTGCGGCGGGCTCGGCCGGTGCCGGTGCCGGTGCCGGGGCGGGCGGGGGGACGGCGCCGGGGGTCGTGGCCGCCGAAACGGGCGCGGCGTCGAAGGCGACGACGAGCTCGAAGCGGGTGATGAAGTCCCTGGTCCGGCAGTCCTCCTGGTCGGTGCCGTCGCCGGTCGCGAGGTCGGAGGAGGAGGCGAGGGGCGGCCGCTCGGACTTGAGCACGCCGACGCGGGTGACGCCGTCGATGTCGCGCAGCGACGAGATGAAGCCGGCGAGCGACTCGTAGCTGGGGGCGCAGCCGATCAGCTCGAGGGCGGGTCCAGCGACGCCGCCGCGCAGCGCGATCTGGGCGCTGTCGTCGACGTCGACCTCCGGTCGGACCTTGCCGGTCATCTTGACGAGCCAGATGTCGGAGGGCAGGACGCGGGAGAACTCCTCCATCACGCGCTCCCAGTCGAAGCGGCTGTCGGCGAGGCTGCTCACGGTCATGACCCGCTGTTCGCGGACGGTGTTGAACTGCGTGTAGCTGGCGAGGCGCTCTGCCCGAGCCGATCTCCGCCCGCTCCTGCTTGAGCCGGGTGATGTCCGCCTCGCGCTCGGAGATCTGGTTCTGCGAGAGCACGAGCAGCGTCACGCCGGCGAGGACGAGGGCGAGGCCGCCGACGACGAGGTAGGCAACGGGGCCGGTGCGCGAGGGGGCCTGGACGCCGCGGCGCAGATCCGGTGGGATGAGGTTGACGGGACGCATCAGCTCTGCAGGGCAAGTCCGTAGGACAGGGTCAGCTGGGTGGCGGTCGGCGCGCCGAACTTCTCCAGCGCGTCGGGCCTGGCGACCTCGATCGGCAGGCCGAGGCTGCGCTCAAGCTCCCCGGGGAGTCCGGCGATCGCGCTCAGCGGACCGCAGAGGACGACCTTGTCGACGGGGGAGACGGCCTCCTGCGCGCCGTAGTAGTCGAGCGAGAGCCGCAGCTCGTTGGCGAGGTCTGCCGCGCCCCGCTGCAGGGCATCGCGGGTGGCGCTGACGATCCTCGGATCTCCCTCGACCGACTCGACCGGAACTTCGAGACCGACGTGGGTGAACCACTGCCGAGCGTGCTCCATCGTCAGCTCCGCGGCTTCGGCGAGCTGCGCGGCGATCGCGTCGGCGCCGAAGGAGGAGACCCGGGCGAAGTGACAGCCCGCGCCGCGCGCGACGGCGAGGTTGGTGACGTCGCCGAGATGGCAGTAGAGAACGGTGTAGGCGCCCGGGACCGGGGGGCCGTCGGCGCCGGGGGCGGTCGGCGCCGCTCCCGCGGGAGCGAGGCCGTGGGCGCCGGCCAGGGCGCGGATCATGCCGAAGGCGGAGAGATCGATTCCCACCGGGTCGAGGCCGGCCTTGCGGACCGGCTCGACGAAGGACGCGACCATGTCCCGGCGGGCGGCGATCACGGCGACGTCCACCTGGGCCGGCTCGCCGTCCCGGGCGGGGACGCCGCCGACGACCTGGTGGTCGAGGACCGCCTGGTCGAGCGGCATCGGGATCTGCTCCTGGGCGCGGAAGCGGACGGCTGCCGCAAGGTCCTTCGGGTCCTCGATCGCGGGGAGGCGCATCGCCCGCACGATCACCCGCTGGTTGCCGACTCCGATCCGCACCTTGCGGCTCAGCTTCTGGCGGGCGAAGAGCGACTTCAGGTGGTCGGTGAGCGCCTCTTCGTTGGAGACCTCGCCGTCACCGAAGACCCCGGGCTCGAGCGGCTCGACGCCGGCTCCCTCGACATGCGGGATGCCATTGCCGCGCACCTCGGTGGCGGTGATGGCGGCCGCCTCGATGTGGAGCCCGACCGTGGTGTTGTTCTTCCTGCTTCTGAGCATTGGATTGGCCGCCCCCTCGGCGGTTAACCATCAATCGGCCGCCGTGGACGATTGCTGTAGCCGTGAGGACCCGGCGAGTTACTCAGTACTAGGAAAAGCTGTCGAGGTAGGCATCGACCAGCTCGCCGCCGGCGAGCATGCCGACCAACCCTCCGAGAGCCAGGAACGGCCCGAACGGGATCGCGGCCTTGCGCGCCTGCGCCCCGTACCGGATCATCATCCCGATCCCGACGACGGACCCGGCCAGCAGCGCGATCAGCAGGGCGGGGCCGACCGCCCGCCCGAGGAAGAGCCCCATCACGGCGGCGAGCTTGACGTCGCCCATTCCCATGCCGCGCGGGTAGAGAAGGGCGGCGAGCAGCAGCAGCGCGCCGGCGGCGATTCCGGCGGCGACGTGCTCGGGCAGCTGGGCCGGATCGGTGAAGGCGATGATCGCGAGACCGGCCCCCGCCCCGTAGAGCAGCACCGCGTTGGGGATGATCCGCCGCTCGAGATCGGTGACCGTGACGACCACGAGCACCGAGACGAAGACGAGGCCGAGAGCGACCTCCGCGGGGTTGTCCCAGAGCACCAGGACCGTGAGCGCGTAGAGCAGCCCGAGGGCGAGCTCCGTGAGCGGATACCGGGCCGAGATCCGCGTCCTGCAGCAGCGGCTCCGGCCCCGCAGCATCAGCCAGGACAGCACCGGCACGTTGTCGTAGGCGGCGATCGTCGCGCCGCACTGCGGGCAGCGCGACCGGGGGCCGACGATCGACTCGCCGCGCGGGACGCGGTGGGCGACGACGGTCATGAACGAGCCCATCACGAGCCCCCATGCAAAGGCGATCGGTGCGGCGGCTCCCATGGCTACCCCATGTCCAGGGGCGTCGTCGTGTCGACCTCGAGCCGGCTCGGGTACTCCGGATGGTCGTAGAGGAAGGGCAGGGCGTCCGCGGGGGTCAGGGCGCGGTCGACGCTGATCGCGACGCCGAGCCGCCGGCCGACGGGGATCGTGGTCGGCGGGAGGCTCATCGCCAGCCTGCACCGCGTCCAGCCGTTGACGACGACCCCTGTGCAGGTGCCAGGCCAGAGGTTGCTGCCGCCGGGCTGGTAGCCGAAGTAGGGCTGCCCGAAGCCGATCGATCCCACGCCTATATTCATGAACCTCGCGTCGGTCGCCACCGGCGGCGTCCCGGATTCGGACCGGGTGAAGAGGTAGGCGCACATCCTGCCGGTGTGCGAGCTGCTGTTGATCGTGCGGGTGTAGAACTCGAGCGTCGTCGAGCCCGTCATCGTGAAGGAGGCGGGCATCGGATCCGTGACCCAGCGGTGGATCATCGACTCCGGGTTCGACCCGGTCGGCGTGTAGCTGCAGCCGCTCGTGTCCTGGCGGCGGATCTGCACGCCCTTGTCGTAGTCGGGGGTCGGCTCGAGGTAGAAGTCGTTGGAGTAGTCGTAGCTGAGCGGGACGAGGTTGTTCGCGGGCTCCGGGTCGGGCGGATAGCCCGTGATCAGCGCGTCGGGCGCGCCCGGGGTGACCCCCGTCTGCGGGCCGCTGGCGCAGGTGCCGAGGGTGTTGTGGAGCAGGTGCTCGCCGGTGATGTCCTGGCGAACGGTGCTGCCGCTCGCCGCGCAGGGCGAGTCCGAGAGGAAGAACTGCTGGCCGGTGACGACCCCGTTCGCCCCCGGCGTCGGCTCGGTGACGGGGCTGTCGTTGGGATCGATGAAGTCGGAGGTGATCTCGACATAGCGGCGGTCGTAGTTGAGCTGGCCGGTGACGTTGAGCTTGACCGCGACGATGATCCGCTTGTAGTCCTGGACGCCCTGGCAGTAGGAGGTCGGGCAGGTGGGGTCGTCCCGCCAGACGATGAAGCGGTAGATGCGGCCGCTGACGTCGCCGGACGTGAACGACTGGGGGCCAGGGTCCACCGTTCCGCCGCTGATCACGCCGCCGCCGTTGAGGGAGCCGCCGTTGCGGACGAGCGTCGCCCAGTTGCCGTTGGGGCCGGCCGTCAGGGCGAAGCTCCCGTCGCTGGTGTTGACCCGGTTGAGCGGGTTCTTCGGGTTGCTCGAGAAGCCCGGGGACGCGGTCAGGGCGAGCTGGCTCCAGGTCAGGGCGCGGAGCTTCTCCATCTCCTGCTGGGCGACGTTGATCGCGACCTGACCCGACTTGGCGCGGCTCGCGTTCGTGGTTGCGGCGTTGAGGACCTGGAAGGTGGCGAGCAGGCCGAGGACCATGATCAGCGCGGCGACCAGCACCTCGATGATCGTGAACCCGTCCTCGTTGCGGGGCGCGGTCCTCATCAGTTCGAGAGGGTCGCGTTGCGGAGGGTGGCGCCGTCCTCGATCGACAGGTTCCCGGTGCCGTCGGGATTCGGCAGGACGAGTGAGACCTCGATGAAACGTCGGGTCCCCCGCGGGGGTGTAGGAGAAGATGCTGTTGCTCTGCAGGCCGGTGATGAACTGCACCGCGGGGCCCGGACCGGTTCCGTCCTCCTTCGCCTCGGTCCTGGTGCAGGTACCGGCCGCGCACTGGTAGGTAACGCGGCAGAGCATCGCGGGGGCGCCGGCGGGCAGGATCGCGGTCCCGCCGCAGGTGGACCTGCGGGTGTAGGTGCGGTAGGCCAGGGTCGTCGGGGTCGAGCTGACGACGGAGACGCCCTCCCTGATCTCGCGGGTGAGACGGTCGAGCACCACGCGCGCGGTCTGCACGTTCGCCGACTTCTCCCGCAGCTCCGGCTCGCTGCGCATCGCCGTGGTCATCAGGGGAACGGCGATCGAGAGAACCGCCATCAGCATCGCCATCGCGACGATCAGCTCGATCAGGGTGAAGCCCTGCTCGAGGTCTGCCCGGCGGGTCATCGGGTCCTGACCACCGTGAAGCGGCGCTTGCTCGCCCGCTTCTCGCGGTTGCCGGCGTAGTCGACGGCCTTGACCCGGAAGGTGTGCCTGCCCGGCCCCAGCTTCCGCAGCCGCAGCGGCGTGCCGCAGGAGCGGAATGGCCGCCGGTCGAGCTTGCAGAGGAAGCGGGTGTGCTCGTTGCCGGTGACGTCCCGGAAGCGGAAGGTCGGCGTGCGGTCGCGCGTCTTCACCCCGGGCGCGAAGGTGATCCGGGTGCGGGGCGCCGCCGAGTCCTCGGTGTAGACGGCCGGCTCAGAGGAGCAGGCCGAGTTATTTCCAGCCCGGTCGACGGCGAGCGCGTAGAGGGTCGTGACCGAGTTGTCCGGGACCTGGATGACGATGCCGGAGCCGAGCTCGGCGGCGGCGGCGACGAGCGCCGGCGCTCCGCCGCAGGAGGCCTGCCGGTAGAGCTTCACCGTCGAGTTGACCTCGGCCGTGCCCTCGATCCGCAGCGAGTTGTCGTTCCGGGGCGCGGACGGCACGTCGAGGCGCGGCGTCCCGGGCCTGGTCGAGTCCTCGACGAAGGTCACCCCGTTCGAACAGGGCGACTCGACGCCGAAACGGGTCGCGGTGGCGCGGAAGGTCGTGGTCGAGTCGTTGACGACCGAGACGACGATCCCGGCTCCGGCGAGCTCCGCCGCGGTGCCGGTGGCCGCCGGGGCCCCCGTGCACGGGCCCTTGAAGATCTCGACCGTGGAGCCCGCCGGGGCGGTGCCCTTCACGTGCACGCTGTTCTGGTTGGCGGGCGAGGCGGCGCCGAACGCCGCGAGCGCAGGAGCGGCCGGCGCGCTCGAGACCTCCTGGTAGGAGATCGAGCCGGAGGAGCAGGCCGAGACGTTGCCCGCGGCGTCGGTGGCGCGGGCGCGGAAGACGGTGGTCGACTCGTCCGCGACGGTCACCTGGATCCCGGGTGAGGCGAAGGCGGCGGCGGAGCCGGTGGCAGCGGCCGCTCCCGAGCAGTCGTCCGTGGTGTAGAGGGCGACCGCCGAGCCGGCCTCCGCGTCACCCTTGACCAGCGGCGTGTTGTCGTTGGCGGGGGAGCCGGGGTCGGTCGCCGTCAGGTCCGGGGGGCCTGGTGCCAGGGAGTCCTCGACGTAGGTGACCGAGGTCGACGAGCAGGTCGAGGTGTCACCGAGGGAGTCGGTCGCCTGCGCCCTGAAGGTGGTGCTCGAGTCGTCGGCGACGGTCACCTGGATGCCCGGCGAGGCGAGCTCGGCCGCGGTGCCCGTGGCGACCGGCGCGCCCGTGCAGTTCGCCGACGAGTAGAGCTTCAGCGTCGTCCCGGGGTCCGACTGCCCGACGATCAGCGGCGAGTTGGCGTTGGCGGGCGAGGCGGGCGAGGAGCCGGTCAGCACCGGGACCCCGGGTCCGAGGGGGGCGGAGTTGCCGATCGAGACCAGCACCGTCGTCGAGCCGCTGCGCTCGAAGATGTCCTCCTCGTTCTCGAGGTCGTCGGTGGTGAGGCGCTCCTGGGTCTGCAGGAAGGCCTTCGAGCCGTCGGCGGAGATACCCGTGAGCTGCGGGTCGAAGGGGCCGTTGCCGCCGGTCACGCCCGGGCCCGTAGAGATCAGCAGCGTGGTGCCGCCGTTGACCCGGTAGACGTCGGCCTGCGAGTCGGTGTCGGAGCCGGAGAGCTCCTCCTGGGTGAGGAAGAAGACACTCGACCCGTCGGCGGAGGCCTGGCTGAAGAACGCCGGGAGCCCGGCCGTGCCCGCCGAGATCAGGGTGGTCGTCCCGCCGGAGGTCTCGTAGACGTCGGCGAAGGAGTCGACGTCGGCCGCGGTCAGGGCCTTGGCGGTGCTGAAGATCACCCGGGTCCCGTCGGTGGATGCCGCCCGGAAGAAGGCGGGGAACGCGCCCGGCCCGTCGGAGGGTCCGGTCGAGATCAGCGTGGTCGTCCCCGAGAACCGCTCGTAGACGTCGGAGACCGAGTCGACGTCAACGCCGCTGAGGGACTCGTCGGTCTCGAAGAACACGCGGGACCCGTCGGCGGAGGAGCCGGCGTAGTTGGCGGCGTTGGAGGCGACCCCGCCGGCCGAGACGAGGGCGGTGGTGCTTCCGTCGCGCTCGTACACGTCTGCGGCGCTGTCCGTGTCGGCGGTGACGAGCGATTCGTTGGTCTCGAAGAACACCTTCGTGCCATCGGTGCTGATGTCGAAGAAGATCGGGTCGATGGCGCCGTTGCCGCCGTTCGGGCCGATCGAGACGAGCGAGGTCGTGCCGGCGGTGCGCATGTAGATGTCGGGGCGCAGGTCGGTGTCGGCGACGTCCATCTGCTCGCTGGTCGTGAACACGACCTCCGAGCCGTCGGCGGAGGCGCCGTTGAAGACCGCGGTGTGAGGGCCGTTGCCGACCCCGGGCCCGGTCGAGATCAGCTCGGTGGCCGTGTCCGAGCGGGAGTAGATGTCGAAGGAGGTGTCCTGGTCGGCGCTGGTGAGCTGCTCGTTGGTGACGTAGTACGCGAGCGTCCCGTCGTCGGTGATCCCAGTGATGTCCGCGTCGGCGTCGCCGTTGCCGCCTGCAGGGCCGGTCGAGATCAGCGTCGTCGCGCCGCCCGTACGCAGGTACACGTCGCGCGCGTTGTCGGTGTCGCCGGGCACGAGGCGCTCGCTGGTCGTGAAGAAGACCCGCAGGCCGTCGTTGGAGGCGCCGCCGAAGGTCGCGTCGAAGGCGCTGTTGCCGCCGGTCGGCCCGGTCGAGAGCAGGCGGGTGATCCCGCCGGCGCGCTCGTAGACGTCGATGCGGAAGTCGGTGTCGCCGGGGACCAGGGCCTCACTGGTCGAGAAGAGCGCCCGGCTGCCGTCGTCGGACACGGCCAGGAAGGAGGCAGGCGCCGCCGCGGCGCTGCTTGCCAGCGGCGCGAGGAAAGCCGCGGCTACGAGCGCGCAGGGAAAGGCCCGGCTGAGAATGCTCTTGATCTGGTTCATGTTCATGCGCTGGTCAGGTTGTTATCGGCGGGGCAGGCTCAGGCTTGACGGCGGGCAGCCTCGACGCACAAGGGGCGGGCCATGTTGCGGGCCCGCCCCTCTCAGTGCGTCAGCTGCTACCGGTGGACCGGGTTAGTTGTCCCAGTTGCCGCCGGTGGGGCAGCCACCACGGTTGGTGCCGTTGGAGGCATCGACCGTGCAGGTGTAGGTCAGCGCTCCGCCGGCGCCCCGGGCGATGTTGAAATCGTTCAGGGTGCTCGAGTTGACGCTCACCGTGTAGGTGTTGGCGGCGACACCGGAAACCGTGAGATCGGCTCCCAGCCCACCCAGGGTCGGCTCAATTGCGACCAGGGCGGCGACGTCAGCGCCGGTGTAGTTGCCGTTGTTCTCAGTCGCGTACGTCTCCATCGCGGTCTGAGCGGTCTTCGCGCCGGCCTTGGCCTCTGCGTCACCGGCCTTGTCCCTCTGGTTGAAGAAGGACGGGATGGCGATCGCGGCGAGGATGCCGAGGATCAGCATGACGACCAGGAGCTCGACCAGAGTGAAGCCGGACTCCTCGTTACGGAGGCGGGCGCCGAGGCGCTCACGCATCTTCTGCAGCATAGGAACCTCCTAGGTGCCTATCGATTGCGCCAGGGCCCCGCGTGAAGCCACTTGGTGAATGAATACCTCGGTGGTAGCCCGGCCAGCTCGCGAACGAGCTCCGTTTGCTTTGCGTCTCCGCCTCGCGACGGATTTGCCTTTGACACCGTGGCACTGGCAATTTCCACACGCTGGGGTTATCGGCTTCCCACGCCTGAACTGGATCGTCACTAGTGCTGCAACGTGGGTCGAATTTTGGGTGGACCGAGGGTCCGGCAGGCACCCCGCCGCAATAACGGGTCAACCCGCCGCGGCTCGGTCCTGACTACGAGAGGCGATCGTCGAAGCGCTGGCTCCCCACCGCCGCGCGGACGGGAGGTACAGCCCTCGCAACGAGTGGCACCTCTTGCTCGCGCGTGCCTGATCGCCTCCCGCGGCGGATCGAAGGTCGGGCGGGCTAGCGGATCTTGTCGTAGAGCTCGAAGATCGGCAGGTACATCGAGATGACGATGAAGCCGACGACGCCGCCGACGAAGCAGATCATCAGCGGCTCGATCAGCGAGGTGAGCGCCTTGACCTTGGCGTCGACCTCGGCCTCGTAGAAGTCGGCGATCTTGGAGAGCATGTTCTCGAGCTGCCCCGTCTCCTCGCCGACGGCGACCATGTGGCCGACCATCGGCGGGAAGATCGAGTGGGCCTCGATCGGGGCGGCGATCGAGCCGCCCCGCTTGACGGACTCGTAGATCTCGCCCATCGCCTCCTCGACGACGACGTTGCCAGAGGTCTCGCCGGTGATCTGGATCGACTGCAGCATCGGCACGCCCGAGGAGACCGAGCCGGAGAAGGTGCGCGACCAGCGGGCGAGGGCGATCTTCTGGATCACGTCGCCGATCTTGAACGGGATGTGCAGCTTGAAGCGGTCCCAGCGGGCGCGGCCGCCGACCGTCTTCTTCCACTTGAGGAAGGCGAAGGCGAGGCCGCCCAGGGCCGGGAAGAGGATGTACCAGCGGCCGGTGATCGCGTCCGAGGCGCCCATCGTGATCTTGGTCGGCAGCGGCAGCGTGACGCTCTCCTCGGGGTTCTCCGCGGCGAGCTCGAGGAAGATGCCGACGAAGACGGGGACGATGAAGGCGACGACGACCATCATCACGATCAGGGCGACGGCGAAGACGAAGGACGGGTACATCAGCGCCGAGCGCACCTGGCGGCGGAGGGCGTCCATCTTCTCGAGATGGAAGGCGACCCGGTCGAGCGCCTCCTCGAGGCGCCCGGACTGCTCGCCGGAGCGGACCATCGAGCGGAAGAGGCGGTCGAAAACCTTCGGGTGCTTCTCCATCGCGTGCTCGAGCGAGCTGCCGGCCTCGACGTCCTGGCGGACCGCGTAGACGGCCTCCTTGATCTGCTGGTCCTCGGTCTGGGCCTCGAGCGAGTGCAGGGAGCGCAGCATCGGCATCCCCGAGGCGACCAGGGTTGCGAACTGCCGCGAGAAGATCGCCAGCTCGCGCATCGAGATCCCCTGGAGGCGCTGGAAGAGCTCCTCGAGGTTGACCGACCCCTTCTTCTCGTTGACGTCGAGGACGATCAGCCCGCGCTGGCGGAGCTGCTCGGTGACCTGCGCCTTCGACTCGGCCTCGACCTCGCCCTTGGCGGCGACGCCCGCGAGGTCGACGGCGTTGAAGGCGTAAGTGTTGGCCGCCATCTCCGCTCCCTACCCCTGGTGAGCCTGCGGAGGCGGCGCGCTGGGCGCCGGGACCGAGGCGGCGGCCGGGCGCGAGGCCGAGCCGGCCGGGTGGCCGTTGGACGAGCCGTTTGCCTGGCCGGCGAGCTCGGCCGGGCGCGGCATCTCCCCGCCCATCAAGCGGCGCAGCTCCTCCGGCACCGACGCCCGCTGCTCGGCGAGCTGGCGGGTGATCCGCCCCTCGCGGACGAGGCGCGCCAGGTCGGCGTCCATCGTCTGCATCCCGACCGAGCCCGAGGTCTGGACCGCGGAGTAGATCTGGTGCGTCTTCGCCTCGCGGATCAGGTTGCGGATCGCCGGTGTCGGCACCAGCACCTCGGTGGCAACGACCCGGCCCGAGCCATCGGCGGTGGGAAGAAGCTGCTGGGTGACGATGCCCTGGAGCGCGATCGAGAGCTGCGTCCTGACCTGACCCTGCTGCTGCGGGGGGAAGACGTCGATGATGCGGTCAACCGTCTGCGCGGTGGACTGGGTGTGCAGGGTGGCGAACACGAGGTGCCCCGTCTCGGCCGCCGTCAGCGCGGTCGAGATCGTCTCCAGGTCCCTCATCTCGCCGACGAGGATGACGTCGGGATCCTGGCGCAGGGCCGCCTTCAGGCCGAGGGCGAAGTCCGGGGCGTCGGAGCCGACCTCGCGCTGGTTGACGATCGAGCTCTTGTGGCTTGTGGAGGAACTCGATCGGGTCCTCGATCGTGAGGATGTGGTCCTCGCGCTCCTGGTTGATCGCGTCGATCATCGCCGCCAGGGTCGTCGACTTGCCCGAGCCCGTCGGGCCGGTGACGAGGATGAACCCGCGCGGCTTGCGGGTCATGTCGAGCAGGATCGACGGCAGGTGCAGCGACTCGAGGGTGGGGATCTCCGCGGGGACCCAGCGGAAGGCGGCGCTCACCGCGCCGCGCTGGAAGTAGCAGTTGACGCGCATCCGGGCCACGCCGGGGACCGCGTAGGCGAAGTCGAGCTGCTTGCCGTTCTCGAACTTCTTGCGCTGATCGTCGTTGAGGATGCTGTAGATGACGTCGCGGGTGTCCTGGGTGGTCAGGGTCGCGAACCCCTCCATCGGGACGATCCGGCCCTTGACGCGGGCAGCCGGCGGGAAGCCGGGGGTCAGGTGGACGTCCGAGGCCCCCGCCTCGACCATGCGCATGACTACAGCCGAGAAATCGAAGCTCATGGTCTCTAGATCGTCCGCACGGGCGTTCGACTGGATACCTGAAACCGATGACCCCGGTTCACGGACTCAGGCGGTGACCCTGAGAACCTCGCCGAGGCTGGTCATCCCCGCCCGCACCTTGGTCAGGCCGTCCTCGCGCAGGGTGAGCATGCCCTCCTCGCGGGCGACGACGGCGATCTCGGCCTCGGGCGCCTGGCTCACGGTCATCTCCTTGATCCGCTCGCTCATCGCCATCACGGAGTAGATCCCCACCCGGCTGCGGTAGCCGCTCTGCATGCAACGGGGGCATCCGACCGGCTCGTAGACCTCGAGCTCGGTCCCGACCCGGAGGCCGGCCTCCTGGAGCGCCTGCGGGGGCACGATCGCGCGCCGCTTGCAGTGGGTGCACAGCTTGCGGGCGAGGCGCTGCGCGACCACGCAATCAACCGCGGAGGCGGTGAGGAAGGACTCGATGCCCATCTTCGAGAGGCGCGTGATCGCACCGGGGGCGTCATTTGTGTGCAGCGTCGTGAGCATCATGTGCCCCGTGAGCGCTGCCTCGACCGCGATCCGTGCGGTCTCGCCGTCGCGGATCTCACCCACCATCACGATGTCGGGGTCGGCACGGAGCACCGATCGCAGCCCGGTCGCGAAGTCGAGGCCGGCCTTGCGGTTGACGTTGATCTGGTTGATGCCCTCGAGCTGGTACTCGACCGGGTCCTCGATCGTGATGATCTTCCTCTCGATCCCGTTCAGGTCGCGCAGCGCCGCGTAGAGGGTGGTCGACTTTCCCGAGCCGGTGGGCCCGGTGACGAGGACGGCGCCGTAGGCCTTGTGGAAGGACTCCTCGAAGGTCTCCCGCGAGCTGCCGTCCATGCCGAGGTCGTCGAGCGAGCGCATCGCGTTCGACTTGTCGAGGATGCGGATCGTGACCCCCTCGCCGCGCTGCGTCGGCAGGGTCGTGATGCGCAGGTCGACACGGCGGTCCTCGACCATCACCCCGACTCGCCCGTCCTGGGGGATGCGCCGCTCGGCGATGTTGAGGTCGCTCATGATCTTCACGCGGGAGACGACCGCGCTGACCATCCGCCGCGGCACCTGCGCGGCCTCGTAGAGGACCCCGTCGACCCGGAACCGGACCCGCATCTGGTCCTCGCCCGGCTCGAAGTGGATGTCCGAGGCGCCCTCGCCAACCGCCTGGCCGAGGATGCTGTAGACGAGCTTGATCACCGGGGCGTCCTCCGCGGACACCTGCAGGTCGCTGACCTCGGCGAGCTTCCCCTGCTCCTCGGGCTCGGTGTCAGCGTCGACGATCGCGTCGGTGACCGCGCTCTGCAGCGTCTTCAGCCGCCCGATCAGCGAATCGATGTCCTCGGCGGCGGAGACGGCGATCCGGCAATCGAGGCCGGTGGCGAGCTTGATGTCGTCGACCGCGAGCACGTTCGCCGGGTCGGACATCGCGACGAGCAGCACGCCCTTCTCGACATAGCCCACGGGAACCGCCTGGTAGCGGCGCGCCGTGTTGACCGGGATCAGGTTGGCCGCCGCCATGTCGATGTGGTAGACGGAGAGGTCGAGATGGTCGAGGCCGTAGCGCTCGGCGAGCGCCCGCGAGAGCTGGTCGGCCGTCACCGCGCCCTGCTCGAGCAGGATGTGCTCCGGCGGGCGGCCCGCGGTCCGCGCCTGCTCGATCGCCTGCCCGACGATCTCCGGCGGGCAGAACCCGAGCTCGATCAGGACGTCGGTGACGAACCCGGTCGAGCGCAGCCGGCTGCGCGGCGCGGTCAGGCCGGGGGTCCCCTCCTGCGGGGAGGGAAGCTCCGGCGCGGTCGCCTGACCGGGTCCGGGGACGGGCCGGAGATGCTGGGGGTATCCGTCAGGGGCCATCGCCCGACCCTCCGGTCTCAGTCAGGGTTATAGGTGGCCTCAGGACCCTGGTAGGCGGCGTCGCGGACGGCCTGGACCACGGTCTGGGGGCTCTGGAACCCGTAGCTCACCGTGGCTCCGGGAGAGCCTCCGGCGGCCTTCGGATTGACGACCACCAGGGCGGGTGCGCGGTTCACGCCCACCCCCTGGGTGATCGCGGTGTAGCGGGAGATCTTCTCGACCGGGACCACGAAGGCGGAGACCGCGCCGTCGGCCTCGAGGGCGCGCACCGAGCTGGTCACGATCCGGTCCTCGATCCCGCCGTTGCGGACGATCAGCAGCACCACGACCCGGCCGCTCTCATAGGCCGAGACGACCGGTGCGGGCAGCGGCAGCGGGTCGACCACCTCGGGAATGCCGCCGGCCGGAACCGCGGGCGCCGCGGTGGCCGTCGTGGGGGCGCCGGTCACGGGGTCGATCACCGGCGCCGCGGGCGCCGCCGGGGTCGAGCCGGTCACGGTCGTCGTGCCGGGCGTCGGCGAGGTCGGGGCGGTTGCCGAGTCGGCGGGCGCCGCCTCCTCCGAGCCGCCGCCGCCCATGCCGCCCATAAGCATGAAGGCGGTGGCCAGCAGCAGCACTCCGATCAGTGCCGCCTGTGCGACTGGATTCTCGTTCAGCTTCTCTCTCATCTGGACACCTGTAATCAGTTCGTCATCCGGGCGCCGAACCTTGAGCGCCGAACGGAGCGACGCTCAGCAGTTGGCGTCGGGCGGCGTGCCGGTGGCCCCGGTGCACTCGACATAGCGGGTCCGCTGGAACAGGGTGGCGCCACCGATGGTCGGCGGGACGAACCCGGCATCCGACCTCATCACCGCGTTGTTCTTCATGAAGATGTACC
Organism: uncultured Actinomycetes bacterium; assembly: GCA_963720015.1. Taxonomy (GTDB): domain Bacteria; phylum Actinomycetota; class Thermoleophilia; order Solirubrobacterales; family 70-9; genus DATFPK01. The sequence continues at coordinate 210,132 of CAVREA010000004.1, read as the reverse complement.
GCCCGGCGATCGCCCCCGTGTAGGTGGAGTTGGGCGCGAGGTGGATGTCGGTGTTCGGCCCGTAGAGGACGAACTCGTTTGTGCCGCTGTTGTTGATCCAGACTGCGCTGGTCTGGATCGCGGTCGAGCCGAGCAGGTAGAAGCCGGGGAGGTCGAACTGGCCCAGCGACGGGTTGTATCCGGTCGATGTGATGTTGGCGTTGTTGCTGAGCTCGATCTGCCTGGTGCCGTTGGTCTGGCCGCAGTTCTCGGGGGTGTCGAAGAAGAGGCGAATCCTGGCTCCCTCGGCCATGATCAGGTGGGAGTTGTTGGCGAGCAGCAGCTGACAGACCCAGTAGTCGCCCCCTCCCAGGGTGATGGTCGAGTTGTTTTCGGTCGCGAGCACCCGGGTCGCCGGGTTCCAGGGAGATGTCGCCGTCCGGCGCTTGTCGTAAGGATCGAGCTGGCATCCGGCCGGGTTGTCGGCCGAGGTGCACTTGATGAGCCTGTAGTTCGAGTTGTTGGTGGCGATGTCAGCCGGGACCGGCGGCGGCGGCAAGGTGATGTCGCCCTCGGTCACGGTGTACCCGGGGCACTGGTAGGCCTGATCCTCGAAGACCGCCTCGTGGCCGACCCCGTGACGGACATTGCCGCAGACGGTCGCATTGTTCTCGGCATGAACATTGCCGTTTGTCCCGATATTGGTCCTGATGTCCGCTTCGTTGCTTACCTCGATCCCGTCACGGCCGATCAGGCCCTCCTCGGCAAGGATGCTGCCGACCGTTGTCGGCCGGTTGGTGACGGCGATCCGCCGGCTGACGTTTCCGGCCGTCCCGGTGGAGACGACGGTGACCTCGTGGGTGGTGACGTCGGGCGGGCCCACCCGGTAGGAGTAGCTGCCGTCGGCGACCGTCCCGCTCACCGGGGGGCACCAGCCGTCGGCCTGGGCGCTGGCGGAGACAAGGACGCCTCCGGTGCCGACGCCAAGACAGGGGCTCCCACTCGTGATCATTGCGCCGAGCTTGTTCTGGCGGAGGACGGCGACGGCGGCGCCGCCGTCGGCGGCGGCAAGCGCCCGCTTGGTGGCGCTGTCGCGCGTGCTCCCCCTCTGGACGTCCACCGAGACCAGCACGGCCGCGCTGACCAGGGCGAAGGCGAGCGCGGTCGAGCCGACCGCCGTGGGAATGGCGATGCCGGACTGATCGCCGGCAAGGGACCGGATTCGCGAACGGATACGCGCGAGCAGGCTCATCCTCAGGCGCATCGGCGCTCCGGGCCCCCGGCTTGAGCCGCGCACGCGCGGCGCCCTCGCACCAGGCCGTGGCCTAGCCGGTCGTACTAGTGGCCAGGTGGAGCGGCGCTGACCGGAGTCTGGCCGTTGGCCGGAGGGGCGGCCGGCGCGGTCCCCGCTCCTGCGGCATGCCCGGATCCACCGTCGGCGGCCGAGTCGAGCTGCTCGATGCTGCTCGCGCTGACGCCGCCGGCGGCCAGCATCAGCTTGAAGTCGTGCGGGCTGGAGGCGGTTTCGAGGGCGACGTCCTCGCTGATCCGGCCCTCCATCACGTAGCGGAGCAGCGCCTGGTCGAAGGTCTGCATCCCGTAGAACTCGCCCTCGGCGATCACCTCGCTGATCTTCGAGGTCTCGTCGGGGTTGAGGATCAGGTCCTGGACGCGTCCGGTGGCCACCAGGATCTCGGAGACGGCGACGCGACCCATTCCGGTCGAGTCGGGCACGAGGCGCTGGGCGATCGCGCCGCGCAGCGTCGAGGCGATCATCACCCTGGCCTGGTGCTGGAGATGGGGCGGGAAGAAGTCGATGATCCGGTTGATCGTCTCGGTCGCGTCCAGGGTGTGGACGGTGGAGAGCACGAGGTGGCCGGTCTCGGCAGCGGAGAGCGCCGTGCGGACGGTCTCCTCGTCGCGCATCTCCCCGATCAGGATCACGTCTGGGTCCTGACGGAGGACCCTGCGCATCGCCCGGGCGAAGCTCTCGGTATCGGCGCCCACCTCGCGCTGGTTGATGATCGAGCTCTTGTCATGGTGCAGGTACTCGATCGGGTCCTCGAGGGTGACGATGTGGCGCGCCCGGGTCGAGTTGATGTGGTCGATCATCGCCGCCAGCGTCGTCGACTTCCCCGAGCCTGTCGTGCCGGTGACGAGCACGATCCCGCGCGCCTCGTCGGCGAGGTTTCGAACGGCGGTCGGCAGGCCGAGCTCGTCGATCGTGCGGACGTTGTAGGGGATGGCGCGGCAGGCGATCGAGACGGAGCCGCGCTGGCGGAAGGCGTTGACCCTGAACCGGGAGACGTTCTCGATCGAGTGGGCGAAGTCCGCCTCGCCGACCTCGGCGAACTCGTGGCGAAGGCGCTGGTCGTGGAGGATCGTGTTGAGCGCGGCCTCGGTGTCGTCGGGGGTGAGGGCGAGGTCGTCCCCGTTCAGCGGGGCGAGCGCCCCGTGGATGCGCGCCATCGCCGGCGCGCCGACCTTGACGTGGAGGTCCGACCCCTCACGCTCGACCATCGTTCGCAGTGCGGCTTCGATATCGAACATCGAGGCGTATATCGGCGGCTGGGCGCGACGCTTGAGCGACTCAGCCGGGAGCGGCTGCGGGCGCCCGCCACATCTGCCGCTGGAGGGGGCCCTTCGCAGGCAATCGGAAATGGCCGCTGCGCTCGAATCCGTGGCGCTCGTAGAGCGCGGCGCTGCGCTCGGTGCTCGACTCGAGAAAGGCGTCCAGGCCGTCGCCGTCGCAGCGCTCGAGCAGCGGGCGCAGCAGCATCGATCCGATCCCCCTCCCCTGGCTCGCCGGCTCGACGCAGAGGTAGTGCAGGTACCAGTGCCCGGCCTCCCGGCCCCGCTCGCGCTCCGAGCGGGCATGGAGGCGCTCCGCCCGCGCCAGGGAGCGCGCCGCCACCGCGATCCGCCTGCCGAACACCGCCGCCATCGCCGGCGCGTACCTGATCGTGCGCAGCGCCGGCGAGCGCCAGTGCCCGGGCTCGGCCCAGGCGGCCGCTCCCGCGACCCGCTCCCCCGGGCCCTCGCCGAGCGCGAGCCAGACCTGGTTGCCGGCGGGCAGGTGCCCGATCTCGACCTCGAAGAACCGCCGCAGCCGCCGCGCCCGGGTGGCAGGGTCGGGCAGCAGATGGCGCCAGGCGGGATCCTCGTGAAAGCCGGCGGCGAGCACCCGCGCCGCCTCGTCAAGCTCCCCGGCTTCGGCCGGGCGGACCTCGATCAGGCGACTTCGCGCAGCTTCTGCGCCTCGGCCAGGCTCTGCAGCTTCTTCAGGCTCTGGTTCTCGATCTGGCGGATCCGCTCACGGGTGACGTTGAACGTCCGGCCGACCTCGTCCAGGGTGCGCGGATGCTCGCCGCCGAGCCCGTAGCGGAGCTCGAGCACGCGGCGCTCGCGGTAGGAGAGGTTCTCGAGCGCCTCCTTCAGGGCCTCCTTGGTGAGCAGGTCGGCCGCCCGCTCGAAGGGGGACTCGGCCTTCTCGTCGGCGATGAACTGGCCGAACTCCGACTCCTCCTCGTCGCCGACCGGCTTCTCCAGGGAGACGGGCGCCTGCGCCGAGCGCTTGATCGAGTCGACCTCCTCGGGATCGATCCCGGTGACCTCGGCGATCTCCTCCGGGGTGGGCTCGCGGCCCAGCTCGGTGACCAGCTTGCGCTCGGCGCGGCCGATCTTGTTCAGCTTCTCGACCACGTGCACCGGGATCCGGATCGTGCGGGCCTTGTCGGCCAGCGCGCGGGCGATCGCCTGGCGGATCCACCAGGTCGCGTAGGTGGAGAACTTGAAGCCCTTGCGGTAGTCGAACTTCTCGGCCGCGCGCACCAGGCCCGAGCGTTCCCTCCTGGATCAGGTCGAGGAAGGGAAGGCCCTGGTTGCGGTAGTTCTTGGCGATCGAGACGACGAGACGCAGGTTCGACTCGACCATCTTCTGCTTCGCGTCGAGGTCGCCGCGCTCGATCCGCTTCGCCAGGTCGACCTCCTCCTGGGCGGTCAGCAGGCGGACCTTGCCGATGTCCTTGAGGAAGAGCTGCAGCGAGTCGGTCGTCATGTCCGGCTTCAGGTCGAGCGCCTGCTTCGGCGCGGCGGCGACCCCTCTTGCCGGTCTCGGCGGGCATCGCGTCGGCGGCTGCCTTCTGGGCGGGATCGACGTCCTCGACCAGTTCGATCCCCTGCTTCTCGAGGTGGCCGTAGAGGTCCTCGACGTCGGACTCGTCGAGGTCGACCTCGGAGACCGCCGAGGCGACGTCGCCGAAAGTCAGCACCCCGAGCTGCTGGCCCCGGGTGATGAGGCCCTTTACCTCTTCAAGTTCCTGGAGTTCAGCTACGAGCATCCTTGTCCTATCGTTCCCTTGCGCGGTCTCTTTAGTCGTGCGTGGTCGATCTGGCCGGCGTGCTGGCTCTAACTCACGGAACGCGAACCTGGACCTGGATCCGCGCCGTGCTCTGCGCCTATAGCGGGTGCCTCGTGCCCGGCTGTCTCGGTCCTCAAACGTCTGTTCGTATCGTAGTGGCTTGGGTGCTTCCGGTCAAGGGTGAACGCACCCTCTGCACATCAAGAACCGGCGTTTTCCGCGATAAGTCGCGCTCAGCGGCGGCCCGCCCCGCAAGCCTGAAGATCAACACCGGCTTGAGCGATTGTTACGCTCGCGGGGCGGGGAAAGGCCTGCGAGGCGATCCAGTGGTCCCGACCGGAAAAGACGACAACAGCCTGCTGGGAACCTGCCTCAGCGCCGGCCCGGGGTCGAGAGCCCGCGCCGGGCCGAGGCGCGGGCACGACGTGCCGCCCCGGGCCGGAGGACGGCGCGCGGGCGGAGCCGCGTGCCGGCGACGATTCGGCAGGCGGGTCCTCGGGCTTCGAGATGCTGGCCAGCGCCGGGGCCGGGCTCGCCTCGGGTGCCGCCGTCGCCGGGCTCAGGTTCGCAGGCCGGGCGGCCGGCGGGATCGGGAAGGTCGTGGGAAGGCGCTGACCGAGCGCGCGGAGCGCACCCGCCGAGGCGCTACCGCAGGACGGCGCCGGGGAGCCGCCCGAGACGACTTCAGAGAAGCTGCGGGGGGGCGCCGAGAACCTGCGCGAGGGGGCGGCCGAGCTCCATTCCCGCACCCATCCGTGGCTGCGCGCCTTCTGGCAGCGCGCCTACGAGGAGAACGTCACCGGCTGTCGGCGATGGTCGCCTACAACCTGATGCTCGCGGTCTTCCCCTTCGTGCTGCTGATCCTGTTCTTCACCAGCCAGGTCCTGCGGATCGAGGGCGTCGAGGACGAGATCCTCTCGACCTGCAGCGCCTCTTCCCCAACGCCGAGCAGGACACGCTCACCAACGTACTCGACCGGATCGAGAACAACTCCACCACGATCGGGATGATCGCGGCGCTCGCCTCGATCTGGATCGGCGCCTCCTTCTGGGGTGCGATGGACACCGCCTTCTGCCGCATCTACCACGTCGAGTGCCGCGGCTGGATCGAGCAGAAGCGATTCTCCTTCGTGATGCTGCTCGTGGTGATCGCTCTTCCTCGGCGATGAGCGATCTTCCTGCCGACGATCGAGGGCGCGCTGCTGGACCGGACCAATGACCTGCCGCTCGGTCTCGACACGATCCGCTTCGTCGAGAGCCTGCTGCTGCTGGCCGGCGCCCTGACGCTCACGTTCCTCGTCTGCTGCGTGATCTACTGGGCGGTGCCGAAGGGCCACATGCCGTGGCGGGCGGTCTGGCCCGGGGCCCTGTTCGTGACCGCGACCACCGGCCTCGCCAACTGGCTCTTCCCGTTCTACCTGTCCAACGTGTCCGGGTCTCAGCCGCTTCGGCTCGACCGCCGGCTTCATCCTGATCGCGTTGATCTGGTTCTACGCGCTCAGCCTGGCGTTGATGGCGGGCGCCGTGATCAACTCGCTGCGCCACGAGAAGCACGACACCGGCACACTGCCCTACAGCGATGAGCCTGCAAGCGCCTGAGTCGGCGGGGGGCCGCGACGCGCAGAACGAGCAGCCGCCCGCGAGAATCGAGCTGATCGAGCAGCACAGCCGGCCCGTCCACCCGGACGGGCCGGCCGGCTCCGTCCAGGAGGCCGACGCGATCCTCTCCGGGGCGCTGCTGGGGGAGCTCTGGAAGCCTTCCTACCTCGAGCGCCTCGCGCACGCCTACTGGCGCTACCTGCGCCGGATCTCGCTCGGCCTCCTGCGCATCATCTACGAGCCCGGCTCACGCTCGATCGTCCTCCTCCACCCGCAGCTGACCCTGCTCCGCTTCCGGCGGCCGCAATACGACATCGGCCTCGGGTTTCGGCCAGGTGACCTGGCCGATCGAGCGCGGGCTGCTCGTCAGCGCCCCCGGGCGCGGTCACCTGCGGATCACGGTCCGCCGGCTCGAGCCGTCCGAGGGCGACCCCGAGGGCTGCGAGCGCGTGCGGATCCGCTCCGAGGTGCAGAACTTCTATCCCTTCCTCCGCGGCCGCGGGTGGTTCGCGCGGATCGGCGCCAGGATCTACGCGGCGACGCAGCTGCGCATCCACGTGATCATCACCAACGGATTCCTGCGCTCGCTCGCGAAGCTCGACCTTCCGCCGTCGAGGGTCGGTGCCCTCGCCGAGGAGGAGGACGTGGGAGAGGTTCCGCTCTAGGCGCCCGCGGCGGCGGGATCGCGCCTGCCGCGGAGCTCGGCGATCGCCTCCCCCATCGCCTGCTCGAGCGAGGTCGGCACGATCTCGAACAGCTCCATCCCGGTCGGGTCGGTGACCACCGTCTCGTGGGTGAGCCCCTCGACCAGCGGACGGGCGACGCCGGTGTCGACGGGCGTGATCAGGCCGAGCCAGAGCGAGGAGAGGCGCGGGCTGAGCAGCGGCACGCTGATCCGCGGCCGCGGCCTCTTCCCCATCGCGCGCGCCACCTCGTCCATCATCCCGCCGTATGTGGTCACCTCGGGGCAGCCGATCTGGATCTCCCGCTCGACCTCCGGCCCCAGCGAGACGGCGGTGGCGAGGTAGTCGAGGACGTCGGCGATCGCGATCGGCTGCGTCCTGATCCCGACCCAGCGGGGCGTCACCATTGCCGGCAGGCGGCGCACCAGGTAATAGACGGTGCGGAAGGACTCGCTGCCGGCGCCGATCACCGCGGCGGCGCGGAAGTAGGCGAGCGGAACGGTCCCCGCCCCGAGGACCTCGGCGGTCTCGTGCCGGCTCGCGAGGTGCTCCGACCCCTCCCCCAGCCCACCCATGTAGACGATCCGCCGCGCCCCGCCCGCGGCGGCGGCAGCGGCCAGGTTCGCCGCGCCCTGGCGGTCGCGGGACGGCAAAGCCGGCGTGGCCGGATCCCCGCCCCATCGAGTGGACCAGGTAGTAGACGACGCCGGCGCCGTCGAGCGCGGCCTCGAGCGAGGCCCGGTCGAGGACGTCCGCCCGGCGGACGTCGCACCCCGCCTCGGCGAGGTCGCGGGCCTTCTCGGGGGTACGGGCGAGCGCCCGCACCTCCTTTCCCTCCCTGCGCAGGCGGCGGGCCAGCAGCCTGCCGATGTAGCCGGTGGCGCCGGCGATCGCGATGGGCGCTTCGGGCATGGCTGGATGACTACCCGTAGAGGCCGGTCTTGACGACTTCGCGCAGCTTCGCCTGGTCGTGGCTGGGCCTGGATCTTGCGCACCGTGCCCGAGCGCGAGCGCATCACCAGCGACTCGGTCGAGGCCTTGCCGTCGCCCAGGTAGCGGACGCCCTGCAGGAGGTCGCCGTCGGTGACGCCGGTGGCGGCGAAGAAGACGTCGTTGCCGGCGACGAGGTCGTCGACGTCGAGCACCCGGTCGAGGTCGTAGCCGGCGTCGATCGCGGCCTGCCGCTCGTCGTCGTCGCGGGGCCAGAGGCGTCCCGAGGATCTGCCCGCCGAGCGACTTGATCGCCGCCGCCGAGAGCACGCCCTCCGGTGTTCCGCCGATCCCCCAGAGCAGGTCGACGCCGGTGCCCTGGCTGACGGCGAGCAGCGCCGCGGCGACGTCGCCGTCCTTGATGAAGCGGATGCGGGCGCCGACCTCGCGGATCTCGGTCGACGGCCTGCTCGTGGCGCTCGCGGTCGAGCATGACCACGGTCACCTCGCCGACCGTGCCGCCCTTGCGCTCGGCGACGGCCCTGATCACCTCGGGCAGCGGCTCGGTGAGGCTGAGGCAGTCGGCGATCCGGGGCGCCCCGGCGATCTTCTCCATGTAGACGCAGGGTCCGGGGTCGAACATCGTGCCCCGCTCGGAGAGCGCGACGACCGCGAGCGCCGAGGGCTCGCCCGAGCGCCGTCAGCCGGGTTCCCTCGAGCGGGTCGACGGCGATGTCGACCACCGGCGGGCTGCCGTCGCCGATCCGCTCGCCGTTGTAGAGCATCGGCGCCTCGTCCTTCTCGCCCTCGCCGATGACGACGATCCCGTCCATCGGGACCGTGTGCATCATCAACCGCATCGCGTCGACGGCGGCCTGGTCGGCGGCCTCCTTGTCGCCGCGCCCGACCCAGCGCGCGGCGGCGAGCGCAGCCGCCTCGGTCACCCGGACGAGCTCGAGTGCGAGGTTGCGGTCGGGCTTGGCGCCCGAGCGGACATCCTGGGAGATGACGCCCATCCGGGGGGAGGCTATTGCCTGCGGCGCGCGGGCGCGGTCAGAAGGTGCCGGGCGGCTTCTTCGGCGCGCCGCCGCCCGATTCGAGCGACCTCAGCGCTCCGGCGACGGCCATCAGGAGGCCCGCGAGCAGGGCCAGCCAGTACCGCCCAGGACAGGCCCACGCCCGCCTCCTCGATCGAGGTGCCGGGCTTGTTGAGGATCGCCGTTGAAGGCGACGAGGACGATCACCGCGAGGCCGACGGTCATCGTGAACTCCCCGGTCGGGTACTGGCCCTTCTCGTCGGTGATCACGAAGTAGGCGAGGATCAGGGGCGCCGCGGCGGCGGCTAGGAAGCAGCCAGCGCGGATCGGGAAGGTCTGCCCAGCCGGTACAGCTGGTGTCGCCGGTGCCGCAGATCCAGGCGTCGTTCGCATCGCGCAGCGCCGGGCTGCCGCCGAGGTCGAACCAGGGAAGGAAGAGGCTGAGGACGAGCAGCGCCGAGGAGGCGATCCCCACCAGCTCGTACCGCTGTAGGCGCGACAGGTCCATTCCCCGCTGGCGAGCCTATACGAATAGGGTGCGCCCGATGGCCGATCGCTGGGGACTGACGCTGCCGTTGCCGGCGACCCCGCTGGCCGCGCACGAGGACCTCGTCCGCCGCGCCGAGGCGGCCGGATACACCGATCTCTGGAGCGGCGAGACCAACGGTCCCGACGGCTTCACGCCGCTGGCGATAGCGCCGCCTGGACCGAGCGGGTGCGGCTCGGGACCGGGATCGTCGGCGTCTTCCAGCGCGGCCCGGCGCTGCTGGCCCAGCAGGCGGCCGCGATGGCCGACGCCTCCGGCGGCCGCTTCGTGCTCGGCATCGGCTCCTCCTCGGACCGGATCGTCGAGGGCTGGAACGGGATCCCCTTCCGAGCGACCGCTGAGCAAGGTCGCCGAGACCCTCGAGTTCCTGCAGGCCGCGCTCGCCGGCGACCGCACCTCCACCGGCTTCAAGCTCGAGGCCGCGCCGGCCGAGCGGGTGCCGATCGTGCTCGCGGCGCTGCGCGGCAGGATGCTCGAGCTGGCGGTCGAGCGCGCCGACGGCGCCTTCACCAACTTCCTACCGCTGGGCGGCCTGCCCACGGTGACCGCCCAGCTCGACGGCGCGCCCGAGGGCTTCGAGCTGCTCTGCCGCTTCTTCTGCCTGCCGGGCGAGCGCGAGCAGGTCGAGCCGATCGCCCGCTTCATGTTCTCCTCCTACATCACCGTTCCGGTCTACGCGGCCTTCTACCGCTGGCTCGGCTACGGCGACCAGATCGCCGAGATGTGTCGCCGCCTGGGAGGCGAAGGACCGCCAGGCCGCGGCCGCCGCGGCCCCCTGGGAGCTGATCGAGGACGCATTCATCTTCGGATCTCCCGAGCAGATGAGGGAGCGCCTCGGAGCCTTCGTCGAGGGCGGCATCACCCTGCCGATCCTCACCCCGATAACCACCCCGGACAAGCTCGGCGAGATGATCGAGGCCCTCGGCCCTAGGTAGGCCGGGCGAGGCTGAGGGCGTAGTCGTGGGCTCGGTCGGGGAACCAGCCGGCCATCTCGAGGCCGGCCTCGGCGTAGGCGGTCTCGACCCGGTGGCGGGTGAACTTGGAGGAGATCTCGGTTCGCATCTCCTCGCCGGCGGCGAAGACCGCGTCCAGGTCCAGCGCGGCGAGGCGGACGCGCTGGTCGCGGAGCGACCGCAGGCGGATGTCCATGCGAGCCTCGCGGTCGTCGTAGCGGGCGACGTGCTCGAAGCCACCGAGGTCGAAGTCGGCGCCGAGCTCCCGGTTGAGGACCCTGAGGACGTTCTTGTTGAACTCCGCCGTGACGCCGGCCGAATCGTCGTAGGCGGCCTCCAGGCGCCGGCGCTCCTTGACCAGGTCGGTGCCGAGGAGCAGGCGGTCTGCGGGTCCGAGCACGCCCCGGATCCGCTTGAGGAAGTCGCGGCGGGCGTCCGGATAGAGGTTGCCGATGGTGCCGCCGAGGAAGGCGATCAGCCGGCCGCCCTCGGGCCGCGGCAGCAGCTCGAGGTCGCGTTCGAAGTCGCAGATCACGCCGTGGACGTCGAGCCCCGGGTGCTCGACCCGAAGCTGCTCCGCGGTGGCGCGGGTGATCTCCGCGGAGATGTCTACCGGGACGTAGGTGCGCAGCGACCCGGCGGCCCGCATCGCCGCGAGCAGCACGCGGGTCTTCGACGCGGAACCTGAGCCGAGCTCGACCAGCGCCGCCGGCGCCCCGGCCGCCGCGACGATCTCCGCCGAGCGCCCCTCGAGGATCGCTCGCTCGGTGCGGGTCGGGTAGTACTCCGGCAGCTCGGTGATCCGCTCGAAGAGCAGCGAGCCCCGCTCGTCGTAGAAGTACTTGGGAGGCAGCTCCTTCGGCTCCAGGGTCAGGCCCATGCGGACGTCGCGCGCCATCTCGGCGCCGCGGTCGGCGCCGAGATGGACGTCGATGGTGATGTCTGCGAGCGCCTCGCCCATCATCCGTCCCGGGCGCAGCGGAAGCCGGCGAAGATCTGGCGGCGCTCCGGCAGGTCCCAGTTGCGGAAGCTCGGCCGGACCACGTTGCGGCGGGTGGCCCAGGCGCCGCCGCGCAGGACCTTGTGCCCTGGCCCGAAGAAGGGTTCGCGAGTACTCCCGGTAGGGGAATGCCTCGAACCCGGAGTAGGCGGTGAAGTCGGAGGCCGTCCACTCCCAGACGTCGCCCAGCATCTGCAGTGCGCCGCTGGCCGCCGGGGCGTCGCCGTAGGCGCCGGCCGGGGCGGTCCCGAACGCGAGCAGGTCGAGGTTGGCGCGGTCGCGGTCGGCGCCCGCGCAGGCCGCCTCCCATTCGTGCTCGGTCGGCAGCCTCTTGCCGGCCCAGCGCGCGAAGGCGGCGGCCTCGTGCCATGACACGTGCACGACCGGATGGCCGGGATCGACGGGCTCGGTCCGCCCCATCGCCGTCCTCACCCAGTCGCCGCCGTCGCGCTCCCAGTACATCGGCGGCTCGGCGCCGGTCTCCTCGACGAAGCTCGCGTACTCGGCGTTGCGGACCGGGGTGCGGTCGATCCGGAACGCCCCCAGCTCGACCTTGTGCGCGGGGCGCTCGTTGTCGTAGGCGAATCCGTCCCCGGTCGCGCCGACCGGGTGCTCGCCCGCCTCGACCGCGACCATCTCCGGGCCCGCCTCCACCGGCTCGGCGGCCGGGCCGGGATCCGACTCGACCGGCTCGTAGCGCTCGACCATCTGCAGCAGCTGCAGCATCGTCTCGTTGTGCTGGTGCTCGTGCGCGAGCACCATCTCGTAGAGGAAGCCGTCGCGCAGCAACGGGTCCGGCGAGCCGGGCAGATCGACCTCCGCGAGCACCTCCAGGGTGCGGTCGCGGACCGCTTCCATATAGGGCTGGACCTCTCCGGCGCGCAGGATCGGGAGCTCGCCGCGCTCGCGGCGCGGGTTCTCGATCGCGTCGTAGAAGCTGCCGAGATCGCCGCGCAGCGGCTCGCGGCCGCCGACGGCCTGGACGAGCCAGAGCTCCTCGAAGTTGGCGATGTGCCCGAGGTCCCAGATCAGCGGGCTGAGCAGCGGCGAGTAGACGCGGTTGAGCTGGTCCTCGCCGAGGGGCTCCACCAGGGTCAGGGTCCGCTCGCGGGCCTCGGCCAGGCGGGCGGCGATCGTCTCCTTGATGTCGGCCTTCACCTCGGGGGCGATGACCAAACCCTAGTCAGACCGGGGCGCGGGGATGTGAACCGACGGTCACCGGCGGCCGAGCCCCGGTAGGCTGCCGCGCCGATGGACGTCAAGGGCGCAGGAGCACTGGTCGCCGGCGGGGCCTCCGGCCTCGGCGAGGCGACCGCCCGGGCCCTCGCCGAGCGGGGAGCGTCGGTCGTGATCGCCGACCTGAACGCGGACAAGGGCCAGGCGCTCGCGGACAACATCGGCGCTTCGTTCGTCGAGGCCGACGTCACCGACGAGGAGGCTGTGCAGGCCGCGGTCGACCGGGCCGCCGCGGCCGAGGGCGGCCTGCGGATCTCCGTCTGCTGCGCCGGCATCGGCTGGGCCCAGCGGGTGACCGGCAAGCAGGGCGCCCATCCGCTCTTCCCGTTCTCGAACGTGGTCAAGGTCAACCTGATCGGCAGCTTCAACGTCCTGCGGCTGGCCGCAACCGCGATCAACGAGGGCGAGCCCGACGCCGGCGGCGAGCGCGGCGTCTGCATCAATACCGCCTCGATCGCCGCCTACGACGGGCAGATCGGGCAGATCGCCTACGCGGCCTCCAAGGGCGGGATCGTCGGCATGACCCTGCCCGCGGCGCGCGACCTTGCCTCGCGCGGTATCCGCGTCGTCACGATCGCCCCCGGCCTCTTCGACACGCCGCTGCTGGCGGCCCTCCCGCAGGAGGCGCGCGACGCCCTCGGCGCCAGCATCCCGTTCCCGTCCCGCCTCGGCCTGCCCGAGGAGTACGCGCAGCTGGCGCTTCAGGTGGTCGAGAACCCGATGCTGAACGGCGAGACGATCAGGCTCGACGGCGCTCTGCGGATGGCGCCGAAGTAGTCCCGGCGGCCCCCTCCTCGCCTACGACGTTCCCTCCGCCTCGGGGTCGAGCCAGACCTCCTTGCGCCAGGGGGGCGTAACCGTTCCGAAGCCTGTGGCCGGCCCCGCCGCGGCGATCGGCTCGAGCGGAATCAGGTGGATGCGGTCGCGCGGGGTGATGCGGGCGAGGCTGCGCGGCGAACCGAGGACGCTGCCCGCGTGGCTGCCGCCGGAGACGAAGAGCCAGCCGCTCTCCTCGCCCCACCCTCCGGGCGAGCGTGCACCGAGCGCCCGCGCGGCAAGCTCGGCGGGCCCGAAACCCGAGTCCGAGCCCCAGTTGCGGACTCCCTGCCGATGGCTGTAGCCGTTGTGCGAGGAGGCCCGCGAGTCGGACTCGCCGTCCGGGCCGATCCGGACCTGGAGCGACTCCCAGTCGTGCAGGTGGAAGCCGCGCTCGCCGGCGTACGGCACGCCCCGGAAGGTGGCGCTGTCCGGGTAGTAGAAGAAGTACTGGAGGTAGAGGTTGCCGGCTCGCCCCCCTGAGCAGTCCGCGCCGCCGGGATCGCCGCGCTCGCTGCAGTCGACCACGTGGACGAAGGCGGAGACCGGCTGCCGCCGCCGCGAGCGGCCGACCAGCCCGCGCGCGGCGCCGTCCGCGCAGCGCGGGCTGCGGCATCGGCGGTAGTCCACCGGCAGCGCCCGCATTCCCGCCTCGTAGGCGATGTTCGGGGCGTGGCGGCGAACCATGCCCGCCAGCTCCTCCCCGTAGGCCGATTCCAGCGCCGGCGCCGCGGGGCACGGATCGCCGACCGCGGCCGCGCAGACGATCCGCGCGAGGATCGACCGCGCGAGCGCGACGCCGGGTATCCGGACCCCGGCCGCCAGAATCCCCGCGAGGAGCAGCGCGACCACGCCCAGCAGCGCGACCCACTCGGGAGTCGCCTGGCCCCTCTCGCTCTGCCGGCCCGCGGCCCACAGCCGGGGACGCTAGGAACGAACCCTTCGCGTGTGCTGCGCAGAGCAGGGCAATCGGCACAGGGATGTGCAACGACACCGGTCGCCGGGTACAGTCGCGCCGTGGCCGACCAGCAATACCCGCCGCCGCTCGAGAAGGGGCGCGAGGGCACCAACTGGCGCCTCTGGGCGATCGGGACCGTGGTGACGCTGCTCGCGATCGTCGCCCTTCAGAACTCGCAGGAGGTCCAGGTCGAGGTGCTCTTCGTCGAGACCAACGCGCCGCTGTTCGCGATCCTGCTGATCGCGGCGGCCGTGGGCGCGGCGCTCGGCTACCTGTTCCCGGTCCTTCGCCGCCACCGGCGCGAGGAGCGGCGCCGCGAGAAGGGCGACGAATAGCCGCGTGGAGCAGCGCCGTGTAGACGTAGGCCGGATTCTCGGCGAGGTCTTCTCGCTCTACCGGGCCCACTCGGGCCCGCTCCTCGTCCTCGCCGCCGCGGTCTTCCTCCCGGTCGCCTTCGTCGGCGCCCTCCTCAACGGCTCCGACGCGATCGGCGCCGCGATCGCCAGCGGCATCATCAGCGGCCCGGCGACCCTGCTCTACGCCGGACTGGCGGCGCCCGTGGTCGTCGCCCACCGGCGGGGGCAGCCGCTGCCGGAGCCGGGCGACATGATGGACTTCGCCCAGCCCGTGGCCGGGCCGCTGCTGCTCGGGGGCCTGCTCTGGCTGACCGGGATCATCGCCGGGACGATCCTGCTGATCGTCCCCGGCCTGATCCTGCTGACGATCTGGGCCGTCGTCGGGCCGGCGATCGCGCTCGAGCGCCGCAGCGTCATCGAGGCGTTCCGGCGCAGCCAGGAGCTGGTTCGCGGCAACGGTTGGCAGGTCTTCGGGATCGTGCTGCTGCTGATCGTGATGCTCACCGTGGCGGGGCTTGCCCTGCAGGCCGCGGGCGAGGCCGTGGCGGGGATCACGGGAGCGTTCGTGATGGGCTGGCTCGCGGCCGTCGTGCTGGCGCCCCCCGAGGGCCTCTTCGTCTCGGTCCTCTTCCTCGACCTCGGCGGCTCGGCGGAGCCGGCGAGGCAGGCGGAGGCCGAACGCGAAGAGACGGAAGCCGCGCGCGAGGACGAGACGCCCGCCTAGCCCGGCCGAGTGTGCGGCAGCTGTCGCTGCGGCGACGTCAAATGCACACTCGGCGGTTCGGGGTTAGAGGTTGGCGACCTCGGAGGCGATCTCGGCGGCGGCGGCCTTGGCGTCGGAGAAGAGCATCGAGGTGTTGGGCTCGTAGAAGAGGTCGTTGTCGATGCCGGCGAAGCCGGGGCTGAGCGAGCGCTTGATCACGATCACCTCGTGCGCCTCGTTGACCTCGATGATCGGCATCCCGGCGATCGGGCTGTCGGGGTCGTTCTTCGCCGCCGGGTTGGTGACGTCGTTGGCTCCGACGACGACGGCGACGTCGGTCCGCGGCATCTCAGGGTTGATCTCGTCCATCTCCCGGAGCTGCTCGTAGGGGACGTCGGCCTCGGCCAGGAGCACGTTCATGTGGCCCGGCATGCGCCCGGCGACGGGATGGATGGCGTAGCTGACGGTGACGCCGCGCTTCTCGAGCTCGTCGGCGAGCTCCTTGATCGCATGCTGGGCCTGGGCGACGGCGAGTCCGTAGCCCGGGACGATCACGACCGAATCCGCGTAGGCGAGCTTGATCGCCGCGTCCTGGGGCCCGATCGAGGTGTGGGGCCGCTCCTCGCCGGGGCCGCCGGCACCCGCGGCCGGCGCGCCGCCGAAGCCGGCGAAGAGGATGTTGGCGACCGAGCGGTTCATCGCCGTCGCCATCTCCATCGTCAGGATCGTTCCCGAGGAGCCGACCAGCGTGCCGGCGACAATCAGCGCCACGTTGTCGAGCGCGAATCCTGCCGCCGCCGCCGCGAGGCCCGTGAAGGCGTTGAGCAGCGAGATCACCACCGGCATGTCGGCTCCGCCGATCGGCAGCACCACGAGGTTGCCGAGCAGTCCCGCGCCGACCAGCACGAGGATGAACAGCTCCTCGGAGGGGTCGTCGTTGTTGGACGCGATCAGGACGGAGGCGACGACGATCCCGATCAGCAACAGGGCGTTGACCACCTGCTGGCCCGGGACCGCCAGCGGCCTCGTCGGGATCAGGTCCTGGAGCTTGGCGAAGGCGATGTTCGAGCCCCAGAAGGAGACCGAGCCGACGACCGCGGAGAAGAGGATCGGGATCAGCTCGTCGAGCGGGATCTCCTCTCCGAGCGAGATCCCGTGGCGGATCTCCGACCAGGCGATCAGCGCCACCGCGCCGCCGCCGACGCCGTTGTAGAGCGCGACCATCTGCGGCATCGCGGTCATCTGGACGCGGATCGAGGCGGTCACGCCGACCGCGGTGCCGATCGCGATCCCGGCGACGATCAGGCCCCAGTTGCCGATCCCGTCGAGAAGCAGCGTCGTCGTCACCGCGATCGCCATGCCGGCGGCCGCGATCAGGTTCCCCTGCTTCGCCGTGGTCGGGTGCGTGCCCCGGCGGACGCCGAAGATGAACATCGAGAAGGCGAGGATGTAGAGCGCGGTGGCGAGATCGCCACCGGGCTCGAGAACGGCGGTGATCACGAGTCGCCGTCCTCCGGGCGGGGCTTTGGCTTGCGGGCGAACATGCCCAGCATGCGGTCGGTGACCATGAACCCGCCGACCACGTTGATCGTGCCGAACGCGATCGCGATCACGCCGATCAGCTTCTCCAGCGAGTCGTCGGCGTAGCCGACAACGATCAGCCCGCCGAGGACGACGATCCCGTGGATCGCGTTGGTCTGCGACATCAGCGGCGTGTGCAGCGTGGTCGGCACCTTCGAGATCACCTCGAAGCCGACGAACGCGGCGAGCACGAAGATCGTGATCTCGGTCATCAGGTCCATCTATCTCGCGGTCCTCTCTCCGCGCAGCTCGCCCCCGTGGGCGATGCAGGCGGCATCGAGGATGTCGTCCTCGAAGTCGACGTTGAGCTCGCCCGCCTCGCTGACCATCAGGCCGAGCAGGTTCTCGAGGTTCTTGCCATAGAGCTGGGATGCGTCGGCGGCCATGTCGCTGACGAGGTTGGAGGGGCCGATCACCTTGACGCCGCCCTCGACCACGGTCTCCCCCGGCCTCGAGAGCTCGGCGTTGCCTCCGGAGTCGGCGGCGAGGTCGACGATCACCGATCCCGGGCTCATGCCCCTCACCGCCTCGGCGGTGATCAGCACGGGAGCCTGCCGCCCCGGGATCTGGGCGGTGGTGATGATCACGTCCTGCTTCGCTGCGGCCTCGGTGAGCGCCTCGCGGACCTGCTCGTTCTCCTCATCGGTGAGCGGGCGGGCGTAGCCGCCCTCGCCCTCGGCATCCGGGATGAAGTCGAGCTCGAGCGGGCGGCCGCCGAGCGAGGCGATCTGCTCCCAGGCGGCGCGGCGGATGTCGAATCCGGTGACGATCGCGCCCAGGCGCTTGGCCGTCGCGATCGCCTGCAGGCCGGCGACGCCGGCCCCGAGCACCATCACCTTCGCGGGTGCGACCGTGCCCGCCGCGGTCGTCATCATCGGGAAGAGCCGGCCCGCCTCGCGCGCCGCGAGCAGCGTTGCCGCATAGCCCGCCAGGTTGGCCTGTGACGAGAGCGCGTCCATCGCCTGGGCGCGGGTCGTCCGCGGGATCGCCTCCATCGCGAAGGCCGTCACCCCCCGCTCGGCGAGCGCGCGGTTCGTCTCCGCGGAGGTGAGCGGCGCGAGGTGGCCGATCAGGACCTGGCCCGAGCGCAGCCGTCCGATCTCGTCCGTCGTCGGGACCGCGACCCGCAGGACGACCTCGGCGCCCCAGGCCGCGTCCCCCCCGCCGACCTCGGCTCCGGCCTCGGTGTACTGCTCGTCCGGGTGCCCCGCCTGCTCGCCTGCCCCCGACTCGAGGGCGACCTCGATCCGGTCGCTGAGCTTCGACTGCAGCGACGTGACCACATCGGGGACGAGCGCCACCCGCCGCTCGCCCTCGGCGCTCTCTTTCGGAACCCCGATCCTCATCCGCGGCGCGAGAGCCTAGATGAACAGGTCAAGCGGGTGCGCTGACGCCGGTGACGGCGGCCAGCCGCTCGATCGTGTGGAGGCGCTCGCCCTTGTCAACGTGGACCGGCGAGATGATCAGCCGGTCGATGCCGGCGGCGCGAAACCGCTCGATTTTCTCCGCCACCTCGTCCTCGCTGCCGATCAGCGAGGTCGCGTCGGCGACCTCGTCGGAGATCGCGCCGTAGGCCGCCTCCCTGTCGCCGTCCTGGTAGAGGCGCTGGACCTCGTCCGCGACGTCGCCGAAGCCGAAGCGATGGGCAAGGTCGACGTAGAAATTGGTCTTGCGTGAGCCCATCCCGCCGAAGTAGAGGAGAAGGCCCGCCTTGACGACGCTGCGGGCGGTCTCGGTGTCGCCGTCAATCGCGACCTGGAGCGAGGGAGAGACCTCGAGGTCCGAGCGCTGCCGCCCGCCCTTCTCCAGCCCGGCGGCGATGTGCTCACCCCAGGTGTCCTCGAAGGCCTCGACGCTGAAGAAGATCGGGATCCAGCCGTCGGCGATCTCGGCCGCCATCTCCACCGACTTGCGGCCGATCGCGCCCACGAACACCGGGATCCTGTTGCGCTCGGGGTGAAAGTTGAGCTTCAGGGCCTTGCCCTCGCCCCCGGGGAGAGGCAGCTGGAAGTGCCGGCCCTGGTGGTTGACCGGGCCCTCGCGGGCGATGATCTCGCGCACCACCTCGATGTACTCGCGGGTCCGTCCCCACGGCTTCGAGTAGGGGACTCCGTACCAGCCCTCGGAGACCTGCGGACCCGAGGGCCCGAAGCCGAACATGAAGCGGCCGCCGGAGAGCTTGTCGATGGACGCCCCCGCCATCGCGGCAGCGGCCGGGGGCCTGGCGGGCACCTGCATGATCGCGGCCCCGAGCTTGATCGTCTCGGTCTGCGGCGTGAGCCAGGCGAGCACGCTGACGGCGTCCGAGCCGTAGGACTCCGCCGCCCAGACCGACTCGAAGCCGGCGCGCTCGGCGGCCTGGACGATCTCCACCGCCTCCTCGCCTGCGGGGCCGATCCCCCAGTAGCCGAGGTTGAGTCCGAGCTTCAGCTCACCCATGGCGGCAGCCTATTTGAATCGTGGACCGCGGGCCTGTCCTGTATCTATGAAGCGGTGACCGACGTCTTGACCGAGAGGGGGTTGTCGAGCGCCGAGGCCGCGGCCCGCCTGGCCCGGCTCGGCCCGCCGCCGGACAACTCGAGCCGCTCGGTGTCGAGCATCGTCGCGGGGAACGTCTTCACGCTCTTCAACGCGATCATCGGCTTCTTCTTCATCCTCATCCTCTCCCTCGGACTCTGGGCCGACGCGATCTTCGGCTTCATCGCCGCACTCAACTCCTACATCGGGATCCGGCAGGAGCTGAAGGCGAAGGAGACGCTGGACCGGCTGGCGGTGCTGGTCGCTCCGCGGGCCAAGGTGGTCAGGGACGGCCGCCTGGTCGAGCTGCTCGCCGACGAGGTCGTGCCAGGCGACCTGGTCCGGATCGAGCCCGGCGACCAGCTGGTCGCCGACGGCGAGGTGATCCAGAGCCGCGGGCTGACCGTCGACGAGTCGGTGCTGACCGGCGAGGCGGACGGGGTCCCGAAGAACCCCGGCGACCGCGCCCTCTCCGCCTCGTTCGTGATCGCCGGCTCGGGCACCTACGAGGTTGACGCCGTCCGCGACAAGTCATACGCGGGGCGGGTCGCCGGCGAGGCGAAGGCGTTCCGCCACCCCGACTCGCCGCTGCAGGAGGAGGTCAACAGCGTGATCGTCGCCTGCACCTGGGCGATGGTCCCGCTGGCGATCCTGCTGATCATCTCGCTGCGGTCGCGCAGCGTCGACCTGACCGAGGCGGCGCAGACCGCGACCTCGGGCCTCGTCACCCTGATCCCGGAGGGCCTGGTCCTGCTGATGAGCGTGACCTTCGCGGTCGCCGCCGTGCGCCTTGCCCGCCACGACACGCTGGTCCAGCAGATCAGCGCCACCGAGTCGCTGGCGGCGGTCGACACGATCTGCGTCGACAAGACCGGCACCCTCACCGACGGCGAGCTCGAGCTGCGCGCCGTCGAGCTCGCCGATCCGGCGCATCCCGGCGAGACCGAGCGCGCCCTCGGGCGCTTCGCGGCCAGCGCCGGCTCTCGCAACAAGACGCTCGAGGCGATCGCCGAGCGTTTCCCGGCGAGCCCCGAGCAGCCGCGCGGCGAGGTCCCCTTCTCCTCGGAATGGAAGTGGAGCGGGCTGACCCTGGACGGCGGGAGCTACGTGCTCGGCGCCCCCGACGTGCTCGCCGGCGCCGGCGCCCTCGAGCTGCCTCCGGCGCTGGCGGCGACGCTGCGCGAGGAGACGGCCGCCGGGCGGCGGGTCGTCGCCTTCGGCGAGACGCGCGGGGGGCTCCCCTCCGACCCGGCGGTGGAAGGACCGCCGCCGGTCGAGCCCCGGGCACTGATCGTGCTCGAGGAGAATCTGCGGCCGGACGCGGCGGAGACGATCGCATTCATGCGCGAGCAGGATGTCGACCTGAAGCTGATCTCGGGCGACGCGCGGGCGACGGTGACGGCGGTCGCCTACGGGGTCGGGGTCCCCGCGGACGCCGGGGTCGTCGAGGGGCCCGAGCTGCCCGCGGAGCAGACGGCCCTGGCCGAGGTCGCCCGCGAGAACACGATCTTCTGCCGGATCAAGCCCGAGCAGAAGAAGGCGCTGGTGGCGGCGCTCTCGGACGCCGGGCGCTACACGGCGATGATCGGCGACGGAGTCAACGACGTGCCGGCCCTGAAGCGGGCACGGATGGCGGTCGCGATGGGGTCGGGCAGCCAGGTGACAAAGGGCATCGCGGACGTCGTCCTCATGCGCGACCAGTTCTCCCGCCTCCCCCAGGCCGTCGCCGAGGGCCGCCGGATCGCCCGCAACATCCACCGGCTCGGACGCCTCTACCTGACCAAGAGCGTGTACGCGGCGGCGCTGATCGTGCTCGTCGCCCTGCCGGGCTTCGCCTTCCCGTTCCTGCCGCGCCACCTGACCCTGGCGGCGTTCCTGACGATCGGGATCCCGTCGTTCGTGCTCGCCCTTGCGCCGTCCGACGGCCCCCTCTACCGCGGCCGCCTGCTGCGGGCGCTGGCGGCGTTCGCCGTGCCCGCCGGCCTGGCGATCGCCGCCGGATCGATCCTCTCCTTCTTCCTCGTCGACACGGCGGCGGGCGGCACGCTCGAGGAGGGACGAACCGCGGCGACGACGACGCTGATCTTCCTCGGGCTGAGTTTCGTGCTGCTGCTCGAGCGCGGACCGGGGCGCGAGCACATCTCGATCCAGAGCTACATGCTGGCCCTGGTCGTGGGGCTCGGCGCGATCTTCGCGGGAAGCCTCGCCCTGGCGCCGGTCCGAGATTTCTTCGAGATGGCGGTCCTGACCGGAGGCCAGTGGTTCCTGGCGCTGCTCTCGGCGGCGGCCGGGCTGGTGCTCGCCAGCGTCCTCTGGCACCTGCCCTTCATCGAGCGTCTCGAGGAAGGCGAGCCCGAGCCGGGCGCCGGCGCGACCCCGGTCCGGACGCCGGCGGTGGGCGCCGCCGCGGTCGCCGCCGGCAGGACGGCGCTGAGAGCCCTGCGGCGCCGGCGCCGCGAGGCTGGCGTGCGCGGCGAGCGCGAGCGGTCGCGCGAGAGTCCGGCGCCCCCCTGGGAGACCGAAGAGCCGGAGAGCGCCGCGGATCCGGCGATCGAGCGCATCGCAGCCGACGCCGAGCCGCCGACCGAGCTGATCGAGACCGGCCCAGGCCCGGAGGAGGAAGCCGGGGCCGAGGCGGAACCGCCGACCGAGCGGATCGACACCGAGCCGCCGACCGAGCGCCTCGACACCGCCGGGACCTCCTCCGCCTCGGACGTGCCGGTCCCCGAGGAGCCGCCACCCTTCCCGTTGCGGCGTTCGCGCGGCCCCGGGCCGAGACGGGGCGAATAGCGCCGGCCCGCGCCTGGAATCCCGGCAACCGGGTACTGCTCCGGCATGGCGATGACGCAGGATGCAGCCAGCGCCGCAGCCGGTCCGTACGTCCCGGCGCCCGGCTTCTTCGACGAGGCCCTCACCGAAGACGGGACCCCGCGCCCCCACTACGCCTCCGTGCTCGCCGCCCTGCCCGGCGACCTCGCGGCCCTCTTCGAGAGGGTTCGGCTGTCGGTCTCCGCCCTCAACGCCTCGTTCGGGCCGGACGACGAGTTCCTGGTCGATCCGGTCCCGCGCATCCTCACCGCAGCCGAATGGCGCCCGCTGGAGAGCGGGATCGCGCAGCGGGCGCGGGCGCTGAACAGGTTCATCGGCGACGCCTACGGCGAGCAGGCGATCTTCGATGCGGGAGTCGTCCCGCGCCGCCTGCTCGAGACCTCGGCCGGATACGAGCCGCGGCTCCGCGGCCTGCTCGACCCGGCGGTGCCGGCCGCCGGTGTGGCCGGGCTCGATCTCGTCAGGGGAGCCGACGGCTCATTTGCCGTTCTCGAGGACAACCTCCGCATGCCGTCCGGCGCCCGCTACGCCGCCGTGGCCAGGCACGCCGTGCTCAACGAGCTCGAGCCGGACGTCCCCCCGCTGCCGCTCGACGGGTACGCCGAGGCCCTGCTCGCGGCGCTCCGCGCCGCGGCTCCCGGCGGCGGCGGCGACCCGGCGATCGCCGTTCTCTCGGACGGTCCCCAGAACAGCGCCTGGTTCGAGCAGTCGGACCTCTCGCAGACGATGGGGGTGCCGCTGGTCTCCCCAGCGCAGCTCTTCTGCGAGCGGGGCCGCCTGTTCGGGCGGGGCGATCGGGGCCGCGTCGCGATCGACGTCCTCTACAGGCGCACGGACAAGGAGCGCCTGACCGAAGCCGACGGCATGCCGACGGCGCTCGGCGCGGTCCTCCTGCCCCCGCTCGAGGCAGGCCGGCTCCGCTGCGTCAACGCCTTCGGAACGGGGATCGCGGACGACAAGCTCGCCCACGTCTACGTCGAGGAGATGATCCGCTACTACCTCGGCGAGGAACCGGTGCTGCCCTCGGTGCCGGCCCACGACCTCGCCGGCCCGCACGCTGCGCGGGCGCGGGCGCGAATCGAGGACCTCGTCGTCAAGCCGCGCGAAGGGATGGGCGGAAAGGGGGTCGCGATCCTCCCGGTCGCCGCGGCGCGGGAGCGGCGCGAGGCGATCGAACGCGTCGCCCGCAATCCCGAGTGGTTCGTCGCCCAGGAGTTCGTGCCGCTGTCGACCCACCCGACCGTCGACGGTCCGGCTCTGGCGCCCCGCCACGTCGACCTGCGGCCATTCGTGATCTCATCCAGCGTCGAGACCACGGTGATGACCGGCGGCCTGACCCGGTTCGGGGCGGCGCCCGGCGAGATGATCGTCAACAGCTCCCAGGGAGGGGGTGGAAAGGACACTTGGGTGCTCGGCAAATGAAGAGACGGTCGCTGGCGTCCCGCCGCGGACGCCCGCTGATCGGCGTCACGACCTCCGAGGTGCGCCGGGCGGAGTCGATCGAACCGACTCCGCGGTCGGACCCGCCCCGCCTCGAGATGGCGCTCGGGCTGACCTACCTGAAGGCGATCGAGGCGGCGGGCGGCCTTCCCGTCGTGGTGCCGCCGCTCGAGGAGGAGGCGATCGAACCGATCCTCGATCGCTTCGACGGCTTCTGCCTCTCCGGCGGCCCTGACCTCGATCCCGAGACCTACGGCGCCAAGCCCCACCCGGAGCTGGGCCCGATCGAGCCCGGACTCGACCGCTTCGAGCTGGCGATCGCCCGCCGCGCCGACGCCCGCGAGATACCGCTGCTGGCCATCTGCCGCGGCATGCAGGCGCTCAACGTGGTCCGCGGCGGCACCCTCGTCCAGCACTGGCCTGAGGTCGAAGGCGCACTCGTCCACCGCCAGAGCGAGCCCGGGGACCAGCCCACCCACGACATCCGGATCGAGGACGGCAGCCGCATCCGCCTCGTCGTCGGCGACGACGAGTTGGCCGTCAACTCCTTCCACCACCAGGCGATCGAAGCGCTCGGCGCCGGCCTGCGGGCGGTCGCCTGGGCCGCCGATGGCGCGGTCGAGGCGGTCGAGGACCCGAGCCGGCCCTTTCTGATCGGCGTGCAGTGGCACGCCGAGACGCTCGCCCACCGGCCCGAGGAGTCGAAGCTGTTCGCGCAGTTCATAGACGCCTCCCGCCGCGACGGGGGCTCGCGGGCGCAGGGCAGCGGGCGGGCGGTGGCGTGAAAGCGGCCGCCCTCTCCACTCCGGCCTGGGCGGAGTGGGCCGAGACGGAGGGCCGGGACCCCTACACGGTCGGGCTCGAGGAGGAGGTGATGCTGCTCGACGAGGAGAGCTGGAACCTGGCCCACCGCATCGACAGCGTGCTGCCCGCGCTGCAGGAGTCCCGCGAGGGCCGCTTCACCGCCGAGACCCACGGCTCCGCACTCGAGATCCAGACGGGGGTCCACGACAGCGTCGACGGGGCGATCGCCGAGCTCGCCGAGCTGCGCGGCGAGCTCGCCGGCGCGCTGCGCCCGCTCTCGCTGCGCGCCGCCGGCTCCGGCACCCACCCGTTCGCGGTCTGGCAGGAGATCGCCGTCTCCGCCGGGGAGCGCTACCAGTTCGTCTATGGCTCGATGCGCGAACTGGCCCGCCGCGAGCCAACCTTCGGCCTCCACGTCCACGTCGCGGTCCCCGACGCCGAGACAGCGATCCGGGCCGCGAACCGGCTGCGGCTGCAGATCCCGCTGCTGCTCGCGCTCTCGGTCAACTCACCGTTCTGGCAGGGGCGCGACACCGGTCTCGCCTCCGCCCGTACGCCGCTCTTCCAGGCGTTCCCCCGGGTCGGCATCCCCCGTGCCTTCGCCGACTACGCCGACTACGTCGAGGCGGTGGACGTCCTGATCCGCTGCGACGCGGTGCCCGAGCCGACCTTTCTCTGGTGGGACGTGCGGCCGCAGCCGCGCTTCGGCACGGTCGAGGTGCGGGTCATGGACGCGCAGACGGCGCTCTGGGAGAACGGGGCGCTGGCGGCTCTGGTCCAGTGCATCGTCAGCATCGAGGCCGAGGGCGACGGTCCGGAGGCGGTCGCGGTTCCGCCCGAGGTGCTCGCCGAGAACCGGTTCCTCGCGGCTCGCGACGGGATGAGCGCGGAGCTGATCGAGGCCGGGCTCGGGCGCCGGGTGCCGGCGGCCGAGCTGCTCGATGAGCTGCTCGCCGCCTGCCGCCCCCACGCCGGCCGGCTCGGATGTCTTGAGCCGCTCGAGCGGGCCGCCGATCTCGGCGCGAACACGGGCGCCGCCCAGCAGCTCTCCCGCGCCCGCGCGCTCGGCTCTCTGCCGAGCCTGGTCGAGGCTCTGGCGGACGACTTCCTGTCGGGCTCGGAGCGTTAGCTCTCTAGTCCCGGATCACGCCGGTCGGCCCCGGCCCGAAGTCGCCGAACGGCTCGTCCCGCTCGCGCACGGCGGCCTTGAAGCCGCCCGCGGCGGCGGCCGCGACGAAGGCGTGCCCCTCCCTGGTGTGACGGGCGATGCCGTCGAAGAAGGTGCCCAGCATCTGGCTGGCGTGCAGGCCCTGCGCGAGGGCGACCTGGTTGCAGAGGAGCTTCATCATCACCAGCTGGTTGAGGGGCAGCCGGGCAACCCGGGCAAGGAGCGCCTCGAAGCGCTCGTCGAGCTCGGCGGCCGGCCAGGCCTCGGTCGCCAGACCCCACTCGACCGCTTCGGCGCCGCTCAGCGAGTCGCCGGTCAGGAGCAGGCGCTTGGCCCGCATCGCCCCGATCCTGTGCGCCCAGAGCGCCGTCGTCGGCGAGCCCCAGACCCGCGCCGGCGGGTAGCCGATCTTGGCGTCCTCGGCGACGACGAGCAGGTCGGAGCAGAGGGCCATGTCGGTGCCTCCGGCGACGCAATAACCGTGCACCTTGCAGACCACGGGCTTCTCGGAGTGGAAGAGGCTCATGAAGCCGCGCACGTTGCGCGACATGAACTGGTAGTCGGTGACCGGGTCCCAGTTCGAGTCGGGCGCGTGGTTGGCGGCGATCACGGCCGGGTCGAGGGGAGAGCCCGGGGGCGCCTCTTCGTCCTCGATTCCCTCCATCGAGCCCTCGGCCGAGGCGACCAGGTCGTAGCCGCCGCAGAAGCCGCTGCCGTTGCCCGCGAGGGCGATCACCCGCACCTCCGGATCGAGGTTGGCGCTCTCCACGCAGGCCGCGATCTCGCGGGGCATCCGGCCGGTGATGCCGTTGCCGCGCTCGGGGCGGTCGAGTGTGAGCCGGGCCAGCGGGCCCTCGGTCTCGTAGGTGACGGTGCTGAGGTCTGCGCGCTTCACGTTTGGGGGTCCGAGCCCACGAAAACGCGGCCCGGGGGTGACCTTGGTGCTGCCCCGCGCGTAGCCTTCGCGCGAAAGAAAGCGTTTGGGTCACCTTCGAGATCGGAATTCGCCTGGCTTCGGCGGCTTCCATCTCTCCCGAACCGCAACCGCAACCTAGCGCCGGACCAGGCGGCCCGCAAGCAGCGTTGCCGCAATCTGCGCAGAAAACCACGGATGAAGACGATCTCCGACGCCCCTCCGCCAAGCGAATGCGACCTCGTCGTCGTCGGCGGCGGCATCCTGGGCCTGGCCACCGCCCGCGAGCTGCTGCGGCGCCGGCCGATCCTGGACCTCTGCGTGCTCGAGGGGGCGGACCGGGTCGCGACCCATCAGACAGGCCACTCGAGCGGTGTGGTCCACGCCGGCATCTACTACTCCCCGGACTCGCTCAAGGCGCGGCTCTGCGTCCAGGGAGCGGCGCTTCTCGCCGAGTACTGCGCCGAGAGGAACCTTCCCTTCGAGCGCAACGGCAAGCTGATCGTCGCCGCCGACGAGGACGACCTCACCCGGCTCGACGAGATCGAACGCCGTGGCCGGGCCAACGGAGTCGCGGGCCTGCGCCGATTGGGGCCGGACGAGATCGGCGAGGTCGAGCCGCACGCAATCGGGGTCGGGGCCCTGCACTCCCCCGCCACCGCGATCGTCGACTTCGTCTCGGTCTCCGCCGCCTTCGCCGCCGACATCGCCGCCGCCGGCGGCGCGGTCCACGTCGGCTGCCGGGTGGGGAGCTCGCGGACGACCGGCGGCCGCATCAGGATCAACCATTCGGGCGGGTCGACGACGGCGACCGCGGCGATCTTCTGCGCCGGGCTCTGGTCGGACCGCCTCGCGATCGACGCCGGAGCGCCCGCCGACCCCCGCATCGTCCCCTTCCGCGGCGGCTACCTGCGGCTGCGCCCGGGGGCGTCCGAGCTGGTTCGCGGCAGCATCTACCCGGTTCCCGACCCGGAGCTGCCCTTCCTCGGCGCCCACCTCACCCGCGGCCTCGACGGCGCGGTGACGATCGGCCCCAGCGCCCTGATCGCCTCGGCTCGCGACGCCTACCGTCCCGGGCGGGTGCGGGCGCGGGACCTGCGCGAGACGCTCTCCTGGCCCGGGACCTGGCGCCTTGCGCGCCGCCACTGGCGCAGCGGCCTGGCGGAGCTGCGGCGCAGCGCCAGCAGACGGGCCTTCGCCGAGGACGCGGCCCGCCTCGTCCCCGCCCTGCGGCCCCGCGACACCCGCCGCGGCCCGGCCGGCGTCCGCGCGCAGGCGCTCGGACGCGACGGGCGGCTGGTCGACGACTTCGTCGTGCACCGGACGGAGCGGGCGATCCACGTCCGCAACGCGCCCTCCCCGGCGGCGACCTCGTCGCTCGCCCTCGCCGGCCTGATCGCCGACGAGCTCGACGCGATCGAGTGACGGCGGCCTCAGTCCGGCGGCAGCGGTGCGAAGCCGGGTCCGCTGCCCGCGATCGCAACCGTCCTCTCGTAGGAGTCGCGGAGCGAGTCCGAATAGGCGGAATCCGCGGATGGCCGGGCCGGGAGGACGGCGTAGTCGTCGAGGCGGACCCAGATCGGCAGGTAGCGGAGGCGGTCGACCCGGATCCCGTCGCCGTCGGCGACGAAGTGGAGCAGGGCGATCAGGCCGTCCTGGGTCTCGGCGGGAAGGGCGTACGCCGGCGACTGGTTGGAAACCAGGTTGCCCTCGCTGAAGACGACGAACTTGCCGTTGATCCGGCGGATGGGCTGAACGACATGGGGTCCCTGCCCGACGACGACGTCGACCGCCGGCGAGCGGGTGAGGCGGTCGGCGAGCTCGAGCTGGCTCTGGTTGGGCTCGGTCGAGTTCTCGTCTCCCCAGTGCATGTTCACGATCACCGCCTCGGCGCCCGCCTCACGGGCCCGCTTCGCGTCGGCGATCACCCGCTCGGCGCCGTCGTCGGCGACGTTCACGGCCCAGGGCTCGGGCAGCGGGATCCCATTGGTGTAGTCGGTGTAGGCCACGAAGCCGAGCCTGATCCCGTCGACCTCGAGGATCGTCGGCCGGTCGCGCCGGCGGGCGCTGGTGAACGACCCGGTCTGGCGGACCCCTGCGCGCTCGAAGGCGGCGACCGTGGAGGCAATCCCGTCTTCGCCCTGGTCGAGGGAGTGGTTGGAAGCCGTGTCGCAGGCGTCCCAGCCGCTCGCCTCGATCGACGTCGCCAGCTCCTCCGGCGTGTTGAAGAGCGGGAAGGTCGCGGGAGGCGGCGGTCCCAGCGGCGTCTCCTGGTGGCAGAGGGCGAGGTCCGCCCCGGCGACCCAGGGAGCGATCTCGGAGAAGAACGGGCTGAAGTCGTAGGTGGACCCGCCGCCGTTCTCGAGCGCCTTCGCCCAGAGCGGCGAGTGGACCAGGATGTCGCCGCTGGCGGACACGGTGAAGCGGATCGGGTCGGCGGCCCGCTCGAAGCTCTGCAGCTCGGACGAGGTGAAGTCGGGGTAGTCGGTGCGGTCGGCGCGGATCGCGAAGGCGAGGACCGCGGCGAGGCCGAGCAGGGCGAGGATCGCCGTGATCCGGCGGCGGCGATAGACCGCGGACCCCCCGCCCGGCCGCGGAGCGGGGCGCGAGCGCCGGGCACGCTGCTCGCGGCGCAGACGGCGTGCCTCGTCGGCATCCATCGACGCAGATTCTCACGCCGGGGGCGGCGGCAGCCCCACCGCTCCGGACGGATAGGCTCGGGGTGAAGATGGAGGCGGCCACCACCGAGCAGCGCCCCGCGGCCGACACCGAGGTGTCGTCGTTCGCCAAGTCGCTGTTCCTCGGCGAGATCCACGAGGAGATGGTGTTCCCCTTCCCATCGCCGGACCCGAGCGAGCAGGATCGGATCCGGGCGCTCAACTCCGCCCTCCGCGGCCTCGCCGAGGACTGGGATGTGCGCGAGTGGGAGGAGAAGCGGTGGATCGGGGACAGGACCGTCCGCGACCTCGGCGAAGCCGGGCTCTGCGGCCTCTACGTTCCCGAGGAGTACGGCGGCCAGGGGCTCTCGCAGACCGGGTACTGCCGCGTCTTCGAGACCTTCGCCCAGATCGACGGCACGCTCTCGGTGGTGATGGGCGTGCACCAGTCGATCGGGATGAAGGGGATCGTCCTCTTCGGCTCCGACGAGCAGAAGGAGCGGTTCCTCCCCGACCTGGCGAGCGGGCGCAGGCTCGCCGGATTCGCCCTGACCGAACCCGAGGCGGGGTCCGACGCGCACAACCTGCGGTCGCGGGCGGTCAGCCAGCCGGACGGCTCCTGGGTGCTGAACGGCGAGAAGCGCTACATCGGCAACGGCGGCACCGGCGACGTCTTCGTCACCTTCGCCCGCGCCGAGGTCGGCGGCGAGGACCGGCACATCGCGCTGATCGTCGAGAAGGGCATGAAGGGCTTCGAGGTGGGCGAGCGCTACGACACCATGGGCCTGCGCGCCAACGACCTGCGGCGGCTCTACTTCAACGACGTCCGCGTCCCGGCGGAGAACGTGCTCGGCGAGCCGGGCGAGGGCTTCCGCATCGCGATGCACGTCCTCAACAACGGGCGCCTCAGCCTCGGCACGGGATCGGTGGGCGCCGCGAAGAAGCTGCTCGACCTCACCATCGCCCACACCAGGGAGCGGCGCCAGTTCGGCCGTCCCCTGGCCGAATTCGAGCTTGTCCAGGACAAGATCGCGTGGATGGTCTCCTACCTGTTCGGGCTCGAGTCGATGACCTACCTCGCCTGCGGGATGGTGGACCGCGGCGTCCCGGACTACTCGCTCGAGTCGGCGATCGCCAAGGTCTCCGGGACCGAGTTCCTCTGGTACGCAGCCAACCGCTCGATGCAGCTCCGCGGCGGCGAGGGCTACATGCGAACCGAGCCCTACGAGAAGATCCTTCGCGACATCCGCATCTTCCCGATCTTCGAAGGAGCCAACGACGTGATGCGGGCGTTCATCGCGCTCACCGGGATCAAGCCCTTGGGCGAGGAGCTGTCAGAGCTCGGCTCGCTCGACCTCGGCGATCCGATCGGCTCGCTCGGGGTCGTCGTCGACTACGTCAGCGGACGCGTCAGGCGCGAGGTCCGGCCCGATCGGATCGAGCGGGCGCATCCGGAGCTGAAGCGGCACGCCGACGCGGTCTCCGACCAGGTCAAGCGCCTGCGCGAGGTCACCGAGAAGCTGCTTCGGGAGCATCGCAAGGAGATCGTCGAGCGCCAGTTCCACCAGAAGCGGCTGTCGGCGGCGGTCAGCGACATCTTCGCCCAGGTCGCGCTGCTCTCGCGGGTGACGTCGATCCTCGAGGACCAGGGCGTCGAGCCCTCGGGGCAGGAGCTGTACATCGCCGACACCTTCTGCACCCGGGCCGCCGACCGGGTGCGCGGCACCCTCGACCAGATCGAGTCGAACGACGACGAGCGGATGACCGCGATCGCCAAGCTCGCGCTCAAGCGCGGCTCCTACGGCTACGCGCTGTTCGAGGACTGAGCCGCGCGGTGGCAGGACCGCCTGGGCGGCGGCAGGTTCCGCTCCGGGCGCACGACATGCATCTCACAGGTCGGTGATGGCGGAGCAAGTCGAGTCTCGGGTCCTTCTCTACGACGAGGAGTGCTGCTTCTGCCGCTGGTCGCTGGCGAAGATCCTCGCCTGGGATCGCGCCCGCCGTCTGCGCCCGGTGGCGATCCAGTCGGCCGAGGGGGAACGGCTGCTCTCCGACCTGCCCCGGCCGCAGCGGCTCGCCTCCTGGCACCTGGTTGCGGGCGGCCGCCGCGCCTCCGCCGGGGCCGCCGCCGTGCCCCTGTTGCGGCTGCTGCCGGGCGGCCGCCCGGTTGCCGGGATCCTCGCGCGATTTCCGCGGGCCACGGAACGGGCCTACAGGTGGGTCGTGCGTAACCGCGGCAGGATCGGGAGGCTGATCCCGGCGCGGGCCCGGCGCCGCGCCGATGCCCGGATCAGGCGGCGGAGTCGAGGCGGCTGAGCAGCGCCGCGAGCTGCTCGAGCTCGGCGGCGTCGAAGCGGTCCGAGAAGAGCCGGTCGACCTCGGCGAGATGGTCCTCGCGGGCTCGAGCCGCAAGCTCCTTCCCGGACTCGGTGAGCTCCGCGTAGACGACCCGCCCGTCCTCGCTGCACGGCGCTCGGCAGACCAGCCCGCGGCGCTCGAGGCCGGCGAGGAGGCGGGTCACGCCCCCCTGGCTGATCAGCAGGCGGTTGGCGAGGTCGACCCGGCGCAGGCGACCCTCCGGCGCGAGGAAGAGCTGCAGCAGGACCTCGTACTCGTGGAGCGTGAGGTCGTGGGCGGCCCGCATCTGGGCGTCGAGCCGCCGCGTCAGCGCGGAGTGGCCGCGGAGGAACTCGAGCCAGCCGGGGGGAGCGTCTCTGATCGTGTTCGTCGCCGTCATTCGTGCGGAGCGGATTGCTTTACGACTCAAGCATAGAGCGGCGAGCGCGGTAGGTACGGGTCTTGGCGCGGTTTCCGCAGACCTTCATCGCGCACCAGGAGCGCGAGCGGTTGCGCGAGCGGTCGTAGAAGGCCCAGCGGCAGTCGTCCGCGGCGCAGACCTTGAGCCGCGCCCACTCGCCGCGCTCCTGGGCCGCGGCGATGATCGCCAGCAGGCGCGCGAAGAGGACGCCGCTGCCGCTGCAGGAGGGCTGCTGGGACGCCCTTCCCTCGGCGTCGATCGCGATCTGCAGCGTGCCCCATTCGGCGCCCCTGCGGACCGCGTCGAGCGCGTCGGCGCTGAGCTCGGCGCCACCGTTGGCGAGCAGCATGCCGCGCAGGCCTTCGCGGAAGGCGATCGCGGTTTCGAGGTCCTCCTCGTCGAGATCGCCGGCGGCGTCGAGCCCTTGCGACTCCATCCAGGCGCCCAGGGCCTCGACGCTGTCGAGGCCCTCCTGCCCGGTCTCCACGTCGGCCGTGTTGACGAACATGCGAACCAGCTCGAGCTCGCCGGGGGCGGCGTACTCCTCAGTGTGAAGTTCGGAAGGCAGGGACATGTTTGACACCACCAAACAGGGTATAGTAGTGTTGCAACACCGTCAAACAGGCTTTACCGGTTAGGAGGCCGCCATGATCGCCCATCCCGCACTGATCACCGTCAACATCGCCGAGCGCGAGCGCGAGCTGGTGCGGCGAGGCCTCCGCTACCAGGAGGTCGGGCGGCAGCGCCGGAGCCGCAGCGAGCGCCGCCGGCGGCGCCGCCTTCGAGACCTGTTCCGCCGTCCGCGGCCGGCGGCCGCGCGGCGCCCGCTTCGCACCTCCGCTCCCTGGCAGCCCTAGTCGGACGTCGGGGCTAGCAGCCGAGACCGGGTCCCGGCCTCTTGGCCTCCGGGGCGTCGAGCGCGCTACACGCGCTCGACGATCATCGCCTTGCCCTGGCCGCCGGCGACGCACATCGTCTCGAGGCCGACCTGGTGGTCGTCGGTCTCCATCACGTTGAGGAGCGTGCCCATGATGCGGGCGCCGGTCATCCCGAAGGGATGGCCGAGCGCGATCGCGCCGCCGTGGGTGTTGAGCTTCTCGAGCGGGATGCCGCACTCGTCCATGATCGGGATCACCTGGGCGGCGAAGGCCTCGTTGAGCTCCACCGCGTCGATGTCGTCGATTGTCATCCCGGAGCGGTCGAGCACCTTCTTGATCGCCCCGATCGGCGCCACGCCCATGTACTCCGGTTCGTTGCCGAAGGTGGCGGCGGTCACGATCCGGGCGCGGGGCTGGAGCCCGAGCTCCTTCGCCTTCGTGTCCGACATCAGGATCACCGCGGCGGCGCCGTCGTTGAGGGGGCAGGAGTTGCCGGCGGTGACGCCACCCTCGCCGAATGCCTCCGGCAACTCGCTCAGCTTCTCGAGCGTCGAGGAGGGACGGGGCCCGTCGTCCTTGGCGACCTCGGTGCCGTCCTCGAGCGTGACCGGGACGATCTCGCGGTCGAAGAAGCCGTCCTCCTGGGACTTGACGGCCAGCTCCTGGGAGCGCTGGGCGTACTTGTCCATGTCGGCCCGGCTCACCTCGTAGCGCTTGGCGACGTTGACCGCCGTCATGCCCATGTCGATGTAGGCGTTGGGCTGACCGTTGTTGCCCTGGAGCTTCTCGTTCTGGTCCGCGGCGCCGGCCGGTTCGGTGCGCTCGTTGAAGCGCGAGACCCACTCGACCCCGGCGGCGACGTAGATGTCGCCCTCGCCCGCCTTGATCGCGTTGCCGGCGTGCCGGATCGCGTCCAGGCTGGACGAGCAGTAGCGCGAGACCGTGACCCCGTTGACGGTCTCCGGGAGCTTCTCCGACAGCAGGACGATTATGCGGGCGAGGTTGAACGCCTGCAGGCCCTGCGGCATGCCGACCCCGCAGAACACCTCTTCGACCGAGGCCGGGTCGACCGCTTCGTTGCGCTCGAGGATCTGGTCCACCACAAATGCGCCCATCTCCTCGGGTCGGAGCTGGGCGAGGGAACCCTTGAAGGCGCGGCCGATCGGTGTGCGCAGGGTGTCGACGATTACTGCTTCGGGCATTCGGGTGGTCTCCTTGGCGTCGGCGGGGACTCTGCCCCAGCCGGGTCTGGAATTCGGGGGCTGGACGTTAGCCGAGGGGCAGCGGAGGCGCCTCGATAACCGCCTGGGGCGATACCTTGGCGCCTGATGGTCGAACGTCCGCCCCCCCCTCCGCCGCCGCCCGGCTCCGACACCCCACGGCCGCCGTCCGGCCCCGCTCCGCAACCGGCGCCGGTGGTGCAGGCGGCCGACCCGCTCGACCCGCTGCGCGCCTGGCTCGCGGAGCTCGACGCGAAGCTGGCCGTGAGGACGCGGGTCCTCCTCGTGCTCGCGGCGATCGCGATCGGCACGGCCGCGGCAGCACTCTTCGTCGCGCTCGACTCGGGGGACGACTCCTCCGCCTCGCCCGCGGCGCAGCAGAGGGAGGTGGAGCGCCTTCGCTCCGAGGTCGAGGCGCTGCGCGAGAGCGTCGACGCCGTCTCCAACGTCGCCGTCGACGCCAAGTCCACGGCAGCCGCCGCCGAGGCGCGGGTCGCCGCGCTCGAAGCAGGCGAAGCGGGCGCCGAGCCGGGCGGCTCGGGGGAATCGGGCGGGTCGACTGCCCCGCAGGGAAGCGGAGGGGGCGCCTCCGGTGGTGCTTCCGGTGGCTCCGGCGGCGGGGCGACGGGGGCCGCGGAGGGCGCGCCTGACGCCGGCAGCGCCAAGCGTGCCGACGCGATCAGCGAGCCGCCGCCGCCCTGAGCAGACAGGCGCCGCCCGGGCCGCTCGCCCGGCTTTCGTGCGGATTCGCACGATGTTCGTGCGCAGGCGTCCTCCGCACGCGTTACATTCGCCGCAATCCGACCTCGCGGGCAGCCGCGAGATGTTGCCTCACAGGGCAGCGAAAGGAGGCCGGTTCAATGGCCGAGGGTTATTGCGTCAAGGAGCGCAAGAAGGTCGAGATTCAGGATCCCCAGCAGGTGACCATGAAGAATGGCCGCCCGGCGATCCAGGGCACCTGCCCCGACTGCGGCACGAAGATCTTCAAGATCGGGAAGCTCTCCTGAGCGCACGCCCCGCCGGGCGCTTCGGGCCTCCCTGAGACTGCCGCTCCCCGGTGCCGGCCTCGTGCCGGCACCGGGGAGACCTTCTTCTCCGATCCGGGATTCAATCCGCCTCCGCCGCTGAGGCCGGTCCCGGCGCCTGTCCGGCGCGGGGGCGCAGGACGAACGCCGCGGTCAGCAGCGTGGCCGTCAGCAGGAGGCAGGGAACCGCGTCCCCGAAAGCCTCCGCGAGCCCGCCGCCGCCGATGCCCCCGGCGACCTGCCCGGAGGCCCAGGCCATGTTGACGAGCCCCGCCGCGTAGCCCTGGTGCAGGCCGCTGCTCTCCGCGGCGTCGGAGAGCGTCGCCATCGCGGGCGCGAAGCAGAGGGCCGCGCCGACGCAGATCACGATCAGCGCCGCGAGGATCACCGCGACCGCCTCGGCGGCGGGGACGAACGCCACCCCGGCGCCGGAGACGGCGAGCCCGAGGACGAGCGGAGCCCGGCGGCCCTTCCTGTCCGAGGCGCGGCCGACGATCGGCGCGAGCACGGCCTCGATCGCCGCCCCGGCGGCGAATCCCGCAGCGACCACGCCGGCCCCGCCGCCCAGCTCGTCGATCCGCAACGGCACGATCACGGCGACCGCGCCGAAGAGCAGCGAGGGAAGCCCGACGAGCGCAGCGCCGCGCGCGACCGGTCCGCTGCCGGCAATCCGCAGCACGGCGGTGAGGGGCTCGCGGTCCACCTCGACCGGCGGCGGTGGCAGCCGCAGGGCGAGACCGGCAAGCACCACCGCGAGCACGAGCACGGAGCCGAAGACCGGCTCGGTCCCGATCTCCCCCGCGAGGCCGCCGAGAGCCGGCCCGAGCAGGGCGCCGGCGACGGCCGCCCCGAGCGCGGTGCCGATCAGCTCGCCGCGCCGGCCCTCGGGCGCCGAGACGATCAGCCAGGTGAGGGCCCCGGACCAGGTGAGGGCGCCCCCAACCCCCTGGGCGAAGCGGGCCGCGTCGAGAAGGAAGGAGGTCTCGGCGAGGCCGAAGGCGAGGCTGGCGAGCCCGAGCAGCGTGAGCCCGCCGAGGACCGCGGGACGAGCCCCCACCCGGGCCGCCACCAGTCCCGCGGGGAGCGAGGCGACCAGCGTTCCCGCAGCGTATGAGGCCGACAGCACCCCTGCCTCCGTCTTGCTGAGGCCGAGGTCGTCGACGTAGGAGGGAAGCAGCGGCGTGATCGCCGCGTAGAAGGCGACGTCGACGAAGACGATGGTCGAGGCGAGCAGGAGCAGCCGGCGCATGCCGGCCGATGCTAGGGCCGCCGGCCCGCGCGGCCCAGCGCGGCCACGGGCACCTCGGCCCTGACCTCCCCCAGCAGGCGAGCGGAGAGCTCGCCGGGGGACTCGCCCGGGTCGGCCTGCCCACCCTCCGGCTCGAAGAAGCGGACGCGCACGGATGGGCGCCGCGGGAAGCGGCCGACGAAGTGGGTGGACCCCGAGATCGCGGCCAGGACCAGCTTTGCCTCGGGGACCGCCAGCGCGAGGCGCCCGATGCCGCTGCGGGCGCGAAGCTCCTTGCCCCGCGAACGCGTCCCCTCGGGGAAGACGCCGATGCAGGCGCCGGCGCGGAGCGCCTCGATCGCCTGGTCGAGCGCGTGGGCGTCGCCGGCCCCCCGGTCGATCGGGATCTGGCCCATCCCGTCGAGCACCTTGGAAAGCACCGGGACCTTCCAGAGCTCGGCCTTGGCAAGCGCGTGGACCTGGCGGCGGCGGCGAGCGGCGAAGCCGATCATCACCGGGTCGTAGTAGCTGTCGTGGTTGCCGGCGAGCAGGACCGGCCCCTCCTCGGGCAGCGCCTCGACCCCCTCGACCTCGATTCGACCCCAGGCCGCGACCGGCCGCATGACCGCCATCGCGAAGCGGTAGGTGCGGGTCCACTCGGCCACCGGGCGAGCTTAGAGAGAACCTGTTTGAATGGGCGTCGGTGGCTGCCCCGAGGAAACGAATCGCGCTCGTCCTTGCCTTGCTGGCGGTCGGCGCGACGGCGGTGCCATCGAGCGCGTCGGCGGCGAAGGGGTTCAAGTACGGGGTCGCCGCGGGCGACGTCGACACCGACTCCGCGATCCTCTGGGCGAGGGCGACCAAGCGAGGGCCGGTCGTGCTGCAGATCGCGCGCGGCAAGGCGAAGCTGCCGGCCGCCTGCCGGCGCGGCTTCCACCTGCAGGCAACCCCGGAGAACGACCTGACGGTCCAGCGTCGGGTGGGCGGCCTGCGGCCGGGCGCGAAGTACCGCTACCGCTTCTGCGGCGCGGGCGGACGGCGCTCCGACGTCGGCAGGTTCACCACTCCGCCCCGCCCCGGCCAGGCACGGACCATCACCTTCGCGATGAGCGGCGACCAGGATGCGCTCCCCGAAAAGGGAGAGAGCAAGCCCTTCTGGGGCGGGTTCAAGGTCTGGAGCCGGGTCCTCAGCGAACGCAACGACTTCAACGTGCTGCTCGGCGACACCATCTACTCCGACACCGAGGTGCCCGGGTACGGGCGGTCGAACGTCGCGACCACCGTCGCCAAGAAATGGGGCAAGTACAGGATCAACCTGGGCCAGCGCCCATGGACGAGGGTCCGCGGCTCGGCCGCCTATTACGCCCACTGGGACGACCACGAGTTCATCAACGACTTCTCGCCGAACGAGAACGAGTTCCCGCTCGGCGTCGGCGACTTCAACATCAACGGCCGCAAGCTCTACGCCCGCGGCGTCCGCGCCTTCCGCGACTACAACCCGGTCACCTACTCGAAGCAGAACGGGATCTACAGGAGCTTCCGCTGGGGCAAGAACCTCGAGGTGTTCTTCCTCGACGAGCGCTCCTTCCGCAGCAGGAACGCCGACTACCAGGGGAACTGCGACAACCCCGAGACCGGCGAGCCCGATCTCGCCCCGACCGCGCCGTCCTCGACCCGGACCCTGTTCTCCTTCCTGATCCCGTCGCTCGCCCAACCGGTGTCGCAACAGTGCCTCGACCGGATCAACGACCCCGACCGCACGCTGCTCGGAGCCCGCCAGCTCAACCGCTTCAAGAGGGCGATTCGCAACTCGACCGCCACCTGGAAGGTGATCTTCAACGAGCTGCCGATCCAGCAGTACTACGCCCTCCCCTACGACCGCTGGGAGGGCTTCGAGGCGGATCGCCAGAAGGTGCTCAAGTTCCTCCAGGCGAACGTCAAGAACGTCGTCTTCCTGACCGCCGACGTGCACGCGAGCCTCGTCAACGACGCCCGCCTGAAGACGCTCGAGTCGGGCGGCCCCGTCGACAGCGGCATCCTGGACGTGGTGACGGGACCGGTGGCGACCGCCAACTACTCGATCGAGATCAACGACGCGACCGGCTCCGAGGCCTCGGCCGGCGCGATCCGAGCCGCCTTCTTCAAGCCTGAGCCCCCGTCCGGGATGGGGATGGACTGCGCCTCCCTGGCGACGGACTCCTATGCGCAGGTCACCGCCCGCACGTCGACGCTCAGGATCGAGCTCAACGACGCTGCCGGAGATCCCGTGCCCGACACCGCCGACGGCAGCGCCGGGACGCCCTGCGCGCCGATCGTCCTCAACG
Organism: uncultured Actinomycetes bacterium; assembly: GCA_963720015.1. Classification (GTDB taxonomy): domain Bacteria; phylum Actinomycetota; class Thermoleophilia; order Solirubrobacterales; family 70-9; genus DATFPK01. Next base: position 171,633 of record CAVREA010000004.1, on the reverse strand, counting down.
CCGAGTAGCGCCGCCGCACCCGGCGGGGGTGTGAGGAAAATCACACATCGCTGCGACGCGAGGGCGGATCGTGGCCGTGGTGAGCGGTGTCGAGAGGCGCGAGAGGGCCGGATAAGGTGTTGGGCGTGACCCAGAAGCCGATCGAGCTGATCCTCGCCCGCAACCTGATGTCGTCGCTCTCGACGCCGGCCTTCCTCGTCGACCAGGGCGGCACTCTGGTCTTCTACAACGAAGCGGCGGGTGCACTCCTCGGCAAGCGCTTCGAGGAAGTGGGCAAGGTCGGCGCGGAGGAGTGGGGCACGATGTTCGGGCCCTTCGACGCCGACGGCTCGCCGATTCCCTACGACGAGCTGCCGCTGGTCCTTTCGGTCCGCCAGGGGCGCCCCGCGCACAGCGTCTTCTCGATCCGCTCCGCCGAGGGCACGCAGCACGAGATCGAGGTCTCGGCGTTCCCGATCCTGACCGCGCACGGATCGCGCGGCGCGATCGCGGTCTTCTGGCCCACCGACCAGGCGGCGACCGGGGAGCACGAGGTGGTCGCGGGCGAACCCGCGGACCGGACCTGAGCATGCGGCTGAAGCTCTGGGGAACCCGCGGCTCGGTGCCCTCCCCCGGCCCCGAGACGATCCGCTACGGCGGCAACACCTCCTGCGTCCAGGTCACGCTCTCGGACGGGACGATGATCGCCCTCGACGCCGGCACCGGCATCCGCAGCCTCGGCCTGGCGCTGGCCGAGAAGCCGGCGCGGCTGCACATCCTCCTCACCCACCTGCACCTGGACCACATCCAGGGCCTCGTCTTCTTCGCCCCCGCCTTCAACTCCGAGACCGAGATCGTGATCTGGGGCCCGGCCTCGCCGGAAGCCTCGCTGCGCGATCGGATCGCCCGCTACATCTCCGCCCCGCTCTCGCCGGTCGAGGTCCGGGAGCTCCCCTGCGACGTCTCGTTCCGCCACTGCCCGGAGAGCGAGTGGGAGATCGGCCCGGCGACGGTGCGCTCGGCCTCGGTCACCCACCGCGGACCGACGCTCGGCTACCGGATCACCGATGGTGACGCCTCCGTCACCTACATCCCCGACCACGAGCCCGCGCTCGGCGCTGACCTCGCGACCCTCGACGAGGAGTGGATCTCCGGCTTCGATCTGGCCCGCGACGCGTCGATCCTGATCCACGATGGCCAGTACGCCGACGACGAGTACGAGGACCACGTCGGCTGGGGCCACTCGGCGCTCTCGCACTCGCTCGCCTTCGCCCACCGGGTCGGGGCGGAGCGCACTCTCCTCTTCCACCACGACCCGCTGCACTCCGACGACTTCCTCGACTCCCTCGATCGCGAGGCGCGCGACCGGTGGCTGGCGATGGGCGGAGACCCGAACAAGATCGAGATCGCGGCGGAACGGGCCGAGTACGACCTCCCGGTGGGCGTCGCGGCGCCCAGCCCCTCGGCGTGAGCCACAGCGAGATCTCATACGCCGAGCACGGGCGGGTTCGCCTGCTGACGATCGAACGGCCCCAGCGGATGAACGCGATCGGCCCGGTGACCTCGCGCGAACTGGTGGACGCGTGGGGGCGGTTCCGCGACGACGACGACGCCTACGTCGCCGTGCTCACCGGCGCCGGCCCCGATGCCTTCTGCGCGGGCGCGGACCTCAAGGCCGCGATGGCGGGGTTCGCCCCGGGCTCGCTCCCCGGAGAGGAGCCGCTGATCGAGTGGACCCCCGGCGAGGCCGAGGCGCACGCCCGCGGCGAGCGCGACGGGATCATCGGTCCATCGCGCTGGACCGGGATCTACAAGCCGATCATCGCCGCCGTGAACGGCGTCGCCTACGCGGGCGGACTCGAGTGGGCGTGCTTTGCCGACATCCGGATCGCCGACGAGCACGCCAGCTTCGGCGTCACCTGCCGGCGCTGGAACGTCGGCCTCGGCGACGGCGGCACGCAGCGCCTGCCGCGGATCGTCGGCATGGGGAGGGCGATGGAGCTGATCATCACCGGGCGCGTGATCGGCGCGGCCGAGGCCGAGCGGATCGGCCTGGTCAATGAGGTCACGCCGAGCGGTACGTGTGTCGAGCGGGCCATGGAGGTCGCGGCCCAGATCGCCGAGCTGCCGCAACCCGCGATCCGCACCGACAAGGAGGCGGCCGTGCGCGGCTACGGCAGGCCGCTCGACGAGGGCCTGCGGATCGAGGCCCAGTGCTTCAACAAGCTGCTCGAGACTCCCGAGATCACCGAGGGCGTGCGCAGGTTCGTCGAGCGCGACCACCCGGACCGCGACCCGAGCGGCGGAACGGTCACCTCGGGTCTGGTCCGCTCCCGGGAGGAATGAGATGGTTGGCCCCGCGCAGGGCGGCGAAGAGCACCCGTCGGCGCTCGTGCGCGAGTCGCAGCGGCTGGCCGAGGACAAGCACGCCGGACAGCAGCGGAAGGCCACCTCGATCCCCTACGTCGACCACGTCGGCGAGGTGGCGGCCCTGCTCGCCGAGGTGGGATTCGACGACGAGGTGATCGCGGCGGCGCTCCTCCACGACGTCGTCGAGCACACCGACGTCGAGCTCGACGACGTCCGCGCCGGCTTCGGCGACCGCGTCGGCCAGATGGTCGGGGCGATGACCGACCGCGACGAGATCGAGCCGTGGGAGGAGCGCAAGGCCGAGCACCGCGATCGGGTCGCGGCCGCCGGGCGGGACGTCGCCGCCATCTATGCGGCGGACAAGATCTGCGGCGTCCGCGAGGCCCGCGCAGGCTACGCGGAGCTGGGAGAGGAGGTCGCGGAGCGGCTGGGCAACTCGCTCGACGCGCGTATCGGGTCCTGGGAGGCGGACCTGGAGATGCTCGAACGGTTCGAGCCGTCCCTCCCCTTCCTCCCGGTCCTCTCGCTCGAGCTCGAGGGGCTGCGCGGCGACCGCCTGGCCCGCGCCCGGGCCTGAGCGGCGGCGCCTGCTACTCGCTGCCCTTCAATCGCCGTCGCAGGGGCAACGCGTACCAGAGCAGCGCATAAACCGTCAGGGCCGCGCCGGCGGTGATCCAGGTGGCGGTGGAGCCGAAGATCACGTCGGTGACGAGCAGGACCGCCCCCGTCATCGCCAGCGCCAGGAAGGTGAGCCCCGCGATCGCCAGCTTGTTGGCCGTGAAGATCAGGTGCTGCTTCTGCTGGGTGCGAAAGATCATCCGGTGATAGGCGGAGGGTGCGATCAGGAGCGCGGCCGAGATCGCGGTCAGAAGCAGCGTCACGAAGTAGACGCGCTCCTGGAAGGGCGACACCGTCTCGAACCCCTGCTGGAACGGGACGGTGAGCAGGAAGGCGAAGAGCACCTGCACGCCGGGAAGCGCGACCCGCAGTTCCTGAAGCAGTTCGCTCAGGTTGCGGTCGAGACGCTCCTTCTCGCTTTCCTCGCGCCCGCTCGAGCCGGGCATCTCAGCGAGCCCTCGCGAACCGTTCGCTCTCGCGGCTGAGGATCTCGAGCATCGCCCCGGTCGCGGGAGAGCGGCTCTCCTCGGGACGGATCAGCGCCCAGACCCGCCGGACCGGGGCGTCGGGGTCGATGTCGACGATCGAGATCCCGGGGTGGCGGCCGGTCAGGAGAAGCTCGGGGACGAGGCTGATCCCCATCCCGGCGGCGACCAGCGACATGTGGACCTGGTAATCGTCGGACTCGAAGCCGACGGTGGGCTCGAAGCCGGCGGCGCGGCACGCCATGAAGACGTTTCCGCGGCAGGACCCGGCGCCCGTCTCGGTCCCGATCACCCAGGTGTCCTCGGCCAGGTCGGCAAGCGGCACCGTCTCGTCGCCGGCGAGCGGGTGGTTCCTCGGCAGCGCCAGCTGCATGCGCTCCTCGAGCAGGAGGACGCGCTCGAGGTCGCGCTCTTCGGGGAGCGGCAGCGATTCGTAGTCGTAGACGAGGATCAGGTCCTGGTCGCCCGCTCGCAACCCGGGGATCGATTCCTCGGGCTCCGCCTCGGAGAGGGTCAGGTCGACCTCGGGGTAGCGCTTGCGGAAACTGGCGACCGCCCTGATCACGAGCGTCGCCCCCGCGGTCGGGAAGCTCGCCATCCGCACCCGGCCACCGCGCAGCCCGGCGATCTCGTGAAGCTCGCGCTCGGCCTCCTCGAGCCGCGCCATCACCGCCTCGGTGTGGCAGACCAGCGCCTCCCCGGGGTCGGTGAGGCGGAGGTTGCCGCGGTTGCGGTCGACGAGCATCGTCCCGGTCTCGCGCTCGAGCGCCGCGATCTGCTGGCTGACCGCGGACTGGGTCAGGTGCAGCGAGTCGGCGGCAGCCGAGAAGGAGCCGTGTTCCGCCACCTCGCGAAGGATGCGCAGGCGCTTCACATCGAGCATTAGCGTTGATGATATCCCCGAGTGGTCCCTTGAGCGACGCTAATACCGCGACGCCTGCGGCCGCGGCGCCCCGCGACCCCCGACCCCGACCGCCCGACATTGAAGCGCGAATTGCGGTTGATTTCCGGGTGCCCCGGGAGTAGATGTTCGGGGTGAACGGAGGAGGAGCCGGCCATATCCGGCCCCGAAAGGATCGATACCCGTTCAGCCCGAGGGCTGGACGGAAGGAGGAATCACACGTGAAGCGACCTAGCCTGGCAGTTGCTTTGGCTGTGTCATCCATCGTGCTGACCGGTGGTCTAGTCGCCTGCGGCGACGACGACGACGGCGGCGATGGCGGCGGCGGCGGCGGGGGCGGCGGAGCAGTGGGAGAGGTCGTCATCGGCGCCTCACTCCCCCTGACCGGCGACCTCGCGGACTACGGCCCCCCTGGTGAAAAGGCGGCCAATCTGGCGATCTCGGAGATCAAGAAGGCCGGCGGACAGGTCAAGCTCGAGACGGCCGACAACGAGACCACCCCGCAGGGTGCCGTTCAGGCCGCCCGCGAGTTGATCGCCAAGGACGTGAACTGCATCTCCGGTGCGTGGGCCTCGACGGACACGATCCCGACGGCACGCTCGGTGACGATCCCCGAGGAGATCCCGCTGATCTCGCCGTCGTCGACCGCCTATGACATCACCAACCTGGACGACAACGGGACCGTCTACAGGACGAGCCCGACCGACAACCTTCAGGGCCCGGCGCTCGCCAACCTGATGGACGAGGTGCTGGACGGTGTCAAGGGCAAGACGGTGAACATCGGCGCTCGGGACGACGCCTATGGAACCGGGTTCGTGGAGTTCTTCACGAAGGCCTGGGAGGAGAAGGGCGGCACGGTCGGCGAGTCGGTGCTCTACGACCCGACCCAGCCCTCGTACAACTCCGAGGCGCAGCAGATCGTCTCCGGGAACCCCGATGCGTTCGCGATCATCGACTTCCCAGAGACGTTCGTGAAGGTCGGCCCGGCGCTCGAGCGGACCGGCAAGTGGGACTCCACCAAGACGTTCATCACCGACGGACTCGCCGACGACACGCTCGTCGCCGAGAACGCCGACCTGATGGCGGGAGTCCGCGGGACCGCACCGGGCACGCCTGAGGAGGGGACTGCGTCGAAGGACTTCGACAAGGCCTTCACCGCAGCCGCGCCGAAGGACGTCGGGCGTCAGACGTTCGACGCCCAGACGTTCGACTCGGTGATGCTGTGCTACCTGGGAGCGGTCGCGGCCGGCTCGACCAACGGAGCCGACATCGCCGCCGAGCTGCAGGACGTCAGCGGTCCCGGCGGCAAGAAGTACGCGTGGACCGATCTCTCGGGTGCGGTCAAGGCGCTCGAGAACGGCGAGGACATCGACTACGTCGGTGCGTCCGGCGAGCTCGACTTCGACGACAACGGTGACCCGAGCGTCGGCACCTATGACGAGTTGATCGTCAAGGGTGGCGCGTTCGAGAGCACCGGTCAGATCGAAGCGGCGTCGCTGGGCGGCCAGGGCTAGACGCCCAGGCTCGCCAACCACCGCTGGTCGAAACGGCCGGGGCGAGAGCCCCGGCCGTTTCTATTCGCGGTCCGAGGAGTCGGCCTCTGCCTCTTCGGAGAGCCGGTCGCCCCCGCCGAGGTAGAGATCGGCGACCTTCGGATCGTGAAGCAGATCGCGCCCCGGGCCCTCGAACCGGTTCTTGCCGAGGTCGAGCACGTAGCCGCGGTGGGACATCGCGAGCGCGCGTCGCGCATTCTGCTCGACCATCACGATCGTCACTCCATGCCCGTTGATCTCCTCGATCTTCTCGAAGATGGCGTCGACGAAGGCGGGCGCAAGGCCCGCGGAGGGCTCGTCGAGCAGGAGCACCTGCGGATCGGGCATCAGCGCGCGTGCCATCGCCACCATCTGCCTTTCGCCCCCGCTCATCGTCCCCGCCGCCTGGCCGCGGCGCTCTCCGAGCCGGGGAAACAGCTCGTACATCCGGGCGATCCGGTCGCCGGAGCCGCGACCGTCGAGCGCGCCCATCTCGAGGTTCTCCTCAACCGTGAGGCTCTTGAACACGTTGTCGAGCTGGGGGACATAGGACATGCCCCGGCGGGTGATCGAGTGGGGCGCCAGCCCGGTGATGTCCTCACCACGGAGCTGGATCAATCCGCCGTGGGGGCGTAGGAGGCCGAAGATCGCCTTGATCAGGGTGGACTTGCCGGCTCCGTTGGGTCCGACGATCGTGGCGATCTCGCCCTCCCCGACCTTGATCGAGACCCCCGTGAGGATGTCGACGCCCGGAACGTAGCCGGCGACGACCTCCTCCGTGTAGAGGATCGGCTGGCCGTTCTCGCTCATGCCGCTCCGCCCAGGTAGGCGTCGATGACCTGTTGGTCGGCGCGCACCTCCTCGGGCTTGCCGTCCGCGATCACCCGCCCCTCGGCCATTACGATCACGCGGTCGGAGCGGCCCATGACGACGTCCATGTCGTGCTCGATGAAGAGGAACGTGACCCCCTCCTCGCTGCGCAGCCGCTGCATGTGGTCGAGCAGCCGCCGGCCGAGCGTCGGGTTGATGCCGGCCATCGGCTCGTCAAGCATCAGCAGGCGCGGCTTGGTCATCAGCGAGCGAGCGAGCTCGAGCAGCTTGCGCTGGCCGCCCGAGAGCGTCCCCGCGTAGTCATCGGCCTTCTCGTCGAGGTTGAACACCGCGAGCAGCTCCATCGCCTCTTCGCGCACCTCGCGCTCCCGTTGCCGCCAGGCCGCCGGGTGTAGCACCAGGTTGCGCAGCTTCTCGCCGGGATGGCCCTGGGCCGCGAGCATCATGTTGTCGATCACCGGCATCCGTGAGAGCGCCTTGGTGATCTGGAACGTGCGGACCATCCCGCTGCGGGCGATCGCGTGCGGAGACCGGCCGGCGATCTGATCCCCCTCGAAGCGGATCGACCCCCGATCGGCCTTGTAGAAACCCGTGAGCACATTGAAGAGGGTGGTCTTGCCGGCGCCGTTCGGCCCGATCAGCGCCGTGATCGACCCCTCCCGCACGTCCATCGTCGCGCCGTCGACGGCATGGATGCCGCCGAAGCGCTTCATCACCCCCTCCGCCTCCAGGATCGGCCGTCCGTTGTCCCGTCTCTCCTCCCCCCGCCCGGCTCCGATCGCGAGAGCGGAGGAGCATCCGTTGCTGATCCTTGCTCCGGAGCGGAAGCAGGGGAACCGGGCGGAATTCGGTCACTCACCGAGGACCATCTCCTCCCGTTTGCCGAACATGCCCTGCGGCCGGAACGCCATCAGCAGGATGATCACCAGGCCGACGATCGCGTAGCGGAGCGCGGCCTCCTGGTCGGCGTCGATCGGGAGCTCGATGAAGCGGGTCGCCTCGAGCAGGGTCCAGAGGACCGCCGAGCCGGCGATCAGACCCCAGTAGCTCGCGAGTCCGCCCAGGATCAGGATCGCGTATGCGTAGAAGGTGAAGATCGGCAGGAACTCGGTCGGCGCGATCGAGGCGATGTTGAAGGCGAGGAACCAGCCTGCGATCGCGGCGATCCCGGCCGCGATCGCCAGCGACTGGAGCTTGTAGGCGAGCGGGTTCTTGCCGAGCGCACGGGCGGCGTCCTCGTCCTCGCGGATTGCCCTCAGGACCCGGCCCCAGGGGGTGTTCGTCGTCCGCTTCAACAGGATCGTCAGCACGATCACGAATCCCCAGACCACCACCAGCAGCGGGAAGAGGGTCTCGGGATCGGACCAGCCGAGGTCCTGCAGGAAACCCTCGATGCCCTCCGAAACGTTGCGCCAGGAGTCGTCGAAGCAGCGGAAGCCCGTGTCCGAGCAGGACAGTCCCTCGCTGCCGTTGGTGACGTCCTTGAGGTTCCTGGCGCTGATCCTCACGACCTCCGCCGCCGCCAGCGTCGTGATCGCGAAGTAATCCTCGCGCAGCCGCAGCGAGGGCAGGCCGACGAGCACGCCGAACAGCATCGCTGCGAGGATCGAGAGCGGCAGCGAGATCCAGAACGAGAACCCCGACTGGACGGTGAGAACGCCCATCGTGTAGGCGCCGACCGCCATGAAGCCCGCCTGGCCGAAGTTGCTGATGCCGGTGTAGCCGACGTTGAGCTGGAGGCCGAGGGCGAGGAGGACGTAGGTGCCGGCAAAGACACCGACGCCGATCCAGAAGCCGACGTCGGTGAAGGCCGAGAACTCGACGGCGAAGGGCAGCATCAGATCGCCTTTGCCCTTCCGAAGATGCCCTGCGGGCGGATGACCAGGGCGAGGATCAGGACGACGAACCCGACGACCAGCTTCCACTGAGGATCGAAGACCAGCGTCGACAATTCGATCACGAGACCGAGGACGATCCCGGCCGCAAGGGCGCCGAATGCGTCACCGATCCCACCGAGGATCACCGCGGCGAAGATCGCCAGCAGCAGCTCGAAGCCGAGGTTCGGCTCGACGGTCTGGGTCGCCCCCGCGAGGACGCCGGCCAAGCCGGCGAGCGCTCCGGCGAAGACCCAGGTGAGGAGGATCACCCGGCGCGTGTCGATCCCCGCGGTCTCCGCCAGGTCGAGGTCGTCGGAGACCGCCCGCATCTGCTTGCCGAGCGACGAGAGGCGCAGCATGAGCCCAACGGCGGCCAGCACCAGGAAGCCGACGATGATCACGATCAACTCGGTCTCGCCGACCCGAAGGTCGAGGAGGGAGACCGTGCTCGTCGAGTCGACGTCCAATTCCTTGACCTGGCCCCCCCAGATGAACTGGATCATCGATCTGATCAGGAAGGCCAGGCCGATCGACATCAGCATCAGCTGGAACAGGCCGGCGCCCTTGCCGCGCATCGGCCGCCACATGACGACCTCGATGGCGACCGCGAGCATGGCGGTCGCGGCGATCGCCACCAGCAGGGCCAGCGGCAGCGGCACCGAGAAGGTGACGTTGAAGAGGAAGGCGATGTAGGCGCCGAAGGTGAGAAAGTCGCCGTGGGCGAAGTTGACCAGCTTGAGGATCCCGTAGACCAGGGTCAACCCGACCGCCCCGAGCGCATAGATCGAGCCGAGGGAGAGGCCGTTGATACCCGTCTGGGCGACGTCGTGGAGGCCCTTCGAAGCGATCAGGACGAGGACGATCAGGCCCAGAACCGCGGCGGCGGCCAATGCGGGACGGCGATTTGCCCAGTCGAGAATGCGCTCGCGGGGCGAGTAATCGCGGCTAACCGCTATCTCGGCTCCCTCCACCGCGGTGACTATTTCACACGGACGCCATGGCACGGGCGGTTCACCTGCCGTGCCTGGATAAGCGGCATTAGCTCACCTAATGCCCTCACCCAGAGATCCGAATTGCGCTAATAGCCCGAGGGTGGGAAGCTGATCTCACGCTCCCAACCCCAACCCCGTTCTATGACCATGAACCCACAACACACCACAGCCACCGCTTCGCAGGAAGAGCTCGTGATCCGCTTCGCCGAGGAGAGCGATGCGGTCGCCCTCGACCGCCTCGCCCAGCTCGAGGGCCGCCGGCTCGCCGCCGGCCGGATGCTCGTCGCCGAGGTCGACGGGAATGTGCTCGCCGCCCTCCCGCTCGCGGGCGGGCCTGCGATCGCGGACCCGTTCAGGCCGACGGCGGCGCTTGTCGAGATGCTGCGGATGAGGCGGGGCGCCGGGTGCGGCGGACGCCGCCGGCGCCTGCCCCGCCGCAATCGCCGCAACCGGTTCCCGGTGGTGGCCCCCGGGTAGATTGCCCGGGTGGACGCCGCCGTCCTCCTGCTCAACCGCGACCTCCGCCTCCACGACCACCCCGCCCTCGCCGCGGCCGCCGAGGCGGAGCGCGTCATCCCCCTCTTCGTCCTCGACGATGCGATCCTCGGGTCGCGGTTCGCGGCCCCGAACCGGATCTCGTTCCTGCTCGACTCGCTGCGCGACCTCGACCAGTCGCTGAAGCGCCGGGGAGCGCGGCTATTCGTCCGCCGCGGGGATCCGGTGCGCGAGGCCGTGGCCGTCGCAAGGTCGGCCGGTGCCGTTGCCATACACGCCAGCGCCGACTGGAGCGCCTACGCGAGGCGGCGCGAGCGGCGGCTTGCGGCGGCCTGCGCCGAGGAGCGGATCGAGCTGACGACCCACCCCGGCGTGACCGTCGTACCGCCCGGGGAGCTGGCGCCCGCCGACGGCGATCACTTCAGGGTCTTCACTCCCTACCACCGCGCCTGGAGGGCGGCGAACCTGCGACCGAGGCTGGGTGCCCCCCGCAGTCTGCTCGCTCCCGGCGACCTCGAGCCGGGGCGGATCCCCTCGGCTGACTCGCTGCTGGGCGGCAAACGGCCCTCGCCGGACCTGGCCGCGGGTGGGGAGACCGAGGGGCGCAGGCGGATGCGGGCCTTTCTAAGCGACCGGCTCGGCGACTACGAGGACCGCCACGACGACCTGCCCGCAGACGCCACCTCGCACCTCTCCGCCTACCTGCGCTTCGGCTGCCTCTCCCCGCTCGAGCTCGCCGCCGAGGCGGGCGACCGCCGCGGCGGCGCCCCCTTCGTCCGCCAGCTCTGCTGGCGCGACTTCCACCATCAGGTGCTGGCGGCGTTCCCGCAGCTGCCGCGGCGCGACTACCGCCACCGCGCCGACCGCTGGTCGCGGTCGCGGCGGGCCCTCGAGGCCTGGAAGGAGGGGCGCACCGGGTATCCGATCGTCGACGCCGGCATGCGGCAGCTCGCCCGCGAGGGCTACATGCACAACCGGGCGCGGCTGATCGCAGCCTCCTTCCTGACCAAGGACCTCTACCTCGACTGGCGCGAGGGGGCCAGGCACTTCTGGGACCTGCTGGCCGACGGCGAGGTCGCCAACAACGCCGGCAACTGGCAGTGGGTGGCCGGCACCGGCAACGACACCCGCCCGAACCGGGTCTTCAACCCTCTCCGCCAGGCGGAGAGGTTCGACCCCGACGGCGACTACGTCCGCCGCTACGTGCCCGAGCTCGCCGGCATCGACGGGCGCGCCGCGCACCGGCCGTGGAGGATCGGCCCGCTCGAGCGGAGCACCATCGACTACCCGGAGCCGATCGTCGACCACGCCGACGCCGCCTCCGAGTTCAAGGCGCGAAGGTCCGCCTAGGCCGATGGGGGATCTCGACCGGGTCTGGCGGATCGTGCTCCGGGCCTCGGCGGTCCTTGCCGTGATCGCCGGCGGGCTCCTCTTCGTCGGCGCCGAGGAGACCGAGGAATGGTTCTCCTGGACGATCGATCCGCCGATGACGGCCGCATTCCTCGGCGCCGTCTACTGGGCCGCGGCGATCCTCTTCTGGGCCACGTCGCGGCGGGCCGGCTGGGCGGCGCTGAAGGTGGCGGCGGTCCCCGAGGCGGTCGCCGCCTCGGGCCTGCTGGTCGCGACCCTGATCCACCTGGACCGCTTTCATCACGACCTCTTCGGTTACTTCTGGATCACGGCCTACGCCCTCGTCGCCCCTCTGCTGATCCTGCTCACGGTCGCGCTCCACCGCCGTAACCGGGGGAAGCGGGCCGATTCGCCGCCGCTGCCCGCGCCCCTGCGGGCGCTGCTCGGCGCCGAGGCGCTCGTCCTCGGGGCGTACGGCGTGGCGCTGTTCATCCTCCCGGGCACCTTCGACGGCCTCTGGCCCTGGCTGCTGACGCCGCTGACCGCGCGGGCGATCGGGTCATTCCTGGTCGGGATGGCGCTGGCGGTCGCGATCGGGGGCCGGCGAGCTCCGCTCGGCGCCCCGCTTGCGTTCGCGGCGCTCGGCGCGCTCGAGGTCCTCGCCGCCTTGCTCCACGGGCCCGATTTCACGAGCAGGCCGGCGAGGGTCGCGTTCGCCGCCTTCTTCGCCGCGGTCGCCGTGGCCGGGATCGCGGGCGCCAGGGCCCTCTCGGCTCAGGCGCCGACCTCGGCGAGCGCCAGCTCGGCGTCGTAGTAGGCGTCGACCGCGGCGCCGAGGCCGTCCCTGATCGTCCAGACGTGGGCGTAGCGGGCGTCGACCTTGGCCCCGCTGCCGCGCCCGACCGCCGTCAGGTGGATGAGGACGCAGACCCTGTCGCCGGAGGACACGGTGGACTCGACCTGCTGGTGGAACACCTGCCATTGCTCGAGGAAGGAGGTGAGGAAGGCCTCGATCTGGTCGCGGCCCTCGAACCGGTCGCCGCCGGGCAGCTCGGCGCTCTCCCTCCAGACCGCATCGCGGTGGAGGGCCGCGAGGGCGCCCTCCAGGTCCCCCTGGTTGAGGGAGCCGTAGGAGGCGCGGATCACGTCGGCCGCTCGGTCGCTCATCGCTGAAATGATGCGCGAATGGGCAGACTGGCGCTTGCCACGGGCACCGCGACCCGAGGATTCGACCCATCCGGCGAGCGGATCGAGGTCGAGACCCGGTCGGCTCCGGTAGCCCTCATCGACGCCGGCACCCATCTCGTGCTCCAGCGGCACGGCCTCGACGGCTACACCCCTCCCCACCTGATCGACCACGTCGCCAACTTCGAGGCGCTCGCCACCCTGGGCTGCGACCGGGTGCTCGCGGTCAGCTCCGTCGGCGGCCTGCGCCGCGAGCTCGCCGCCGGCTCGCTTCTCTGCCCGGACGACTTCATCGCCCTGCACCTCGGCCTGACGTCGCACGAGGGAGAGCCCGGGCACGCGATCACGGAGTTCGACCGGCGGTGGCGCGGCGCGGTGATCTCCGCCTGGCCGGACCCGCTCACCGACGGCGGCGTCTACTGGCAGGCGGTCGGCCCGCGGCTGGAGACGCCGGCCGAGATCCGCATGATCGCCGCCCATGCCGATGTGATCGGGATGACCGTCGCCTCGGAATGCATCGTCGCCGGCGAGCTCGGCATCCGCTATGCCGCGGTCTGCACGGTCGCCAACCTCGCCAACGGCCTTGACGGCGCCGGCCGCCGCCTCGACGTCGGGGAGATGTCGGGCGCCGTCGCCGCCAACCGGCCTGCCCTGCTCGCCGCCATCGGAGCCGCTGTCGAGGAGCTGGCGTGAGCGGGGGGCTCACGGTGACGGGCGCCCTCCTCGACCGCGAGCCGGTTGCCCTGCGCTGCGAGGACGGGCTGATCGCCGCGATCGGAGCGGAGGTCGCCGCGGAGCCCGGCGACGAGCTGATCGACGCGGGCGGAGCCCACCTGACCCCCCCGCTCGTCAACGGCCACACCCATGCGGCGATGACGCTCTTCCGGGGGTACGGCGACGACCTGCCGCTGATGCGCTGGCTGCGCGAGCTGATCTGGCCCGCCGAGGCGCGGCTCGAGCCCGCGGACGTCTACTGGGGGACCCGCCTGGCCTGCGCAGAGATGATCCGCACCGGGACCGGGCGCTTCTGGGACATGTACTGGCACCCCGGCGAGACCGCGCGGGCGGCGGCCGACGCGGGGCTGCGAGCGACGGTCGGGGCGGCGCTGATCGACGCCGACGGCGATCGCCAGGCCCTCCGGCGGGCCGCCGAGGAGGGAATCGGGCGGGTGGGCGAGAACGGCGGGACGCTGACGGCCCCCGCGCTCGCGCCGCACGCCATCTACACCGTCAGCGAGGAGTCGCTGCGGTGGATCGCCGAGGTCTCGGCCGAGCGGGAGACGCCGGTCCAGATCCACCTCTCCGAGACCGAGCAGGAGGTCGCGGACTGCCTCGAGGCGCACGGCGTGCGCCCGGCGTTCCACCTCGACCGGCTCGGCCTGCTCGGCTCCCGCACGCTGCTCGCGCACGGAGTCTGGCTCGACCGCGCCGAGCTCGAGCTGATCGCCGAGCGCGGTGCGACCGTCGTCACCAACCCGGTCGCCAACATGAAGCTCGCGGTCGGCGGCGTGTTTCCCTATCCGGCGGCGCGCGCCGCCGGCGTGGCTGTGGGCCTCGGCACGGACGGGGCCGGCTCCAACAACTCGCTCGACCTGTTCGCCGACGCGAAGGTGTTCGCGCTGATCCAGAAGCACGCCGCCGGCGACCCGACCGCCGCCCCGGCGGCCGAGGCCTGGGCGGTGGCGACGGGCGCGCAGGCGCCGGCGCTCGGCGCCAGCCCGCTTGCCGCCGGGCAGCCGGCCGACTTCCTGCTGCTGCGCGCCGGACTGCCGGAGCTCGAGATCGGCGACCTCACATCGGATCTGGTCTTCGCCGCCTCGGGGGGGTCGGTCGACACGACAGTGGTTGCGGGCCAGGTGCTGATGCGCGGCGGCGAGGTCGAGGGCCTGGGCGAGGTGCTGGCCCAGGCTCGCGAGCGGGCCGCACGCCTGACCTCGGGCTGAGCGACGTGCCGGCGCCGCCGGTCCGGGATGATTGCGCGGGATGGGATCGAGCGCCAGATGCATTGCCGCGGCGGCCTGCGCGCTGCTGGTCCTTCCCGCAGGGCAGGCCGGGGCGGCGGCGCACCCGCACCGGGCCGACGGCAGGCTCGGCGACTGGACCGGGACGCCGACAATGCTCGCCGGCAGGACGCAGGTCTCACGCGGAGAGCTGATCCACACCGACTATCTCTACGACGACTACGGCGCCGACCTCAACGGCTCGGCTGACGAGACCGCCTTCCGGGCCCAGCTGGCCCGGACCTCGGGCGACTACCGCTATCCCCCGAACGAGGCCCGCTACGGCAACAACGCCGCCGACCTGCGGGAGCTGAGGCTCGCCCTCGACGCCAAGGCGCTCCATGCGCTGGTCGCCCTGCAGACGATGAAGGCGCGGGGCGCCGCGATCGCCGTGATCGCAATCGATACCGACGGGCGGGCAAGCACCGGCGCGGGGGTCTGGCCGGCCGGCGCGGGGCTGACAACTCCCGGCGCGGACCGGTTCATCACGGTCTCCGGAAAGGGGGCGCGGGTGAGCGGGGGCCGCCCCCCGGAGAGGGTCCGGCGTGCGGTCAATACCAGGCTCAACGCCTTCGAGGTCGACGTTCCGCGGAGCCTCCTCGGCCGGCTCGGCCGCAGGGCGCGGATCTGGGTCGCCAGCGGCCTCGCCGGAGCCGGAGGCTCGTTCGCGGAGCAGGCGACGGGCGCGACCGCGGCCTTCGACCTCGGGTTTCAGGGGGCCGAGACCTACGGCCTCCTGAGCCACTGGGGCGACCAGCGCCAGTCGGCGGCGCTCGCCTCCGGCGACCTGGCCTCATTCTCCGAGCGTCTGCGCCCGGGCCTGCTGCGGAGGGGCGCCAGCCGGGGGTTCCACCCGGCGCCGGGGTTTTACAACCGGATCTTCCGCTCTCGCTTCTCCTACGGCGAGGGCATCAGGCTGAAGCAGGGCCAGCCCGGCGGGACCCCCGAGGCGATGTTCAGGGGGCGCTTCCAGCCCTACGGGCTCTGGATCCCCCAGGGATACCGGCCGGGCCGCAGGACCCCGCTGCTGATCGACGGACACTCGCTCGACGTAAACCACAACCAGTACGTGGCTACCTCCCAGCGCCATCTCCCCCAGCTCGGCGACGAGCGCGGCTCGCTGGTGATCACGCCGCTGGCCCGCGGCACCGACACCTGGTACCTCGACGACGGGCTCGTCGACGTGTTCGAGGCCTGGCGCGACGTCCGCCGCCATTACGGCGCCGACCGCGAGCGCACCGCCCTCACCGGCTACTCGATGGGCGGCTACCTGACCTACCGCCTCGGCCTGCTGATGCCCGACGCTTTCACCCGCGCCGCGCCCTACGTCGGGCCGCCGGCCTACTCGATCTGGCCCTACCCCGGCCCGATCCTCAACGACGACCCGTCCTGGACCGAGCGCGGGATGACGCGGAGGATGATCGAGAACGGGCTCAACCTCCCCTACGAGATCAACGACGGCGCCCTCGACGAGCTGGTCCCGATCGCCGGCGTCGAGCACCAGGTCGAGCGCTTCGACGAGCTCGGCAGCCCCTACCGCTTCTACAGGCATCCGGGAGACGACCACTTCTCGTTCCTCCTGATCGCCGACCAGTGGGCCCACACCCGCGACTTCCTCGGCAACCGCCGCCGCGACCTGAGCCCGGTCCGGGTCCGCTACAAGCGCTTCCCGTCGAACGACATCCCCCGCGCCGGCCTCCGCTTCGACGGCGCCTACTGGGTGGATCGCATCGTTCCCCGCCGGGCCGAGGCGCAGACCGACTTCGGCATGGTGGACGCAACGACTTTCGCCCTCGGCAGGCGAGCGCCGGCGCTGGTCGAAGAGACTCCCACCGTGGTGCCCCCGGGCGGGGGCGGCGCCTCGCCGGCAACCGTCACCGGCCAGCACTACGAGGCGGGCGCGCATGCCTCGGAGCGCAACGCCTTCCGCGCCGAGCTCACCAACGTCCGCTCCGTCCTCTTCCGCACCGCGCGCATGGGTCTCGACCCGACAAAGCCCGTGGTTGCGAAGCTGCGCGGCGACGGCCGCAGCACGCTGCGGTTCACGGGCGGGATCGAACCGGTGACGGTGACGCTCGAGCCCGGTGAGACCCGGCGGCTGGTCATCAAACCTGGCAAGTAGGAGCGGCGGAACGGAGCGATTCCGTTCGTTGATGCATTTTCCGCCCTATAGCGGGGTCAATCCATCAAAGACCTACAGGTAGCCCAGCGGATCCACGGCGGCGCCGTTGATCCTGACCTCGAAGTGGAGGTGCGGGCCGGTGCTCGAGCCGGTGTTGCCTGAGTAGCCGATCGTGTCACCCTGGCTGACGCTCGACCCGCTCGAGACGGCGAATGCCGATTGATGCCCGTAACAGGTGGAGAGGCCGCCGCCGTGGTCGATGCAGGTGTAGTTGCCGTAGCCGCCGCGAGTAGGCGGCCAGGATCACGGTGCCCGAGGCCGCAGCGCGGATCGGGGTGCCCTCGGGGACGGCGATGTCGATGCCCTCGTGCATGCGACCCCAGCGGTAGCCGAAGCCGGAGGTGAGGATGCCGTCCACGGGCCAGATCATCCCGGCGGCGCTCGGGGCCGGGGTCGGACCCGCCGGCAGCGGCTCGTAGCCGGTCTGGGCCTCGACGATCTGGGCCTGGATCTTCTCCTGGATGTCCGCCTCGATCCCCTCGAGCTCGTCGATGTGGCCCGAGACGCTGTCGAGGGCCGACTGACGCTCGGCGCGGGCGGCGACCAGCTCCGCCTCCTGGGACTCGAGCGCGCCGCGGGTGCGGGCCAGCTCGCGCTCCTTGGCGGCGATCTCGTCGCGGGCCGCCTCGATCGTCTCCTTGGCGGCCTTGAGCCGGCCGACCAGGGACTTGGTCTCGTCGCGGAGATCCCGTACGCGGCCGACGACGGCCTCGTCCTGGGTCTGGATCGCCTGCAGGTACTCGGTGCGCTCGACCAGATCGTCGAAGTTCGCCGAGGAGAGAATCACCGAGACGACATCGGGAGTACCGGTCTTGTAGATCGCGACGAGGCGCTCGCGCAGCTCGACCAGCGAGCGCTTGAGGCGGCCGCGCAGTACCTCGAGGCGGCCCTTGGCCTCGCCCAGCTCGGCGATCGCACGGTCGAGCTCGGCCTGCTTGACGGCGAGCTCGGCCTCGACCGCCGCCTCGCGGTTGCGGAGCACCGCGACGGCGCCCTCGAGCTGGCTGATCTCGTCGCCGAGGCTGGCGATGTCGCTGGTGAGGACGTCGTGCTTCTGCTCGGCCTCGCCGATCTTCGCCTGCGTGGCGTCGAGGCGCTCCTGCAGGTCGGCGCCGGCGGTGGCGGCGCCCAGCAGGCAGGCGCAGGCGACAGCCAGCGCCACCCCCAGGTGGGCTGCCGGCGAACGGCGGACTGCCGACTTCTCGGTTTCCGGTTGAGCCAGGGTCATGTGCACGCAGGCATGAGCTTGGGCATGAACGCCCTCCCCCAACACCCGCAAGAACCGGGTAGCAGGGTGGCAGATGCGGTTCAGCGCGGTGCGGTTACGGTGGCGCCTGCAACCGACCTTGCCGCGGGGCCGCTATAGGATCGGCACGAGTGCCGCAGGGCGAGGCCACCATTCAGAGCGCAGACGAGCATGGCGGAGCGTCGTCTGTCCGCTACGAGGACGTCACGAAGCGCTATGCCGGCTCCGAGCGGGCGGCCGTCGAGGGGCTCTCGCTGGAGGTGCCGGCCGGCGAGATCTGCGTCCTCGTGGGCCCCTCGGGCTGCGGCAAGACGACCGCGATGCGGATGGTCAACCGCACCGTCGAGATCACCGAGGGTGACATCCTCGTCGGCGACTCGTCGGTGCGCGACCGCGACCCGGCCCGCCTGCGGCGCGAGATCGGCTACGTGATCCAGCAGATCGGCCTCTTCCCGCACCGCACGGTCGCGCAGAACATCGCCACGGTCCCCGACCTTCTGGGCTGGGACCGAAAGCGGATCGAAGGCCGCGTCGAGGAGCTGCTGGCGCTGATCGGACTCGACCCCGGGCTCGGGTCCCGCTACCCCGGACAGCTCTCCGGCGGCCAGCAGCAGCGCGTCGGCGTCGCCCGGGCGCTCGCCGCCGACCCGCTGGTGATGCTGATGGACGAGCCCTTCGGCGCGATCGACCCGATCAACCGCGAGCGGCTCCAGAACGAGTTCCTCCGCCTGCAGGCGGAGATCCGCAAGACCGTCCTCTTCGTCACCCACGACATCGACGAGGCGATCAAGATGGGCGACCGGATCGCCGTCATGCGCGAGGGGGGCAGGCTCGCGCAGTACGCGACGCCCGCCGAGCTGCTGATGGCGCCCGCGGACGAGTTCGTCGAGGACTTCGTCGGCGCCGACCGCGCCCTCAAGCGCCTCGCCCTGATGCGGGTGCGCGACATCAACCTCTGGGAGGCGCCGCTCGCATTCGTCGGCCAGGCGACCGCCGAGGTGCGGGCCAAGCTCTCCGAGGCGGAGGTGCCCTACCCGCTGCTGGTCGACTCCGAGCGGCGCCCGCTCGGCTGGCTCAGCGAGCGTGACCTGACCAGGGACACCGTTCCGGAGAGGCCCGACACCGATGCCAGCCCCGTTCTCGACGTCGACGACGTGATGCGCGACGCGCTCGCCGACCTGCTCCAGGGCGAGAGCCAGTACGCGCCCGTGACCGATCCCAGCGGGCGCATCGCGGGGGTCCTCTCCGTCGAGATCATCTCGGAGTTCCTGCACTCGCCGCAGGCGCGCACCGACGACCATCCGGCTACGGAGCGGCCCCATGATTGACCCCGGCGGCCTCATCGCCGCGCTGCCGTTCGCCCAGGTCGACCAGTCGTTCTTCAAGGAGCGGACCGGCGAGACCTGTCCCGAGCGCAACCCGCTCTTCTGCTTCGACTGGGCGGCCGACAACCTCGACCGCTATGTCCAGCCGGCGATCCAGCAGCTCGGCCTGGTGCTGGCCTCGGTGGCGATCGGCTTCGTGATCGCCTTCGGCCTGGCCCTGCTCTCGCGCCGCCACCGTTGGCTCGAGCCTCCGCTGATCGGCGCCACAGGCGTGCTCTACACCGTGCCCTCGATCGCCTTCTTCTTCCTCCTGCTGCCGATCACCGGGCGCGGCTCGGACACCGCGATCATCGCGCTCACCGCCTTCACGCTGCAGATCATCTACCGCAACATCGTCGTCGGCTTCGCCGGGGTGCCGGGCAGCGTGATCGATGCCGCCCGGGGCATGGGGCTGACCGGGCGGCAGCTGCTCTGGAAGGTCGAGCTGCCGCTGGCGATGCCGGTGATCGTTGCCGGGCTGCGGATCGCCACGGTCAGCACGGTCGCCCTGGCGACATTGGCGGTCTTCGCCGGCGGCGGCGGCCTCGGCACCGAGATCTACGCCGACCTCACCTACAAGACCAACATCATCATCGCCGGCGGCCTCGCGATGCTGATGGCGATCGCCTTCGACGTGATGCTGCTGGTCGCGGAGCGCCTGGCCTCGCCCTGGCGCCGGGCGGCGCAGGCATGACCGAGCTCCTTCCCCACATCGGCCCCGGCTTCATCAACTCGTTCGGGAACGCGATCGAGTTCATCTTCGAGCCGCGCGAATCGCGCGGCGGCGGTACCGACGTCGGCGGCCTCTCGCAGGTGCTCGAGCTGACGCTCGAGCACCTCAAGGTCACCTTCCTGGCCCTCTCCGTTTCGCTTGCGGTCGCGCTTCCGGCCGGGCTCTGGCTCGGGCACCGGGGCCGCGGGGAGATCGGCGCCGTCGCTCTCGGGAACGCAGGGCGGGCGATCCCCGAGCTGGCGCTGATCGCGCTGCTGGCCGCGGTCCTCGACGTCGGCCTGCTCACTGTGACCATCGCTCTGGCCGTTCTCGGCATTCCCCCGATCCTCACCAACACCTTCGTCGGCGTCCGTGAGGCGGACCGCTCCGCGGTCGAGGCGGCTCGGGGCATGGGGATGAGCGACACCGAGGTGATCCGCCGGGTGGAGCTGCCCCTGGCGATCCCGACGATCATGGCCGGAGTTCGAACGGCGACGATCAACATCGTCGCGACGGCGACGATCGCGCCGCTGGCGGGGGTTCTGACCCTCGGCGACTTCATCCTCTCCCGCAACGTCTACGGCGACTCCGGCGTGCTCGCCGGGGCGATCCTCGTGGCTTTGCTCGCGGTCACGCTGGAGCTCAGCCTCGCCGCCCTGCAGCGGCGCCTCACCTCCCCCGGCCTCCGCCTCGAGCAAACGACCTGACCAGCAGACATGATGTCCAGTCATCCCCCCAGACAGGAGGAATCACCAATGAGTTCAAGTGCGCGTGCTCGCGCCCTTCTCGCGGCCCTGGTCGCGGTTGTCCTCACCATCGGACTCGCCGCCTGCGGCGACGACGACGACGGCGAGACCAGCGGCGGTGGCGGCGGCGACGCCGGCACTTCCGCCCAGATCAAGTCGAACCCCGCCAACGGCAAGGTCCAGCTGACGATCGGCTCGAAGAACTTCACCGAGCAGTTCATCCTCGGCGAGATCTATGCCCAGGCCCTCGAGGCCGCCGGCTACAAGGTCAAGAAGGACCTCAACCTCGGTTCGGAGGTGATCGCCCTCCAGGCCCTGAAGAGCGGTGAGGTCTCCGGCTATCCCGAGTACACAAGCACCGCCCTGACCTCGTTCTTCGACTTCCCGCCGGAGAAGGTCCCGGGCAACGCCGAGAAGGCGTACACCGACACCAAGGACGAGTTCGCCCAGGAGGGCCTGGTGGCCTACCCGCCGACCCCCTTCTCGAGCGCCAACGGCGTCGGGATGCTGACCGAGAAGGCGAACGAGCTCGGCGTGACGTCGATCTCCGACCTCAAGGGCAAGTCGCAGGACCTGACCCTCTACGGCTCGCCCGAGTGCCGCCAGCGGATCGACTGCCTGCTGGGCCTCGAGCAGCTGTACGGGCTCAAGTTCAAGGAGTTCAAGCCGGTAGACATCGGGCTCCGGTACGAGGTGCTCGACAAGGGACAGGCCGACGCGTCGATCCTGTTCACGACCGACGCGCAGCTCTCCGAGGATCCGGAGAAGTACCTGCTCCTCGAGGACGACAAGGGTGTGCTGCCCGCGGGCAACGTGCTCTTCGTCGCCTCCGAGAAGGCGGCCAAGGAGGCCGGGCCCGATTTCGCCAAGACGATCGAGCTCGTCCAGCAGGGCCTGACGCTCCCGGTGATGCAGGAGCTCAACGCCCGCGTCGACATCGACAAGCAGAAGCCCGAGGACGTGGCGGCCGACTACCTGCAGTCCGCGGGGTACGTCGCCGGCTGATCCGAGGCGCAGACGCGCTGCAAGAAGGGCCGGGGCGAGCGCCCCGGCCCTTCTCTCTTTTCGCCCGTGCGGCAGGCACGGGCGCCGGGCCTGCGCCTCGCGGTCGCTTGCGCTGCGGGTGATCGAAGCGCAGAATGAATACATGGAGCCGACCGCAACCGAAGCACCCACCCTTCGCAACTACATCGGCGGCAGCTGGATCGACGCCGCCACCCCCGACGCGCTCGAGGACCGCAACCCGGCGACCGGCGACGTCGCGGCCCGGGTGCCGCTCTCGGGACGGATCGACGTCGACGCGGCCGTGCGAGCGGCCGCCTCGGCCCAGCCGGCGTGGCGGGAGGTCTCCCCGCAGCAGCGGGCGCGCGCCGTCCTCGACCTGCGCGACGCGCTCGTCGAGCACCGTGACGAGATCGCGTCCCTGGTCACCGCCGACATGGGCAAGACGATCGAGGACGCGCGGGGCGAGGTGGCCCGCGGGATCGAGTCGGTCGAGTCGGCCGCCGCCGCGCCCCACCTGCTCAAGGGCGACAACCTCGAGGGCGTCGCCCGCGGAATGGACGTCGAGCTGGTCCGCCAGCCGGTAGGGGTGGTCGCCGCGATCACGCCCTTCAACTTCCCGGCGATGATCCCGCTCTGGTTCCTGCCCTACGCGATCGTCACCGGCAACACCTTCATCCTCAAGCCCTCGGAGCGCGACCCGCGTCCTTCGGAGCGCATGATGGAGCTGATCGACGGGATCGAGTCGATCCCGCAGGGCGTGGTCAACCTGGTCCACGGGGGGCGCGAGTGCGTCGAGGCGATCCTCGAACACCCCGGCATCGACGCGATCTCCTTCGTCGGTCAGGCGACCACCGCGCGGCTGATCGCGACCCGCTCGGCGCAGACCGGTAAGCGGGTGCAGGCGCTCGGTGGAGCAAAGAACTCGCTCGTCGTCATGCCCGACGCGGACCTCGAGCAGGCGGTTCCGGCGATCATGGGCTCGGCATTCGGCGCCGCCGGCCAGCGTTGCCTGGCAGGGTCGGTGGCCGTCCTGGTCGGCGACGAGGCCCGCCAGGACGAGGTCCGCGACGCCCTCGCGCGGGCGGCGGCGGCCCTGCGCACCGGACCCGGCGACGACCCGGACACGGATGTCTGCCCGATGATCACCCCGGAGGCCCGCGAGCGGGCGGCGGAGGCGGTCGCGACGGCGGCAGCGGAGGGAGCGGAGGTTGTCCTCGACGGGCGCGGCGACGCCGGCCCCGGGAAGGCGATCCTCGCGCCGACGATCGTCGAGACCGCCGAGCACGAGTCCGAGCTCGCCCGCGAGGAGATCTTCGGCCCGGTCCTGGCCGTCGTCCGCGCCCCCGACCTCGACGAGGCGCTGCGGTTCGTCAACGGCTCCCGCTACGGCAACGCCGGCTCGATATTCACGACCTCCGGGGCGGCGGTCCGGGAGTACCGCTACAGGGTCGAGGCCGGAATGCTCGGCGTCAACATCGGCGTGCCGGCGCCCGTCGCCTGGTTCCCGTTCGCGGGCTGGAAGGACTCATGCGACGGAGACCTGCACGCGAACGGAACCGACGCGGTCGAGTTCTACACCCGCAAGAAGGTCGTCACCTCGCGCTGGCGCTAGCCGTCCCGGCGGTTCAGCGGCCGATGTGGAAGCCGATCAGCTCGGGAACTCGGGCGATCGCGCGGCTGGCGAGGGACGGCTCCCGCCCCATCTCCTCGGCTCCCTCCTTGGCGAGCAGCGCGCGCCTGATCACGCTGCCGCCGAGCCAGCGCAGCGGCTCCGGCGGGACCGCCCCCGGCGCAGGCTCGATCAGCGGCAGCCGCGCCGCCCGGTCCCGCCGTCCAAGGGCGAGCGAGGCGAGCGAGCGGCCGATCATCTGCGACGGGCCGACCCCGTTGCCCGTGTAGCCGAAGGCCGCGAAGGCGGAGCCGCCCGGGAGCTCGGCGATCGTCGGCAGATGGCTCGGGGCGACGTCGATCGGGCCGCCCCAGGCGTGCTCGACCCGCCTGCCGGCGAGACCGGGGAAGAACGAGAACAGGTCCGCCGCCACCCGCGCGACCACCTCGGCGTCGAGCTCGGCGCTGCCTCCGAGGCGGCCGCCGCAGGCGATCCGGCCCCCGCCCCAGCCGAAGGCGATCCGCCCGTCCCGGGTCGTGCGCATGTAGTGGATCGTCGCCCGGCTGTCGGTGATGCACTCGCCCCCGGTCCAGCCGATCTCCTCGAGCAGGTCCGGGACCGGCTCCGTGACGGCCATGTGGCTCGAGGTGACCGTGAGCCGGTTCCGCAGCGGCGAGCCCGATGAGGCGAGCGCCCCGCCCATCGCCAGCACCGCCGCGCGCGCCGACACGGAGCCCCCCGCGGTCCGCACCCGAACCCCCTCCGGCCCAGCCTCGACCGAGGTCACCCGCGAGCGCTCACGCAGGAGCGCCCCGCGGGCGGCGAGGCGGTCGCGGAGCCCGGTGCCCAGGCGGGCCGGGTGGACAGTGGCGGCGGCGGGATAGAAGACTCCGCCGCGGAACCTGGGAGAGAGGCAGCGCGCCCGCACCTCGCCGGCCGACAGCTCAACGGCCTCCCCGGCCGCGCCCAGGGTCCGGCAGAGCGCCGGCGCGGCGAGGGTCGCCGCATCCTGCGCCGGGGCCGCGGACACCTGCATGTAGCCGGCCGGCGTGAACCACGCGTCGACGCCCTCGTCGGCGCAGAAGCGGCCGACCGCCGCCACCGACTGGGTCGCCTTCCGCGCGACCTCGAGTCCCGCCCCTTCGCCGAAACGGCGGCAGAGGGTGGGAAGCGAGAACCACATCGAGTTGACGAAGCCGCCGTTGCGACCGCTCGGCCCCATGCCGATCCGGTCCGCCTCGAGCAACACCACCCTCGCCTCGGGCTCGAGCCCGAGCAGGTGCCATGCGGTCCAGAGGCCGGTATAGCCCCCGCCGACCACGAGGATGTCGGCATCGGTGTCGCCCTCGAGGGAGGGCAGGGGCGGAGGGTTCCCCGCCTCCTCGATCCACCAGCCGCGCGCCGTGTGCCTCATCGAGGCCAGACTAGACGTGCCGGCATCCGCCCAACGGGCGCTAGGGCCGACCGGCCCTAGCCCCGTCGAGCGGGATTGGCTGCCTGATTCCGGCGTTTCAGGCGCCGATCCGGGTGAGGGGTAGTCCTCCCCCGGACTTCCCGCTCAAGCACACATACGACCGCGACCTCTCACCGGATCAGACTCGGCCCGGCAGGGAAATCGGCCGGATCGCACGCCTGGGCGTGCCTGAGGGGCATGTTTAGTGGCCTCGGGTCGCGGGCAGTAACAGAGTGGGAGCGTCACCTCTTTGTTGGCCGGATGACCCTCAGAGACGACCCGCCTGGGCGTCGGGTCTTCCCCCTTCCCGGCGTCCGGGCGGGTCCTCTCTGAGGGAGTCAAGGTCCGGCACGGATGCCGGACCGGGCCTCACCCCTGCGGGGCCGAGGGCCGCCGGTCGTGGGCGGCACCGCGACCCGGGCCGCCGCCCGGGCGTAGGCGACCCGCGCCGCCCATGCCGCCGAGAGACCCGCAGAGGCTGCGAGCAGCAGCGCCGCGCGTGGGTCGTAGGCCTCGGAGAGCCAGCCGGCGAGCGGGCCTCCGATCGGGGTCGACCCGAGGAAGACGACGGAATAGAGGGCCATCACCCGGCCCCGCATCTCGGCGGCGACCGCCAGTTGCAGGGTCGAGTTGACGGCGGCGGCGAAGGTCACGGCGGAGGCCCCGAGCACCGCGAGCACCGGGATCTCGAGCGCGAGGCTTGGCATCGTCGCCGCGAGCAGCGAGAGCAGGCCGAAGGCAAGTGCCGCCGCCGCGATCAGCCCCGGGCCGGTGCGGGCCCGCGCTCCGCAGACCAGCGCGCCGACCACAGACCCCGCTCCCATCGCGCTGACCAGCGCCGCGTACGCGCCGGGGCCCCCGTCGAAGGTGAAGGTCGCCAGCAGCGGCAGGATGACCTGGAAGTTGAGGCCGAATGTGCCGACCACCGCCATCAAGCCGAGCGGGATTCCCAGCTCGGGCGTGCGGCGGACGTAGCGGAGCCCCTCCCGCACCGCGCCACGCTCGCGGGGCAGCGGGGCGGAGGGCCGGAGCTGCGCCGGATCCATCCTCCCCAGCGCCGCCACCATCGCGCCGAAGGAGACCGCGTTGAGCGCAAAGCAGGCCTCGACCCCGGCGGTCGCGATCAGGACGCCGCCGATCGCCGGACCGGCGATCCGGGCGCTGTGGACGATGACGCTGTTGAGGCTGACGGCGTTGACGACCCGGTCCGGTCCGACCATCTCGAAGACGAAGCTCTGCCTGGTCGGGTTGTCGACCGCGTTGACGGCGCCCCTGGCGAAGACGAGCGCGTAGACCATCAGCGGGGTCACGACGCCCGTCGCGCTGACCGCGAACAGGGCGAGCGAGGGAAGGGCCATTGCCACCTGGGTGCCGATCAGCAGGCGGCGCTTCGAGAAACGGTCGGCCATCAGACCGCCCCAGGCGCCGAAGAGGAGAATCGGGAGAAACTGCAGGGCGGTCGTCAGCCCGACGGCGACGCCGCTCTCGGTGAGGCTGAGAACCAGCCAGACCTCGGCGACCGTCTGACACCAGTTGCCCGACAGCGAGACCACCTGCCCGGCGAAGTAGCGGCGGTAGTTGGGGACCGACAGCGAGTCGAACGAGCGGCGCAGCGCGGCCGTCAACCGCGTTCACGCTCCCGCGGCCTCACGCCGCGCTCGTCCTCGAGCATCTGCTCGAGGATCTCGGATGCGCGCTCGAGCGTGGCGACGTCCTCGGCGCCGAGCGACCTCATGCGACGGGCGAGATAGGCGTTCTTGCGGCTGCGGAGCCGGCGCAGCCTCTCCCGCCCTGCGCCGGTCACGGCAAGCAGGGCGCTGCGCCCGTCCGCCGGGTCGGGGGTGCGGGAGACGAGTCCCGCCTCCTCCAGGAAGCGCAGGGTCCTCGTCGCCGTCGGGCGCTTGACCCGCTCGACCGCGGCCAGCTCGGACGGGGTCAGCGGCCCGTGCCGCTCCACTGTGGCCAGCGCCGCGGCGCTGGTTGGGGTCAGGTCCTCCGGCGCCTCCTGGCGGAGTCGGCGGGCCATCCGCGTGATCGCCAGCCGCAGGTGGGCCGCGGTGGCGCTCAGGTCTCTGCCGGAAGTCGGGTGGGCTGGGATCATCGTTAGCGTTGGTAATTAGTTTAGCAAAGTACCTTGAGAGGCGCTGCTTTGCGAGCCCTGGCGGCGGGGCCGGGAACCCATCCCTAGGCTTGTGCCGATGAGCGGCTGGC
Source organism: uncultured Actinomycetes bacterium (assembly GCA_963720015.1). Taxonomy (GTDB): domain Bacteria; phylum Actinomycetota; class Thermoleophilia; order Solirubrobacterales; family 70-9; genus DATFPK01. The sequence continues at coordinate 144,490 of CAVREA010000004.1, read as the reverse complement.
AGGCCTCGGACATTCCCGACCAGAGCGGCCGCACCGCCGTTGTGACGGGCTCCAACAGCGGCATCGGGCTGATCGCGGCCCGCGAGCTGGCCCGTGCCGGCGCCGCCGTGACGCTCGCCTGCCGTGACACCGGGAAGGGGAAGACGGCGGCCGAGTCGATCCGCTCGGAGGCCCCCGGAGCGCGCGTCGACATCGCCTCCCTCGACCTCTCGGACCTGTCATCCGTGCGCGCGTTCGCCGATTCCTTCGGCCCCGCCGGCCTCGACCTCCTGATCAACAACGCCGGCGTGATGGCGACCCCGCGGCGCCTGACCGCGGACGGCTTCGAGCTCCAGCTGGGCACCAACCACCTCGGCCACTTCGCCCTCACGGGGCTGCTGCTCGAACGGCTCAAGGCGGGGTCCAAGCCACGCGTGGTCACGGTGTCGAGCACCGCGCACCGCACCGGGCGGATCGACTTCGACGACCTCCAGGGCGAGCGGCGCTACATGCGCTGGACCGCCTATGGGCAGTCGAAGCTGGCCAACCTCCTCTTCGCCTTCGAGCTCGACCGGCGCCTGCGCGCGGCCGGCATGGGTCTGCGCAGCATGGCGGCCCACCCGGGCTACGCCGCGACCAACCTGCAGGCGGCCGGCCCGTCGGTTGGCGGCGGCATCTTCGCCGCCCTCAACACGAGCGTGATGTGGGTGGCCAACCGCATCATCGCCCAGTCCGCGGAGGACGGCGCCCTGCCGACGCTCTACGCGGCGACCTTTCCCGATCTTCCGGGCGGCACCTTCGTCGGCCCCGGCGGCTTCATGGAGCAACGGGGCGCGCCGAGGCCGGTCTCGTCCAGCAGGGCGTCCCAGGACATCGATGACGCCCGCCGCCTGTGGGCCGTCAGCGAGGAGCTGACGGGCGTCAGCTTCGGCCTCTAGGCGCCGGCCAGGGCCTCGGCGACCAGCTCCCGGTCGTGCTCGTAGTCGAGCAGGGCGGTGGCCTCGTCAGGGGAGGCCCAGCGCAGCTCGTCGACCTCGTCGTTGGGCTCGAAGGGAATCTCCCCCTCGGGCTCCATGCGCCAGAAGCGGACGAGCTTCGAGCGGCCCTTGCGATCGGCGTAGCGGGCCGAGCTCAGCTCCTCGCCGAGCCGGCACCGAAGTCCCGTCTCCTCGAGGACCTCGCGCAGCGCCGCCGTCTCGAAGTCCTCTCCCGGATCGAGCTTGCCCTTGGGCAGCGTCCAGTCCCCGTAGCGGGGACGGTGGATGACGGCTACGCGGGGCTCACCCCCCTCGCCCCGGACGACCACGCCGCCCGCGGCACGGACCTGGACCGGCTCGTCGTCCCCAGCCTGGCGGCGCATCCCCCCCGTTTCGCCGTCGCCGGGGCGCGATCCTCCCCGCGCCCCGGCCGCAACCATCCCCTAGGGTGGCCACGGTGAGCGGGGTCCGAACAGCCGCCGCCGTGTTGCTCGCGCTGACACTGGTGGGCGTCTCCCTGGCCTGGGGGGCGGTGCGGGGATCTCCCGGCATCGGCGACCGGGTCATCCCCCACGCCGGCAACGGGGGCTACTCGGTCCGGGCATACGACGTTCGCCTCGCCTACCGGCCGGCCGGCCCGCAAATCGACGGGAGGACGCGGATCCGCGCCGTGGCGCGGCGGGCGCTGCGCAGCTTCAACCTCGACCTGCGGGGGCTGCGGGTCGGCCGCGTCGAGGTGAACGGCGGGCGGGCCGCGTTCCGGCGCCGCGGCGCCGAGCTGATCGTCCGCCCGAGGCGCACCCTGCGGAGCGGCCGCCGCTTTTCGGTCAGCGTCGTCTACTCGGGGCGCCCGCGCTCGATCCGCGACCCCGACGGCGGCATCGAAGGATGGGTGCGGACCAGCGACGGGGTCTTCGCCGTCGGCGAGCCGCTCGGCACCGAGACCTGGATGCCGCTCAACAACCACCCGAGCGACAAGGCCGCCTTCACGGTCCGGGTCGCCGCTCCGGCCGGCCTCAAGGTCGTCTCCAACGGCCGCCTGCGGGACGTGCGGCGCCGGGGCTCGCGGCTGGTCTGGACCTGGCGCGAGCGCAAGCCGATGGCCCCCTACCTGGCCACGATCGCGATCGGGCGCGGCACGCTGAGCAAGGGACGCGCCGGGGGCGTGCCGTCCTGGGTGATGGTGGACCCGCGCGAGGCGGAGGGCGCCGCCCCGGTGCTGCGCATGCTCAGCCCGGTGATGCGCTTCTTCTCCGGGATCTACGGGCCGTATCCGTTCACCTCAACGGGAGCGATCGTCGACCGCGCCCGGCGGGTCGGCTACGCCCTCGAGACGCAGACGCGACCGATCTTCGACCGCGCTCCGGACGAGCTGGTCCTCGTCCACGAGATCTCGCACCAATGGTTCGGCAACTCGGTGACGCCGAGGCGATGGTCCGGGATCTGGCTCAACGAGGGTTTCGCGACCTGGTCGGAGTGGATCTGGTCCGAGCGGCACGACGGGCCCAGCGCGCGGCGGACCTTCGGCGAGCTGATGTCGAGGCCGGCCGCGGCCAAGGCCCTCTGGAACCCGCCGCCGGGGCGCGTCGTCCGTCAGCGGCAGCTCTTCGCGACCTCGGTGTACCTGCGCGGCGCGCTGACCCTGCAGGCCCTGCGGATGAAGGTGGGCAGCCGGGACTTCTTCGCGATCCTGCGCCGCTGGGCCGCGGGCAACCGCTACGGGCTCGCGACGACGCGCAGGTTCATCGCCCTCTCGGAGCGGGTCTCGGGCCGGCGGCTCGACGGGTTCTTCGCCCGTTGGCTCTTCGAGAAGGGGAAGCCGCCCCGCGCCGGACGGCGGACAGCGGGCCCCTCCCCGGTCGCCGCGGCGGCGATCGCCCGGGCCGGGCGCGTTCGCTGACGGCGCGGCGCAAATGGAGCGATGACCATGCCTTTGCCTGGTACGCTGCACCCGCGCAGCCGGCGCCGGGGAACGTCGGCAGTGCGATGCGGCGTGTGGAGGCGCGCGACAGGCACCGCGAGCCGGTGTTCCCATCAGCCCATGACGATCTCGCCAACCCGCCTCCTGCTCCTGCCGCTGGTCCTCCTGGGCGCCCTGATCGCGCCCGCGGCCGCGGGCGCCACGGAGCAGACCTACACCTACTCGAAGCAGATCACCGTCTCCGGCTACGAGGTGCGCCAGGGGCTCTCGTTCGGGGACGTCCATCACCCCGCCGTCGACGGCCACGTGACGAAGATGGAGGTCGACATCGTCGACGCGCCCCAGAACGGCGATCCCGTCCCGATCAGCCGGCTGATGCTGCACCACATCGTCTTCCTCAACGTCGGCCGGCACGACCGGACCTGCGACGGCTTCCGCGACTTCGGCGGGCGCGACAGCTACCAGGGCCTCGACCCCGAGCGCTTCTACGCCGCCGGCGAGGAGCGGGCCAAGCTCTTCCTCCCCGGCGGCTACGGCTACCCGCTGAAGCCGAACGACCTCTGGGCGATGACCTACATGGTCATGAACCACCGCAAGGAGGTGGACACGGCCTGGATCCAGTGGAAGGTGACCGTCGACGACGACCCCGGGATCGAGGACGTGCACCCCTACTGGCTCGACGCGCGCAACTGCCGCGCCGACCCGATCTACAACGTCCCCGGAACCGGCAGGCCGGGCTCGAGCGAGGTCGAGAAGTCGCCCTTCACCATGCCCGAGGGCGGGCGGATCATCGCCGGCGGCGGGCACGTCCACGGCGGCGCCCGCGTCCTGCGGCTGGTCGAGCCGGAGTGCGACAGCCGCCAGCTCGCCTACTCGACCCCGACCTGGGGCCTCCCGGACCACCCCTTCTACAACGTCAGGCCGATCCTGCACGAGCCGGGCCCGATCAACATGAGCGCGTTCGGCACGCCCACCGGGATCCCCGTCGCCGCCGGCGAGAAGATCCAGCTCAACTCGGTCTACGACAACGACCGCCCCCACACCCGCGTGATGGGCATCATGGTCGTCTACGTGGCCCCGGACCCGAGCGTGACGGAGGCCTGCTCGCCGCTTCCCGGCGACATCGTCAACGTAGGCACCGGCCAGCCCGGCCGCAGGGGCGTCGTCCCGTTCCGGATCCCGCTGACCGGAATCGGCCCGGACGGCAATGCAACCACGATCGAGCGGCCGCCCGGGCCGAACCAGAGACTCCGCAACGGCGCGACGATCGCCGTCGACGACCGCTTCTTCGCCAAGCCCAACGTCGTGATCAGGCGGGGCGCGAAGCTGAGCTGGCTGTTCAAGGGCAGCGAGCTGCACAACGTGACGCTCGCCAACGGGCCGGTCGGGATCGGCTCGCCCAACCTCGACGGCGACCGCCGCTACGCCCGCAGGTTCGGGCGCGCGGGCACGTACAACCTGTTCTGCGCCCTGCACCCGGTGCAGATGCACGAGCGCGTGGTCGTCAAGCCGAAGCGCCGGCGCCGCTGAGGCCTACTCGGCCTCGACCAGCTCCTTCAGGTTGCGCAACGACTTCTCGGCCTCGGCCCGGCCGCGCTCCTCGCCGATCTTGCGAGCGGCCAAATCGGCCAGCTTGCCGCCCGGCAGCTCGAACTCGTTGACGTAGACGAAGCGGGTCGACTCGCCGTCGCCGTTCTCGAGCTGGTAACAGACCCGGGCCTCGGAGCCGCCGGGCCCCGTGCCTCGCCACTCGACCAGTCGCGGGCGCTCGAGCCGGGTCACCTCCCAGCCGACCTTGAACGAGAGGCCGGCGACCCTGAGCTTCTGGCGGAAGGTCGAACCGCATTCCAGCTCCCCCTCGGGGGCGTCGATCACGGCCCGGTGGGCGTCCACCCACTCGCCCAGCCGCTCGGTGTCCATGATCGCCGCCAGCACCTCCTCGCGGGGGGCGTTGATCTCGATCTCCGAACGCACCTTCACGCCGCCTCCCTGATCCGTTCCTCTTCCTCGATCGCCCGCTGCAGGGAGACGTCGAGCGGCTCGGGCGCGATGTCGAAGAGCTCCATCCCCGAGGGATCGGTGACGACCGTGTCGCAGGCGAGGCCGAGCGCCAGCTCGGAGGCGACGGCGCCGGTGCCGCGGGTGACCGCCTCCGCCCCGGCCGCGACCGCGCCGGGCGTTGCGCCGGGGACCCTGAGCTTGGCCGGCGGCCTGCGCCCGAGGGCGAGGGCGACGCGGTCGACCACCTCGAGCGGGGTGAGCGCCTCCGGCCCGCCGATCTGGATCTCGCGCCCGCGGGCGAGCGCCACAGCGGGCGCCCGGCGCAGGTACCGAATCGCCTCCCGGATCCCGATCGGCTGTGTCCGCCTGCGCATCCATTTCTTGTCGGGAACGGCGGGCAGCCTCATCGCGATGTCGCGGACCAGGACGTAGGACTCGCTGCCGGCGCCGACGATCATCGCGGCGCGGAAGTAGGTGAGCGGCGGCCCGTGCTCGCGCAGCGCCCGCGCCGTCTCGTGGCGGCTGCGCAGGTGCGGAGATGCGTCATCGTCGCCCAGCCCGCCCAGGTAGACCATCTGCCCGACGCCGGCCTTGCTCGCCGCGCGGGCGAAGCGCCCGGCGATCTCCACCTCTCGCTTCCCGTAGTCCGCTCCGGTGCCGATCAGGTGGACGAGGTAGTAGGCGACGTCCACTTCGGCCATCGCGTCGCCGACGCCATCGGGATCGGCGAGGTCTGCGCGAACGACCTCGCAGCCGACCTCGGCCAGCTCGCGCGCGGCCTCGGAGGATGGGTCTCGCGCGAGGCAGCGGACCTCGTACCCGTCCGCGAGCAGCGCCGGCGCCAGCCGGCGGCCGACGAACCCGGTTGCTCCGGCGATCAGCGCGCGCATTGGCGATTGATACCCCACCGCGCCCGCGCGTGAACCTGCGGGCGCCGCGGGACACCGGTTAGGGTCGGGCCATGGGTGAGGCGATCAGCGCCGCGGACGCCGTCGGGATGGTCGAGCTAACCGACACGATCGGCATCCCGTTGGCCACGGGACAGCCGCCCCGCTTCTTCGAGGGCCTCGGCGCCCGCGACGACTGGGAGGATCTGCGCATCTACGGTGCGCTGCTGGTCGTCTACTCGGAGGCCCTCAAGCACCCGAACGTCCACTACCTCTCCGGGTTCTTCGGGCCGATCGAGCGGATGCTGCGGGACGGAGGCGCCAACATCGGGTTCCTCCCGGCCGACTTCCGCCGCTTCGCCCCGCTGCTCGAGCAGCAGGCCCCGCGAATCATGGCGACGGCGGCCTCGCCGCCTGACCGCGACGGCTGGTGCAGCCTCTCGCTCCACGCCGGCGCCCACGTCGGCGAGCTCCACCGGGCCGGCGCCGACCCGAACCGGGTCCTCATCGTCGAGACCTCGGAGGCCTTTCCCCGGACCTTCGGGCTCCCCCCGGAGCACCGGCACGCCCTCCACCTCGACGAGATCGACGTTCTCGTGGCCTCCGACGGCGCCCCGCTCGGCCTCGAGGAACCGCCGCCCTCCGAGGTCGACAGGGCGATCGCCGATGCCACCCGGGCCTACATCGCCGAGGGCGCGACCCTGCAGACGGGGATCGGGTCGGTGCCCTCGCGCATCGTCGCGCTGCTGGCGGAGGGCGAGGGCGGCGACTACGGGGTCCATTCCGAGATGTTCACCACCGGGCTCATGGACCTGCACGAGGCGGGCAAGGTCAGCAACCGCAAGGGGCAGTTCGACGGGGTCTCGGTGGCGACATTCGCCGTCGGGACGCAGCGCCTCTACGAGTGGCTCGACGGGAACCGGGATGTGGCCTTCCTCCCGGTCGAGGTGATCAACTCGCCGGAGCTGATCGGCCGCAACCGGCAGATGACCACGATCAACGGCGCCCTCGGCGTCGACATCCAGGGCCAGGTGGTCGCGGACACGATCAAGGGCTCCCAGTTCTCGGGCATAGGCGGCCACGAGGACTTCATCTCGGGCCCGGCGCTCTCGCTCGACGATCGCGCCCTCCTCTGCATGCCCTCGACGGCCACGGTCGACGGCAGGACCGTCTCCCGGATCGTGCCCACCTTCGGCGCGGGGGAGGTGATCACCACCCCCCGCCACCAGGTCGACGTGATCGTCACCGAGTTCGGCGGCGCCGAGCTGCAGGGGAAGACTGTTCACCAGCGCGGCGAGGCGCTCGCGGGCGTCGCCCACCCCGACTTCCGGGATGGGCTGCTCGAGGCCGCCGAGCGCGCCTCGGGTGGACGCTCGCCGCTGAGCTGACGGCAGGCTCAGGCCGCCGGGTGGGCGGCGAAGAGCCGCTTCAGGTGGGCCCAGGTCGTGGCCTTCGCCCCCATCCCGGTGAGCACGCCGAGGTGACCCCCCGGCGCGGTCTCCGAGCGCAGCTCGGCGGCGCCTGTGAGCAGGTCGCCGGCGCGGTGAACGGCCGCCGGCGGGGCGAGGACGTCGCTCTTCCCCGCGACGACGAGGGTCGGCTGCCGGATCGACTCGAGCTCGATGGTCCGGTTGCCGACCTCGACCGCGCCGCTGGCCAGCTTGCCGTCGAAGAAGAAGGCCCGGTAGAGCTGACCGAGGGTACGGCCAGGGTAGGCATGCATCCGCGCCATGTAGCGATCGACCGCCCGCATGTGGACCAGGGCCTCGCGGTTGGGAAGGTTGCGGGCCACGAACAGGGGCCGGGTCAGGTACCGGTCGACCGCGGTCAGGCGGAAGCCGGCCGACACCAGCGGCGCGGGGATCGAGCCGAAGGCGCGAAAGAGCCCGCTCAGGATCGCTCCGCCCGTGTACTCGCCGAGCTTGCGGATCGGGTTCAGCATCGTCACCTGGGTGAAGTCGAACGGCGTCGCGACAAGGCTCAGCGACTGCGCGGGCAGATCCTGGTCGGCGGCGAGCGCAAGCGTGCCGACTATCCCGCCCAGGCACCACCCCGTGAGGTGAACGTCCTCGCCGGCGTCGCCGGCCGCGGCCCGCAACGCCGGCGGGACGACGTCGTAGACCCAGTGCTCGAGCCCGAGACCGCGGTCGGCGAACGAGATCGGCCCGTAGTCGAGCAGGTAGGTCGTGTAGCCGGACCAGGTCAGGTTCTCGATCAGGCTGGCCCCCGGCCTCAGGTCGAAGCAGGTCGCGGGCCCGCCCAGCGGAGGAACCAGCAGCACGCTTCCGCGCGAGCTGCCGGTCCTCGAATCGAAGCGCCGGACGAGCCGCTGCGGGCCTTCGTCGATGACCACGCTCGGCTTCGGCGCCGGCTCGGTGCCGTCGTTGCCGAGCAGGAGGTCGAAGGCGTTGGCCGCCCCCTGGATCGCCTGCGCTGCGAGCGCGAAGGGCGCCGAGACGATGCGCGGGCCGGCGAATGATGGCTCCTCGGGCTGCTCGCCCCCGAGCGACGCCATCGCATGGTCGAGCAGCTCGTCGAAGACGCGGGCGGCGTCGCCGTCGGCGTCGCCCCAGGCACTGATCGGGTCCGCTGCGGTGGTCAGTTGCACGGGCGGGCAGAATTGCAGGGCAGAGATGGGCATGCGCCGCGACCAGACCCCCCTTCCGCGACGATGAGCGCCTCCCTTCTGCTGCTCGCGCTCGGCATCCTGGCGGTCGCGGGAGTGCTCAACGCCCGCCGCCCGGCCCGCAGCGTCCCGTTCGTCGGCGTCAGCTGGATGGCCGGGTGGGTGACCGTCGAGTTGGCGCCCCATCTGCTCTTCGTGTCGGCGCTGGCAGCGGGGGTGCTGGTCGCGTCCGGCGGCCTCGAGCAGACCACGGGTGCGATCGGCCTTGCGCTGCTGCTCGTGGCCGACGGCGCGGCCGTGCCCCTGATCCTGCGGGCCCTCGGCACCCGGCGCGACCTCGACGAGATCACCGCCGCCCTGGCGCCGAGCGAGCCCGCCTCCCCCTACCCGCGCGCCCACATCGCCTTTCCCTTCCTGGCCTGGCGCCGGCGCGGCGTGAAGGTCGGGCGGCGGGTGACGTACGCGCGGCGCGGGCGCCGCAACCTGCGGCTCGACGTCTACGCGCCGGCGACCGAGGCTCGGTTCCGCGGTGACAACGAGGAGGGGCTGCACCCGGCGATCGTCCAGGTGCACGGCGGCGCCTGGATCACCGGCTCCCGCCACGAGCAGGGCGTTCCCCTGCTCAGCCATCTCGCCGCCAATGGATGGGTCGGCTTCAACGTCGACTACCGGCTCGGGCCCCGGGCCCGATTTCCGGCCCAGATCGTCGACGTCAAGCGTGCGATCGCATGGGTCCGCGAGAACGCCGAGGAATACGGCGCCGACCCGTCGTTCATCGCGATCACCGGCGGTTCGGCCGGCGGCCACCTCTCGGCGCTCGCGGCGCTCACCGCCGGCGATCCCTCCCTCCAGCCCGGATTCGAGGACGCCGACACATCCGTGGCGGCATGCGTCCCGTTCTACGGCCTCTACGACCTGCTCGACCCGGACGCGATCCACGTGCCTGCGCTCCGCCACCTGCTCGAGCATGTCGTCTTCCGGGCGCGGCGAAGCCGCGTTCCGGAGCGATTCCGGGAGGCATCCCCCCTCCATCGCATCCACGCGGGCGCACCGCCGTTCTTCGTCGTCCACGGCGAGGACGACTCGCTGGTCCCGGTCGAGGACGCGCGCAGGTTCGTCGCCGGCCTGCGCGAGGTCTCCTCGGCTCCGGTCGTCTATGCCGAGATGCGCGGCGGGCAGCACGCCTTCGACCTGATCCCGTCCTGGCGGTCGATCCCGGTCCTCGACGCGGTCGAGCGATTCCTCTCAGACGTGCGCGCCGGCGGCGCGGCCGCCTCTCACGACCGCAGGGCCGATGCTCAGGCGGCGGCGGGCCGGTAGACGCTGACGACGGCGGCGCCGCCGAGGCCGATGTTGTGCTGGACGGCGACCCGCGCGTCCTCGACCTGCCGCCTGCCGGCCTCTCCCCGCAGCTGCCAGGTCAGCTCGGAGCACTGGGCGAGACCCGTCGCCCCGAGGGGATGGCCCTTGGAGATCAGACCGCCGGAGGGATTGACGACCGGGCCGTCGCCGCCGTATGTCGTCGCCTCCGACTCGACCAGCTTGTGTCCCTCCCCCTCCGCCGCCAGGCCGAGGGCCTCGTAGGTGATCAGCTCGTTGGCGCTGAAGCAGTCGTGCAGCTCGACGACGTCTGCGTCACCGGGGCCGATGCCGGCCTCCTCGTATGCGAGCGCGGCCGCCTGCTTCGACATGTCGTAGCCGACGATCTTGATGCTCGACCGCTCCTCGAAGGTCGACGGCAGGTCCGTGACCAGTGACTGGCCGGCGATCTCGACCGCGCTCCCGGAGAGGTCGTGCTCCTCGACGAAACGCTCGGACGCCACGACCGCGGCGGCGGAGCCGTCCGAGGTCGGCGAGCACTGCAGCTTGGTCAGCGGCTCGTGGATCATCTTCGCCTCCCTGACCTGATCGAGGCTGTACTCGTCCTGGAACTGGGCGTAGGGGTTGTTGACCGAGTGCCGGTGGTTCTTCCAGCCGATCCATGCGTAGTGGCCGGGCTCGGAGCCGTAGCGCTCCATGTGCTCGCGGCCGGCGTTGCCGAACATCTGCGGCGCGGGCGGTGACGCCTCCGGCTCGCGGACGCTGAACATCGCGGCGGCATGCTGGTCGATCGGGTTGGTGCGATCGGTCCACTTCACGCCCAGCGACCCCATCTCCATCTTCTCGAAGCCGAGCGCGAGCGCGCAGTCGGCGAGGCCGCCGCGAACTGCCTGGCGGGCCAGGTAGAGGGCGGTCGATCCCGTCGAGCAGTTGTTGTTGACGTTGACGACCGGGATGCCGGTCAGGCCGAGTCCGTAGACGGCGCGCTGGCCGGAGGTCGATTCCCCGTAGCAGTACCCGACGAAGGCCTGCTCGATCGCCGCATACGGGACACCGGCGTCCTCGAGCGCCCGCCGTCCCGCCTCCTCGGCCCATTGCGGGTAGTCGCCCTCCTTCGTCCCCGGCTTGTCGAACTTGGTCATGCCGACGCCGATCACATAGGTGCGGCCGCCCCGCCCGTTCGCGCTCACTTCATCTCCTCGCTGTCTGCGTTTGCCCTTGGGCGGATCGTATGGACCGCGGGCCGCCGCCCGCGTTTAGGGCTCGCCTGACGCGGTAGTCGCAGGGCATGGAGGAGAGGATCGAGGCCGAGGAAGCGCGCGTTGCGCTGGCCGCCAACGACGCCACCGCGATCGACGTCCGCGACAAGGAGGCCTGGACCGGAGGCCACATTCCCGGCGCCCACCACGTTCCCGAGGACGAGTGGGAGCAGCGGGTCGACGACCTGCCCGGCGACAACAGGCTGATCATCGCCTGCGAGGACGGCGAGCGCAGCGCCGAGCTGGCGGCCCAGCTGCGCGACGGCGAGCGCGAGGCGGTCTCGCTCGAGGGTGGGATGGAGGCCTGGCGCTCGGCCGACTGCCCGATGCAGCCGTCGACCGACCCCGACGAGGACGTCCCGATCTGACCGCCGCACAACCGCCGCGGCCGCGCTACGCTCGGGCGGTGGCCGCTGCCGGCTCGGAGAATCTCCAGCACCTTCTCGCTCCTCTCCGAGGACTCCCTGCTCTCGATCGGCTCGAAGGGCTCGGTCCTCTCGATCGGCTCGGTCGGCTCCGTGCTCTCGATCGGCTCGGTCGGGTCGATCGCGTCCGCGTTCTCGGTCGCGTCTGCGGCCTCCGCCGGCTCCGCGTTCTCGGCCGGCTCGGCCGGTTCGGTGATGAGCTACCGCTCACGCGGCCACATCCTCGGGGAGGAAGGACACCCGATGGCGGCGCGCCTGGCCGCGGGCGCCCTGGCGGCAACGGCGCTCGCCCTCCTCTGGACGAGCCGCTGAGCCTCAGACCGGCTTCGTCGTCATCGCCCAGATCGCGACCAGATAGGCGACGAGCGTGAGGGCCACGAGGACGGCCGCGATTCGCGGCCTGCCGCCCACACCCGTCTCTGCGGCGCCGGCGCCGCGAACGTAGAGGCCGCTGAGCACCGTCGCGGCGATCAGCAGCAGCAGGGTCGGCTCCGATGTCACGTAGCCGATCTCGACCCACGAGGGAGGGTCGTCGACGTTCAGTCCCTCCTTGTCGGCGATCCACTCGGCGCTCACCCGCATCGCGATCCACGCGGGAATCACGCCGAGCAGCAGCGACCGGTAGCCGAGCCGGGCAGCGGCCACGCTGCCGCTCCGCGAGGCGCTGAACAGCGCGGCGGCGGCCAGCACGGCGGCGCCGACGAGGAGCATCCCGCCGAGCAGGTGGAAGAACAGCGCCAGGTTCCAGCCGTCGGGCCTGACGGTGGCGAGGGCGGTCACCTAGGCCCCCGGCTTGTAGATCATCAGCAGCAGGATCCCGACCACGACGGCCGTCCGCACCCAGTGCATCGTCGCGGCCCGGCGCGCCTCCGCCGAGACGGGATCGGCGGCCGCCTCGAAGCCGACGCGAGCGCGCCGCCCGAGCTCGGTCGCGATCGCGAAGAGGACGAGGGCGGCGAGGATCCACCAGTCCCAGACCTCGTATCCGTCCACATTGAGGGCGAGCCAGATCCCGAACACGAACGCGCCGGTGCCGCCGATGTCCCAGCAGAGGTTGGCGACGGTCAGCGCGGGCCTCTCGGCCGAGCCGCCGAGCGCCAGGGCGCTGTAGGTGGCGACGGTGACGAAAACCGCGAAGGCCGCGAGCACGTGCAGGAAGAGCAGCGTGTCGTACATCCGGCAGAACTCTAGGGTCGCCGTCCGACGCGTAATCTTGACCCGTGGCCTCCCACGAGACGATCGACCTGCGGGTGGACGGCGGCGCGGCGCGGCTGACCCTCAACAGGCCGGACTCGCTCAATGCCTGGAACGAGCAGTTCGGGCGCGACCTCGCGTCCGCACTCGCGGCGGTGAGCGCAGACGACGGCATCCGGGCGCTGATGATCACCGGTGCGGGGCGTGCGTTTTCCGCCGGCGCGGACCTGAAGGAGCAGCGGACCTCCAACGAGGACGGTGCCATCGACCTGAGCGCCCGCCTACGCGAGCTCTACAACCCCGCCATCCTGGCCGTCCGCGAGATGCCCAAGCCCGTGCTCGCGGCGGTCAACGGTCCCGCTGTCGGGATCGGCTGCTCGCTGGCGCTCGCCTGCGACCTGGTCGTCGCCGCGCAGTCCTCCTACTTCCTGCTGGCCTTCGTCAACATCGGACTCGTCCCCGACGGCGGGGTGACCGCGATCCTGCCGGCGCGCGCCGGCTTCGCCCGCGCCGCCGAGATGGCGATGCTCGGGGAGCGGCTCCCCGCCGAGCGGGCGCTCGAATGGGGCCTGGTGAACCGCGTCGTCGCCGACGACGAGCTCGATGCGGAGGCTGAGGCCCTGCTGGCGCGGCTCGCGGCCGGCCCGACGGCCTCCTACGCCAACAGCAAGCGGCTCCTCAACCGCCGCCTGTACGGTGGGTTGGCCGAGCAGCTCGACGCCGAGGCCCTCGCCCAGCGGGAGCAGGGGCGGACCGCAGACTTCGTCGAGGGGGTGACCGCCTTCGTCGAGAAGCGGGAACCCCGGTTCGGCGGCAGCTAGGCCGGGTCCTCGAACTCCGCCGGCTCGCCGGCGAAGGAGGCGGCGACCGCGGCGATCTGGTTGGGCGAGCCCAGCAGCCGCTGCTGGATCTCGGCCTCGAGGGCGAGGCCCTCCTCGGCCCCGGCTCCGGGCATCGCCCCGAGCAGACGCTTGGCGCCCCGGATCGCGTCCGGCGACTTCGAGGCGATCTCGCGCGCCAGGGCCCTGGCCTCGGCGAGCGGCTCCTCGGCGACCCTGGTCACCAAGCCGATCGCGGCGGCCTCCGCCGCCTCGACGACGCGGCCCGTGTAGGTGAGCTCGCGGGCGATGTCGGCGCGGACCAGGCCCGGCAGCGTCTGGCTCAGGCCCATGTCGGGGATCAGGCCGTAGCGGATCTCCATCACCGAGAGCCGTGTGTCCGGGGCCGCGATCCGGATGTCGGCCGCGAGCGCCAGCTGCAGGCCGCCGCCGAAGCAGGCGCCGCGCAGGGCCGCGACCACCGGAACCGGCAGGGCTCGCCAGCCGAAGGTGATCCGCTGGGCCCGGTTCGCGGGCTCGCCGGGACGGCGGGCGAAGCCGTCGCCCACGTCGGCCCCGGCGGCCATGAAGCTGGGGAAGTCGAGGCCGGAGCAGAAGCTCGGCCCCTCGCCATGGATCAGGACCGCGCGGACGCCCGCCGTCGCCGCGACCTCGTCGACGGCGTCGCTCAGCGCCGTGAACATCGCCTGGTCGAGGGCGTTGTGCTTGGCGCCGCGGACCAGCCGCACCTCGGCGATACCGGCCTCGACGCCGACCCGGACCCGATCGCCGGTCTCGAGGGCCGAGGGTGCCTGCTTGCTTGCCGCCACGCCTATACGGTATCCCCCGATGGGAATCCTCGAGGCCACCCGCTCGGTCGACATCGACGCCCCGCTGCAGCGCTGCTACGAGCTGATCGCCGATCTCGAGAACACCCCCTCCTGGCAGAAGTCGATGATCGCGCTGGAGGTGCTCGAGCGTGACCGCGAGGGGCGGCCGGCTCTCTGCGAGATCGTCTCCGACGCGAAGGTCCGCCACGTCACCAGCGAGGTGCGCTTCGCCCATCACCCGCCCGACGGGATGAGCTGGGAGCAGGAGAAGGGCGACATGAAGTCCGTCTCCGGCTCCTGGAAGCTGACCGACCTCGGCGACGGCCGCACCCACGCCGAGTATTCGCTGCGCAGCGACCCGGGCCGGATGATGGGCCTGCTGCTGCGCGGCCCTGTCGAGGGCAAGGTCAAGGAGTGGCTGACGAAGGACGTCACAGACGGGCTCAAGCAGGCGGCCGAGAGCGGCTAGCTTCCGCCGCGTGCCCGCCGCCGACCCCTACTCGAGCACCGCACCGGCCACCCCACCCCCGCCGGTCTCCACCAACCCGCTGCTCCGCCTGGCCCGCGACGTGGTCTCCGAGGTGCGGGGGCGCGGCCCCTACCCGCCCGGCCCCACCGACTTCGATCTCGGCCGCACGCACCGGATGTCGCACGATCCGCTGCCGATCCTGCTCAGCCTCTACGAGCGCCATGGCCCGATCTTCAGCATCCGCCTGTTGCACTCCCGCAACGTCTTCATGCTCGGGCCGGAGGCGAACCGGTTCGTGCTCCTCACCCACCCGGAGCACTTCCGCTGGCGGGAGTCCAGCTTCGGCGACCTCATTCCGCTGCTCGGCGACGGCCTGCTGACCATCGACGGCGCCTACCACGACCTCGCCCGCGGGATCATGATGCCCGCCTTTCACCGCGAGCAGATCGAGGCGATGACCACGACGATGGCCGGCGAGGCCGAGGCGGCGATCGCGGCCCTGCGCCCGGGCGAGGTCGTCGACCTGTACGGGTGGATGCGCGCGCTCGCGATGCGGATCGCGATGCGGGCGCTGCTCGGCCTCGACCCCGACGACGCGGGACACGGCGCGGCGGCCGCGGAGCACTTCGAGCGGGCACTCGGCTTCTACGGGATCGACTATCCGCTGCGGCTGCTGCGCGGGCCCGGCTCGCCCTGGCGGCGGCTGACGGCGTCCAGGCGGGTGCTCGACGAGATCGTCTTCGGAGAGATCGGGCGTCGCCGGCGCACCCCCGACTCCGACGCCGCCGACATCCTCAGCCTGCTGCTCGAGGCCCACGACGAGGACGGCCGCGCCCTCAGCGACCGGGAGGTGCGCGACCAGGTGATGACGCTGATGTTCGCCGGGCACGACACGGCGACCTCGACCCTGACCTTCCTCATGTACGAGCTCGGCCGCAACCCCGACGTCCTCGATCGCGTCTGCGAGGAGCAGGACCGGGTGCTCGGCGGGGCCGCCCCCACCCCCTCCCAGCTCGCCCGCGAGCTGCCCTTCCTCGAGATGGTCCTGGACGAGACCCTGCGCCTCTATCCGCCGGCATGGATCGGGCCGCGCCGCGTGGTCGAGGAGTTCGAGTTCGCCGGCTGCCACGTCCCCGCCGGCACGTACCTCAATTACTGCTCGTGGGCCAGCCACCGGATCCCCGAGGTCTTCCCCGAGCCGGAGGCGTTCATCCCGGAGCGGTTCGAGCGCCACCGCAAGGCTGCGCTTCCCCGCGGCGCCTACGTCCCCTTCGGCGGCGGATCGAGGATCTGCATCGGCAAGCGCTTCGGCCAGACCGAGGTGAAGCTCGTCGCCACGATGCTGCTGCAGCGTGCCCGTCTCGAGCTGCTCCCGGGACGGGCGATGACCGTGAGGCAGATGCCCACGCTCAGCCCGAAGGGCGGCCTGCCGATCCGCGTGCGGGAGCGGGCCACGTCGACGCCCGCCGCAGCCCGAGGCTCAGACTGAAGCGGCCTGGGCCAGGCCGGAAGCGGTCTTTTGATTCTCGGTCCCCCCGTCAGCCGGGCTGAGCTCGAAGACGAACAGCTCCTCGCCGATGAACTTGTTGCGGATCGCGATCCGGCGGCCCTCCTCGAACTGGGTGACCTCCATCGGGTACTCGTTCATCTCGCGCATGCGATCGCCGACCTCGGGGTCGAGGTCGGTCTTTCCCATCTTCACCACCGCGCCCTGCCGCAGCGGCTCATCGGCGGTTGCCCGATCCCACTGGTCCCACCACTCCGCCCAGGTGGCGGGGTTGGAGAGCACACCCCAGACCGCCTCCGGCGGCGCGGCCGCCGTCGCCTTTGCCGAGAACTCCATCGTCGTCGCCATCGGCGCGAAGCCTATCCACGAGACCCGGCGGCTGCGGCTTGCCAGACTGGCGCCATGAGCGACAAGGACGCACGAGGGCCGACCCGCGGCCGTGGAGCGCGCAGCGCTCGCCTCGGCAGGGTCGCTGCCGGGGGAGCGTTTCGCTGGGCGGGGGACCGGCTCGATCGCCGCGGCAGCGAAGAGGACCAGCGCCGCAGGCGCGGCGACCGGATCGTCGCCACGATCGACGCGCTGGTCGACCAGCTCGCCGTCATGCGCGGGGCGGCGATGAAGGCGGGTCAGGTCCTCTCCACCGTCGAGTTCCCCGGTCTCGACCCGGACCAGAGCGAGTACCTCCAGCGTCGTCTCGCGTCGCTGCGCGACAGCGTCGCGCCCGTCGGCTGGAAGCAGATGCGCGAGGTGCTCCGCGACGAGTGGGGTGAGGATCCGGAGACGGAGCTGGAATCGATCGATCCCGAGCCGGCAGCCGCAGCGAGCATCGGCCAGGTCTACCGGGGGCGCCGCCGCGACGGCACCGAGGTCGCCGTCAAGGTCCAGTATCCGGCGATCGCCGACGCGGTCGAGTCCGACATGCGCAACCTGCGGCTGCTCTCTCCACTGCTGCGCCAGCTTATGCCAGGCCTCGACGTCAAGGAGGTGCTCGCGGAGCTCGGCGAGCGCATCATCGAGGAGTGCGACTACGAGCTCGAGGCCTCCAGCCACCGTCGCGTCGCGCGCTTCTGGCGCGGCCATCCGTTCGTCCACGTGCCGGACGTGGACACGGAACTCAGCCGCCGCCGGGTGCTGGTCAGCGAATGGGTCGAGGGCAAGGGTTTCACCGAGGTCGCCGAAGAGCCCGACGAGGTCCGCGACCGCTACGCCGAGATCATCTACCGCTTCTACTACGGGACCGCGCTCGAGCTCGAGCTGGCGCTCGGCGACCCCCACCCGGGCAACTACCTGCTCCGCGACGACGGGCGGGTCGCGTTCTTCGACTTCGGCATGGTCCGCCGGCTGCCGGCCGACCACCTGCGCCAGGAGGCGAAGGTGATCGCGGCGGTCCGGGCCAGCGACGTCGAGACGACGGTCGCGATGATGAGGGAGCTCGGCTACCTGCCCGGAGACCCGGCCGACTGGGACGGCGACCTCCTGCTCGAGTACATGCGCGAGGTTTCCTGGTGGCTCTACTCCGAGGAGCCGCTGCGCCTCGCCCCCGACGACCTCTGGCGGAGCACCGAGAGGCTGCGCGAGGAGGGCGGACTCGACGAGCACTTCGCCCAGCTGCGCAGGATGACGCTGCCTCCGCACGTGCTCCTTCTCCGGCGGATGGAGGGCCTGCTATTCCAGATCGCCTCCAGTGTCCGCGCCGCCGCTCCCTGGGGAGCCCTGCTGCAGGAGCTGGTCGAGGGCGGCGAGCCGGTCGGCGAGCTCGGCCGCCGGCACGCGGCCTGGCTCGCCGAGCGCCGCTGAAGCGCGGCCGCGGCTAGGGTGGCGCACGTGGCCGAGAAAGGACTGACCGTCGCCGTCACCGGTCCGACGGGGGAGATCGGCAGGGCGTTCGTACGCGAGCTGGAGCTGACCCCGGGGGTCGGTGAGATCCGCGGGATGGCGCGGCGCCCCTTCGACCCGGCTTCATACGGCTGGGAGCGCGCCGGGTACGTGCAGGGGGACATCCTCGACCGCGATGCGGTGCGGGCCCTGGTCGAGGGCGCCGACGTAGTCGTCCACCTCGCCTTCATCATCTTCGGCGACCGCGACGAGACCCGCCGCGTCAACCTCGAGGGCTCGCGCAACGTCTTCGAGGCGGTCTCCGCGGCCGGGGCCGGACGCCTCGTCTACACCTCCTCGGTCGCGGCCTACGGCTTCCACGCCGACAACCCGCAGCCGCTCAGCGAGGACGTTCGCCCACGGGGCGCGGAGGGCTTCTACTACTCCGCCCAGAAGGCCGAGCTCGAGTCGACCCTCGAGCAGACCCTCCGCGGCTCCGGCGTCGAGAGCTACGTCTTCCGGCCCTCGATCGTCGGCGGACCCGAATCGCCGATCCTGATCTCGAACATGCCCTATGTGCAGGCATCGGCTGCCCTCCCCTCTCCGCTGCGCCGGCTGATCTCGGCCGTTCCCTCCCCCGGACCCGTGCTCCCCGACTTCGGCGTCCCCCTTCAGCTCGTCCACGCGGACGATGTCGCCAGCGCCCTCAGCGCCGCGGTCGCGGGTCGCGGCGAGCCTGGCGTCTACAACCTGGCCGCCCCGGGCGAGGTGACCATGTCCGACATCGCCCGCGCCCTCGGCTGGAACAGCGTCCGGGTCCCGAGGACCGCCGTCGACGCGACAGCCGAGATACTCGACCGCCTGCCGCTGACCCCGGCCCGGGCGGAGTGGATCCACGCCCTGCGAATCCCGGTGGTCATGGACACCTCGCGGGCCCGCTCCCTGCTCGGATGGGAGCCGCGCCACGACGCCGCGGACACGCTGCGGGAGACGGTCGCCGGCGCCCGCGCCGCAGGGCTGCTGGGCTGACGCTCGCTCGAGCCGCCGGGGGGAACCGGCGTGGCCCTGCTCGGCTTGATCTAGGATCGCGGCAGGGGTATGACGGGTACCGGAACCACCCACGGCCACGGCCGCGCGAACGTGATCGCGCTGCTCGCCGCGGCGATCATGTTCGCTGCGGCGCTGCTCGCCGCGGCTTTCGCGCTGACCACGGGCGGCACGACGCCGGCGCGGGCGGCGGACCAGGCCGGCCGGGCAACCGTGTCGCCGACCCGGGACATCCTCGCCGTCAGCAACAACTGGGACGGAACGGTCGACCTCGTCGACCCGCATAGCTTCAGGCGGCTGAAGAGGGTCAACATCGTTCCCGACCGGGCCCAGCGCGTGGCCGAGATCCAGGCCAGCCCCGACCGGCTGGCATTCTTCCTCGCGATTCGCCAGCAGATCGGCGAGGGGCACGACCAGCTGGCCGACGACGCCTTCACGTCCCCCGACGGCCGCTTCCTCTACGTCTCCCGGCCCAGCTTCGCCGACGTCGTCTCGATCAGCCTGAAGACCGGGCGGATCGTCTGGCGGGTCCCGGTCGCCGGATACCGGTCCGACCACATGGCGATCTCCGCCAACGGTCGGCGGCTCCTCGTCTCCGCCTCAACCGCCAACGTGGTCCAGGTCATCAATACCGCCAGGGGCAGGATCGTCGACCAGTTCGAGTCGGGCGACTCTCCCGCACGAGAACAACTTCTCCAAGGACGGCAAGCGGATCTTCCACGCCAGCATCGGGCTCGTGTACACACCGCTCGACCAGGACGAGTTCGACACCAGTAAGGGCGATCGCTACTTCCAGATCGTCGACGCCCGCACGATGGAGATCAAGCGGCGAATCAACATGCGGACGAAGCTGGAGCAGGCGGGCTACCCGAACATGAGTGCCGCAGTCCGGCCGATGACGCTCTCCCCGAACGAGCGCTTCGTCTACTTCCAGGTCTCGTTCTTCCACGGATTCGTCGAGTTCGACCTGCGCCACAACAGGGTCCGCCGGGTCGCCCCGCTGCCGATCTCCGAGGAGGCCCAGAGCATCCCGCGCGAGGAGTACCTGCTGGATTCCGCCCACCATGGGATCGCCATGAACCCGCGGGGCACCAAGCTCTGCGTCGCCGGCACGATGTCCGACTACGCGGCGATCGTCTCCCGCCGGACGCTCCGCTACAAGATCATCAACGTCGGCGAGAAGCCCTACTGGTCGACGCCAAGCGAGAACGGCCGTTACTGCTTCGTCTCGGTCAGCGGCGAGGACCGCGTGGCGGTGATCAGCTACAGGCGCGCCAGGGAGGTCGCCTCGATCCGGGTCGGCGACCACCCGCAGCGGATGCGCACCGGCCAGCTCCGGCGCGCCTATCTGCGCAGCTAGCCCCGGCGCCACCTGAGCGGCAGCCTGCTTCGCGATCTGCCAAGGTGGCCCGATGGAGGCATCCAAGCTGGGGGGTGAATCGATAACCGCCGAGGGCCTGACGGCCCTCGAGGCCGAGATCGCGGAGCTTGAGGGGCCGCGGCGCACTGAGATGGCGGCCAGGATCAAGGCGGCCCGCGAGCTCGGCGACCTCAAGGAGAACGCCGAGTACCACACGGCCAAGGACGACCAGGCCCACCTCGAGACGAGGATCAAGCGGTTGAAGGAGCGGCTTCGCAGCGCCGTCGTCGTCGAGGTCGACGACGGCGCCCGGACCTTCGCCTTCGGCCGCACGGCGGAGGTCCGCGACGATGCCAGCGGGGAGGTCCACTCCTGGACCCTTGTCGGCCCCACCGAGGCGGACCTGGCGGCGGGCCGGCTCTCCGCCGAGTCGCCCGTCGGGCGTGCGCTGCGGGACCGCAGCGCCGGCGAGGACGTCGAGATAGAGACGCCCCGCGGGAAGCGGGTGTTCCGGATCGAGAAGCTGATCGGGTAGGCGGCGGCCGGGAGACTCGTTGAGCCCGGCCCCACCGCTTCGCCGATGTGCGCGCGGGGTCGCTGTCACGACTTCAAATGCCACTCGGCGGGGTGTAGGCTAGCCCGCGCTGTAGTCGCGGGTGGCGGCCAGCGGGCGGCCGTCGGCGGTCTCGCCCACCAGGGTGACCCGGGTCAGGCCGCCGTCGGCCCAGGGGACCCGCACGGGCCCGAGCAGGTCCTCGCCCTGCAGGGACTCGCGCAGCCGACCGTTGACGAGCACGTCGAGCCGGCGCAGGCTCTCGCCCTGCGGCGGCTGGGGCACGAAGTCGAGTCCTTCCGCCGCCGTCGCCCTGCCGGGCAGGCCCAGCGTCGGGGCCTCCGTCGGGCGCGGGATCAGGCCGGCGCGGCGCCTTGCGACCTCGTCGGCGGCGGGCTGCCGAGCCGCGCTCGCAACGACCTCGAACTGCGACATCAGGCCGTGGTCCTCGTGATCGAGCATGTGGCAGTGGATCACGTACTTGCCGGTGAAGTCACTGAAGTGGCCGGCGACCAGGATCGTCTCGCCGGGGTTGACGAAGAACGTCTCCTTCAGGCAGTGCTCCCACGGCTTCGGGCGCCGGCCGTTGCGGGACAGCATGTACCAGTCGGTGTGGTGCATGTGCATGACGTGGGCGACCGCCGTCTTGTTGGTGATCTGCCAGGTCTCGGTCGTGCCGATGCACCGGATGGGCGTCGGCACGGGCCGGGCTGAAGGTCTTGCCGTTGATCAGCCAGGTCGGGACGAAGATCCCGCCGAGCGAGATCACCCAGGTCCGGTCCGGGGCCCTGCGGGCGTCCCTGGTCCAGCCCGGAAGCGGCCGCAGCCGCCGCGGGACCCGGGTCCGGTCGCGGCCCCGACGGCCCACGCGGAACTGCATCAGCGGGCCCGACATAGGGCCGGGCCCCGAGCGACCTCTCGCCGTCGGAACGCCGCCCGCTGCGCAGCTCGACGCTGGTCCCGGCGGCGGCGGCGAAGTCGACGACAACCTCCACCCGCTCTGCCGGGCCCGAGCAGGACTCGCTTGCGCCGCACCGGCCTCGGCATCAGGCCGCTGTCGGCCGGCGATCTGGGTCAGCGCGGCGCCGTTGGAGAGGTAGAGGTTGTAGGCGCGGAAGTTGGAGGCGTTCAGGATCCGCAGCCTGTGCCGCTTGGCGGAGACGCCGTGATGGGGAAGGTGGGCGCCGTTGACGAGGATCAGGGGCCCGGTGACGCCGTCGTCGGGCGGGCGTCCCCTGTTGAACGGGTCGGTGAGCTGGTTGTGGCGGTCGAAGGTGCGGTCGACGATCATCAGCGGGATGTCGCGGCGGCCGGTCGGCAGCGGCAGCGCGTGCGGTCGACCTCGTCGTCGATGATCCACATCCCCGCGAGGCCGCGCCAGACGTTGCGGGCTGGTGTGGTCGAGGCGGTGGTCGTGGTACCACTGGAAGGCGGCGCGCTCCGGCCGGCCGTCCTCGATCAGGTCGTAGGTGTAGGTCTTGCGCCCTCCGGGTCGAGCAGCAGGCCGTTGCCGGAGGCGCGGTCCGAGAGGCCCTGCGGTATCCGGCAGTAGAGGGAGTAGCGGTGGGAGCGCGTCAGCCCACCCGGCTGGCCGTCGAACTGCGAGCGATTGTGCCCGCCGTGAAGGTGGACGGTCAGCTCGCCCGCCTTGCGCGGGAGCCTGTGAAGGAACGTGACCTTCGTGCGCTGCCCGGCCGCGGCGCCGGATCGTCGGCCCGGGGAAGGTGCCGCCGTAGGTCCACATCCTCGTCTTCGGCCCGGGCAGGACCTGGACCGCGGACTCGCGGATCGGTATCCGCAGGTGATCCTTGCGCAGCACGCGGGGGATCGGCAGCCGCCGCCGGAACGGGGTGGCGGCCGCCGCGACCGACGTCTGCTCGGAAACCGGGAGGAGGCTTCCCGGCCGCAGCCGGATCGGCAGCAGCAGTGCCAGACCGCGCGCCACCGATGGCGCTGAGGAACGCCCGGCGCCCGAACCGCGGCAGCGGCTCGGGCGGCCGGGCGTCAGGCCCGTCGAAGCGGTCTGCCACCTACGGCAGAACCCTGATCGATCCCTGCATGAACGGATGGATCGCGCACATGAAGAAGATCCTCTCCGGACCCCTCGCGGAGACCTCCTGGGTGATCGACGCGTTGCGTCTGCCGACGAACCAGGAATCGCCGTCCCTTCTCAGCGATCCCATCCGGTCCCAGCCGGGCCTTGCCGGCCTTGGCGGGGTTCTTGGTCGGAGGGGACTGGCCGTTCGAGCCGTGCCACTTGGCGATCTCCCGGCAGATGTGGCCCGGTGCGAAGCACGCCCGACGCGCCCTGCGGGTCTTCGGCAGGTCGGAGCGCTGCACCAGCGAGAACGAGTGCGGCCCGATGACCTGCGGGTCGGTCTTGTTGATGACCCGGAGATCGGCGCCGGACCTGACGGTGTCCGGTGCGACGAACTTGATCTGTTGGCCGTTGAACCGCATGTACACCGTCTTGCTCACGGCCCTCTTGGCGGGCTTCGCCGAGCTCGTCGCGAGCCCGGTCCCGAAGACGGCCGCAGCCAGGGCGGCGACCGCCATGACTGTCAGAGCTCTCCCCCTCGAAATGCGCTGAGAACTCAGATGCATCCTGATCCCTTCCGCCGCCGTTGCGGCAATTTGGAACCGGCCGCCAGGCGGCCGGTTGTCGAACAAAACCTCTCTGCTGCCCAAGAACGCGCGCCCACTCTAGCTGCGGCAATCTGTGGTTTGGGGCCCCCCGGCGGCGAATCTTCAGATAACGATGAGGGCGGCCGATAACTATGGGGCAGCTCCGCCGCTGCGCTGGGGTGAATCCGAAGAAATCATCCCCGCGAGAGGCTATGTTGCTCTCTGAGGCATGCCCCGGGCCTGGACGGACGGACTAGCTCAAAGTCGAGGCTTGGAGGCCGGCCTCTTGCGCAAACGGAATTTCGCGCTGCAATAGGAACGGATATCCATGCACCCCCACGCCAACGACCTCCGCTCACGTCTCGCCCGCTCGCTCGGCGTCCACGGCCTGCTCGGCCGTGCCGGCGGGTTCTCGGCAGCGCTCTTTGCGGTGGTGGCCGCGGCCGCGATCGGCCTGGTGGGCTTCATCGCCTCCCAGGACTGGCCCGCAGGGGTGACCGGAATCGGTTCCGCCGGGGAGCAGGTGCTCGGCCCGGCGCTTCCCTTCGACGATAACGACGCCTCGGTTGCGCCCGGTGTCCCGCTCGCCGGAACACCCTTCGGGCTGCCGGGATCCCCCGCCGGCGGAGTCTTCGCGCCGGCCGGCCCGGCGCAGGGCTCACCGCCGGCCGGCGGCGACGGCCCCTCCGCCGCCTCAGGGCCCGCAGACGGCAACGCCGGGCCCACCGGCGGGCCCGGCAACCCCGGCCCGGGCGGCACCAGCTCGGACGGCGGCGTCGGCCCCGACGGGCCTCGCAACGGATCCTCGGGAGGGAACCCGAACCCGCCCGGCGGGCCGCCCGACTCGCCGCCCTCGAACCCCCCGAGCTCACCGCCCACCGGGCCTCCGGCGGAGCCTCCCGGACCGCCCGGCCAGTCGCACAGCAACGGCAAGAAGGAGGCGGAGCAGGCTGCCAAGGCACAGGGCGAGGGGCCGAAGAAGACCGACAGCACCTCTCCCGGCAATTCTTCGAAGCCGAAGAAGACGAGCGAGTCGACCGCCCCTCCGCCCTCCAGCAACGGCAACGGCCCGACGCGCAACTCCAGCGACAAGCCGAAGAAGACGAAGAAGTCCTGACGCGGACGAGCCGCCGGGCGCCAGGCCCGGCGACTCCCCCGGCGTCTACGGCCTGACCTAGCCCTCGCAGCTGCGCAGGAAGTCGAGTCCCGCGCCGCCGCGGCAACGGTCGAAGCCGCGGCCTCCCCGGAGCCGGTCGCTGCCCCGGTTCCCCTTGAGGACGTCGCGGCCGCGGTTGCCCGCCAGCAGGTCCGGACCGCCGCGCCCGACGAGGCGGTCCGCGCCGATCCCGCCGAAGACGCGATCAGCGGCGCCGCCGCCACCGACGTAGTCGTCGCCCGCGCCGGCGCACACCAGGTCCCTGCCGGCCAGGGCCGCGATCGTGTCGTTGCCGCCGAAGGCGGCGATCACGTCACGTCCGCCGGTGCCGGTGAGCTGATCGGAGCCGCCCGTGCCCTTGATCGTCGCCGTCACGCCGCGGCAGGCCGCTGCCGCGGGCGGTTGGGGCGCCGGGTTGACCCTGGTCGTCTCGGATTCCTCGTTGTTGGCGGCCACCGGATCGTTCTCGACGCTCTCCACCGAGGCCGTGTTGGTGACGTTGCCGTCCCGGGTCGGGCGCACCCGGATGGTCACCGTCTCCGACCCGCTCGTCGGCAGCGCGCCGATCGTGCAGGTGACGTTCCGCCCGTTGCGGGCGCAGGTCCCCTGGGAGGCCGATGCGGAGATGAAATCGAGGCTCGCCGGGAGCCGGTCGGTGACGGTCGTGCCGGTTGCGCCCTGTGGGCCGGCGTTGGTCACCTCGATCGTGTAGGTGAGCACCGACCCGACGGTGACCGGGTCGGGACTGTCGGACTTCGTCAGGCCGAGGTTGGCGCTGTCCCCCGGTGCGGGCACCGCCGCCGAGGCGGCGACGAGCGCCGTGGCCACGGCCACGGCCGTGACCAGCGAAGCCACGCCCAGCCTGCGTGAAGGTGCGTTCATCGAAACTCCTTTCCCTGGCTGCCCCCTGCCACCAAGTGTTCCCGCCCCGGCGTCGAAGAAAACAGGCTCGGCGCCGACGCGGCGGCTATCCGCCTTCGGCGGCGTCCAGCTCGGCGAGCAGCGCCTCCACTCGGGCCGCAATCTCGTCCCGTGTCGCCCGCACCTCGGCGGCCGGCCGCCCCTTCGGGTCTTCGAGATCCCAATCCAGGTAGCGCCTCCCGGGGATATATGGGCACTCGTCGCCACACCCCATCGTCACGACGACGTCGGCCCACTCGGCATCCTCGCGCTCGAGCTTCCGCGGGACCCGGTCCGAGAGTTCGATTCCGATCTCGCTCATCGCCTCGGCAACCTCGCCGTGGACCCGGTCGCCGGGGGTGGTCCCGGCGGATCGGGCCTCGTGCCGCCCCTCGGCGCCACGAGCGAACAAGGCTTCGCTCATCTGCGAACGGCCCGCGTTGTGGAGGCAGACGAAGAGGACGTTGGCCACGCCGGGGACAATAATCCATTGACATACTTAGATTCAACTGATAGATATCGATGTATGTCGAAGACCCTGGAGCTCGCCCCGAAGCAGAAGCGTGCGCCGGGCGAGCCGTGCTGTGAGCCGATCGCCTATCCCGATGTCGAACGCGGGAAGGCGGCCCGGCTGGCGTCGCTGGCCAAGGCGCTCGGCGACCCGATCCGGCTGCAGCTGGTGGACGTCCTCCGCAGGAACGCCGGCCGCGTGTGCGTCTGCGAGCTGGTGCCGCTCTTCGACCTCTCCCAGCCGACCATCTCCCACCACCTCAAGGTGCTCCGGGACGCCGGGGTCGTCGGCTCCGAGCGCCGTGGCCTCTGGGCCTACTACTACGTCAACGACGACACACTGGAGGATCTGCGCAGATGGCTGATGTAACCGAGATTCGCGAAGCCGTTCGAACCCGCTATGCGGCAGCGGCCGCCATGGCGAGCGAGGGTGACCCGGGATGCGGCTCATCCTGCGGCTGCGGCCCGACCGCCGGGGATCCCGAGGTGTTCGGCGCAGCCCTCTACGAACTGGAGGATCGCGACGACCTGCCCGAAGCCGCGAGCCTCGCCTCGCTCGGCTGCGGGAACCCGACCGCGGTCGCCGAGCTCCACGAGGGCGAGACGGTTCTCGACCTCGGTTCGGGCGGCGGCATCGACGTGCTGCTCTCGGCCAGGCGGGTCGGACCGCGCGGCCGCGCCATCGGTCTCGACATGACCGGCGAGATGCTCGAGCTCGCGAGGCGCAACCAGGTGGAGGCGGGGATCGGGAACGCCGAGTTCGTCTCCGGCACGATCGAGGACATCCCCCTCCCCGATGACTCGGTCGACGTTGTGATCAGCAATTGCGTCGTCAACCTCTCCGCGGACAAGCCGAGCGCGATTGGGGAGGCCGCCCGCGTGCTGCGCCCGGGGGGCCGTCTCGCGATCAGCGACATCGTCGCCGACCCCGAGATGCCCGCGGAGACCAGACGGGACATGCAGCAGTGGACGGGCTGCATCGCCGGGGCGCTGACCGAGGAGGATTTCCGCCGTCAGCTCGAGGCCGCCGGATTTGACCGGATCGAGGTCCGCGAGACTCACCGTGTCCACGAGCACGCGGGGTCGGCGATCATCCGGGCCCGCATGCCGGACCTTCCATGAGCTCGCTCGAGACCCTGCACCTCAAGAACCCGCAGCAGCTCTACGAGGACTGGGAGGACGCCCACTGGAGCGCGCGCGAGGTGGACCTCGGACGGGACCCGGCGGATTGGGCCGCCCTCGAGGACTCCGAGCGCGACCTCCTCCACTGGGTGCTGAGCTCGCTGATGGTGGCCGAGGAGCGGATCTCCACCCAGTTCTGCGGCCTCGTCCTCGCCCAGGACGACGAGGAGGAGGGCAGCTACCTCTCCACCCAGCTCGTCGACGAGGTCCGCCACATGCAGTTCTACGCCCGCTTCCAGAATGAGGTGATCGCGGACCCCGCGGCGATCGGCGCGCACGTGGCCCGGGCGCGTGAGGTGCTCGGCGCGCCGTTCAGGAAGGTCTTCGACGAGGCGCTCGTCGACGCCCACGACCTGCTCCGCCGCGAGCCCCGGAACCGCCGCGCGAAGGTCGACTTCGTGACCATCTACCACATGGTCATCGAGGGGACGCTCGGGCTGACGGCATCCCACTTCCTGATCGACTTCCTCTCCGAGCGCGGCCAGCTCCCGGGGTTCGTCGCCGGCTACAGCAGGATCGCCGCCGACGAGCAGCGCCACATCGCCTACGGCACCTGGTACCTGCGCGAGGCGGTGGCTGAGGAGCCGGAGCTCGCCGGGGTGGTCCGGGAGAGGGTGCTCGACCTCCTGCCCGCCGTCGCCGAGTCGATCTCACCCCCCAGCGAAGGGGCTTGGGACCTGCTCGGGGTCGAGGATGGCGAGCTCGCCCGGTTCGGCCTCGGCGCCCTGACCCGGAGGCTGGACCTGATCGGGGCTCCACTCGGCTCCGGCGGCGACGGCTGACAGTCGCCTTCGACCGAGCGGCGGGGCGACGGGCCGCGGCTGAACCGCGGCCCGTCGCCGGAGACCGGGCTAGGCGGTGCGGTCGTCGCCGCGGGAGACCGGCTCGCCCTCCTGCCGGTCGGCGTCGGTGTCTCTCTCGCCGGCGTCCGGGTCGATCCGCTCAGCATGCTCCTCGTGGGCGCTGGCGGTCTCCCGCTCGCGCTCGGCATTGCGGGCACGCTCCTCTGCCTCCGCCGCCTCGCGGCGGGCGCGTGCTGCCTGCTCATCCGCGGCGGCGGCCTCCTTGTCGGCGGATAGGCGGCGCGAGGTCGCCTCTTCGCGGTGCTCGCCGGCGACCTGGCGGGCTTCGAGATCGCGCTGCTGCGACTTCCGCCGGGCGGCCGCCGCGATCAGGGCGATCACGATCAGCACCCCGATCACGATCAGGATGATTGCGACTGTGCTCATTTTCGAATCCTTTCTTTGGAGGTTCGGTTCGGGCCGGGCCCTTCGCCTACAGGACCCGCGTGATCAGGAACAGGATCAGCAGCACCACGATCACAACCCCGATCCAGCCGAGGCCCAATGCCGCCACGGGTAGGACATCCATTTCCGTCTCCTCGCTTTTGATTTGCGGATAACCCGTACCCCTTCGGCGGCGAAAGTAGGCTCAGCCGGGTCCCGGCGCTAATTCCTGACGCGGAAGGAGCCGCGCATTACCGGGTGGATCCGGCAGAAGTAGGTGTAGGTGCCCGCGGGCAGGGACTTCGGGATCTCCCAGGTGGTGCGACCCACGGTCGGCGGCACGACGGTGCCGAGCTGGCCCGAGTCGAACTGCCACTTCGCGTCGGCGATCGGGTAGGCGATCCCGGTCGAGCGGTTGCAGGGGGCGGCGCATGAGGTGAGCGAATGCCAGATCTGCTTCGAGGCCTCGCCGTCGGAGAGCTCGTAGACGAGCGAGTCGCCCCGCCTGACGACCGGCGGCCTGTTGCCGGGCGACGAGCGTCTCAGGTCTCCGGCGCCGTAGAGGAAGTTGTCGATGCTCAGGGGATTGGCCGCGGCGACCCCGGAGGGAAGGTTGCGCGGATCGGGCATCTGCGCCGGCCCGCCCCCGTGCACATTGTTCTCGGAGAGATGGCCGTGGGTGACATGCCCGGGCCGGTCTACCTTGGAGCGGTAGGGATTCTTCCCCCCGCCGCCGTCCGCCATGTAGAGCACGTCGATGCCCATCGACTCGTACCAGGACGCCCGGCGCGATTCGTAGGTCGTCGAGACCTCGAGCATGTCGCCCGCCCTGACGGCCACGCGCCAGTTCTCGTCGGGCACCTTCATGCTCACGTCCCAGGACACCGGCCCCGCGGGTTCCCAGTACCTGGCTTTTGACTTGAACAGGTGGGCGCGGTTGCCGCGCACCGCGGGAGCCCGGCGCCGGCATCGGCGGCGCTGCCTGGCCGTCTCGAGCCTGCGGCAGTCCGGGCCCCGGTAGCGGGCTCCGCTGCGCCGGAGCCAGAGGTCGGTGGCGAGGCCGCCGGAGTGGACATGCCCGAACCCGGCGACGAGCACCCCGTCGCGGTCTACCTGCCACATGTTCCGGTGGACCCCGTTGGGATATGGGTTGGCGGCGTCGCGCGGGAAAACGAAGCGGCCGTCCCTGCCGCCCTCTCCGCGGTGGACGTCGAAGACCGGATAGATGCTGCCGTTGACGACGTCCATCCAGATCGGCCGCACCGGGCGCAGCCCTTCGGCGGCGGGATCCCCGTCCGGGATGAAGTCGATCCGGTAGCTGACGTAGAGCGTCATCGCCTGCGAGGTCAGGTTGTGGACCATGTGGTTGAGGAACCAGGTGTCGGCTGCCCGGTAGCGGTAGCCGAACCCGTCCGGCAGCGTCAGCTTCGTCTTCTCCTCGCCCGCGGCGAAGAACCGCTCGGAGAACCCCGATGTCGCATCCGGGCGCGAGGCGTTGATCCAGACGCCGTGGTGGAACATCACCCTGTCCGTACGCGGCACCGATCCGTCGGCCCGGACCAGGTTCGGCTTGATGCCGACGATCCAGCCGTCCACCGCCGGCTTTTCCGTCACCGGAGTGATCTGCTTGTAGCCGATCCGGTTCTGCCCCGGGGTGATCTGCAGCGGACCGACCATGTAGGTCAGCCGCTGCACGCCGCCGGCGGCCTGCGCAGTGGGCGCCGGCCATATCGCCACGGTCGCCAGCAGCAACAAGCATCCTGCTCGTAGCGGGCGACTCACCCGAGGCAGCGTAGCCGACTCAGCGACCGCCGCCGGAGCGCGGCGCGGGGGTCGCCGCCGCTTCCCATTCCCGGTAGAGATCCTCGACCGCGCGCTTGGCCGCCTCGTGGCGGGCAGCGGCCCGCTCCGCCCGTCCCGGGCTCGACCACGCCGCCGGGTCGGCCAGCTCGTCCTCGACCTCGCGCAGGCCGGCCTCGGCCTGCTCGATCTGCTCCTCGAGCCGCTCGATCCTGCGCAGCGCGTTGTTGGAGGGACCGCGGGCCGCGCGGCGCCTCCTTCCCCGGCTGCCCGGGTCCGCCGCCGCCGGCTCTCGCAGCGCCGCCTCCCGCTCCTCGCGGGAGCGCCGGTAATCGGCCCAGCCGCCCAGGTGGCTTTCGAGCCGGCCTTCCTCGCAGACAAGGGTGCGATGGCCGATCGCCTCGAGCAGCGCCCGATCGTGCGAGACGAGGATCAGCGCGCCCCCGAAGCCGGTGAGCGCGTCCTCGAGCGCCTCGCGGCTCTCGAGGTCGAGGTGGTTCGTCGGCTCGTCGAGAATCAGGAAGTTGGCGCCGGAGGCGACGAGGATCGCCAGCGACAACCGCCGCTGCTCGCCGCCCGAGATTTCACTCAGCCGCATCTCGGCGTCGGCGCCCGAGAAGAGGAAGGCACCGAGCAGGTCGCGAACCCTCTGGCCGCTCAGGCCTGTCTCCCGCTGCGCCGCCTCGAGAACGGTGCCGTCTCCGGCCGCCGTCTCGGCGTGCTGGGAGAGGTAGCCGATGCGGACGTTGTGCCCGGTCCGGACGATCCCGTGGGCAGGTTGCCGGCGCCCGGCCAGGGTCTCGATCAGCGACGTCTTGCCGGCGCCGTTGGGCCCGACCAGGACAACGTGCTCGCCGCGCTCGAGATCGAGGCTTGCCGATTCGAGCAGCGTCCGCCCTGGCACCTCGATTCGCAAGTCCTTGGCCGTCAGCACCGAGCGCCCCGACCGCTCCGGCTGCGCGAACGAGAAGCGGAGGTTGCGGCGATCGCGCGGGTCGCGCGTCGCGGCGCTTCCCCTCACCTTCTCGATTTGCTTCAGCCGCGACTGCGCCTGTTTCGCCTTCGTCGCCTTGTAGCGGAAGCGCTCGACGAAGCGCTCCATGCGGGCGATCTCGGCCTCCTGCCTCTCGATCGCGCGCCCGAGGGCGAGCTCGCGCGCCGCCTGCTCCTTGCGCCACGCGTGCCAGGGCCCCGAGAAGAACCGGCCCCGGCCGGCCTCGAGCTCGAGCACCGACGTGCCGACCGCCTCCAGGAACCAGCGATCGTGGGCGACGAGGACAATCGCCGCCTCGAGGCCCGTCAGGTAATCCTCGAGCCATTCCAGCGTCTCGATGTCTAGGTGGTTGGTGGGCTCGTCGAGCAGCAGCAGGTCGGGGCGCGCCGCCAGCGCCCGCGCCAGCGAGGCCCGTGTCAGCTCCCCGCCCGAGAAGGTCGAGAGCGAGCGGCCGGTGTGGTCCTCGTCGAAGCCAAGCCCCCGCAGCACGGCGATCACCTGGTCCCGCCACCGGTAGCCGCCGCCGACCTCGAGCCGCTCCTGCGCGGCGGCGTATGAGCCCATCGGGTCTCCCTCCGCGCCACCCCTCGACATCTCCTCCTCGAGGCGGGCGAGATCGGCCTCGGCCTCGA
The DNA here is from genome assembly GCA_963720015.1 of uncultured Actinomycetes bacterium. Lineage (GTDB taxonomy): Bacteria > Actinomycetota > Thermoleophilia > Solirubrobacterales > 70-9 > DATFPK01. The sequence continues at coordinate 112,477 of CAVREA010000004.1, read as the reverse complement.
GCATCTCGGCGCGGCCGGCGAAGACGTACTCGCCGAGTGACACGCTGCGTTCCCGGGGCGGGCGCTGGTCGTGCAGCGCCACGCGGGCGCCTCGCTGCAGGGAGAGGCTGCCCCCGTCCGCCTCGAGCTCGCCGGCGAGGATCCGGAGCAGCGTCGACTTGCCGGCGCCGTTTCGGCCGGCCAGCGTCATCCGCTCGCCCGCGGCGAGCCTGAATGAGACCCCCGAGAAGAGCGGCCTGCCACCCATGTGGATGGCGAGCGAGGTTGCGTTTGCGATTGCCATCGGACCGACCCAAGGTAGGGACTCGGGGGGGCGCTGCGGATCAGGGGGCGGTCGCGGCCTGCCGCGACCGGCTCCGCCTCACCAGGGGGCGCTCGACCGCGTAGTAGCTGACAACCGCACAGGCGAGGGTGATAGCGAGCCCGATGATCGTCAAGGTCATGCCGGAGAGGTCCTGCAGCGGACCGGGGTTGCGCTCGCCCAGCTGGCTGAGGATCAGCCCGTGCCAGAGGTAGAAGCCGTAGGAGATCACCCCGAGCCAGAGCAGGGTGCGGTTGGAGAGCAGACGGCGCGGCAGGCCGCCGCTCTTCCGGTCGAAGATCGCGGGGAGGAGCAGCAGCACGGCGATCGCCCCGTAGACCGCCTGTCCGGCAAACCACTCGCGCACCGACAGCGCCTGCGGCCACTGAGGGAAGAGGGCGAGGCAGGCGGCGACGTAGAGGACGAGGGCGGCGAGCCAGCAGATCGAGGGCGCGCGCTCGATCAGCGCGATCGGCGCCGGTTTCCGCGCCCTCCCCTCGAAAGCCGCGCTCACCACCGCCAGCGCCATGCCGAGGGCGAGCCAATCGAAGATCCCCGGCAGCGCGGTCACCCAGTCGAACGGGACGACGACGGTGGGGGTGGGCAGCCCGACCACGGTCAGGGGAACCTCCCCCCGGGTCAGCGCCAGCCGGTAGACGACGCTGAGCAGGTAGAGGCCGCCGATCAGGATCAGCTCCGCCGGCAGGCGCGACCGGGGCTCGAGGCCGGAGAAGAGGCTGCGGATCGAGAGCGCCAGCAGCGGCAGGACGAGGTAGAAGCTGAGCAGCACCGAGACCACCCAGGCCTGGGGGATGCCGCCGTAGGCCCAGTCGAGAACATAGGCCTGGGCGCCGGAGTAATAGACCCAGAAGTGGTCGGTGAAGACCCCGTAGGCACCGGGGTAGATGGCGAGCAGGGTGAGGGCGAGCCAGTAGGCCGGGAAGATCCGCACGAAGCGGCCGCGGGCATAGCGGCGCACCGACGGGAATGGGGCGTCCCGGAGGCTGGCCGCGACAAACGGCCGGTAGAGGAGGAACGCCGACATGACGAAGAACATGGCCAGCGCGAAGCCGGCCCGATAGACGAACGGGCTGTACCACTCGGTCGCGGGGAGCCCGAACGTGACCGCGGCGTGGATCACGAAGATCAGGAAGATCGAGATCGCCCGCAGCGAGTGCATCAGCGGGTAGCTGGGCCGGCCGGGGACCGGCGGGGCCGCGGTGGCAGGGGTCACTGGCGGCGCGACGCTATCAGCGCTCACACCGCCGGGTTCCCTCGTCCTCCGGGGGCGGATCAGTGGTCGCGAAGCGCGTCGATGAGCTCGTTCTTGCTCATCTCGGAGCGGCCCTCGATGCCGAGCTCGGCGGCGCGGTCACGCAGCTCATCGACGGTGCGGTCCTCGTAGTCCTCGGCCTCCCCGCCCTTGCGGCTGACGTCCTCGCCACCGGCCTTGGCGTTCGCGATGCGGGCAGCCTTCTCCTTGCTCTCGCCCTCCTCGCGCAGCTTCTCGTATAGCCGATCGTCCTTGACGCTCGGGCCATGGTCCCTCGCCATGATCGCCTCCAAAACCGTTCAAATTGGTTGCCCGGGAACTCCTACCCGCGACCCCGTTTCGCACGCCTCCTCGGGTTCGAACCCCGCACCGGCCTACGAGCAGCGGGTCCGGTGTGCGCGCCAGACGCGCGCCGCGCGCCGGATCGCGCTCGCGAGCGCGATCACGGCGAGCACGCCCGCGATCAGCAGGATGCCCGCGATCGAGGCGGCGAGCACGGGGTGCTCGAGCAGCAGGACCACAACCACCGAGGCGGCGAGGTCCTCGAGCAGGCTGGCCACTATGTTCGTGACCGGCTCGGGGGAGGTGTTGATTCCCAGCCGCACACCCGCCTTGACGGTGTGGCTCGCCAGCGCCGTTGTGCCCCCGCCGAGACCGCCGAGCACGGCGTCGGCCTGATCGAGGTCGGCGAACTCGACCCCGAGGACCGACCCCACCGCCGGCCTGATCGCGGTGTGGACGAGGTCCCAGGTCGTGTCGAGGTAGGGGATCTTGTCGGCGATGAACTCGACCGCGAACATGACCAGTGCGACTCCGATCACCGGGTTGCGGGTCAGCGGCTGTGGCACATCGCCCACCCCCGCTTTCCCGAGGATGCCCAGCAGCGCCACCGTCGCGTATGAATTGACTCCCGCCGCCCAGCCGGCGCTGAAGATGGTCGGGGCTAGCTCCATCAGGGACCCGCTACGGATCGATTGGAACGACGCTCAGGCGAAGCGCCCGTCCTCCAGCGCCCGCGCCAACCGCTCGCGGTCGTACCCGGCCAGCTCGCCCGTGCCCGCGGTCGCCTCGACGTAGGCGGCCATCGCCCGTTTGGCCGCGTCCGTGCCCAGCGTGGCGAGGAACTCGGCCCGCTCGGCGCGCAGGCCCGCCGCCAGCGGGAGTGGCGCCCTCGTTGACCGACCGCTTCACCGCGGCGATCGCCGCCTTCGGCCGCCGTCCGAGCCGGGCGCAGATCGCCACCGCCCGGGAGACCACCTCGAAGAGGATCTCCGGCTGGCCGATCAGGTGATCGCCGCGGGACATTACCCGCAGGTCGCAGGCGAGGGCCAGCTCGCAGCCGCCGCCCATCGCCGAGCCGTTGAGCGCGGCGCACGACCGCCCCGCAGCGGCCGAGGCCGAGCAGGACCTCACCGAAACGCTCGACCGCCGAGAGACCGGCGGCTGGGGACGGTCGAGGGCCTCGGCGCCTCCCGGCAGGCGCCGCAGAGCGCGACGGTTGGAGCGAGGCCCGAGCCGCCCGGCGCCCCACGGTGGGCGAGGTCTCGGCCGCGGCCAGCAGCTCCTCGACGTCGTAGTGGCCACGAACGCTCTGGGTGGGCCCCGGTGAGCACCACGCCGGTCGGGCCGTCCTCCGCGGATACCTGCGCCACGAGCGCCTCGAGCGCGTCGACGATCTCGGAGTCCATCAGGCCGTGCGGCGGGTTGCTGATCGTCGCCAGCAGGACGCCGTCCCGGTCTTCCAGCCAGATCTCGCCCATGTCGGGACCCCCTAGCGGGCGACCACGCCCCAGCAGGCGGCGGGGACGACCAGCTCGTCGCCCTGGCGGTATTCCGCAAGGCCCGCTTCGATCGCTGCCCGTGTCCCCTGCTTCTCGTCCTCGGGCAGCTCGTTGATCACCCGTGCCAGCGGTCCGGCCAGCCGGGTGAGCGTGTCCCAGAGGTCCTCGGCCGCGTAGCGCCACTCGAAGGTGAGCTCCTCGACCGTCGGCGCCTCGAACCCGGCCCCGGTGACCAGCTCGGCGATGCGGTCCGCCTCGCCCAAGGCAAAGATCCCGGGCGCTCCGGGCTCGGGCGGGGCATGTGCCCGCGCTCGACCAGGGTCATCCCAGGCACGGCCGCCCAGGGGTTCCGGTCCGGCGTCTGCCAGACGGCGAAGGCGAGCGTGCCGCCGTCGCGAAGGACGCGCCGGGTCTCGCTCAGGGCGGCGGCCGGATCGGCCATCAGCATGTAGCCCCACCGCGACAGCACGCCGTCGACGCTGTCGTCCTCGAGGTCCATCCGCTCGGCGTCGAGCACGCGGTACTCGACGTGGCCCAGCCCGCGCCGCTCGCCGTTGCGGCGGGCCGCCTCGATCATCCCGCTGGAGAAGTCGGTGCAGATCACCTTCCCTCCGTCTCCCACCCGCTCAGCGGCGAGGAAGCCGAGGTCGCCCGTTCCCGCCGCCACGTCCAGGATCGTCTCGCCGGGCTGGGGTTCGACCCGGTCGACCAGCCACTCGTTGATCGGCCCCGGTGATGCCGAGTATCCACTCCCGCCGGTCCTCCCAGCCCGGGGCCATCGCGTCCCAGGTCTGGAGGCTCGTCTCGCGATAGGTCTGCAGGTCCATGCGTCCTCCTTCTCCGATCGCATCGACCCTATTGGCAGGCCGGGCCGGCCTGCAAGTGCCCGCGCCTTGCGCTTGTCAGCCCGTGGAGCCGGCGGCGTCGATGCGGATGGCGCCCGGCCCCGGGGCGGTCCTGCCCCCGTCCTCGTCGGTGGCGCCGACAAGGATCGAGATCTTGCCCAGGTGCCTGTTCTCGAACATGAGCCGGTGCGCCTCGGGGAGGTCCTCGAAGCCGAGCGTCCGCCAGAGCACCGGGCGAACCTCGCCGCCGGCGATCAGCTCGTTGGCCCGCCAGCACTCGTAGGCGTTGAAGGCGTGCGAGCCGATGATCTGCTTCTGCCGCATCCACAGGTAGCGGACGTCGAAGTCGAGCATGTAGCCCGTGGTCGCTCCGCAGGTGACCACCTTGCCGAACGGCTTCACCATGAAGACCGAGGTCGGGAAGGTCTCCTTGCCGACGTGCTCGAAGACGATGTCGGGCGCCTCGCCGAGGATCTCCTTCACCCGCTTGGCGAAGGCGCGGCTGACCGCAAAGCGGGCCCGCTCCTCCTCCCCACTTTCGCCGCCGCGGCGCATCATCCCCGCGAACTCGGTGCGATCGACGTAGCCCGTCGCCCCAAGCTCCGTCACCAGTTCGCCCTTCTGCTCCGAGGACACGACCCCGACGGCGTTGGCGCCCGCGACGCGGCAGAGCTGCGTCGCGAACACCCCCAGCCCGCCGGCCCCGCCCCAGATCAGGACGTTCTGTCCCGCCTGCAGGTCGCACTGGCCCACCAGCATCCGGTAGGCGGTGAAGTACGTCACCCCATAGGCGGAGGAGTCGACCCACGAGAGGGCGGCGGGCTTGGGCAGCAGCTGCTGGGCCTGCACCTTGCAGAACTGGGCGAACGAACCCCACGTGGTCTGGTATCCCCAGCCCAGCTGGCTCGGGGCGGCGAGCGGGTCGAGGCCATGCACCTCGGGATCCTCGTAGGACGCCTGGTTGGCGTGCAGCACCACCTCGTCCCCGGGCTTCCACCTGGTGACGCCGGCCCCGATCTTCCAGACGACCCCCGAGGCGTCGGAGCCGGCGATGTGATGCCCCCACTGGGGATGGTCGCCGTAAGCGAAAACGGACATCGGCCTCCCCAGCGCCGCCCAGATGCTGTTGAAGTTGACGCCGGCCGCCATCACCCGCACGACGACCTCGAACGGACCCGGCTCGGGCGGAGCGACCTCCTCGATCTCGTAGGCCTCCTCCAGATCGCCCTCGCGCTCGGGCCGCAGCACCCATGCGAGCATCGTCTCCGGCAGCTCCCCCGGCTCGACCTCGAGCCGCGACACCCCGGCGGGGCCGGCACCCATCCCCGCTACTGCGACGCCTGGCGCATCGAGTCGAAGTAATCCTTGCACTGCTCCCGCGACATGTGATCCAGGCAGTCCTCGGGCCTGAACGACTCGCCCGCCTGCTCCTGCGCCGCCTTCATCTCCTCGAACATCTCCCTGCAGTCCGCCCGGCTCATCACCTTGAGGCAATCGGACGGCTTACTCACGGCGACCGAGCGGCCAGGGTCGGCGGCCGCCTCTGCAAACGCCTCGCACTGGGCGCGGCCGATCTCGGGCGGGCACGACTCGGCGGGCGCCGCAACCGGAGCGGAAGCCGTCTCACCCTCATCCGCAGGCGGCTTCGCCGGGCGTCCGGCGGAATCCTCGGCTGCAACTGCCGAGCCGCCGTCCGTGGAGCCCTTCCCCGAAGCCTCGTCCGAACCTCGACCGCCGGCCTGGCTCGGCTGCGGCGCGGCGCCGGAGTCGACCTCGGATGCGCTTTCAGCCGCGGGGACCACAGCCTGGGGCTCGGGAGGGTCGTCGCCCCCGGACACGGCCACGAGGACCACGGCCACGAGGGCGATCACCAGGATGCCGATGCCGATCCGGAATGGCGCCAGATTCGTCTTGCGTCCCATCGTCGCCCAATCTAGCTCACCGAACGGCTCCGGCCGCCTCAGCGGCCGGTTGATAGCTTGGCCGCGTGTTTTGCCCACGCTGCGGGACCGAGAACGAGCCCGACGACAGGTTCTGCAGTTCCTGCGGGGCGAGCCTGCGGTCGAGCACCACACCGGCCAAGGACCGCCGTTCCCTCCGCGACCGTCTGAGTGCCCTGGCAGGGACAAGCCGGCGCGACCGCATCGTCACCGGCGCGACGGTCGCCGCCGTGCTGGTCGCGATCGCCGCCTTCATCGCCCTCGACCCGGCGGACGACGATGACGAGATCCCGCGCGACGCGTACACGGTCGAGGCCGACGCACAGTGTGTGGACTTCAAGCGCCGCATCGTCGCCGCGGAACGTGACGCGTTCGACGATCAGGGCAGTACCGGTTCCGGCGGCTTCGCGGGCGCCCTGGTCCCGGTCGTGGCCGCCTGGCGATCGGAGTTCCAGGCGCTCGCAGTGCCCGAGGACCGCATCGAGGAGGCCGCGCGGCTCGACACCGCCCTCCGCCAGGTCGAGATCGAGCTCGCCGGCCTCGCGCTCGCCGCCACCGAAGGCAATCGTGCCCGTGACCGTGGCGCGGGCGAAAGACGTCGATTCAGCGACCGTCGAGGTCGAGGAATCGATCGCCGGCCTCGGCCTCACGCAGTGCGCCGCACGCACGATCGGCTTCAGCCAGCCTGCTCAGGGCTGAAATTCGGCCAGGATGCTTGCGACGTCCGACGAGATGTGATCGAATGTCGTCAGTGTCATCTGCGTCGTTCCAGATAAAGGGCAGTCGGAGAGGAGCGGTATGAGCAAGCGTTATCGCGGTGATGGGCCTCAGTGTGTTCCTTGCATTGGCACTCGCTGTGCCGGCCCTCGGAGGTCCTTCCAACCCGATTGCAGACACCTCGGCGACCGCGAAGAGCATCGCGCAGAAGGCGCTGAGGAAGGCGAAGGCCGCGCAGAGGACGGCGAACTCCGCCAAGTCCAAGGCGAACACGGCACTGTCGAACGCCGCCAGCGCCCAGACGAGCGCCAACGGCGCCCAGAACACCGCCGATAACGCGCTCTCCGCCGCCAACGCGGCCCAGTCGGACGCAAACGCGGCGCAGACGTCGGCCGAACGCGGCGCAGTCGTCGGCAGACGCGGCCAACGCCAACGCGAACAACCGACTCCAGGGCGCGAGCTTCAATCTCGGCGACGCGAACCCTACGAGCGGCACCGAACACAACGGACACCAAGTGCGCGAGCGTGGAGTGTCCGTCCAACCAGGTGATCCTCGGCGGCGGCTACTTCGTCGGCGGGAACTCGAATGCGGTCACGGTCACCAGCGCCAGCCGCGCGGTCTTCTACGGCGACGGCTGGGCCGTGACGGGTGAGGAGATCGCGCGGCACGCCGACCTGGTCGATCGCGGCCTCGCGTCATGTGCGGGTTCAAGTAGGAAACGCGCCTCCGACAGCCGCCGCGAACGGGGCCTCCCGCGAGGGAGGCCCCTCGCATGCGCGGGGCGAGCCCGCCAGGCGCCTGGCGGGCGCAGGAGCTGGATGGCTCCGGCGGCGATCGTCCTGCTCGCCCTCGTCATCCGCGGTCGCGGTCGTCGCCGCCGACAGCGGCTACGAGCCCGCCAACGACGCGTTCGAGTACGACTTCCACGCCCGATCGATCGCAGCCGGCGACGGCTACTACCGCGGTCGATCTACCTGCTCCAGGGCGGGCCCACCGCTGTCAGGGGGCCCGGCTACCCCTACTTCCTCGGCGGGATCTACGCGCTCAGCGGCGACAGCATCACAGCAGGCAGGCTCGCCGGCGCCGCTCTCGGCGCGCTCGCGGTTCTCCTCCTCTACCTGATCGCGAGGCGAATCTGGGGCCGGCGGGTGGGGCTGGTCGCGGCGGGTCTCGCCGCCGTCTTCCCGCCGCTGGTGCTCCTCAGCCGCGACCTACTCTCGGAGTCGCTCTTCATCGTCCTCGAGCTCGGCGCCGTCCTCTGCGTGCTCGACTTCCGCCGCTCCGGAGGAATGCCTCGCTGGGCGGCAGCCGCGGGGCCCTCTGCGGACTGGCGGCGCTCACCCGCAATACCGGCCTCGTCGCTCGCTGCTTGCGATCGCTCTCGGAGTCTGGACGTGCGGACTCCCCGCCTGCGCCTGCGCTCGCTTGCGGCGCCGGCGGTCGCGGTCGCCTGCGCCGCCCTGGTGATCGCACCCTGGACCGTGCGCAACGCGATCGAGTTCGGCCGCTTCATTCCGCTCACGACGAGCCCCGGGATCGCGACCTCCGGCACCTACAACGAGGTATTCGCTATCTCGACGGGGGCACGCACGGCGCGTGGCGAGACCCGCAGATCGTCCCGCGCTTCACACCGCTCTTCGTCACCCCGGGCATCGACGAGGGAACTGTCGATGCCACCCTGCGCCGGGAAGCCCGGGACTTCGCATGGGAACATCCCGGCTATGTCGCCGAGACCTCCGCTCTGGAACCTGCTGCGCATGTTCGAGATAGTCGGCGGGTCCGTGGTCGACGTTTCCGGCGACGCCGGTCGACGACAGGGGCATCGGCAGCGCCGTGCCGACATCCGAGCGCGCGGGGCTCGCGGCTGTCGCGGCCGCTGGCGGTGATCGGCGTCCTCGCGATCCTGCGCACCCGTCCCGGGCTACGCGGCGAAGAAGCAGGCAGGCGCCGTGTCCCCGCAGGGCCGCTGTTCCTCTGGCTGATCCCTGTCCGGAATGATCGTCACCGCGATGCCGATCGCGGGCCTGCCCCGGTATCGACTGCCGGCCGACCCTTTCCTGCTCATCCTCGCCGCCATCGGTCTGGTCTGGCTTCGCGACCTCGCCAGGGAGCGTCTCCGCGCGACGCCATGATCCGCGCTCCCGGACCATCGCCATATGGGCCGCGGCAGCGGTCCTGCTCGGATCGGCCGGATGCGGGACCGAGGACGTGAGCGCTCCAACCCCGAGCTACCCGCCGACGTGCGCGCCCAGGCGAACGCGACATGCCGTGAGTTTCGCCGAGACGTGAAGCAGCTGGGAAAGGGAGTGCTCGGCGAAACCGACCTCTCGAAGTCACTGACCGAGAAGCTGGTCAAGCCCAGCATCCCGCTGCTGGAGCGGATCGCAAAGCGGCAGCAGGCGCTGGCGGCCGAGGCCGGCAATCGCCAACTTCACTCCTCTACGCAGAGCCTCTTCGACCCGTCATCGTCCTCGCCCGAGAGCGGCTCCGCGTCAGGCCGGGCCGAGCGACCAGCAGAGATCGCGCGAGCTCGAGGACGATGATGACGAGCATCGGCGTCGAGCAGATCGACGCCGCCCGCGGCGCAGGCCTGTTCGACTGCGACGAGGACTTCCAGTACATCCTGCTGCAACTCGCTGTCGGCTAGGTCGTGCAGGCGCCCGGCACCGCGCCCGACTCCGAGGTCCCGGATGTGGTCGCGCCGCCGCCGCACCATCCGCGCTTCCCGCTCACGGTGGGGCTGCGGGGTGTTCCCGCGATCGCGATCATCGTCGGTCACGCGTGGTTCTTCACCGGCGGTTTCGGCGGCTTCACGGAGAGCCTGCCGAACCGGGCGATGGTGCGGATGGACGGGCTCGTCGCCCTTTTCTTCCTCCTCTCCGCCTTCCTCCTCTACCGGCCGTTCATCGCCCACCGCACCGGGGGGCCGGCCGCGCCCCGGGTCGCCGACTACGGCAAGCGGCGCTTCATCCGCCTCTATCCGGCCTACTGGGTGGCCCTCACCCTGCTCGCGATCGTCCCCGGCGTCTACGGCGCCTTCAGCGAGAACTGGTGGGCCTTCTACTCCCTCACCGACTTCCTCCACCTCGGCCTGCACGACGTCTGCCCCCCGGACGAGGAATTCCGCTGCGGCCTCCCCCAGTCCTGGACCCTCGGGGTCGACCTCACCTTCTACATACTGCTTCCCTTCTACGCCGCGCTGACCGCACTGCTGGCGCGCGGTCGCGACCCGCGCAGCTGGATGAGGATCGAGCTCATCCTGCTCGGCCTCCTCGGCGCGGCCTCGCTGATCCTCGGCGGGCCCCCGTTCTCGCTGCGCGAGCACGACTGGTTCATCTACAGCGCCCTCGGCCACTTCTACTGGTTCGCGCTGGGCCTTGCGATCGCGGTCGTCTCGGTCCATTACTGGCAGCAGGGCCTCGATGGGCTGCCCCGCCCGCTGCGCGCGGCGGCCTCGCGGCCGGAGCTCTGCTGGGCGGCGGCCGCCGGCATCTACCTGGTGACGGTCTTCTCCTTCTACCCGGCGCCGTTCATCATCGCGCCGTTCATAGACGAGGCCGCCTACCTCGAGCTCAACCTGATCCAGGGTGTGGCGGCGGTGCTGCTGTTCATACCGGCGGTGTTCGGGAACCCCAACCGCGGCCTGCCCGCACGGTTCCTCGGCCATCCCGCGCTGATGTGGATCGGGCTGATCTCCTACGGGCTGCTGCTCTGGAACACGACGTTCGCGGCCAACCTCGGCTATCCCGGCGCCGACGAGGGCTACTGGGCGGTCCTGGTCGGGGGCGTGATGCTCACGATCCCGCTGGCCATCGCCAGCTACTACCTGGTCGAGCGGCCGCTGATGAAGCTCAAGTACCGGCGGCTGCGCGAGGTGCTGCGGGACCGATCGCGGCGAGGGGTGGGCGCGGTACCCGGCGCGGGGCGCCCGGGATGAGCATCGACCTCCGAGGGGAACGCCCCACCGGCGAGCAGACGTCGGCGTCCAGAGGCGCGATGCGTCGCGCCATGTTCCTCTCCCAGGACGGCGTCGTGATCTGCTCGACCCTGAGAGCGATGGACGAGCTCGGCATCCTCGCCCCCTCGCTGGAGGCCGACCGTTCGCTGTCCGACCTGTCTCCCGACCTGACCCGGCCCGGCTTCGGGGCCCTGCGGGTCGGCGTGCAATGCCTGGTCAGCACGGGATGGCTGGCGGAGCCGCCGACCCTCGATCCGCAGACCACGGTCCTGCGCTGGACCGAGGCGGGAAGGGAGGTGGGCAGCCGGCGGGCGCCCTACCTCGCGCTCGGGCGTTTCCTCGCCGGCTTCGCGAGCGTCGAGCCGGACAGCTGGACCCGCCCCTGGGACGGCGCCCGCCTGGCGCAGTTCGTCGAGCTCGCGGACCTGGCCTGCGATCGCTGGCGCTTGCCAGGGGCGCTTGCCGACGAGCTCGCCGGCCTGATCAGGGCCCATCTCGACGGGGCCCTGGTGGTGCCGACCATCCTCTCGCTGCACGAGACCGGGCGCCTGGCCGAGTCCGGCCCGGACCTGCCGGCGGGCGATGCCGGGGATGCGGCCGGGCGCCTGTTCGGGGCGCTCGGCTGGACCGAGCCCGATGGGGCCTGGACGGCGACCGGCCTGCGGGCGCGGGCCTTCGCCCTCAACTTCGGCGGCGTGGCCACCTATCTGCCCCTGCTCGCGCAACTCCCGCAGCTCTACCGCGGCGAGCTGACCGCCGGACCGCGCCCGGACGGCTCCGAGTGGCACGTCCACCGTGAGCTCAACCTGAGGATCAGCGCCCTCGCCCACGGCCGCTACTTCCGCGACACGGACCCGATCTTCGTCGAGCTGTTCAACCGCGAGCCGGCCGAGACCCAGCCGCGGTTCATCGCCGACATGGGGTGCGGCGAGGGGAGTTGGCTCGTCCACCTGCACGGCCTGATCAGGGACCGGACCAGGCGCGGCCGCCGCCTCGAGAGCGATCCGCTGCCGATGATCGGGATCGACCCCGATCCCGTCGCTCGCGAGCGCGCCACGCGCAACCTCGAGGCGGCGGGCGTGCCGGCGCTCGTGGTGCCGGGTGACGTCACCGATCCCGACGCGCTGGGCGCGACCCTGGCGGAACACGGCCTCGCGATCGAGGATGGGCTGCACATACGGGCGTTCATCGACCACGAGCGCACCTATCTCGGCGGCGACGCCTCCATCCCGGCTCCGGGCTGGGCGAGCGGCGCCTACCTCGACCGGGACGGCGGCCCGCTCGCCGGAGAAGCGGTCGAGCGGGACCTGACCGCCCATCTCGAGCGCTGGGCCCCCCACGCCCGCAAGCACGGGTTGATCCTGCTCGAGGCCCACTGCGTGGCGCCGAGGATCGCGTCGAGACAGCTCGGCGCCCTCCACGGCGTCGCCTTCGACGCCCACCAGGCGTACTCGATGCAGTACCCGGTGGACCACGCCGCCTTCATCCGCTGCTGCCACGATGCGGGGCTGGAGCCGGTCGGCCACTGCGAGGGCCGCTACCCGGCCAACCGGCCGTTCGTCTCGATCAGCCTCAACCGGCTGCTGGTCGCCGGAACCGAGCCGCCCTTTCCGGCAACCGGCGCCGCGGCGGCGTCCCGCGAGGACGACTGGCGTCCAGGTCCGGACGTGGATCTCGGGGACGGACGCGCCCTGCACGAGATGCTCTTCACCGGGGGCGACGTTCGCCATCCCGCCATGTGGGGCTCGCCGCCCACCGGCTTCGTCGTCGCGGGGACGCTGGATGCGCTCGAGTCGCGGCTGGAGACCGCGGCGGAGGGGGACACGATCCGGATCCTCGACTACGGCACCGGCACCGGGACCGCGACGGTCGAGCTGCTCAAGGCGTGCCGCGAACGGGGGGTGGAACACCGCCTCGCGGAACGCGGGGCGACACTCGAGCTGCACCTCGTCGATCTGCCCTCGAGCTGGTTCGCCCAGGGCCACGCGCTGCTGCGCGATTGCGCCTGGACCCGCTTCCACTCCCTGCGCGCTCCCGGGGGCGGCTTCAGGCCGCTGTCCGACGTCACCGGCGGCGAGTCCATGGACGCCGTGATGGCGAACATGGTCTTCCACCTGATCCCGCCGCGGGCGCTCGACCACGCCGCAACCGAGATCGCCGGTGTGCTCACGCCGGCTGGGCGCCTGCTCTGGAGCGCGCCCGACCTAGGCCCCCCGGGTCCCTATGCAGTCCTCCTCCACGACCCGAACCGGGCGCTCCGCGAGCGCTGGCTCGAGTACCTGGACGGGTCGCTTGCACCGAGCTCGCCCGCGGTCGAGGGGGCGGTCCGCGCCGCCCTCGAGCAGCTCGACGACGAGGGCCGGCGGGCAGCGCAGGAGCGCGCCGACCGGCGCATCCTGCCGCGTCCGCTCGCCGCCGACGTGACCGCCGCGCTCGACCGGCGCTTCAGCGGCGAGATCGAGCTCAGGGCCTACGAGATGCAGGGCGAGGAGATCGTCCGCGGCCTACTGGTGCCCTCGAACCAGGCCGAGTACCTGCCGGAGATCTCCGACCGCGGCCTGCGCGAGCAGGTGATCCGGGAGCTGATGCTGAAGGAGGTCCTCCCGTCGATGCAGGACGGGCCGGCGGGCACCGCCCTCGGCCTCAACCTGCACTGGACGCTGGGCGCGTACTCCCCGCGCCCGTAGGCAGGGCGCCGGGCGTGGTTAGCCGCAGACCGGCCAGTGACCGGCGCCGTCGCGGCGCTTGAGCATGATCGCGACGACCGCCTGCGTCCGGTACGTGTAGCGAATCGGGTCGCCGCCGGGGCTCTTCGGAGACGTCCTCCAGGTCGACTTCATGAACTGGAAGGCGCCGCGGTAGAGGCCGCCGCCGCCGATCGCCCGCGGGTTACCGCCGGACTCGCATTGCGCGGTCCGGTAGGCCCAGCGCTTCTCCCGGCGCGAGATCCGCTGCTCCCAGATGCGGCGGTACCGGTAGGCGGTGGTCTGGCGGCCGCCGTCGGTCCCGTCGCTGGTCGTCGCCGAGACCGCTCCCGAGGCGGCGCGCGCCTCGTCGTCGAGGATCGGCGCCATCGCCAGCGCCGCGAGAACCGCGATGGCGATCAGGGAGACACGCTGTTTGAAACCTGGCAGAACCGAAAACACGTTTGGTCACACTCCGCTCTCGTCGCTTGCGGGGTTAGCTGACGGGCTCGCGCGTGAAGAGCAGTGCGCTACGCGACCAGCGGGCCGCGACTCGCCCCAACAACTCGGGTCCCCCGTTCCCCGCCGATAGGCGGCGGGGATTCAGCAGGTGGAGCGGAACATTAGCAAAGTGTTAGGAAGTTGTGAGCCGAACCGCTGACCCGCGTGAATGCCCTGCTGTCGCGCTTAGCGCGCCAACGGTGGGGTAGCTACCGAGTGGAACGGATTCCAATGGAGGAGAGGTTATGGCTCAATCACAGGCCACCCGCTCGAGCGCACGCACTGCCTCGTCACGGAGTGGACGCAAGACGACCCCGAAGAGGGGCAAAGCCACCAGTCGCAACGGTACGGCGCGCTCGACGGCGAAGCGCAGCGCTTCATCGAGGAGCGGCAGCTCCGGATCGCGCTCGAAGCCGAGTTCGAGCCAGCGACGGTCGCCCAGCGGTTCCAAGCAGCGCTCGCAAGGCACGTCCACGAAGCGTTCGAGGGCCAACGGTGCGGGACGGGTTGAATCGGCCCGCAAAGCAGTCGCCGACGCGACGAGGAGTGCCGGAAGGACGATCGGCGGCACGGCTTCCAAGACAAAGGCGCCGGCGCTCGCAACAGGAGCGGCGATCGCCGGCCTGGCCGGCGGCGTCGCGCTGGGATCGCGCAGCCGCTCGCGCCGCAAGTTGATGGGCATCCCGGTCCCCCGCCGGAGCGTGCTGAAGGCATCAACCAAGAATCTGGCGTCGAGCGCGAAGAGCGTGGGCAGTTTCGGCGAGCAACTCGCGGAGCTGACGACCGAGGTCAAGCGCACCAGAGAGGCCGTCCAGACCGACGGCAAGCGATCTCCGGTTGAGGTTGTGCTCCAGGGTCTCACCCACCGCCGCAGGCACTAGCGATGAGAGAGTCCCGCCGCGAGGGCGGGACTCTCTCATCCGGGGGTCGCGTTATTGCGTGGGATGGCGCCGGGCCACGCGCTGAGTGAGATCGAAACTTGGTCGTCCCCTAGGATCGCCGCTTCCAATGAGGAACGCCGATGAGATGCTGGCCGTCGCGGCCTCCCGCGCCGAGAAGCTGGCGGCCCCGGGGCTCGACCCGCGGCCGCGGCGCAGGGTGGCGGTGCTGACCTGCATGGACACGCGCATCGACCTCTTCCCCATGCTCGGCCTGGAGCGCGGCGACGCCCACATCATCCGCAACGCCGGCGGGCTGGTCACCGATGACGCGATCCGCTCGCTGAGCGCATCGCAGCGACTGCTCGGCACCGAGGAGATCGTCGTCGTCATGCACCACGGGTGCGGGCTGCACGGGGCCTCCGAGGATGAGTTTGCGCAGGCGCTCGCCGAGGACGGCGTGCTCCCGAACTGGAGGCTCGGCGCCTTCGACGACCTCGAGGCGACGCTGCGGCAGAGCCTCGCCCGGCTGCGCTCGAGCCCGGAGCTCGCCGCCCGCGACTACGTCCGCGGCTTCATCTTCGACCCCGAGACCGGCACCTTGCGCGAGGTCGAGACGGACGCCCGGTAGCCGAGATGAGCCGCCAATCCGTCGAGCCCGAGGACCTTCCGCAGCTCGAGCTGCAGGCGCTCCGAGAGCTCGACCTCGAGCGCCCGCCCGCCCCGGGTGCGCCCGCCCGGGTCAGCGCCGCCTCCGGCCTCGTCCGGCGGGGTGCGTACGCATACGTGATCGGCGACGACATGCTCGACCTCGCCGTCTTCGACCTTGCCGGCACCGAGCCTGGGACGCTCCGCCGGGCCTTGCGGGGTGAGCTGCCGAGCGGCGCCGAGGCCCGGGCCAAGGACAAGCCGGACCTCGAGGCTCTGACCGCGGTCCCGCCGTTCGAGGGCTGCCCGTTCGGCGGGTTGCTCGGCGTCGGCTCGGGCTCGAACGAGAACCGCGACCGGGGGTTCTTCTGGGAGCTCGGCGCGAAGGGCGGCCTGCGGGGAGAGCCTCGCCAGGTCGACTTTGCCCCGCTCTACCGCCTGCTGCGATCCGAGCTCGGCGAGATCAACGTCGAGGGCGTCTGCGTGTTCGGCGAGTCCCTGTGGATCTTCAACAGGGGAAACTCCGGCCGCTCGCCCAATGCCGTCGCCGCGATCGCCCTTCCCGACCTCGGTCGCTCGCTCGGCGGGGACCGGGAGATCGGCGCCGACGAGCTGGCCGAGCTGACGCTCTACGACCTCGGCGATCTCGGCGGCATCGACCTCTGCTTCAGCGACGCGACGCAGCTCTCGGAGGCGCTGGTGGCATTCACCGCCTCGGCGGAGGCGGAGGGCGGCGGAGACGGGAACGCCATCCGCGGCTCGGTGGTCGGGACCATCGACGGCGACGGCTCGGTGAAGCGGCTTCGTGCGATCGACCGCAGATGGAAGGTCGAGGGGATCGACGCCACCCTGGGCAGCGGCATTCTCGACCTGGCCTTCGTCTGCGATCAGGACGACCCGGACGCGCCCTCCCCGCTGCTCGCGGCGACGATGCCCCTGGAGGCCCGCTTCGAGGGCGGCTGACATTCCTAGCCCACCGGAACCGCCCGGCGGCGCAATGTCGGCAACGCCCGCCGGCACGAACTCGCCGAGCTCAGCCGCCACGCGCTGCGCTCCCCCACGTCGAGCGCGTAGGCCCTGGCGTAGGGAGCCACGAAGCGGCCGTAGGGCTGTGGCCCGATGATGCCGATGCCGCGACTTGCGCATCGCAGGGTGACGTCTCGGAGGATCGGATAGCCGCGCGCGGTCGGATCCCCGCTCTCGAGCTTGAGGGCGCCGCTCAGATCCCAGTCCTTGCTGAAGACCGGTACTCCCGGAGCCGATTGCGAGGGATGACCAACGGTCAGCAGGTGGCTGTGCGGGGGGAGGCCGGGCAGCTCGCTGTCCACCGCAGCCAGAACGCTTTCCTGGAGGTCGGAGGCACGCCGCCAATCGCCCTGGTCGTCCCTGAGCAGGATGCCGTAGCCGACTGCGACCACGGCCGTGGCCGACAGCGTCGCCGCGATCGCCCTCGGACCCGGGCCGAAGAGGAGATGGCCGGCGCCGCCGAGGATTGCGTAGACGAGCACGCAGTAGCCGAGCCCCGCGAACAGGTTGATGCGGGTGTGAATGCCCGGATCGCGGGGATGGAGGTTGCTGCCGAGGAACATGAAATAGGCCGCCGCGATCGTGACCGCGCCCACGGCCATCCAGCGGAGCCAGCCGCGCAGCTCGGGATCACCGTCGCGGCGGACGCGAAGGATCGCGAAGCCCGCGGCCGCCGCGGCGAGCAGCAGTACCAGCGCCGCAACCGATCGGCTCAGGGACCCGAGCGGGAGCAACGCCGAGCCGAGGAGCAGAGCCCCCTCGCGAGCGAAGTCTCCGATGTCCGTCAAACGCTCGGAGATCGAGCCGACGTGCCGGGCCTTCACCGTCGACAGGTACGAATAGCCGAGCCCGGCAAGGACCACCACGACGTCGGCGAGCCAGCGACGGGCGACGCTGGCGACCGGCGCCCGCCCCAGATAGAGGAGGCCGGCCAGGAGCGCCGCGGCGGCGGCCACCTCGTAGGTGAGCACGCTGAGCAGGTAGAGCACGTCCGCCCCCGCGTGCATCGCGAGCCCCGCCCGGCCCCGGTGTCGGAGGCCGTGGATGGCAACGACCAGGCCGAGCAGGAAGAGGCAGACGGAAACGCTGTTGATGCTGGCGGTCGCCCAGAGGCGGATCGCGTCGGACCAGGGAAAGAGCAGCGCGAGCACCGAGATCGCCCCGGCGTGCAGCGGCGGAAGCGACAGGGTCCTGAGGAGCAGGTACAGGCACCACGACGTCGCGATTCCCAGCGCCAGCGCGAGCGCAAGCTGAGCAGCCGGATCAACCCCGAAGAGCGCGTGCGGCACCGGCAGCAGAACGGCCAGCATGGGCCGTCCGCCAAGGTAGCCCGTCAGCTCGCTGACCGTCGACCAGTACCTCGGGGACTCGGAGAAGCGATATCCCGCGGCGTTGGACCAATCGTCGGAGTAGAAGCCTCCGTGGGCGACGTATGACCCGTAGGCGAGAAGCCCGACCGCGAGGAGCAATCCTGCGGCCGCGAGGAGCTCCCGCACACCGGGCCCGCCTCCGTCCCGCAGGAGGGAGTCGAACCGCTTCGCAGGTTGGTCCGCCACGAAGGCAGCATCCAACGTCGGGCGGATGCCCGTCTCGCCCCGCGCCTATCCAGAGGCCTTCCCCCCGCCAGGGGCTAGATCTCAGGCAACCGTGGCGCCGTCGGCCGCGCTGCGCAGCGCGGCGATGTCGAGCTTGCGCATCTTCAGCATCGCCTCCATCGCACGCTCGGCCCGCTCGGGTCGGGATCGGAGAACAGCTCCTCCATCCCGGTGGGCACGACCTGCCAGGAGAGGCCATAGCGGTCCTTGAGCCAGCCGCACGGGCCCTCCTCGCCGCCCTCGGAAAGCCGCTCCCAGTAGTAGTCGACCTCGTCCTGGGTCTCGCAGCTGATCATGAAGGAGACGGCCTCGTCGAACTTGAACTGGGGCCCGCCGTTTATGGCGATGAAGCGCTGGCCGTCCAGCTCGAACTCCACCGTCATCACAGTGCCCGCCTCGCGCGGCCCGGCCTCGTTGTAGTGCGCGACGTTGACGATGCGCGAGTTGTCGAAAACGCTGATGTAGAAGTCCGCGGCCGCCTCGGCCTCGGTGTCGAACCACAGGTTCGGGGTGATCTTCTGCTGCATGGCGCGTCCTCTCGTCGGCGGTCACAGGGGTGTCCCGCGATGAATTCTGAACGTGTAGACCTGCGCAGGCAGGGAAACTCATCGGCGCCGGACTCGCCACCTTTCCTCGACCCAGGTCACAGGAAAGACCAGAAGCGAGGCGCCCAGAGCGAGTGCGAGCGCGTCGAGGTCCAGGCGCGCCGAGTCGAACACGTCATGCATGGGGACCAGCGCGACGAACGCTGCCTGAAGGATCAGGACGGCGACGATGCCCACATAGACGGCGGGATTCGACCACCTCCCGATCTCGCGGTTCGGCCGTGTGAGCGAACGGCAGGTGATCAGGTAGAAGGCCTGGAAGAGGACAGCCGCGGTGACGGCGGCCGTCTGAGCTCGCGCCAACGCGAGCTGGTCGCTGACTCCGTCGGCCAGCTGGCGGTCATGCTCGAACTCGAACACACCGAGCGCCACCACGGTCAGGGTCACGGCGACAGCGAGCGTGCGCACCAGCAACGGCCGGTCCAGAAGCGGGGTCCCCGGGCGGCGCGGGGGACGTTCCATGAGGTCGGGCTCCGGCGCTTCGAGCGCCAGCGGAAGAGCCAGCGCCACGGCGACGATCAGGTTGATCCAGAGGATCTGGACGGGCTCGACCGGTAGCTGCGGGTCACCGTCCCTGAGCGGGAAGGCGAGCACCGCGACCGCGATGATCAGGGCCTGGCCGACGCTCGTCGGCAGGATGAACGCAAGAGCCTTGACCAGGTTGTCGTATACGCGCCGGCCCTCCTCGATCGCGGCGCGCAGGGTCGCGAAGTTGTCGTCGGCGAGGACCATGTCGGCGGACTCCTTCGCGGTCGCCGTGCCGCTGCGGCCCATCGCCACGCCAAGTGCGGACTGGCGCAGCGCCGGAGCATCGTTGACCCCGTCGCCCGTGACGGCAACGACCTCCGCATCCGCCTGAAGGGCGCGGACGAGCCTCAGCTTGTCCTTGGGCGCGGCGCGCGCGTAGACGCTGACACGGCGCGCCGCCAGGCGCAGCGACTCGTCATCGAGCTGCTCGATCTCGGGGCCGGTGAGCACCCCGCCATCGGAGATGCCGAGTGTCTGCGCAACCGCGAGCGGCGGTGCGCGGATGGTCTCCGGTGACCATCAGCACCCGCACACCCGCGCGCCTGCACGCCTCGACCGCCTCAAGCGCCTCGGGCCGTGGTGGATCGATCAGTCCCTGCAGCCCCAGGAACCGCAGATCGTCGACGGCATCCTCGAGCGCGCCGGCCGGCGGATCGTCGCGGGCGGCGAAGAGGAGCACGCGCTGACCCGCCTCGGCGAGCCGGTCGACCTCCTGGCTCACCCGTGCCCGGTCCAGGTCGCGGCAGCGCGGCAGGAGCTCCTCGGGCGCCCCCTTCACATAGAGCACGCTGCCGTGTGGGGCGCTGCCGTGCAGGGTCGCCATGAACTTGCGCTCGGCGGCAAAGGGGATCGAGCCGAGGCGCGGGCGCGCCTCGCGCTCGCCCGCCACGTCGATGCCGTCCCGCTCCGCCGCCACCAGCAGCGCGACCTCGGTGGGATCTCCGTGCGCCGCCGCCCGCCTCGCCCGGGCTCGCGTCGTTGCAGAGCAGGGCCGCGAGGTAGAGCTCGCCGGGCTCGCCGGAGGGGGTCCAGACGCTCTCGACGCTGAGTTGGTTCTGAGTCAGCGTGCCGGTCTTGTCGGAGGCCACCACGGTCGTGCTCCCGAGCGTCTCGACCGCCGGCAGGTGGCGGATGATGGCCCGGCGGCGAGCCATCCGCTGGACACCGATGGCGAGCGCGATCGTGACCACCGCGGGCAATCCCTCCGGAACGGCGGCGACGGCCAGGCTGATCGCCGCGAGCGCAGCATCGGTGAACGGGAAGCCTCGGACTGCCGCCGCAGCGCCGAGCAGGACCGCGACGATCCCGATCACGGCTGTGATCGCTCGTCCTACCCGATCGAGCTCACGGGTCAGGGGGGTCTCCGAGATGTCGGCCCGCTCGAGCAGGGCGGAGATTCGGCCCAGCTCGGTGGAAGACCCCGTCGCGACGGCGACCCCATGCCCCGTGCCGGCCGCGACCAGCGTGCCGGCGTGCAGGAGGTTCCGCCTCTCAGCCAGCGGTGTCGAGGTCGCGACGGGCGCCGGCTGCTTGTCGACCGGTGTCGACTCGCCGGTGAGCGCGGCCTCTTGGGTTCTCAGCCCCTGCGTCTCGAGCAGCCGCAGGTCGGCCGTGATGCGCTCTCCCTCGGCGACCGCGACCAGGTCACCCGGGACCAGTTCCTCGGCGGGCAGCTCGACCCAATCCCCGTCGCGGCGAACACGTGCCGGATCGGCGACCAGCTCCGAGAGGGCGGCGATGGCCCGGCCTGCGCGGTACTCCTGGGCGAAGCCGATCAGGGTGTTGAGGACCACGACAGCGAGCACGACCGCGCCATTCTCGACCTCGCCGAAGGCGAAGGCGACCGCGGCCGATGCCACCAGCGCATAGATCAGGGGGCTGGTGACCTGCTTTACGAGCAGCGCCAGCGCCGACGGGCCCGTCGCGACCGGCAGCCGGTTGGGGCCGTGCTGGACGAGCCGCGAGCGGGCCTCCTCCCAGCTCAGGCCGTGTCTGCCCGTGTCGAGGGTGCGGAGCACTTCGGCTTCCGGCCGCGCATGCCACCCCGCCTCGTCGCGATCGGTTTGGCGGGGTTGGCGGCTCATACGGCGAACTCGGTGGCGACACCGATGCGCAGCCACCGGATCTCGATCAGGACCGTGGGTCCGCCGATGTGGGTGATGCGTACTTCCATGCGGCGCCCTTGGCTGAGGCTACGGAAACCGCGACAGCGGCTGGCGCGCGGTCGCCGAGATGGCGCTCGCCTTCGTCAAGCACTTCGTCTAGGGCTCAGGGCGAATCAACCGGGCCGCGGTCGGCCCAGTCCTGCTCTGCCTCCCGCTCCATCCGTTGCAGGCGCGCGTAGTAGTCGGGGAATTCCTTCATGTGCGCGAGCGCGATCTTGCCCGTTGTCAGCGGGTCGTCTCCCGTCACGTCGGTTTGAGGGTCGGCGCTGCCGTGCTCGTACTCAACGTCCATCCCGGCACGGAACTGCTCGAGGTCGAAACGATCCCAATCCACGCCGATCTCGTCGCCCACGCGCTTCGCCTCGTCGGTGGTGGTGCGTCGCTCTGCGTTCACCTGCGACTCCTTTCCGGTCGGTCTCGCGCCTCCCTCGTAGGCGACCGTATCGCCTTCGACCGGCTGCGCATGCTGACGGCGCTGTTCAGCTTCGGAATATGGGGTAGTGGAGATCGGATGAGGAAGTCGATCGCTGAGATGCTCGGCGCCGCTCGGGCGACCGCCTCGGTCATGGCCGGAGACCTGCTCTCCTCCCGCCCCGGGGATCCGCTGGCCGAGCGCGACCCGCGGTTCATCCGCGAGACCCTGCCGGCCTACAGCCGCCTGGCGCAGCTCTACTTCCGCCCCAAGGTGCGGGGGCTCGAGCAGATCCCGGCCGAGGGTCCGGTGCTGCTCGTTGGCAACCATTCGGGCGGGACCCTGATCGCCGACACCTTCGCCTTCGCCTACGGCTTCTACGACCACTTCGGGCCCGACCGGCTGTTCCACCAGCTCGCCCACGACCTCGTCTTCCGGGTACCGGGTCTCGCGACCCTGCGCAGGTACGGCACGGTCCCGGCAAACCACGGGAACGCGACGGCGGCGCTGGCCAGGGGGGCGGCGCTTCTGGTCTACCCGGGAGGGGACCACGAGACCTATCGTCCCTCCTGGCGATCCGGAGAGATCGACTTCGGCCATCGCAGCGGCTTCGTCCGCCTGGCGCTGGGCTGCGACGTGCCGATCGTCCCGGTCGTCGCCATCGGAGGCCAGGAGACGGCGCTCTTCCTCACTCGCGGCGAGCGCCTCTCGCGCATCCTCGCCCTCGACCGGCTCCTGCGTCTCAAGGTCTTTCCGATCCAGGTCGCGCCTCCCTTCGGCGTAACGGTGCTCGACCTACCGGGGCGGGTCCCGCTCCCCTCCCAGATCACGATCCAGGTCCTGCCCCGGATCGACCTGCGCCGCCGGTTCGGCCCCGACCCCGCCGAAGACGCCGTCTACCGCGCCGTCACGGCGATGATGCAGGAGGCGCTCGACGAGCTCTCGGCCGAGCGCGACCTCCCGGTGGTGGGCACCGTCGGCGCCCGCGAGGAGGCGAGCGAGGTGGTCGAGGAGCTCGAGCACGGCGGCCTGGAGCGGGAGGTCGAGGCGGCTATCGAGGCCGAGGGCTTCCCCGCCGGCGGATAGATCTCGTAGACCGCCACGACACTGCGACCGCCCCCCAGCACCCGGCGGGCCCCGGGGGCTGCATCGAGACACCGCCGTTCGGGCGGCGGCGCGGGCGGATCTCCGACCTCGATCCTGCGCGGCGTAGCAACGAGGTAGTCGTAGCCGCGAACCCTCACCAGGTCGATCAGCGTTCGGCACGATCCAATCCTCTCGTCGAACCCGCCGCGATCCAGCGGCCTCCCCACCTGCTCGACCGTGTTCGACAGCGTGAGCCCGTAGAAGGGGTACTGCAGGAACGTGCCGACGATTCCGAAGCGCCTGTCGCTGGTGGCACGCGCCCATTCGAAAAGCGGCGCCAGCTCCTGCGACCGCGGGCCGAGCCGGGTGACCGGGGCGTCGGCGAAGTCCCCACGCAGGTAGGCGCCATCGCGATAGCGGGCGCCGACCAGCGCCAGCCCGGCGACCATGGCCACGATCGCGAGTGCCCGCCGCCGGCCCGCGGGCAGCACGGCGATGCTCGCGGCGATCGCAACGGCAACCGCCGTCGCCGCCAGGACCGCGGACGGGATCGCGGGCCCGCTGTCGTCGGCGCCGAGCGCGACCAGGCCGAGGATCGCGAGCGCCAGGCCTGCACCGGTGCGCACCCTCCTAGGCGCCCTTCCAACCGTCCACGCCCCGGCAAGCAGACCCAGCAGCAAGGCGGCCAGCCCGTGCCTGAGCTGGAACGGGAACAGCCCGGGTGCCCCCTCGGGCCCGGCGGCCATCGTCGGGGCGGTGACATAGGCGAGGAACGCGACCCCGGCCGATACCGCCAACACCCTTGCAGCGCCGCCGCGGATGGCGCCGGCGACGACGCCGGCGACGGCCGCCAGCAGCATCGCCCACCAGAGCCGGCCGAACATCGCCTGCAGGCCGGGCCCGAAATGATCGGCCCAGACGCCGAAGTCGGTGGCGTAGTGGGCGATCGAGGTGCTCAACTGCCCGTCGAGCGTCGGCGAAGCCGGGGGGTCCCAGCCGGGCAATCGGACGAAGGGAAGCGGGCTCCCAGTCTCGATCAGGTTGCGCAGGTACCAGGTGGCCCCCGTCGCCGCGGCCGCGAGGGCCATGATGAGGCCGCCGCGAGCCCGCGTCCCCCGGGGAGCCAGCGCGACCGCGCCGACCGCGAGCGCCGCAGCCGCGGCGAGCCCGGTGACCTTGACTCCGGCGACCATGCCGATCGCCACCCCCGCCACGGCCATGGCGCCGAAGCCTCCTCGCGCCGACGCAACGACCGCCGCGGCGGCGAGGATCAGCGCGAGCACGGCGACGTCATCCTTGGCCTCCCCCGGCTGGCTGCCCCGCATCACGGGAGCGAGCATCACGACCGCGACGGCTGCGGGCGCGATCAGGCCCGCGCCGCTGAGGCGGCCGATCGCCGCGGCCGCCACCAGCGCGAGGGCGAGGAACCCGAGGTTCACGAGCGGCGACAGCGAGTCGCCGCCGAGCAGAAGGATCCCGGTGCCGTGCAGGAGCGAGCCGTCGGCGGCGTAGAACCCGACGGTCGGGTCAACCGTCCGGAACAGCCCGCCGATCCCGTGCTCGCCGGCGAACCGCGCCGCCATCGGCATGTGGTACCAGTAGGTATCGATGTTTCCGGGCGTCCCGCGCTCGAGCGTCGAGAAAGATCGCGCGGTCCAGGACCCGACCGCGAGCACGATCGGAATCGCCGCAAATGCGGAGGCGGGATTGGCGCGCGTCCACGCTCCCCGCAGCTCGGGACCCGCCGGAGGCGGGGGAAGAAATCGCCAGGCCGCAAGGCCCGCCCCGGCACAGATCAGGACGAGCGGCCCGGAGTAGAGCAGCCCGACCGCTCCGAGCAGGTGCGCGACGGCCAGCAACGCCGCGATCGAGAGCACCGCGTCGACGACAACCGCCAGCGCGCCGCGCGCCTCGGGCATCAGGGCGCCGCGCGCGCGCCGAGCGCCGAGCGCCAGGGGAACGGCGACGAGGACGAGCAGCACGCTCCCGCCGATGAAGCGCTCGGCCGACATCCGGGCATGTTCGCAACGGCTCCGCTCGCGGGAGCCGGTTGCACCCGGGGCCCGAACAACGGCCCGCCGCCGGCGCTAGTGGGCGTGCGAGTGGCCCGGCGCTGCCTGCATGCGGGCGATGACCCGCTCTGCCACCTCGGGGGCGGCGTCGAAGGCAGGCAGCTGGATGTCCTCCTCCTTGCGGAAATGCACCAGGATCAGCGCGTACAACCCGTAGAGCAACTCCTGTAGTGCGTCGACGTCGGCGACGTCGGCGGCCTCCAGGCGCTCGATCCGCGCGACGATCGCCTCGTGGTCGTGGACCATCGGGACCGCCGCACCGGCAAAGCCGACCAGCTCCGCCCACTCGGGATAGAGGATCTCCTCCTCGGCCCGGGCGTGCGGTAGCAGCGTCCCGCGCAGGAAATCGAGGATCCGCCCACGCAGCGCGGCCCGCTCGTCCTCGGACAGCCGCGGCATTTCGCGCGCCGCCTGAGCGATGTGCTCGATGTGCTCGAGCAGCTCCTGGTGCTCCTGGCGAAACGGTTCGGTCGGACGCATCACTGAGAGCTTAGGTCGCTGCTGGGCCGCCCAGTCCGTAGTCGTCCACAAGCGTCCCTTCGGAGCAGCCGCGCGTGCCCCCGGACTCATGGTGCGCCGGCGACTCAGTGCGTAAGCAGAGCCCGAGCCGGATGACCCCGCCCCGCGTCGCTCTTCTCAGCGTACGGGCAGGACCCAGAAGGTTGTGCGGGTGTCGATCCGGCCGCGCTCGAGAGAGCGCAGGAGGACCGACCGGATCCCGCCGGGAACAACCACCGTGACCCTTGCCGAGCGCCCGCGCCGAATCGAGTAGTGGGTTGCGCGCCTGAACCTCGGGCGTGCCCGGTTTCGTGCCGCCGCCAGAACCCCGACGCAGCCGTTCCGCGTCGCCTGCGGGCACTTCAGCCTGACGGTCACCTTCCCGTCTCGTCGTCGGAGCGTGTCCGACAGGTTCCTCACGTTCGGAAGCTCCTTCACCGGACCGCTGTCGATCTGCTCGCAGGAGTTGCCGGTCAGGGGCCGCGTGTCGTCGTCCTTGAGATCGACGTCGAGGACGTCGATCTCGCCCGTTCCGCAGCTGAACGCCACGTTCACCTGATCGTCGATCCCGTCGCGCGCCATCAGGCGGTCGGCGCCGCCGAAACCGCGCATGTCATCGGAGCCCAACCCACCGATAAGCGTGTCCCCCCCGTTTTCGCTCCCCTTGAGTTGGTCGTTCCCCGCGCCGCCGTCGAGCGTGACACCCGCGAGGCTGCCGATGCTGGCGAAGAATCCGGAGATCGAGTCGTTGCCGCTCCCGCCGTTCACGTCCTCGATGCCGGACCTGACGTCGTCGCCCTCAGGCCCGTCCCGGAACACCGTCCCGTCGGCGCCTACCGCCGCGATGGTGACCGTGATCGCGGCGCTGCGCGAGCCGTAGTTGACGAGATCGTGCGTACCAGGTCCACCGTCGAACACGTCGGCACCGTCGCCGAGCGGAGCCGGGAAGGTGTCGGTGCCCTCGCCGCCGCGCAGTTGGTCCGCTCCCGTCGAGCCGTTGACCGAGTCGTCGCCCGCACCGCCTTCGACGACGTCGTTGCCGGGGCCGCCGGAAATAGTGTCGCCGCCGTCCTCGCCGCGCACCACGTCTCCAGCTTCGCCACCGTTCAGGGTGTCGGTGTTGGCGCCGCCGGCAAGCAGGTCCTGTCCCTCCGCACCCGTCAGCCGGTCGTTGCCGTCGCCGCCGTCGCAGAAGCAGTCGCCGACTCCGTTGGTCAGCTCGAGGTTGTCGTTCCCCTGCCCCAGCGTCGCCGTGACGATCGCCACCACGGGCTTGTCGCAGCGCACGCTGTTGACGCTGATCCCGCCGGTGATCCCGCAACCGGGCCCGACCTGCATCGTCGCGTCGTTGAGCTCCAGCACCTTGATCACGGGGTTCCCACCCGAGACATCCGGCAGGACCTTCAACCGGTCGACGCCGGCACTGCCGACCGCCTCGATCTTGATGCCCTCGTTCGGGATCGAGGACACCCGGACCACGGCAGCCGCGCTTGCCGGCAGCAAGGCGACCACGGCCAGGGCGACCAGGCTGACGGCGGCGACCGGCGACTTCATCTCGCCGACCCTATCGCGCAACTCACCGCGCGCAAGAAATTCCTAGCGCCGCTCTTCCCGAAACATCGCCAACGCATGAGCGCCGGCAGGGTGAGCACGGAGCTCGCGCACAACCGCGGCCATCGCCGGCGGCAGCTCCTCGGGTTGCGGCAGAGGCACTCCGTACTCTGGCGGCATCAGCACCGCCGCAGCCAGCGCGGAGAACGTCAGATCGGCGGCGGTGAAGCGCTCACCGCAGAGATAGCGACGGCCGTCGGCGAGTCGCTCGGCGACGGCGTCGAAGGTCGCCCGCACCTCGGCCTCGGCCTGCGCCGCCGTGGCCGGGGTGATGCCGAGATACCGATCGATCACCCGGGCCGCCACCGGGTAGACGAGAGGAAAGATCCGGCGCTGCCAGGCGGGAACGCCGGTGCAGGCGTAGGCGACTGCGATCTCGCGGTGCCCGCGCAGGGCGTTGTACATCCACAGCCGTCCCTGCGGTCCGAGGCGGCTGTCGAAGTCGGCCTCGAGCGCCCTGATCTCGGCGTCGGCAACGGGGTCGCCGGTGTAGAGCCGCCGCCCTGCCTGCGCCCGCGCGTCCGCCTCGGCGACGATCTCCGCCGAGTCGGCGAGCACCCGATCGCCACAGACGAGCACAGGCGCGGTCCTCCCTCCGCCCGCCCGCCGCACGGCGACCCAATGGACCAGCTGCAGGTGCGGGTGCTCCTCGTACTCGACGCCGGCGCGATCGAGCGCCCAGCGCGCCTTCTCGCAGTAATGGCTGATCGGGATCGTGATCAGGACGTCGGGCGGGCGCGGGCTCATCGGTCAGATCATCCTCGGTCCGGGACCCGACGGCGAGGGACGCCGCCGATACTGCCGGCCATCCGCCCCCCGCGCCCCGAGAGCTACCGCGACCGCCTGCTCGACTTCGCGTCAGGGCGGGATGGTCAAGCGCTCGGGTGACGCGGGCCGATGCGCGTCGCTGAGCCGGTTCGCCACACGTCGCCGGTGCCGCGGGCGACGCCCTGTAATGATGATCGGAGATGCGCCACGGCAAGGACGCCCGGCTGCTCATCGTCGCCATGCTTCTCGCAGGCCTCGCCCTGCTCGCTCCCGCGACGGCATCGGCCCGCAAGGACGTGGCCCGCTACATCCTGGCCCCGGGCGAGTTCGGCGGACTTCCGACGAACGAGCACTCATTCGATCAGCTTCCTCTCTACGACGGCCTGACACCGCTGCGGGGCGACATCAGCAGGGGTGACATCAACCGGTTACTTCCTGCCCGAGAACTTCAAGCCGGTCGGCACGACGACCACAGAGCCGACCGGCGAGCCCGGCCTGAGGATCCTTCGCGATGCCTACGGGATAGCCCACATCCGCGGCAAGACGCGGGCGGCGCTGATGTTCGGATCCGGCTGGGTGACCGCCGAGGATCGCAGCTTCCTGCTCCAGCTCGGACGGGGGCCGGCGCGGGTTGCGGTGGCCGACGTCCCCGGGATCAATGCCTTCGGCCTGGTGACCAGCGGCCGCAGCTTCGTGCCGAGCGCGGCGGCGGAGAGGCTGGTCACCAAGGAGCGCAAGCTGATCGCGAAGACCTACGGAGCCGAGGGCCGCCAGGCCCTGAGGGACGCGAAGAACTATGCCCGTGGAGTCAATGCCTACTTCGAGAAGACCGGCAGCACGCAGAAGCCGTTCACCGTCAACGACGTCGTCGCCGTCACCGCCTTCATCGGCTCGATCTTCGGCGCCGGCGGCGGCAGCGAGGTCCGCAACGCCGACTTCCTGGCAAAGCTTCGCACCGGCCTTGGCGAGCGCCGCGGCGACCAGGCCTTCACCGACCTGATGGAGGCAAATGACCCGGAGGCGCCGACGACGACCAGGCGGCGCTTTCCCTACCCGCGGATGACGGGCGGCAGGGTGAGGGGGTCGCTGATCGTCGACGCGGACTCGGCGCAGACCGCGCCGCCTCCCGCCGCGAGATTGATGTCCAACTTCCTGACCGTCAGTCCCGACCGCTCGGCGACCGGCGACCCGCTGGCGGTGATGGGGCCCCAACTGGGCTACTTCTACCCCGAGATCCTCTTCCAGGTCGATCTCCAGGGCCCGGGGATCAAGGCCCACGGCGCGGCGGTCCCCGGTCTCGGCATGTACCTGCTGCTCGGCAGGACGCCGAACTACGCCTGGAGCCTGACCTCCGCGAGCAACGACGTGCGTGACCAGTTCCTCGAGCGGCTCTGCAACCCCGACGGGAGCCCGGCCACCCGCGATTCCGTCCACTACATGTTCAAGGGACGGTGCCGGGCGATGGGCCGCTTCAACGCCGGCGTGCTCGACGGGGATACCCCCCTCACCTATCGCACCACCGTGCACGGACCCGTCCACGGGACAGCGCTCGTCGACGGCAAGCCGTACGCGATCTCGATGGCGCGCTCGACCTTTGGCCGCGACGGGCTGAACCTGATGGCGCTCAAGCACATGACCGAGGGCGACGCGCGAACGCCTCGCGACTTCTGGCGAATCGCCAACCAGTTCGAGTTCACCTTCAACTGGGGCTATGTCTCGCGCCGCCACAACGCCTTCTTCTCATCGGGCCGCCTGCCGAAGCGCGCGCCCGGTCTCGACCGCATGCTCCCGACTCTTGGCACCGGCAAGTACGAGTGGCGTGGGTTCCTCTCCCGGCTCCAGCACCCGCACGACGTCGACCCCCGCTCGAACGGTCTCCTCCTCAGCTGGAACAACAAGGCGGCTCCCGGCTTCATGCACGGCGACACCGAGCACTCCTACGGCTCGATGCAACGGGTGAGCATGTTCGACGAGTGGCCGAGGGCCGTCGAGCTCACCGACGTGGTTTCAGTGATGAACCGCGCCGCGACCGAGGACTGGCGCGCCACCAAGGTCTGGCCGCTGATCAGGCAGGTGCTGGCGGGAAGCCCGGCGCCGGATCCGCAGACCGGCCAGGCGGTGCTCCTGGTTGACGAATGGCAGGAGTCGGGTGGAGACCGGCTCGATCGCGACCTCGACGGACTCGTCGACCGGCCCGGCGCGGCGATCATCGATGCCGCGTGGCCCCGGATCGCCGACGCGGTGATGCAGGGCGGACTTGGACCGCTCACCGAGGACCTCCGCGTGGTTCAGGGACGCGGCGGATCCCCCGCGGGCAGCCAATGGGTCCACCTTCTCCTCGGGATGGACGACCTACCTGCACAAGGACCTGAGAACCCTCCTCGGACGCGACGTCAGGGGCAGGTTCAATCTCCGCTATTGCGGAGCGGGCGACCTCGCCGCCTGCCGAGCCTCGATCTGGTCGGCCCTCCAGGCCGCCGTCGCCGAGCTCAGCACCGCGCAGGGAACCGACCCGAATGCCTGGCGCGCGGACGCCACGGCCGAGCGGATCAAGTTCCAGCCGGGCCTGGTCCCCAACACGATGCGCTGGACCAACCGGCCGACCTTCCAGCAGGTCCTCCGGCTCGACCACCCATAGGCCCGAGGTCTCCCGTTAGGGCGCGGGCAGATCGAACGCGTAGGCTCCGGTCCAGGCCCCCCGGAAGACGGTCCCTGTCCGCATCTCGGAAGACGAGCTGCCAATTTCGTCCCTCCCTGTACTCGGAGTAGAAGGTGACGGCGCCCGATCTCGAGCTGGTGACACGGGCCAGCCGCTCCGGCGCACCGGCCTTGTCCCTGACCCAGATGCCGACGCTGACTGGTTCGCGCGCTGGGCGCACGAGCCCCCAAATGGTTGCGAGTCTCCCCTGGCGGCGCACGACCAGCGGCAGGCGAAAGGCGTCGTAGGCGGGCTTCGCCGTCCCGTCGAAGAAGCGCAGCCCGGATTCGAAGCCACGGTACCCGCCTCCCCATTCCGGCGGGTCGTCCACCATCAGGTACTGCGCGGTCGAGGCGACCCGCGCGTCCGAGTAGGCGATCAGCTCCGAAATGCCGAGGTAATCCGCCTGCGTCTGCAGCGGTACCCCGCGGGGGTCCGGTTGGCTCTGGAATCCCAACTCGGTGATGAACACCGGGAACGCCGGCTCGAGGACATCGGTCTTCGCGGCCTCGTCCAGGGTGGCCTCGAGGGCGCGGAGATTGCCCAGCGTGACGACGCAATCCCCACAGGGGGATTCCGTGTAGGGGGGCATTCCCAGGCTGGTGTAGGGATGCGCGGCCCAACCAGCCGCCCTGATCTCACCGGAACCGCAGGTGGCGGTCGCGAGGGCGTACGGGTCGAGACAGAGCACGCCCCGGACGAAGGAGATGGCGCTGACGTTGCCGTCGGCGCCGAATGGGGCGGTCTCGCCGATCAGGATCGGCTTGCCGGGGGAAGCCGTCCCGATCGCCGCCTGGGCCGCCAGGTACAGGCGGCGGTAGAGGATCGGCGAATAGGGCTTCCCGTCCAGGAACTGCGGCCGCAGGAAGAGGTCGAGGTTGGGCTCGTTCCAGACAGACCAGTAATCGGCGGCCGGAAGGGGCACGGATGCTCCAGCCGGCGTGAAGCTGCCGTTGTATCTGCTGGCGACGGCGAGCGAGAATTGGCCGAAGTCCTCGGGTAGGGGATTTGCGAGCGCCTCGCCCGAGGAGCTTCCCCAGTCGGGCGCCGGCCCGCTGACGGTGAGCATAACCCTCAATCCGCGGGCCGCCGCGGCTTCCACCACACGGTCCACCTCGGAGAACCGATAGGCCGGATCGGACGGATCGGTGGGGTCGAAGTCCGGCGTCCTCAGCGCAGGTGCGATGGAACGCCAATTGGCGGTGAAGCGCAGGGTGTCCGCCCCGACGCTGACGACGTGGTCCAACGCCCAGTCCAGCCGCGGCTCGTGCGGGGTCACCTGCCCCAGGTCGAAGATCGTCGGCTTGCGCCCCCGGGGAAGCCAGGGAGCGACCGGATTGAACTTCGAGCATCTGTTCTGGTCGAGCTCCAACTGGCGCGGGTATGCCCGCGCCGAGAGACCCGCTCCGGGACCCCCCAGGAGATCGATCCTCGGCACCAGCCGCCTCCGGCCACAGGAACGCAGGCTGCGGTTTCCCGCGGTCGTACTCGGCAGCCGGACCGTGCTGGGGCCGTCTCCGGAAAGGTGCAGCCCTCTCCATTCCGTTGCCCGGGTGACCAGGCCGCCGGGCCCCCTGACCTGCACCGCAAGCCGGACCCTGGCCGAGCCACCCCCTCTGACCCTTACCGAGACGAAGTCTTGGCTGAGAAGCCGCTCCTGGCGCGGCTGCTCGACCCAGGCGGCCACCACGGACTCATCGGGGTCGCCCCTCGGAGCCGCCGCAGACGAGGTCAGGCCGCCGAACCAGAACGCCGCGATAGCGGCGCTCGCCAGACTGCCTATTAGCCACCGACCGGGTCCGCTGGCGACCCGACCGCCTTCTCGTCCTTCGGAGTCCATTCCGGGAGAGGCCGAAGATCCTATCCCGCATCGGGATCTTCCGCATTTGCAGACCTTTTCGGTGGGAACTTCTACTCGCCCGGGCGAACCCCGCCATCGCCGGTCCCGTCAGGCGAGGGGTCGCCGCCCGGTTCTTCCTCGTCGTCGCGCAGGCGCGCGGATGGGACCGATGCCCCCGCCCTTCCCAGAGCGGCCTCGCCGCTGTAATGGCCGACGGCGTCGAACCAACGCTTCGCGTGCAACCCCGCGCGCAGGTCGCAGTCGGCGAGGATCATGCCCTCGGCGTCGTAGAGCGGGCCTGCGATCACCTCGCCCGAGGTCGGCTCAATGATCGCCGCGCCTCCGCGACCATAGATCTCCCGGTCGGGCAAATCGAGCGGAAAGTCCTCCGGGAAGGCGGAGCGTGGGATGTACTGGGGCACGGAGACGACGAACGCGCCCGATTCGATTGCGATATGGCGAACCGTCGCGAGCCACCCGTCGCTGTCGTCAGCGGTCGGCGCGACCCAGATCTGGGGGCCCTGGCGGTAAAGGGCCCAGCGGGCGAGTGGCATGCGGTTCTCCCAGCACACCAGCCCGCCGATGCGCCCCAGTGGGGTGCTCGCCACGCCGAGGTCGTCGCCGGCGCCGAAGGCGTGGAACAGCCTCTCCTGATGGGTCGGGACCAGCTTGCGGTGCTTGAGCTCGAGGCCGTCGGGGCCGAGTAGCAGCAGGGTGTTGTAAAGGGAGCCGGGGCGATCGCTCTCGCGCTCGTTGACGCCGATCGCGACGTGCATCTCGTGTGCCCGGCACGCGGAGACCAGGCGGTCGACGAGCGGCCCGGGGACATCCACCGAGTTCTGCCAGAGACGCTCCCAGAGCTCGTCCGACCCCGAGAAGGCGGCGGACTGCCGCGCCCAGGCGTTCGACGGATAGATGGGCACGAACGCCTCCGGCAATACCGCGAGGTCTGCTCCCTCCGCCGCCGCCTCCCCGATCAGCTGCACCGCCTTGTCGACACAGGCGTCGCCGTCGAGGATGACGGGCGTCGCCTGTATCGCCGCGACGCGAACCGTGTCGAAGGTCGTCATCTTCGCATCAGGCCTGTGCGACGTTCAGCATCGCCACCTCGTAGCGCTCGACCGATGCAGTCTCACCGGGCCCCGTCACCTCTTCGCGAACGCGAGTCGCCTCGTCCTCGCTCGCCCGCATCGCCTCCTCGTCCTGCCACAGGGAGATGACGATGATCGTGCCGCCCTGCCGATCGGTCAGGAAGACGGCCCCCTTCATTCCCTCGGTCTGCCCGAACTCGGTCGGCAGGACGCCCTTCTTCGCCTGCACGGCCTCCTCGATCGCCTCGGGGGAGGCCCCCTCATAGCGGGTCATACGAGCATGCATGTCTCCTCCTGTTGATCGCGTTCTCCGCCCACATTGGACGCGGTCGGCCCGCACCGGGAGCTTATGCCGCAGCGCGTGAAACTGGTAGGGGAAGGCGTCCACGGAAACGCGCCGCGCGCGCCCGGAGGCGCGCGCAGGGTCACATCGATGTCGAGGCGGGTCAAGCCGTCGCCGGCTCCACCGCGGTCTCACCCCCGATCCTCGGCAGCCAGCGCAGATGCCGCGGCAGGTACCAGTTCCACTCCCCCAGCAGCTTCATCGCCGCCGGCAGCAGAACCGCCCTGACGAGGGTCGCATCGAGCAGGACCGCGACCGCGAGGCCGACTCCCATCTGCTTCATCTCGATGAAGCTGAGGGTGCCGAAGATCGCGAACACCGCGACCATCACCACGGCCGCGCTCGTCACGACGCTGCCGGTGCTGGTCAGCCCGTAGCGGACGGCGTCCTCGGTCTTCATTCCCCGGTCGACCGCCTCACGGACCCGGCTGAGGATGAACACGTGGTAGTCCATCGAGAGGCCGAAGAGGACGACGAAGAGGAACAGCGGCAGCCAGGGCGCGATCGCGCCGGTCGACTCGAAGCCGAGCAGCGACTCGCCGACCCCGTCCTGGAACACGAGGACGAGCACGCCGTAGGCCGCTCCCACCGAGAGCAGATTCAGAACGATCGTCTTGATCGGGATGACGATCGAGCGGAACGTGACCAGCATCAGCAGGAACGCCAGCCCGAGCACGAACGCGAACACGATCGGCATCCGGCTGGAGAGCAGGGCGGCGAAGTCGACCGACTCTGCGGTCGGGCCGGTGACGGCGACGTCGGCGCTGACACCGGCGAAGGCGCTCGGGATCAGCTTCTCGCGAATGCTCGCGAGGGCCTCCTTCGACGCCTCCTCGTCACCGTCGCCGACGATCGGGACCGTGATCTCGGCGGTGGCGCCGTCGCTGCTGCGGTCGACCTCGACCGCGCCGATCGTGCTCTGATCGGCCTGCGCCGCGGTCCGCAGCCGGTCGATCGCGCCGGCAACCGCGCCGGAGCGGGTGTCCTGCGCCTCGACCGCGACCACCGCGGCGGTGTTCTCGCCCGGGAAGGCGCGCTGGATGTCGTAGTAAGCCGCGACACCCGGCACGTCCTTGGGCACCGACTGCGGCCCGCTGACCTCGGTCTTCATCCCGAAGGCCGGGATCGTCAGCGCCAACAGGACCCCGCCGGCGAGCACCATCGCCAGAACGGGCCGCCGCATCACGCGGTCGGCGATCGCCGCCCACACCCGCGAGCCGCCGCCGCTTCGGCGCAGACCCCCGACGAACGGCATCCGTCCCCTCTCGACCCTGTCGCCGAGCGAGGCGAGGACCGCGGGGAGCACGGTCAGCGAGGCGCCCATCGCGACGGCGACGACGATGATCGTGCCGACGCCGAAGGAGGCGAACACGCTGGCTCCGGTCAGGAGCATTCCCGCCATCGCCGTCATCACCGTGAGGCCTGAGATCAGCACCGCACGGCCGGAGGTCGCAGCGGCCGTCTCGACCGCCTCGGCGGTGGTCCTTCCGGCCGCCCGCTCCTCCCGCATCCGCTGCAGGTAGAAGAGCGAGTAGTCGACGCCGACCGCGAGGCCGATCAGCAGGATCACCGAGGCGATGCTCTCGTCGACCGGGAGGGCCTGGCTGGGGATCGCTACCAGCCCGATCGTCGCGGCCACCGCCGAGATTCCGAGCATCAGCGGCACGCCCGCGGCGACGATGGCGCCGAAGGCGAGGACCAGGATCAACAGGGTGATCGGCAGCGACAGGGTCTCTGCCTTCTGCAGGTCCTCGGCGAAGCGCTGCTCCAGCGCGCGGACGATGCTGGCCTCGCCGAACTGCTCGATCCGCATTCCGGGATGAGCGGCCTGGGCGGCCTCTGTCGCCCTCAGCGTCGGGGCGACCTTGTCACCCGCGGTCTCGGGATCGCCCGCGACGTCGAACTGGACGAGCGCGGAACGGCCGTCCTCAGACACCGGGGCGCCGCCGTCGAGCGGCGAGCGGACGTTCTTCACCGCACCGATCCTCGAGACTCGGTCAACGACGTCCGCGACCGCAGCCTCGAACCGCGGCGAATCGGCGCTGAGCGTCTCGCTCTGCACCAGGACCGTCTCCTCCGCCGGCGAAAGACCGGCGTCCTCGAGCATGTGGGCGGCCTTGCCGGCCTCGCCCGGGGTGGCGTCGGCCTCGCCGAGCTGCTTGGTGCCGACCCCGGAGCCGATCGCCAGCGCGACCACGACGAAGGCGAGCCATCCGAGGATGGCGGCCTTGCGGTGGGTGGCGCTCCAGCGGCCGGCGCGGGCGGCGATTCCCTTGATATGTGGACGCTGCTCTTCCATCAGGTTTCCTCCTGTGGACGGGTTGGGCTTCATGCCCCGCAGCGTCCCGCCGCAGGAGGGCCGCTCCAATGCGGCTGGCAGGCGTCTTCGCGGGCGGCGATCCGCCCGCAGGGGTTCGGCTACCCGTAGTCAGGCTCAGCGCATGTTCTGCGCTGAAAGCTCGCTGAAGCCGTCGCTCGATCCCAATCCGCGCCAGACCTGCAGCCTCAAGCGCTGGAGCTAGCCTGCCCCCACTCGGACGTGCTCGCAGTTGCGGCGGTGGTCGCCCGCGTCGACAAGGGCATCGTCGACGCCGCTGCCGCAGCGGACGGTGTCGGCACGACCGTTCCGCGAACTCACCACCCGGTCGGGCCCCGAGCCGGCCACGATCAGGTCGGCGGCGTCGTCGGGCGGAAGCCCGCCGACGTCGGTGATGTTCTCGATCAAATCCTTTCCGGGGCCCCCGTAGGCACGGTCGCGGCCGTCCTGGACGATCAGGTCGTCGCGTCCGCGGCCGGCCCGCATCAGGTCGTTGCCGCTGCCGGCGACGAACCGGTCACGCCGCGGGCTGCCCAGCAGGGTGTCGTTCCCCTTGCCGCCGAGGAAGCGCATCACATGGATCGTCAGCTTGCCCGCGAAGGCACCGTGTCCGCGGGCGCTGATCCGATCGTTGCCGTCCCGCCCGTTCACCCGGATCTCGGATGTGCGCCTGGGTCCCGGGACGATCAGGTCGGCATCCGGTCGCGAGCCGTCCTCGCCGACGTCGAGGTTGATCCCGACGCGCCCTCTCGAGAGGTTGCCCAGCTCGATGTTGTCACCACCCGGGCGAGTCTCGACCAGAACCCGGTTCTGGTTCCCGAAGATCTCGATCTCGTCTCCACCCGGCTCGGCGCTCGCGCCGGGCGCGAGCAGACCGCTGGTGTGGGGGTGGAAGACGAAGGCCCCGTTCTCGTCCAGCAGCAGCCCCGAGTACTTGCCGGTGCCCCTGTAGTCGATCCGGTCGATGTTGTTCACCGTCGGCGTCGGACCCGAGCAGTTGAGCAGCGTGCGGGGTCCGTCGAACGCCTGCACCCCGACCTCGTTCCCGTTCAGGAACAGGATCGCCCCGATGTTCGGGTCGTTGATCCTCAGCCGGTTGCCGCCCGGCCCGGCCGGCCCGGCCTGGACGTAGGCGCAGCTGACGGTCGCCGAGGTCTGGGCGGCCGATCCCGAGCCGGCGACGAGGACGAGGGTGGCCGCCGTGGCGGCGAGAACCGCCGCCGCTGTCCCGAAAACCCTGTTCGCCAACTGAATCGCTCCTCTCGTCGGGAGGGCGAAAACCCGCTCATACAACCCATAGCCGACATTGCGGCCTTTGGCATGCCCGGCAACCTCAGCGAGGCGCCGAAATGTCTGCAAATTGCGACAAATGCGGCCGGTTCCGCGGCCCGGCGCTCAATCCTCCGGCCCCTCCGGGGACCACGAGGCCTTGCTCTCGGGATACTGCACGGATGTCCCGGGATCCGACCGAGAATGCGGGTGGAGTCCAGACCGTGCTTCGTCCAATGCGCGAAAGGGCAGGTCAACGCCGCAGCCTGGATGAGAAGCTTCGGGTCCGCGTTCCCTCCCTGTCCCGCCGGCTTTCCGCTGCAGTCCTGCGACTGCCGCCGCGATCCCGGATTCGGCGAACGATGGTCGCCCGCACAATCAGTCGAGCGTACGCGGCGGCCAATCGCCGCGACTTCGATCTCGTCCTCACCTTGAACGATCCCGAGATCTACGAATACCGCCCCAGCCGCGATCTGCTGCCTCCCGACCTCGAGTCGGTCTTCTACGGCCACGACGGCTATCTCCAGCTTTGGCGGTACTGGCTCGACGCATTCGGAGACATCCGCTGGGACCCGGAGGAGATCCTGGACATGGGAGACAAGGTTCTTGTCACGACTCAGCAGAGGGGGCACGGATTGGGCAGCGGCGTAGAAGTGAGCGAGTCGGTGTTTCAGCTCTTCACCTTCCGCAAGGGATTGGTCATCCGGCAAGAGGACTTCCTGGATCGCTCAGATGCGCTCATAGCCGCCGGACGACAGGAATAAATTCAACCGGCGGCCCGCTCGACGGCGCCTCGCCCTCGACGCGATTGTCGACTTGGAGATACATCCGCCAGCCGGGCGTGACCGAGTCGAGAAGGCCGTAGATGGCAGAGTGGTCGTCGCTGTACACGTCGAAGACGCCGGGCCCGGCCTCATAAACCGGATAGAGCTCAGACAGCCCGGCCAAGAGCTCTTCTGCTCTGGGTCCGCCCTTGGACACGAAAGTGATGCGCATTTCAGAGGCCTCCTGCCTCGTCGGGGCAATCGGACTCGCTGATTCTCAGCGGTTTCTCTGAAACACCTGCCCGCGCCTGAAATACCGATGCGCGATGAATCCTGGCTATGGACGGCAGGAGTGAGCTCGGCTGAGCCGGGTATCGAACTTGTTGGATGCCTCCGAGAAACGCAACAGCGGCCGGGCAGGCAGCGCTCGTCGGTTGGCGTGCGAAGGTCGCCGACGGTGTCGCTGAGCCGATCTCCCGGCGGGCGCCGTTATCGGACGAGCAGGTTCGCGCCCTCTTGGGAGGCCTCTTCTTTGCGCTCTCGCTTGTCTACGTGATCGGGACGATCAAGCGACTGCTGGCAGCCGGCTAGGGCGCGCGCACCGCGCGGGACCGCGCGCCGACGCAATAACCGTGACCCGAATTGGGAAAGCTCGGCACTTGCGCGTAGAGACGCTTTCCCTTCAGCGTGTTCGAGCGGACCTTGAAGCGCCACTCCCCGTCGAAGTTCGTTCGCGTGTGGGCAACCTTCTTGTCAGGGCCGGGCCGGACCATGCGGACGTTGAGCGGCCAGTCGTTGGAGGAGGTGCAGAAGTGGACGGTGGTGGAATTCGCCACCACCTTGCCTGAGAGTGTTCTCGCCGGTCGATCGACCTTGATCGTCACCGCGTCGATCGGGTAGCGGTGGTGGGTCGCGCCCGCCAGGCCCGCCCACAGTAGGCCCACTCCCAGGGAGGTGGCCACCGCGACCGCAATGGATACCTTCTTCCGTCTCATCCGGCAGGAGCACGATAGACCACCCGGTCTTCAAGGCCCGAGGCGCAGGCCCCCACCGGTCCTCGCGGCCACTGCGACCGGTCGCTACGGACTGCGGGATCGGCCCTGAGCCCGGTCTCAGCGGCGACCTACACTGGGCCTGTGAGTGGCGACGACCTAATCGAGCGTGAGTCCGAGCGCGCCTGGATGGAGGAGGTCCTGGAGGAGGCGTTCGAGGGTCGCGGATCGCTCGTGCTGCTGGCCGGCGAAGCGGGTGTGGGCAAGACGCGCTTCGCCGAGGAGGTGGTGGAATCGGGGGACGCGCACTTCCTGCGAGGCGCCGCGGGTCCTGCGGGGCTCGCCTACGGACCGGTCATCTCCGCCTTGCGCGGGTTCATCCGCACCGTGCCGGATGGGCTCTCGGGTTGCGGCCCGTTGCGCTCGCATCTCGCGCTCCTGCTCCCCGAGCTCGGCGAGGCGGTCGAGGTCAGCGACCGGGCAACACTGTTCGAGGCGATTCGCTGCGGACTGGCCACGGCGGCGGCTGAGCGGCCGGCGGTGGTGCTTCTCGACGACCTCCAGTGGTCGGATGACACGACGCTCGAGCTGCTCTCTGTGCTCGCCGGCCCACTACGTGAGCAGCCCATCCTGGTGCTCGGCGCATATCGCTCGGACGAGATCCCGCGTGCCCACCCGCTCAGGCTGCTGCGTGACGAGCTCCGCCGGAACGGCTCGCTGCGCGAGCTGACGCTCGAACCGCTCAGCGCGGAGGGCACCGCTGAGCTGGCCGAGAGGGTGCTCCGCGCCGCTCCCTCCGCCCCCCTCGCGAGCGCGCTTTACGACCGCACAGGCGGCATCCCCTTCTTCATCGAGGAACTTGCCGGGGCGCTCGAATCCGGAGGCCGGCTGCAGGCCGGAGAGGATGGCCTCGAGCTGGCGCTTGATGCAGAGGTGCCCCTGCCGCAGACGATCCGGGACGCCGTGCTGCTGCGCGCGGCCGACCTGTCCGAGGAGGCTCGCGCGACGGCGGAAGCCGCCTCGGTGGCGGGCAGCCGCTTCGACCTCGAGCTATTGGCCGCTTTGGGCTGTGAGGCTGGTCTCGAAGACCTCCTCGCGAGCGGCCTGATCGTGGAGCCCGCGCCGGGGCGCGCGGCCTTCCGGCACCCACTCGCGCGCGACGCGATCTACGAAGACGTGCCCTGGCTGCGCCGGCGTTCGCTTCACCGCGATCTTGCAGCTGCGATAGAGGCGCGCCACGGCAGTCAGGCCGAGGTGGCTGCGCACTGGCTTGCGGCGCGCGACGGATCCCGCGCGCTCGACTCGCTGACGCGGGCGGTCGGCGAGCTCTCCGCCGTTCACGCCTACCGTGACGCCGCCCGCGTCGCGCGCCAGGCACTCGATCTGTGGCCCGAGGGCGAACGGAGTGCCGAGCGGATCGAGGTGCTCGAGCGATACGCGCGCTTCGCGGAGCTTTCGGGCGAGCTGGCCGAGGCTGCCCGCGCCCAGCGGGAGGTGGTGACGACCCGGCGCTCCGAGGGGCCCGGCCGGGCGCTGGCTGATGCGGAGCGGAGCCTCTCCGCGATCTACGAGCTTCAGGGCGACCGCGAGCGCGCGCTCACCGCCCGGCGCGTCGCGGCCGACGCGTTCGCCGCGAACGGCCTGCCAGGCGAGGCTGCCACGGAGCGGCTGATCGCCGCCGGCTATCTGCAGAGCGCCGGCAAGCATGGTGAGGCCGTCGAGCTCACGCGCCTCGCCGGTGAGGAGGCCGAGCGTGCCGAGCGCATCGATCTTCGCGCGCGGGCCCTTGGACTTCAAGGTGTCGCGCGGGCGAAGGGCGGAGAGTTTGAAGAGGGGATCGAGACGATCAGAATGGGGCTCTCGCTGGCGCTCGAACACGAGCTCACCCTGGTGGCGGCGGACGTGTACCAGCGGCTGGGCACGGCCCGCGAGATCGCCGGTGACTACGGCGGCGCACGCGACGCGCTCGCCACCGCGGTCGGCTTCTGCGAGGCGGGCGGAGCGGACGGCATGGAGCACACATGTCTGAGTTGCATGGCCTACGTTCTGCGCGAGCTGGGCGACTGGGAACGCGCCCTGGAGCTCTCGGAAGAGCTGCGCTTCCCGGGAGCAAGCGCCGATGCCACGCTTGTCGCAGACGGCGTTCTCGGAGCGATCCGTGCCTTCCGCGGTGACTCGGCAGCCGCCCGTCCATTTCTGGCCCAGTGCCTCGCGACGGCCTCGCGTCTCGATGTGGTCTCGATGGCCGTGGACAGCGCGGCAGCGCTCGCCTGGATGGAGGAGCTCGAGGGCGACCTCGACCAGGCTCACGCGCATTGCAGGTTTGTGCTGGAGCGCTGGGCAAGGAGCGAGGACCACCACTATGCGGTGTGGGGTCTGCGCTGGGCCTCGTACTTCTTCGCCCGCCACGGCAGAGCTCGGCGAGGCACGCGCCTGCGCCGAGGCGCTCTCGAGCATCGCGGCGACGACCGGCCATCCGGATGCCCTGGCGGCGCTCGCGCACGCCCTCGGCGAGACGGCGCTCGCCGAGGGCCATTCAGACGCCGCGGCAAAGCAGCTCAGCCGCGCCGCCGAGCTTCACGACACGCTTGAGATCCCCTTTGAGCGAGCGCAGATCCAGCTCC
Organism: uncultured Actinomycetes bacterium; assembly: GCA_963720015.1. Taxonomy (GTDB): domain Bacteria; phylum Actinomycetota; class Thermoleophilia; order Solirubrobacterales; family 70-9; genus DATFPK01. The sequence continues at coordinate 70,646 of CAVREA010000004.1, read as the reverse complement.
GCGCCGGCGTTGCGCTTGCCGCGGCGGGCGAGCGCGAGGCCGCCATCGAGCGGCTCGCGCAGGCGCATTCCACCGCCCGCCGCCTCGGCGCCGCGCCGCTGGCCGCCCAGGCGGCAGACCAGGTCGCAAAGCTCGGCGAGTCGGTCGAGCGACGACTCGGGCGGCGCGCTGCTGCCGACTACGAGAACGGCGGCCTCTCTCGTCGCGAGCTCGAGGTGATGCGCTTGGTGGCATCGGGTCGCACGAACCGCGAGATCGCCGACCAGCTCGTGCTCAGCACACGCACGATCGACATGCATGTGCGCAACATCCTCGCGAAACTCGGTTGCCGGTCCCGAACCGAGGCCGCCGCCAAGGCCAGTGCCCTGGGACTGCTCGTCTAACTGGGTAGCGACGGCCGCCCTGGTGTCCCCTCCCGCTCCAGGTCGCTCGGGTCCTTCGGCGCCAGCGCCCGGGTACGGGCTCGCCCCGGTGATTGGGGCGAGCCCGTTGACGTCTAGCGGGGGAGGTCCCGCGGCCCGGTGCTGTCGAACACCGAAGCGACCTCGGCGACCAGGTTGGCGGGGAAGCCGCCGGCCTTCGCGTGCTCTCTGATCACGTCGGCGTTCTCCGCCTGGTGGAAGCAATACACCTTGTCTCCCGCGACGTAGCTGTGCAGCCACGTGTAGGGCTTGCCGAGCGACGCCACCGCATCGTTGGACGTGCTGGTGATGCCGCGCAGCTCGTCGTGCGTGAGCTGGCTCGCGCCTGGGATCTCGCGCTCGATCACGTAGGTCTTCATCTGGAAACTCCCTTCATCGGGGTTGAACGTTTGCAATGACGACCGTACGGGCGCGTGCGAGTTACCGCATCCGCTGGATTGCCGTAATTTCGTCGCCGCGTTGCCGTATCTCGGCGCATGCCCAGGCTCTCGAAGCCGCCGGGGTGCGGGATTACGTGATCAGATGAGCCGAGCAGTTGAAGAGTCCAACCGCCGCATGCTTCGCGCCCGCGACGCGATGGACCGCGACTACGCGAAGCCGCTCGACGTCCCTTCCCTGGCGCGAATCGCCTACGTCTCCGAGGCTCACTTCATCCGGGTCTTTCGCAGCACCTTCGGCGAGACGCCCCACCGCTACCTGCAGCGCCGCCGGATCGAACGAGCGATGTTCATGCTCCGGGAGACCGACCTCAGCGTTACCGAGATCTGCTTCGACGTCGGCTTCACGAGCCTGGGGACGTTCAGCCGGACGTTCGCCGACATCGTCGGTGAGCCGCCGACCACCTACCGGTGGCGGGCCACGGACCTCAGAGCCGTCCCCGCCTGCTTCATGAAGGCATGGACGAGACCGAGCAGTTTTGGAGAAGCGAGGACGCGGAACGAGGATTAGCCTCACTCTCATGCCAAACAAAATCACCCACACACAGGTATACGTGCTCGATCAGGACGAGGCGCTCGACTTCTACGTCGGCAAGCTCGGCTTCGAGGTGAACACCGACGCCGACCTCGGCTTCATGCGGTGGCTGACCGTCAACTTCCCCGGTCAGCCCGAGCAGCAGCTGCTGCTGGAGAAGCCGGGACCGCCGGCGCACGACGATGCCACGGCCGAACAGATCCGCGAGCTGGTCACCAAGGGAGCGATGGGCATGGCCGCCATCATCTCGGTGGACGACGTCCACAAGACCTACCAGGAGCTGGTCGCCAATGGAGTCGAGTTCACCGAGGAGCCGACCGAGCGCTTCTACGGGACCGACTGCGGCCTCCGCGATCCGTTCGGAAACCACCTCCGAATCGGTACCCCCAAGGAGGGGCCGATCGAGGTGCCCGATCCCGCTCAGCTCGCCGCAGAGAACGCTGCCTGATCGCAGCGCCGTTACACCTGCTCAAACCGAGAGGCCTCCCGAGGGAGGCCTCTCTTCTCACCGCTTCGAGATTAGGCCGGTGACGGCTGGTGTTCATCCGCCGGGCCGCTCGCCCATCGGAACCAGCCGGACAGGTTGCCGCGGCCCGCCGGCCCAGGGCGCGCGTGCGCGTGCGCCCGGTCGAGCGCGGCGTGCACGGCCCGAAGACGACCCAGCGCTCGCTGCCGACCAGGCGAGGCTGACGGTGGCGCCGCGCAGCGCGGCGTCAGAACGGTGGAGCCTGTTCTCGCTGACCCGCCACCGTCTAGCGCCTGCCGGACAGCCGGAAGAGGTAATGGCCGTTGTCGGAGCGGACGCCGATCGGACCCACCAGTCCCGCGGTGAGCGCAGCCGAGAGCCTCAGCTTGCGTAGCAGCCTGTCGTCGGTGAAGACGGTCAGGACGAGTGCTCCGTTCGCGGCACGGCGCGTGTCGACCTCGAGCCGGTGGGCACTGTGGTCGCCCGTGGCGTCGCCGTCCCCCAGCGAGATCGTCGCTACCTGGGTGTAGCCGTTGTTCCCACACTCCGAAGACGTGGTCTGGCCCGGATTGCGCTTCACCTGGACCTGGATCGCGTTGTCGGGATAGGCGTGCCACATGACGTAGACGAGGTTGCACGGATCGGGGGCCCGGAGCTTGAGCCCGATCTGGCGCCGGATCAGGCCGGAGCCGAGAGGCTCGGTGGTCGTGCTCTCGCCGAGGTAGCGAAACCAGAGCCTCGCCGATCTGGCGTGGCGGCCACCGTCACGCGCCACCGCGCGCATCCCGGGATCCTTCGTCCGCAGAAGAGCCTTCGGGCCGGCGGAGGTGATCGTGCCCTCGGTCACCATCAGTCCGGCCTTGGGGATCAGCCTCCAGGTCGTTGCCGCGTACGCGAACCCGGCGGCCACCATCGCCGAGACGGCGAGAGAGGTGAGGACCGCAACGGTTGGACTCTTTGCGGTCAACATCTGATCAATGCCCGTGCCTCATGCCTTCCCCGGGCATCGCGGCCTTGCCTTCCATGCCTTGCTCGCCGATCCCCATCCCCCCCATCCCCCGCATGGCTTCGGGTGAGTTCGGCAGGGTGAAACCGGGGACGTGGCCAGGGACGAAAGCGACCGCGATTCCGAGGACAACCAGCGCGACCGCGATGCCGCGGTTCGCCCAGGCCTTCCAGGGCAGCAGCTTCTCGATCGCAATCAGCGCCGCGATGAAGATCATCCAGCCGAGGCTCATCACCCCGAGTGCGAAGAGCGCCGCCATCAGCGCCCAGCAGCAGCCAACGCACCAGGCCCCGTGCTCGATCCCCATTCGAAGGGCGCCGAGTCGGTTCGGCTGCCAAGACGTCAATACGAACATCCAGGGATTGCGGCATTTGCTGAGACAGACGTCCTTGAGCGGGGTCAGCTGATAGACGGCTGCGGCGACGATGATGCCCCCCGCCAGATAGGGGCCGCCGCGATTCCAGGAGAGCGCATCGATCGACAACGAGCGCGCCGCCTCGAAAAGCACATAGGCCACCAGTCCCGCGGCGGTCCAGGTCACCAGATAGCCGGCGGCGAAGGCGGCGGTGGCCCCTGCGGGCGCCGCTTCGCCGCGCTCCGCCCTGCCGCCGTTGACCCGCGAGTAGATGACCACCATCGGCCAGACCGACGGGAGCATCATCGCGGCCATCATCACCACCCAGGCGGTGGTGTAGAAGCCGAGCGCGCCGAGCTCGGTCCCCGGGCCGGCGTCCATACCTCGCATCCGCTCGTCGGTGATCATCCAGGCCACGGCCGCGAGCGCAAACAGCGCCCCGATCAGCGCCGCGCTTGAGCGGTCAGCGGCCTCCCGGGGTAGGCCCGCAAACTGCAAGCTTCGGCTAGCCGCGGCCCGTCGGCGCGCCTTCGGGAGTCTCACTGCTGAACTCATAGTCGGCGCTCTCGCCGTAGTTCGCGTCGAACTCGATGCCCAAACCGTCGAAATGCCCCGATGAGCGGCCGACGCGGTATTCCTCGGCGAAGCCGAAGACGGCGTTGCGGACGGTCGTCTCGGTGCCGCTGCCCTCGGGTCCCTGCAGCGGCTCGAATCGATAGTCGACACCCTGCACAGAGCCGGTCGGACGGTCACCGTCTGAGAAGCTGACGCTGCCGCGCTCCATACCGATCCACTCGTCGGTGAGGGCCGCGAAGTCGGCGAAGGGACCGCCTTCCTGGCCCTTGAATATGCGCTCGAGTGCGACAGCCTGATCGTCGGAAGCCGACTGATCAACCATGAGGCCGAGCTTCCAGCCGCCGGAGGTCAGATTCGAGGGAAAGTGGTTGATCAGGGCCACGTCCACGCCGGAGAGGTCAGCGTCGTCGAGGTTTCCGTCCGCGACATGGAAGACGCCGATCCCCCGACATTGACCGTCCTCGCTGGTGGGCGGGCCGTCCACCGGACAAGGGCAGAGGGAGTTGCAATTGCAGGTGGCGATGTAGGTGCCAGAGATCCGCCAGGCCATGATGAGCTCCTTTCGGGCGGCGCGCTGCCGTCGAGAAGGTGAAGCGTGCCGGCCCGGTTGCCGGGTTCCCAATGACCCTAACCGGTTCTCTCAGGACCGGTCAAGATGCTGTTGCCGAGGCGCCTCGATGGCACAGGAACTCACCTCGTCAATCCGAGGAGTAATCGAACGTGGCTTCGTAGCCGCAGCGGTCGACAAGCTCGAAACGCAGTGGCGGCTGCTGCGTAACTGAAATCTGCTCGGCGACAACCTCACGCCCCGAGCGATCGTGGCCGGGGATGACGCAGCTGACCACAGCCTGATCCTCGAAGGCCCGGCTGATCTTGACCGACACCGTCCCACCCGCCCTGAACCAGCCACGACCGGGAGTGTGGTCGATCTCGATCTCCGCCGGCTCGACGGCGATCAGCTCACTCTTCTTCCAGGCCCAGGGGAACTGCCGCCCCGGCGTGCCGCCGAGCCTGCCGGTCCAGATCTGCTCCAACACCTCCCGCTGGCGCTCGCCCGCTCGCTCCTCCACGAACAGCATCCAGGACCACGGTGAGCCCTCTTCGTCATCGTGATAGCGCGAGACCAGCACCACCCGCTGGCCTGCAAGGTCCACCGGGCCGGCTTTACCCACCTCGATCTGCCACGAGAGCGCGCCCAGGCACTCGCCATAGGTCGAGCGCCCTCCCCTCTGTCCGTCGATCGTGCGGCAGGGGCAGATCGGGTCGCAGTTGCAGGCCTCGAGGTAGGTCCCCTGCAACCGCCAAGGCAGGTAATCGCTCACTCGAGCAGCCTAGTCCCTGCGGAAACGGGGACCGACAGCGGCCAGGGATCAGGCGGGGCTCCGGGCCGGGGTCGCGTCGCCGTGGCCGACGCGCACGTCGGGCAGGATGCGATCGAGCCAGCGCGGCAGATACCAGGCGGCGGGGCCCGCGAGCCGAAGCAGCACCGGCACCAACAGCAGTCGCACCAGGAAGGCATCAAGGAGCACGGCGATCCCGAGGACGACGCCCATCTCCTTGGGCGGCAGCGGCCCGGAGAGAGCAAAGGTGAAGAAGACCGCCACCATGACCGCGCCGGCGGCGAGGATCACCCGCCCGGAGTGGGCTAGGCCGCCGACCATCGCCTTGCGGGCGTCGCCCTCGGCGTCCCAATGCTCTTTCGCGGAGGAGAGCAGGAAGACCGTGTAGTCCATCGAGATCGCGAAGATCATCGCGAAGAAGAACACCGGCGCCCAGGCATCGAGAAAGCCCTGCGGCTGGAAGCCGAGCAATCCGGCAAGGTGGCCGTCCTGGAAGATCAACTTGGCGATCCCGAAGGCGGCGCCGGTGGCGAGCAGGTTGGTGACCACGCCGATCGCGGCCGCCAGTGGAGCCTGGAATGCAAAGAGCAGCAGCAGGAAGCCGAGCACCAGAACGACCCCGATGACCACGGGTGTCTTGGCCGCCAGCGCGGCCTCGAGGTCGTGGTTCTCGGCCGCCGGGCCGCCGATCAGGGTGCCGGAGGGAAGCTCCGAGCGCAGGCGATCGACCGTCGCGCCGAGCTGAGGGCTCGAGGGATCGCTGCTCGGGACCGCCTCAATCAGCGCCTGGCCACCGCCGCCCGGCTGGGGCGGCAGGGACTGGGCGATGCCCGGGTCGCCCTGCACCGCGGTCACAGCCTGGTGGACCGCCGAGGCCGGCGCGACGATCTGGAGGGCGCCAGGTGCGCCCGGCCCGAAGCCCGCCTGGATCTGCTCATAGCCCTGCCGGGACTGGTCGTCAGGCGGCACCACCTTGATCGAGGGCATCCCGGTGCGCATCGAGAGCACCGGCAGGGCCAGGGCCAGCAGCGCCACCACAGCGAAGCCACCGAACACGTACGGCCGCCGCCAGAGCAGCTCGCCCCAGCGGGCGAAGCGCGGAGAGTGATGCTCGCCGCTGTGCACCCAGGGAAGCGACAGGCGGTCGACCCTGGGACCGAGCTTGGCGAGCACCGCGGGCAGCAGCGTCAGCGTCGCGGCCAGCACGAATAGGACCGAGACGATGATGCCCAGGGACGTCGAGCGGAAGGCGGGGCTCGGCACCAGCATCACCGCCGAGAGCGAGACCAGCACGGTCAGCCCCGAGAAGAGGACGGCTTTGCCAGCCGTGTCCATCGTCGTCGCCACCGCCTCGACGGGACTGAGCTTCTGGCCGAAGTGGGCGCCCCGGAAGCGAATGACGATGAAGAGTGCGTAATCGATGCCCAGCGCAAGCGCGAACATCAGCGCGAAGTTCATCGCCCAGATCGAGATCGGCGAGACCAGCGTTCCGAGGAAGAGCAGGCCTGCGGAGGCGATCAGCCCGACGATGGTCAGCATCAGCGGCAGGCCCGCGGCCACCAGCGAGCCGAAGGCCAGCACCAGGATCGCCATCGTCACCGGCCAGGAGATGAACTCGGACTTGAGCATCGCGTCGCGGTTTGCCTGGTTGAAGTCCGACCACATCCCGGAGGCGCCGGTCAGGTTGACGGCGACTCCAGGGCCAGCGGCGCCGGCAAGCTTGGTCTTGAGGCGGTCGGCGGCGTCGACCATCGCGTTCGGATCGGCGGCCGCGCCGGCCCGGATCACAGCCGTGTGGCCGTCGGCCGAGATCGAGAGGCCCGGCTGCGGCGGGAAGACCCGGCGCACGGCGGGATCGCGCCGCAGGACCCGCTGCGAACGGGCCACCGTTTGCCGGAACTCGGGCGCGGTCGCCACGAGGTCCGGCGAGTGGACGGCGACCTGCAGCGCGTAGCTGCCGGCGCCGGCGAAGTTGCGATCGATCTGCTCGCGCGCCTGGACGGACTCCGAGCCGTTCGCCTGCCAGCCGGCGCCGGAGAGCGCCGTCTCCACCCGCGGGGCGAGGATGCCGAGACCGACGGCGATCAGCGCCCAGGCGATGAAGACCCGTCCGCGATGCTCCGCCGCCAGCCGGCCGAGGCGGCCGATCGGGCCGAGGGCGCTCATCGGCAACCCCGTCCTTTGAGGCCCAGACAGTGGCGACGGAGCGTGTAGGGCGCTTAGCTCTGGTGCGGGCACGGAAACCTCCTCCTTAGTTAGCACGATCGTTCGTGCTGTTGCGTCGAGAGTATACGACCGATCGTGCTAACTTGGGGGCAGTGTGACGAATATCCGCAGTGAGCCTGAGAACCGTCCCCGCCGGCGGCGCAGCGACGGCGAGCGAAGCCGGAACGCGATTCTGCGTGAAGCCGGGCAGCTCGCCACCGTCGAGGGCATCAGCGGGCTCTCGATCGGCCGGCTGGCAGAAGCCGTGGGGATGAGCAAGAGCGGCCTCTTCGCCCACTTCGGCTCGAAGGAGGAGCTCCAGGTCGCGACAATCGAGATGGCGCGCGCCGAGTTCACCGAAAGGTGATCGAGCCAGCCGCGGTTGCCGAGACCGCGCTCGAGCGGGTGCGGCAGCTCGGGGAGAGCTTCCTGCGGTATGTCGAAGGCGGCGTCTATCCGGGCGGCTGCTTCTTTTCGTCGGTCGCTGCCGAGATGGCCATGCGACCAGGCCCGGTACGCGACGGCGCGGTTGAGGTCCTGGACGAGTTTTCCCGGCAGCTTGAGACAGCCGTTCGCGACGCCCAGGCCGAGGGCGCGATCGATCCTTCAGTGAACGCCGAGCAGCTCGCCTTCGAACTCGGCGCCTACCTGTTCCTCGCCAATTCGCAGTTCGCAGTCCGCCAGGATTCGGCACCGATCGACCGGGCTCGCCGCGCGCTGGAAACCCGGATCAGGGCAGCGGCTACCTCCGCATGGGATAGCGATGGGACAGCCAAGTCATCTCCGCCATGAGTTGAGCAGGAGGCGCAGGTAGACCGTCGCGGCACCGACGCCAACCATGCCGGGTAGAAGCTCCTCCAGAGGAAGGCCGAGCAGGTGCGCGAGGGGCGGTTCGATGGGCACGCTCATCCCGCCAGTGAAGATTCGCTACTCGACGAAGCAGTAGGAGTCGCTCGACGCGTCCCCGGCCTGAAGGCGCGTCTGGTGTACCCGCAGCCCGCGGAAGTCGTCGCCGTGCGGGAAGAAACGCGGGTCGAGGGTCATGCCGCCGGACTCGGTGTCAGCGTCGAACCGGACCGCCCAGGCGCCGACGCCGTCCGGGTAGAAGATGTCGTCCCAGGAGGCGTAGAGCGAGTTGGTGGCGTAGACGCGACGGCCGTCGCGGCTCACCTCGATCATCTGGGGAGCTCCGGCGAGGCTGAGCTCGGGAGCGGCGGGGTGCGGGGTGCGGCCCACGATGCCGCCGAGGCGCACCGATCCAGCCTCCTTCGGGTTGTGCGGATCGCTGACGTCGTACTGCTTCAGCTCTCCGGTCCCCCAGCACGACACGTACAGCCAGCGATCATCGACCGAGAGGTCGATGTCGGTGACGAGCGGCGGGACCGCGCCGAAGGGCTGGAGCGCGGGCGGAAGCTGGTCGGTTTCGGCCGGCTCGGCCGGGATCGTGATCACCTTCTCCGCCGTCCACTGGTCGTCCTCGCGGTGCCACAGCCACACCGACGCGGAGAGGTCCTCGACGCTGATCACAACGCAGGCGAAGCCCCAGGTCTCCCGGGGGTCGTGAGCGGGCCTGACCTCGAGCACCATCTGGTGCTCGTCGCCCAGATCGATGCGCTGGATCAGCCTGCCCTCGGAGAGGCTCCAGAAATCGAGGTGATGGCCAAAGCGCTTTCCCAGCAGGTCCTCGGGGTTCAACCCGTCCTCGATCATCGACGGAGTCGCCCACTCCGAGGTGATCGCGACGTCCTCGTTCAGGTGCCACCAGAGGTCGTAGGCGAAGTACTGCTCGCCACGGTCGGTCTCCCAGGCGCCGGTGACCTCGAAGGTGTCGTGGTCGATCAGCGCCACCCCGCCCGGACCGTCGCCGCCGTTGGCGGAACCCAGATTGGACATGAAGATGCCGCCCGGTCCGCAGTGCACGGTATGAGGGCGGGAGTAGCCGGCCTTCTCGGCTAGCTCCTCGGGCTCGATGACCCGCACGACCTTGGGCTGGCGTGGGTCGGGCCCGGTGTCGATCACGTGGGTGCGCGACGAGCGCAGCCCCGGCACGATCAGGTAGCGGCGCTCGAGCGCGCCCTCGTGGCCCTCGTGGCAGAGCGCGCTGGAGCAGGCGTTCCAGCCGAAGTGATGGAGCTCGTTGCCCCCTGTCGGCAGTTCCGTCCAGCCCACGACCTGTCCGTAGCTGGGAGAGCCGGCGTCGCAGTCGATCACCGTCATGGCGTCATGCTTCTCGCCGGTTGGGTCGAACGCCGCCACGTATGCGAGGTGCTCGGGGGGCGCGGCGATCGCGGCGGTGGGAGACCGATAAAAGGTGGGGTCCGTGGTCTCGGGCATGAATCTCCTTCCTTGGAGAAACGGGGGCGTGAGTCCAAGTCTACGCTCGACCGCAAGACCTCGGGGGTCGGATTCAGCGCGACAGCTAGCGCGGTGGTAGGCAATCTGCTCATCCAGAAGTGAGCGTCGAGGCGCCGCCCAGCAGCCGGTTCAGGGCCAGAGCGAGATACTGCGCGGGCGATGTCGCATAAGTTTGTACTTTTGCGACATCGCCTACTCCGACAGTCCGGCGGCCTCGAGGGCTTCGTCCCAGTCGGCGAAGCTGTGGACCTGGGTGAAGCGATTGGCGCGGAGGGTCAACACGGTCGCGATGGGCTGGTCAAGTTCAACGGCGCTGGCGCGGCCGACGCCGAACATCCGGCCCAACGCCACGATCGAATCGCCCGATTGGCGATATTCGGCAATCTTGATTTGGAGCGTCGCCCAGGCATCATCGAGTTCCCTGAAGTATTCGCTCGTCTTCTCCCCCCAGGTCGGCTGAGGGAGGCCCACTCTGTCGCTCAGGCGAGTGACCGTTGCATCTGGGTGCAGGAGGTCGTCGATTCCCTCAGCGTCTCGAGCGTTCCAGGCGAGGAAGAACGCTCTGGCAGTCTCCACGTTCTCCTGCGACATCGCCTACTCCGACAGCCCGGCGGCTTTGAGAGCGTTAGCTTCGTCGTAGAACTCGCGAATGCGCACGATCATCCCATCGCGGATCGTGAGCAGCTCGTAGTTGGTCGAGCGGACCTCGGCGCCACTCGTTGCTCCGCGCCCCACCTCGGTTGCCTCGACCAGAACCTCATCGCCTCCGCAGTCGATGATCCGCTGGACGTCATACCTGTAGTCACGGAAGCTCTCGAGCCACTCCTCGAGCCGCTGCCTGACTCCCTCACGGCCCTGATAGGTCGTTCCGTCTTCAGGTGCGCTCCACTCGACGTCGGGATGGCAGAAAGACATGGTCCTCGACATCGCGGCCAACAGCTCCGTTTTGCTCGTGGCCACCTCGTACCAACGCGCCGCGATCTCCACGTTCTCCTGCGACATCGCCCACGCAGTATCTCGCGGACGACGGGTAGGGGGGAGGGAATCGGCCACCGCCGCGCACCCGAAGAACGCCGAGGAGTGGAGCACAGAGAAGAGGATCGAAGAAATGACCCCTGACAACGGCGACCTCGACCCCGCCACGCTGGCCGAGTTGCGGCGACTGGCGCGGTCCCGGCCAGTTCTGGTCGTGGCCGCACTCGCCAAGGCGATCTGCCGCTCGCACGCTGGAGCGGCTCGGCTCGCGGCCGCCAGGGGGTCCCGCCGATGCCGGCGGGGTGGCATCCGGGACCACCGGAGTTCGAGGAGCTCGACCGCTGCGACACCCAGCAGACGAGGGAACGGTGGTGGCGGAACTGGTGGTCTTCGCTGTGACCCGCCGCTACAAGCGGCCGCCAAAGGCGCGCATGGTCGTCGCCGACGGCCGAATCGTGGGTTGGCAGCGCGGGGAGCAGTTCATCCCGATCGGTAGCCCGTGCTGCCCGAACCCGCTTGCGTGCCGCAAGTGCTTCGGCCCCCGGGGCCCGTGGTGGGCGCCGTGGAGGCGGTAGGTCCACCGCGGCCCGCCTGGTCAGAGGCACGAGCAGCAGCCTTGACAGGGCCATCAGCCCGCGAGAGGGTCATCACTCTGGCGAAACGCCGGGAGACCGATTTCCCGGCCCCGATGAATGGAGTCATCATGAGCAAGTCGAAGCACCTTCGACTCTCGCCGGCACTCGTTATCTCGGTGATCGCGCTCTTTGTGGCGATTGGCGGCGTGGCCGGTGCGCTACCGGGCAAGAACTCGGTCGACAGTGGCGACATCAAGAAGAACGCGGTCAAGAGCGTCGATATCAGCAACAAGAAGGGCGTCAAGAGTCCTGACGTGGTCAAGGACGCATTGACCGGAAGGGACCTCAAGGAGTCGACGTTGAGCGAGGTGCCGAAGGCGAACCAGTCCAACGCGGCAAATACTGCCGATCGGGCCAACCGCCTCGACGTGGTGCGGTTCGTCCGCTCCGAGATCGTCCCCGTCGCAAGCGGCGCCGATGGCTCGGCGGTCGCCAATTGCCCAACGGGCACGTTCGCGAGCGGAGGAGGCGGCACATACCCGGCTGCTTCCGGTGTGCAGGTCCTGCGCTCAGTCCCCAGCAACGGCACGGTCGGCGAAGCAGGTTTCACCGCCTGGGAGTTCCGAATCCGCAACGGGGCGGGAGTACCACGGAACCTCCGGGCGTATGCCGTCTGTGTGCCTGTGGATGACGCGACCGGGAACTACGCGCCAGGGAACGCTGTGGACTAGGCGCCGTTCAGACACACGGGCCTGACGAAACCAACGACGTAGGGCCGGGCACGAGTTCTTCACCCGGCCCTACGTCTTGCTCCGCAGCCGCCGCTGCCCGGTTCTCCGATGGGCAAGTCGAGGTACCCCGCCACCCCGAGGCGAGATACTGCGCGGGCGATGTCGCAGGACAACGTTGATGGTCACCTGGCAGCGATCGCCGCTTTCAACCGACGCAATCTCGAAGAGCTGCTGGGTTGGATGGCCGAGGACATCCGACTCCACTCGCGATTCACCGGTGTCGACACGAGGGTCTTCGAGGGTCACGCAGGTATCCGGGAGTGGCAGGCTGGGATGAACGCGACGTTCGAGTCCATCCTCCTGGAGTTGGAGCACGTCGAGGTTCCGGGCAAGGGGCTGACATTGGCAATCGGAACCCTCCGGGTGAAGGGACAGGAGAGCGGCGTCGAGGTGAGCGAGCCGATGGCGCAGCTGGTCCGTTGGCATGACGGGAAGGGTGTTGAGATCGCCATGTACCGGAGCGAAGACGAGGCCCTCGAAGCCGCCGGGCTGCGGGAGTAGGCGATGTCGCGGGAGAACGTTGAGATATGGCGCGCAAACATCGAGGACCAGCTCGCTGCTCTCTCTGCCGGGACCAGCCTGGAAGCCACGATCTCCGGGATGGCTGAAATCTGGGACCCGCAAATCGAATTGGATGCAACCGAAGGTGCTGTGGTGGACCTCAACCAGGTCTACCGCGGTGCCGATGCCGTTCGGCAGTTCTGGCAGGAGTGGTTTTCCGCCTGGGAAACCGTCCAGTTCGACTATGAGCTCGTTGATGCCGGAGAGCGCGTGGTCATGCTGCTGGACCTGCGGATGCGAGGGAGGTCTACGGGCATCGAGATTCCTTTTGGGAAGTTCGCGTGGGTTTGCACCTTCAGAGACGGGTTGGCCGTCCAAGTGAAGCTCTACATGAGCCAGTCGAGGGCCCTCGAAGCCGCCGGGCTGCGGGAGTAGGCGATGTCGCCCTTAGACTCGGCCCGGTGGACGAGCAGCGCAAGATCGAGGTGATCGAGCGCGAGATCGCCGCCTGGAACCGGGGTGACCTGGGGGCGGTGGTCGCGGAGCTCGATGGGGATCACGAGTGGGACCTGACGCGCTCAGACATCCCCGGCGAGATTGAGGTTCATCGCGGGCACGACGCCTATCTGCGCTTCGCCCAGCGTTGGCGCGAGGGGCTCGGCTCGACGCAGCTCGAGATCGTGGATGCGAGAGAGCTGCCCGACGGCCGCCTGTTCACGGTGCTCAAGCACTCGGGAACCGGCGCCCGCAGCGGCGCTGACGTTCAGCGACAAACCGTCCAGCTCCTGAGCTTCCAGGGCGAGAAGGTGACGCGCACCGAGGTCTTCGGCGATCAGCGCGAGGGCACCGCCGCAGCCGGCCTCGGCTCGTAACGATCACCTTCCCGGGCAGCGGCCGGCCGGCGCCGTCGACGAAGACCCCCGATCGGCGTTAGGTTCTCCCCCAAGCCACGATTCAGCGAATCGACTGGAGGCAGCATGAGCTCACCATCGAAGGAGACGATCCAGGTGGGTGCGCTCAGCGTGCGTTTCCTGGTTGAGGCGGCCGATTCGAACGGAAGCGCGAGTGTCTTCGAGTGCTTCGTTCCGGCTGACAGCAAGATGCCGGTGCCACACAGCCACGACGCCTTCGAGGAGACGATCTACGGGCTCGAAGGTGTTACGACTTGGAGCGTCGACGGCCGCACGCTCGACCTTGGCCCCGGAGAGGCCTTCTGCGTACCTCGCGGAGCCATCCATGGATTCGACAACCAGGGGACCGAGGACGCCAAGTTTCTTGCGATTGCAAGCCCCGGCGTCATGACGCCGGACTACTTCCGGCAGATCCACGACGTGCTGGCCTCCACTCCCGGGGGCCCGCCCGACCTGGCGAAGATGGCGGAGGTCATGCGCCGGCACGGCCTGACACCGGCGCCACCCGCCGGCTGACAAGCATCCGACCGCCGACCGGACTCCCGCTCTGGCGCGAAGAGCAGCCCTGAGCCAACTGTCGACCCCCCACAGTCGAGAGGCCTCCCGAAGGAGGCCTCTCTTTTCTCGTCTCCGGCGACGTTGCCGTCGTCGGTGGCGGGATAGCGGGGCCGGGACTCGAACCGCGGCCGATGAGCTCCAACTGCTCACCCACTGGGAAGCCGATTCTACTCCCGTTCCGGCAGTTTGCAATGGCCTTTGTGTCCGGAACCGGCTGCTTAATGAATCGGCCTGATGGCGCTCGGCAAAGGTGTGGCCGCGAGTTCCGACCGGCGCCCGATATGTCCCTCGGAGCTACCCCGCGCGTCATCGAGCCCGCTCGAGAAATTCCCGGGCCTGATGGAGAACGTGGAGATGGCCGGGGCCGGGGCCCATTAAGGCTCGTGAAGCGCGAGGCAGGATGGCGTAGAGTGTCTGGTGGAGCGATCGCTGGACCGCTTGCCTGAAGCCATGGTGCTCGCGCGGCCCTCGCTCCACACTCAGAGGTTGCCCGACTGGGAGCACCCGCTCCGCTGGGGGCAGCCCGCAATGGAAGGAAGTGGCTTATGGCCACCACCGAAGAGAACCTCGCGGTTTCGCGACGCCTCCTCGAAGAGACGTTCGGCGCTGGAAACCTCGACCTGGTCGACGAGCTCTGCGTCGACGACTACGTGACTCACGACCCGATCCTGGGCGACCAGGGACGCGCGAGCGTCAAAGAGACGATCGCCGGCTACCGTGAAGCGTTCCCCGATCTCACGTTCACGGTTGAGGACGCCGTGGCCGCCGACGACAAGGTCGTAGTTCGCTGGAGGGCCGAGGGCACCTTTGAGCACGAGTTCATGGGCCAGCAGCCAACCGGCGAGAAGGGCGAGCCCGTCAATGGCATCGGGATCGACCGCTTCGAGGACGGCAAGGTTGCCGAGTCCTGGGGCCAGTGGGACACCCTGCGGTTCATGAGGAACATCGGCGCGATGCCCGACGTGGCCGAAACAAGCGCGGTCTGAGTAGGCCCGCAACGCAGGCGCGAGGCGGGTCGGCCAATCCGTTGGCCGACCCCCTCTCACCGCTCGCCAGGAGCTGTAGCGAGCCGCCAACGATGCGACGAAGGAGGACGAGGTGAGCCCAATGCAGATCTTTGAGGGAGCCAGGAGCAACGAACAGAGAGGTCGCCCCAGTGAGCGCCGCCTGACCGAGCTCGCGCAGGCGGTGCGCCAGCACGAGGACACGACCCGCGGCCAGGTAGCGGCATCAGGTCGATCGCAGGATCGTCGCCTCTACACGCGCCTGCGAGAGATCTGTGGGGAGGGTTGAGCCGCCGGGGGTGCGCCGCCCGAGGACCGGTCGAGCCCGAGCCCTGTTGTCTCCGCCGTTGAGAAGGCCCTATGTACCCGGCGGTCCGACCCAAGCCATGCTCAGCGCGGGGAGACCCGCTGCGGCATTGCCGAACACGCCGCCCGCCGTGCTGTTGGCATTGAACACCTGGAGCTTGACCGTGTCCCCGGCGCTCAGCTTCAGCAGGCCGGAGAGGTTCTGAACGGTGTTCGTTGTCTGGCTGATCGTCTCGGAGTCGGCTAAAAGAAAGTGCTCCTCTCCGAGCAGGTCAGTTGCGCCGCAAGCGGTAGAACCTTGGTTCCGCCCTCCTGACATACCGAGGCGCGCGGCGGGGCACGTCCATCGCCTCGTCATCGATGAGCTTCCACTCGGGAAACGCGGCTTGGATCTCCTCGGGGCTCGCACCACGCGGCAGCGGCCCGCGGTGCCCCGGTTTCCAGGCCATCATCAGCAGCGTCGCGCCAGGGGCGGCGACCGCGGTCGCCTCGCGACCCTCGCGCTTGCGCTGCTCGTCCGTCAGCTCATCGTGGAAGCAGCCGAAGTCGAGGAGGAGCCGGAAGCCTGAGCCGACCCCCGTGGGGCTGAGATCCGTCACGTCTCCCTCCACCAACTGCACCTCGACGCCGGCTTTCTCCGCTCGTTCGCGCGCCCTTCGCAAGGCCTTTGGAACGAAATCCACACCCGTCACCTGCCACCCTCGTTGCGCCAGCGCAACCCCCCAGATCCCGCTGCCGCAGCCAAGATCGAGCACTCGCCCGTAAGGCGGCTCCCGTCCCTCCTCTTCGCGAGCGAAGAGGTCGGCGATCTGGCCCGCGATCGGAGCCTGGGCCATCTGCTCCCAAGGAGTGAAGCCGATCGCATAGAGGATTCGGTAGGCGACGCTCATCGTTTCCTCCCAGTGGTCGTTGACGGATTGTCGCATCGCGCCAACGCAGCACCGACAGATCGCGGCACCCGCGAAGTTGGAGGGAGGTCGGGCCTACTGGCGGTCGGCGAGGATACTCAGGTGACGGCGAGCGATCATGACCATGAAGAAAGCGACAACGACGATGAAGAAGCGTGGCTCGAAGGAAGGAAGGGGAGGACACTCCCCCTCTCAGCTGATCGATGCGAGAATCAAGGAGCTGAGTGATTGGCGGGGCGAGACGCTCGCTCGGGTCAGAGTTCTCATCAAGCAGGCCGACCCCGAAGTGGTCGAGGAGTGGAAGTGGAGAGGGGTTCCGGTGTGGTCGCATGCCGGAATGATCTGCACCGGTGAGACGTACAAGAATGTCGTCAAGATGACCTTCGCCAAGGGCGCCTCGTTGGAGGACCCCTCAGGCCTCTTCAACGCCAGCCTCGAAGGCAACACCAGGCGTGCCATCGATCTCCGTGAGGGCGACAAGATTGATGAAAGGGCGTTGAAGGCGCTGATCCGCGCCGCCGTCGCACTGAACACGTCCTCAGCCGGCTAACGCGGACGGTTCTTCGCGCGGCGGCATTGCGGCCCTCTCGGGACTCCCGAAAGGAGGCCTCTCTTCTCGTCTCCGCCGACGTTGCCGTCGGCGGTGGCGGGAGTAGCGGGCCACCCTCGACATTAAGCTCCGGGAAATGCTGGTCGAAACCGACTATCTGGTCATCGGGGCTGGTGCGACCGGCCTCGCTTTCGCCGACACGCTGGCGACCGAGGCCGACGTCGATGTGACGCTGATCGACCGGCAGGGTGCCCCTGGCGGTCATTGGCTGCACGCGTATTCGTTCGTTCGCCTGCACACCCCGTCCGCCTACTACGGGGTGAACTCGCTGGCGCTTGGCGAGGACCGCATCGACGAGGACGGCGAGAACGCCGGGTGGTACGAACGGGCGACGGGGGACGAGGTCCGCCAGTACTTCGCCGAGGCGGCGGGCCGGCTCACGGAGAACGGGCGTGTCCGCCTGCTCACAAGCCACGAGCACATTGGACGCAGTGCCGACGGAGAGCAGATCCAAGACCTGGACAATGGGGAGCTTCGCAACGTCGCCGTCCGTCGCAGAGTGGTCGACGCTCGATACCTGGAAGCGTCAGTCCCGGCCACACATGCCGTGCCGTTCGACGTCGCATCGGGCGCCCGGCTGATCCCCATCAACGGGCTACCGACCGCCGCGCAATCCAGTTCCTCCTACACCGTGCTCGGATCCGGAAAGACGGCGGTCGACGCGTGCATCTGGTTGCTGGACAACGACGTTGATCCGGATCGGATTCGCTGGGTCCGGCCACGGGACGCCTGGTTTTACGACCGCCGCCATTTTCAGCCTCTGCAGCAGGTCGGCGAGATCATGACGGGGATCTCGCTGGATGCCGAGGCCGGCGCCCAAGCGGTGGACGTCAACGACCTCTTCGAGCGGCTCGAGACTTCGGGGCGGCTGTTTCGTATCGACCCGTCGTGGCCGGCAACCATGTACCGCGGCACGATGCTCAGCGGAGGCGAGCTCGACGCCCTTCGGCAGATCGAGGACGTCGTCAGGCTCGGCAGGGTGCGGCGGATCGAGGCCGACCGGATCGTGCTCGAGCAGGGGGACGTCGAGACCGGACCCGAGGTCGTCCACGTGGACTGCACGGCGCTCGGCCTTCGCAACGCGCCCGCCACGCCGATCTTCCAGCCGGACCGGATCGTGCTCCAGCAGGTACGGCAGCTCTCGCCGAGTTTCAACGCGGCCCTCATTGGCTTCGTAGAGGCCCACCGGGAGGACGACGCCGAGAAGAACCGGCTCTGCCCACCCAACCCCTACCCGAGCAGCATCGAGGACTGGCCGCAGATGATCAGCCGCACGTTCAATGTGGAGAGGCTGTGGTTAAGCGAACCGGACATCTCATCCTGGATAGCGGAGAGCCGGCTCAACCTGCTGAGCGCGCTCCCCGAGCATGCGTCTGAGCCGGCCGTGCAGGTGGCGGTGCACAGATACCTCACTCACGCCCCGACCGCTATCGAACGGTTGAGCCAGTTTCAGGCCTGAACGTCTCGGCAGCGTCCCGCAGACCGCGGATTCATGAATGCTGGGCCGATCGAGATTCGACCGCCGCGGGCGCTCGAAATCAGCCCGCTGGCGGCGGAGTCTCAACTCCCGGCGCCTGCGCCGGGCCATGGACCTCAGGAGATCGGGCCGAGGCCAGTGTCCCAGTGCTGAAAGCCGCCTGTCGTTGGGCAACTCCATCTCAGGAGGTTGATGGTGCATGACTTGTCGTGCAACTAGGAGCTCGGGAACCGGACCGTCGAGACATAGCCGCTCGAGACGGCGAAGGTGATCGGGAGCCCCTGGCTCGTCGTGCCGGAGTAGGAGCCAGACGCGGGTCCGGAATAGGGACTGGGCGCAGGCGAGGAGGACGGGGGATTTCCTCTGCCGATGCCGCCTTCGGTGGTCGGCGGGGGCATCGGGGGCGGAGAGCCAGGCTCGGCGGTCCAGGTGACACCGGTGGCCCGGCAATTCACGCCGAAGGCCGTCCCGCGGCTGCGCGAGAGGACGCCGCTCGCCTTCGATTCGTCGAAGCGCCCGTCCACATGCGCGACACCACCGGTCTCGAGTGTGCCGCCGACCGCGAACGATTCATTCTCGATCTGGGCCCCGGGAAGAAGGATGGTGTTGACGTGGACACGCCCGTCCTCGCAGCGGGCCCGCCAGCCGAACCGGACGCTCTCGAGTCCTCCGGCCGGCGTGACCGAAAAAGCGATCGGAAGCCCCTGGCTCGTGGTGCCGGCGTAGGTGCCTGCGTCGGGTGAGGAATCGCCACCGGCGTCGATGTTCACCTCGATTCCGCACCCAGACAGGGCGAGGACGCTCACCGGCAGGAGCAAGAGGGCCGCCGAGTTCAGAATCCACGAGCGCATTCCTAGGGCCATCGGAAGATGGGGGTGGAACTTGAAAGGCGGGCCGAGTGGCTGGACGCACGCTTTCTGCGCCCGGTAACCAGTCAAAGCCGTCGCCTGCACCAATCCGAGAGGCCTCCCGAAGGAGGCCTCTCTTCTTCTCGCCTCGACGAATTCAGCTCACGAGAAGATCGCAAACAGGACCGCAACCAGAACGATTAGGCCAATCCCTGTCACTCCGAACATGAAGTCTTTGCGACCGATGTCCTCATCCACAGTGTCTCTTTCCACGACTCACTCCTTTTGTCGAGGTCGTCCTTCGCGCCCGAGGGCGCTTCCCGAGCCGACAACGGCTATTAGGTCGGGGGCCGCCGTCGGCATGGACTGCCGCTGAAAACGACTCCGACCGATTGACGAGTCGAGCCATCTCATCGAGTTATCCGCCCGTGAATCTTTGGGTCGTGAAGGACTCTGAGTGGTAGATCCTGGTGTGCCTTGAAGGCCATTTGCTCGCAGGTGGTTGGCTTTCGCCGACCAGCCTTCCCGGCACACCTAAGGTCGATATTACGCCTTGCGAGAGATCCCGTCCAGGTCAGAAGCAGCCTTCGATGATGAAACCAGCCGGGGCTCCCGGTTGAGCATGTTCGGATGGATGAGTTTCATCCACTCTGAGGCGCGCCCCAGTCCGGCTAGCGGCTAACCGGCTTCGCCCGTTTGCATCAGCGAGCACTGCGGGCGTAGGCTGGCGCCAGTGCGGGTAAAGGACTACCTGAAGATCTCGGTGATGCCCTGGCGCGCCAGCAAGATCATGCGCGCGGAGCAGGCCGAGCTGGGCCGCCACGCGGTGATCGCCGTGCCGGGCGAGCAGCAGGTGACGCTGCCGGCGGGCAAGGGCAAGGTCACCTACCGCGAGTCGATCAAGGCCAAGGGCGGGGAGGACGACATCTACTTCTATGCGCCGCCATCGCTCGAGGTGACGATCGCCCCGGTCGGCGGCGGCGAGCCACTCGAGCTGAAAGGCCTCCTGGGCGAGGACATCACGGTGAGTAGGGGCGACCCGCCCTGGTCGACGACCGTAATCTCCAAGTTCGAGGTGACCGAGCCGGGCGAGTACCTGGTCACGGCGAAGGCCGAGATCACCGACGAGACCGAGCCGACCGTCTTGGTCGGCTAGAGCTCGGAGAGCCTCCTCTCAGACGCCTTCTAACCAGGCCTACGCAAGCCGTACAGGCCTCCAGGCCGCTCTAGCGGCGCCTTCTCCGAAGGCCTAACACCTCCGCCCAAGTGGCATGCGTGGCGGTGGCCGAGGCCTTCACCAACCCGATGGACCTCCCGGAGAAGGTCCATCGCCTAGCTCAAGGGACATGGCGGGGGCCCGATATGTCTCTCGGAGCTACCCGCGGATAGTTGAGTCGCTAGGCATGGCCGCGTGACCCCACCGATCCATTCTGGCCTGGCAGCGCCATGCAGTCATATCCTGGGCGAGAAGCTCCTCGATCCGCGGACGCGACTACGTGAGCAGGTCGGCCAACACAAGCTTGCAATCCAACTGGGGAAGGAACGTGATCCCGAATGAACACGAATCTGCGGGAATCGGACGGCGCGACGCGGGTGGCCTACATCCTCGGGGTTCCGTTGGCAGACAACGTCGTCCGCCAGTGGCCGCAGATGGAGGAGATCGTGCGCACCAGCAGGCTCGTCGCCGATGTCGAGGGCAACTTTCCCGAACTCACGCTCGAAGTCGGCAGGCGTCTGCAGCTCGATGATGTGGTGGTGGTCGAGTGGACCTGCGACTACGGTGACGGGCGCCTGTATCGAAACGTGACAATCGGCGAGTTGGAGCACGGCGAAGCGGTACGGGTCACCGACTACTGGGGAGAGCCCACCGTGACGCCCAAATGGCGCCAGCCGCTGACTGATCGACTCGAGATGCCCGGCGACGGCATCTGGCCGGACGCAGCGCACCTCGGCCACTACTAGAGCGGCCGATCGCTACCGCGCCGGGCGGCGGCGGCAGCTCTTGCCTTCGACCCGGACAAACCTGAGGGTGTCGATGCCCGAGACGCCGTTCTCACCGGTGCCGACGCAGCCTACGAGCGCTTCATCGCTGTTCTCCTCAAGCGGCTGGCTTCCGCCATGGACCCAACCCATCATTGGCACTCGTTTGTCGAGTCCGCGGTGCGCAGCAATTACTGGCATCGCAGAGGCGCTTTCCGACGGGGGTCTGGAGTGGTGGCACGCCTACCGATTCCTTGATTTCTTCTCGCCGGACGATCTGCTCGATCAGATAGGTTCGGGTCATGACACCGACTCGCTTACTCCCGCTGACCGCTCTCCTCGTCCTATTCGCGCTCTTCGCCGCGCCAGCGCAGGCGACCCTGCGGGTCGAGTCCTCCTCGGCCGGCCTTAACGTGATCGACCAAAACGGCTTCGGCAGCACCACCACGATCGCGGCGGCCACGCAGGGAGGCAATCCCGTGTACGTCGTAATTACCGACAGCACGTCGCTCGATTTCATCAAGTACGACTTCGGGCCCAACTGCTCCGAGGGGTCGACGAATACCAGGGCGGTCTGCAAGCGGCTCAGCGGGAAACTCAACCTGAGCATGGGCGGCGGAAACGACCACGTGTTCACCGCCGATTCGGGCGCGACCGCGGTGTCGGCCAACCTCGGGTCGCTCAACGACAGGTATGTCGGCGGGCCCGCGCGCGACGACGTTTTCGCAGCGAGCGGGAACGACGAGATCGAGACCGGCGGCGGCGATGACGACATCACACTCTCGACTGGGACGGAGGATGCCGACGCCGGCAGCGGAAACGACACGATCGACATCTCCGGCTCGCTCGTGGAGGGCTCACACCTCGCCCACGGCGGATCCGGCAACGACACCCTTGACATGCGCGGCGCGACCGGCGCCCTTGCGCATGCGGACAGTGGCGACGACACCGTTATCGGGTCGAGCGACGCCGACTTCATCACTGGCGGAACGGGGGTGGACGACCTCCAGGGAGGGGACGGCGACGACCTGATCCGATCCAAGGAGTCAGACGACGACAAGACCTCCTTCAAGGACACAGTCAGGTGCGGCTTTGACGACGACGATGTCGTCGCGGACCTCAAGGACACGGTTGATGCGATCACCAACTCGGGCGGCGGTACCTGCGAGGAAATCGACCGGAGCCCGGTCGGCGAGACGCCGCATGTGAGGATCTTGGGCTCGTCGCTGCGGGTCGCTGGCAGCGGCCGGGTCAGTGTGCACCTGCGCTGCCCGCGCGGCGTCCGGCGGCTCGGCTGCCGGGGACGGCTGCAACTGCGGCTCGCCCGCAACCGCAACCAAGGCGTGCAGTCGAGCCGCTCGCGCGCCGTCCGCTACCGGATCAAGGCCGGCAGGCGAATGACCGTGACGCTCCGGCTCAGTGCCAGCGACGTCCGCACCCTGCGCCGGCGCCAGCGCCGAGGGCTGGAGACGCGCGGCGTGCTCACGAGCGTCGAGCGCGGCCGCCTGGGGCAGAAGACGACGATCCGCAACCCGAGGCTGAGGCTGCGATGAGGATCGTTGTCTGCCTCGTCGCGATCGCGGTGTGCGCCATCAGCGCCGCGCCGGCCGGGGCGACGCTGCGGCTGGCGAAGACGAGGAGGCCCGCTATTCAATCGCTGGTAGCGGAACTCAGCTCGATGTCCGCACCCTCGATCTAGACCAAAATCCCGCCCGCCTGCTGGCGCAGGTCGAGGCGATTGCCGCGCTTGATGCCCGCCGGGAGGCACCGCAACGCGCCCCAAATGACGGAAAGCCCGCCGTAGCGGGCTTTCCGTCCTATAGCGGGGGCCCGATATGTCTCTCGGAGCTACCCGCGGATCGTCGAGTCGCTGGGCGTGGCCCCCTGACGGAGAAGCCGCACCCGGCTCGGGGTTAGCGTCCACCGGACTTTGCAAACAGCCTGGCCATCGCCTTGAGGCCGGTGTCCATGACGGACCAGAAGGCGCCGCCGTGGAACGGCTGCCCTCGCCGGAACCGCCAGGGGACCGAGAGGCCGAGCATCTTCTTGCCCATCCGCCAGACCTTGGAGCTGCCGACCTCGTACTGGTCCTCGGCGCCGGGCCTGACCTCGATGGGATCCGCGGGATTGCCCGTGAGCCGAAGCGGCACCTGGGCGAAGGTCGCCTTGTCGAACTGCTCCATCACGCACATGCTGACTGGGTCGAAGAGTTCCTCTGGCTCGCGCTCGAGGATCCGAGAGCCGATGTGGCGGGCGACCGCGTCTCCCTGCAGGAAGGCGAGGAAAGCCTGCTTGACGGGGAAGTCGCCCGAGTCGCCGACCGCGTAGATCTCAGGGTGGCCGACAACCTGCCGGGTGGCCAGATCGGTCTGGAGGAAGCCGCGGTCGTCGCCGGGCAGGCCGGCGAAGCTCTGGCCGGCGATGTAGGGCGGGAAGGAGACCAGCAGGTCATAAGGGAGGTTCTCGCCGTTCTCGTAGCGGACCTCCTGCGGCGCCACCTCCTTGACCACGTAGCGGGGGTGGCCGCTGATCCCGCGGCGCTCGAACTCCTCGGTGACGACGTCGTGAAGGCGCGGACCGAAGGCGTGAATGAAGGTGGGCTCGTAGGTGGTCCAGGTGATCTCCGTCCTGCCGGCGGCGCCGTGCTTGCCGAGCCAGGTGTGGAGCATCAGGACGATCTCGTACAGCGGTCCGGCGCACTTGTTGTTGGGTGGGACCAGGAAGAGCACCCGTCGTCGCCCGCCCGCCGCTCCGTCCTCGAGCAGCCCGTTGAAGGACTCGCGAAGCTTCAGCATGTCCTCAGCCGTCCAGGTCCCATGCGCGTACTCGGGAAG
This sequence comes from uncultured Actinomycetes bacterium, assembly GCA_963720015.1. Lineage (GTDB taxonomy): Bacteria > Actinomycetota > Thermoleophilia > Solirubrobacterales > 70-9 > DATFPK01. The sequence continues at coordinate 46,671 of CAVREA010000004.1, read as the reverse complement.
GCCGGGGATCTCCTCGGTTCGCATCCCCGCGCCGGTGGCGATCACCAGGTAGTCGTAGTCGAGCTGGGCGTTCTCGGTCGCGACCCGGCGGGCATCGGGGTCGACCCCGGTCGCTCGGGCGTGGATCAGCTCGATGTCCTTGCGTTTCATCGGGCGCGCAAGTGGCACCCGCAGCTTTTCGGGATCCAGCCCGAACGGAACGTAGATCGAGTTCGGCTTGAAGTAGAAATGGTCGAGGTCGGAGACGAGGGTGATCGCCGCTCGGTCGCCGACTATCTTGCGAAGGCTGAAGGCGGTCTCGAGCCCGCCGAAGCCGCTGCCAAGGACGAGAATCCTCGGCTTGCCGTTACCAGGCATCCGGGTCAGCTTGCCACATGGGCCGGGGTGTCCGCAGGGCGCCGAGCTCCCGCCGATTCGCCCTGGTACCCGGGGCGTGGCCGAAGCGCACGTCCCAGGTCAGAACCACATTTGCATACCAGGGAGTGGGGCTGGCGCTGGGCGCGAGGTTGGCGAGGTTGTTATCGCTTCGCGCGAAAAGGGGCGCCCCCGAACATCAGGCGAGAAAGTCGATCACGTGCCCCACGAACAGTTCGGGTGCCGTGGTAATCGCAACGTGCTGCTGGCCGGGCATCACCTGCGACTCGGAGATGCACTCATCCAAGCGGCGTGTCGGCTACCCGATTGTGCACGCGCGGGCCTTATCTGCCGGAAGGCTCGTCGAACTCGGTGGCGGCGTCTTCAGCGAGGGCCTCCTCCGGTTCGAGCGGCTCGGTCCCGCTCTCGCCCGACCCTGAGGCTGGCTCCGGGATCGCGGGTTCCGGTGTTGCTTCCGTATCCTGCGACCGCTGCCGGGCGTCGCTCGCCATGTCGTCTAGGCGCAGGGCGATGTTCCTCGCGGTCGCCGCCATCTTGTCGAGGACGTCCGGGGCTTGCCGGTCGATTGAACCCTGCGCCTCCACCAGCAGGTTCTCAAGCCGCTGCTTGTAGTCCTGAATGCGGGAGAGGTAATCGTCGCTCGGCCCGGCCATGCAGGGAGGCTATACCACGGGTGATGAGCCGGGCAGCAGCACTGCACCCCATGTCAGGCTCCGACCGGGATCAGGCCGAACAAGCAATACGAGGGGAAGTGGACACCGTGCGCGTGTGGTGGCCAAACCTTGAGGGAGATCGCATCGACCTTGGGAGATCGCCTCGAGTTCGTGTGTGGAACTCCTAATCAGCTCATGCGGCCTCGACCAGCGCGATCGCAGCCTCAATGGCAGCCGGTTGTTCTGGCGGAGCCAACGACCCTTTCTCGCCGAGCTCCTCGACACCTTCGACCGGCCCCGCGCAGAGGAATTGATGCCCGTTTGATGCCCGCCGTGAGACCCCGTTCCCGCTTCGGGAAGCGCAAACCCCGCCGTAGCGGGCTTCCTTGAATAGCGGGGGGCCGATTCGTTTCTCGCTACCACCCACGGGATAGTTGAGAGACGGCGAGGCCGCGTGCACATACCTGACGCGCGGAGATCAGCAGTTCAGGCTCGAGGCTGCAGCGAGGGCTGCGGAGCAACCCCCTTTTCGATTGCGTGCGGTAGGCTCTCGTCCAGTATGTGTCCAGAGTCTGCCCAGGAAGATTCCGCCTCCCCCGCACTCCTTCGCATCGGCGAGTTCAGCCGGCGGACGGGCATCGGCGTGGACACCTTGCGGGCGTGGGAGCGCCGCTACGGCCTCTTCGAGCCAACGCGCTCGTCTGGCGGGTTTCGCCTCTACTCCCAGGACGACGAGCGCAAGGCCCATGCGATGCAGGCCTTCATCGGCGAGGGGCTCTCGGCGGCACAGGCGGCGGCCGCCGTGGGGAAAGGCCAGGGCATCGACGGGGCCTCCGGCACCCGCCCCGCCCTTGCCCCCGACCTGCTGGCCCGCGAGCTCCTGCATGCCTTGGGACACCTCGACGAGGAGGGCGCAAACCGCGTTCTCGATCGGGCCTTCGGCGCTCTCTCGCTGGACGCGGCGATGCAGGGCGTGCTTGTACCCGCCCTGCGCTCGATCGGCGAGGGCTGGGCTCGTGGGGAGGTGAGCATCGGCCAGGAGCACTTTGCGACCAACCTCCTGCGCGGCCGCCTGCTCGGCATCGCCCGGGGCTGGATGTCGGGAGCGGGGCCGGTCGCGGTACTCGCCTGTCCTCCAGGCGAGATGCATGACCTCGGCCTGATCCTCTTCGGGCTTGCGCTGCGCGGTCGCGGCTGGCGGATCGCCTTCCTCGGCGCCGACACTCCAGTCGAGTCGATGGCCGAGTCGGCCGACGCGCTCGACGCCGCGCTTGTGGTTATCGCTGCGCTCACCCCGGAGCCACTGGTTTCGGCTCGGGAGGCCCTCGGAGGGCTCGCCGCCCGCCATCGGGTCGCCCTAGGGGGGGCCGGCGCCGGCGCGGTGGAGCTGGCAGAGATCCCGGCGGTTCGCCTCGAGCGAGGGCCCGTCGAGTCCGCCGCGGGCGCATCACGCGTGCTGGCCTCCGCACTCAAGGGCTAGACAAACTCTCGACATACCCTGGGCAAATGTGGTACGGTCTGGCTGTACAGACCCTGGACACACAACTACAGAAGGAGCCCCAGGATGAAGAGAATGATTGCCCCCCTCCTCGCCGCGGCCGTCGCAGCGGCGGCGCTCGCCGGCCCGGCGTCGGCGGACCGGGAGGACAAGACGATCTTGGACAAGGTCGTCGAACTCTCCGGTGCCAGCGGATATGACACAGACGCCGGTGACTTCGATGTGCTCCGCGAGGCGGTCCTTGCGACCGGCCTCGACAGTCGCCTCGCCGCCCCGCGGCAGTCGACGGTGTTCGCGCCCACCGATCAGGCCTTTCTCGACCTCACCGGGGAGACCGTTGAGGCCGACGCGTTCGAGGCGGTCGCCTCGCTCGGCGTGCCGGCGGTGACGCGAGTCCTCAAGTACCACATCACTCCGGGCCGGCAGGACGCGAGCAGGGTCGTTCAGGCGCGACGCCTGCCTACGCTCCTGCCCCACCCGGACCTGAGGAAGCCGCGCGGCGCAGCGACGCTCACGGACGAGGCCAACCGCACGGTGCAGATCGTCGCCCCGAACGCGGCGGTGCTCTCGAACGGGATCGTCCACGTCATCGACGGGGTGCTGCTCCCGTTCGCGCCCTAGCGGCGCCGGGCCCGAATCGCGATCCGCTCACGCGGAGAGCGCGACCCGGGACGGCTTAGGCGAGCCGTCCCGGGTCGTTTCCGGGTTCGTCGCCTTCGTTTGAGAAGAACCCAAAGAGATCGGAGAAGGAATGACACCCGGCACCAACACCTCACAGGCGAGAGCGCTCATCGGGCTCGCTGCCCTCCTCGCGTTCGCGCTCTCGGTGGTTCTCTACTTCACCGGGGACGAGAAGGCTGGCATCTTTGTCGGCATCTGGGTCCCGTCGATCCTCGCGCTCGGGGCGTTCCTGGCCCCGAGGCAGGTCCTGGCGGACGCCACCACACGAGGAGAGGGACGATGAGCACGCTCGCGATCTTCCTCTTCGGAGTGGTGGTCACGGCACTTGTGGTGGCAGCCCTGGCGCTGCTCGCCTGGGGCATCGTGAACGAGCGGCGCGACCGTCAGGTGCCCGAAAAGAGCCGCGAGGTCTTCGGCGCGCGGGCGGCCGACTACCTGAGGACTGGCGAGGAGCGCGGTGCCCCGACCGAGGTTCGCGGTTGAGCGCTCGCCCAAGCAAGAGCCTCGCCTCCCTTCGACGATGGAACCTCGTCGTCGGAGCCGTTCACGGCGCGCGGGCGGTGGTGATCCTCCTCATCGCCACGGCAGCGTCCCTGCCCGTCGAGCTCACCTAGCCTCGAGATGCTCTGCGTGCACGTCGGGCCACATCTCGGCGCGACGTTCGGAGAAGTCGCGGGCAGCCGCCAGCACCCGCTCGGCGTCCACCGTGGTCTCGTCGACGACGTGCACGCGCCATCGCGACGAGCTATCCGCGGTTACGGCTTCCTATGCCCCGGCTTGATCGTGTGAGGCGCGCCGGCCGATCGTCGGGATGGCGGCAACGGCGCCAGAGTGGTACCCACAGCACCGCTGCTGAGGCTCGAGACCGGCGGGTCGAAGGGTATTTGGTCTCCCCGCGGTACCACAGCCCCATTCGATGATCGAGCCGGAGAACGTGAAGACCCCGCCGGAGCGGGGTCTTCACGAATAGCGGGGGCCCGATACGTCTCTCGGAGCTACCCGCGGATCGCACAGCGGTCCGAGGTCCCTACTTCGTCGGGCGATGGGGTTACCTAGGTCCCGATCTTTAGAGTCGGCTGCCCGCTGACTTTTCCAACTGACCGGCGCTCCATTTCGCATAGGCTGGGCGGGCGATGGAAGAACCCGGACATTCGCAGGAATTCACGGATCCCTCGCGCCAAGTCTCGCGACCCGAGCGCCACCTGCGGACGCCCACCTCGCAGCTCAGCCACGAGCAGAAGGTGGAGCGCCAGGCGCTGCACCTGAAGGTGCTCACGGGGGTGCTGCTGCTGGTGCTGGCGATGCTTGCCTATTCGGCGGCGTTCGACCTCGACTCGGCAGCCGAGTGGATCGTATTCGGGGGCATCTGCTTCACGGCGGTCGGCGTGGCCGTGGCGGTGCACACCGCCGGCCGCTAGGCCCCGATGCTCGCGTCCGCGTGGGAAGTGCTTGCGCAGGAGGCGCTGGGCGAGGTCGCCGCCGATCGCAAGGAGGCCGAGGGTGAGGAGCTCGCAGCTCAGCTGGGGCGGGTGCGCGACCTCTCCAAGGCGCTGGCCGAAGCCCCTTCCGTGGATTCCTCAAACCCTCCGAAAGGTCAGGTGGCTGGGCGGCGACTGAAAGCCGCGGGGCGGCTAGTCCGTTCAGCTGATTTGCAGGTAGCTCTTGAATCCGATCGGCGGCCCGAAATGTCCCTCGGAGCTACCCGATTCGGTGACATTCGGCCGAACCGGGTGATGACACTGGTCATGGCTGGCTCGATCCCAAACCGTCGGCGCGCGCCCATTTTTGGAGCCAGGCGGTGCAGAAAATGCCGTTGATCGGAGGATCCTGGCGAGCATAGGCTGGAGCGTCAGACGGCGGCGTGGTCCACCGTCCTCATCGATTCCAGTGAGGTGTTCTCGATCGTTCCCAAGCCGCATACGATCCGCCGCGACTCACCGCATGGGCCCCGACCTCCAATCCCAGCGAGGTGCTCAATTTGATCCGGCTGCTCCGTCGCGCCCTGCCCCTGTCCGCCGCGTCGCTCGTAGCACTTCTCGCATTCGCCTCACCGGCGTTCGCCAACGATCCGCCGACCTGCGAGAACCGCGCCTACACGACCGCTTCGGGACAGCCGTTCGCGCTGCCGCTCGACAGCTGCACGGATCCCGAAGGCGGATCGCTGAACTACTCGCTCACCAGCAGCCCAAGCCACGGGGGCATCCAGACGATCTCCCCCGGAGGGGGCTTCGCCTACGTGCCCACAGCGGGCTACGTCGGCCCTGACAGCTTCAACTACCGAGCCAGCGACTTCGGCGGTGCCCAGTCGAACATCGCGACGGTGTCGTTCACGGTCGTCGCCGGCGGCAGCCCGAACTCCCCACCCACCTGTCCGAGCGTCGGCACGCAGGCGGTCGGGTCGGGCCAATTCCTGAATCTGCCCACCTGCACCGATGACTTCTCGAACCGGATCCGGTATGTCCAGACGAGTCCGCCGGCGAATGGGACGTTCTCGGCCCTCGGCGACGTGCCGCGCTACCGGTCGAGCCTTGGCTACACCGGGCCGGACACCGTCACCTATAACGCGATCGACCTGCTCGGCGCCGCGACGCCGGTGTCGGTCCCGATCGACGTCGATCCCGGCCTGCCCGCGAACCAGCAGCTCGCCTGCCCCGACTCGCAGGCGTTCGTGCCCCTGGGGCAGTCGCTCGTCCTGCACGGCAACTGCGCCGACCCCGACCGGGATCCGATCTCGTACTCGGTCCAGACGCTGCCGAGCTTCGGGACGCTCAACATCCTCAGCCTCACCAGCGCCGAGTACACGCCCAGCGGCGCCTCGATGACCGACTCGTTCTCCTACGGGGCCAACGACGGGCTCCACCCGACCCTGGTCGTGAACGTGCCGATCACGGTGCTGCCGGCGGGATCGAACACGTTCCCGCCGACGACCCCGGAGCCGACGACGGCCGAGCCGTTCGTGGCCTCGGTCGAGGTGCCTGACACCGGGTCGGTGGCGATCGACGCCCGGACGACGACCGCCCCGGCGCCGACCGGCTACACGCTCCTCGGAGAGGAGTTTGACATCACCTATGACGGGCCGCCGGCCAGCGACACGGAACCATTGCGGATCACGTTCGGGATCGACGCCTCGGTGACCGAGCCGAGCATCGTCCCGATCCGCGACGGCGTGCCGGTGCTGGCCTGTACCGACCCGTCCGGCATGACAGCCGCTCCTGATCCCTGCTTCGAGCCGATCGTCGGCGCGGTCGGCACCGACCGCAGCATCACGGTCCGCACGAGCCATGCCAGCCTCTGGACGCTCGGGATCGCGGTCGCCGACTTCAGCGGATTCTTCCGGCCGGTGGACAACCGCCCGACCGTCAACACGGTCACAGCGGGCCAGGGCGTCCCGGTGAAGTTCAGCCTCGGCGGCGACCAGGGCCTGGACATCTTCGAGGACGACTACCCGAAGAGCCAGGTGATGACCTGCGACACAACCGCCGAGCTCGACGGACTCGAGTCGACCGTCAGCGCCAGCAGCGCCGGGCTGAACTACGACCCGCTGACCGACACCTACACCTACGTCTGGAAGACCGACAAGGCGTGGGCCGGCAGCTGCAGGCAGCTGGTGCTCAAGCTCAACGACGGCGCCGAGACCGTCAGTCGCGCCGACTTCTACTTCAAGACGAAGTAACGCCGCCGGCCTTGCCGTTAGCTCCCCGGCATCGGCGGGGTAGCCGCCGGATCGGCCTGGGACGAGTACGGCCTCCGGATCGAGGAGCTGATCGACGCGGGTGATCAGGTCGTCGCGGTGATGCGGTTGAAGGCACGCACCAATGAGCTCGAGGTCGACGAGGCGCGATCGTCGGCCAATAGGACCGACCAGCCAGGACGCGAGGAGCGGGAGCGGGGCGAACGTCAGACGGCATAGGGCTTAGTGACAGCTAGCTAGACCGTGCCCTCGAACGTGACCTGATCCTGCACCGAAGAGATTCGCTCGATCCTGCCTGAGAAGAAGTACCTAGCAAGCGGTTCGGCACCTGAGAGCTCGACACCACCATGGGGTGCCAGAGTTAACCGGGTTCGACCTTCGTCAAGCGGCGTTGCTTCGAGCAGCCAGTCCCGACACTCCGCCTGCGTCGCCTGTCGGTCCCTGGCAGCTTTCCGCAAGCGGTCGAGTTCCGGCTGGCAGCGGAACGGGGGCTGGAAATGTGGTTGTTGGCGAGTGAGTCCGACGCCTGGATGGTACGAGGCGCAGACAGGCCTAGCCGATTGGCAAGACGGCGGTCAGATTCGCGGCTTGCGGGTCTCGTCGAGCCCGGCTTTCGCCTTAGCTGTTTCGGTTGAAGTGCAGGTGTCGCCCACATAGGCTGCTGCGGATCCAACGCATGAGGTACCGACGATGACCCCCGCGAGCCCAGCCACCGGAGAGGTGACGCTACGGCCAGCCGATCTCGCTGACGCCGACGAGTGCGCCCAGATCGTCTTCGACGCGTTCGGTGCCCTCCACGATCACCACCGGTTTCAACGCGACTTCCCGGCGCTCGAGGCTGCCGCCGGCATCCTGAACGTATTCATCCCACATCCCATGATCTGGGGCGTGGTCGCCGAGGTTGACGGACGCATAGTCGGCTCCAACTTTCTTGATGAGCGCAGCCCGATTCGAGGCATCGGACCAATTACGGTCGCACCCGAAGGGCAGAACTCGGGGGTCGGACGCAAGCTGATGCAGGCAGTGCTCGAACGCGGGGAAGGAGCTCCCGGAATTCGCCTTCTCCAAGACGCGTTCCACATGCGCTCGCTTGCCCTCTATGAGTCACTTGGCTTTGACGTAAAGGAGGGCGTGGGGGTCATCACGGGGAGCCCTCGTAGTGGCCCCCCTGCGGATATGCAGGTGCGACCGATGCGGGAGGACGATCTCGACGCCTGTGAGGCGCTGTGCAAGAAGGTCCACGGCTACGAACGAACCAACGAGCTTCGGGATGCGATTCAAGCGTTCGCACCCTTCGTCGGGCTCCGCGAAGACCGAGTGGTGGCCTATGCGTCAGCTGTGGGCTTCTGGCCGATGAACCACGGGGCAGCCGAAAGCGAGGAGGCCCTGAAGGGGCTGCTCCTCGGCGCGGGGGCGGCTATCGAGGAACCACTCGCTTTCCTCGTGCCCTTGCGCTCCGGCCTCTTCCGATGGTGCCTCGAGGAGGGTTTGCGCCTCGTCAAGCCGATGAATCTGATGGCGCTAGGGGACTACCAAGAACCGCAGGGTGGGTGGTATCCCTCGGTGGTCTACTGAACGTCCGCGACGGTTAGTCGCTTGCCCCTGAAGTGCGTCGCGTTTAGGAGGAGCTTCTTGTCCAAAGCGGGACTTCTCGTGCGTCTCCCTCAGAAGGCAGAGGACCTGCAGCGCTACCTCGACCCCCTCGTCGACCACGACACGACCGACCGCCTGCCCGAGATCATGCCCCCGACGCTCGTGCTCGCCGGCGGCCGCGACTCGGGCGCGCGCCCCGCGCTCGGCCGCAGCGTCGCCGAGCTCATCCCTGGAGCTCGATTCGAGGTGATGGAAGAGGGAGGCCCACCAGCCCTTCCAAGAGATCCCGGACGAGTGGAACGCCCGCGTGGATGCCTTCTGGCGGCAGGTCGAGGCGGGGAGCTGAAGCTCGCCCTCACCTGACTTTCCGCTCCCGCTTCGCGCGAGATGCAGGAGCGCCGCCGGAGCCGGCCAGTCTTGAGCTATTCGTTAGGCGCGACCCACCGGCATCGCCCCTCGCCGCACTCAGTCTCGCCCTGACCCAGCCCACCGCGCCGGACTTATGGTTCAGCCCAGGGCCCCAAGATTCTGGAAAGGAGCGCCTGATATGAGCACCGACACTGGCAAGGTGGTCGTGAACAGGGCGATGTCGCTTGACGGCTTCATCGCCGGTCCCGGCCACACGATGGACTGGATCTTCGATTTCCTGACACCGGACGCATTCCCTGAAGTCATGGCCGCCACTGGTGCGATGCTTATCGGCCGGGGTACCTACGAGGTTGCCAAGCAGATGCCCGACGAGGAGCGCAACTACGAGGGCGGAGCCCAGTTCGTCCTCACCCACGATCCTCCCGACAAGCCGGACCCGAACGTCACATTCCTCACCTGTGACATCGCGGAAGCCGTCGCCACGGCGCTAAGCGCCGCGGGCGGTAAGAACCTGGAGATCCTCGGCGCCGACCTGGCCAGCCAGTGCCTGCAGCGAGGGCTCGTCGACGAGATTCTGGTCTATGTCCTCCCGGTGCTCTTGGGCGACGGGGTCCGCTTTTCGACCCCGACCCTCCACAGGATTGACCTCGAACCATTCAGCAACACCCAGTCGGGCGCCGTCACCATGCTCCGCTTCCGTGTGCCTCCCGCCTCCAGCGTGCTCTAACCTCGGCGGTCCGAAGTCAGCGTTCGGTGATTTGTGCCGGGACCCCCGATTCTGCATAGGCGGGTCACGCCTGTGTCGCGGTGGCCGGGTCCTGACCCCGGCTTGCGCTTCGCGCGAGGAGCAGGTGAGCGCGAGACGTCGCAAATATGCAGGTAGCTAAACGGCCGTATCCGCGGCCCGGGCTCCCGTGGAGCTCAAGCGCCAAGTCTTGGAGGCCTTCGACCTGCAGGTCGTCTACGACAAGCTTGAGAAGCACATCGAGATCTCGGCCACGGTGTCCGCAACGGTCGCCGAGGCCTTCACCAACGCGATGGACCTCCCGGAGGAGGTCCATCGCGTAGCTCAAAGGGACATAGCGGGGGCGGGATTCGAACCCGCGACCTTCGGGTTATGAGCCCGACGAGCTACCTGACTGCTCCACCCCGCGGCGTACGCACAATGGTAACAACGGGGCCGCGTCCTGCAAGGACTCCGCCTATTCGCGGGCGGTGGGCCCGGCTGTCGCAGGGGGCCCGGCGTGGTCGGGTGCGCTCGACCCGTCGGGCGGTCCCGCCGTGTCAGCGGGCCCCGGGTCGGCTGTCTGCCCACCCCCACCGTTGCCGGCGCCGCTGCCTCCGGTGACCAACGTCGCCGGGTCGGTTCCTCCGGTCGTTGCTCCCTGCCCGGTTCCCGTACCGATGCTTCCACCGGTGTCACCGCTGACCGGCTGGACCGGTCCCCCGGACGGAGTGCCGGCCGCGCCCGGATCAGGCGCGGTGTCGGCGAGCGCCATCGCCGTCTCCGCCGGCACGCTCGGGGCATCGCCGGCCGCCGCGGGCTCCACCGTCACCGACTCCAGTTCTTCTCGGGTCGAGGTTCCTCTCGATGCCGACCCCGTGCCGGCCGACGGCGAAGCAAGAGCCGCGACAGGAGCATCCGGCTCGCCGGCCCGGCCGTTGCGCTCGGACAGCGTGCTCAGGTCGGAGGCGCCGAAGGCGAGCAGCGCTGAGAAGGCCATGGCTGCGGCGCCGCCGGCCGCAAGCGTGCGCAATGGCGACGGCCGCGGCAAGGAGACCGGCAGGCTCGGCAGGCCCGCCGACTTCGCCCGCAACGCCACGTCGGCGAGCTTGGCGAGCAGCAGGACGGTGACGAGCAGGCCTGCCGTGATCCCGATCGCGGCCAGCGGCAGCGCGGTCAGCCTCCCGGCGGAGGGCGGATCACTGAGGCCGGCCGCGCCGAGGATGAGATAGAGGCTCCGCAGGGCGAGGTCGATGGCAACCACCATCGCCGCGGCCTGCGCGAACTGGCGTCCCACCCCTCGCCATGCCGCCCGGCTGCTGCGCCCCTGCAGGGTTCGGCCCAGCTCGAGCAGCGGCGCGAGCAGCGCCGAGAAGATGAAGAAGAGGCCGCCGAGGCCCAGTCCTGGCAGTCCGGCGGACATCTCAGTGGCCCTTCTCGTAGACAAGCAGGGGCCGGCCGAGGACCAGCTCGGTCCAGAGCGCCCGCAGCATGAACACGCCGTTGACGATTCGCAGGACGAAGAAGCTCGGGAAGGAGGCGAGGGCCTTGATCGTCTCTCCGCGCTGCGCCGCCTGCCAGAGGACCGGCACGAGCACGACCGGAGCGTCGACCAGATAGGCGAGCAGGATCAGCGGATCGATGGTGATCGCCAACACGGGGATCAGCACCAGGTAGGCGAGCGAGGCGAGGAGGGCGTCCCAGAAGGCGACCGCGACGATCGAGCGCAGGTAGCCAAGCCTCAGCAGCGACCTCCAGTGCAACCGGACGTTCTGGACGAAGCCGTGCGACCAGCGCCGCAGCTGCTTGCCCATGAAACCGAAGTTGTGCGGCTCGAGCGGGTAGGAGACGGCCTCCGGCAGAAAGCGGACCTTGCGGCCGGCCCGGTACATGGTCCAGGTCAGGTCCATGTCCTCGGCCATCGTCCGCGTCGACCAGCCGCCGATCTCCTTCAGCTCCGCGGTGCGGTAGATCGAGAAGCATCCGGAGGAGATCAGCGGCTTGCCGTAGTGATCCTGGACCCGCTTGAAGAAGCCGAAGGCGAGCATGTACTCGACGTAGCGGCCCCGCTCCCAGAGCGTCCGCACCCGCCGCGGCAGGACGAAACCGCACGCAGCGGTCACGTCCTCGTCGTCGAAGGCGCCCAGGAGCAGCTCGATCGCGTCCGGGGCGAGCGTCGTGTCGGCGTCGATCGCCATCACCATCTCGGTCCGCACGCCCTCGAGCGCGAAGTTCTGCGCGCCGGCCTTCGACCCGGTGTTCGCGGACGGGCGGACCACCGTGACCCCGAGCGAGGCCGCGATCTCGGCTGTCGCGTCGGTCGAGCAGTCGTCGATGACGATCACCTCGACGGGCAGCACCGTCTGCGCCTGCAGCGAGCGGATCGTGTCCGCGATCGACCCGGCCTCGTTGTAGGCCGGGACGATGACCGTCAGCTGGCTGTCGTTGGAGTTCGTCATGGTTCGAAGGCCGCCGTGCGGCCCGTTCCTGCCTCGGAGCGGCCTCGAGGTTCCTGCCGAGCGCCGCGAATGCCTCACTACCCAATCGGCGCGGATATTAACGAATGCTCACAGGACTTACGCCGGTGCATGGACGAAGGTCGGAGCGGGCATGCGAGGGGAAAACGAGCCAGGAGGAACTCATGGCGATGGTCGTCCACTGCGAATGCGGCACCGATGTCAGCGGCGAAACGGAGGACGAGCTGGTCGCCGCGGTCGAGCGAACGGGCGCGGGCGGCCGCCATCTAGAGTGGCCGCCCGAATGGGAAGCGAGGCCAAAAGGGTCGCGGTTGTCGACATCGGCAGCAACTCCACCCGGCTTCTGGTGGCCGACGTGGCGGAGGGCCGCGTCGAGGAGGTCGAGCGGCGCACCCGCGTGACCCGTCTGGGCCGAGGCGTCGACCTCTCGTCACGACTCTCGACGGACTCGATCGAGGCGGTCTGCGAGACGATCGGTGAGTACGTCGCCGCCTACGAGGAGCTGGCGGCCGAAGCGGTCGCCGCGATCGCCACCAGCGCCGTGCGGGACGCCGAGAACGGATCCGCCTTCATCGCCGAGCTGCGCGAGCGGTTCGCGCTCTCGGCCCGCGTCCTCGACGGTGACGAGGAGGCGCGCCTCACCTATCTCGGCGCCACCCTCGAGAGGCCCCCGGCCGAGCCGACGGTGGTCATCGACATCGGCGGCGGCTCGACCGAGCTGATCGTCGGCACCGGGCGCGAAGTCGCCTTCCGCAAATCGCTGCAGGCCGGTGTGGTGCGCCACAGCGAGCGCCACATCTCCTCCGATCCCCCCACCGCCGCCGAGCTCGACCGGCTTGCGGCGGACATCCGCGCCCTCCTCGACGCCGAGGTCCGCGCCCGTCCCGAGGCCCACGCCGAGGCCGGCATCGCCGTCGCGGGTACGCCCACCTCGCTGGCGGCGATCGACCTCGAGCTCGACCCGTACGACCCCGAGCGGGTCCACGGGCACCTCCTCCCCCTGGCTTCGATCCAGCGCATGCTCTCCCGGCTCGCGTCGGCCCCCCTCGCGGAGCGGGCCCGGATCACCGGCCTCCATCCCGACCGGGCGCCGACGATCGTCGCCGGCGTAGTCATCCTGGCGGAGGCGATGCGGGCATTCGGGCTCTCTGCGGTCGAGGTCTCCGAGCACGACATACTCTGGGGAGCGGCGCTGGCGGCAGCCGCCAAGGACAGCAGCGCGCAGGCCTGATGACCAGACTGGCCAATGAGCCAGTCGAAGCCCTAGAAATGAGTAGGGCCCCCCTACCAAGAAATCAGTAGACACCCGCGCACCCTTCTGGACACCGTCGCGGGGCGAGCGCATAATCGGAGCACTGGGTAGCAGGTCGGGCGGGACGCCCTTCCTCTTTCCAGTCATAGGGTTCAGGCGATTGCCGCATCATGGCGCCTCCCGCCGCCTGAACCCACCGAATACCCCAATCGGTCCCTGAAGACGTACCCCTGCCCGTCCTGAGGGACCAAGCTTGGACCGGCTGTCAATCGACAGCCGGTTCTTGCGTTTTCGGGTCCTTTCTGCGGGATCGCGCGAGGGATGGGACGATGGGCGCGTGCCCTCACCGCTCACACTCGCCCGGCGCGTCCCCTGGATGCGCCTCTGGATCGCCGCCCAGTGGCTCTACCACCAGGGCCGCAGGCGTCTCGAGCAGAACCTGACCGAGAGCGAGCGGGCCGAGCTGCTCGAGCTGATGCGGCGGTCGAAGGGACGCCGGGGGAACCTCTCCAAGCGGCAGCAGTCCCGGTTCGCGACCCTCGTCAAGCAGGGCGTGCGCGGCCCCTAGGCCAGGTTCGCCTTGCGCGGGTAGACGACCTCGGGGTCGGTGAGGACGTTGACCAGGGTCGGCCGGCCCGAGGAGAACGCCTGCTCGAGGGCCGGGCGCAGCTCGCCGGGCTCGCGGACCAGGACCCCGTCGCAGCCGAGCGCCTCGACCATCCGCTCGTACGGGGTCTCGGGCTGCAGCTCCGCGGCGACCGAGTAGCCGTAGAGGAACTTCATCGGATGGTGCTCGAGCGCCCAGATCCCGTTGTTGCCCATGACGCCGACGACGCCGAGCCCGTGGCGCGCCATCGTGTCGAACTCGATCCCGGCGAAGCCGAAGGCGCCGTCGCCGAGCAGGAGGCAGACCTGACGGTCAGGAAAGGCCGACTTGGCGCCGATCGCCTGGCCGGGGCCGGCCCCGAGGCAGCCGAACGGGCCGGGGTCCATCCAGCAGCCCGGCGCGAATGTCTCGATGTAGCGGCCGGCGTAGGAGACGAAGTCGCCGCCGTCGCCGATCACGATCGCGTCGCGGTCGAGGACGTCGTTCAGCTCCCGGTAGACCCGAACCGGGTGCAGCGGCGAGCGCTCGTCGTCGAGCTCCTCGCGCTCGGCGGCGCGCTTCTCGTCCTCGCCGGCGCGCAGCTCGTCCACCCAGGCCCGGGTCCGCGACGGGTCGCCGGCGACCGCCTCTCGCAGGGCCGCGAGAGTGGCGGGGATGTCACCCACCAGATCCGCCTCCGGGGCGCGGTTGGAGCTGAGGCGGTTCTCGGCGACGTCGACCCGGATCAGCCTGGTGTCCTCGCCGAAGCTGCCGCCGAAGCCGAGCCGGAAGTCCATCGGCACCCCGATCACGATCGCGACTTCGGCTCCCTTGAGGCCGGCGCCGCGGGCGCGGCTGAAGGCGAGCTCGTGGTCCGCGGGCATGCAGCCTCGGCCCATGCCGTTGAGGAAGACCGGGATGCCGAGCGCTTCGGCGAGCCGGCGCAGCTCGTCCTCGCCGTGCGCCCAGTAAAGACCGGTGCCGGCCATGATCGCCGGACGCTCGGCACCCGCGAGCAGGGCCGCGGCCTCCTCCACTCCGGCAGCAGGCTGGGCCGCGGGCGCGGGCGGGAGGGGCGGGACCTCCGCCTCCGCCTCCATGAAGACGACGTCCAGTGGATAGTCGACGAAGGTGGGCCCGGTCGGAGGCGCCATCGCGGTATCGAGCGCAGCCGCCGTGACCGCGGGAATCCGGGCGGACTCCTTGACCGTCTCGGCCGACTTGACCAGCGGCGAGACGAACGGGAGGTGATCAATCTCCTGCAGCGATCCCGCGCCCCAGCGCATCTCCGGGGCGCGGCCGCCGAGCACCGCGACCGGGGAGCCATTCGCCTGAGCCCCCGCGATCGCGCTCATCCCGTTCGTCACCCCGGGGCCGGCGGTGAGGGCGGCGACACCCACCCGGCGGGTCGCCTTCGCGTACCCCTCAGCGGCGAACGCCGCGGATTGCTCGTGGCGGACATCCACGAGCTCGATGCCTTCCTCCTTGCAGCCGTCGTAGATCGAGAAGAGGTGGCCTCCCGAGAGCGTGAACAGATGTGAGACGCCACGGGACCTCAGGGTCTGGGCGACGAGGCGTCCGCCGTGGACGGCGGTCCGCTCGGCCGAGGACTGCTCGGTGGTGGCCATCCGGAAGGTCTCCTCTCGCTCGGTGGGGGCGGAGGAAAGCTATCGCTACCGCGAGAGCGGGCTGCGCCAGAAGCTGGTGCGGCGCAGGGCGCCTGCCCAGTTGAGGTCGATGTGGACGTGGTTGCGGTGGGCCTGGGCCGGGTCGAGATGGCGGCCGCGCTTGCCCGAGCGGGTGAAGCAGTAGGCGTAGCGGCCCAGCCCCTCGCTTCCCGCCCACCAGCTGCGGCAATCGAAGATCAGCCCCTGTACCCCCATGCGACGCGCAAGCGCCGAGTGGTGGCCCTCGCGGTCGCGGGCCAGCAGCATCCGGATCAGGTTGCGGGCGGCACGGCGCTGGACGGGCACCGCGGCGTCGAGGTGCCAGTCGAGCGCCCTTCCCTCCCATCGGGAGCAGCCCGGCACCCGCTCCCTGGCCCGCTGGCCCGCCAGCCGACCACGAGGAGCAGGAGGGTCGCCGGACGAGGCGCTCCCATTCGTTCGGACGCAGAGCCGCGGAGCTTTAGCTCAACCGCCGGCTTGCCGGCCGATCCACGAGCGCAGGCCGGAGCGCCCGTCGCCGTCCGCAGAGGGAACGGCGTGCTCGGTGGTCTCGATCACCGGCGCCCAGAGCTCGAGGGGCTCGGACTTGCCGCGCAGCTCGACCGGTCCCCGGGGCTCGACGTCGACCTCCTCGGAGAGCAGCCGGCGGGTGGCGTCGGTGATCAACACCTCGTCGCCGAGCAGGCGGGTCGCCGCCTCGACCCGGGCAGCGACGTTGACGGCGTCACCGATGACACTGAAGTTGAGCCGTCCAGCGCCGCCGATCGAACCGGCCACGACCGCACCGGAGTTGACGCCGACGCCGATCTCGAGCGGCCCGGGCCGGTCGTGGTTGACGGTCTGGGCCATCTCGATCGCCGCCCGCACGGCCCGCCCGGCGTGGTCGGGCTGTCGCTCCGGGGCGCCGAAGACGGCGAGCAGCCCGTCGCCGATGAACTTGTCGACGTGGCCCCCGTGCCGGGCGACGATCGGCACCACGGTCTCGAACAGCTCGTTGAGGCGGGTGACCACCTCCGGCGGCTCCGCCTCCGATGCGAACCCGGTGAAGTTGATCACGTCGCAGAAGAGGATCGAGACCTCCAACTCGAAGCCCTCGGGCTCGTAGCCGTCGCTGAGGATGTACTCGGCCACCTGCTTGTCGAGGTAGGTCCCGAAGGCCTCGCGCATCCGCTCGCGCTCGGCCAGGCCGTCGACCATCTGGTTGAAGGCCGCGGTCACCTCGCCCAGCTCGTCGGCGGTGGTGACCGGAATCTGGTGGTCGAAGCGGCCCGCGCGCACCGCCTTCATCCCCTCCTCGAGGTCGTCGATCGGGCGGATGATCGACCTGGTCAGCATCACGGAGAGCTCGAACGAGATCGTGAAGGCGACGCCGATCGCGACCAGCACGTCGAAGCCGAGCGCCGTCCCCCCTCCCGGCGCGTTGTCGGTGCTGGAGAGCGCCGCGGCGACGATCCCCGTGATGATGTTGATCAGCGGCAGCGAGGCGAGCAGCTTGAAGCGCAGCGGCAGCGAGCGAACCCCCGTCTGCTGGCGGGGCGGCAGCACGCGGTTGATGTCCACGAGCACCGGCCGCATCCCGATCTCGAGGGCGAGGTAGTGGAGGATCCCCGCGTAGCCGATCGCGACCATGGAGCCGGCGAACAGCGGGAAGAACGCCGGCCAGCTGAGATCGAGGATGAAGACCCCGGCGATCGATCCCGGCAGCGCAACCAGGATCACGGGCAGCTTGAGGTCGCGCTTGATGACCTCGAGCGGCAGCCCGACGGCGATCGCCCAAGCGCGCCCGGCGAGCTCGGGGTCGTCGCGGTCGGCGTTTCCGATCCAGTCCTTGAGCGGGCGCAGATATCCGTAGAGCCTGGCGAGGGCGATCCCGATCGCGATCGCGGTGAGGCCGCAGACGACCGCCGCCTGCAGCAGGAAGTCCGTGAACGGGTTGTCGTAGTACAGGCTGAACAGGCCGAGCGTCGCGAGGATCACGAGCCAGGCCGTCTGCAGCTCGATCGTCGCGTAGACGTACGGGTAGTGCCTGCCGAGCCGTCCGTAGGCCCAGGTGAGGAACCGCTGCACCATGGAGCCCGATTGTCCCGCAATCCGGGGCGTTGTTGTGTGACCCGCCGGCGGCGGCTGCGGCGCCTAGGATGTCCCGGTGAGCGTGACCTCGCAGGCAGCCTCCCTCTCAGAGCCGGCTCGCGCCTTCCTCGACCGCGGCCCGACCCGCCTGTTGATCGGCGGCGAGTGGCTCGAGGCGGCCGACGGACGCACCTTCACGACGGTCGACCCCTCCACCGGCGAGCCGATCTGCGAGGTGGCGATGGCCGGCGCCGGCGACGTCGACCGCGCGGCCTCGGCGGCGCGCGCAGCGCTCGAGGGCGCCTGGGCCAAGGTCAACCCGGCGAAGAGGTCGGCGCTGATCTGGGGGCTGGCCGAGCTGGTCAAGGCGAACGGTGACGAGCTCGCCGAGCTCGAGTCGCTCGACAACGGCAAGCCGGTCGCGGCAGCGAGGGGCGACGTGGGCGCCACCGTCAACCACCTCCGCTACTTCGCGGGCTGGCCGACCAAGATCGAGGGCGAGACGATCCCGGTCTCCGCCCGCGACGTGCTCTGCTACACGCGCCGCGAGCCGGTAGGCGTCTGCGCCCAGATCATCCCCTGGAACTTCCCCCTGCTGATGGCGGCCTGGAAGCTGGCGCCCGTGCTGGCGGCCGGCTGCACGACCATCCTCAAGCCGGCCGAGCAGACGCCGCTGAGCGCGCTGCGGCTGGGGGAGCTGATCCTCGAGGCGGGCATCCCTCCCGGCACGGTCAACATCCTCACCGGGGACGGGGAGACGGGAGCGGCGATGGTCGACCACCCCGGCGTCGACAAGGTCGCCTTCACCGGGTCGACCGCGGTCGGCCGCGAGATCGGGGCGAAGTGCGGGCAGTCGCTCAAGCGTGTGACCCTCGAGCTGGGCGGCAAGAGCCCCAACATCATCCTCCCGGACGCCGACCTCGACTCGGCGGTCAAGGGCTCCTACCAGGGGATCTACTTCAACTCTGGCCAGGCGTGCAACGCCGGGTCGCGACTGTTCGTCCACCAGGACAGGTTCGAGGAGGCGGTCGAGCGCCTCGCCGCCCACGCCCGCGAGGCCAAGGTCGGGCCCGGCCTCGACCCCGAGACCGAGTTCGGCCCGCTGGTCTCCGCGGAACAGCATGAGCGGGTCAGCGGCTACATCGACTCCGGTGTCGCCGAGGGCGCCGAGATGGTCGCCGGCGGCAACGGCGCCGGGGGGAATGGCGGCTACTTCGTCCCACCCACCCTGTTCACCGGAGTGGAGGACTCGATGCGGATCGCCCGCGAAGAGATCTTCGGGCCGGTGCTGGTCGCGATGCCGTTCGCCGACCTCGACGAGGTCGCGGCACGCGCCAACGACACCGAGTACGGCCTCGCCGCAGGGGTCTGGACCCGCGACGTCTCCAACGCCCATCTGCTGGCGGCGAGGCTGAAGGCGGGCAACGTCTACATCAACACCTGGGGCGGCGGCGACCCGGCGGCGCCCTTCGGCGGCTTCAAGGCGTCGGGGATCGGCCGCGAGAAGGGCCACCACAACCTCGACGCCTACCTCGAGACGAAGACGGTCTGGACCAAGCTCTGAGATGGGGCTGTTCGACTTCTTCCGCAGCCGGCGCCGACGCGAGAGCGCCCTGCCGGAGGGGATCGAGGCCGCGGGCACGCCGACGGCCGCTGTCCCCGCCAGGGTCGAGGTCACGGAGGCCGAGCCGAGGGTGATGAACCTGCAGGGGCAGGGCGATGATCTTCGCAACGCGATCCTGGCGACACTGCGGGAGCACGGCGTCGATGCCGAGAAGGGCGACCAGGTATCGGTCACGGACCCGGACCTGCAGGCGGCGATCTTCAAGACGATGTCCGAGCACGGGCTCGACGTCGAGCAGCTGGGCAGCGTCGCGGCGTTCAGCGCCGGCGGCCTCACCTTTGGCGGCGCCGAGACAAGCTTCAGCGCCCGCGCCGAGGGTGGCGGCGACCCGGAGCCGTCCGACACCGTCGGCCGGCTCGAGCGCCTGCAGGCGCTGCGCGAGCGGGGGGCGCTCACCGACGCCGAGTTCGAGCAGCAGAAGCGCCGCATTCTCGGCTAGAGAGGTGCCCGGGGCGGGACTCGAACCCGCAAGCCCCCGAGGGGGCAACCGGTTTTAAGCCGATCGCGTTTCGCCAGTTTCGCCACCCGGGCTCCGGGATCGTAGAGCCGCGACCGCCCGTAAAGGCCGCAAATTGCGGCCGTGCCCGGTTACCCGGTAGCGGGTAATCCCGTTCTTGCGGCGCAACGGGGGCGCCGCTACCGTGTTGATGCAACAGGAACGCGTTCCTGAGGACTACTTGGAGGCCTCCGCCCTAACACACGCCAGTCGCCGTGGGCTGCTCGCCCGGCGCTCCCCCCTGCTCAAGCTGCAGGGCGACGAGAAGCTGATCGCCCTCGTCCGCGACGGCAACCCGGGCGCCTTCGACGCGATCGTCGATCGCTACCAGTCGCGCCTGCTGGGCTTCTGCCGGCAGATGCTGCACTCGACGGAGGACGCCGAGGACGTGCTGCAGGAGGTCTTCGTCAACGCGTACCGGGCGATCCTCGCCGACAACCGGGACATCAACCTGCGTCCCTGGCTCTACCGGATCGCGCGCAACCGCTCCCTCAACCATCTTCGCCGGCCGACCGCGGACGCCAAGGAGTCGATGGACATGGTGCCCGAGGTGGACGCCGCCACGACCCACGAGACGGTCCACAACCGCGAGGAGTTCCGCCAGCTCATCGCCGACGTGAAGAAGCTTCCCGAGACCCAGCGGTCCGCCCTTCTCCTACGCGAGATGGACGCGATGTCCTACGAGGAGATCGCCCTCGCGATGGAGACCACGGTGCCCTCGGTCAAGTCCCTTCTCGTCCGTGCCCGGATATCGCTGGCCGAGGCGAGCCAGGCCCGCCTGCTCACCTGCGGCGAGGTCAGGCTCGAGCTTGCCGAGGCCGCCGAGGGCCTGGGCAAGGCCACCGGCCCGGTTCGCCGCCACGTCCGCGAGTGCGAGGACTGCGCAGCGTTCCGCAACCAGATCCGCTCCGACACCAAGGTCCTCGCGGCGCTCTCGCCGGTCGGCCCGCTGCTCGCGCTCAAGGCCTTCCTCGGCTCGAAGCTCGGCTTCGGCGGCGGCGCCGCCGGTGGCGCGAGCGCGGCCGGTGCAGGCGCGGGCGGCGCGATGGGGGCCGGCGCGATGGGCGCCGGCGGAGCCGCCCTCGGCGGCGCCGCGGGCGGCGGCCTGAGCGCCGTCGGCAGTGCGATCGGCGCCAAGGCGGTCGCCGGCGTCGTCACCGCTGCCGTGCTCACGGCCGGCGCAGTCGAGGTCCAGCACCGCGTCAACAGCGATCCGCCCAAGCCACCTCCCCCCCCGGCGCGAATCGTCGCCGACGATCCTGCCGTCGCGCCCGCGGCACCCGTACCGGAAACAGTCACGGAGGCTCCTCCGGTGCCCGCCCCGGTGCCAGAGGCGGTTCCGCCGCCGGTCGCGGAGACCCCGCCGCCCCCTGTCGCCGAGGCGCCTCCATTGGCGCCCGTCGCCGAGGAGCCCGCTGCCGGCGAGTCCACGACCGCGCCTGAGGAGGCGGCTCCCGTCGCCCCCGCCGAGCCGGTCGACCCCGCGGCCGGCAGCTCGGACGCCGAGGCCAGCGGTTCGGGCCCGGCAACCGCCGTCACCACCACCGGCACCTACCACCCGAGCGGTGAGACCGCGGTAGTCGTGGTCGGCGAGCCTGGCCAGGGCGAAGCGGACACGGGCGGCTCGACGCCGCCCCCCTCTGGGCCCTAGCTCAACCCGATCACCTTGAGCCGCCGCATCAGACAGGTGCCGGCGAACTCGCGGGTCTCGGCAAGGCTGACCCCGAACATCTCCCAGTCGTCCCCTTCCGGCGCCCACGGCGGCGAGAGAACGCCGTCGGCGACGGGGAGCGACTCCTCCAGGGTGCGCTGGATCGCGTCCTTGTAGCGCTGGTCCTCGCGAGCCTTCTCGCGCAGGAAGACCGAGCCGAAGGCGACGTGGCGGTGCTCGTCGCGGGCCACGTTCTGGAAGCCCTCGACGAATCCGGGAAGCGTCCCCTCGCGCTCGTTGTAGTCCATGATGAAGTGCTGCCCGGTGAGCGCCAGCATCCCCTCGATCACCATGTGGTAGAGGGTTACCGCCTCGACCAGCGCCTCGCTGTCGCCGGGCTCCTCGGAGAGCCTGGCGGTGCGGGCCGCGAGCATCTCGTCGAAGAGGCGGCCGAAGTTCTCGTTGAGGTGTTCGGAGGTCTGCTCGAGCAGCGAGGAGAGCTCGTCGGATTCGTAGACGCCGACCTCCTGGTAGAAGCGCTCGAAGAAGCGCACATGGCGGGCCTCGTCGGCGATCTGGGTGCAGAGGAAGATCCGCTGCTCCTCGGTGGGGGCGGCCCGCATGATCGGCCCCAGCTCCTCGGCCACCCGCTGCTCGCCGATGAAGAACGATGAGAGCCCGTACATGCGGGCGAAGCGCTCCTCGTCGTCGAAGCGCTCGTTCCAGTCCTGGCGGTCGCGGGTGAAGTCGAGGTCCTGGGTCGCCCACTGCTGCCGCTCCCAGAGCTGGTAGAGCTGCTTGTAGTCGAGCAGCTTGACGTCGCCGGTCCGGTCCGCCGCCTCCTGCAGGGCGGGGTCGGAGGTGGCCTGGTAGTCGTCGCGATCGGTTCGCGAGGCGACGGCGGGGGTGGTCTCGAGCGGCTCCATCTCTCTCCTCGTTTGCGAAACGCCGGGGACGGAGCCGAGCGTACCACCCGGACTGGCTGACCAGCCAGTCGAGTTGCGCGGCTCCCGGGGGAAGAGCCCGCGTTCTCCGATTCTTGGGTAGGCACCGGCGCCCCTCTTCGGTAGCGGCGGCTAATCGGGTGCGGCGCGGCGCCGATAGGGGGTGTGGAGGCCGGGAAGCCCCGGCCCCGCGGGAATCACAAGCGTTCGGAAGGGACCCCCATGTGGCGGACACCGCTGGTTGACTATGACCCCGCGCTGCGGCGCGTGTGGATCGGCGGCCAGCGCCTCCATCACGGGGCCACCGGAGCCGCGGTGGCGGCGGCAGGGCTCGCCGGCATCGCCGCCCAGCGCCTCCACCTCCGTGGCGGGATTCCCTTTGCGATTCTCGGGACCGCACTGATGGCGCACGACTGGCACGACCGGTCGCACTGGTTCGAGCGCGGCGCCCAGCGGGACTGACTCGTCTCATGGCCTGCGACCGCCCGGGGCATCGCCCCGGGCGGGCAGGGCCTGGGTTCGGAGCCCCCTATGCCGGGACGGAGTGCGTCTCCCCTGGCGCCAGGACCACGACGTTCGACGACGTCTTCTCCTCGACCTCCGCCTTGAACGCCTCCGCGTCGGTCTCGATCGGCGGGAAGGTGTTGTAGTGCATCGGGATCACGGTCTCGGCGCCGACGAACTCTGCCGCGACCGCGGCGTCATGGCGGTCCATCGTGTAGTGGCCACCGATGCAGAGCAAGGCGACGTCGATGTCGGAGCGCTCCGCGATCAGCTTCATGTCGCTGAAGAGGCACGTGTCGCCCGAGTGGTAGACGGTCGTCTCGCCGATCTTGATCAGGAGCCCGGCGGGGACGCCGATCGAGATCCCGTGCTCGGCGCTGAACGGAGCCTCGCTGGAACCCGGGATCGTGTTGGTGTGCCAGGCGGGCACGAGGCCGATGTAGCCCCAGTCGAACCTGACGGTCCCGCCCAGGTTGGGATCGCTGAGCTTGTCGTCGGCCACCCCTTTCGAGCTGAGCCAGTTGGCCAGCTCGACCATCGCGACGCAGTGGGCGCCCGTGCGCCTTGCGACGCCGACCGCGTCGGCGATGTGATCGGCGTGGCCGTGGCTGAGCGCGATGTGGGTCGGCTCGACCTCGTCAGCGGTGGCGACCGCCGCCGGGTTGTTCGGCTTCAGGAACGGGTCGACGAGGACGGTGGTGTCGCCCTCGCTGAGCTCGAAGCAGGCGTGGCCGTGAAAGCGGATCTCCATCTTCAGGTATCTCCTTCGGTTGCGCTGTCCAGTTCGCCCGTACCCGGCGAGGGCCCCGCCGAAAGCTCCTCGTGGAGGGCCCAGCCGACGGCGACCCCGACCATCATCCCCATCCTCGCCTCCTCGGCGAGCAGAATGCGGACGGCGTTGATCCTCTCGTCGGGATCCGGAGCGGTCGCCGCCTTGAGCGACTCCGCCTCGTGCGACTCGCCGAACCAACCGCCGGCCTGGAGGGCGTTGGCGAGCACCATCTGCAGCTTCGGAGCCGCCCGCGAGACGATCCGCTCGGCTTCGCTGAACCGGCCCGCGTCGGTCAGCCGCTCGATCGCCGCGTCGAGTTCCTCCTCGGTGTAGCCCTCGGGGCCTGCACCCTCCACGGGGGCCAACATAGCTGGCCGCGTCAGGCCGGCGGCATCCGGGTCGCCCGGCCCGCCAGCCCGGAGGGACGCAGCTCCCACATCTGCAGCGCGCCGTAGTCCTCGAACCCGACCCGCTGGTAGACCGGCCGGCCCAGCCTGGTCGCCTGCAGGGTCGAGGTCTCGCAGCCGTCCCGGCGGGCGTCCCAGAGCGCCCGGCGCATGAGCGCGGTCGAGAGCCCCCGCCCGCGCGCCTCGGGCTCGGTCGCCACGCTCCAGATCTCGCAGTCACCGTCGTGATGGATCGTCGCCACGGTCGCCGCCGGGGTGCCGCCCGCGCCGGCGAGGTATGTGCGCAGCTCCTTCGCCGAGGGGTCGTTGAACCTGGCCCAGGTCCCTTCGGGGTAGCCGTAGGAGTGGTCGTTGATCAGGCAGGCGGTGTGGATGTCGCCGTCGGCGGTCCAATCGAGGTCGCCGAGGTCGGGCTCCTCGACCGCGGCCAGCCGCATCGCCATCGCTCGCGGAGCGGCGTCGAGGACATGCCCGGCTTCCTTCAGTGCCCGGGCCACCTCGGCATCGCCTTCCGGGACCCAGACCGTCCACGCGCAGCCGCGCTCGTCGTAGGCGCCGCGCAGCTCGTCGTAGGCGCCGAGGAATGCATTCGCGTTGGTGTAGCCGACGCTGTTGAACACGGACCGCTCCGGAACGCTCGGGGTTGCGACGCCGAGCACCCCCTCGCGTTCGAAGACCTGGGCGCCGTTGGTGCGGGCAAGGGTCCGCCAGGTGGCGATCATGCTGCGGACGACGAGCGCGAGCCAGCCGGCGCTGTCGCCAGGCGGCGTCATCGCTTCAGCGCCAGGGTGACCCCGTCGGCGACACCGATCATCGCCGCGTGCACGCGGTCGTCGGAGGCGATGCGGTCGTTGACCTCGCGCATCGCAACGACGCCGGGCCGGTCGGCCTCGGGGTCGATCACCTCGCCGCCCATGAACACGTTGTCGAGCGCAATCACGCCCCCCGACCGGACCAGACGAACGCACTCCTCGTAGTAGGCGGGGTAGCTCTCCTTGTCCGCGTCGATGAAGGCGAAGTCGAAGGGCTCCGCCGGGTCGAGTTCGCGCAGCGTCTCGAGCGCCGGGCCGATGCGCAGGTCGATGCGGTCCTCGAGCCCCGCCTCGCCCCAGTGGCGGCGGGCGATCTCGGTCCATTCCTCGCTCACGTCGCAGGTCAGCAGGGTCCCGCCCGGCCGCAGCCCGCGGGCGATCGAGATCGAGCCGTAGCCGGTGAACGTGCCCACCTCGAGCGCGCGGTCGGCGTCGAGCGCCCTGACCAGGAGCGTTGTCAGCGCCGCCTGCTCGGGGGCCATCTGCATCACGGCCACGTCGCCCAGAGCCGCCGTCTCTTCGCCGAGCCGCTCGAGCACCTCGTCCACGTGCGAATGCGCGACCGCGTAGCGGTGCAGCTCCGGGCTCATCTCGGTGAACTTCTCGCTCATCGCGGGCGCGTCAGTCGCGGGGGCGGAACCTGGCGGCGCTCAACCCGGCGAGGACGCCGACGAGGCCGCCGCCCAGCCCTGCGATCACGTTGGCGCTGTCCTCGAAGATCGGCAGGGCAAGGAGGACCGCCGCGCAGACGGCGACCCCGATCACGTCGTACTCCTCGTCGATGGCGCCGCGCGACTCGGCCCGCCGCAGCATGAACCAGGCGCCGAGTGCGCCGAGGGCGATCCCGTTGCCGCCGGCGGCGACGGTGATGTCGTCGAGCGCCGTCTCGATCCCGTCGGCGGCGAGCATCCCGAGCGCGCCGCAGGCGACCAGGAGGAGGAGCGTCGCGACCGACCCGATGCGCCGCTCGATGCCGGGGGCGAAGAAGACCACCGCCACGGCCACAACGAACAGGTAGCCGACGTCGAGGTAGGCGAACGGCGCCGCCAGATAGCGCCACCACTCGCTGCCTACCGGGCCGGCGATCGCACCGAAGTCGGTGAGCGGATCCCCGGTCGCCCGCTGCGCCAGCAGAACCAGGGCCGAGGCCGCGATGATCGACAGGGTGGCGTAGGGCCGGACCGAGTCGAGCGCCGCGATCGGGCTGCGGCCGAAGCCGCGGCCGCGCCTTGTCCGGCGGCGAGGTTTCTTCGCCTCGATCACATCGCCGCGGCGCTCGAGCTTGGGCGCGCGCTTGCGCAGGCGCGCGCCGCAGTAGGGGCACTCGGTGACGTACGGACTGACCTCTGAGCCGCAGCTCTTGCAGACCACGCTCAGCTCGGTCTCGCTCACGGTTCGAGGATACCCCGGACGGGCGCCCGGCTCCGCGCCTGTGGCCTCAGGGCGCCGTTTCGGAGCAGAGGTGGGCGATCAGGCTCTCCATCCCCTCGGCCTCGAGCACGCGGAGCTGCTTGCGGGCGCTCGAGCCGGCGGCGATCAGCGCCCTCACCGACTCGAGCTCCTCGCCGACCCCGAGCTCCTCGGCGTCCGGCTCCAGCTCGTCGACCAGCTCGATCGCAAGATCGCTGGCGTTTGCCCGCCGCGACTGCGGGAGGTCGACCAGCTCGCCCTCGAGTCCACGCAGCGCGGCCCTCACCTTGTTGTCGTCGATCAGCTCGGTCGGCACCTCGATCAGCGGCCTGCCGTCGTCGAAGTTGACCACGTACCGGTGCACGAGGCAGATCGCGAGCGCAGCCAGTGCGATCGTGTCCTCGAGGCGGGTCTGCTGGTCGAAGACGCGGATCTCGACCGTGCCCAGGTTGGGATGGGGGCGGACATCCCACCAGAGGTAGGTGTAGTCCTCGATCGACCCCGCCTGCACCATCACGCCGACACGGCGGCTGAAGATCTCCCAGGTGCCGTAGTGGGGCGGCACGCCGACCCGCGGGAAGTGGCGGAAGATCGGGGTTCGGGCCGAGGCCATCCCCGTCACCTCGCCGGACCAGAGCGGCGAGTTGGCGGAGATCGCCAGCAGCAGGGGCAGGTGGCGCCGGATCCCGTCGACGACGTAGATCGCCCGGTCCGGACCGTTGACGCCGACGTGGACATGGGTCCCGAAGATCAGCTCCTGGCGGGCGATCCAGCCGAGCTCCTTGGCGATGTCGAGGTAGCGGGGGCGGTCGACGATCAGCTGGTCCTCCCAGTGGGCTGCCGGGTGGGTGCCCGCGGCCGCCAGGTCCATGCCGTTCGCCCGGGCGCAATCCCGGACCCGGCCGCGCAGCTCGGCGAGCTGGTCGCGCGCCTCGCCCAGGTTGGCGCAGGGGTCGGTGGCGATCTCGAGCACCGCCTGCATCAGCTCGGGCTTGACCTCACCGACGCCGTCGCCGATCTCGGCGAGGATCGTCTCGATCCCCTGGGCGAGCCGCTCGGTGCCAGGCTCGATCAGCATCAACTCCTCCTCGATGCCGATCGTGTACGGGGTGCCGGAGAACCTGTGTTCCATGACGAGCCCGGTTCAGCTGCCCCGGATCCCCGCGATCGTAACCGCGCCGCCGGGCTCCGTGTGATCGGCCGCTGGCATACTCACCGCCCATCGCCTTCGAGCCACATCCCGACAGCCGGGGCGAGATGCACGGCCCGGGAGCCTTGGCGGTTCGTTGACGGGACTCGGTCGAAACCTCGGCCCCCGCGGCCTCGTGGGCACGCTCGTGCTGCTCATCCTGATCGGTGTCGCGGTGCTGCGCAGCGACGGCGGCGACGGCGGCCCCGGACCGGAGGCGCCAGCGCCGGCCGGAAGCGGCGATCCCGGCGGCGTCCGCGCCGAGGTCCTCTCGGTCACGGACGGCGACACGATCGAGGTCCGGCTCGACGGGCGCACCGAGGACATCCGCTACATCGGCATCGACACGCCCGAGGTGGACCCGAGCATCGGGGTGGAGTGCTTCGGTCACGAGGCCAGCTCCCTCAACCACCTCCTCGTCGGCGGCCGCACCGTGCGGCTGGTCTTCGACGACGAGCTGCGCGACCGCTACGGCCGCCTGCTCGCCTACGTCTTCGTCGGGCCGCGGTTGATCAACGCGGAGATCGTCCGCCGCGGCTACGCCCGCACGCTGACGATCGAGCCCAACACCGATCGTGCCGAGCTCTTCGCCCGGCTCGAGGGCGAGGCCGGGCGCGAGGGTCGCGGCCTCTGGTCGGCATGCTGAGCGCAAACCGCTCTGCGCCGCAAAGTATGTGCTTTCTGCGGCCTTCGTGTTTGCATGGCCTCATGCAGTTTTGGTACCGTGCTTCACGGCCCCAGGGCAACCAAAGCGGGGAAGTGTCACGGGCCAATCCACCATGCGAATGCGGCAGAGCATCAACCAGTTCGAGCTCGCCTTCGAGCAGGAGACGGCGCTCGAGCGCCGTCGTCGCGAGCAGCTGCGCCGGCGCGCGGCGAACCGCTCGCGCGCCCGCCGCATCACCCGCACCGAGCAGAAGGGCAAGGTGCGGTTCAGCGTTCTCGTCGTCTGCCTGACCCTGACCGTGGTGACGGTCGTGCTGGCGATGTTCGAGACGCTCGCCTGGCTTATGGCTTGACGCGGTCCGCGTCGGCGGCCCGCCGCACGACCCCGTTGCCCTCGACATGCTCGGCCGCGATCCGCTCGTAGACCTCCTGGCGGAAGACAGGCACGTCCTGGGGAGCGTCGATGCCGATCCGCACCTTCTCGCCGGAGACGGCGAGCACGGTGACCTCGACGTCGTCGCCGATCATGATGCTTTGATTGATGCGCCTCGTCAGTACGAGCATTGCGCCTCCCGCGCTCGTCCTACCAAATATTGAGTAACCCCGCGAACGCCAGCTTGGCAGGTCCGGGCCCGTTTGGCAACCGGGTTCGGCGCCGCGGCGGCTCCGTCACCGGCCGGTGGCGCGGCCGCCGAGAAAGGTAGACTCGCCGCCCTCATGGCCCGCAGGTCCCTACGCCCGCAGCTCAACCAGATCCGCGCCTGGGTCCGCCAGGGAAGGACCGACGCCTGGATCGCGCATCAGCTCGAGGTCAGCGCCTCCGAGCTGCGCGAGTTCCGCCGCCAGCACGGCCTCTCCGCCGACGACGACCAGGGCACCGGCGAGGTCGACCTGCGCGACGAGATCGAGGCCGAGATCGAGGCCGCTACCTCCGAGTCCGAGGCCGAGGAGGAAGCGGACGAGGACGAGGACGAGGACGAGCGCGAGGTCGAGGAGGGGCGCTCCGACGAGGAAGCGGACGGCGCCGAGGCCGAGGGCCGGCCCAAGCGCCGCCGCCGTCGCGGCCGCCGCGGCGGTCGCGGCCGCCGCCGGGCCGAGCTCGAGGCGACCTTCGACCACGGCGAGAAGGACGGGTACGGCCTCTGGCTCGACCCCGCCGTCCAGGACGACCCGACGTACTCCGAGCACTGGGCCGGCCAACGCGACCTGACGGTCAGGATCGAGGCCGACCAGATCGTGATCCGCCGCGCGGGCGACGCCGGCGACGCCGACGACGACGACCAACCGCCCCGCCGCGACTAGTCGGCGATCAGCTCGCGGCCGCCGGAGTAGTCCCTGGCGCCGCGGAGGTAGCGCCAGAAGGCGGCGTCGGCCAGATGCTGGGCGTCGCCAAGCTCGGACGAGACGCCGGCGGTGACGTCGAGGGCCCAGTCGGTCCCCTGCGCGTAGAGCTCCGCGAGCTCGGCGGCCCGGAAGGTGGGGCCGATGCGCCTGCGCAGCTCCTCCTCAACTGCGCTGACGACGCGATGCGCACGCCGGTAGGCGACCGGGTCGGAGCGAAGCTCCTCGAGCCGGCGCCACCCCTCCTCCCACTGGAAGAGCGCGTTCTCGAGCGGATAGGCCACGGCGGCAGGGTAGCCGTCCGCCCGAATCCCAAACGCAAGGAGGCCGCCACGGCCGGCCGCGGGGTCAGTCGAGGTTCGCGCCCGGCTGATCGGGGACGTAGCGGAGCGGCGCGTTGGCCGGGCCGCAGGCGCGCGGGTCGAGGCGGCCGCGCACCCTCCAGACCGTGACCGGTCCGTCGCGGCTGATCGCGCGTACCGCCGGCTCCCCCCGCAGCCAGCCGGCCTCGGGCGAACGGATCGGCCTGCCCGGGTCGATGAAGTTGAGGAACGGCGCCGTGATCAGGTAGTCGAGCTGCGCGTCGTTGACCGCTCGCCGGAAGCCGGCGCAGTCGGGGATCGCGTTGAACGCCCCCTGCGGCCCGTCGCGGCCCAGGTAGCGGACGTGGTTGCTCAGGTCGGTGCCATAGAACCCGTAGCCGAGGAAGCCGGCGGTGGTCCCGGCGAGGCCGACCCTGACATCCCTCCAGCCCGCTGCGAGCCGGTAGGCGCTGTCGAGGTTGCGGGTCGGGTCGAAGTCGCGGAAGCGGTCACGAAGGTAGTCACGCTGCAGGGGGTAGCCGATCGTGGCGATCGCGGCGATCAGGATCGCCGTCCCGGCGAACACGATGCCGCGGCCCGCTCCGCGCCGGCTCGCCAGGAACAGCAGCGCCGGTACGACCACGAGCAGCAATGCCATCAGCACCCCGAAGACCCGCTCGCCGGTCGCGGAGGACGTTGTAGGACTCGTTGGTGACCACCAGCACGGCGAGCAGCGCGCCCAGAAGGGCCCACTGCCGCGAGGGCCGCTGCAACCCCGGCGCGAGCGGGAGGAGCGTGAGGCCGACCAGCAGGGCCGGCACGGCGAAGCGGATGTTGACCCCGAACCCCTCGGGTGCGCCCTCGGCGCCAGCAGCGCTCAGCGGGGTGGCGAGGTAGGCGGCGATGCCGACCAGGGCCACGCCCCCCATCCAGCGTACGGCGGGCGTGCTTCCGCGGACGAGGGCGATCAGGCCGCCCGCGATCGCCGCTCCGGCCACCACCGGCCAGAGGACGCCGAAGGCGTCGTTCAGCTCGGGCCCGAAATACTGGCGCCAGACGTCCGTGTCGGTCGCGTAGTGGAGGACCGTGAAGTCGGGGCGGCCCTCCTGAAGCCGTTCCGGCCCGGGCAGCGACAGCGGGCCGAGCTCCTGCACCTGCGGTATCGGGTTGCCGGCGGCGATCAGGTTGCGGACGTACCAGAAGGCGCCGCCCGCGAGCAGCGGGATCCCCCACCAGGCGGCGGCGCCGGCGCGGCGACCGGCTGGGGCCAGGGCAACGGCGCCCACCGTGAGCGCGGCGACCGGCACCAGCACGGTGACCTTGGTCCCCGCGGCCAGACCAGCGGCGAGGCCCGCGGCCGCGAGCGCCCAGCCGGGCTCGAGGCCGTGCCCGGGGTCGCGGCGTGGGCGGGCCTCCCAGGCGGTGACCAGGATCGCCACCGCCGCCAGCAGCATGGCGGCCGCGGCGACGTCGTTCTTGGCGGCCCCGGGCTCGCGCACGACCAGGGTGTGGCACTCGAGCAGGATGGCGGCGGCAGAGACCGTCAGCGGTCCGCGGCCGTAGGGCCGGCCCACGCACCAGGCGGAGAGCAGCGCCACCGCGAGCCACCCGAGGTTGAGGAAGAGCGAGAGGGTGTCGCGGTCGGTGATCAGGATCGCGATCGCGTGCAGCAGCTCCGAGTTCTGCGGGTAGAACCAGTTGAGGAAGACGGTCTCGGTGTGGTGGAGACCCGTCGTCGATCCGCTCTGCGCGATCTCGGCCGCGAACGGCATGTGGTACCAGAGCGAGTCGAAGTTGCCGATCCCGCCGTCGAGCGCCTGCTTGGTCTCGACGCCCCAGTGGGCGAAGACCCCGGCCACCACCGCCAGGGAGACCAGGGCGGCGAAGCGGGGCGCCGGCGGAGCCGGCGGGCGGGCAGGCGCCGCGGCTTCCTCCGTCGGACCCGGGCGCCGAGAACGCGAGCGCCGCGGCCCCGGCGAGCGCGGTGACCGCCACGAAGACGCCCTCCCGCAGCAGGCCGACCGCCCCGAGCAGCTCGGCGATCAGGATGGCCAGCCCGATCGCCGATCACCGCCTCGACCAGCCGCGCCGGCGGCGCCGGTCCAGCCGGGCAGGAGCCGCGATCGCAGCGACCAGGCGGCGACCGCAAGGCCGCCGCAACGATCGCGAGCTCGAGCGATCCCGGCAGCGTAGGCGCCGACGCTCAGCATCCGGCCTCCGCCCGCGGGCGCCGGGCGCCCCGCGCTCAGCCGCTCAGACCGGGACGACGTAGGGTGCTCGCCGAGCGCGACCATGCCCTGGCGGCGCGCCTCGCGCTCCAGCACGCGCCGGGTCGTCGGCGGACTGGACCCGGTTGTGCAGGGCGGTGTTCTCCGCCTGCAGGCGTGCGCAGCTCGCGCCTTGGCGGCGGTCGTGTCGCGGTAGGTGTGGACGAAGTCGATCGACCGGGTTCAGGTAGGAGAAGAGAACCGCAGCGAGCACGAGCGTGAGCGCGATCCGCCGGCCGACCCTGGTCCCAGCTCGGACGCGGCTGGCGGCCGCGGCGCCTCTGCGGCGGGGCGGCGCGACTGCGCGGCGGGTCCCCGCCGGCGCGCGGCGCGCCGGCGGGCGGCCGCCCTGCGGGAGCCGCGCGGCCGCCGGCGTATGCGGTTGCTGCCACGCCCGACCCTTCGCGGCCGGGGCCCGCATGCCTTCACTAACCGGACCGCTGAACGAATGCCTGCAGGCCGGGGAACGTCGGCGGCATCGCGCCGAGCTCCTCCTCGATCCGCAGCAGCCGGTTGTACTTCGCGACGCGGTCCGAGCGCGACGGGCGCCCCGGTCTTGATCTGCCCGGCGCCGGTGCCGACGGCGAGGTCGGCGATGGTCGTGTCCTCGGTCTCGCCGGAGCGGTGGGAGATCACGGCGGTGTAGCCGGCGTCGCGCGCCATCCGGATCGCGTCCAGGGTCTCGGTCAGGGTGCCGATCTGGTTGACCTTGACCAGGATCGAGTTGCCGACGCCGGCCTCGATCCCCCGCCCGAGGCGCTCCGGGTTGGTGACGAAGAGGTCGTCGCCGACCAGCTGCACCCGTTCGCCGATCCGCTCGGTGAGCAGCTTCCAGCCGTCCCAGTCCTCCTCGTCCATCCCGTCCTCGATCGAGACGATCGGGATAGCGCGCAGCAGGCGTCCTCCCAGTAGGCGGCCATCTCGGCTCGGAGGCTCAGCGTGCGGCCCTCGTGCTCGAGCACGTAGGCGCCGTCGCTGAAGATCTCGCTGGTCGCCGGGTCGAGGGCGATGAAGACGTCCGCGTCCCGGCTCGTAGCCGGCGGCCTCGACCCCGGCCAGCACCGGCCTCGAGCGCCGCCTCGTTGGATGGCAGGTCGGGGGCGAAGCCGCCCTCGTCGCCGACCGCCGTCGCGAGGCCGCGCTCGTGCCAGGGTCCTCTTCAGCGCGTGGAAGACCTCGGCCCCGATGCGCAGGCACTCGGAGAAGCTCGGCGCCCCGGCGGGGACGACCATGAACTCCTGGAAGTCGACCGAGTTGTCGGCGTGGGCGCCGCCGTTGAGCACGTTCATCATCGGCACCGGCAGCACGGCCGGGTCGCCGCCCCCGTAGAGCTCGGCCAGGTAGACGTAGAGCGGCTGCCGCCGCGTCCGCCGCGGCGGCCTTGGCCGCCGCCAGCGAGACGCCGAGGATCGCGTTGGCGCCGAGCCGGCCCTTGTTCGGGGTGCCGTCGAGCTCGATCATCGTCTGGTCGAGCGCCCCTGCTCGGCCGCCCGGGCCCCGCTCAGCGCCTCGGCGATCTCGCCGTTGACGTTGGCGACGGCCTGCCCGACGCCCTTGCCGCCCCAGGCGTCGCCGCCGTCGCGCAGCTCGACCGCCTCGAACTCGCCCGTCGAGGCGCCGGAGGGGACCGCGGCGAGGCCGCGGGCGCCCGAGCTCGAGCGCGACCTCGACCTCGACCGTCGGGTTGCCGCGCGAGTCGAGGATCTGGCGCGCGTGGATCGCTCGATCTGGCTCATCGGCGGCGATTCTTTCAGCGGCGCGCTCCGCCGAGTGATCGTTTCCGTCCTGGCCGGACAATGAATCACTCGGCGGGGTTGGGCGCGGTTTGTCTGAGGGGCTGAGGCTGTCGCGGTAGCGCTCGGCCGCCGCCCGCAGCGCCAGCTCGGGGTCGCAGCGGAGCTGGCGGGCGGCGTCGACGATCGCGAACAGGGCCTCGCCGAGCGCGCGCTCGATCGCTCTCGCGGCTCGCCGGATCGGAGCCCGGCGCCGCGCGTGCCGCCACCCGCCGCCGCGGCCTCGAGCTCGGCGAGCGCCTGGCGGGCCCGCCCGGCCGCCTCGAGCGCGTCTGGCGACGAGCCCGGGTCCGCGGCGCGGTTGGCCGCGCGGCGCTGCAGCTTGCGGGCGTAGAGCAGCGCCGGCAGGTTCTCGGGCACGTCGGCGAACAGCGCCCTCCGCCTCCCCGCCCTCGACCTCGACCTTGATCCGGTCCCAGTTGGCGCAGCACCTGCGCCGGCGGTCGTCGGCCTCCGACTCTCGCCGAAGACGTGGGGATGGCGGCGGATCAGCTTCTCGCGGCAGTGCTCGGCGACCGCGGCCATGTCGCCGGCCCCGCGCTCCTCGAGCAGCAGCGAGAGGAAGTGGACCTGGAAGAGGACGTCGCCGAGCTCGTCGAGGAGCTTCGCGTCGTCGCCGCGCCTCGGCGGCGTCGGCGAGCTCGTAGGCCTCCTCGACGGTGTGGGGGACGATCGAGCGCTCGTCCTGCTCGCGGTCCCAGGGGCATTCGCGCCGCAGGCGGCGGGTGATCGCGTCGAGGCGGGCGACGGCCTCGGCGCTGCGCTGCGGGGCGCTCTCATCGGCCGGCGGCTCACGGGGCGAGGTCGGTGCCGCGCCGGGCGGTAGCCGCCGGGCGGTCGCGCCGGGCACCGCCCCGGCAGCGGCTGCCGGCCGGCGGGCAGCGGCTTCGAGGCCGGCCGGAATCGGGCGCTGCGGCAGCCGCTGGCCCTGCGGGGTGAGCAGCGTGATCGTCCCCGGCAGGGCCGGCGAGAGGGCGAGCACCGGCGCCGGGCAGGCCTCGGGCAGGCCGCCCTTCGGGTCCGCCTCGTAGCAGGCGGCGGGCGCCGTCTCGGGATGGCCGCTGCCCTTGAAGTTGGCGCAGCGCTCGATCACGAAGTCGGAGGCGCAGAAGGTCCGCGACTGCCACTTGCTGCCGTAGTCGTCGACGAACGTGGTGAAGGCCTCCTGCTCCTGGGCCTGCTGCTCGAGCTGGCTGCGGATCTGCGCTCTGAACCTCCTTCAGCGGCTGGGTGGTCGCCGGGGTGATCTTCTCGACCTCGAAGACGTAGTAGCCGAGCGGCGTCTTCACCGGGCCCTCGATCTCGCCCTCCGGCGGCGTCGAAGATCTTCGTGTTGAGCGGCTCCTCGACCAGCCCCTCGGTGAGCCCCGGGCCGCAGCCCGCCGTTGTCCTTCGAGGTGGGGTCGGTCGAGTACTGCTTGGCGACCTTCTTCCAGCTCGCCGTCCGAGTCGTCGGCCTCGAGCGCCGTCTTCGCCTGCTCGACCTTGGCCTGGTCCCGGTTGAGGACCAGGCGCACGTCGCGGGTCTCGGGCAGCTCGAACTGCTCCTTGGCCGCCGTCGTAGTAGTCCTGGACCTGCCTCCGAGCTGACCGGCGGGACGTCGTTCGGAGACCTTCTGTCTGGATCGCGGACTGAGCAGCTGGAGCTCGACCCGCAGGTCGACGTCCTCCTGGGTGTAGCCGGAACGCTCGAGGAACTGCTGGTACTCGGCCTCGGTGCGGAAGTTCTGGCTCTTGATCTGCTCGCAGCTGGCCTGGACCTGGCGTCGGATACGGTGATCCCCTGCTCCGCCGCCTCGCCCTGGATCCAGACGGTGTCGAGCAGGTCGCCGATCGCCGCCTGCTTCATGTCCTCGTACTGCTGGTCGCCGGCCTTCGGGACCTGCTCGGATCCCGCCGCGGGCCGCGGTCTGCTTCGAGCGCCCGGTCGAACTCCTCCCTGGTGATCGGCCGAGGTGCCGTCGGGGGCATCCTCGACGACCGCGATCGACGTCGCCCGAGGGGACGCTGGGCTCGCCGATGCCCTGGGCGACGGCGAAGCCGACGAAGCAGCAGGACCAGGACGCCCCGCGAAGAGGATCAGCCGGGACGGGTCTTGGCGCTCCTGGCGCACTCGTGCGCTTGTCTGCGCAGCTCGTGCTCACGAAGCCGGGAGCATATCCGCGCCCGCCTGCGGAGCGCTTCGCCTCGCGGAGGGCGTCGGCCAGCGCCAGCAGCGCGGCCAGCCGCGCCTCGGGCTCACCCGGGACGCGGACCGCGGCCGTCTGCTCGCGCCACTCGTAGATCGCGCCCTCGACCCGCTCGCGCAGAACCTCGACCTGCTCGGAGTCGAGCTCGACGCCGGTGACGCTGAGCCGGCCGCCGCGGAACTCGACGCTGCGGGCGCCCGCCAGGCCGAGCTCGATGCGGCCGCGCTGCAGCGCTGAGCAGGTTCTCCGCCTCGACCGGGAGCGGACCGAAGCGGTCGGCCAGCTCGTCGCGGATCGCGCGCAGCTCGCCGCGGCTCGCGGGCCCCCGCGATGCGGCGGTGGACGTCGATCTTCGCCGCCTCGAAGGGAATGTAGGAGGCCGGCAGGTAGGCGTCGACCGGCACGTCGAGGCGGACCGGCTCGCGAGCGGCTCCGGCGCTCCTCGCCGCGCCGCCGGCGAGCTCCGCGACCGCCTCGTCGATCATCTGGCAGTAGAGCTCGAAGCCGACCGCGGCGACGTGCCCGGACTGCTCGTCGCCGAGCAGGTTGCCGGCGCCGCGGATGTCGAGGTCGCGCATCGCGATCCGGAAGCCCGGAGCCGAGCTCGGTGTGGTCGGCGAGCGTCGAGAGGCGGGCCGCCGCCTCCTCGGTCAGGGCCTCCGGCGAGGGATAGAGCAGGTAGGCGAAGGCGCGCTCGCGAGAGCGGCCGACGCGGCCCGCGGATCTGGTAGGCCTGGGCGAGGCCGAGCTGGTCGGAGCGCTCGACGATCAGCGTGTTGGCGGTGGGGATGTCGAGGCCCGACTCGATGATCGTCGTCGCCACCAGGCAGTCGGCGTCGCCGCGCAGGAAGCGCAGCATCGTCTCCTCGAGCTCGCGCTCCTCCATCTGGCCGTGGGCCTCGGCGAACCGGGCGCCCGGGACCAGGCCGCGCAGGCGCTCCGCGACCTCGGGCAGGGTGTCGATCCGGTTGTGGAGGAAGAACGCCTGGCCTCCGCGCTCGACCTCGCGCTCGATCGCCCGCCGGACCAGGTCCTCGTCCCAGGGTCCGACGTAGGTGCGGACCGGCCGCCGCCCCTCCGGCGGCGTCTCGATCACGGAGATGTCGCGCAGCCCGGCGAGCGACATCTGCAGGGTGCGCGGGATCGGCGTCGCCGAGAGGGAGAGCACGTCCACCTTCAGCTTCAGCTGGCGCAGCAGCTCCTTCTGCTTGACGCCGAAGCGCTGCTCCTCGTCGACGATCAGCAGGCCGAGGTCCTTGGCGCGGACGTCCCGCGAGAGCAGGCGGTGGGTGCCGATCAGGATGTCGACGCGGCCCTCGGCGAACTCGGCCAGCGACCCGCTTCACCTCGGCCGGCCTGCGCAGCCGGCTGACGCCCTCGACCGTGAAGGGAAGGTCGGCGAGCCGCTCGCGGAAGGTGCCGAGGTGCTGCTGGGCGAGGATCGTCGTCGGCACCAGCATCATCACCTGCTTGCCGTCGGAGGCCGCCTTGACGGCGGCGCGCAGCGCGACCTCGGTCTTGCCGTAGCCGACGTCGCCGCAGACCAGCCGGTCCATCGGCCGCTCCGCCTCCATGTCGCGCCTTGACCGCCTCGATCGCCTCGATCTGGTCCGCGGTCTCGCGGTAGGGGAAGGCGGCCTCCATCGGCGATCTGCCACTCGCCGTCCGGCGGCGAAGGCGTGCCCGCTTGCGCGAGCGGCGCTCCGCGTAGAGGTTGAGCAGCTCGCCGGCCAGCTCCCCGGCCGCGCGGCGGGCGCGGGCCTTCATGTTCTGCCAGCGCTTGCCGCCGAGCGCCGAGAGCACCGGCTCGCCGCCCGCGCCGACGTAGCGGGAGAGCTTCGCGAGCTGGTCGGTGGGGACGTAGACCCGGTCCTCGCCCTTGTACTCGAGGTAGAGGTAGTCGCGGGTCACCCCGCCGACCTCGCGGGTCTCGAAGCCGGCGAAGCGGGCGACGCCGTGGTCCTCGTGGACGACGTAGTCGCCGACCCGCAGGTCGCGCGAAGGCGAGCCGGCCGCGGCCTGCTCCGGCGGCGAGCGCTCCGCGAGCCCGCCGGCGGCGGTGGACGAGGCGGCGGAACGGGTAGACCGCGAGCCGCAGCTCGGGCGAGACGAAGCCCTCGCGCAGGCGCGCCTCGGCGAAGGCGAGGCCCGGGTCCGGAGAGAGCGGGCGCGCCGTCGAGGAGCGGCGCGTCGAGGCGGTCGAGGTTGTAGCGGGCGCGCTCGGCCTCGCCGCGGCCGTCGAAGGCGACCACCGTGCGGTAGCCGGAGCGGACCAGCTTCTCGAGCTCGCCCTCGGCCTCCCTGCATGCTGCGTGCCGGCGACTCGGCGCGGGCGGCGCGGAAGGCGTCCTCGTCGTCCTCGCCGGCGGCGGTGATGCGAGAGCGAGGCCCGCTCGGCGAGCGGGCCGGCGACGTCGACGTAGAGGTGCCGGGCGTCGTCGGCGTGCATCGCCGTGGTCACGTCCTCCCAGTGGTCGCGCAGCGCCGGCTCGATCTCGTCGGCCGGCCGGCGAGGATCACCGCGGCCGCCGTCGGGACGAGGTCGAGCGGGGCGCGGAAGTGGTCGAGGGGCAGCAGCTCGGCGAGGCTCGGGAGCTCGCCCGCCGTCCTCCGCGGCCTCGAGCGCCGCCATGCTCGGCCAGCTCGCGGTGCTCGGCGTCGAGCTCGGCCGCCGGCGCCAGCTCGACCCGCTCCGCCTCGCCCAGCGAGCGCTGGGTGAAGGTCGAGAACCAGCGCATCGACTCGATCTCGTCGCCGAAGAGCTCGATCCGCACCGCCCGCTCCTCGGTCGCCGGATAGACGTCGAGGATGCCGCCGCGCAGCGCGAACTGGCCCCGCTCCTCGACCTGGTCGACCCGCTCGTAGCCGGCGGCGGCGAGGTCGCTCGCGACCTGCCCCGAGGTCGACCTCCTCGCCGACGGAGAGCGCGAAGCCCGCCGGGCGCAGCGACGCGTCGGGGACCGCCTCGGCGAGCGCGGTCGCGCTGGCGACGACGATCGCGTCCGGCTCCGCCGCGAGCGCGTCGAGAGCGTCGATCCGCAGGCCGACCAGGTGCGGCGGCGGGGCGACGTGGGAGGCGTAGCCGGTGCCGCGCGAGGGGTAGAAGCGGACGCGGCGGGGCGCGAGGTAGGCGCGCAGGTCGGCCGCCAGGTCGCGGGCCGAGCGGTCGTCGGGGGTGACGAGCAGGGCCGGGCGCCCGGCCAGGCCGCGATCGTCCTCGAGCAGGGCGGCGATCAGCAGCGGGCGCAGCGTGGCCGAGGCCCTCACGGTCACGCCCTCGCCGGCCCCGGAGGCTTCGCGGACGCGGCCGGAGAGCGCGTCGAGGCGCTCGTTCTCGAGGGCGATGTCGAGTAGGGGGCGAAGGCTCATCGCAGGCGAAACGACCGGACTCCTGGTCCGGCCGGGGGCACCATTCTACGAAGGCGCCCGGGGCTCAGTCCCGGTAGGGAAGCCCGGGCCCGGTCCGCTGCCACTCGACCTGGCCCTCGCCCTCGGCGCGGGAGCGCTCCTCGACGCCGTCCCACTCGTGCAGCATCCGCTTCATCCGGGCGACCGCCTCGGGCGGGTGCGCGGCGACCTCGGCAGCGAGCTCGAGCGCCGCCTCCTCGGTCGCCGCCGCCGGCGCGACCCGGTTGACGAGGCCGATGCGAAGCGCCTCGTCGGCGCCGACGCCGCGCGCCGAGAGCAGCAGGTACTTGGCCGCGGCCAGCCCGCAGAGGGTGACCAGCCGCGCCGGGCCGACCGGGACGCCGAGCGCGGCGCCGGGGAAGCGCATCCGCAGGTTGGAGCCGCCGACCCGCATGTCGCAGGCGACGGCGATCTCGGCGCCGCCGCCGACGACGTCGCCGTGGCAGACGCGATCGTCGGCTTCGGGAAGGCGGTGATCTCGTCGTAGAGGTCGGCGAAGAGCTGCATGCGGCGCACCCGGCCGTCCTCGTCGAGCTCCTCCCGGACGTCGGCGCCGGCCGAGAGGCCCATGTGGTCGGCGGAGGAGACGACCAGGACCCGCACCCGCTCGTCCTCCCGGGCGCGAGCGAGGTGCTCGAGCATCTCCTCCAGCATCTGGGTGTTGATCGCGTTGCGGGACCGCGGGCGCTCGAGGCGCAGACAGCGCACGCCCTCCTCGTCGACCCCGTAGCGTCGTCAGCTTCTCGCTCATGGCTCTCCCGCATTCTCGCCGTCGGCCTCGCCCGACCGCGATCCGCTGCGACCAGCCGCTCCGCCTCGGCGGCGGCGCGGTCGATCAGCGCCGCGACCTCCTCGCGCGGCTCGCGGAAGCGCCCGAGCACGTGGGCGGAGACGATCTCGGGATCGGTCGAGTCGGGGCGGCCGACCCCGGCCCGCACCCGCCAGAAGTCGCGGCCGCCGAGGCCCCGCTTGAGGCTCTTCAGCCCGTTGTGGCCGGCGACGCCGCCGCCGAGCTTGACCCGCACCTCGCCGAAGGGGAGGTCGATCTCGTCGTGGAGGACGACCACGCGGTCGAGCGGCACCTTGCAGCGAGCCCCGCGCCGGGCCGGCCGCGGAGCCGGACTCGTTCATGAAGGTCTGGGGGAGCAGCATCGCCACCCGCGGGCCGCCGGGGCCGATCGCGCCCCTCGGCGATCAGCCCGCCGAACCGCTTGCGCGCCCTCGGCAGGTCCCAGCGCGAGCGAGAGCTCGTCCGCGATCTCGAAGCCGATGTTGTGGCGGGTGCCCGCGTAGCGCTCGCCGGGGTTGCCCAGGCCGACCAGGAGGATCCGCTCCCCGCCGGCCCCCTCGGGCTGCTCCGACGCCGGCGGAAGAGCGACAGCGGTCAGTCGCCTCCGCCGCCGGAGTTGCCGCCGCCGGAGTCGCCGCCGCCGGAATCCGAGTCGGCCTCGGCGGAACCGGGGTCCGCCTCGGCGGGAGCGTCGTCGGCGACCTCGGTGCGCGACTCGTAGGGATCGCTGACCGGCGAGGGCGAGACATAGGGGTCGCTCACCGGCGAAGGTGAGACATAAGGATCGCTCACCGGCGAAGGCGAGCGGACATCGTGCGGACTGCGGCTGTCTCGGCCCAGCAGCCGGCGCAGCCAGGACAGGGCTAGCCCTCCTCGGATTCGCCCGCTTCGCCGCCCTCGGCCTCGCCCTCGGCGGGGCCTCCTCGCCCTCCTCGCCCTCGGGCACCTCCTCGCCCTCGGGCACCTCCTCGCCCTCCTCGCCGACGAGCGCGGCCTCCTCCTCGATCTCCTCCAGCTCCTTCTCGAGCCGGGGCGGCGTGAGGGTCGCGATGGTGACCTCCTCGGGCTCGTCGGCGACGAACGTGACGCCGGAGGGCGGGGTGACCGTGGCGAGCTGGATCGTGTCGTTGATCTCCATCATCGAGACGTCGACGACGATCTCCTCGGGGATGTCGGTCGGCAGCGCCTCGACGGTGACCTCGCGGGTGATGTGCTCGAGCACGCCGCCCTCCTTCGAGCCCGGCGCCTCCTCGGCGCCCTCGAGCTCGATCGCGACCTCGGCCTGGATCTTCTCGTCGAGCCTCACCTGCTGCAGGTCGAGGTGCTCGAGGTTGCCGCGCACCGGATGGCGCTGCTGCTCCTTGACCACCACGGGCACCGCCTTCGTCCCCTCGATCTCGAGGTCGAAGAGGGCATGGCCGCCGCCGAGAACGTGGCGGGCGTCCCGCTCGCCGACCTGGAACGGGCGGGCCTCCTCGCCGCCGCTGTAGACGACGCCGGGCACGAGCCCGTCGCGGCGCAGGCGGCGGCTGGTGCGCGAGCCGAACTCGCTGCGCGGGGCGGCCTTGAGCTTTTCGCGCCCTGAGCCATCGAGCGGGGAGGATAGAGATTGGCAGTGGCCGACGAGTCGAAGATCCCGAAGGGCCGGGTCCGGCGCTCCGCCAAGCTCGGCTCGGTGCTGGGAGGCCAGGGCGCGCGCTACGCCGGCACCAGGGCCGCCAACGTCGCCCGCGGCGAGGAGGCGCGACGCGAGCGGCTCGAGCAGCGTCACCTCGAGACGGCGATGAAGATGGTCGGCGCCCTCGGCCAGATGAAGGGCGCGGCGATGAAGCTCGGCCAGTTCGCCTCCTTCATCGACACCGAGTTCATCCCCGAGGAGTACCGCGAGATCTACCAGGAGCAGCTCGCGAAGCTGCGCACCGAGGCGCCGGCGATGCCCTGGGAGAAGGTGGCCGGGGTGCTCGAGGAGGAGTACGACGGCGAGCCGCTCGCCGAGCTGTTCGCGGAGATCGAGGAGGAGGCCTTCGCCGCGGCCTCGATCGGCCAGGTGCACCGGGCCGTGCTGCTCGACGGGCGCCGGGTCGCGGTCAAGATCCAGTACCCGGGGATCGCCGAGGCGCTCGAGGCGGACCTTCGCAACGCGGGGACGATCGTGCGCCTGGCCCGCGCCCTCGCCCCCGGCCTCGACGCGAAGGCGATCGCCGCGGAGATCCGCGAGCGGGTGCTCGAGGAGCTCGACTACGAGTACGAGGCGCAGAACCAGCGCACCTTCGCCCGCGCCTATCGCGACCACCCGTTCATCTATGTCCCCGACGTGGTCACGCGGCTCTCGCGGCGCCGGGTCCTCGTCACCGAGTTGGTCGAGGGAATCGGCTTCGAGGAGATCAAGCAGCTCGACCACGAGGAGCGCAGCCGCTTCGGCGAGATCGTCTTCCGCGGCAGCTTCGGCTCGATCTACCACCTGCAGCACTTCAACGCCGACCCCCATCCGGGCAACTACATCCTGATGCCGGACGGGCGGGTCGCCTTCCTCGACTTCGGCATGACGAAGAAGCTCGACCCCGAGCAGATCGAGCTCGAGCAGCGAGCGATCGACGCCGCCACGCGGGACGACGCGGCGGGACTGCGCGACGCCCTGCACGACCTCGGCTTCCTCAAGAACCCCTCGAAGCTCGACGCGGAGCGGCTGATGAGCCACGTCAAGGCGGTCGGGGGCTGGTACATGGAGGACCGCGAGATCGAGATCACCCCGCGGCGGGTGATGAAGATCATCGAGTCCACCCACGATCCGCGCTCGGAGTACTACGACCTGATGCGGCGCGAGTCGGTGCCCGCCGAGGAGCTGATGGGCCGGCGGATGGAGATCGGCGTCGTCGCCGTGCTCGGGCAGCTGCGGGCGAAGCGAAACTGGTACCGGATCATGCGCGAATGGGTCTACGCCGACGAGCCCGCAACCGAGCTGGGCGAGCAGGAATGGGAGTACTTCGAGGACCGCGGGGTGATCCGCACGC
This sequence comes from uncultured Actinomycetes bacterium, assembly GCA_963720015.1. Taxonomy (GTDB): domain Bacteria; phylum Actinomycetota; class Thermoleophilia; order Solirubrobacterales; family 70-9; genus DATFPK01. The sequence continues at coordinate 3,459 of CAVREA010000004.1, read as the reverse complement.
CGGGCCTCGCCGCGAGCGCCGGCCGTCAGCCCGGAAGCTGCGCGAACAGACGCGGGTCGTTGCTGCAGATCCCGTCGACGCCGAGATCGACGAGGCGCCGCATCGTCGGCAGGTCGTCGACGGTCCACGCGATCAGCTCAACCCCGGCCGACCGCGTGACGGCGGTGAGCCGGGGCGTGATGACCGGGTGGAAGACCCACATCGCGTCGGCTGCAGGCGCTCGATCCCGCGGGCGGCGATCGCCGGCGCCCGCCGCCGCAGGCCGGCCAGGGCGACGGCCGCGAACGCCCGGCCGGCGGGCCTCTTGCGCCAGTCGCGGGTCATCTTTGGAAACGTCCAGCCGCGACGCAGCTCGGGTGCGAGGGCGCGCAGCCGGTGGACGCTCGAGACCTCCATCGTCGAGGTCATCGCCCGCCCGACCAGGTCGTGCTCGCGCAGCAGGGTCACGACCTCCTCCTCCCGGCCGGCGAGCTTCAGGTCGAGATTCATCTCGACCCGGTCGAACGGCGGCGCCGCGAGCGCGTCGAGCGCCTCGTCGAGGGCCAGCGGCCGGCGCCGCCCGGCGTCGTGCCAGTCATGGGCGACGACGAGCGGGGTGCGCTCGGCGGACGGCAGCCGCGGGTCGCCGTCCGGGGTCCAGAGGACGTCGAACTCGATCGTCGATACGCCGGCCTCGGCCGCCGCCGCGAAGCTCTCGAGCGTGTTGCCGGGGCGGATTCCGTCCGCGCCCTTGTGGCCGACGAGCCTCAGGATTCCAGCCCCTCGGTGCCTAAAACAGTTGGTTCTCGCCGGCGAAGATCTCGGACACGGAGTCGTCGGTGAAGATCCGCCGGATCGAGTCGGCGAAGGTCCCGGCGGTCGAGAGCACGGCGATGTTGTCCGGGGCCCCGGGCCGCAGCGGGATCGTGTCCGTGACCACGATCCGCTCGATCCCCGAGTTCTCGTAGGCAAGCCGCTCGTAGGCGGGGCCGGAGAAGACGCCGTGGGTGGCGCTGGCGATCACGCGCGCGGCGCCCTCGTCGAGGACGGTTCGTGCGGCGGCGCAGAGGGTGCCGGCCGTGTCGATCATGTCGTCGGTCAGGACGGCGGTCTTGCCCTTGACGTCGCCGACCACGTAGCCGATCTCCGCCACCTGCTGGGCCGGGCGCTCCTTCTCCATCACCGCCCAGTGGGTGCCGAGCTTGCGGGCGAAGTTCGCGCGACCTTCACCCGGCCCGCATCCGGGGAGACGATCACCAGCTCCTCGCTGCCGAAGTCCTGGTCGGCGAACCACTGGGTCAGCATCGGCATCGCGGTCATGTGGTCGACCGGGATGTGGAAGAAGCCCTGCACCTGGCCCGCGTGGAGGTCCATCGTCAGGACCCGGTCCACCCCGACCGCCTCGAGCGTCTTCGCGACGATGCGGGCGGTGATCGGCTCACGCGGGGAGGACTTCTTGTCCTGGCGGGCATAGCCGTACCAGGGCATCACGGCGATGATCCGGTGAGCGGACGCGCCCTGGGCGGCGTCGGCCATCGTCAGCAGCTCCATCAGCGCGTCGTTGGGGGTCATCCCCTTCTGCTCGTTGGCGCAGGTCGACTGGACGAGGAAGACGTCGGCGCCGCGGATCGACTCCTCGTAGCGGCAGTACACCTCTCCGTCGGTGAACGTCTTCAGCGTCACCTGCCCGAGGTCCAGGCCGAGCTTGCCGGCGATCTTTGCGCGAGCTCCCTGGAGGTGCGGCCGCCGAATACCATCGCCCGCTTCGAATAGTCGTGGGGAATCGCCGTCGTCGTCAACCGGGGCTCCTCGACGGTGCTCACGATTCGTTTCCCCTTCTGCCCTACTCGGCTTCGATTGCTCTTTGCCTTGCGCTCTGCGAAGCCCTCGATGTTGCGCTGGTCGTTGGAGATCCCGCCAGCGACCCCGGGGGCACGTCCTCTCGGACCACTGCTCCGGCTCCAGTGTAGGTGGAGTCGCCGACTTCTACCGGGGCGACGAGCATCGTGTCAACGCCGATGCGCACGTGGTCTCCGATCACCGTCCGGTGTTTGCGGGAACCGTCGTAGTTCGCGGTGATCGACCCGGCGCCGAGGTTGATGTCCTCCCCGAGCTTGGCGTCGCCGACGTAGGAGAGGTGGGGGACCTTGGAGCCCCGGCCGATGTCCGCGTTCTTGAGCTCGATGAAGGTGCCCGCCTTCGCGCCCTCGCGAAGGACGGTCCGGGGGCGGATGTAGGCGAAGGGCCCGACGCTGCAGCCGTCGAGGACCTCGGCCTCGGCGAGGTAGGAGTGCGGCACGGAGACGCGCCTGCGAGGATGGTGTCGATCAGGGTCGTGTTGGGGCCGACCACCCAGCCGCCGCCGACCTCGGTGCGGCCGCGCAGCGTGGTGCCGGGTTCGAGGACGGCGTCGGGCGCGAAGTGGTGTCGGCGTCCATCCAGGTCGAGCGGGGTCGGCACCGTGACCCGGCGAGCATGTGGCGATCGAGGATGCGGCGGCGGGCCTCGCCCTCGGCGCGCGCGAGGTCGAGGCGGTTGTTGATGCCGAGGTTGACCGCCTCGTCGGGGGCGACGTAGGCGGTGACCCGCTGACCGGAGTCGCGGAGCAGCGGGAGCACGTCACCGAGGTAGTACTCGCCCTGGGCGTTGTCGTTGCCGATGCGCCGAGCGCCCGGCGAGGGGAGCTGCGGCGAAGGCGTAGGTGCCGGTGTTGACTTCGCGGATCTCGAGCTCCTCCGGCGTCGCGTCGCCGGGTTCCTTTGCCTCGACGATGCGCTCGAGGTCTCCGCCGGCTCGCGGACGATGCGCCCGTAGGTGCCGGGCTCCTCGAGGATCGTCGTCATCACGGTGGCGGCCGCGCCCGACGAGGATCGCTGTCCAGCAGGCGGAGATCACATCGGGGGAGACCAGCGGATGATCGCCGGAGAGCACGACGACCGTGTCCGACTCCTCGACGCGGCGAGCGCCGCGCGAATCGCCCCGCCCGTGCCGTCCGCCTCGGGCTGGACGACCGTCTCGGTCCCCTCGGGAAGGCTAGGCGAAAGGTCGCGGTCCGGAGATGCGATCACCGCGATCCGGCCGGCCCCGGCCTCGCGCGCCGCCAGGATCGGCCAGGCGACCATCGGCCGCCCGCAGACGGGATGCAGGACCTTGGGCTGTGAGGACCGCATGCGCGTGCCCTCGCCCGCAGCCATGACGAGCACGGTGAGACCGGACCGCTCCACGGCGGAATCGTAGAGGCGGGAGCCGGGCCCGTGGGGGCCGGCCCTGCCGGTCAGGCGATCGCCTTGCCGAGGGCGTACCCGGCGAAGGCGGCCAGCAGGCCGCCGAGCACGGACGCCGCCAGGTAGGCGAGGGCGCGCCCGGGCTTGCCCGCATCGAGCTCGATCACGATCTGCACCGTGAAGGTCGAGAACGTCGTGAACCCGCCCAGGAACCCGACGCCGATCGCCTCGCGGGCGTCGGCGCTGAACCATTGCG
>CAVREA010000003.1:0-335420 GCA_963720015.1 uncultured Actinomycetes bacterium | reverse complement strand
GCGACGTCTTCCCGCTCCTCGTCCTCCACCTGATCCGCGCCGAGCCCTCCTACGGCAACCACCTGATCGAGGGGATCGAGGAGATCACGCAGGGGGTGATCTCGGTCAACCCGAACACGATGTATCCGCTGCTGCGGGACCTGGAGGCGAAGGGGATGATCGAGGGGAAGTGGGAGCATCCCGACAAGCGGACGCGGCGGTTCTATGCGATCACCAAGGAGGGGGAGAAGGAGTACAAGCGGCTGCTCGAGGAGGTCGAGCCGTTCCTCGACTCGGTGATCCGCTCGGTGACGCTGATCAAGGGCGAGGTCTATGGGAAAGGTCGCTGAGGAGCTCTTGGTCCCGGCCTCGCTGGCCGAGGTCTGGGACCTCTATTTCCAGCCGGCGACCTGGCCCGCCTGGGTCGACCAGTTCAAGCGGGTCGAGACGCTCGAATCCGGCTATCCGGAGGCCGGCGGGCGCCTCGTCTGGCACTCCGGTCCCGCCGGCCGCGGCACCGTCACCGAGACCGTGCTCGAGCACGAGCCGCGCAGCCTGCACCGGATCCGCTACCGCGACGACTCCTCCGAGGGCGAGCTGCTCACAACCTTCGCGATCGAGGGCTACGGCACGAGGGTGAAGCTCGACCTCGTCTACGGCCTGCTCCAGCCCGGCCCGCTTGGGCCGATCACCGACCGCCTCTTCATCCGCTCGCAGATGCGCGGCTCGCTTGCGCGCTCGCTGGAGGGCCTGCGGGTCGAGGCGCAGGACCTGGCCGCCCAGACCTAGCCGCAGCCGCGCTGCTCGAACCTCGCCTTCGACGTGTAGCGGGTCTGCGGGAAGTAGGGGCCCATCACCTGCAGGCTCCGTTCCCGCCTCGCTCACCCGCTGGATCGCCTGGCCGAACCGCGGGTCGGCGAGCATGTTGCGGAGGATGAGGAAGCCGTAGTCGCGGTCGCCGGCGCCGTCGCCGCGGGCGCCCCACTTGAGCCAGGCGACGCCGCAGGCGCGGCGGGCGTTGGCGGGCCGGTCCTCGCGGCGGCTCATCACGATCGTGTAGCGGCGGCGGCGGTCGATCGGGACCTGGCGGTCGGCGAGGCAGTCCGGCGTGAAGGTCGTCACCCGCGACTCGCCCGAGCAGAGCGACCAGAAGCGCATCTGCCCCTTGCCCATGATCCGCTGGTGGTCGCGGGTCCGCGGCGTGACCGGCAGCTTGCCCCTGAGCACCACCACCGGGCCGAACTTGCGGCTGTAGTGGGAGTAGATGTAGGCGGAGTCGCGGTTCGAGTAGTTGCCGCCCACGACCTCGGGGGTGTCGGCGTGGCGGGCGGTGCGCCCCGCCTCGGTGCAGTCGGTGATCACCGAAGCGCCGCGTACTCGTAGGTGAAGAAGCGCTCCCAGCGCGGCGGGTCATACGCCGGGTTGGTGTCGCCGTCGCAGGGCGGCAGCGCCCGCGCCGTCTCCCACTGCTCCTCCGGGGTCGTGTCGACGGTGATGCCGCGGTCGGGGTCGTTGATCTGCTCGCACGCCGCCTGGCCCCGCAGCACGGTGCCGTCGGCGAGCCGCAGCTCGTGGCGCGGCAGCCCGGTGCCGCCGGTGAGGTCGAGGCCGCGGTCGGGCTCGTAGACGCGGTAGGCGACCTCGATCGCCGCCCCCATCGCCGGCTGCGCGTAGAGGGTGTTGCGGGCGCGCTGGCCTGACGGGCGGCTGCTCGTCGAGCACCGTCACCCGCCAGCCGCGCTTGCGGCGGTCGCGGCGGTTGCCGGCGACGAACGGGTTGGTCGAGCCGCGGTTCGGCCGGATGGCTGATGTCGCTGAGGGTGTCGGTCGGCGCCGCGTCCGAGTAGGAGTTGAGCGACATGTAGCGGCCGTGCGGGTAGCGCCCGCGCAGGATCAGCTTCGCGCCCTCGGGCAGGTGGAAGCGCGAGAGCCAGTAGGTCGCCGACTCCTCGGGGAAGTTGAAGTAGCGGCCGTTGAAGCCGCGGGTGGAGAAGCGCTTGGTCGAGATCGGCCCCTCCCAGAAGCAGGTGGCGAGCGGGTGCTGGCGGTCGCGGGTCGTGCCGCTGCCGGCCGTCGGCAGCGCCGCCACCGCGACGCACGGCGAGCAGCGCCGCGACGACACCCCCCGTCCGGATCTGGCCCCTACGCCTCCGCACGGCGGCAACGTAGCAAGGGCCCGCGCAGCGGACGCCGGTTGGCGGCGGCCCCTCCCGGGTACTGTCGCCGCATGAACTTCCGCCGCCTCGGCGACTCCGACCTCGAGGTCTCAGAGATCTCGCTCGGCTCCTGGCTCACCTACTCGGGCGGGGTCGAGCGCGAGCAGACCGTCGCCTGCACCCGCGCCGCCTTCGACGCCGGCATCAACTTCTTCGACACCGCCAACGTCTACGGCACCGGCGCCGCCGAGCAGGCCTGGGGCGAGATCCTCTCCGAGCACGACCGCGACTCCTACGTGCTCGCGACCAAGGTCTACTTCCCGATGTCGGAGACCGACCGCGGCCTCTCGCGGGCGCAGATCGAGAAGCAGATCGACGCCTCGCTGCGGCGCCTGCAGACCGACCACGTCGACCTCTACCAGTGCCACCGCTACGACGAGCAGACGCCGCTCGAGGAGACGATGGAGGCGCTCTCCGAGGTCGTCCGCTCGGGCAAGGCCCGCTACCTCGGCTTCAGCGAGTGGTCGCCCGAGCAGATCCGCGCCGCGCTCGAGATGCCCGGGGTGGAGAAGTTCGTCTCCAGCCAGCCGCAGTACTCGATGCTCTGGCGCGGCCCCGAGGCCGAGGTGATCCCGCTCTGCGCCGAGAACGGGATCTCGCAGATCGTCTGGTCGCCGCTCGCCCAGGGCGTGCTCAGCGGCAAGTACCGGCCCGGCGAGGCGCCGCCGCCCGACTCGCGCGCCGCCAGCGAGGAGATGGGCGGCTTCATCGAGGCCTTCATGCGCGACGAGACCCTGGAGGCGGTCCAGCGCCTGCGGCCGATCGCCGAGCGCGAGGGGCTCTCGATGCCGCAGCTGGCGCTCGCCTGGGTGCTGCGCGAGCAGAACGTGGCCTCGGCGATCATCGGGGCGAGCAGGCCCGAGCAGGTCGCCGACAACGCCGCCGCCTCGGGGAGGACGCTCTCCGACGACGTGCTTGCCGAGATCGACGCCGTCCTCGGCGACGTCGTCTCGCGCTAGCGGGGCTCGGACTTGCACGGCGCGGGTGCGGAGCTCGTCGAGCTGCCCGAAGAGGTCCTGGACGTTCGGGTCCTCGAGCGCCCGCCCGCCGAGCGCCTTTCCACCGCGGATCACCCTGGCGTCCGCGCCCGGATCCACGCGCCCGAGGCTGAACTTGAAGCGGTCCTTGAACCGGACCAGCGCCAGCCTGAACGGCGTCGACCAGCGCTCCGCGGGCACGGCTGTCGAGGGCGGCGCGCAGCCGGTCGAGCTCGATCGGGTCGAGGTGGAGCGAGATCGCGTCGCGGCTGCGGTGGCGCTCGTCGAGCTCCACCCGCCCGTCATCGGAGACGGCGAGGCGCTGGTCGACGTTGGCGGGGCCGCCGTGGACGCGGTAGCGGAGGAGGACCTCGGACCCGCCGGCGGGCTCGTTGGGCGATGACGCCATCACTGAACCGTATGCGAGGCTTGCGCGATGTCCAGCCCTGAGGTCAGAGAACTGCTCCCCGACGAGGGCCAGACGCTGCTCCTGCGCGCCTGCCTGCTCGGCGGCGAGCCCGCGGCCGAGGCCTGGGCGGAGTGGCGTTCTGCGCAACCCCGACCCGCTCGCCGGGCTCCGTGCGGCGAGCAGCGAGATCGGCCTGCTGCTGCCGCTTCTCGCCCACCAGCTGGACGCCGCCGGGGTCGAGATCGAGGAGGGCGAGCTGTCGGTGACCCTGCGCGGCGCGGGCCTGCGGGAGAAGCGCCGGGCCGAGATCCTGCACCGTGGCGCGGGCGCCGCGCTTGGGGCGCTCGACGAGGCCGGGATCGAGGTGACCGTGGTCGGCGGGGTCGAGTTCGCCGAGCGCGCCTGGCCGCGCCCCGACCTGCGCCACACCCACGACCTCGACCTGCTCGTCGCCGAGTCCGAGATCGGCACGGCGGCGGCGGTGCTGCGGCAGCTCGGCGGTGTCGGCCCCGCCGGGCCGGGCCGGCGGGGCGACCTCAGGCTCACCCGGCTCGAGGGTGCGCCGGTGTGCCTCCACACGACCCTCTTCGCCTTCCGCGGCCCGACCCCGCCCCTCGAGGAGATCTCGGCCCGCTCCGAGCAGGCGCAGATCGGCGGCGTCCCGGTCCAGGTGCTTGCCCGCGACGACGCGCTCCTGCGGGCGATCGGCCAGGGGATCTGCGCGCGCCCCGGCCCGAAATGGGTGCCCGACGCCTGGTTTGCGGCGAACGCCGGGCCGACCGACTGGGAGCGGCTGGCGGACACCGCCGAGCGCTCTCGGCTCGCGGTCGTCACCCACGCGGCGCTCGGCTACCTGGCGCAGGCCCTCGGGCTCGAGGTTCCGGCCAGGCGCCCTCGAGCGGCTGGCGGAGGCCGCCGACGCGCGCCGACACCGCCGAGCGCGACATCGTCGCCCTGGCGCGGATGCGGGCGCGGCGGCTCCGCGGACGGCGACCCGACCCGCGGGCGCTGCCGCGGACCGGCCTCGCGCTGGCGCGCCGCGCCCCCGGCTACCTGCGCGAGCGCCTGCCGGTCGGCCGGGACTGAGCCCTAGCCGAGCCCGGCGAGCCGCAGGTAGCGGGCGAGGCCCGCCATGTCGCTGGTGACGCCGGCGAAGCTGACGCGTCCGCCCTTGACCCCGTAGACGAGGGTCGAACCCTTGCCCGTGCGCCTCACCCAGAGGCCGCCGCCGATGCTGCGCGCGCCGCGGGCGAGCTCGGCGACGCGGTCGCCGGGGTGGATGCCGCCGGTGAGGTTCTGGCGGGCGGTGGAGGCGACGAAGGCGGTGCGCCCGGCGCCGTTGAAGACGGCGACCGCGCGGCCCTTCGAGCGGCGCTTGCCGACGCAGTAGCGGTAGGTGCGCCCGACCCGCCGGTTCGGCTGGGCGAACTTCATCAGCAGCGCCTTCGGGCCGAGGCCGAGCTTGAGCTTGCCGAAGCCGTCGGCGCTGAGGCGGCTGCGGGTCGGCAGGCAGCGGGTGCGGCGGACGCCGACCGCCCGCTCCCACATCTGCAGGTAGGCCTCCGAGCCGCGCGCCAGGTCCTTGATGATCCGGCTGCCGGCGATCTTGCGCAGGTCCTGGACCCAGTCGGGGTAGAGGCCGTAGTGGGCGACGCCGTCGGTGTTGATGTCGAAGAGGCGCTGGCCGGAGCGCTGGCGCTTGAAGGTGACCGCGCCGTCATAGGACTTGAAGGGATAGGTGACCGGATTGGGGCCGTTGCGGGGCCCGCCCTGGGCGCCGAAGCCGTTCATGTCGGCGCCCCAGCCGAAGCCGAAGTAGACCTTGCGGTTGCGCAGCGGCCGCAGGAAGCGCCACTGGTCGACGAAGCCCTGCGAGTCGCCGGCGTAGGGGGTGACGACGCCGCCGAGCTTGTAGATCCGCGGGTAGGAGACCTCGTCGGCCCAGCTGTGGCTGGAGACGACGCCCGAGTAGCGGTTGGCCTGGAGCATGTCGAGCACCTGGGCGCGGGAGACGGCGCTGAGGTGGTCGGGGTCGACGATCATCCTCTTCGCGATCAGGCGGCGGACGGCGTAGCGGCCGAGGTCGGTGAGGGCGCGCGTGTTGCAGTGGGGCGCCGGGGGATAGAGCGGCGTCGCGCCCGGCGGCGCGAAGGCCTCGAAGCCGTTGGAGATGACGCTGTCGGAGTTGTGCGGGGTCAGCTGCGGGTTGTCGTGGGCCCTGCCCTCGCAGGTCTGCATCTGCCAGAACTTGCCGGTCTCGAGGAAGTTGGCCGCTGTTGACGACGACCCCGGTCTCACCGGCGTCCCCCGCGACCCCGCCGAGGGCGTTGTCGAACTTGTTGATCAGCTCCATGTCGCGGACGCCGAGCGCGTACACCTCGTTCAGCTGGTTCTTGATGGTGTCGCGGTCGCACCCCGGCTGCTCGTTGTGGACGGTGCAGTCGAAGGGCTGGGAGACCTCGATCCCGAGGACGACGGCGAGCTTGCCGCGGTTGATCACCCGTCGCGCCTGGAACGGGTTGCGGACGATGCGGAAGAAGCCCTTGCCGGGCCCGCCGGCCTGGGCGTCGATGTAGTCCTGCATCTCGTAGATGTCGCGCGCCTGCAGGCGGACCGAGTTCATCTCGTTGCAGGAGTTGTGCTTGATCGGGTAGATGTTGCAGAGCGCGTGGTTCTCGACGAAGAGGTTGACGAACACGCGCAGCCCTCCGCGCCAGGCGCGCTCGAGCCAGCGGTAGTAGCTCTGCTCGTGGGTGAGCGAGGCGTGGTGGGGCCAGTCGACGAAGGTCGGCCAGCCGACCGGGTCGTGGCAGCGCGCCGGGTCGCCGAAGAGGACGTTCTCGAGCACCGCGCCGCAGCCGTTGGTCGCCGTGTGGTCGGGGCAGTCGCGGAGCGCGTAGGGGGCGCCGTAGCGGTGCCAGGGCCGGCCGCAGTGGGCGTCGCCGCCGAGGAACTCGAAGGCCATCATGTGCATGTGGGCGTCGACCATGCCGCGGGTCTCGCCGTAGGCCGTCTTGCCGCGCGGCGAGCGCCCCGTGGCGCTGATCGCCACCTCGGGGTAGCGCGGGCAGCCCTCGGCCTTGACGAAGCGGAACTTGGAGCGGCTCTGCGGCCCGCCCGTGGCGAGGGCCCCGCCGCCGCCCGCGGCGGTCAGCAGCCCGCCGCTCTCGAGCGAGCGCAGGCGGAAGGCGCCGCCGCCCGCGGGGGCGATCCGCCACTCGGCCGCCGGGCTCGGCTCGGCCGCGGCCTCGGTGCCGCCGCCGCTGCGGGCGAGGAAGTCGCGGGCGCGCCCGTAGAGGAGGTAGATGCCGAGGTCGGTGGGCTGCATGCGGAAGCGCTCGGCGCCCGCCCGCCCTGCGTTCGCCGCGTAGCCGCCGCCCGGGTCCTTGGCGACCAGCTTGCCGGTCGGCACAGAGCGCAGCGAGAAGCAGCCCTTGGCGAGCGTGTAGCGGTTCTTGGTGCTTGCCGCGGGCGCGAGCGCGGCCGTGAGCAGCATGCAGGCGAGCACCAGCCCCGCCACGCCGATCGCTCCCTTGCGCCCCATCGTGGGCCGAAACATAGGAGGCCGGGCGCCGCCGTGCGCCGGTTCCCCGGGGGCAGGGGATGCCGGGCCCGGATCGAATCCGCAGGGGTGATCTCTGCCCTGCTCATGTGGCGGCGGTTGAGGAGCGCGCTGCGGATCGCGCTCCACGAGGAGGACTTCGCCCCCGTGCTCGGCGCCGGGGGGCTGCTGATCCTGATCGGCACCATCACCTACTCGCTCGGCAACGGCTGGAACCCCGTCGACGGGCTCTACTTCGCGGTGGCGACGCTGACCACCTCGAGCATTGCCGACCCCGACCTGGTCCTCGAGGACGCATGGCTGAAGGTCTTCACCGTCTTCTACGTCCTGATCGGGATCGGGATCCTGGTCGAGGTCGCCAGGCGCCTCGGCTTCGGCTTCATCGAGGCCCGGCGCCAGGAAAAGGCGGCGAAGGCCGAGCCGCGGGCGTAGGATCGAGACCGTCCGGCAAAGCCTTCCGAAAAGGGGTGCCAAATGGCGGTTGCACTGATCCAGGACCTGTCCGAGGCGACGGTCGACAACTACGACCAGATCAACCAGCGCATGGACGTCAACAACAACCCGCCCGACGGTCTGATCGTCCACACCGCCGGCGAGATGGAGGGGGGCGGGGTGCGGGTCGTCGACGTCTGGGAGTCGCTCGACCACTACAACCGCTTCCGCGAGGAGCGCCTGATGGAGGCGGTGACGGCTGTCATGGGTGAGCCGACCGGGCCGCCCGAGATGACGACCTACGAGCTCCACAACGTCCTCATCCCCTAGCTACGCGGCGGGTCCGCGCGCCCGCCCGCAGACGCAGCGACGCCCGGTCAAAGACCGGGCGTCGTGCCCACATCCCCCTTTGCAGACCTCAATTCTTACTTGATGAAGAGCATCTCCTCGTACTTGGGCAGCGGCCAGAGGTCGTCGGCGACGACTCCCTCGAGCTTGTCGGCGGCCCTGCGGACCTCGGCCATCGCCGTCAGCTGCCGGTCGCGGGCGAACTCGGCCAGCTCCATGCCCTCGACGCCGTCGGGGTAGATGTTGGCCTTCTTGCAGCTCGGCGATCGTCGAGATCAGGGATGTGATCTCGATCTCGATCTCGCCGATCACCTCGCGCACGCCCGCCTTGCGGGCCAGCTCGAGGTAGCGCAGCGCCGCCGGCACCAGCATCGTCTTCGCGATCGAGTAGGTGGTCTCCGCCTCGATGTTGGCGCGGATCGTGTACTGCTCGAGCCAGACCTCGTAGCGTGACTCGAGCTCGCGCTTGGAGAGCACCTCGTACTTCTCGAAGGCGGCCACGCTCGGCTCGGAGAGCACCTCGGGCAGCGCCTCCGGGGTGGTGCGCAGGTTCTTCAGCCCACGCTTGGAGACGGCCTCCTCGTGCCAGGCCTCGTCGTAGTTGTCGCCGCCGAAGCAGATCTGCTTGTTGGCGTCGTAGGCCTCCTTGACGACCTCGATCACGGCGGCGGCGGACTCGGTGCCGGCGCCGATCTTGTCCTCGAGCGAGTCGGCCATCTGGTCGATCGCCTCGGCGACGATCGTGTTGAGGACCGTGTTCGGGAAGGCGAGCGACATGCTCGACCCGAGCGCCCGGAACTCGAACTTGTTGCCGGTGAAGGCGAACGGCGAGGTCCGGTTGCGGTCGCCGCCGTGCATCGGCAGCGCCGGCAGCACGTCGGCGCCGAGGTCGAGGTAGGACGCCGGCGTGTGGGGGTCGCCCTCGCCGGTGGAGATCGCCTCGAAGACCTTCTCCAGCTCGGCGCCGAGGAAGATCGAGATGATCGCCGGCGGCGCCTCGTTGGCGCCGAGGCGGTGGTCCTGCCCGATGTTGGCGACCGAGGCGCGCAGCAGCCCCTGGTGCTTGTTGACCGCCTGGATCACCGCCGCGCAGAAGAACAGGAAGTTGGTGTTGTCCGCCGGGGTGTCGCCGGGGTCCATCAGGTTGTGGCCGGTGTCGGTGCCCATCGACCAGTTGTTGTGCTTGCCGGAGCCGTTGACGCCGGCGAAGGGCTTCTCGTGCAGCAGGCAGACGAGCCCGTAGCGGCGCGCCGTCGACTGCATGATCTGCATCGTCAGCTGCTGGTGGTCGGAGCCGACGTTCGAGTTCTCGAACACGGGCGCGATCTCGTACTGCGCCGGCGCCACCTCGTTGTGGCGGGTCTTGACCGGGACGCCGAGCTTCTGCAGCTCGCGCTCGGTCTCCAGCATGCAGGCGAGGACGCGCTCGGGGATCGAGCCGAAGTAGTGGTCGTCGAGCTCGTGCCCCTTCGGCGGCTTGGCGCCGAACAGGGTGCGGCCGGTGGTGACCAGGTCGGGCCGCTCGTAGAAGAACTGCTCGTCGATCAGGAAGTACTCCTGCTCGGGGCCGACCGTGGTGAAGACGCCCGCCGACTGCTCGTCGCCGAGCAGGCGCAGGGCGCGGATCGCCGAGTTGGAGAGCGCGTCCATCGAGCGCAGCAGCGGGATCTTGGCGTCGAGCGCCTCGCCGGTCCAGGACGCGAACGCGGTCGGGATGCAGAGCAGCGCCCCGTTCGGGTTCTCGAGGATGAAGGCGGGGCTGGTCGGGTCCCAGGCGGTGTAGCCGCGCGCCTCGAAGGTGGCGCGGACGCCGCCGGTCGGGAACGAGGAGGCGTCCGGCTCGCCCTGGATCAGCTCGCTGCCGGAGAACTTGGCGATCGCCGAGCCGTCGCCGACCGGGTCGAAGAACGAGTCGTGCTTCTCCGCCGTGAGGCCGGTCAGCGGCTGGAAGACGTGGGTGTAGTGGGTCGCGCCGCGCTCGAGCGCCCACTCCTTCATCGCGTGGGCGATCTTGTCGGCGAGCTCGGGGTCGAGCGTCCCGCCGCTGTCGAGCGTCTGCTGGAGCTGGGCGTAGACGTCGTCGCCGAGCCGCTCCTTCTGCACGGCGGGCGAGAAGACGTTGGCGCCGAAGTGGCTGTTCTCGGGCCGGGTCAGGTCGAGGGCGCCGAGGGCCTCCCCGTTGGAGCTCCACTGGGTGGCGTGAACGTTCTGCGGGCGAATGCGTGTGGGCATGTGTTTGGTCCGTCCTATTGCTCGGCGGCACGCCCACTGCCATGAGCGCGCCGCAACTGGTCCGTATGGGTCCCGAAAAGAGTGGCGCCAGCGTAGCGCCGCGCCGCGGAATCGGCTTTGTACCGGCGTACAAGGTTTCCGCAGAGTGCGTTATCCCATCTGTCGTGGCGTGCGTGAGCGAAATGCCACGTAACAGATCTGCACCGGCTGTGGGAGCGATCGCACCGACCGGCGATCTCAGGAGGAGACACCGATGTCCCAGACCACGCGAAGCGGCCTCGGCCAGCTTCGCGACGGCTTCAGCGGCACGGTCCACGCCGCAGGACGACTCCGGCTACGAGGAAGCGCGCGGGATCTTCAACTCGATGATCGACGCGCCGCCCGGCGGCCGATCGCCGCAGGTCGCGGACGCCGACGACGTCGCGCGCCGCGCTCGCGTTCGCCCGCGAGAGGGCTCGAGGTCGCGGTCCGCGGCGGCGGCCACAGCGTCGCCGGCGCCTGCCTCACCGACGGCGGCGTGACGATCGACATGCGGGCGATGAACTAGGTCACCGTCGACCCCGATGCCCGCACCGCGACCGCCCAGGGCGGAGCGCTGCTGGGCCGACTTCGACCGCGCCTGCGAGGGGTCCGGGCTGATGGCCCCCGGCGGCCGGGTCTCAACCACCGGCGTCGCGGGCCTCACCCTCGGCGGCGGCTCCTGCTGGCTCGAGCGCAAGTTCGGGATGGCGGCCGACAACCTGCTCGCGGTCGAGCTGGTCACCGCCGACGGCCGCACGGTCCGCGCCTCCGAGGACGAGAACCCGGAGCTGTTCTGGGCCCTGCACGGCGGCGGCGGCAACTTCGGCATCGCCACCGAGCTGACCTTCCGGCTGCAGGAGATGCCGGTGGCGACCTTCGCGGTGCTGATCTGGCCGGCCGAGGACGGCCGCGAGGTGGCGCGCGCCTACCGCGACATGATGGCGACGGCGCGCCGAGGAGCTGGGCGGCTGCCTCGCCTACATCACCGGCCCGCCGGAGGAGTTCGTCCCCGAGCACCTGCAGAACGAGCTCGTCTGCTCGGTGATCGTCTACTACGCCGGCCCCGAGGCCGAGGCGCGCGAGGCGCTGGCGCCGGTGCTGGCGCTGGAGCCGACCGGGCTGCCCCCGACCGAGATGCCCTACGCGGACATGCAGTGCGCGCTCGACGACCCGCCGGGCAACCGCAACTGGTGGTCGGCCGAGTACCTGCCGGAGTTCTCCGACGCGGCGGTGGACTCCTACGTGGACCGCGCCGACGGGATGGTCGTGCCGACGCCGAGCCTGCACACGGCGATGCCGCTCGGCGGGGCCGTGGCCCGCGGGGCCAAGGACTCGCCGCTGGCCTTCCGCGAGGCGGCCTGGACGATCCACCCGCTCAGCATCTGGCCCGACCCGGCCGACGACGAGCAGGCGATCTCCTGGGCGCGCGGCGTCTGCGAGGACATGAAGCCGCACGCGATCGGGTCCACCTACCCCAACTTCATCGGCGACGAGGGGACGGCGCGGGTCGTCAGCGCCTACGGCGAGGAGAACTATCGCCGGCTGGCCGAGGTGAAGGCGGAGTACGACCCCGACAACGTGTTCCACCTGCACCACCCGATCCGCCCGCTGGCGACGGCGTAGCCCGCCAAAAACCACCGAGTGATGAGAAATCCGGCTTTATGCCGGATTTCTCATCACTGGGCGCTCGGTGTTGGGCGCTCGGTTGGCGCTACGGGCCCCAGTCGGGGGCGTTGAGGCCGCCGGGGTAGCTGGTCTCGAAGATCTGCCGTTCCTGGGCGCCGTCGAAGCGGGCGGTGAAGACGTCGTTGTAGCCGCGGGTGAAGACCAGGCGGTGGCCGCTCGGCGAGAAGTCGGGATAGGCGTCCTGGACCTCGTTGTGGGTGACGCGGTGGCGGCCGCGGCCGGTGGCGGAGATGGTGAAGATCTCGAGGTAGTTCCAGGGCTGGGCGGTGTGGCCGGGAAGGCTGCCGAAGTAGGCGAGGCGGCGGCCCGAGGGATGGAAGGAGGGGGCGCGGTCGCGGCCCGAGTCGTGGGTGATGCGGCGGACGTGGGAGCCGTCGGGGCGCATGGTGAAGATCTGCGAGCGTCCCTTGACGCGGCGGACGAAGGCGATCCGGCGGCCGTCGGCGGAGATGTCGGGGTCGTTGTCGAACACCCGGTTGTCGGTGAGGCGGCGCAGGTGGGAGCCGTCGAGGCGGATCGAGTAGATCTCGATGCGGCTGCCGACGCGCCGACCGCCGTAGCCGCCGGCGACGGCGCTGAAGACGATCAGCCCCTTGTCCGAGACGCCGAGCGCGCGGATCCCGAGGTCGTCGCGGCGGAGGATCTCCTTGCCCGCGTAGCTCGGCCCGGGCCCGAGGAGGGAGCGGACATAGATGGCGTTCTCGCCCGAGTTGACGTAGACGAAATGGCGCCCGTCGGAGAGGAAGGTGGGCGTGTAGGGGTAGGCGGTGGTGACGAGGCGATCGGTGCCGCGAGAGGGGGTGATCAGCCTGACGCCGTTCTCGGCGAGCAGGATCTTGCCCGGGCGCCCGACGGCGGAGCCCGCCGGGGAGGGTGCGGCGGCGAGCAGGCAGACCGCCGCGGCCAATGCGGCGAGGAGGGTCGGCTTGGAGCGGCGCTCGGACACGTCGCATCGGAAAACCGCTGCAAGCGCCGCGAGTTGCGGTTCCCCCCTGAAACGCGAAGCGCCCGCCGGATGGCGGGCGCGCTCGCTCAGGTCTGTCTCAGCGACTAAACAGGCTGGACGCTTGCGGCGGCCGGACCCTTGGGGCCGTCCTCCGACTCATAGCTGACCTTCGCGCCCTCGGCGAGGGTGCGGAAGCCTTCGGCCTGGATGGCGCTGTGATGGACGAAGACGTCCTGGGAGCCATCGTCGGGCGTGATGAACCCGAAGCCCTTGTCGTCGCTGAACCACTTGACAGTTCCAGTGGGCATTGCATTTCCTCCAACTTCAGTGTGCTGCGAACGAGGAGGATGCGATGAGCAACGACCTGCGAGCGCGTGACACGATTCCTGCCGGTATTACCCGGCCTAACGTCTGCGGACGCTAGCAGGGACTCCACAACGAAACACGCCCGCCTCGGTGGGCGGGCGCGCTCGCATGAAAGCTGTCGCAGCGACGCTAGACGGGCTGCACGCTCTGAGCCGCGGGGCCCTTGGGGCCGTCCTCGGACTCATAGGTGACCTTGGAGCCCTCGGCGAGGGTGCGGAAACCCTCCGACTGGATGGCGCTGTGATGGACGAAGACGTCCTGGGAGCCATCGTCGGGCGTGATGAAGCCGTACCCCTTGTCGTCGCTGAACCACTTGACAGTTCCAGTGGGCATTTCTCATCCTCCAACTCCTGTGCACCGCGAACCAGGAGCTGCGGAGAAGCAACGACCTGCGAGCGCCGAACACATCATTTCCTGCCGGTGAACCGGCCTAACGCGGCGCACCGTAGCAAGGACCGCGGCGCGGTTGGAGGCGTCAGCCGGGGCGCGGCCTGAGCCGGTAGGCCCAGTCGACGCCGACCGCGTCGAAGCCGAGCCGGTCGTACATCAGCCGCGGCCAGTCGTCGACCAGGGCGGAGATGAAGGTGAGGCCGTTGCCGTCGGCGACCGAGGCGCGGGCGGCGGCCAGGGTGACGGCGCGGCCGAGCCCCTGCTCGCGCGCCTCGGGCAGGGTGCCGACGTTCTCGACCTGGCCGATGCCGCCGCGCGCGAGCAGGCAGCAGCAGGAGGCGAACCCGCCGCCCGGCCCGCGGGCGGCGAACCAGCGGTCGCCGCCGACGGCGCCGACGCGCCGGTCCCACTCGAGCAGCTGCTCGACCGTGTCCGCGGCGGTCGCCTTCTCGCTGCTCGGCAGGTCGCCGCGGATCAGCTGCCGGCGCAGCTCGAGGATGTCCGCGTGGCGGACCTCCTCGGCCCCGACCTCCGGCTCGCGGTCGGGGTCGCGCCGCAGCACCATGTAGACGGCGCTGTCCTGCTCCCAGCCGAGCGCCTCGAGGCCGGGGGCGACGCGGTCGCGCTCGGCCGGCTCGCGCATCGCCACCGTGCGGTGGTCGAAGCCGGCCGGGCCCAGGACCTCGTCGGCGATCACGGCGATCTCCTCGGCGCTCAGCCCGGATTGCTCGACCAGGAGCCAGCTCGCGTCCCAGACCTTGGGAATCCCGGGGGAGAGGTAGGCGGTGCCCCACGGGTAGTCGTCCACCTGCTCGGCGGTGTGCGTCTCGAACTCGAGCGCGAACTCGTAGCAGCGGTCAAAGAGGGCGGTATCGGACGAGCTCACGGGCCGCAAGCTAGCGGCCCGCCGGAGCTAGCTCACGTCGATGACGCCGAAGAGAAGGAGCAGGACGACGGTGACCGCCGCGGAGACGAGCAGCGAGCCGCCGCAGCCGAGGTTGTTGGAGAAGAAGAGGAACACGGACGGGCTCTCTACCCGGCCGCGCGTTCGCGACACCAGGCAACCCATCGGGCGCGGTCTCCCGCTAGCCTCCCGCCCCGCGGCCGAGGCCGCTCAACCAAGCCGAATCCCGGAGGTTTCAGAGAAAGCATGTTCGTTTCCAAGGCCGCAGTCGTCGGCGGTGGCACCATGGGCGGCGAGATCGCCCAGGCGATCGCCGCGTCCGACATCCCCGTCGTCGTCAAGGACATCGACCAGAAGTTCGTCGACGCGGCGCTCGAGAAGGCGCGCGGCGTGACCCAGGGCCAGCTCGGCTCGCTGGTGAAGAAGGAGAAGCTGACCCAGGAGCAGGCGGATGCGCGCCTCGACGAGATCATGGGGCTCGTCAGCGGCACGACCAGCTACGACGACTTCGGCGACGTCGACTTCGTGCTCGAGGCCGTGCCGGAGAAGATGGAGATCAAGCAGGCCGTCTTCCGCGAGCTGGACGAGGTCACGCCCGGCCACGCGATCCTCGCCAGCAACACCTCGGCGCTCTCGATCTCGGAGATCGCCGACGCCACCCTGCGCCCGGACAAGGTCGTCGGCGCCCACTTCTTCTGGCCGGCGTCGGTGATGCCGCTGGTCGAGGTGATCATCGGCGACGAGACCTCGCCGGAGACGGCGCAGGCGACGTACAACTTCGCCCAGGCGATCAAGAAGCAGCCGATCACCTGCGGCGAGGTTCCGGGGTTCGTCGTCAACCGCATCCTGATCTCCTCGGCGAGCGAGATCTGGCGCGCGCAGGAGGAGCAGGGCCTCTCGATCAAGGCGATCGACGAGAAGGTGGGGGAGGCGAACGTCGGCCCGATGCCGCCCTTCGTGCTCGCCGACATGAGCGGGCTCGACATCGCCCTCCACACCGCCGAGTACCTGAAGGACTCCTACGGCGACTCCTTCTACGTCCACCAGGGGATGAAGAAGCTGGTCGACGAGGGAAAGCTGGGCGCCAAGACCGGCGGCGACGGCTTCTACAAGGACGGCGAGCCGCAGGTCGAGGGGGACGCCGAGCCCGACGGCCAGGAGATTGTCGACCTGTTCACCTGCAAGGCCCTGATCGAGGCCTGCCTGGTGCTCGAGGAGGGCGTCGGCTCGGTGCGCGACATCGACGTCGGCATGATGGCCGGGACGGGGCTCGACCCCCGCCGCGGCCTCTTCCCGCCGTTCTGGAAGGCCGACCTCGAGGGCCTCGACACCTACCTGGAGAAGATCGAGGCGCTGCAGGAGAAGCACGGCGACCGCTTCGCGCCGCCGGTGACCCTGAAGCGGCTGGTGGCGCAGGGACGGCTCGGCCTCAAGTCGGGCCAGGGCTTCTACCCCTATCCGCAGGCCGACGAGGGCGACCAGCCCGAGAAGGTGAAGCTGGAGACCCGCGGCAACGTCGCGATCGCCTGGCTCGTCAACCCGCCGATGAACGCCGTCTCCCCGGACGTGATCCGCGACCTCGGCACGGTCTGGGAGAAGGTCAAGTCGTCCGGCGAGATCGGCGCGATGGTGATCGCCTCCTCGATCCCGCTGGTCTTCTCGGCGGGCGCCGACATCAAGGCGTTCACCTCGATGCAGACCGAGGAGCAGGGCCGCGAGCTGATCGACAACGGGCACGGGCTGCTGCGCGAGTTCGGCACCGAGAAGGTGGCGACGATCGCCGCCGTCAACGCCCTCGCCTTCGGCGGCGGCTGCGAGCTGGCGATGAGCTGCGACGTCCGGCTCGCCGCCGAGGCCGCCGTCTTCGGCCAGCCCGAGATCAAGCTCGGGATCATCCCCGGCTTCGGCGGCACCCAGCGGCTGCCGCGGCTGGTGGGCGAGAACAAGGCGCTCGAGATGAACCTGGTCGGCGACGCGATCGACTCCGGCGAGGCGCTCGAGGCCGGCCTCGTCAACCGGGTCGTGCCCGACCACGAGCTCTTCGACACCGCGCTGATGTGGGCGAAGAAGCTGGCCGGCCAGGCGCCGCTCGCCGTCGAGCAGATCAAGAAGGTCTCCCACAAGGGCGACCTCGACGAGGGCATCGCCGCCGAGAAGGAGGGCTTCGCCGCCGCCTTCCAGACCGAGGACGCGAAGGAGGGCATCTCCGCCTTCCTCGGCAAGCGCACGCCGAGGTGGAGCGGCAAGTAGGGCCGTGGCCTCCTACCTCGACCTCGCCGACCGCTCCTGGCCGGTCCTGCGCCGGCTGATGGCCGGCCACACCGCGCTCTACAAGTGGAGCGGCGGGCGGCTCGGGCACCGCTTTCCGGGGACACCCCCGATGCTGCTGCTCGACCACGTCGGGGCGAAGAGCGGCCGGGCGCGGACCAGCCCGCTCGTCTACGCCCGCGACGGCGACGACGTGATCCTGATCGCCTCCAAGGGCGGGCACCCGCGCAACCCCGCCTGGTTCCACAACCTGATGGCGCACCCCGACACGGAGGTGCAGATCGGCACCGAGCGCCGCCGGGTGCACGCGCGGCCGGCGCGGCCCGAGGAGCGGCCGCGCCTCTGGCGCAAGGCGGTCGAGACCTACTCCGGCTACTCGACCTACCAGCGGCGCACCGACCGCGAGATCCCCCTCGTCGTCCTCGAGCCCCGCTCCCGCGCCGAGGGCTCGAAAACCCGCGGTTGACGCGGCAAATCGAGCCCTCGGCAGGGAGGGTGGGCGGCGCCCTAGAGGGAGCCGATCTCGTTGGTGTAGATCTCCATGCCGCGTTGGATGCCGCCTTCGAGGGCGGCGTCGACGACGCCGAGCGATTCGACGATCAGATCGACCCGGGTGATCTGGCGGCCGAACTCGTCGTCGACCCGGAGGGCATTCATCTGCTCCTCGCTGCCCCTGATCAACACGAATCCAGCCAGGTCGCCGCCGTGCGGCAGCAGGAAGGCGACCTCGAAGCTCTCGATCTTGCCGTCGCCCTGGAGCCCGCCCCAGTACGCGACGCTCTCGTTGAAGACCTCAACGGCGCGCTGCTCGCGGCCGCGTACCACCTGCCCCCATCCGATGAACAAGCCTGCATCGGCCATATCGACTCCTTTGCTCCCCGCCCGTGGTTGAGGCCAGCCTACGCCCGGGGCGGGGCCGGAATCAAGGGGTCCTTTACTTGCTGCCGATCGCGTAGCCGGTGATCACGCAGTCGCCGCCGCTGAGGTCGTCCTCGGTGACGACGCTGACGGTGACGCTCTGGCCGCCGTCGCCGCTGTAGTGGATGTCGTAGATCCGGTCCGAGGAGGTCCCGATCGTCAGGTCGAGGTCGTCGGAGGGCTCGAAGTCGTCGTCCTGGGTGTTGAAGGTGGAGCCGTTGTCGGCGTCGGTCGAGATCGAGGAGATCTCGCCGCCGCTAGGCCGTGGTGTCGGCGATCAGGCTCTCGGCCCCGCCCGCGCACGATGCCCGCAGCACGAACGTGTTGAGCTGGACCACGGTGAAGCCGGTCGAGTCGCCGGAGACGTGGTGGATCGGCGCGAGCCGGGCGCCGTTGACGGTGTTGGCGCTCGGCACCGGGCCGAGCGAGCCCTCCCTGATCCTGGCCCCGGTCAGCGTGTCCTTCTTGACGTCCTTGTTCAGCAGCGAGGAGTTGACGACGCTGCGGCTGTTGACCGAGTTCTTCGGCGCAAACGTCTTCGCCGCGTAGGCGCTGCCCCCGAGGGCGGCGAGCAGCGCGATCAGGGCGACGATCATCGCGGGTGAGGGCCGGCGCGGCTTCAGCAAGGCGGATTCCCTTCCGTGGCTCGTTGAGCCCCGAAAGTAGCCGATCCAGCGGCGGCCGCCCATGGGGCGCGGACGATCGGACGAGTGCCCGGATCGACCAGCCGCCGTCCCCGCAGGCCGCCGCGATGGCATGATCCCCGCGTGGGATCCGAGACCCCGGTCAAGGCCTCGGGCGCCGAGCGCCTTGCCGAGCTGATCAGCGATTCGAGCTGCACCGTCGCCCTCACCGGCGCCGGCATCAGCGTGCCCTCGGGGATTCCGGACTTCCGCTCGCCCGGCACCGGGCTCTGGACCAAGGTGGACCCGATGAAGGTCGCCCACATCGACGCCTTCCGCCGCGATCCGAAGGCCTTCTGGGAGTACTACCGGCCGCGCTTCGAGACGCTCGGCGACAAGCGCCCCAACCCGGCCCACGAGGCGCTCGCCGAGCTCGAGCGGCGCGGGCTGATCGAGGGCGTGATCACGCAGAACATCGACCGCCTCCACCGGGCGGCGGGGTCGGAGCGGGTGATCGAGGTCCACGGCTCGATCGAGACCTCCTCCTGCCAGGTCTGCGGCGCCAGCTTCCGGCTCGAGGACGTCGAGGGCCTCTTCGTCGACGGCGTCGCCGAGTGCCGGCTCTGCTGCGGCGCGGTCAAGCCCGACGTCGTCCTCTTCGGCGAGCTGCTTCCCGAGCAGGCGATGCGGGAGGCCCAGGAGATGGCCGAGCGGGCCGACCTGATGCTCTGCGTCGGCTCCTCGCTCGAGGTCTACCCGGTCGCCGGCCTCCCCGCGATCTGCCTCGAGTCGGGCGGCGCGCTGGCGATCGTCACCCAGTCCGACACCCCGTATGACCGCGAGGCCGAGGTGCGCCTGGGCGGCGACGTCGTCGAGGACCTCGGCGCGGTGATGGCCGCGCTCGGCTGAGACGCGCGATGGCCTTCCGCGAGGTGGTGTTCGAGGGGATCGAGGCCTGGAACCGTGGCGACGTCGAGGGAACCGTCGCGTTCGTCCATCCCGAGATCGTCTGGGAGACGACGGGTTACTTCCCGGGGTTCGACGACGTCTACCACGGCCGGGAGGGGGTGCGCGAGTTCGTGACCGAGTTCGCGGCCGCCTGGGAGGACATCTCGATCGAGGTGCTGGAGGCGGCCGAGCCGCTGCCCGAGCAGCTCGCGATCCGGGTCAAGTTCAAGGCGCACGGCCGCCAGGGGATACCGGTGGACCTCGAGATCTGCCAGGTCTACGCGGGCCGCGACGGCCTCCTGATCCGCTTCCGCGCCTTCCCCGAGTGGGAGGACGCGCTCGCCGCTGCCGCCGACCCCGGCTTCGGCGCGGGCGCAGAGATCGGCGGCTAGCCTCCTCCGATGCCCGGCCCCGCAGCGGTGGTCTTCGACAACGACGGCCTCCTCCTCGACACCGAGTCCGTCTGGACCCGCGCCGAGGAGGTGCTGTTCGTGCGTCGCGACCTCGACTTCACCCTCGCCAACAAGCAGGAGCTGGTCGGGACCTCGGCCGAGATCGCAGGCGGCATCCTCGAGCGCCGCCTCGGCGAGCCCGGCCGCGCCGCCGAGATCATCGAGGAGCTGAACGAGCTGGTGCTGGCGGAGCTCGAGCGCGGGGTCGATCCGATGCCCGGCGCCACCGAGCTGCTCGCCGCGCTCGGCGAGCGCGAGATGCGGATCGGCCTCGTCTCCAACTCGCCGCGCGTCTTCATCGAGCGCTCGCTGACGATCACCGGCCTCGGCGGCGCCTTCCACGAGGTGCTCTCCGCTCACGAGGTGGCGGCGCCGAAGCCGGCGCCCGACCCCTACCTCGAGGTCTGCCGCCGCCTCGGCGTCGAGCCGGCCGAGGCGATCGCGCTCGAGGACTCGCCCGACCGGGGTCGCCGCCGCCGTCGGCGCCGGCATGACGGTGGTCGGCATCCCCTCGCTGGCGGGGATCGACCTCGACGAGGCCCACCACCTGGCCGCCTCGCTCGCCGACCCGGCGCTGGCGCCGCTGCTGGGACTCGACTAGGACCCGCGGACTTCTCCCGCAAATTGGGCCCTCGGCTGAGGCGATCCGGGGCCCGCAGGGGCCCGGCGCCATTTACCGGTCCGCCCGGTTCGCCATGATGCCGCGGATGAATTCGAGGATCATCGGAAGCACGGCTGCCGTTCTCGCCGCCGCGGTCGTTCTCGGCCGGCCCAGCGTCGCGCCGAAGAAGGCGGAGCCGGTCGTCTCCTGGGGCGTGCCGACGGGCTCGATCTCGAAGACCGTGCAGTCGCATCCGGCGCCCCGGGACCGGATCGGGGGCTTCCCCGCGGCCTTCAACAAGACCGTCGCCCTCTCCCGGCTCGATGGCTTCCCCGTCGCGTTCTATGCCGGCATCCGCCGCGCGGACGGTCTGGGCCAGATCGGCGGCGGCTCCCACGGCTCCGTGGTCCTCGCCGCCGCCCACGCGACGGCCCCGGGCTCCTCCGGCGGCGGACAGCACGGGCCGCAGGGGCCGACCGCGGTCCCCTCGGGCGGCGTCCACCCCACGCCCGGCCACGGCAACCCTCACCCGGGCGGCTCGCCCGGCGGCGAGCATCCCTCCGGCGGAAGCGGCGGCGGTGGCGGTGGCGGCGGCGGTGGTGGATTGCCCACAGCAACCCCCAGCCTCGAGACCCCGGTCAGCGGCCCTCCGTACGGTCACGGCAACCCGCATACACCGTCGCTCCCGACCGGCGACCCGCATACACCGTCGCTTCCGACCGGCAACCCGCACCCCGAGGGCGGCGGCCCGCTCGGCGGGCTCGGGCACGGGGACTAGCCGCGGCAACCGGGCAGCGCGCGGGGGTTTCTCATCCTCGCTTCATCTGAGAGCGTCAGAATCGGGCTGTGAGCCCGAGGAACATCGGAATCGCGGCGGCGGTTCTCGCCGTCGGCTTCATCGTCGCGCTCCCCTCGATCTTCGCCAAGGAGGCCGCCGACCAGGTTGACCCGGTGGTCTTCGGCGAGGCGCCCACCCAGCAGGTCTTCGAGCGGATCGGGGCCGAGGGGGGCGACGACCCCGCGGACTCGCCGGGAGAAGGCAGCGACGAGAGCTCGGGAGAGGGCGAGCCCGGCGACGGCAACGGCGGCGGGGGCCCGGGCGAAGACGGCGGCCCCGACGGCGGCGGCGACAACGGTGGCGAGGACCGGGGCGGCGACACCGCCTCCGGCGACGATTCGGGCCCGAGCATCAACTCCGGCCCGGGCTCGACGGCGACGGGCGGGGACGACGACCCGGCCGACGAGCCCGACGATCCCCCCGCGGCCCCCGAGCCTCCCGACGACGACGCCGACCACTCCGGCCCCGGCAGCCCCAACTCGGGACCCGGCGGCGGCGACGATCTCCCCGAGATCGAGGATCCCATCGACGACAACAGCGGCACCGGCTCCTCCAGCTCCGGCAGCGGCTCGGGCAGAATCGAGCTGGATGAGCCAGATGGCGGTTGACCGAGGCTGAGGGGAGGCGCTCGGCCTCCCGTTTCGGCCCGCTGCGGGCCGCCCGGGGGGTCAGGGCGCGGATCCTGGTCTACGCGGTGGCCCTGCTCCTGCTCGGGATCGCCGTCACCGTCGTCACCGTCCGCCAGATCCTGCTCGTCCGGCTCGACTCGCAGATCGACGAGCGCCTCACCCAGGAGGTGCGCGAGTTCGACATCCTTGCCGGCGGCACCGACCCGCAGACCGGGCGGCCGTTCGGCCCCCGGGTCAAGCCCCTCTTCGACCTCTTCCTGGCCCGCAACGTCCCGGCCAGCGACGAGCAGCTGATCACCTTCGCCGGCGGCCGCTTCTACCGGCGCGAGCCGGAGCGCCTGCCGAGCCCGCTGCTGAGCGCGAACGCCGGCCTGGTCCGACGACTCGCGAACACCGAGCGGCCGCTCTCGGGGACGGTCGAGACCGCGGACGGGCCGGTCCGCTACCTGGCGGTGCCGGTGAACTCACTGGAGGCGCCGGCACAGGGGACCTTCGTCGCCGCCTACTCGATCGCCGAGGACCGCGCCGAGGTCGACGACGCCGTCACCGTGGCGGGGATCGTGGGGGCGGTCGTCGTCCTGATCGGGTCGCTGGTGGCTTACCTGGCCGCCGGGCGCGTGCTCGCGCCGCTGCGGGAGCTGACCGAGACGGCGACCGCGATCGAGGAGACCGACCTGACCCGCCGCATCGAGGTGCGCGGCGAGGACGAGCTGGCCGAGCTGGGGCGAACCTTCAACGGCATGCTCGACCGGCTCGAGGCCGCCTTCGGCAGCCAGCGCGAGCTGATCCGCGACGTCAGCCATGAGCTCCGCACCCCGATCACGATCGCGCGCGGCCACCTCGAGGTGATGGGCGACGACCCGGTCGAGCGGGCCGAGACGGTCGAGCTGGTCACCGACGAGCTCGACAGGATGGGGCGGCTGGTCGACGACCTGGTCACCCTGGCCCGCTCCGAGCGGCCGGACTTCCTGCGCCCCGAGCCGATCGACGTCGCCGAGCTCACCGGAGCGATCCTGTCCAAGTCGACATCGCTGGGCGAGCGCAGCTGGACGCTCGACATCCGCAGCGAGGCGACGATCACCGCCGATCCCCAGCGCCTCACCCAGGCGCTGGTCAACCTTGCCGACAACGCCGTCAAGCAGACCGGCCCCGGGGGGCGGATCGAGATCGGCTCGGAGCTCGAGGAAGGCGAGGCCAGATTCTGGGTCGCCGACGACGGCCCCGGCCTCAGCGACGCCGAGCAGCGGACCCTCTTCGACCGCTTCGCGCGCGGCCGTGGCGGAGCCCGCTACGAGGGGACGGGTCTCGGGCTGGCGATCGTGCGCGCGATCGCCGAGGCCCACGGCGGCCGGGTCGAGGTGAGCTCGGAGCCGGGCCGCGGAGCGAAGTTCACGATCGTGATCCCCGCCGGCCGCGCTCCCCTGCCGCCGCCGGTGGAGGCGGTCGCCTGAGCGATGGCTTCAGGATGGTGAGATGAACCGGATCCTGGTCGTCGAGGACGAGCCGCGGCTCGCCTCCTTTCTCGAGAAGGGCCTGCGCTCGAACGGGTTCACGGTGACGGTCGCCGAGAACGGAGCCGCGGCGATCGCCGCGGCCGCCGGGGCCGAGTTCGACCTGATGATCCTCGACCTCGGCCTGCCGGACATCGACGGCCTCGACGTGCTGCGGCTGGTCCGCGACGCCGGCCACCGGGTGCCGGTGATCATCCTCACCGCCCGCGACGACACCGCCGACAAGGTCACCGGGCTCGACCGCGGCGCCGACGACTACGTGACCAAGCCGTTCCGCTTCGAGGAGCTGCTGGCCAGGGTGCGGGCGCGGCTGCGCCAGGGCGGAACCGCCGAGGTGACGATGCTGAGCGTCGGAGGGGTCGACCTCGACCTGCGCACCCGCAGCGCCGCCGTCGCCGGTCGCCGGGTCGAGCTGACAGCCCGCGAGTTCGCCATGCTCGAGACCTTCATGCGCCATCCCGGCCAGGTCCTGACCCGCGAGCAGCTGCTCTCCCACGTCTGGGGCTACGACCACGACCCCGGCTCGAACGTGGTCGACGTCTACATCGGCTACCTGCGCCGCAAGCTCGGCGAGGGGGCGATCGAGACGCTGCGCGGGATGGGCTACCGGATGCCGGAGGAAGCCGCGGCGGCCTAGCGGGTCAGCCGCGGCTTGAGCTTCGCGATCCGCGGCTTCGGCAGAGCGTCCATCTGCGGCTCGAGCACCTCGACCACCTGGGCCGGGGCCGGGCGCAGCTCGGCGTCCGGCGCCATGCAGTCGGTGAGCAGCTCGGCGAGCCAGCCGGGCACCGAGTCGGGGATCTTCGGGTTCTCGACCAACTGCGGCCAGCGCTCGTCGGGGGGCGCGTCGTCGGGCCCCGGCTCCGAGAAGGGGCGCTCGCCGCCGGCGGCCTGCGCCAGGGTGACGCCGAGGGCGAAGACGTCGGCGGCGGGTCCGACGGGCCCGAGCCCAATCGGGTCGCACTGCTCGGGAGCCATGTAGGCGGCCGTCCCGAGCGGGTAGTCGAGCCGGGCCGCGGCGTGGAAGTCCATGGTCACGCTGAGGTCGATCAGGCGCGGAGGCGCGGCCATGATCACGTTCGAGGGCTTGACGTCGAGGTGGACCACACGCTCGGCGTGCATGTAGTGCAGCGCGGAGCTGAGCTGGAGGCCGAGCGGGATCAGCTGCTCGGGGGGGAGGGCGCCGTAGCGGCGCACCAGGGTCGAGAGTCGCGGCCCCTCGAGATGCTCGAGCACCAGATGGGGACGGGGGCCGTCGGGCACCAGGTCGAAGGCGCGCAGGAGGACGGGGTGGTTGAGGCGGAAGCCCATCGCCCCCTCCTCGGCCAGGCCCCTGAGAGTGTGCTCGTCCTCGACCAGGTTGGGCCGCACCATCTTGATCACGACGAGCGAGTGCAACCGCTCGTCCCAGGCGAGGTAGGCCTCGTAGCGGTGACCGCCGCCGAGGCGCTTGAGCGCGTGGCGGCCGGGGACGATCTCGTCGCCGTTGTGAAGCTCCCAGCCGGCGAGCTTGGGCTGGTCAGGCACGGCCTCGAGAACGGCCGGCGGCGCCGGCTCCGCGGGGGGAGCCGGCGCCTTCCGGTCGGATCTGGGCAGACCGAGCATCCGGCTCAGTTGCTGCCCGGGCCGCTGTTGCCGGTGTTGGTGGCGTCGCTGGTGTCGTCGGGATCGCCGTTGCCCTGGCCGGTGGCCGTGTCAACGGTGTTCGTCTGATCACTGGTGTCGTCGGCGTCGCCGGTGTTGGTGGCGGCGGTGAACGTCTGGCCGCTGGTGTCGTCGGCGTCGCCATTGCCGTTCTGGGTGGCGGTGCCGGCGGTGAACGTCGCGCCGCTGGTGTCGTCACGGTCGCCGTTGCCGAGGCCGGTGGCCGTGGCGCGGGTGAACGTCGCGCCGCTGGTGTCGTCGCGGTCGCCGTTGCCGCGGCCGGTCGCCGTGGCGGCGGTGAACGTCTGGCCGCTGGTGTCGTCGCGGTCGCCGTTGCCGTTCTGGGTCGCCGTGGCGGCGGTGAACGTCTGGCCGCTGGTGTCGTCGCGGTCGCCGTTGCCGAGGCCGGTGGCCGTGGCGCGGGTGAACGTCTGCGCGCTGGTGTCGTCGTCGTCGCCGCCGCCGCGCGCGGTGACCGTGTTCGGGTTGTCGCCGTCGTCGTCATCGTCGTCGTCGCTGACGGTCGCGGTCGCGTGCTGACCGCCGTCGTCGCGGTTGGCGGCGACCCGATCGTCGGCGCCCGCGGTCGAGAGGAAGACCGTGGCACAGCTCAGCATGAAGGCTCCGACCAGCAGCGCGAACAGGGCGATGCTGAGCCGGTTGCCGAGCTCGGTCGATTCGAGCTCCGGGCCCATCTGGCGTTCGTACTCCATCTGACTCTCCTTTATCGCGCCGGACCTCCCAGCGGCCGGCGATTCGTCCCTGTTGATGATCGGCAGGCGCGCTGAGAGGTTGATGAAGGGCCGATGAGACATTTCTCATCGAGGCCCGATTCCTCGACCATCCGTCCGCTCCGGGACCGCGATAGCGTGCGGCCCGATGCGGATCGAGGCGCGCCCGACCAACCTCACGGAGCGGTTCGCGCTGCTCGCCAACCTGGCGCCGGTGCCGGTGGGGGAGTCCTTCTACGGTCCGGCGATGGCCCGGGCGCTGCAGGTGGCAGTCCGGACCGGGATGCTCGCCGCGCTGGCGGAGCGCCCGCGGACGGCGGCCGAGCTGGCGACCGATCTCGAGCTGAGCCCGCCGGCGGCCGAGCTGCTGCTCGACGTGATCGCCTCGCTCGGTCACCTCGAGCTGGACCGCGGCGGGCGCTACCGGATGAGCTCGCGGGCCAAGCGCTGGCTCGACCCCGGCTCGGACCGCTACGTCGGCGATTTCATCGCCGACAACCACCACTACTGGGAGTGGTGGGGAGGTCTGGAGGATCTCGTCCGCGCGGGCCACTCGGTCGATCTCCACGACCGCCCGGCCGACGATCCCTACTGGCGCTCCTACATCCGCGGCCAGTTCGAGCTGGCCCGGCTCTCGAGCGCCGAGGTGGCAAGGGCGGTCGGCATGGCGAAGGGGGCGGCCTCGCTGCTCGACGTCGCAGGCGCCCACGGCGAGTTCTCGATGGCGCTCTGCCGCCGGCACGAGGGGCTCAGAGCGACGATCGTCGATCTGCCCGGCAGCGCTGCGGTCGGCCGCGAGATCGTCGCCGAGGAGGGGATGAGCGACCGCGTCCGCCACGTCGACGGCGACATGTTCGAGGCCGACCTCGGCGGTCCCCACGACGGCGGCCTCCTCTTCAACATCGTCCACCACCTCTCGCCTGACGAGGCGCGGCGCATCTTCTCGCGGATGCGGGAGGCGCTCCGCCCGGGCGCCCCGCTGTGCGTGCTCGATCTCTACCGGCGCAAGTCGGATGAGCGCCCCGACTCCGGTGCCATCCTGGGCCTCTTCTTCCACCTCACCTCGGGCGCCGAGACCTACTCCACAGAGGAGGTCTCCGGCTGGCTGCGCGACGCGGGGTTCGGCCCGGCGCGGCGGAAGCGGTTCCGCACCCTTCCCGACCTCGCTCTGCTGCGGGCCGAAGCCGCCTAGGCGCTGAGCACGCGGCGGCGGCGGAGGACGCGCTCGGCGATCGCGACCAGCTCGGCGACGTTGCGGGCGTCCTCGGCGCCGAGCCGGCCGCGCAGGGCGGCGTTGGCCGCATCTCCGGCCTGGCCTCGGCGCTCGTCGAGGATCGCCATGTCCTCGTGGTGGCCCGGATCGCTGAGGGCGCCGCGCAGCTCGACCAGCAGGGCCTCGAGCCCGACGCGCAGCTGCAGCGCCGCCTCCCGCATGCGGCCGCCGTCGAGGTCGGCGCGGGCGCGCAGGATCATCGTCTCGCAGACGTCGAGGGTCTCGCGGCCGCCGAGGACGGCGGCGAGCCGCTCCTGCGGGCGCAGATCGCCGATCCGGCGCCGGTTGGCGAGGCCGCCGCTCATGTCGATCTCGCGAGCCGCGGCGAAGCGGCCGTCGGCGACCTGGTCGCCGTTGCCGTAGCCGATGCGGACGACGGCGGCGCGCTCTGGCGTGAGCTCGGGCTGGTAGGGATCGCCGGCGGCCACGCCGTTCGCGTGCAGCGCCCGGTTGAGGAGCCCGATTCCCTCCTCGATCAGGACGTCGTAGGTGTCCTCGGCCTCGCAGGCCTCGTCGAGCCAGCGCGACGCCTCGTCCTCGCCGGCGAACGGCTCATGGGCGCGGATCGCGGTGGTGCGGGTCAGCGGGAGCGTTGCGGGGCGGGCCTCCGAGTCGGCGTCCCGGGGTCGCTGGCGCCGGCGCCGGCCGGGCCGCGGGGCCTCCAGCGTCCTGATCACGAGCACCTGCTCCCCGCCGGCCTCGGGGTCCTCGCCGTCCGCCCGTTCGCGCGCCAGGTAGCGGCCGTCGGGTAGACCGACGGTCCCGGGGTACTCGAACTGGACGAATCCGAAGAGCTGGCTCAGGGTGCCGCCAGGCTACCCTCGTTGGCCCCGACCAAGAGGAGATCGCGAATGACAACCAAGGCCGACTTCACCGAGCAGGAGTGGGAGACGATCCTGGAGGCGCCTCCGGCGGCCGGGTTGCTCGTCTCGACGGCACAGCGCGGCGGCACGTTCCGGGAGTCGTTCTCGATGGCGAAGGCCTACACCGAGGCGCGCCAGCAGCACGGCGAGTCCGAGCTGCTCGACGAGGTCGCCTCGACCAAGCCGAAGGTCGACCGTACCCGCCACCACTCGGCCGACGAGCTCAAGCAGCACAACCTCGGCATCGTCCGCGAGGCGGTCGCCCTGGTCGAGGCGAAGGCCTCGCCGGAGGAGCTGGCCGACTACCGGGGCTTCATCGTCGCTCTCGTCGAGCGGGTCGCCGCGGCCAAGGACGAGGGCGAGGGCGACGCCACCAGCGAGGCCGAGCGGGCCGCGATCGCCGAAGTCGCCGAGGCAGCCGGGGCCGGGGCCAGGCGCCTGAACCGCCGAGTGTGCATCTGACGTCGCCGGAGCGACCGCTACTGCACACTCGGCGGGGAGGGGGTGCTGGGGCGTGGGGCGCTAGGTGGCGGGGGCGGGCGGCTCGGGCGCGGCCGGGGGACCGGTATCGGGCTCGCGGTCGGGCGCGTTCTTGCGCAGCGCGAGCCCGACGAAGGGATAGATCAGGGTCGAGAGGATCGCTGCGCCGACGAGCCCGGCGGAGGTCGAGCTGCGCATGTGGCCGTTCTCGACCGCGATCGTCGTGATCGCGACGACCAGGGGCAGCTCGGTGGCGCAGAAGAACGCGAGCGCGACCCGATCGCGCAGGTCGAGCGCGCCGCGGTAGAGGAGCAGTGCCGGGACGCCGCGGACGACGAGGAAGAGGGCGAGGAAGAGGGCCAACTTCGCCAGCGCCCCGGCCGAGCCGAGGGCGGCGACGTCGAACGCGATCCCGCTGGTGACGAAGAAGAAGGGGATGAGGAAGCCGAAGCCGACCGCGGTCAGCTTCGACTCGAACGCCTCGAGCTCGCGGCCTCGCAGTGCCGCCCGGATGATCATTCCAGCGACGAAGCCGCCGAGCAGGATTTCGAGGCCGAGGTCGCTGGCCAGCGCGAGCAGGCCGAAGACCATCAGCACGGTCACCCGCACGGCCAGCTGGCTGCTCGCCTCGAGGGTGCGCTCGAGCGCACCGAACCCGCGCCAGGCGAGCTTCACCGAGGCGAGCCCGAGCAGGAGCGCAATCGCGATGAACGCGATCAGGATCGCCGCGTCGTGGAGCGGCTGGGTGGTGGAGAGGACGAGGGTGATCAGCAGGATCGGGCCGAACTCGCCGGCGCCGCCCGCGGCGAGCAGATAGGTGCCGAAGCGGGTGCGCAGCTCGCCGGCGTCGCGGAGGACCGGGATCAGAGTTCCGATCGCGGTCGTGGCGAGCGCCGAGCCGGTGTAGAGGAAGGAGACGACGACGCCGGCCGCGGCCAGCGCTCCGCCGATCCCGTAGGCGAGCGCGAGGGAGAGCAGCCACCCCCAGGCAGCCAGGTTGAGCGGCCTGCCGCGGATCCTCTCGAAGTCGATCTCGTAGCCGGCGAAGAAGAAGAGCATGCCGAGGCCCAGGTTCGAGAAGAACTCGATGAAGTCGTCGCTCTCCGCCAGCCCGAGCACCTCGGGGCCGATGACGATGCCGAGCAGCAGCTCGACGACCACGACCGGCGGGGCGAAGCGCTTGGGTATGACGACGACGCTGATCGCCGCGACAGCCGCAGTGGCGATGATGACGAAGAAGGAGGTTGCGTCGACGTCGATCATCGCGGGCTCAACCGAGCAGCTCGACCGTTCCCCTGGTCATCAGGTAGAGGCCGACGGCCGCGAACAGCACCACCATGATCGTCTGCTGGTTGCGGCGGGCCCAGGCATTGACTTCCCCGAGGGCCTCGCGGGTCCGCTCGGGCCGAGCCACGGAGAGGATGAGCGAGGCGATCGGCAGGCTCCACCAGAGGGCGTTGAAGACGACCACCTGGATCACGCCCCGGGCGATGGAGGGATCCTCGGCGGCGATCGCGTTGAGCGCCACCAGGTAGAAGAGCCCCGGGAGGTGCGTGCTGACGCCGGCCGCCGCGGCGACCTTGAGAGACGGGTTGCGCAGCCGACGCGTGGCCCACGACGTGCCGGAGTCTGACCGCTGCCCCGGCTGCAGCCGGCCCGCGAACAGCCCGGCGGCGAAGCCGAGCATCGCAACCCCGGCGAGCAGGTCGACGACCGCGTCGAAGGTCGAAGTCCCGCTGCGGATCTCGGCGCCGTGCATGACGGCGACGACGACGATCCCCGTCGCCAGGCTGAAGGAAAGGCCGGCGGCGACGTAGGCGGCGAGCAATCGCAGCGGCCGGGCCGTGGAGAGCAGCGCGTAGGTGACGGCGAGCGCCGTCGGGCGAACGGCGTTGGCGATGCCGAGGACGAGGACGTCGAGGTTCACGGGGCACCCGGTTGCTCGGCGGAGCGGTTGGCGAGGGTGATGATCACGGCTCCGGCAGAAGGATCAACGTCCCGAGCAGCCAGACGAGCGCGAGGAGGGCCGCCATCAGCGGGCTCCCGGATCAGCTCAGTATCCGGTGCCGGTCTTCACCCGGCGGCGCTCGTGCTCATGGGCGCCGCCCTTCTCGGCGAGCGTCTTGCAGGCCTGGGCGATGTCGGCCGAGAGGGTGTCGACGTGCTCGCGGCTGAGGGTCTCCTTGACCAGGGCCCGCATGATCTTCACCTTCTCCGCGTTCGGGGGAAGGGTGTAGGCGGGAACCATCCAGCCGCGCTCGGCGGAGAGCTGCCAGGCGATGTCGAACTCGTCGTAGTCGTGCTCGCCGGCGAGCTTGAAGGCGACCAGCGGCAGCTGCTCCTCACCCTCGCCGATCAGCTCGAACTCGCCGATCGCGCGCAGTTCGGCGGCCAGCGCGCCGGCGTTCTTCTGCATGATCTCCATGACGTAGGTGTAGCCCTCGCGGCCGAGGCGGACGAGGTTGTAGTACTGCGCCAGCACCATCGCGGCCCCGGTCGAGAAGTTGAGGGTGAAGGTCGCGTCGGTCTTCCCCAGGTAGTTCTCGTAGAAGACGAGATCCTCCGCGAGGTCGGCGGTCTCGCGGAAGATCAGCCAGCCGATGCCGGGATAGACGAGCCCGAACTTGTGGCCGGAGACGTTGATCGAGCGGACCTGCTCGAGGCGGAAGTCCCACTCGGAGTGCGGATAGAGGAACGGCCAGACGAAGCCGCCGCTGGCGGCGTCGACGTGGAGCGGGACGTCGAGGCCGCGGTCGTTCCTGATGCCGACGAGGAGGTCGTTGATCCCGGTGATGTCGTCCTTGTGACCGGTGAAGGTCGTGCCGAGGACGGCCGCGACCCCGATCGTGTTCTCGTCGACGTGGGGCTCGACGTCCTCCGGGCCGATCACGTACTTGCCCTCCTGCAGCGGGACGATCCGCGGCTCGACGTCGAAGTAGCGGCAGAACTTCTCCCAGACGACGTGCACGTCCCCGCCGAAGACCAGGTTGGGCCGGTCTGTGGGCTTGCCGTCGGCCTCGCGGCGCTGGCGCCACTTCCATTTCAGCGATAGCGCGCCCAGCATGATCGCCTCCGATGAGCCCTGGGTCCGGGCTCCGGTGGTCTCACCGGGCGCGTGGTAGAGGTCGGCGAGCATGCGGATGCAGCGCTGCTCGATCTCGGCGGTCTGCGGGTACTCGGCGTGGTCGATGAAGTTGCGGTGCAGGTTCTCCGCGATGATCCGCTGCGCCTCCGGCTCCATCCAGGTCGTCACGAAGGTGGCCAGGTTGCGCGCCGGGATCCCGTCGAGGACGAGCTCCTCGCCGACCAGGCGCATCGCGTCGAGGGCGCTCATCCCCGACTCGGGGAACTCCCTGGTCGGCACTTCCTCGGTGAGGAAGCGGTTGCCGAAGGTCGCGGCGTGCGAGTCGGCGGCGGGGTCAGGATTGGCCATCATTGCGCTCCTTGCCTGGGATCCTCCGGCCGTGGACCGGGACCGGCGCGTGCCGCGCCGGTCCCCGCATCCTTTCAGCCTCAAGCACGGTTGTCGCGGCCGAGTCCCTCTTGCGCTCTGGGCCGGACGGCGGCGCTCGCCGGCAGCAGCAGAAGGGCGCCGACGAGGAAGCAAAGGGCGCCGAGCGCCGTGGTCACGTTGGCGGCGGCCAGGTCGACGACGGAACCGGTGTCGGGAACGACGTAGGAGGCGATCGCGGAGATGCCGAAAAGGACGCAACCGGCGAGGTTGATGGCAGCGATCCGCCACTCGAGGGTCTGCTGCGGCCGGAAGCCGTGACCCCGCTGGACCTCGGCGTAGGCAAGGAGGCCCGAGACCAGGAAGCAGACCGAGCCGAGAGCGTCCGGCGCCCAGACGAGACGATTGGTCTCGGAGGTGCTCAGCGCGTCCTGCATCGCCTCGTAGGTGCTGATGTTGAAGAACACGGTGCCGACCAGTTGGATCAGGGTCGCCGACCAGTCGGTGCCCCCGCGGGACTGGAGGACCTCGAGCAGAGCGGCCGTGGTGAAGAAGATCGAACCGACGAAGAAGACGATCCCGTCGGCGTCGCTGCCGACGAGTTGGACGAAGCCGGGGGCGGGACCGACCAGGAAGCACAGCGAGCCGATCGCGAACAGGACGCCGATCCACCACGACCGGTAGGCCGGCGCCCACCAGACGCCGCTCCGTGCCTGCTCGAACCGCGAGAGCACCGCGAGGTGCCTGCGGTGGGAGGCGATGATCACCGCCTCTGCGGGCCTCCGGGATCGTCGTCCGGCCCGGTCTCGGACCGCCGCACCGCCCCCACCGCGAGGAAGATCAGCGCCACCACACCGCCGATCAGGACGATGATGCCGACGACCACCCCGACGAGGAAGAAGGCGGCCAGGACGCAGAGAAACCAGACCATCAGGCCGACGGCCAGCTCGGCGCCGATCAGGTCGGAGGTGTCCTTCACCCCTTCAGCTCCGCGGCGAAGAAGTCGAGCGCCGTCCGCGTCTTCGTTTCCTGCTCGCCGAGCAGGTTGACGCCGCGCTCCGCCAGGTAGGCGCGGGTCCTGGCCGCGACATCGAAGGCCTCGCGCGGTCCGCACTTGGTCGAGAGCTCGAGGATCCGCGAGCCGTCTGGATAGAACCAGAGCTCGACCACCAGCTTCTGATCGAAGTCGGCGGGGCGGTACTTGAGCTTGAAGACGGTCACGGGGCCCATGACGCTGAGGTCCTCGAGCTCGATTCCCTCGGGGGCGTGCGCGGCGAAGAAGGCGCGCTGCTCCTTGGAGAAGAGCTTGCGAAGGGGCCGTTTCCCGGCTGCCGCCTCCAGGACCCGGCTCGTCTCGCCCTTGAATGATCCCGAGCAGACGAATCCTCCCGGCATCGCGTCGACCTCGACCCCGAAGTGCTCCGAGGCCCGGGTCTCGGCCGGCAGCTCGCCGGGCACGACCGGTCGCAGCTTGACCACGGAGTCGTCGGCCCGGCCCTGCGAGCGCCGCGCCCGGGTGACGACACCGGCGGCATTGAGCTCGAGGCCGGGCGTGTCGAAGAAGTAGACCTGCCTGATCTGGGCTTCGAGCGGGTCGAGGCCGAGGGCGGCGACGGTCGAGCGCCGGTCCTCGTCCGGAACCGTGAGCTTGAGCTCGACGCTGTCGGCGTCATCGATCAGCGCGACCAGTTCGCGCAGGTCCTCGTCGCTGAGCTTCGGGGGGGCGGGTTCCGTCGCCATTGCTTGGAGCATCATCTCAGGAGGACCCTGCAAGCGGGTGATTTCTCGACCCGTCGTGCCTCTCTGGTTTGATGGCAGCGGCCCACGATGAACCGCGACCCTCACAGCACCGCGCTCGATCCGGCCGGGGAGGGTGGCCCGTTCGCGGCGCCGCTGTGGCTGCGCAATGCCGGAGCGACCTCCTGGCTGCTGGTAGGTGTGATCCTGCTCGGAGCGGGAGTGATCTCGTTCCTCGCCCTCACCCAGGTGATCGTCATGCCCCTGATCGCCGCCGGGGTGATCGCCGCGGTCGCCTCGCCGCTGGTTGGCCGGCTCGAACGCCACCGCGTCCCCCGCCTCGCGGGGGCGGCGCTGCTCCTCTTGGCGGTGGTGCTCCTGGGGACACTGGTCACTTTCGCCGTGATAGCCGGGATCTCCGACCAGGCTTCCTCGCTCGAGGGACATCTCGGCGAGGCGAAGAACACCGTCAGCGGCTGGCTCACCGACCTCGGCGTCGACTCCGGCAGCGCCGAGGACGCCAAGAACGACGCCAGCTCCT
Source organism: uncultured Actinomycetes bacterium (assembly GCA_963720015.1). Taxonomy (GTDB): domain Bacteria; phylum Actinomycetota; class Thermoleophilia; order Solirubrobacterales; family 70-9; genus DATFPK01. Next base: position 301,444 of record CAVREA010000003.1, on the reverse strand, counting down.
CCGCCAGCGACTCGGTCTCGGCCCTGCTGGCGGGCGTCGCCACCGGCATCGCGAAGCTGTCGTCGCTCGCCTTCTTCCTCGCGCTGACCGCCCTCGCGCTGATCTTCCTGCTCAAGGACGGCCCGCAGATCCGGTCGTGGGGCGAGCACCACATGGGCATTCCGCCGGCGACGGCGCACACGATCATGGAGAGGATGCTCGAGGCGCTGCGCGGCTATTTCCTCGGGGTGACGATCGTCGCCGCCTTCAACGCGATCGTGGTCGCGATCGGGGCGCTGCTCCTCGGGGTGCCGCTCGCCGGGACGATCGCGGTGATCACCTTCTTCGCCGCCTACGTCCCCTACCTCGGCGCCTGGACGGCGGGCGCGTTCGCGGTGCTGATCGCGCTCGGCGGCGCCGGCACCGACGCGGCGATCGGGATGGCCGTCGTCCAGCTGCTCGCCAACGGCATCCTGCAGCAGATGGTGCAGCCGTTCGCGATGGGCGCCGCCCTCGGCATCCACCCGCTTGCCGTCCTGGTCGTGACCATCGGCGGGGGCGCCCTGTTCGGGACGGCGGGACTGATCCTGGCGGCTCCGGTGACGGCCGCGATCGTGAAGGTCTCGGCCGATCTCAGGGAGCAGCGATCGCAGCTGGTCCCCGCCGCGGCACCGCCCTGATCGCGGGCGGGGCTACTCGCCGATATGGGCGTCGGAGGCGCGCTTGCGCTCGCCGTCCTCGCCCTTGCCCTTGCCGCCCTTTTCCTGAGCTTGCTTCGTGGGCACCGAGAACTTCGAGGGGCCGACGGGGACGTCGGGGTTGTCGATCTCGCCGAGGCGGTCGATCAGGCGCTCCCACTGGTCCGGCTTGAGCAGCTGCACGAACTGCTGGTCGACCTGGTCGCCGTAGCCGGGGCTGTAGCCGACGTGGACGTGGTCGTCGTGGTCGGCGAGCGGGAAGCTCGGTCCGCCGAAGTCCATCGAGCGAGATCAGCTCATCGGGCACCATCGTGCCCTGCAGTCCGAGCACGGTCTTGAGCAGAGCCTCGGTGAGCGTTCCCGGTCCCTGGTTGCCGAGCACCGGGATGCCGTTGATGGTGGCGATGTCGACCGCGTTGCCGGAGGAGTGGTTGGAGACGTTGCCGGAGGCGGTGAGGAACCCGTGGCCGCACGTCAGCGAGGTGATGGTGAGGCGGAAGCCCTTCTCGGCCAGGTACTCGAGCAGGGCCAGGATGCGGCGGTTGATCTGGCCGCTGCGGATGTCGGTGCGCCCGCAGGAATAGATCTCGAGGCGCGGGTCGGACAGCACCCGGCTGATCAGCTGCTCCTTGCTCATCAGCAGGATCGCGCCGACCCCGACCGAGTTGGCGAACGGGTCCTCGCCCGCGGCCCGGTAGATCGCCGTCGCCTCGAGCAGCTTCCAGCCGTCGAGGATCGGCTTCGGGTCGATCGCCGGAGCGCCGCGGCCCGAGGGGCGGATCATGAAGTGCATGTGCGGGGCGATGCCATCCTTCGAAGCGGCCATGCGCCCGAGCACGGTGCCGGCGATCACCTTCGAGCCCTCGCGCAGCGGCCGCAGCTCGGTCGTCTTGCGGTTGAAGCCGAAGACGTCGTTGAAGTAGTTCTTGAAGGTCACGTAGCCCGGCAGGCGCCGGCCGGCGAGGTCGTCGAGCTGCCCGCCGAGCGAGGCGCGGTCGCGGACCTCGGGGCGCTCCGGCAGCGCGTAGAGGCGCGGCCGCATGTCCTCGGTGTTGACCGGGCCCGCGGAGGTCTTGGCGGCCCTGCGAACGTCGCTCTCGTCCTCGGCGATCGGCTGGGCGGCGTTGCGCGCGACCTTCTCGGCGGCGGCGTCCTCGGCCTTGTCGGCGTTGGCGACGTTGCCGTCGGCGGCCTGGCCGTCGGGGGCGCTGTCCTCGGGCGGGCTGACCAGCTCGAAGTCGGAGGCCGTCAGCTTGCGGGGCTTGGGCACCGGGTGGACGTCGACCACCCCGCCGAGCTCGGCGTAGGTGAAGCGGTTGCCGTAGGCGTCCTGGAGGACGAGGTAGTTGCCGAAGCGCTTGTTCTGACCGATCTCCTTGATCACGCCGTCGTTGACGGCGACGATCGGGGCGCCGGCGCGGGAGAAGATGTTGATGCCGCGGCGCGAGGGGGAGGAGGTGATCGACCTCGGCGGCGTTGCCGGAGACCTCGCGCTTGCCCGGCTTCGACCGCTTCAGCGCCTCGCGGGTGCCGATGTCGTCGGCGTAGCGCGCGTCGGCGGCGACCGGGAAGTGGGCGCCCTCGGTGAGCCCGGTCAGCGAGGAGACGAGATCGTCGGGGAGCTTGCCGTAGGAGCGGGCGTAGAGGAGCACCTCGTCGACGTACCAGTCGGCGTGGTTGTAGGCGAAGATCGCGTTGTAGAGGTCCTCGGAGCCGCCGGCGGCGCGCAGGTAGCGGGCCGCGGCGCAGATCGCGTCGACCGGGTTGTAGGGGTCCTTGCGCCCGTCGGCGTTGGCGTCGACCCCGTAGGCCTGCCAGGTCGAGGGGATGAACTGCATCCAGCCGACGGCGCCGGCGTAGGAGACGTTGAGGTTGGTGCCGAAGGCGGTCTCGATCTTGTTGATCGAGGCGAGGACCTGCCAGGGGATCCCGTACTGGGTCCCGCAGGCCTGGTAGATCGGCAGCAGGAAGGGCGGGATCTCGAACGAGTCGATGACGAAGTTGGGGACGCCGATCGGGGCGGGCCCGAAGAGCCCGACGGTCGTACTGGGGTTGGAGATCGTCGGCGAGCCGTCCTCCTTGAAGGGCGGCGGGGGCTTCATCGGCTTGCGCTTGCCGGGGTTGTCGGTGTGGATCTTGGTCCGGTTGCCGTCGCCGGTGCCGACGCCGCCGGAGGGCGCGTCGGGGTTGAGCGGGTCGCCCTGGTCGATGCCGCCGCTGCCGACCGAGCCGCCGCCACCGACCGAGCCGCCGCCTCCGCCACCGCCGTCGGTGGACCCTCCACCTCCGCCTGAGCCACCGCTCGCTGTCGCCGTTCCGCCGGGGAGTGTCGGGGACGGGAACGGGCGCAGGCTCCGGTTCGGGAATGGGGACGGGCTCCTCGGGCGCGGGGCGGGACGGTGTCGCAATCGGGGTCGCTGGGGTCGAGGTCGACGGCGCAGGGCAGCGGCACCTCGACCGAGGTGCCCGGCACGTTCACCTGGGCAACCGCCAGTCCGGACCCGACCGCCACGACGGCGGTGAAGGACCCCAGCGCAACCAGAAGTACGAGCTTTTCTCTCATCCTCAGCGACCAGACATGTACCCGGAACCGCGTACCCCTGTATGCCGCTCCTTCCCCAGGTCCAGGCTTGGCAACGCTAACTGGTCGCGGGGGGCATTGCAACGCACAACCGAACGCCTGCAACCCAGGCTTAATCTGCCCCGCAACCCAGGCTTAACCTGCGGTTCGGCACCACTCGCCGGCCCCCCATCCGCGCCCGGGTCGCGCTAGGCTGCCCGCGTGGATGACGAGAGCTTCGAGCAGGAGGGCCTCCGCGACCGGGTGCAGTCGCGCGGCGAGCAGGCGATCGGCGATCTGGCCGAGGCCCTGCTCGAGAACCCGATGTTCAACAGCGCGCTCTCGGCCGCTTTCGGCGCCCGCGAGAAGGCGATCGGCGCCCAGCAGGCGGCGATGGGGGCCCTCAACCTGCCCTCGGCGTCCGAGGTCGAGCGGCTCGAGCGGCGCCTGCGCTCGCTTTCGCAGCGGCTGGAGGCGGTCGAGGAGCAGATCGACGGCGTCGCCCGCGACATCTCCATGATCCGGCGCCAGCTCGACGGCCACACCGAGGTGGCCGCCGACCAGGCTCGCCTCGACGTCCAGGACTGAACCCTAACCCTCTAGTAGAGGGTTAAGTCAGGGCCTCGGCGGCGCTCCGCCCGGCCTCGCGGGAGCGCTCCTCGAGCAACTCCTCGGCGAGCTGCTCGCCGCCGCTCTCGCTGACCACCAGCAGCGCCGCCGACGCGATGCCGGCGGCCTGCGAGACGTGCAGGAAGGCGGCCGTCTGCAGATCGCGGGGGACGGCGGGACCGCTGGGCGCGGTCGGAAGGTCGACGCTCTCGATCGCCGACGGGCGGCCCGCGCGCCGCAGCCGCTCGAGCAGGTCGCCGTGGGGCCGGGCCGGCTCCCGCCCGTAGGCCAGGCTGACCCCGTCGATGCCGTGGGCGCTCTCGACGACGAGGATCTCGCCCAGCGAGGCTTCCCGCTCCGCCGAGCATGTGCCGACCCGGACCGCCCGCTCGAGACCGAGCTCGGCGAGCTCCGCGAGGACGGCGGCGGCGCTAGGCCCGCCGATCCCGGTCGATTGGACGGTCAGGGGCTCGCCGTCGGCCGCCAGCCCGGTGTAGCCCCAGAGCCCGCGGGCGTGGTTGGTCATCTTCGGCCCCTCGGTCAGCTCCTGGGCGAGCATCATCGCCCGGCCGGGGTCGCCGGTGAGGACGGCGCGGGAGGCGATCGGGCCGCTGGGCCGGAGGAAGGTCGGCATTGGACCCTGACGGTACCGGCGCCGAGCGGCCCCGGCCCTGTGAGGAGGCCTGTGACCGACGTCACCGCCGCCGGGCCCCGCCCTGTGAGCCACATCACCAACTGGCGGGTGGGGGGATGCGATGGTGGCTGTCAAGGAGAACTCGACGGTAAGGAGTGACCTGATGGGCCATCCGACACTGATCATCGCGACTGTCCGCGCCAGGCAAAGGGACTCGCTGCGTGCGAAGCGGACGGACACTCGCAACACGGTTCTCCGCCCCCTTCGAACCAAATAACCGCACCCGGCCGGCGCCCCCGGGCGCCGGCCGGCCGACAGGAGAAAGAGATGCTCAACGGAGCGCTGACCCTCGCAATGACCCGTGCCGTTCGTCCCGACGTCCAGTTCGTCGAGCGGCCCGTCCGGTCCCGCCGCCGTCCCCGCCGGGCCCGCAGGTCCTAGCCGGTCTAAGCTTCCGGCGGATGCCGGACGAGAAGGGGATCTCAGAGAACCTGCGTGACGCGATCGAGCGGACCTTCGCCGCAACGGCGGAGTCCGCCGCCGAGACCCGGGGCCGCGCCCAGGACCTCCTCGACGAGGTCTCCCGCCGCGGCCAGGGCGCCCGTGACGCGGTCACGCAGAGAGGGCAGGAAGCTCGCGAGACCGTGGTCTCGCGCGTGGTCGAGGCGGTCGAGGGAATGCGCCTCGCCGGCCACGAGGAGGTCAAGGAGCTCGAGCAGCGGGTCGCCGAGCTCTCGGCCCGGGTGGCAGCCCTCGAGGCGGCAGGGAAAGCGCCCGCAGCGGACGCCGGCGACGCGGCGGACCCCGGGACACGGGGGTAGAGGTGGCCGCGGACGGGCGCCGCGTGATCATCACCGGGGTCGCGAGCCACTGGGGCGCGGAGCTGGCGCGCCGGCTCGAGCGCGAGCCCGGCATCTCCTACCTGGCCGGGATCGACACACGCCCGCCCGCCGCCGACCTCGAGCGCACCGAGTTCGTCGAGGCCGACATCCGCAACCCGGTGATCTCGCGGATCCTCCCCGGGCTCGAGCCCGAGGTGGTCGTCCACTGCGGCATCGTCTGGTACCCGGAGCCCGACAAGCCCGCCCGCGCGCTCCACGACATCAACGTGATCGGCACCCTGCAGCTGCTCGCCGCCTGCGAGAAGTGCGACGGGCTCGAGGCCGTGGTCGCGCGCGGCTCGGCTGCGATCTACGGCTGCGAGGGGTCGGCTCCGTCGTTCTTCACCGAGGACATGGCGCGCCGCTACCCGCTGAAGACGCGCTTCCAGCGGGACATCGGCGAGCTCGAGAGCTACTTCGACAACTTCGCCCGCCGCCACCCGCAGCTGACCTGCACGATGCTGCGCTTCCAGCCCGAGATCGGGCCGGGGCTGGACGCAGCCCCTGGTCCGCTACCTGAGCCTTCCGGTCGTTCCGACCCAGCTCGGCTTCGACCCGCGGCTGCAGCTGGTCCACGCCGACGACGCGACCGGCGCGCTGGCGGCTGCGGCCCGCAACCCGGTCCGCGGCGCCGGTCAACGTCGCGCCCGACGGGACGATCTCGCTGACCAAGATCCTGCGGCTGGCCGGCCGCCCCACGGCGCCGATCCCGCACGTGATCGCCGGCGCTGTCCTCGGCCGCCTCGGCCGCAGCCTCGGCGCCGCCGACCTCTACAACGACGGGATCAGGCTGCTGCGCTACGGCCGTGGCTGCGACAACACCCGGCTCAAGCGCGAGGTCGGCTACGAACCCGCCTTCGACGCCGAGGGCGCCGTTCGCGATTTCATCGCCAAGAACGGGGCGGGCCGCCGGCTCGTCCCCTCGATCCATCCCGGCCACGTCGCCCAGCGCGGTCGGCGTGGCCGACGGGCCGTTCGGCGGTCGCCGGTGAATGCGACCGAGGCGGCCACCGGAGCCGCCGACTTCGTGCAGCGCCTGCGCGGCGGGATCGACGACGGCCTCGATCCGATCGAGGCCGCCGAGCGGGCGGCGACCGCGCTGCCGAAGGCGCTCGCAGAACTCGGTCGAGCGCATGGCGAGCAGGCTGGCCGGCGAGTACCACGAGGACGAGTGGGGCTTCGACGAGGAGTTCGCCGAGGCCGCCTATCCGATCTTCGAGTTCCTCTACGACGTCCTGGTGGCGGGTGCAGACGACGGGGGCGGTCAACGTGCCCGCCCACGGGCGCGGGCTGATCGTCTCCAACCACTCGGGCTCGGTCTTCCCCTTCGACGCGACGATGATCGGCGTCGGGATCATGAAGGAGCACCCGCTGCCGCGCTGGACCCGCGCCGCTCGTCCTCAACTGGGCCTTCGAGCTGCCGTTCCTCTCCTACTTCCTGCGCAAGGTCGGCGGGGTGCCCGCCAGTCCGTTCAACGCCAGCCGGCTGCTCGAGCAGGACCACCTGGTGATGGTCTTCCCCGAGGGCGTCAAGGGCACCGGCAAGGCGTTCTCGGAGCGCTACCGGCTGCAGCGCTTCGGCCGCGGCGGCTTCGTCGAGGTGGCGCTGCGCACCGGCGCCCCGATCATCCCGACGGCGGTCGTCGGCGCCGAGGAGATCTACCCGAAGATCGGCGACTCGCAGCTGCTCGCCCGCCTCGCCGGCGCGCCCTTCGCCCCGATCACCCCGACCTTCCCCTGGCTCGGACCGCTCGGCCTGATCCCGCTGCCGTCGAAGTGGCGGATCGAGTTCTGCGAGCCCGTCGACCTCTCCGAATACGGGCCGGAGGCCGCCGACGACAAGGCGCTCCTCTTCGACATCTCCGAGCAGATCCGCGAGACGATCCAGGCGAAGCTCTACGACAACCTCGTCAAGCGCGGCTCCGCCTTCCTCTAGATAAAGGGGCCCGTGAACCGCCCGCTGATCGCCTCGCTCGTCGCCGCCGGCGCGCTCCTCGCCGCGAGCGCCGGCGGGCCCGCCGCCGGCGACGCGGGCCGCCTGCGCGCCGCGCTGCCCGACCGCGACTCGGTCCTCATCGGCCACTCGGTCGGGGGCAGGGCGATCAGGGCGCTGAGGCTGGGCGACCGCGACGCCCGGCGCAAGGCGCTAGTCGTCGGCGTCATCCACGGCGACGAGCGGGCCGGGATGCGGGTTGTAAGCGCGGCTGCGCCGTCGCTACGCCGACGTCCGCGGAGTCGACCTCTGGACCGTCTACACGGTCAACCCGGACGGGACGGCGCGCGGCACCCGCCGCAATCGCGCGCGGCGTCGACCTCAACCGCAACTTCGGCTTCAACTGGAGCGGCGCCGAGCCGCCCTCGAGCGGCTACTACGCAGGCCCGCGGCCGTTCTCGGAGCCCGAGTCGAGGGCGGTCCGCGGCCTGATCCGCCGCCTCCGGCCCTCGGTCACGATCTGGTACCACCAGCCATGGGGCCAGGTGCTGGCGCCGTGCCGGGGGACGCCCGCCTCGAGCGCCGCTACTCGGAGCTCAGCGGCCTGCCGCTGCGAGCGCTGCCGCGGCGAGGGGCTGACCGGCACCGCGACCTCGTGGCAGGAGCACCGGTTCCCACGGACCACCGCCTTCGTCGTCGAGCTCGGCGCCGGCGGGGTCGGCGCCGCGGGCGCCCGCCGCCACGCCCGCGCCGCGGCGATCATCGCCCGCGACGGCCTCCGCCGCAGGGGGTTTGGCGCCTTGAGCCGGCATGGAGGCGAAAAGGCGCCAAACCCCTGGGGGGAGTCCCGGGCCGCCGGGCTCGACCGGATCCGGCCGAAGATCTCCCGCTGGCCGATTCCCTACGGCGCCAAGCGCAAGCGCGACATGGCGGGCTACTCGAGGCGGCACTACGGCGAGTTCGAGTGGCGCCTGCGGCGGGTCGAGCAGGTGGTCGAGCACTACGCGGTCACCAACTCGGCGCAGACGGTCTACAACACCTTCGCGCCCAACTCGCCGGACGTCGAGTACGGAGAGCTGCCCGGGGTCTGCGCCCACTTCGTCATCAACGGCCGCGGCCGCATCTTCCAGCTCGTCGGCCTCGGCACCCGCTGCCGGCACGTCGTCGGGCTCAACCACCTCACGGTCGGGATCGAGCACACCGGCTACTCCGACGGCCAGGTGATGGGCAACGCGCGGCAGCTCCGCTCGAGCCTCCGCCTCAGCCGCTGGCTGCGCTGCCGCTTCGGCCTCGGCACCCGCCGGGTGATCGGGCACAACGAGAGCCTCTCCTCGCCCTTCTACCGCGAGCTCGACCCGCGCTTCAAGGGCCGCACCCACGGCGACTTCCGCCACCGGACGATGGTGCGCTACCGGCGCAAGCTCGGCCGCCTCGGCCCCTGCCCCTGATTCAGCCCCCGCCCGCCACCGGCGGCGCCGTCGGGTCGTCGCCCTCGGCGCCGAGCTGCTCGCGGGCCAGGTACTCCTCGATCATCAGCGGGTTGGCAGCAGCCCGCTCGGTGACGTTGAGGAGGTCGGACATCAGCGCCACCTCCTCGACCTGCTCCTTGACGAACCACTGCATGAACTGCTCGCCGCGGTAGTCCCTGGTCTCGCGGGCGAGCTCGAAGAGGGCGTAGATCTCCTCGCCGACCCGCTTTTCCTGCTCGAGCGCCATCCGCACCGGGGCGACCACGTCCGCGTACCGGCTTTCGGAGGCGGCGACCTCGGGAATCCTGACCCGCTCGTCGACGTCGATCAGGTACTGGATCATCATCATCGCGTGGTCGCGCTCCTCGGCGGCCTGGCGGTAGAAGAAGGCGGCGAGGCGGGGGAGCGTCTCCTGGTCGTAGTAGACGGCCGCGCCGACGTACTGGTTGGAGGCGCCGAACTCGTTGGCGATCTGCTGGTTGAGCGCATCGGGGAAGGATCGTTCTGCCATCTGGGTCTCCTTGGCCGTGGTCGTCGCGACTGACGCTACCGATCCTCTGGACCGCCGGTCCAAACCTGACCCGTGCCTGGCCCGACACTCGGGAGAACCGCCGGCCCGACATTTTCGACAGCGGTCTAAACACGGCCCGCCGGGCCACGCCTACCTTGATCGCATGGCTAAACGCGACCGTCGGTGCGCTGTGCCCGGCGGGCAAGGAGGAACGTAAATGAAGAAGAGGCTGCTGGTCGCAGGCGTGGTCGCCGCGGCCGCCTCGCTGATACTCCCGGGGGCTGCGTTCGCGCAGCAGGGCAGTACCCCGATCCTGGACACGCCCGACGCGAGCATCAACGCGATGTGGGTCGTGATCGCCGCCGTCCTGGTGATGTTCATGCAGGCGGGATTCCTGCTTCTGGAAGTCGGCTTCTCCCGCGCCAAGAACGTCGGCGCAGGGGTGGCGAAGATCCTCGTCAACTTCTCGATCGCATCGCTCTGCTACTGGGCGGTGGGCTTCGCGCTCGCCTTCGGCGGCCTCGGCGCGATCGCGGGGACGGACGGGTTCTTCCTCGACGTCGGCTCGTCGATCGAGCAGGCCGGGTCGAGCATCCCGTTCGTTGAGGCGTACAGCATCAGCCCGGCGGCGTTCATGTTCTTCCAGTTCGTGTTCTGCGCCGTCTCGCTGGCGATCGTCTGGGGGACGACGATCGAGCGGATCAAGTTCGGCGCCTACGTGATCTACGCGATCATCTTCAGCTCCGCTGATCTACCCGATCATCAGCCACTGGATCTTCGGCGGCGGCTGGCTCCAGGTCAGCATCGGCATGCAGGACTTCGCCGGCTCGACCGTTGTCCACCTGATCGGCGCGACCGGTGCGCTGGCGGCGCTGCTGCTGCTCGGCCCGAGGGCGGGCAAGTACGCGGCCGACGGCAACGCCGCGGGCGATCCCGGGGCACTCGATGCCGCTGGTCGGCCTCGGCGTGCTGATCCTCTGGCTCGGCTGGTTCGGGTTCAACCCGGGCTCGACCCTGGGCGCGATCGGCGGCCGCTTCGCCGAGGTGGCCGTGATCACCAACCTGGCCGCGGCCGCGGGCGTGCTCGCCGCGGTCTCGGTCATGTACCTGAAGACGAAGACGATCGACATCGGCATGGCCGGCAACGGCGCGATCGCCGGTCTGGTCGCGATCACCGCCCCCTCCGGCTACGTCGAGTTCTGGGCGGCGCCGATCATCGGCGCGATCGGCGGCGTGATCGTCGTCGTCGGGGTGCTGGCGATCGAGAAGCTCCTCGACGACCCGGTCGGAGCGCTCTAGCGCCCACGGCCTGGCCGGCATCTGGGGGACCCTCTCCTGCGGCATCTTCACCTCGCCGCGGCTGGCCGAGTTCAACGCGGTCGGCGACGCCGGGCCTCTGGTACAGCTCACGACAGCCGTGCCGGAGACTTCAGCCAGCTCGGGGCCCAGGCCCTCGGCGTGGTGGTCGCGTTCGCCTGCGTGTTCGCCGTCTCCTACGGGGTCTTCTTCGCTGATCAAGAAGACGATCGGCCTGCGGGTCACCCCGGAGGAGGAAGAGGCCGGGCTGGACATCTCCGAGCACGGGATGTACGGATACCCGGAGCAGTTCATTCCCGCAGCCCGAGTACTCGACCGGGCTGCCCGGCTCGGCGTGCTCCGGCTCCGGCGGCGACTCCCGCCGCCGGCAGTCAGCCAGATGACCGCGACCCAGTCGCAGTCCTAGGAAGGAGGAACGCATGAAGAAGATCGAAGCGTTCATCCGCCACGAGGCGTTCGAGCCGATTCGCACCGAGCTGCTCGACAAGGGGCTTCCCGTCCCTGTCGATCAGTCGAGGCCAAGGGCTCGGGCCGCCAGAAGGGCATCGTCGAGCAGTACCGCGGCTCGACCCTGACGGTCAACGTGCGGCCGAAGATCAAGCTCGAGGTCGTCGTCGAGGACAAGGACAAGGGCCTCGTCGTCGAGACGATCCTCAAGCACGCCCGGACCGGCAACGTCGGCGACGGCAAGATCTTCGTCCTGCCGGTCGAGGAGGCGATCCGCATCCGCACCGGCGAGGAGGGCGAAGAGGTGCTGCAGGCCCACACCGAGTCCGAAGTCGCGGCCTAGGGCGCGGCTCGGAGATCGAAACGGGTGAGCGGGGCGGCCGGGGGCCGCCCCGCTTCGCCCGCGGAGAGGACGCCCGATGCGAGACCTCCACGCCCGCATGCTCGGCGCGGTCCTCGGCGGCGAGGGGCTGCAGGGAATAGCCGACCTCGCCGCGGAGGAGGCGGGCGCGCCGGTCTCCATCCTGCTGCCCGCCCGCGGCCTGCGGGCGGCCTCGCCCGAACAGGGACCGGGGGAGGGCGACCCGCCGGCCCGAGCGGCTCCGGCCGCCGAGGCTGCCGTTCTCGCCGGCGAGGAGGCGATCGGGATCGTGACGGTGCTGGCGTCGGAGAACGGCGCCGGACCTCAGCCCGCCGTCGACCGCGACGAGGTCGCCCGCGCGGCGGCGCTGGCGGTGCTCGCCGAGGTCGCCGTCACCGACGCCCGCGACGAGGTCGCCCACGACCTGCGTGCGAGCCTGATCGAGGACCTGCGCGCCGGAGCCGTGGAGGCGGCCGAGGTCCTCCGGCGCGGCTCGCGTCTGGGCTGCGAGCTGGGTGCGGGCGCGGTGGCGATCGTCGCCGAGATCCGCTCGCGCAAGCCGCGCGGGGCGGCCGCCCTGATCGAGACGGAGTGGCCCGGAGCGCTTGCCGAGCTGCTCGGCGCGGGGGAGGAGGAGCGCGTCTACGCGATCCTGCCCGCCCGCGGCGAGGACGGCGAGCGCCCAGGGGCGGACGGAGAGGCGGAGCGGGCGGTGGCGGCGGCCCGCAGGCTGGTCGCCCGGCTGCGCGCCCACGGCCCGGCGGCGGCGTCCTCGTTCTATCCGGCGGCGGAGCTGCACCAGGCCGTGCGCGAGTCCGAGCTGGTGCTCGACGTGGTGCGCCGCGACGGCCGCCTCGCCGAGCAGCTCGAGGCCGGCGCCGGCGACGGCGTCTACCGCCTCCTCTTCCGCGCCCTGATCTCGGATCCGGCCGAGGTCCGCAGCTTCTACGAGGACACCGTCGCCGCCGTGGTCGAGTACGACGGCCAGTACCGCTCCGAGCTTCTTGCCACGCTCGAGGCCTACCTCGCCCACGACTGCAACATGAACGCGACCGCGCGCGCGATCTACGCCCACCGCCACACCGTCGCCTACCGCCTCGACCGCGTCCGCGAGCTCTCCGGGCTCGACCCGGGGTCTTCCGCCGACCGCGAACGCCTCGGACTGGGGATCAAGGCGTTCCGGATCCTCGAGCCGACCCTTCCCCGCTGACCACCCGCGCCGAGTGATCGCTAGGCCGTCGATACGGCGGATAACTCATCACTCGGCGGGGGGTGGGGCTTGTTGCGGCTTGTGCCAGCGCCGGGGGCGGTCTAGATTCCCTGCCGGGATGGAGGCGACCGAGACGAAGGCCGGGCGGGACGTCGAGTCGGAAGGCTTCGCCTCGGCCGAAGAGCTGCGGGAGGTGCTCGACCGCCTGCTCAGCGAGGCCGACGCCGATCCCGAGGTCGGCTCGCGGCTGCGCTCGGCCCGGGTCCCGCACCGTCTGGTCTTTCCCGACCTCGGCGTGGTCCTCAACGTGACGGCCAGCGACGACCCCGAGCACAGCATCCGCTGGGCCTTCTCCGACGAGATCGACTGGAAGCCCTCGCTGACCCTCGAGATGGACTCCGGGACGGCGAACATGTACCTGCAGGGCCGCGAGAACCTGGCGATCGCGATGACCCGCCGCAAGGTCCGCATCTCCTGCACGGAGGCGCGCGCGGCGCTCAGCTTCCTGCCCGCCACCCGCTCCCTGGTCGCCCCCTACCGGCGCCTGATCGCACGGTCCTATCCGCATCTGGAAGCCGGCTGAGCCCTGCTTGTTAAGGCGGCGCGGCCGGGCTTGAACATCGCCGGGACCGGTCGTATGGTTCTTCGCACAAGAGAGGTAACAGGCCGCTAGTGGGCTCGCGGCCGAGCCTCCCGGCGACTGAGGCAAAGGCAGGAGCCCGCAAGGTGCCGGAGCGGGTGCCGTAGGCCGACGGTGCGGGCCGGTAGCCCGCAAGCGACGGGGCCGCGCGACCCCGTCGCTTCATGTCTGAGGGGATAGCCTCGGTCCCGGACGATGGCGCCCGACGAGCCGATCAGCCTCAGCGAAGCTTCTCGCCGCGCGGGGGTTCCCGCCAGCACCCTGAAGCGCTGGGCGGAGGAGAAGATCATCCCCGTCCGCAAGGGCCGCTGGACCGCGACCGCGGCGGCGCAGGCGCGGGTGGTGGCGCGGATGCGGGACCGCGGCTACTCGCTGGAGCGGCTCAAGGAGGCGGGCAAGGAGGGCAAGCTCGCCTTCGGCTTCGCCGAGGAGGTCTTCCCCAAGCCCGAGCACATGATCAGCTTCGAGGAGGCGTCAAAAATCGTTGGCCTCGAGACCGAGCTGATCGAGCGGCTGATGACCCTGATGGGCACCCCGACCGGGCGCGAGCGGCTGCTGACGCCCGAGGACGTCGAGGCTCTCAGGCACTGCGCCCGGGTCCTCGGCGCCGGCTTCCCGCTCGTCGCCTTCCTGCAGCTCGTCCGCGTCTACGGCCAGTCGCTGCGCCGCGTCGCCGACGCCGAGGTGCGGCTCTTCCACCTCTACGTCCACGAGCCGCTGATCCGCGACGGGGTGCCGGAGCTGGAGATGGCCGAGGAGATGGGCGAGCTGGCGGCGGACATGCTGCCGATCGCGACCCCGGTCTTCGAGTACCTCCACAACCGCTACCTGCAGTTCTTCATCGAGCAGGACGTCGTCGGGCACATGGAATCCGAGTTCGGCGAGGAGGGCGAGCTCGGGCGAGTCATGGTGACCCTCTGCTTCATCGACCTCACCGGGTTCACCCGTTTCACCGAAGAGGAGGGCGACGAGGAGGCGCTCGACCTGATCGAGCGCTTCGTCGACACGGTCGAGGCGACCCTGCCCCCGGAGGCCACGCTGGTGAAGACGATCGGCGACGAGGTGATGGTCGTCTCGCCCGAGCCCTCGACCCTGGTCGAGTGGACGGTCGGCTTCCTCAGCCTCTTCCAGGACCGCCCGCAACCGCGGGCGGGCATCCACTACGGCAGGGCCGTCTTCCGCGACGGCGACTACTTCGGCACCGACGTCAACCTCGCCCACCGGGTGGTGACCCGGGCTCTCGGCGGGGAGATCCTCGTCACCGACCGCGTGGTCGAGTCGATCAGGGACTCCGAGTATCTCCAGTACGAACCGATCGGGGCGGTCGAGCTGAAGGGCTTCCCCGAGCCGACCGAGCTCTTCATCGTCTCCAGCCCCCGCGCCCCCCAGCCCAAATAGCCCCAATCGCCGAAGGCCCCGATCACCGAGGGCCCCCCACTCGCCGAGGGCTCGAAAAGGGGCGGTATGCGCCCAAAAACGAGCCCTCGGCGGGGGCGGAGGGCGGGAACGTGGCAACGTTCACGGCAGTGGAACGCGATGCGCGCGAGATCCTCGCCGCGACAGTCCGCGCGAGCGGACTCGTCGCGCTGCCGGCCACCGCGGACGACGACGCGAAGGCGCCGGCCGGGATCGCGCTGCTCTCCGGGGGGCCCGACTCGGCCTGCCTCGCCCTGGGCCTCGCCGAGGTGGCCGGCGCGGAGCGTGTGGTCGGCCTCCACCTCAACTACAGGCTGCGCGAGGACTCGGGTGAGGACGAGGAGGTGGCCCGCGAGCTCTGTGCGGGCCTCGGGATCGAGCTCGTCGTCGCGCGGCCGCGGCTCGGGCCCGGCAACGTGCAGGCGGAGGCGCGCGAGGAGCGCTACGAGGCCGCCCGGGGGCTGATGTCGGTCCGCGGCGCGGCGTGGATCGCGACCGGGCACACCCGCACGGACCTCGCCGAGACGTTCATCTACCGCCTCGCGACCTCGCCCGGCAGGCGCGCGCTGCTCGGAATGCCGGCGCGCAGCGGCGCCGTGATCCGGCCGTTGCTGGCGCTCGGCCGCGACGATGCCCGCAGGCTCGCCACCGAGGCGGGCCTGCCCTTCCGCGACGACCCCTCGAACCGCGACCCGCGCTTCGCCCGGGCGCGGATCCGCCACGAGGTCCTGCCCGTCCTGCGCGAGCTGAATCCGGCGGCCGAGGAGTCGATCGCCGCCACCCGCGCCGAGCTGGCCGAGGAGGGCGAGGCGCTCGAGGCGCTCGCAGCCGAGGCCCTCGCAGAGGCGGGCATCGGCACCGGCGCCACCGCAGTCCAGGTCGCTGCGCTCGCCGAGCTTCACCCCGCGGTGCGCCGGCTCGCGCTGCGCATCTACGCCGAGCGTGTCGCGGGCAGGGCGGTGGCGCTCTCCCGCGACACCGCCACGCGGATCTGGCGGCTGGCAGGCTCCCCGGAGGGCGGCGAGGTCGATCTCGGCGGCGGTCTGCGGGCGGTCTGCGAGGCCGGCGTGATCAGGGTGGCGGCGGCCCCCGCTCCGGAGCCCGGCCCGGCAGTGCTTCCCGTTCCCGGCAGCTGCCGCTTCGGCGGCTGGGAGGTGCAGGCGAAGGTGGTGGAGGGGAGGGTGACGCCGGCCGGGCCCGAGGTCGCGACGCTCGACGCGGCGGCGCTCGGGCCGTCGCTGACCGTGCGCGCCTGGCGCGAGGGGGACCGCATGCGCCCGCTCGGCCTGGGCGGCTCGAAATCGCTGCAGGACCTGTTCACCGACCGCCACATCCCGCGCTCGCTGCGACGGGCGCTGCCCGTGGTCGTCGCCGGCGAGACGATCGCCTGGGTGGCCGGGGTCGCGGTCGGCGAGGAGTTCCGCCTGGGCGAGGAGTCGGGCGAGGCCGCCGTGCTGTCCGCGAGGCGCGTAGATTGACCCCGTGAGCGAGCCCGGAGACCGCCCCGGATCGACCGCCGACCCGCTGATCGGCGAGACCCTGGTCAGCAGCGACGAGCTGCAGAGGCGGATCGGCCAGCTCGGCGAGGAGATCAGCCGCGACTACGCCGGCCGCGACCTGGTCATGGTCGGGGTCCTCAAGGGCGCCGTCCTCTTCATCGCCGACCTGATGCGCCACCTCACGGTCCCCTGCGAGATCGACTTCATGGCGGTCTCGAGCTACGGGTCGCAGACCGACTCCTCCGGGGTCGTGCGGATCCTCAAGGACCTCGACGCCCCGATCGAGGGACGCGACGTGCTGATCGTCGAGGACATCATCGACTCGGGACTCACCCTCCAGTACCTGCTCCGCAACCTGCGCGCCCGCTCGCCGCGCACGCTCGAGGTCTGCGCCCTGCTGACCAAGCCGGAGCGGCGCCGGGTCGACCTGCCGACACGCTACGTCGGCTTCGAGATCCCCAACCGGTTCGCGATCGGCTACGGGCTCGACCACCTTCAGCGGTACCGCAACCTCGACTTCGTCGCGGCGCTCGAGGACGGCTAGGCGCCGGCGGCGGCGCGGTCGAACTGACCGTGGAAGCCGAAGGGAATCGCGTGCGGGACCTCGGCGCGGGCCAGCTCCTCGAGGCTGTGGGCGTCGAGGGCAAGCAGGAACGAGGTTCCGCGCTCCCCGTCGAGCACGACCGAGAGCAGGACCCCGTCGTCCTCGGCGGGCTCGCCGGCGCCGTTCGACGAGCGCGGCGCGGCGACGAAGACCGGCTCGCCGGGAAATGAGCCCGGCTCCTCCCAGCGCTCGCAGGCCCCCGTCCCGAGATCGGCGCGGACGATGTGGTCGAGCCAGCCCGAGCCGCCGACGCCGGCCCCCCAGGCGTAGCGGTAGGGCCGCTCGCTGACGCGCCCGTAGTTGATCCGCGGCAGGTCGAAGCCGTCCGCCGCGAGTTGCTCGCGGCGCACCCTTCCCTCCCCGGGAGACACCCGCAGGCGGACGAGCTCTGCGTTGGGGACGGGTGAGCCCGCCCGCAGCCGCTCCATGTAGAGGTCCTCGATCAGGCCGGCGTCGGGGTAGGCGCAGAGGTCGACGTTGACCTCGCCATCCTGCTCGAAGGCGTTGACGTGGTGAAAGGCGAAGAGCGCGTCGGTCTCGTACGGCCCGCTCGGCTCGCCGCTGCGGCGATCGATCAGCGTTATCCGCGTGCCCAGCTCCGGCTTCCAGCGGTAGTTCTCTATATACGGCCGGCTGCCGAGGGCGAGGTTGAGCGGGTTGACGACGAAGGGAAACTCGGCCAGCACGATCCAGCGCTCGGTGAGTCCGAACGAGTGCATGTAGGCGGGCTCGCGCGTGGGCAACTCGGCGACGATCTCGGGCCTGCGCGACCCAGGCCGGACGAGGAAGAACCGGTAGCGGTTGCGAGGGCCGAGCTTGGCCGCGTAGTTGAGGATCCCGCCGGAGTCGCGGTCGAGGTGCGGGTGCGCCGTGGTCAGCAGCCCGGGCACCTCCCAGCCGAGCCCGGCGGACTCGAGCGTGCGGGCGTCGAACTCGACCGGCAGCGGCGTCTCCGTCATCGCCACGAAGCGCTCGCCGAGGCGGGTCAGGTTGACGTTCGGGTTGTCGCTGATCTTCGGCGAGAACATCGACATCACCCGCGAGAACAGCGAGCGGCAGGGGTCGGTGGCGAACTCCGAGTAGCTGATGCGCCCCGTCTCCTCTGCCGCCCGGTAGGCCTTGCTCTGGACGAAGCGGTTCGCGTAGGAGACCGTGCCCCCCGCAAAGCCGAAGCGGTGCAGCATCGCGAGGCCGTCGAACCAGTGGCGCATGCGCTCCCCGCCGACCTCCCAGCGGGCCGGCCCGGTGCGGATCAGCGACCCCTCGAGCCAGTCCGGGAAGCGGCCGTCCACGGGAAGCGAGGCGACCTCGATCTCGGCGCCGAGCGACTCGAGCCCGGCCGCGTAGGACCTACCCGTGGCCGGGGACCTGGTCTCGGATTCGGTCGGCTTCGCGCCCATCGGCAGAACGGGCTCCCGCCCGGACGACGCTATCAGGGGGGTGGCCGGTGGCACCGTTGCGGGGGTTGTCCCCTATTGGAGAGCCCAATCCACCCTGGTACGCTGAAAACCCGGTTTCGGCCGGATTTTTGCTGCCTGAAAGCACTAGGTCCCTGATTTGAGACGGTTCTTCAAGAGCGCTGCGTTCCCGATCCTCCTGGTGGTGATCCTCGCGTTCATCGCCCAGCGGCTGATCAGCCCTGGTCCGAGCGAGGAAACCCCTGCATACAGCGAGTTCCGCACCCAGGTCGAGAACGGCCAGGTCGCCGAGGTGAAGATCAACACCAAGGACAACACGCTCGACGTCGAGCAGACCAACGGCGACAAGTACGAGACCGGCTTCCTGCCCGACGACAGCCAGGGCCTCGAGAACCTGCTCGATCGCAACGAGGTCAAGTACGACGTCAAGGGCACGGGCGGCTCGAGCCTGCTCAGCCTGCTCACCTACATCCTGCCGTTCCTGCTCTTCTTCGGCTTCTGGATCTTCCTCATGAACCAGATGCAAGGTGGCGGCTCCCGGGTGATGAACTTCGGCAAGTCGCGCGCCAAGCGGATGTCGGTCGACGCGCCCAAGATCACCTTCCGCGACGTCGCCGGGGTCGACGAGGCCGTCCAGGAGCTGCACGAGATCAAGGAGTTCCTCGAGAACCCGAAGAAGTTCCAGGCGCTGGGCGCCCGCATCCCCAAGGGCGTCCTGCTCTACGGACCGCCCGGCACCGGCAAGACCCTGCTCGCCCGCGCGGTCGCCGGTGAGGCCGGCGTCCCGTTCTTCTCGATCTCCGGCTCCGACTTCGTCGAGATGTTCGTCGGCGTCGGCGCAAGCCGCGTGCGCGACCTCTTCGAGCAGGCCAAGCAGAACTCCCCCTGCATCATCTTCATGGACGAGATCGACGCCGTCGGCCGCCACCGCGGCGCCGGCATGGGCGGCGGCCACGACGAGCGCGAGCAGACCCTCAACCAGCTCCTGGTCGAGATGGACGGCTTCGAGATGAAGGACAACATCATCCTCATCGCCGCCACCAACCGGCCGGACATCCTCGACCCGGCGCTGCTGCGTCCGGGCCGCTTCGACCGGCAGGTCGTCGTCGACCGCCCGGACCGCAAGGGCCGCAAGCAGATCCTCGAGGTCCACACCCGCGGCAAGCCGCTCTCCAAGGACATCGACCTCGACGCCCTCGCCGGCCAGACCCCTGGCTTCACCGGCGCCGACCTCGCCAACCTGATCAACGAGGCGGCGCTGCTGACCGCCCGCTCGAACCGCCGCGAGATCACCATGCACGAGCTCGAGGAAGGGATCATGCGGGTGATCGCCGGGCCGGAGAAGAAGACCCGCGTGATGTCGGAGAAGGAGCGCCTGGTGACGGCGTTCCATGAGATGGGGCACGCGATCGTCGGCCACCTGCTGCCCAACTGCGACCCGGTCCACAAGATTTCGATCATCAGCCGCGGCCAGGCCCTCGGCTACACGATCAGCCTTCCCTCCGAGGACAAGTTCCTGACCTCGCGCGCCGAGCTGACCGACACGATGGCGATGACCCTGGGCGGCCGCGCCGCGGAGGAGATCGTCTTCGGCGAGATCACCACCGGCGCCTCCAACGACCTCGAGAAGGTGACCGAGACGGCGAAGCAGATGGTGATGCGGTTCGGCATGTCCGAGCGCCTCGGGCCGCGCGTCTTCGGCCACGATCGCGGCCAGCCGTTCCTCGGCCGCGAGTTCTCCTCGGAGCCCGACTACTCAGACGAGATCGCCCGCGAGATCGACGACGAGATCCGCCGCATCGTCGAGGACGCCCACCAGACGGCCAAGGACCTCCTCAACGACAACCGTGAGCAGCTCGACCGGATCTCCAACATCCTGCTCGAGCGCGAGACGATCGACGCCGAGCAGTTCATCGCCCTGCTCGATGGCAAGCCAGAGGAGCAGGTGTTCCCCGAGGAGGAGGAGCCCTCGAAGCCCTCGGAGCCCGCTCCCGAGGCCGAGAAGGCCCAGCGCGAGGGCCCGCGGCCGATGCCGCGCCCCCGCCCCGGCTACGCCGGCGGTGCAGCGGAGATGCGCGCCGACGACACCGCGCCCTAGCGGCGTCCCGGCCTTGCCTCGGTGAGCGCCAGGTCGGCGCGGGCGACCAGCTCCTCCGCATCCGGCGCGCCGTTGAGCTCGGCGACGCCGAAGCGGAGCTGCATCGGCTCGCCGTCGGGCCGCGGGCAGCGTACGGCGACGAAGTTGCGAAGCCGCTCGGCCAGCTGTTCGCCCGCGACCACGCCGGTGCCGGGCAGGAGCAGGGCGAACTCGTCGCCGCCCCAGCGGAAGCAGCGGTCGGGGATGCGAAGCTCGGACCCGATCGCGTCCGCCACCTCGCGCAGGCAGCGGTCGCCCTCGAGGTGGCCGAACTCGTCGTTGACCGACTTGAAGCTGTCGACGTCCGCCATCGCCACCGCGAGCGGCTCCCCCGAGCGCCGCGAGCGCTCGATCTCGATCGCAAGCTCTTCCTCGAAGGCGCGCCGGTTGCCGATCCCGGTGAGGTCGTCGAGGCGGGCCAGCTCGCGCGCCTCGATCTCGCCGCGGCGCAGGGCGAGGCGCTGCGCCCTCACGCCGGACATCATGATCAGGGCGGCGCAGGCGAGCACCGACCAGAGGATGAACGAGGCGATCGTCGCGGCGGCCTCGTCGCTGTCCCAGCCGTCGTAGACGAACGGCGCCATCAGGGTGAGGGCGACCACCCCCATGTAGGCGGCGACCCGCCCCGGCGGGTGGAGGACCGCGACGTAGACGACGGGCAGCAGCAGGAGGCTGGTGTACGGAGCGCCGACACCGCCTGAGAGCCACTGCATGGTGGCGAGCGCAAGGACCGCGAAGTAGTTGGTGAGCAGCAGGGTCTCGGGGGTCCACTCGATCCGCGACGAGCGGTAGGCGGCGGCGAGGAGAAAGGCTGTTGCCGCGAACATGACCGAGATCGCCCAGCCCGTGCCGCCGATCGCCTCATCGGGCGGGCTCAGGGTCCAGAGGCCGATGCCCACCACCGCGCCGAAGACCCAGAGGACCGCGCCGAGCCGCAGCGCCGTGCCCCAATCGACCGCCTCGTAGGGGTCGTCGCCGGTCGGAAACAGCTTTTTCAGCGGCTCCATGGTGCTTATTCGTCGGTAACGGGAGGGCGGAACCTTTAGCCTCGGTCGCGGGCTGGGAGCACACGTGCCGGAGCACGATCGAAAAGAAGCCGACGTCGCGGTGATCGGAGCCGGCCTCGCCGGGCTCACCGCGGCGCGGCGGATCGCCGCCGCCGGGCGCAGCGTCGCCGTGCTCGAGGCCCGCGACCGGGTCGGCGGCAGGACGCTCAACGAGCCCGTCGGCGACGGCCGCATGATCGAGATCGGCGGTCAGTGGGTCGGCCCGACCCAGAAGCGGGTGCTGGCGCTGATCGAGGAGCTCGGCCTCGAGACCTTCGGCAGCTACGCCGAGGGCGCCAGCATGTTCGAGCGCAACGGCGCTCTGCGCAAGTACAAGGGCACGATCCCGAAGCTCAACCCGGCCGGTCTGGCCGAGACCAGCATGGTGATGGCGCGGATAGACCGGATGGCGAAGGCGCTCGATCCCGAGGCTCCCTGGGCCGCGCCCAAGGCTGCGGCCTGGGACGCGCAGACGTTCGCCAGCTGGATGCGCCGCAACGTCCGCACGGGGTCGGCTCGCGACCTGATGACGCTGGCGATCCGCGCGGTCTGGGCCGCCGAGCCCGAGGACCTCTCGCTTCTGCACGTGCTGTTCTACATCCGCTCCGCCGGCTCATTCGAGGTCCTCCTCGCAACCGAGGACGGGGCCCAGGACTCGCGGGTCGCCGGCGGATCGCAGCTGATCTCGCTGCGGATGGCGGAGGAGCTCGGGGATTCGGTTGTCCTCAACGCCCCGGTGGCCCGCATCGGGCACTCCGACCAGGGGGTCGTGGTCGAGACCGCGGACGGCTCGCCGCCGCTGCGCGCGCGGCGGGCGATCGTCGCGATGCCGCCGGCGCTCGCCGGGCGGATCGCCTACGACCCGCCGCTGCCCGCGATCCGCGACGGCCTCACCCAGCGCATGGCGCAGGGCAGCGTCATCAAGTGCATGGCCGTCTACGACGAGCCCTTCTGGAGGCGACAGGGCCTATCCGGCGGGGTGACCAGCGCCGACGGGCCCGTCACGGTCACCTTCGACAACTCGCTGCCGGGTCACGACGCGGGGATCCTGCTGGCCTTCCTCGAGGGGCGGGCGGCCCGCCAGGCCTGCGACCTGCCCGAGGGCGAGCGCCGCGAGATCGTCCTCGGGTGCCTGCGCCGCTTCTTCGGTCCGCGCGCCGCCTCGCCGGAGCGCTACATCGACAAGGCCTGGGCGGAGGACCCCTATTCGCGCGGCTGCTACGGCGGCTTCCTGCCGCCCGGCGCCTGGCGCGAGAACGGCCCGGCACTGCGCGCCCCGATCGGGCCGATCCACTGGGCGGGGGCGGAGACGGCGCTCGTCTGGAACGGCTACATGGACGGCGCGGTCGGCTCCGGGGAGTCGGCCGCCGCCGCCGCGCTCGAGGCGATCGGTTGACCCCTGACGGGGGACGCCCGCCCGCCCGGCTGATGGGGGTGGTCAACGTGACGCCGGACTCGTTCTCCGACGGCGGGCGGTTCCTCGACCCCGCGGCGGCCATCGCCCACGGGCGGGGGCTGATCGCCGAGGGTGCCGCGATCCTCGACGTCGGCGGCGAGTCGACCCGGCCCGGGGCGGCGGAGGTTCCCGCCGGAGAGGAGCGCGCGCGGGTGGAGCCGGTGGTGGCCGGCCTCGCCGGCGGCGCCGCCGCGATCTCGATCGACACCTCGAAGTCGGCGGTGGCCGCCGCGGCGCTCGACGCCGGCGCCGAGATCGTCAACGACGTGACCGCGCTCGGCGCCGACCCCGAGATCGCGGGCCTCTGCGCGGAGCGCGGGGCGGGCCTGGTCCTGATGCACATGCAGGGGACCCCGCGCACGATGCAGGCAGACCCCAGATACGACGACGTCGTCGACGACGTCAGGGCCTTCCTCTCCGCCCGGGCCGAGCGGGCGGTCGCGGCCGGGGTCGCCGAGGAGCGGATCTGGCTCGACCCCGGGATCGGGTTCGGCAAGACCCTCGAGCACAACCTCGAGCTGCTGCGCCGCCTCCCCGAGCTGGCCGAGCTCGGGCGGCCGCTCGTCGTCGGCACGTCGCGCAAGAGCTTCATCGGCAAGATCGACGGCTCCGGGGTGGGCGAACGCCTCGGCGGCACGATCGCCTCCTCGGTGCTGGCCTGGCGCGGCGGCGCCGATGTCCTCCGCGTCCACGACGTGCGCGAGGTCGCCGAGGCGCTGCGGATGGCCGCCGCGATCCTGGCATAGGCTGCGCCCGTGGAATCGCACGGCAACGGCAACGAGTCGACGGTCGAGGTCGAGCTGCGCGGGCTCTCGGTCTACACCCATCACGGGGTCACCGACGCCGAGCGCGAGATCGGTCAGCGGCTGGAGTTCGACATCTCCTTCGACGTCCCCGACTGCGACGCGGTTCTGACGGACCGGATCGAGGACACGATCGACTACGCCGAGGTCTCCGACCTCGTCGTGCTGGCGGCGACCGAGCGCAGCTACCGGACGCTCGAGCGGCTCTGCCAGGTCGTCGGCGAGCGGCTGGTCGAGCGCTACGGCTGCGAGTCGGCCCGCGTCCGCGCCTCGAAGCCGGAGCCGCCGCTGCCGGTGGCGATCGAGGAGGTCGCGGTCGAGGTGACCCACGAGCGCGGCGTCGGCCCCGACGACGACGAGGACGGGGACGGATCGGACTGAGGACCGGCTACCTGGGCCTGGGCTCGAACCTCGGCGACCGGGAGGGCCACCTGCGTGCAGCCGTCGAAGCGCTGCGCGAGCACGGGGTCGAGGTCGAGGCCGTCTCCTCCGCCTATGAGACGGAGCCCGTCGGCGAGTACCTCGAGCAGGCCGACTTCCTCAACGCCGCCGTGCGGATCCGCACGGATCTCGAGCCCGAGGAGCTGCTCGACGTCTGCAAGGCGATCGAGATCGAGCAGGGCCGGCTCTTCGGCGCCCCCCGCCACGGGCCGCGCTCGCTCGACCTCGACCTGCTCCTGCTCGGCGACGTCGAGCTCGAGACCGAGCGGCTCAGGCTTCCCCATCCCGAGGTGACGAGCCGCCGCTTCGTGCTCGCCCCGCTGCTCGAGCTCGATCCCGGCCTCGCCCTCCCCGACGGCACCCGCGTCGCGGACGCCCTGGCGAGCCTGGGGGAGGGGCAGCGGGCCGATCGCCTAGGCCCGCTCGAGGCCTGACCCGCCCTGCAGTCCTAAGCGGGCTGCCGCAGCGGCTCGAGCCAGGCCGGGGGAAGGACGGGAGGCGTGTGGCCGGGGTAGTCCGGGGCCACGCGGACCGCCAGCGCGGCGGCCGGGCGGCCCTCGACAGCGGGGCGAAGGTCGTCGAGGCTCATGATCAGCCGCAGGCTGGGAGCGATCTGGAAGTCGGCGGCGTTGAGCTGCTCGCCGCCGAGCACGCCGGCCTCGATCCAGTCGTCGACGCGCTTCAGCATTCCCGGCAGCGCGGCGATGTCGGCGCGGACGTTCTCGTCGGTCGCCTCGTTGAAGCGGGCGGAGAGGGCGACGACCGGCGCGGCGGTCTTGACCGCCAGGCCGACCGGGACCCCGAGGCGGGCTCCCTGGGAGTAGCTGGCCAGAGGCGAGCTGTCGCGTCGCAGCGCGTTCCAGAGGATCCGCCGCACCGGGGCCTGTAGGTCCTCGTCGCCGAAGCGCTCGGCCTCCTCGACCGCGGTCCGCTGCCCGGGGTCCGCCGGGAACAGCGGCGGCTCGGGGGCGATCCGGTCGAGCTCGCGGGCGATCGCCCGCGAGCCCTGGACCCGCCGTCCGTCGATCTTCAGGGCGGGCACGGTCGCGCCGGGGAACCCCGCCGCCCTGACCACCCCCTTGGAGACGACCGGGATCAGGTCGGTGCGGTCGTAGGGGATCCCCTTGTGCTCGAGCATCAGGCGCGCGGCCATCGAGGGGTGGGAGCCTGGGATGACGAAGAGGCGGGCGCTCACGGGGCGGCTCCTAAACGGGCCCGTCGGGCAGACGGCGCCGGGGGTCGACGATAATCGGGGCATGCTGCTCGCGATCGACGTCGGCAACACCCAGACCCACATCGGCGCCTTCGACGGCGACCGGCTGGTCGAGCACTGGCGCTTCGCCACCGACGGCGAGGACACCGGCGACGAGCTCGCCGTCCGCCTGGCGAGCGTGCTCGAGCTGCGCGGGATGGAGCTGGCGGCCATCGACGGCGCCGTCGTCTCCTCGGTCGTGCCCCAGCTCGGCCCCGAGTACGCGGCGATGAGCGAGCGCTATCTGAGCGCGCGGCTGCTGATGGTCGGCCCGGGCGTGAAGACCGGGATCGCGATCCGGATGGACAATCCGCACGAGCTGGGCGCCGACCGGCTCGTCAACGCGGTCGCCGCCTACGCGCGCTTCGGTGAGTCGTGCGCGGTGGTCGACTTCGGCACCGCGATCACCTTCGATGCGATCTCCGCCGAGGGCGAGTACCTCGGCGGCGTGATCGGCCCCGGGGTGAGGATCTCGATGGAGGCGCTGACCGAGCGCGCGGCCAAGCTGCCCAAGGTCGACCTCTCCGAGCCGGCGAGCGTGATCGGCAAGACCACCCAGGCCAGCATCCAGAGCGGCATCGTCTACGGCTTCGCCGGCGCCATCGACGGGATCGCCCGCCGCGTCGTCCGCGAGCTCGGCGAGGACACCTCCTTCGTCGCCACCGGCGGCCTCGCCGAGGCGATCGTCCCCCACTGCGAGATGATCGACGAGGTCGACGACCTGCTCACCCTCACCGGGCTCAGGCTGATCTGGGAGATGAACCAATGAAATACCGGCCGCGTCCTCTGCTCCCACCACCTCTGACGGAGCCGTTCGAGATCGGCGGGGTGCGGATCTCCAACCGGGTGCTGCTGGCCCCGCTGGCCGGGATCGGCAACTGGTTCGTGCGGCTCCAGGCGCGTCGGCACGGCGCCGGTCTGGCGGTCTCCGAGATGGTCTCGAGTTTCGGCCTCCACCATCGCAACGAACGCACCCTGCGCGAGCTGATGCGGATCCACCCGGAGGAGCATCCCGTCTCGGTGCAGCTCTTCGGCCACGATCCCGCCGTGATGCGGTCCGGCGCCGGGATCGCGGCGGCGGCGGGCGCCGACCTGATCGACATCAACATGGGCTGCCCGGTGCCGAAGGTCCGCAAGACGGGGGCCGGGGCCGAGCTTCTCCGCGACTCCGACCTCGCGCTCGCCCTGCTGCGCGGCGCCCGCGAGGGGAGCGGGCTGCCGGTATCGGTGAAGATCCGCTCCGGGCTCGAGCCCGGCGACCGCTCCGGCTTCGACCTCGCCCTGCGGCTTGCCGAGGAGGGCGGCGCCGCGGCGATCGGCTTTCATCCCCGCGCCGCCGCCACCGGGCACAAGGGAGAGCCGGACTACGACCTCGCCCGCGAGCTCGCCGGGCGCCTGACCGTGCCGATGATCATCTCCGGCGGGCTCAGCACCGCGGAGGCCGCCCGCCACGCCTACGAGGCCTCGGGGGCGAGCGCGGTGATGATCGCCCGCGGGGCGCTCGGCTATCCGTGGGTCTTCGAGGAGCTGACCGGCCGGCGCGATCAGCCGCCCGAGGCGGCCGAGGTCGTCCGCGAGCTGCTCTGGGTGATCGACCGCGCCGAGGAGCACCTCGGCCGCGAGCGAGCGTCGCGGTACCTGCGCAAGTTCTACCCCTGGTACATGGAGCGGCTCGACGCCCCGCGCGAGGTCGCGGCCGAGCTGCAGCGGAGCGCCGGGCTGGAGCGGGCGCGGGAGCTGGTCGCGGAGCTGGGCGTCCCGGTCTCGGCATGAGCCTCACCCCCCGCGCCCAGGCCTGGCGCGAGCGCGGCCGCAGCGAGCGCTTCCGCGAGCAGCCGATCCACGTCTTCACCCGCGAGGGCCACGAGCCGCCGCTGGTCCTCCTGCACGGCTTCCCTTCAAGCTCGTTCGACTGGCGGCCCCTGCTCGAGGAGGTTCCCGGGGAAGCCGTCCTTGCCTTCGACTTCCTCGGTTTCGGCCTCTCCGCGAAGCCCGCCGATCACGTCTACAGCCTGGCCTGGCAGGCGGACCTGACCGAGGACCTGGTCGCCCGCCACCTCGGCGGAGGGGAGCCCGTTTTCGTCTGCGCCCACGACATGGGGACCTCGGTGGCGACCGAGCTGATGGCCCGCGATCTCGCGGGGGAACTCGGCTTCCAGCTCGGCGGGGTGCTGCTCTTCAACGGCTCGATGATCCTCGAGCGCTCCAGCCCGACCTTCGCGCAGCGCCTGCTCCGCGGGCCGCTCGGCCCGCTGGCGGCGAGGCTCTCCTCGGAGCGTTTCTTCCGCCACCAGTTCGGCTCGGTCTTCTCGCCGGGACACCCGCTCGGCGAGCAGGAGGCGGCCGACCAGTGGAGCCTGATCACCCACGACGGCGGCCAGCGGCTCGGGCACAAGCTCGTCCGCTACATGGACGAGCGGGTGATCTTCGCCGAGCGCTGGCACGGTGCGATCCGCGATTGGCCGGGGCCGCTGTCGCTGGCCTGGGGAATGCTCGACCCGGTCGCCACCCCGAACGTGCTCGAGGGCCTGCGCGAGCTGCGGCCGCGGGCCCCCGTCACCGAGTTCCCCGAGCTCGGCCATTACCCCCAGATCGAGGACCCGGCGATGCTGGCGGGGGCGCTGCGCGAGGCTCTCGCCGCGCGCTGAGCGCAGGCGCTCGGCGGGTCCGGGGCGAGAGCGTCGTTTGCAGGTCAATCGTGCGGCGCCGGAGCCTGATCGGCGCGGCCGGCGGCCGTCGCTATAATGCCGCGCTCGTCTGGCCCGGGTGGCGGAAGGGACCGTCGCCGCGGGCGTTTTGTTCGTCCGGGCCGGGAAGCACCCAGAAAGTCAGAGGGAAGAGACCAAAGTGAGTCGTGAGTCCGTAATCACTCCAGAGGGCCTCGAGAAGCTCAAGGACGAGATCGAGCATCTCTCGACCGTGAAGCGGCGCGAAGTGGCGACGCGGATCAAGGAGGCGCGCGAGTTCGGCGACATCTCCGAGAACGCCGAGTACGACGACGCCAAGAACGAGCAGGCGCTGCTCGAGCAGCGCATCGCCCAGCTCGAGGAGCGGCTTCGCCGCGCCACCGTGATCGACCAGAAGCAGCTGAGCACCGACGAGGTCAAGGTCGGATCGACCGTCCACGTCAAGGACCAGAAGACCGGGGACTCGCAGAAGTTCCAGATCGTCGGCTCGACCGAGGCCAACCCGATCGAGCAGAAGCTCTCCAACGAGTCGCCGATCGGCAAGGCGCTGATCGGGCACAAGCGCAACGACGTCGTCTCCGTAGACGTTCCGCGCGGCCCGAAGAAGAAGCTCAAGATCACCAAGATCGAAGCTGCCTGAGCGGGGCGCGCCCGCTTGCGGGGCCGGGCGGCGCGTGGTCAAATGGGTTGATGCCCGACCCCGCCGACGATCTTGCCGCGGCCGAGCGCCGCGGCGACCCCTACCTCGTGTTCAGCTCGCCGGAGGGCCGCAGGCGGGTCCTGTCGCTGCCCGACAGCTGGGATCGCGCCACGATCGGCCGGGGCCTGTCGGCGGACGTCGCCCTCTCCTGGGACAACGACGTCTCCCGCACCCACGCCGAGCTCTGCCGCTTCGGCGACGAGTGGGTGCTGATCGACGAAGGCCTCTCGCGCAACGGCACCTTCGTCAACGGCGAGCGGGTGAGCGGCCGCCGCGCCCTGCACGACGGCGACCGCCTGCGCTTCGGCGCCACCGAAGTCAGCTTCCACGCTCCCTTCCAGGTCGCGGATCCGACCCGCACCGCGACCGTCGTCGATCGGGAGCCGCCCGCCTGAGGGCGACGGGTAGGCTCGCAGCCCGATGAGCGAGCCGGTCGAGAGCGAAGGCGCGGCGAAGGCCTCCGAGGAGGAGGCCGAGCGCCGCAACATCCTCGGCGAGCGCCGCGAGAAGCTCGCCCGCCTGCGCGAGGCCGGGATCGAGCCCTTCCCGCACGCCTTCGGCGACCGGGTCGACATCGGCGAGGTGAGGGCTGCGCACGAGGGCCTCCCCCCGGGAATGGAGACGGAATCCCGCTACCGGGTCGCGGGCCGGATCACCGGCCGGCGCGGCCACGGCAAGGCCGCGTTCCTCGACCTTCGCGACGGCAGCGGCCAGATCCAGCTGCACGCCCGCGAGGACATCCTCGGCGAGGACGGATTCGGCCTCCTCGTCCACCTCGACCTCGGCGACTTCATCGGCGTCGAGGGAACCGCGTTCGCCAGCAAGCGCGGAGAGCTCTCGATTCGGGTGGAGCGCTGGCGGCTGCTCTCGAAGAGCCTGCGGCCGCCGCCCGACAAGTTCCACGGCCTCGAGGACACCGAGACGCGCTACCGGCATCGCGAGCTCGACCTGGTCGCGAACGAGGAGTCGCGGGACCTGTTCGCCAAGCGCAGCGAGGTGATCACCCAGATCAGGCGCTGGCTCGACGAGCACGGCTTCACCGAGGTCGAGACGCCGATCCTCCAGCCCCTTTACGGCGGCGCCCTCGCTCGCCCGTTCACCACCCATCACAACGCCCTCGACCGCGACCTCTACCTGCGGATCGCGACCGAGCTCTACCTGAAGCGCTGCGTGGTCGGCGGGATCGACCGCGTCTACGAGCTCGGCAAGGACTTCCGCAACGAGGGGGTCTCGCACAAGCACAACCCCGAGTTCACGATGCTCGAGTTCTACGAGGCCTACGCGGACTACGAGACCGCCGCGGAGCGGCTCGAGCAGCTCGTCGCCGAGATCGCCCGCAAGGTGCTGGACACGACGGTGCTCGAGCGCGACGGGGTGAAGATCGACCTGGCGCCTCCGTGGCGGCGCGTCACCCTGCGTGAGGCGATCCTCGAGGAGACCGGGATCGACATCGCCGAGCAACGCACCCGCGAGGCGCTGGCCGGGGCGATGGGGGTCGAGCCGGACCCCGCCAAGGGCTGGGGCAAGCTCGTCGACGAGCTGCTCTCGAAGTCGGTCGAGCCGAAGCTGATCGAGCCCACCTTCGTCCTCGACTACCCGGTCGAGCTGTCCCCCTTCGCGAAGGCGCACCGCAGCGAGCCCGGGTTGGTCGAGCGCTGGGAGGCATTCGTCGGCGGGATGGAGATCGCCAATGCCTTCAGCGAACTCAACGACCCCGACGAGCAGCGCCGCCGCTTCGAGCAGCAGGCCGAGGAGCTCGCCCGCGGCGACGAGGAGGCGGCGCCCTTCGACGAGATCTACGTCGAGGCGCTCGAGCAGGGCATGCCGCCGACCGGCGGGGTCGGCCTCGGCATCGACCGGCTGGTGATGATCCTTACCGGCGCACACAGCCTGCGCGAGGTCGTCCTCTTCCCCGCGATGCGCAACTAGCGCGCCCGGCCGCAGGGCGCCCCACCCACTCGCCGAGGGCTCGAAAGTGGGCGCTATGCGGACCAAATCGAGCCCTCGGCAGGGGAAGCTGGGGGAGCTTCGCGGGCGGTCGGGCGGTCGCGATGCCCTTCGTTAACCCGCTGTTACCGAGCTTTTCGGAGCGCGGATCCGGGGGGAGGCCCCCGATATACTGAGCGCTCGTCGTCCCCTACAGAAACCGGAGGTCAGATCCATCGGCGACCCGTAGCCGAAGACCTGGATAAGGCCGCCGGTGCTGCGCCGTCCCCCGAGCCGGGCACAGGCGCGAGACCCACCCCTCTAAGCTCAGAGCAGGAGTCCGAGGCGACCGTTCCGAAGCACCATTAAGAAACCGACCGTCCAGCGACCGATACTGATCCAACCCCACCCTTGTTGAGATAGAGACAGAACTTGTTCGAGAGATTCACAGAGCGCGCCCGTCAAGTCGTCGTCCTGGCCCAGGAAGAGGCGCGCACGCTCAAGCACAACTACATCGGCACCGAGCACATCCTGCTCGGCCTGCTGCGCGAGGAGGAGGGCCTGGCCGCCCGGGTCCTCGAGTCCCTCGACATCACCGTCGAGCGAGTCCGGGCGCAGGTGGTCCGGATCGTCGGCTCCGGTGAGGAGGTCACCTCCGGCCAGATCCCGTTCACGCCGCGCGCCAAGAAGGTGCTCGAGCTGGCGCTGCGCGAGGCGCTCTCGCTCGGCCACAACTACATCGGCACCGAGCACATCCTGCTCGGCCTCGTGCGCGAGAACGAAGGCGTCGCCGCCCGCATCCTGCTCGACTTCGACGCCGACTCCGACAAGATCCGCAACGAGGTCATCCGCATGCTCTCCGGGCCCGGCGGCCGCCGCCAGGGCCAGGGCCAGAGTGCCCAGGGCGAGGGCAAGAAGTCCTCGAAGCTGCTCGACCAGTTCGGCCGCAACCTGACCAAGCTCGCCGAAGAGGGCAAGCTCGACCCGGTCGTCGGCCGCGAGACCGAGATCGAGCGGATCATGCAGATCCTCTCCCGCCGCCAGAAGAACAACCCGGTGCTGCTCGGCGAGCCGGGCGTCGGCAAGACCGCCGTCGTCGAGGGCCTGGCCGCGCGCATCATCAAGGGCGAGGTCCCCGAGCTGCTCAAGAACAAGCAGATCTACACCCTCGACCTGGCCGCGCTCGTCGCCGGCTCGAAGTACCGGGGCGAGTTCGAGGAGCGCCTCAAGAAGGTGATGAAGGAGATCACCCAGCGCGGCGACATCATCCTCTTCATCGACGAGCTCCACAACCTGGTCGGCGCCGGCGCCGCCGAGGGCGCAATCGACGCGGCCTCGATCCTGAAGCCCGCCCTCGCCCGCGGCGAGCTGCAGACGATCGGGGCGACGACGCTGGACGAGTACCGCAAGTACCTCGAGCGCGACTCCGCCCTCGAGCGCCGCTTCCAGCAGATCAAGGTCGACCAGCCGACCCCCGAGGAGACGGTCAAGATCCTCGAGGGCCTGCGCGAGCGCTACGAGCAGCACCACCGCGTCAACATCAACGACGACGCGCTCGAGGCCGCCGCCGAGCTCGCCGACCGCTACATCTCCGACCGCTTCCTCCCCGACAAGGCGATCGACCTGATCGACGAGGCCGCCTCGCGGCTGCGGATCAAGTCGATGACCGCGCCGCCGGTCTACCGCGACCTCGAGGAGGAGATCGAGACGACGCGGCGCGACAAGGAAGCCGCGATCGAGGCCCAGGAGTTCGAGAAGGCCGCCAACCTGCGCGACAAGGAGCGCCAGCTCACCACCCGCAAGCGCGAGCTCGAGAACGAGTGGGAGGAGGGCGAGGGCGGCGAGCGTCCCGAGGTCGGCGAGGAGGAGATCGCCGACATCGTCTCGATGTGGACCGGCATCCCCGTCTTCAAGCTGACCGAGGCCGAGACCAAGAAGCTGATCCGGATGGAGGACGAGCTCCACAAGCGCGTGATCGGCCAGGACGTCGCGATCGAGGCCGTCTCCAAGGCGATCCGCCGCTCGCGCGCCGGGATCAAGGACCCGAAGCGCCCGGCCGGCTCGTTCATCTTCCTCGGCCCCTCCGGGGTCGGCAAGACCGAGCTCGCCCGCACCCTCGCCGAGTTCCTCTTCGGCGACGAGGAGGCGATGGTCCGCATCGACATGTCCGAGTACATGGAGAAGCACGCGGTCAGCCGCCTGGTCGGCTCGCCTCCGGGCTACATCGGCTACGACGAGGGCGGCCAGCTGACCGAGGCCGTGCGCCGCAAGCCCTACTCCGTGCTCCTCCTCGACGAGATCGAGAAGGCCCACCCCGACGTCTTCAACATCCTCCTCCAGATCCTCGAGGACGGGCGGCTGACGGACGCCCAGGGCCGCACCGTGGACTTCCGCAACGCGATCGTGATCATGACCTCGAACATCGGGGCCTCGGAGATCGCCAAGAACACCAGCATCGGCTTCACCGTCTCCGACGAGACGGGCATGTCCTACGGCGACATGAAGAACCGGATCATGAGCGACCTGAAGAAGGTCTTCCGGCCCGAGTTCCTCAACCGGATCGACGAGGTCATCGTCTTCCACAAGCTCGCCCGCGAGGAGATCCGCGAGATCGTCGACCTGATGATCAACCGGGTCCGCGTCCAGATCGCCGAGCACGAGCTGCAGCTCGACCTCACCGACGACTCCAAGGACGTGCTGATCGAGAAGGGCTGGGACCCCTCGATGGGCGCCCGGCCGCTGCGCCGCGCGATCCAGCGCTACATCGAGGACCCCCTCGCCGACGAGGTCCTGCGCCAGGGCGAGATGTCCCCCGGCGCGACGGTCCTGGTCGAGCGCGACGAGGCCGGCGACGAGGACGACCACCCGCTGAAGCTGACGATCATCAAGCCGAAGGAGCCGCTCAAGGGCGCCGGCGGCGAACCCGAGCCCGAGAAGGTCGGCGTGGGCGCCAAGTCGGGCGATGACGATCCCCGCGGCGACGAGCCGGCGGGCCAGGACACCCCGGGCGAGGGCGATACCGCGAACCGCCGAGTAGCCGCTCGGCCCTGCCGCCCAATTCAAGGCCTGCCGGCCTGCGATCCGAAAGCACCGCAATCCACCTAGAGGAACGGCCCAAACCCGCGCCAGCCGGTCCAACTGCGACATTCCCGACCAGATGAGCGCCGATCCGGCCCGCCAACCCGCATCCAAAGACCAGGCGCCGGCGAGGCGCAGCCGGGCAACGGCATCGTCCCGAGACGGAGCCGGCGCGGCAGGACCCGCAGGGCGCGGACCCGCTGGCCGGCGACGGCCACGCCCCCGAGGCAGGCTCGGGCAGCTCCCCCTGGTCGCCTTGCTGGTCGCGATCGGGCTGCTGATCTGCCCCGGTGGCCGACGCGCTCTCCCGCGCCACGCTGGTCGCCGTCGCCGCTGATCTACTGGGCCGGCATCCTCGCGATCGGGGTGCCCGTCTTCTTCCGGCTCGCCGCCGGACGCCTCGCCGCGCGAGCGGCTGCGCTCGTCTGCCTCCTCGGGATGGCGCTGTACGGAGTCAAGATGCTCCGGGACCCGCTCCTCTTCACCTTTCCCGGACGAGTTCATCCACGCGTTCAACGCCGAGCAGATCGTCGAGCATGACCGCCTCTTCAGCGGCAACCCGATCCAGCCCATCTCGCCGACTACCCCGGGCTCAGGGCGCCACCTCGGCGCTGATGTCGATGACGGGAATGTCGCAGCTATGGCCGCCGGGATCCTCGTCATCGGCGCCGCCCGGCTGTCCCCTGATCGGCGGGCTCTTCGTCCTCTTCCGGCGGATCAGCGGCTCGGCCGCGCACAGCGGGGCTCGGGAGCCGCCATCTACGCCGGCAACTACAACTTCCTCTTCTTCAGCGCCCAGTACTCCTACCGTCGCTCGCCTCCCCCTGTTCGTCTTCGTCCTGATGGCCTGGTCGAGCGAGAAGGCTGCGCCCCGGGCGATGGCGACGCGCCTGGGCGGCGACCGATCGTCCTCGCGACGACCGCGTGGTCGCTCACCCATCATCTGACCTCCTATGCGCTGGCGGGGATCCTGGCGCTGTCGCGATCCTCTACTGGCGGATCAGAGGGGTCGTGCACTGGCCGAACCCGTGGCCGTTCGCGGCCTACGCGGCCGGACTCTCGCTGCTCTGGCTCGCGATCGTGGCGGGGGCCACGGTCGACTATCTGCAGCCGGTCCTCGACCGGGCTCTCGACTCGATCGGCAACACGATCAGCGGCGAGTCGAACCCGCGAACCCTGTTCCAGGCCTCGGCGGAGGAGTCCGGAGGGATCGACCTCGGCGCGACCCCCGTCCTCGCGAGGATCGTCTCGCTCGGCTCGGTCGCGGTCCTTGCGATCGGCCTTCCCTTCGGCCTGATCCAGCTCTGGCGGCGGTTCCGCGCGGAGCCGATGGCGCTGCTGCTCGCCACGGGAGCCGTCGCCTTCTTCGCGACGCTCAGCCTCCGCTTCGCCCGCGAGGCCTGGGAGACCGCCAACCGGGCGAGCGAGTTCTTCTTCATCGGACTCGCCTTCGTCCTCGCCCTGGCCGTCGTGCTCGCCTACGCCCGGCTCGACGGGCGCGGGCCGCCGTCCGCGCCCTGGCTGGGCCGGGCCGCCCTGGCCGGCCTCTTCGGCCTCGTGCTGGCCGGCGGCGCGATCTCCGGCTGGCCGTGGGATGCCCACATGCCCAGGCCTGTGCGCGCCGAGGCCGCGGGAAACGCGATCGAGTCCGAGTCGCTCGCACTCTCGCGCTGGGCGGAGGAGCATCTCCCCGAGGAACGGTTCGCGGCAAGCGATGCCGATGCCCGCATGCTGCTTGCGCCGGGGGGCGTGAGGGCGCGGGCAGGCCGGCACCCGGACGTCGAGGACATCCTCCTCGAGCAGACTTTCACCGAGTTCGACTGCGAGGGCCGGTGCTCGACGACGCCGGAGAAGGGCTGGGAGCTGCCGCTGCTGCGCCGCTTCAATCTCCGCTTCGTCGTCGCCGACCGCCGCCGCCGCAGCTTCGACGTGACCAGGGGGTACTACTTCTCCGTTCGTCCTCCGGGCGGGGACGCCGACCAGCGGCTGCGCGGCGCGAGCGTGTCGAAGTTCGCCCAGATCCCGACCGCGACCCGGGTCTTCGACAGCGGCAACATCGTCGTCTATGACCTCGAGGGCCAGCGATGAGACCGGCTGACCTCGCAGGCGCCGTTCCCGCCCCGCTGCGGGGGCACGACGACCTGGCACTGGCCTCGGGGGCGGCGCTCGGCTGCGCATTCCTGGCAGTCGTCGTGCCGTTCGAGATCGTCAGCATGCTGTTCGCGGCCCCGCTCGCACTCTTCCTGCCGGGCTACGCGATGACCGCGGCGGCCTTCGGCTCGAGGCTCGCTCCGATGCCGCAGCTGGTGGTGCTCAGCATCGGGTTGAGCCTCGCCACGCTTGTGGTCGGGGCGCTGATCCTGAACTACGTGCCCGGAGGCATCGGCGAGGCGTCGTGGGCGTTGCTGCTGGTCGCGGTGGTCCTGGGCGGCGCCGTGGTCGCGGCCCGCCGCCGGCGGGGCCCCGTCGATCTTCCCAAGCGCCCGGCCAGGCTCAGCCTCCGGCGTCCCGACACCTTCTATCTGGCCGGCGCCCTGGTCGTCGCCGCAATCGCGATGGGCCTCGGCTGGACGACGCTGCCCGCCGAGAACGCCGTCGGCTACACCCAGCTCTGGATGCTGCCGAGCGAGGACGGGCAAGGGGTCCGGGTCGGGGTGGTGAGCCAGGAGAAGGAGGCGACCGAGTACGGCCTCCAGCTGCGGGTCGGCAAGGGCGTGCCGGTGACCACCCCGGTCGCCCTGGTGCCGGGGGAGGAGCATGTCTTCAACGTCCCGGTCGCGGAGGCCACTGGAGGTAGGGCCGTGCCGGTCGTCGCCCTTCTTTATCGCCAGGACGAGCCGCTCGTCATCTACCGGCGGGTGACCGGCTCGGTCTCTCCCCCGGCAGCGGCTCCGTGAGCGACCGTTCGGGCTCGGACCTGGCTGTCGACGTCGTCGTCTGCAACCACGACTACGGCAGGTTCGTGACCGAGGCGGTGGACAGCGCGCTCGCGCAGACCCATCCCCGTGTGAAGGTTGTCGTCGTCGATGACGGATCCAGCGACGACTCGCGGGAGCTGCTGCGCGCGTTCGAGGGGCGCGTGGACGTGGTGCTGAAGGAGAACGGCGGCCAGGCGTCGGCGTTCAACGCGGGCATGGCCCGCAGCGAGGGCGACGTCGTCATCTTCCTCGACGCGGACGACAGGCTCCGGCCCCAGGCGGCAGCCCGCGTGGCCGGTGCCTTCGCGGCCGACCCGGGCCTGGCCAAGGTGCAGTTCCCGATGGCCGTGATCGACGCGCAGGGACATCCGACCGGGCTGACGAAGCCGAACGACCACCTGCGCCCGCCGACGGGCGACATGCGCCGCGCCGAGCTGGCCTTCCCGTTCGACATCCCGTGGATGCCCGGCGGCGGCACGGCGTTCAGCGGCAGGGCGCTGCGGGAGATCCTGCCGGTCCCCGAGCGGGAATACCCGCGCTACGGCGCCGACTGGTATCTGGTCCACCTGACCGCCCTCCTGGGCACGGCGGGCTCGCTCGACGAAGTCTGCGCGGAGTACCGGGTGCACGGGCGCAACGCATACGAGCGGCAGGAGCCCACCCTGGACCTCACCCACGTCCGCGACACCGTTGTCTTCGCCGGCGCGACCATCCGCGAGCTGACCCGGCTCGCCGACGAGCTCGGGCTCGACCGGCCCGACCCGATCCTGTCGCTCTCCGACGTCGGCAACCGCCTCCTCTCGCTGAGGCTCGAGCCGGGGCGCCACCCCCGTCCGGAGGACCGCGCCGGGGCGCTGGTTGCCGACGCGATCCGGGCGACCCGGCGCCGCTTCGACGTATCGGCCCCGATGAAGCTGGCGCTCGTCGCCTGGGCGCTCGCCGTCGCGGTCTCCCCCAAGCCGGTCGTCCGTCGCCTCGGCGAGATGCTCCTCTACCCGGAGGGCCGGCACGGCTCGGTCAACCGGCTGCTCGGCCGCCTGCGCCGGGACGGCGGCGCGCCCGCGGTCGCGCCGAGGGCGTGAGATGCGGATCCTGCTGGCAAGCGATCACTACCCGCCGTTCATCGGTGGCGCCCATCGCCAAACCCGGCTGCTGGCCGCGGGGATGGCCGAGAGGGGGCACGAGGTCAGTGTCGTCACCACCTGGCACGGCGGCCTGCCGAGGATGGAGGTCGAGGACGACGGCGT
The DNA here is from genome assembly GCA_963720015.1 of uncultured Actinomycetes bacterium. Classification (GTDB taxonomy): domain Bacteria; phylum Actinomycetota; class Thermoleophilia; order Solirubrobacterales; family 70-9; genus DATFPK01. Next base: position 263,567 of record CAVREA010000003.1, on the reverse strand, counting down.
GGTGGTCCACCGGGTGCGGCAGCTGCGCACCGCGATCCCGGCGCTGGTCCGCGACCGCCGCCAGCGCCACCAGCCGCCGTTTCCCGACCCGGTCTCGGTCCGGGACCTGAGGCGGGTGCTCGCGGCAAGCCGCCCGGACGTGGTCAACGTGCACGGCTGGATGGCGTTCTCGATCGCCGCGGCCCTGGGGCGCCGGCGGATCCCGCTCCTCGTCTCGGCGCGCGACTACGGCTACTTCTGCGCCGCGCGGACGCTGATGCACCTGAGCGCGGACGGCGCGGCCCCGTGCAGCGGGCCCGCGCCGGCCAAGTGCCTCGCCTGCGCGGGCAGGTACTACGGTCCGGCCAAGGGCTGGGTCACCGCGGTCGGAGTCGCGCTCTCGAGGCCGCTGCTGGCGCGGAAGATGACCGGCCTGCACAGCATCAGCGCCTACGTCGACGAGGTGACCCGGCGCCATCTGCTCGCCGGCGGGGAGGCGGTCGGGGAACGGGCCTTCGTCGAGGTCGTCGCCCCGGACATCCAGGCCGATGCCGAGCCGGAGGCGGACCCCGCCGCCGACTCCGAGATCGCCGCCAAGCTCGCGCTCCTGCCGGACGAGCCGTTCATCCTGTTCGTCGGTGCGTTTCGCAGGGTCAAGGGCCTCGAGACCCTGTTCGCGGCCTACCGCCGGCTGTCCGCGCCTCCCCCTCTGGTGCTGATGGGCACCTACCACGACGACACCCCCAGCGACTTTCCCGCGGAGGCGATCGTGATCCCGGATGTGCCGCATGCGGCGGTCATGGCCGCATGGGATCGGGCGATGTTCGGAGTGATGCCGTCGCTTCTGCCCGAGCCGCTCGGCGGGGCCGTCGCCGAGGCGCTGAGCCGCGGCAGGCCGGTGATCGGGACGGAGATCGGCGGCCACGCCGACATGGTCGACGGCACCAACGGGATCCTGGTCCCGCAGGGGGACGTGGCGGCCCTTGCCGCCGCGATGGAGGAGCTGATCGCGGACCCCGCGCGGCGCGAGGCGTACGGACGGGCGGCGGCGGATCGCGCCCGCGAGATGTCCGCGGCGATCCAGCTGCCGCGCTACGAGCAGGCCTACCGGGACGTGGTGGCGGCCGCGGCGCGCGACTCCGCCGCCTGACCGTCGGCCTCGAGCACGAACTGCCAGGCCCAGGGCATCACCCGCATCGGCCGCTCGAGCGCCCGGACTATTCCGCGCACCCGCTGCGGAATGACCTCCGGCGGGTAGTTGAACTTGCGCACCATCGCCGCGTCGAAGCCGCCGAGCGCGGCATCGCGGCGGAGGTGCTTCGGCGTGACGACGAAGAAGTCGTGCTCCCAGCTGACGGGGCTGAGCTTCCAGTAGACCTTCTGGGCGCGAATCGGCAGCCACCCCATGAAGGGCAGCCGGCTGTGCGACTCGATCGGGAAATACGGGTTCGGGATCTGCCCGACGATGACGCCCCCGTCGCGGAGCACACGCCTGATCTCGCGAAACGAGGCCACCCGTCGCTCGGGCAGTATGTGCTCGTAGACGTTGGCGAGCATGACGACATCGAACTGGTCGTCGGGGAACTCGAGCTGGTCGGCGGCACCCGGGCCGAGGGCCATGCCGCCCGGCGAGCGCCCGGGCTCGGTGATCACCGGGTCGACCCCGACCCATTCGAGATCCGTCAGCGCCGCGTAGCGATCGGTCGTCGCGCCGTTCTGGCAGCCGACGTCGAGGCCGCGCTTCGCCCCCGCGGGCGCGTGCTCACGGACGAGCGCCGTCAGGGTCTCGGAGAGGACGCGGTTGCGGGCATCCCACTCCTCCTGCGACTGCAGCAGCCCGGACCTGTGCGTCTGGGTCATCTCAATCTCTCGCTCTCATCGAATAGCCCGTTCTCCGCCGCCCACCGAAACCCTCGTGCGGTCGAGTGTCCCACACGCCGCCGGCGCTCTGATCCGTGGTTCGCCGGCAGTAGAGTGGGCGCGATGCGGGCCATGCCGGGGGTCTCCCGACGAGCCGACCGAGCTGAATGAAGATCCTCGTCGTCGCCTCGATGGTTCCCCGAAGGGGCGGAGGAGGGGCGATCCCCGTGTTGCTCTTCGCGGAGCTCGTCGGCCTCAGCAGGCGCCACGAGGTCACGCTCGTCACCTCGCTCGGCGACGAGCCGGGCGAGGCCGAGGCCGTGGTCGAGCTCGAGCGCGAGCTGCCGGAGGTGCGCCTCCACTGCTCGACCGCCGGCGGCCGCCCACCGGGACCGCGGCGCTGGCGCCGCCGGCTGCGGCTGGCGGCGACCTGGGCGCGCGGCCGCTGGCCCTGGCGGACCGTCTGGTTCGCCGACCCCGGAGATCCAGGCGGTGCTCGACCGGCTGCGGCCGCCGAGCGCGATTCGACGTCGTCGCGGTCGAGGACAGCGCGATGTCCGTCTTCCGGCTGCCGCGCCGGCGTGCCCGCGGTCCTCACCCAGCACGAGGTGCTGCGCCCGCGGCCGGTCGACTGGCAGCGCCGGGCCGGCCGCGGCGCTGGCCGGCGCTGGGCCGTGCGGCGAGCTCGACTGGCGGCGCTGGCCGCGCTTCCAGCGGCGAGGCCTGGCGGCGCTTCGACCTGATCCAGGTGTTCAGCGAGGCGCGACGCCGAGGCGGTCGCCGAGCTGGCGCCCGAGGTGGCTCCGCGGGTGCGCGTCAACCCCTTCGGCCTCGTCCTTCCCGCCGGCGGCCGACCCGGCCCGGGAGGTGCCCGGGACCGTCCTCTTCGTCGGCAACTTCGCCCACCCCCCCAACCGCGACGCCGCGCTCTGGCTCGCGCGCGAGATCATGCCCGCGGTGCGTGCCAGCGTCATCCCGAGGCGCGGCTGCGGATCGTCGGCACGGCGCCGCCGCCGCGAGGTCCTCGCGCTGGCCGGGCCGCGCGTCGAGGTGGTCGCCGACGCGCCCAGCGTCGAGCCCCACCTGGAGGCGGCGGCGGTCGTGCTGGCGCCGGTGCGCACCGGGGGCGGGATGCGGATGAAGGTGCTGCAGGCGATGGCGGCGGGCAAGGCGGTGGTGACGACGACGCGCGGCGCCGAGGGCTACACCGCGCTTCGGCGAGGAGCCGCCGCTGGTCGGTCGCCGACGGCGACGAGGAGATCGCCGCGGCGACGGCGGCGCTGCTCGGCGACGCGGCCGCGCCGGCGGGAGCTCGGGCGCGCGGGCGCGCGGAGTTCGCCGAGCGCCACCACAGCCCGGAGGCCTGGGCGGAGCGGCTCGACGGCCGTCTACGAGGAGGCGCGCGAGAGCCGGCTGGAGGCCGCGCGTGGCTGAGCGCTCCGCTGGTCAGCGTGATCATCCCGACCCACCAGCGTCGCGAGCCGCTGCGGCGGGCGCTCGAGTCGCTCGCCAGAGCAGACGGCCCCGAGCGACTCCTACGAGGTGATCGTCTCGATCGACGGCTCGACCGACGGCACCGAGGAGATGCTGGCGACCTTCGCCGCGCCCTACGCGCTGCGCACGGGTCGCGGCGGACCATGCGCGGCCGGGCGGCGGCCTGCAACGCGGCGATCGCGGCCGCCGGCGGCGAGGTGCCTGATCGTCCTCGACGACGACATGGAGGTCGGCGCCGGAGTTCGTCGAGCGCCACCGCCGCCACCACCCGGCCGGACTCGCGCCTCTGCGTGCTCGGCGCCGTGCCGGTCGAGCTCGAGCGGCGCGAGCCCCCACGCGGCGCGCTACGTGAAGGACAAGTTCGACCTCCACCTCGCGCGGCTCGCCGCAGCCCGAGCACCTCAACCTGCCGCGCTCCTTCTACACCGGCAACGCCTCGCTGCGGGCCGAGCTGATGCGCGAGGTCGGCGGCTTCGACGAGTCGTTCACGGATCTACGGCAACGAGGACGTCGAGCTCGCGCTGCGGCTGCGCGCGGCCGGGGTCGAGCTCGCGCTACGACCCCGAGGCGCTCGCCCGCCAGCGGTACGGCAAGGACCTCCGCGGCCTCGCCGAGGACACCCTCGCGAAGGGCGGCACGACGGTGCTCCTGGCGCGCGCGCACCCGGAGGTCTTCGGCGCCCTGCGGCTGGCCGCCCCGCGCGACAGCTCGCGGCCCTGGCTCGCGGCCCGCGCGGTCCTGCTGCTGGCTCGACCCGGCGCCGGCCGGCGTCGCAGCCGGCGGTCTTCGCCGGCGCCGCGGTGCTCGAGCGGCTCGGGCTCGTGGCGCCAGCCGCTCTTCTACCGGGCGGTCCTCGACTACGCCTTCTGGGCGGGCGTGGACGCCGAGCTGCGCGAATCCACCGACGAAGGCGAGCTCGCCCGGCTCGCCGCCGAGCTGCGCCGTGGCCCGATCGATCTTCTTCTACACGGATAGCCGCGTGCTCGGCGGCGCCGAGAACGCGCTGCTGATGCTGCTCGAGGGCGCTCGACCGCGGGTCGCTGGCAGCCGACCCTGCTGCTCGAAGAGGCGCCCGGCGCCGAGCCGCTCGCCGAGCGGCGCGGAGGCGCTCGGGCGTCCCGGTGCGGCGGATCGCGCCGCTGCCGCTCGGGGCTCGCCGGGGCGCGGCGGCGTGCCCGCGGCTCGCGCGCCTGCTGCGCGGCGAGCGCCCCGACGTCTTCCACGCCCACCTGAGCTGGCCGCTCGCCGCGAAGTACGGCGCTCGCCGCGGCGGTGCTCGCGCGGGTGCCGGCGGTGATCGCCACCGTGCAGCTGATCCCGGAGATGAGGCTCGACCGCTCCAGCCTCCTGCAGCTGCGCGCGCTGTCGCGGGGGGTCGATCGCTACATCGCCGTCTCGCGCGACGTCGCGCGGCGAGCTGGTCGACGCGGCTTCGGCTGGCCGGCGGAGAAGGTCGAGGTCGTCTACAACGCGGTCGACCTCGACCGCGTCGCGGCGGCCGGCGCCGCCGGGCCTGCGCGGCGAGCTGACCGGCGGCAGCGGAGCGCCCGCTCGTCCTCACCCCCGCCCGGCTCGACGAGCAGAAGGGGCACGCGGTCCTGCTCCGGGCGGCCGCCGCAGGTCCCCGACGCGGTCTTCGTCCTCGCCGGCGAGGGACCGCGGCGGGAGGCGCTGGAGGCGCGAGGCCGGCGAGCTGGGCGTCGCCGACCGCGTCCGCTTCCTCGGCGAGCCGCGCCGACGTCGCCGGAGCTGCTCGCCGCCTGCGACGTCTTCGCCCTGCCCTCGCTCTACGAGGGCTCGTCGCTCGCCGTGCTGGAGGCGATGGCGGCCGCGCCGGCCCGTCGTCAGCTCGGCGATCGGCGGCACCGACGAGCTGATCGACGACGGCCGCTCGCGGCCTGCTGGTGCCGCCCGGGCGACGCCGACGCCCTGGCGGCGGCGCTGCGGCGACTGATCGGCGACGGCGAGCTGCGCGCGCTCGCTCGCCGCCCGCGCCCGCGAGCGGGTCGAGCGGGACTTCACCCGCGAGGCGATGGCCCGGCGGGTCGCCCGCCTCTACGAGGAGCTGCTCAGCGGTGACGCGCGCGGCGGAAGCTGACCGGGTGCCGGAGGCGACCCGGAACGAGCTGCTGCGCCTGGTCGACTGGCGCTTCCTGCTCGCGCGGCCCCGAGGTACCGCGTACGCTCGACCTTGCCTCGGGGCCGACGTCGGCGGCGGTGCGACTGGCATTCGACGTGCTCCCCCCGGGGACGGGCGGCGCCGACCTCGCCGTGATCGGCGCGCCCACCCGCGCGGCGCTGGGCTCGGCGCTGGCGGAGCTGCGCCGCGGGGGCCGTGTGGCCGCGCTGCGGCGGCTGCCGCGGCCGGGCGGCGCCGGCGCCGCCCGAAGCCGGCTCGTGCGGGCCGGCTTCGACGACGTCCGCCTCTACTGGCCGGGCCCGTTGCCGCAGCGGCCGGCCGCAGTTCTGGCTGCCGCTCGATTCGCCCGCGGCGCGCGAGCACCTGCTGGCCCAGCGCCCGCCGCGCTCGGCGGCGCAGTCGCTGCTGCGCCCGCTCTGGCGCGGCGCGGCGCGCGCCGGGGCTGCTGGCCCCGCTGTGGGCGCTGGCGGCGGCCGGCGAGGCCGGTCCCGGCGCCGGCGACGATCTGGGAGGGCTCCTTCCCCCTTCGGCCGCTGGCTGCTGCTGACCGGCGGGCAGCCGCAGCATCAACAAGGTCGTCGGCCCTCGCCTTCGCCGGCGGGCCGGATCCGCAGGTCGCCCGTCAAGTTCGCCCGCGTGCCCGAGGCGGAGCCGGGCCTCGAGCGCGAGGCCGCGGTGCTCGGGCGGCTTGCGGCCGAGCGGCCGCGAGCTGGCGGGCGTCCCGCGGCTGCTGGCCAGCGGGCGCAGGTCGGGCCGGCGGGCGCTGGCCGAGAGCGCGATCGCCGGGCGGCCGCTGCTCGACGAGCTGACGGCCGCAGACCTTCGAGCAGCACGCGCTGCGGCTGACGCGGCTGGCTGATCGACCTCGCCGGCGAGGCGCCGCCGCGGGAGCCGGCCGCATGGCGGCAGCGGCTCGTCGCCGGCCCGCTCGAGGACTTCGAGCGTCGCTTCGGCGGCGCCCTGCCGCCGGGGCACGATCGAGGCCGCAGGGCGCCGCCTCGAGGGGCTCGGCGAGCTGCCGCTCGTCCCCGAGCACCGCGACTGCTCGCCCTGGAACGTGGTCCTGACCGAGGGCGGGGCTCCGGCGCTGCTCGACTGGGAGTCGGCCGAGCCGCTGGGCCTGCCGGGGCTCGACCTCGTCTACTTCCTCGCCAACTGCCGCCTTCGTCCTCGACGGCGCCCTCGAGTCAGGCCGCACGCGCGAGTCCTACGCCCGCCTGCTCGACCCGGCGACCCCGCAGGGAGCGGTTGCCGCCGCCTGCATGCAGCGAGTACTCGGCGGCGGTCGGGGTCGGCGTCCGCGACCTGGCCCGCCTGCGCGCTGCTCTGCTGGATCGTCCACTGCCGCTCCGACTACGCCCACCTGGAGATGGAGGCCGCCGGCGCTCCGCCGCGGGAGGCGCTGCGGGCGGCGGTCTTCGCCGGCCTCCTCGAGGAGGAGCTCCGCCGGGCTCAGGAGGGCCCGTGACCCTTCAGCAGGCCGCGCACGCGGACCCACGCCGGCGGCAGCGCTTCGCCGGTGAGCGCCTTCCAGAGGACGGCGGGCACGCCGTCGGCCCCGTGGACGCTGACCCGCCGGAGCGCGATAGCGGTCGGCGACGGCCCCGTTGCGGCCCTTCTCGGTGGTGAGGCCGGCACGGAAGCCGGCCGCAGCGGGCCGCCTCGCAGACGGCGGGGTCGTGATCGCCGTGCGGGTAGGCGATGAGGTCGAGCGGGGCGTCGAGCGTGCTCGCGCAGGTCGGCCCGCGAGCCGCTCAGCTGCTCCCTCAGCGCCTCCTCGTCGAGCTCGGTCAGGCGCCGGTGGTTGCGGGCGTGGGCGCCGATCCCGACGCCCGCGGAGGCGAGCTCGCGCAGGTCCTCCCAGCCGGCCACGCGGCTCGCCGTCGAGCCAGTGGGCGCTGCCCCCGACCTCCCTCGTGGGGACGAAGAGCTGCGGCCGCCAGTCGCGCCTCGCGCCGCAGGGGCGCGAGGCAGTCGGCGAGCCCGTCGTCGACCGTGATCGCCAGCGCCCGGCGCGGCAGCGCGGCCACCTCGCCGGCGTGGAACGCAATCATCGTCTCGGCGTCCAGCGGCCGGAAGCCGAGCAGGCGCAGCGCCCGCAGCTGCCGGGCGAACCGAGCCGGCGCGATGTCGATCCGCTCCTGCCCCGGCTTCATCTCGCCGGCGAACCGGTGGTAGACGAGGACGACGTAGGAGCTCGCGGTGAGGCGGCGCCACTCCTCGTCGCTGGCCCGCTCCCGCGCCCCGGCCCAGAACGCGAGGTCGGCGGCGGCGCGGAACCAGCGTGGCGAGGCGCCGGCAAGCGGCCGCAGAGAGGCGGCGAGCATCAGGCCCGGGACGCGGCGCAGCGCCCGCGTGCGCCAGGGCGCGTCGAACCAGGAGCCGAGCTGCAACCGCGTCAGCAGCTCCGGCTCGACGCGGGCGAGCTCGACCGAGGACCGCCCCCGCTCGCGGCAGAGCGCCAGCATCGCCGCGCAGTCCGGAACCACCACCGGCTTGCCCCAGCGCGCCGGGACCCCGCCCGCCGTCAGCCGCGCGGCAAGCCCCTCGGGCAGCGCCGCCCCCTCCGGCAGGCCTTTGCGGGCGTCCGCGATCGCGGTTTCGTCTCCGGAGACCGCGCCGACGAGCGGCGGCCGGGAGCCCCACATGCCGCGCAGCGGGACGACCGCCTCGAGGCCTGCGCCGCAGAGCCGGGCGAGCCGCGAGCCGGCCGGGCCACCGAGCGGATGAAGGACGATGCCCTCGCTCACGGAAGGGTCTCCCGCTGATGGCTTCCCGACGACGCAGGCCGGGCGCGATGATCGTCGCCGCCCTCGAGGAGCGGCTGGCGCTGATGGCCCCGGCGCGCCGCCTGCGGCTGGCGCTCGCCGACGAGATCGTCAGCGCCTACGCCGGCGATCGCCCGATCAGGCTGCTCGACGCAGGCGCCAGCGACGGGCTGCTCTCGCTTGCTCTCGCCAAGCGACATCCGGCCTGGAGCGTGCTCGGAGTCGACCTGCGCGACGACCTGCTCGAGGGCGGCCGCGCGCGGGCGCGGGCGCGGGGCCTGGCCAACGTCCGCTTTCAGCAAGCGGACCTCACCGAGCCGCTGCCCGGCTCCGGCTACGACGTCGTCCTTGCGCTCGAGTGCCTGAGCGAGATCCCCGACGACGAGCTCGCCCTGGAGATGATGGCCGCGGCGCTCGCGCCCGGCGGGCTGCTGGTCGCCCAGGTCCCGGAGCGCTCCTGGCGAGCGGTCCTTCCCGGCAGCGCCTCGACCTGGCGCGAGCAGGTGCGCCAGGGATACGGAGCAGAGGAGATCGCCGCGGCTCTGCGCGGCGCCGGGCTGGAGCAGGTCGAGGTCGAGCCGACGTACCGCGCCACCGCGGCCGTCGCGCAGGAGGTCCGCGACCGGATCAAGGACTCCGGCGTGGCCCTGAGGGCGGCGGCGTTCCCGGCGCTGGCTGGGGCGGTCCGCCTCGAGCGCTGGGGCCTGACCGGGGGAAGGGCGAACGCGCTGATCGCCAGCGGGCGCCGGCCCCGGACAGCCTGAGCGCTGTCTCATCGGGCGTATCGCTCCAGTGCCTCCTCCCAGGCGCGCTCGGGGTCGCCGCACCGACGACCGCCTGTCGAGGGTCCGCTCCGCGGTCGCGCGGAAGCGGGTCGCGTAGAAGTTGTGGTAGACGAGGTCGCCGAAGACCGTGCCGACGTCGCCCGGACCGCGCTGGCTCGTGACCTCGAAGAAATGGAGGTGGGGCGCCTCGCGGGCGGACATCATCTCGCCGACGTCGCCGGAGGCGTCGCGGCCGGCCTCCCGCGGCCGGTAGTGGGAGCGGAAGGAGTGGCCCTGCTCGACGAAGCGCGCGGTGCGCATCGCCCAGCAGCAGGGATGGACGTAGTCTCGGTTGAGGCGGGCGCCGGAGATCTGGGCCCCCGCGTCGAGCGGTGCCAGCAGCTGCTCGAGCCAGCGTCGTGAAGGGGAAAGGCGTCGACGTCGAGGGCGACGACGAACTCGGTGTCGGCAGCTGAGCACGCCGAGGTCGAGGGCGAGCTCGTGGCCGAGGTTGAGCGGCAGGCGGCAGGGTCGAGATCTCGGGATGCTCGCGCAGGCGGCGGCGCGGACTCGTCGTCCGAGCCGTTGTCGACGACGAGGATCTCGCGTGCCCGCGGGACTGCGCCGGCCCACGACGTCGATCAGCACCGCCAGGTGGGCCCACGAGTTCCAGTTCACGGTGACCACCGTGGCGGCGCCGGGCCGCAGGTCCGCCAGGCGGCGGCGGGCCCGCGCCCGGACCAGGGGCAGCGAGTCGCCAGCCGATTCGCTGCGCCGCCCGCGAGAGCCGCGGGTTCGAGCGCGGGCTCACACCTTCGTCCCCAACGCCCGCAGCAGCGGCTCGCGCCAGCGGGCCGGCCAGGCGGCGGTGGCGATCTTGACCCTGAGCACAATGGGAGTGTCGCTGGCAAGCACCTCTATCCGCGGCAGAGCGTGGCGGCTGGCGCCGCGGCGGACCGGGCCGGGCTCGACCGTGAACGCCGCCGGCGTAGCCCGCGTCGCGGACCGCCGCCGCCGTCTCGGGCGTGCAGACGCCGTACGGATAGGAGAATGTTCGGGGCCGGGGCAGCCCGAGCGCCGAGAGCTCGGCTGCGGACCCCTGCAGCTCCAGCCGCATCTCGTCGGCGCCGAGGTCGGTCAGCCGCCGGTGGGTCGCTCCATGCGAGCCGATGGCGACGTTGCCGCCGGCCAGCGCCCGCAGGCCGTCCGCGTCGAGCAGGGCCAGGTGTCCGCCGCCGCCCTCGTGATCCCACTCGTTGGTTCCGCCGATCATCCCGGTGACCGCGAAGGCCACCGCGGGGATCCCGCGCTCGGCGAGCAACGGCGCAGCCTCCGTCAGAAGGTCGGCGTAGCAGTCGTCGAAGGTGATCAGGACCGTTCGCGCGGGCAGCGGGCGATCGTCGTCGAGCGCCTCGAGCAGTTCCTCCTGGCCGATGAAGCGGGCCCCCCCGCGGGCGAGGCTGTCGAGCTGCGCGGCGAATCGGGCCGGCGGCACTCCGTAGGCGGCGAGCAGAGTATCGCCGCCGAGATCACTGATCGAGTGGTAGGCGAGGACGATCCCGCGCCCCTTCCGCAACCGGCGTCGCGCCTGGCGCACGCCGCGGTGGTACTCCATCGTCTGCACGCCGAAGAACAGCCGGTAGGTGTTGAAGTCCAGCCTGCCGCTCCGCACCAGGTGAGCGGCCAGCGCCCGCAGCGGCCGGCTCAGCGGGGCAGGCAGTTTCGCCAGCGTGCCGAACAGCAGGCGGCTGCGGCGGGTGGTGAACTCAAGCCCCGCCGTCAGCTCCTCGACCAGCTCCGGGTGCTTGGCGGCGAGCTCCTCGTTGGAGCGGGCGGCCTCCCTGGTTCGCCGGGTGAAATCAGCGGGGTCGACGGCGTAGTACTGGCGGCTGACGGCGTTCGGATTGAAGACGATCCGCAGACCTGCCCGTCTCGCCCGGTAACCGAAGTCGAGGTCCTCGCCGCCGTAGAGGCCGTTGCGGGTGAAACCGACGTCGAATCCGCCGAGCTGCTCGAAGGCGGGGCGCGCGATCGACATCTGCCCGGTGATCAGCTCGATCAGCGGTACATCTGCCCCGGGGGTGGCGAGGAGCTCCCGCCGGCGCCTCGCCCATCGGCCGACTCCCTGGCTGAGCACCGTGGTGGGTGAATCCGGATGGATGGGGAAATCTCCCAGCACCAGGTCGGCCCCCTCGGCGTGCGAGCGCTCGTGTTCGGCGAGCATCGCCGGATCCGCCTCCATATCGTCGTCGAGGAAGAGCAGCATGGCTCCGTCGGCCGCTGCCGCCCCCGCGTTGCGGGCCGCCGCCCCGCCCTGGTTCGGTTGCTCGATCACGGTCAGCTTGAAGGGAAGGCTGAGCGAACGAAGAGCTTCCGCCGTGCCGTCGGTGCATCCGTCGTCGACGACGAAGACGTCGAAATCGGAATAGTCCTGGTGGCTGAGTGCGCTGACCGTCTTCACCACGGTGCGGCACCGCTGATAGGTCGGAATGACGATGCTGAACGCCACCGGCCCCACCCCTCACGCCCTCGATCCCGGCCGCGGGACGGCGCTCGTCAGGCGCTTCACTGCACCGCGCGGCTCGAGCGCGGCGGCCCGGAGCCGCAGCGCAAGCGCGCGCACACGATGGCGCGACCTGCCCAAGGCGTCTGCGCGTGCGCGGAGAACTCGTGCTCGCGCGGCCCGGGGGCTGGCGGTGGCCGCGGCGCTCTCGGTCACGGCCGACCACAGCGGCTCCGCCCGGCTGTGATATCCGGCCTTCTCCAGGGTCCGCGCCAGCCACAGCCCGCAATCGACCTCCTCGGCCGCGATCTCCGCGGCGCTGATTCCCAGACCCGCGACCAGATCCGCATCCAGGTACTCGGCGAAATCGAGCGGGTCGGGCTCCCCCCTCGACCGGGCCCGAGCCGCAGCCAACGCCACGGACACCGCGGTGGCGGTCCTGGTGATGTCCTTCGTCGACACCTGGTCCGCGTGGATTCGATAGCGGACCACCGGCTCCCGCAGATTTGTGACGTGTCCGCGGGACGCGATCCGCAGCCAGAGGTCGTAATCCTCCGCAGGCTCGATCACGGGGCGATAGCCCGAAACCGCTCGAAAGGCATCGGCGCGCATTGTCGCCGCCGAGTGGATCAACGGGACGCGGCCGGTTTCCAGGTAGCGGGTGACCCCTGCCGCGGTTTCGGGGTAGGTGGCGATGCCGAACTGCAGTCCCCGATGGTCGATCATGATCCCGCTTCCGCCGACGACGGCGGCGTCGGCGTTCGCATCGAGGAAGGCGACCTGGTGGGCCAGCCGTTCCGGGAGCGCCGCGTCGTCGGCGTCGAGGCGGGCCAGGTAGCCGCTGCGGGCCCGCGAGCAGGCGAGGTTGAGCGCACGGCTGAGCCCTGCGCTCTCCTGTCGGAATACCGTCACGCGCTCGTCGCCGCGCGCGGCCTCCGCGAGGATGTCCGGAGTCTCGTCGGTCGAGCCGTCGTCGACGACGATCAGCTCGAGGTCCTCGAGAGTCTGCCGATCGCACGCTCTCGATCGCCTCGGTCAGGTAGGCCGCACCGTTGCGGACCGCCATCACCACGCTTACGATCGGTCTCTGCAACGACAAGCCGCAGCGGAGCCTAGCGGCGGTCTGCGACGACAGACCGCGCTTGTACCCTCGGCCGGCCATGCCACGGTTCCTCGCGCCCGTCCCAGCCTCGCCGCCCGAGCCGTCGCCGCCACCGAGCTTCGCGGTGATCGTGCCCGCCTACCAGGCGGCCGCGACGATCGGCGAGGCGATCGCCTCGCTGCGCGCCCAGACCGCGCCGCCGGCGGAGATTCTCGTCTGTGACGACGGATCCACCGACGACCTCGCACGGGCGCTCGAACCCCACCTGGACGCGATCCGGCTGATCCGGCAGGAGCATCGCGGCGCGACCGCGGCCCGCAACGCGATGCTGGCGGTCGCCTCCGCCGACTTCGTCGTGCCCCTCGACGCCGACGACGTCTACGCGCCGACACGACTCGAGCGCCTCGGTGAGCTCGGCGCGGCGAGGCCAGACCTCGACATCCTGGCGACAGACGCGCGCTTCGTCGTCGCCGGGCGGGCGATGGGCCTGTTCCACCAGCGAACCCCGTTCGCAACGGAGCGGCAGCGGGAAGCGATCCTCGACCGCTGCTTCCTGATCTGCCCGGCGATGCGCCGGCAGGCGCTGATCGACGTCGGCGGCTACGACGAGGATCTGCGTACCGCGGAGGACTGGGACTGCTGCATCCGCCTGATCCAGGCCGGGGCGGTGGCCGGCCTCGTCGACGAGCCTCTGCTCGACTACCGGCTCGGCGCCGAGAGCCTGACCGCGCGCCGCGGCGAGACGCTGATGGACCGGGTTCGGGTGCTGGAGAAGGCCGCCGGCACACCGCGACTCTCGCCGGCCGAGCGCCGCGTCCTCGATGGCTCGCTCTCCCGCCACCGGAGCAGAGCGCTGCAACAACTGGCCCGCGACGCGGTGATCGCCGGCGACCCGGCGACGAGGGCACGCCTGCTCGCCGTCGCGAGGTCCTCCGACGTCCGCGTTCGGGCCCGTGCCGGGGCCCTGCTGGCCGCGCTGGCGCCGGGGCGCGCACGGCGCATCGTCGACGCCGTCCTGACCGAGTCCAGCGGGCGCCCATCCGGCGCGAAGCGAGCGAGCGCCCGGATGCGGCCAGCGGCGGTCTGAGGCCTAGCCCGGCAGGCGCCAGGAGTGGGGGAGGGCGATGTCGCCGTCGGCGCCCGAGGCCGGCATCGGGCGGTCGCCGATCACGCCGGGCTCGACGTCGAAGAAGGCGGCGGCCTGGAGCCCGTCCTGGATCTGCCTTGCGCGCCTTGATCAGGACATCGATCCGGTAGCGGCCGGGCAGCAGCGGAAGCGTGCGCGATCTGGCATTCGATCAGCGATCCCTGGCTGCGCTCGCGGACGTCGCTCGGGCGCGGACACCTCGCTGTCGAGCGTGGCGACCGGCTGGCCGAGGCTGTTGACGATCGTCAGCCGGCACTCGAGCATCGGCAGCGCCTCGGTCACCTCGACCAGGACCGACAGCCGGCCGGCCGCCGACGACGATGTCGGGGTGGCCCCCGCCGGCGTCGCGGATCTCGACTCGGCGGATCCGGGTCTCGTCCCAGGAGCGGCTGTCGCGATCCTCGCGCTCGACCAGGTCCTCCGCGGCGGCGCGCTCGAGCGTGCGCAGGTACTGGTCGATCGCGTCGGTGACAGAGGCGTCCGCGACGGCCCTGCCCCGCTCGAGCAGGACGCCGCGGCTGCAGAGCGCCTGGATGATCGCCAGGTTGTGAGAGACGAAGATCACCGTCCTGCCCTCCTTGGCGACCTCGTCCATCTTGCCCAGCGACTTGCGCTGGAAGGCCGCGTCGCCGACCGCCAGCACCTCGTCGACGAGCAGAACCTCCGGCTCGAGGTGGGCGGCGACCGCGAACGCGAGCCGCACCGACATCCCGCTCGAGTAGCGCTTCACCGGGGTGTCGAGGAAGCGCTCGATCTCGGCGAAGGCGACGATCTCGTCGAAGCGCCGGCGGATCTCGGGCCGGCGCATGCCGAGGATGGCGCCGTTGAGGAAGACGTTCTCGCGCCCGGTCAGCTCGGGGTGGAAGCCGGTGCCGACCTCGAGCAGCGAGCCGACGCGGCCGGTGACGTCGGCGTAGCCGGCGCTCGGCTCGGTGATCCGGGAGAGGATCTTCAGCAGGGTCGTCTTGCCGGCGCCGTTGTGGCCGATGAGGCCGACCACCTCGCCGTTGCGGACGGTGAGCGAGAGGTCGCGGAGGGCCCAGAGCGTCTCCCCTGCGGGGCGCCGCTCGCGTCCCGCCAGCCGCCGGAACGGGCCGGCCGGCTGCCTGGACGATGCTCTCCCGCAGCGTGTCGTAGCCGCGCTGGTGAAGGCCCAGGGTGTAGCGCTTGCCGAGGGAGCTGGTCCTGATGGCGACGTCGGTCACGGGATCAGACGAAGTCGGCGAAGCGCCGTTCGACCCGGTCGAAGTAGGCGAGGCCGGCGACGAGGATCACCAGGGCCGAGGCGGCGGAAACCCCGATCAGGTCGAGCGGGGCGTCGCCTGTGTCGAGCGTGGCCCAGCGGAAGCCCTCGACCACCCCGACCATCGGGTTGATCGCGTACAGGGTTTGCCAGGGCTGATCGATCAGGGTCGCCGAGTAGGCGATCGGCGTCGCGAACAGCAGCATCTGGATCGCGAAGGGGACGACGTAGCGGACGTCCCGGTAGCGGACGTTGAGGGCGGAGAGCGCGGAGCTGACGCCGAGCGCGGTGGCGATGCAGATCGCGACCAGGAGCGGGCAGGGCGAGGATCGCCGCCGAGGGGACGATGCCCCAGGCGAGGATGATCACGATGAGGATGACGAAGCGAGATCGTCAGGTCGACGAGCCCGGCGGCGACGACGCCGGCGGGGATGAAGATGCGCGGGAAGTAGATCTTCGAGACGAGCGGCGAGTTGGCGACCAGGCTGTCGGAGCCGAGCAGGATCGCGTTGGAGAAGAAGGTCCAGGGGACGAGGGCTGCGAGGGCGAACAGCGGATACGGGAGGCCGTTCGACGAGACCCCGGCGAGGTTGCCGAAGAAGATCGAGAAGACGACCATGAAGCCGACCGGCTGCAGCACCGCCCAGACGACGCCGAACGCAGTCTGGCGGTAGCGCACGGTGACGTCGCGGACGGCGATCTGCCGGGCGACGTCACGGTAGCGCCAGAGCTCCCGCGGCGAAAGAACCCGGCTGAACCCACGCGTCGGCTGCAGCCGGATCGTCTCCGGCGGCAGCGCCGGCGGCGCCTCCTCCGCCGGTTCGCCGCCGGGCGCCGCCGGGCTCTCGGCCTTGGTCGGAGTCAGCTCCACGGCCTCAGAATAGGCCGTGGCTCAGAGCCCAAGGCGCCAGAGCACCTGGTCGCGCCCGCGGAACTCCCACAGCTGCCGCGGCGCCGGGCGCCGGGGCTCGCGCGCCCGCCGAGCACGTAGCGCGGACGGGGGCTGCGCGCGGCGTGCCGGAGAAGGGGCGCACCGAGCGTCTCGGGCAGGAACCACTGGACGACGTAGAGGCCGATCGGGTCGTAGTGGCGCAGGTCGTAGGCGATCGGGTGGATCGCGTGGCGCTCGGCGACGGGCTCGGGGCTCGTCCAGCCGCTCGGGTAGACGTCCCGCTCGGACTTGAGCACCGGGTTCCAGGCCCCGTAGGCGATGATCGGGACGAAGAGCGCGAGCACGGCCGCCGCCGGCCAGCGCGGGCCCGGGCAGCGGGCCGCGCAGAGCAGCCATGCTCCGCCGACGGCGACGAGCGCCGCGCCGATCAGGATCAGCGCCCCAAGCTGACCGGTGACGAAGGGCAGGCCGGCGATGTTCCAGCGGTTCGGCGTGTTCGGGTCCTCGGAGGTGAGCGCGGACCAGCACGACCACGGCGGTGAGCACGAGGATCGCCGCCACGGCGGCCGGAACAGCCTGCGGCGAGACCCGGCCGCGCCAGCGAGGCGAGACCGAAGGCGATCAGCGCGGGGGTGACGATCTCGACATAGCGGCCGTAGATCGAGCATGTCGGGGCGGGTGCGCTCGGGAAAGGCCGCGGCCGAGATCAGCAGCAGCAGACCCGGTGAGCAGCGCGAGCGCCAGAACGACCGGCGGCATGGGCGCCGCTGTCCGGCGGCGGCCGCAGCCGGCGAAGCGCGGCGACGCGCCAGGCCGAAGGTCGAGACGAGCAGATACCAGGTCTGGCCGGCGAGGTTGGCGAGGGCGGTGAGCGGCCCGTGGCCGTCGAAGCAGCTCGCTCAGCCGCTGCGAGCTCTCGCTCTCGGCCCGGCCGCCGTAGTTGGCGTCGATCAGGAAGTCGTCGAGCAGGTGGGTCCCCCAGACCCCGGCGGCGATCACGGCCAGCGCCGCCAGCGCCGCCGACGGAGGGATGCGCCGGCGGAGGGCGAGGACGACCACGGCGACGATGTCAGGCCGAGGACGGTCACCATCCGGTTGTGGACCGCCCAGAGCGCGGCGGTGGACGCGCCCAGGGCCGACGCCCCAGGCCGTCGGGCACGGGCGTCGGCTGCCGCGAGCGAGGCCGCCGAAGGCGATCAGCCAGACGCAGACCAGCGGGAAGAGGGCGTTCTCGGACATCGCGGCCTGGGAGAGCACGGTGAGCGCCGGGTAGGCGGCGCCGGCGAACGCCGCCCACATCGCGACCCGCGGCGCGACGCCGGCGAAGCGCGTCAGCAGCACGTAGAGGAGGGGGAAGACGGACGCCGCCAGGAGCGGCATTGGGGACGAGCACGAGGTGGTAGCCGAGCGCCGGGTCGGAGCGCAGCTTCGAGCAGCGGCGCGATCACCAGCGAGTAGCCGCCGCGGTAGAACGGCGCCTGGTCGAGGTAGCCGTCGAGGCCGCCGGCTGATCGCGCGAGCGTTGGCCAGGTAGCCGAGCTCGTCCGCGACCAGGACCGGGCCCGAGCGCAGCAGCGAGAGGATCAGCCGCGCGGCGAAGAGGATCAGCGTCGCCGGCGATCAGGCGATCGCGCACCCGCGTCCTCCCGGGACGGTCCTCTCGTCCATCGCGGTGATCGTACAGTCGCCCCCGGGCCCACCCGCGAGGCGTGGCGCTTGCAGGCGGCGACCCGCCCGCATGCCAGAATCGGCGCCTCTGACCGGCGTCCACGACAAGCCCGCGGCGGCGCCGCCCACGATCTCGGTCGTGATCTCCGCCTTCACCGAGGAACGGCTGGATGTGCTCGGCGAGGCGATCGAGTCCGTCGCGCCCAGACGCTGCCCGGCCCACGAGACGATCCTCGTCATCGACCACGCCCCCGAGCTGCTCGCCGAGGCCGCGCGAGCGCTGGCCCGGGGTCGGCGTCGTCGCCGAACCAGGAGACGCAGGGCCTCTCGGGCGCCCGCAACACCGGCATCGCGGAGAGCACCGGCGACGTCGTCGCCTTCCTCGACGACGACGCCTTCGCCGCAGCCGGACTGGCTGCGCGCATGGCCGCCGCCTACGCCGACCCGGCGGTGCTCGGCGTCGGCGGGGCGATCCGGCCGCCGCTGGCTCGAGGGCAGGCCGCGCTGGTTCCCGGTCGAGTTCGACTGGGTGGTGGGCTGCACCCACTCCGGCATGCCCTCGGAGCCCGCCGCCGGTCCGCAACCTGATCGGCGCGCAACATGTCCTTCCGGCGCGAGGTCCTGCTCGAGGTCGGCGGCTTCCGCCACGAGCTCAGCCGCGTCGGCAAGAACCCGGTCGGCGGCGAGGAGACCGACCTCTGCATCCGCATCGGCAGAGCCGCGCCCGAGCGGCACCATCCTCTACGACCCGGCGGTTGCGGTCGACCACGTCGTTCCGCGGCGCGGGGCGAGTTCTCGTACTTCCGGGCGCGCTGCGCCGCCGAAGGGCGCTCGAAGGCCGTGCTCTCGAGCCTGGTCGGCAGCCGGTCCGGGCTCGCGACCGAGCGCGCCTACGTGCGCCGCACCCTGCCACTGGGCTTCCTGCGCGGGCTCCGGCGACGCCCTGCGCGGGGACCCGGCCGGGCTGGCGCGGGCAGCGGCCATCGTCGGCCGGCCTGCTGACGACGACGGCGGGCTACGCCTCCGACCGGGCGGCCGTCGCTCGGCGGCGGCCTCGCCCGCGTCGCGGACCCGGGAGCCGCGACGGCCGGCTGCGCGTCCTGATGGTGACCCCGCGGAACCCCGCTCGGCCAGGGCGGCGTGGAGCGCCACGTGATGGAGGTGAGCCGCCGGGTGGCGGCCGCCGGGGCCGAGGTCGAGGTGCTCTGCGCGGAGCCCGGTGGCGCGGAGCGCTGCAGTCCGAGCGCCGGGACGGCGTGCACGATCCGCTCGGTCCGCGCCTGGCCGGCGAACCGCGACTACTACTTCGCGCCGCGGATCTGGCGCGAGATCGGGAGCGACGCCGCTGGAGCGTCGTCCACGTCCAGTCCTACCACACGCTCGTCGCCCCGCTGGCGATGCTGCGGGCGCTTGCTGCGCGGCATCCCCTACGTGGTCACCTTCCACGGCGGCGGGCACTCCTCGGCAGCTCCGCAACCGCCTGCGCCGACTGCAGCGCCGCCTGCTGCGGCCGCTGCTGGCGCGGGCGGCGCGGCTGGTCGCGGTGGCGCGCTTCGAGATCGACCTCTACAGCCGCGAGCTGCGGCTTCCGCGCGAGAAGTTCGTCGCTGATCCCGAACGGCACCGACCTCGAGTCCGCACGCCTGCCCGGACGCCGACGCCGGCGGAGGCGCCGGGACGTGCTCGCCTCGATCGGGCGGCTCGAGCGCTACAAGGGCCACCAGCGGGTGATCGCGGCGCTGCCGCACGTGCTCGAGCGGCGAGCCGGACGCGCGCCTGCTGGTCGTGGGGACCGGGCCCTATCGAGGCGGAGCTGCGCCGCCAGGCGGCAGAGCTCGGCGTCGGCGACCGGGTCGAGTTCACCAGCGTTCCCGCCGACGACCGCGAGGGCGATGGCGGCGCTGCTGCGGCGCGTCTCGCTGGTCGTGCTGCTCAGCGACTTCGAGACCCATCCGCTGGTCGCGCTCGAGGCTGCGGCGGCCGGCCGCACCTGCTGGTCGCCAACGGCAGCGGCCTCGGCGAGCTGGCCGACGACGGGTTGGCGCGCTCGGTCGGCCCGACGCGAGCGCCGGCGACGTCGGCGACGCGATCGTCGGAGGAGCTGGGCCGCCCGCCGCGAGCAGCGCGACGCTGCGGCTCACGACCTGGGACGAGTGCGCCGCCGCGCTGCTCGATCTCTACCACTCGGTCCGCCGGACGTAGAACAAACGTCTAGGCGTTTTCGGTTCAGTTGAACGGCTCGCGAGGTCGTCGATGACTCGCGCATGGCGTGGCGTGTCTACCTTCCTCACGCAACCAGGCGCATCGCGGCAGGTGTGGGTTGCGCTGCTCTCTGCGCTGCCGGCCTGCTTGCCGGCCCGGCGGACGCGGGCGCGGCCGGAGTCGGCAGGGGGCAGGCTGTCGGCCCTCGGATCGCATATCCGCGGACGCAGTCGCCGGCGAACGGCCAGACCGTCTCCGGGCGGATCACCTGGCGGGTCGCGGTCCACGGCGCGCGGCCGAGGCGGGTCGAGTTCGCGGTCGACGGGGCCCTGATGGCCCGGTTCGCGCGTTTCCGCGCTCCCTCCGCCCGCAGGGCGGCGACGACCCTCGACACGACGCAGCTCTCCAACGGGCCGCACACGCTCACCGCGATCGCCTACGGGCCGACCGGACCCGCGGCCGGGCAGCTCGAAGGTCACAGGTGACGGTCGACAATGCGCCCGATCCGCCGCCGGGCGCCCGCCGAACGGGCCGGGCTCCGTCTACTGGGGGGCCCAGATCAGCGACCACCTGACCGGCACCCAGGCGCCCTGGGACATGAATGCGGTCACGACGTTCGAGGGGATGGCGCAGAAGAAGCTCTCGATGATCCACTTCGCGGCGCCGTTCGCCAACTGCTCGGCCTCGCCCTGCACCTACTACGCCTTCCCGGCGACGCCGATGAGACGATCCGCCAGCCACGGCGCGATCCCGTTCTTCTCCTGGGCCTCGCAGTCGATCGGCCAGGGCGGCGAC
Organism: uncultured Actinomycetes bacterium; assembly: GCA_963720015.1. GTDB lineage: Bacteria > Actinomycetota > Thermoleophilia > Solirubrobacterales > 70-9 > DATFPK01. The sequence goes on along the minus strand of CAVREA010000003.1, from coordinate 243,010 downwards.
CCGCGGGTGCAGCCCGACTTCCAGCTTTCCGACGTGATCGCCGGCACCCACGACGCCCACATCCGCAGCTTGGGCCACCGCGGCCAAGGACTGGGGCCATCCGTTCTTCCTCCGCTTCAACTTCGAGATGAACGGCAACTGGTTCCCCTGGTCGGAGGGCGTCAACGGCAACCAGCCCGGCGAGTACGTCGCCGCCTGGCGCCACGTGCACGACATCTTCACCTCGGTCGGCGCCACCAACGCGACCTGGGTCTGGTGCCCGAACGTCGATCCGACCGCCAGTTCCAGAGCCTCGGCCCGCTCTATCCGGGCGACGCCTACGTCGACTGGACCTGCCTCGACGGCTACAACTGGGGCTCCGGCGGGTCCGCCGCCACCTCGCCGACCGGCTGGATGACCTTCGACCAGCTCTACGGCAGCACCTATCGCCAGATCGCCGACACGATCGCCCCCTCGAAGCCGATGGTGATCGGGGAGATCGGCTCCAGCGAGCGCGGCGGATCCAAGGCGGAGTGGCTGCAGGACGCGCTGGCGCGCGCGCCGAGCTACCCGAAGATCCGCGGCCTGCGTCTACTTCGAGAAGCTACGACGACGGCATGGACTGGCCGATCGAGACCTCCGCGGCGGCGACGCAGGCGTTCGCCGGCGGCATCGGAAGCTCCGACCTATACGGCGAACGACTTCGCGAACCTCGCGACCAGCCCGATCCCGCCGCCCAGCTGAGCGGCCGGGGCCGCCGCTGTCCCGGCTATGTTGGCCCCGTGCCGACGGTCCGGCCCGACGCCGTCTCGCCGGCGCACCAGATGCCAGCTCCGTTCTTCAGCGTCGTCATCACGACCTACAACCGCGCCGCGATCGTCCGCCGGTGCGTCGACAGCTGCCTCGATCAGTCCTTTTCCGACTTCGAGGTCGTGGTCGTCGACGACGCCTCGACCGACGACACCGTCGCCCAGCTCGAGAGCCTCGGCGACCCGCGGCTCCGCGTCGTGGTACCACGACACGAATCGGGGCATCAACCCCGCCCGCCATACCGGGGTCGCCAACGCCCGGGGCGAGTGGATCGTCGTCGTCGACAGCGACTGGGAGCTGTTCCCGAACACGCTCGAGCGCCTGCGCGAGCTGATCGGCGACCTGCCCGAGGGCGTGAGGATCATCCGCAGCCGGCTCGTCTGGGACGACGGCCGGGTCACGCCGGCCTCGGTTCCGGCCGGCCCGATCGACTACGAGCGCCACATCCGGATCATGGAGACGGACTGGTCGGACACGGGCGTCTGCATGCATCGCTCGGTCTTCGAGCGGCACCCCTACTACAGCGACCGCCGCGGCGTCGTCGAGGCGCTCTGGGAGCTCGACCTGGCGCGGGACGAGACAGCGATCTTCGTCGAGGACGTGCTCGGCAAGGAGTACAGCGACGCGCCCAACAGCTGGGTGCGGAGCATCGACGCATCCGAGGTCATACCGCGGCTGTTCCGCGACGCTCCGGACATGCTCTGGATGTTCGAGACCACGCTTGACGAGCACGGCGACGCGATCGCGCGGTACGCGCCCGATGCCTACCGGATCTTCCTGAGGATGGCCTCGACGCAGGCGTTCATGCTCGGCGATCGTGCCAAGGGGATGCGCTACGCGCGAGCGGCGCTTCGCCTCAAGCCGTTCGCTCCGATGGCGTGGGCGAGTCTCGCCCTCGGCCTTCTCGGCCCGCGGGCCGTGGCCCACGGAACCCTCGCGCATCGCAGGCTCAACCACCTGATGTCGCGCGCCTGATCGGCAACCGGGGCCCGCGGCTCACGCGTCGGCCGCGGCTCCCGCGGCGCGCTGCCGCCAGCGCTCGGGCAGAAGCAGGGGCCGGAGCACTCCGGCGAGGAGGTAGGCGGCGACGGCCGTCTGGCTGACCAGCCACGCCACTCCGACGCCCTCGATCCCCATCCCCGGGATGAGCAGGGCGCTGAGCCCGATGACAAGCACCGCCTGAGCCCCCAGGGCGGCGACGACGATCCGGCCGCGGTGCTCGATGCGGGCGACGCTGATGCCCAGCACGACGAACACGTTCGGCAGCTGGCCCAGCGCGAGTATCCGCAGCAGCGTCCCTCCGGCGTCGGCGTAGTCGGCGCCGAAGGCCAGCAGGAGCCAGGGGGCGGCGATCGCGGTCAGCGCCGCCAGCGGGCAGATCAGAAGCATCGTCTGCCGCAGGGCTCGCCGCGTCAGCTGCCGGAGGCGGGGCATGTCCAGTCGCCGCCTCCACGGTCAGCGAGGCCATCATGCTGAGGGCGACGAGCTCGAGCGCAACCGAGATCATCCACGGCACGTAGAAGTACGCGGTCTCGGTGGCGCGTGGTGAGGTTCGCGACGAGGATCGGCAGGTAGAAGGTCGCCGCCAGATCGAACAGCATGCCGCCGTAGTTGCCCGCGGCCATCCCGAACACCTGGCGGCGGTCGAGCTCCGCTGTCCCCCGCCATGCGGGAAGCAGGCGGCGGAAGATCAGCAGGGTGACGACCAGGATCGCCGGGGGCAGCGCGGCGCTCCAGGCGATGAACAGCCCGGAGGAAGGAAGCGCCCCGACCAGGGCGACGAGCAGCAGCAGCTTGCCCAGCGAGTAGAGCGAGTTCTCGAGCGGAATCCACCTGGCCGCCCTGAGGCCCGTCAGGACGCTGTCCTGGAGCGTGAAGACGGTCATCGCGGCCGTGGCCAGCGGGAAGCCGATCAGCCAGCCGCCGCTGGAGATGAAGTCGAGCTTGGGCGCCCAGAGGGGGCTGGTCAGCGCCGCCGCCGTGCCGAGCACGAGCGAGAGGCCGAGCGTTACGGCATAGCTGCGGACGACGAGGGTCCGCGCCGAGCGGCCGGCGACCGGCAGGTAGCGGACGAGCACCGCGCTGAGGCCGAGGGTGCAGGCTCCGGAGACCAGCATCATCGCCGAGATCACGGCCGAGTTGAGCCCGACGTCACGGGCGGGGTAGATCTGGGCGGCGAGCGCCCAGAAGGCGACCCCGAGCACGCCGGTGATCCCGGTGCCGAGGATCAGGTAGTAGCCGGTCTGGTAGAGCGGGTCGCTCAGGTGCCGGCTCAGGCGCTCGCGGGGAGACGGGGCGGATGGCGAGGACGCCGTCACGGACCGTGGCTGCTCACCGGGTTCGCCTGATCACGGGTCGGAGTGTAACCCGCGCCACGGCCGCCACCGCGGGCGCGGCGGGGGTGCCGGCCGGCCGGCGACCGCAGCAAACGCCGGGGAGCGGTGTTGGGCAGTGCATGCGGGATCGACCCACTCGCCCCAACCGGCGCCTGCGCCGGCGGAACCCCCTACCCTTGGCCGCGATGCGGCTATCGGACCTCACATCATGAGGGCGGGCAGTGGGCGTTCGCCCGCGGTCATCGGCGGTTCCCGCGGTTCCCGTCTATGGACCGTCGCCATCGCCGCGCTCTGCGTTGCGGCCGTCTCCGGAGCCGCGGCCTCCCAGTCGCAGGCGAAGAAGATCTACTGGGGAGCCTGGATCGGCAGCCAGCTGACCGGTACGGAGGCCCCTTACGACATGCGGGCGGTGCACCGCTTCGAGCGCAACGCCCGCAAGCGGGTTTCGCTGGTCGAGTGGTCGCTGCCGTTCGCGGACTGCACCGGCCCCTCCTGCTTCTTCTTCCACTTCCCCGAGACCGAGATGAGGAAGGTCCGCGGGCACGGCGCGATCCCGGTCCTGAGCTGGGGATCGTCGGCGATCGGCAGCGACTCCACGCCCAACATCCAGCCGGCCTTCCAGCTGAGCGACATCATCGCGGGCCGCTACGACGGGTATATCCGCAGCTTCGCCCGAGGCGCCAAGCGCTGGGGCCATCCGTTCTTCCTGCGCTTCAACTGGGAGCCGAACGGCGACTGGTTCCCCTGGGGAATCCACACCAACGGGAACCGCCCGCGCCAGTTCGTTCCGGCCTGGCGGCACGTTCACCGGATCTTCCGGCGGGTCGGCGCCCGCAACGCGACCTGGGTCTGGTGCCCGTACGTCGACACCAGGCACAAGGACAACTTCCGCCGCTCTACCCGGGCGGCAAATTCGTCGACTGGACCTGCCTCGACGGCTACAACTGGGGGCCGGGCAGCCCCGCCAACCCGAAGCCGTGGCGGAGCTTCAACCAGCTCTTCCGCTCGAGTTACCGCCGTGTCGTCCGCAGGGTCGCTCCGACGCAAGCCGATGATCCTCGCCGAGGTGGCGTCGAGCGACTACGGCGGCAACAAGGCGCGCTGGATCCGCAAGATGCTGAGCCAGGTGCCGCGCCGCTATCGCAAGGTGCGCGGCCTCGTCTACTTCGACGTCAACGACCGGGCACCGCACTGGCCGCTGGAGACCTCGCGCCGGGTATCCGGGCGTTCCGCCGGGGCATCAACCGGTCCTCCTACGCGCCGAACAGATTCGGCCGACATCAAGGCGCGCCCGATCCGGCCTCCGCGGCCGCGGCGCTGATCCGGGGTCCCGAAAGATGCACGCCATCCCGCATCCCTACACTCCGGCATTCGATGTCGGGAGGGGAATCGGATCTTGCAGTCGACCGAAATGCCAAGCCGGGCACGCGCGATGACCGCGCGACCTTCGATGAAGCGCCGCCGCGCGAATCGCGGCCGCCGCGCTCGCGCTCGCCCTGTTCCTGTCGCTGGCGCTTTCCGCCGGGACCGCAGGCGGCGAAGCCCCGCATCGGCAAGGTCGGCAAGGCCAAGGTCGTGAAGCGCGGCCCGGCGCCCGACACGATGTACTGGGGCGCCTGGATCGGGACGGGGCTCACCGGGACGCGAGGCACCCTACGACATGTCCGCGGTGACCAAGTTCCAGAACATGGTCGGCAAGCCGCTCTCGCTGATCGAGTGGTCGCTGCCGTTCGCGGACTGCACGGCGCCGCCGTGCATACCTTCAACTTCCCCACCGACGCAGATGAACGACGTCCGCCAGTACGGGGCGATCCCGTTCCTGAGCTGGGGCTCGTCGTCACTGAGCCAGAACCCCGACGCGACCCAGCAGCCGAACTTCCAGCTCTCGCGACATCATCGCCGGGCAACTACGACGCGCTCATCCGCAACTTCGCGATCGCGGGCGAAGAACTGGGGCCACCCGTTCTTCATGCGCTTCAACTGGGAGATGAACGGCAACTGGTTCCCCTGGGGCGACCGGGGTCAACGGCAACCAGGCCGGCGAGTACGTCGCCGGCCTGGAAGCACGTGCACGACATCTTCACCTCGGTCGGCGCCACCAACGCGACCTGGGTCTGGTGCCCGTACGTCGACCCGTTCACGGAAGCAGAACACCTCGGCGCGCTCTACCCGGGCGACGACTACGTCGACTGGACCTGCCTCGACGGCTACAACTGGGGCCCCGGAGCCCGGCCAACCCGATCCCGTGGCGGACCTTCAAGCTGCTCTACTCGGCGACCTACAAGCGCGTGGCCGACGTCGATCGCGCCCCGACAAGCCGATGATCTTCGCCGAGATGGCGACGAGCGACTACGGCGGCGACAAGGCCGGCATGGATCAGCCAGATGTTCGGCCAGCTGCCGCCGCGGCTACCCGCAGGTGACGGGGCTGATCTGGTTCGACGTCAACGACCGCAGCGCGCACTGGGAGCTGGAGAGCTCCCCCGCCGGCGCGAGCGCGTTTGCGAACGGGATCGCCCCCTCGAGGTTCCTGACCAATGTCTTCGGCGGCGCCTCGCACTAGCCCGATTCCGCCGCCCTAGGCTGATCCGGTCGTCGCCCGGCCCCGTACCCTTACCTGTCTGCACGAAGGTGATCACGCCGACCCTCCGAAAGGAACCCGGCAGAGTCGTCAGAACACCGCTGCGAGTCCGAACCGAGCAATGACCCCGACCCGCAAGGCCAAGACCGCATTCACGGCCGCGCTTGCGATCGCCGTGCTGTCGATGGCGTCGTGCGGCGGCGCGGACGAGCCCGGCACGACCACGACCAACCTCGCCCCGATGGGTGGCTCCGGGAGCGGCCAGGGCAACCCGAACGCCTCGAACGGACAGACGACGGCCATCCCCAGCGGCAAGCCCGTGCAGGTGTACTGGGGGGCGCAGATCGGCGATCAGCTGACCGGCGCCCAGGCGCCGTGGGACATGGGCGCCGTCACCGCCTTCGAGCAGATCGCCGGCAAGAGCCCGAGCATCGTGGCGTTCGGCCTGCCGTTCGAGGATTGCCTCTCGGGCACCTGCCAGTTCCAGGACTTCTATCCGGACCTCTTCCAGGGGATCCGCGACTACGGCGCGATCCCGTTCTTCTCCTGGGCCTCGCAGCAGACCCCCGCGAGCACCGACCAGCCGGACTTCCAGCTTCGCGACGTCACGGCGGGCAAGTACGACGACTACATCCGCCGCTGGGCGGAGGGGGCGAGGGACTGGGGCCATCCGTTCTTCCTGCGCTTCAACTGGGAGATGAACGGGTTCTGGTTCCCCTGGGGCGTGCGGCCAACGGCAACCGGACGGCGGATTACGTCCCCGCCTGGCGCCACGTCCACGACATCTTCACCGAGGTCGGCGCCGACAACGTGAGCTGGGTCTGGTGCCCGAACGTCGACCAACACCAGCCTGCGCGCGACCTCAGCCCGCTCTACCCCGGGCGACGACTACGTCGACTGGACCTGCCTCGACGGCTTCAACTGGGGCGTCAGGCGAGGCTCGCCGGGCTGGCTGAGCTTCAGCCAGATCTTCGCAGCGTCCTACCGGAGGCTGCTGCAGCTCGCCCCGGACAAGCCGATCATCCTCGGAGAGACAGCTTCATCGGATCGGGGGGGCGACAAGGCCGCGTGGATCAGGGACATGCTCGCGCGGCTGCCGCGGGAGTTCCCCGCGATCGGGGCCTTCGTCTGGCTCGAGTTCGAGGATCGCGGAGCGCATTGGCCGATCGAGCTTTCGAAGCCGGTGACCGCGGAGTTCCGCCGCGGCATCGCCAAGCCGTGGTTCCTGGCCAACGACTACGGTTCCCTCGAAGGCGGGCCGATCCCGCCCCCCCCGAGCTCGGGCTAGTCCGGGGCCCCAGGCCGCCAGTTCAGGTCCCGGCCTTGCCGGCCTGAAGCCGCACCCGATGGGTGCGATGTGCGGAACGCAACAAAAAAACCCCCAAACTGGGCCATCTATGGGAGGATCGGCGCGCGAGAGGCAAGGCGAATTCGATGCCGGTTTGGGGCTGCAACCACCGTCCCGCGGATCCGAGCGGGGCGGTAGCCCGCATCGGAAGAGCTAATTTTCTCGCCCCATACTGCCGAAGACGTTTTAGAGGCACAAACCGCAACACCTTGACATTGGAAGGGTCATAGAACCATAGGTTCCCAGCCGCGGTCCTGGCAGGGGCGGCATCCCAGTTATGGCAACACCACAAGAGTCTTCGCTCAGAACCCCCTTCCGGAGCCGGGAGAAGGATTCCGGATCGCTGGTCCAGGACCGCCCGATGCTGGGCCGGATGCCGGACGCCCAGCGCCGCAACACGTGGTTCGCGCTGCCCGCGATCGACTTCGTCGCGGCATCGACGGTGCTGGCCGTGGTCATCCGCTCCAGCGGCGCCGAGCTGGTCCCGGCCTTCCCGGTCGCGCCTGCCGTCCTCGTCGTCCTCGGGTTCGTCCTCGGCTTCTACAACAGGCCCTCCCACGACAACGGCTTCAGCGTTCGCGACGGGATCGGCTGGCCCGCGCTCAAGGTCCTGGTCGCCGGCGCCCTCGCCTGGATGGCCTCGCTGATGACCGATCTCGGGACGGGTTCGCAGCTCGCCCTCTGGGGCGGGTTCCTCCTCCTCGACGCAGTCGTGCAGGCTGCCGTCAAGCCGGTTCTGCGCCGCCTCCAGCATCCCGAGCGCTGGATCCTGGTCGGTGACGACCGGATCGCCGAGCGCCTGCGAGGCTTCGAGCCGCTGCAGCGCCACGCGCGGGTCGTCAGCACGATCGCGCCCGGCGAGCAGGCGAGCGCCGCCGACCGGGTGGCGGCCCTGCAGATGGTCGACGCCCACGGGGCCGAGCGGGTCGTCATCGCCAGCCGGCCCGACGACGATGACGAGCAGCTGGTCAAGCTGGTCAGGACGTTCCGCTCGCTCGGCGTGCCCGTCAGCCTCCTTCCGCGGCCGCTCGACCTGCTCGAGGCGCCGGTGACGACGCCGAGCGCCGTCGGCGGCGTCCCCCTGATCGAGGTCTCGAAGCTTGCCGCCCGCGAGTCCGCTCCCTACCGCGGTCCCGATCGACGCCGCAACCGGCGCACGCTGGTCAGCGTCGTCGTGCCGGCGATGAACGAGGAGCGGAACATCGGCCAGGTCCTCAGCCGCCTTCCCTCCGACCTGCACGAGGTCATCCTCGTTGACGGCAACTCGCAGGACCGGACGGTCGAGGTCGCGCGTGACACGGTTCCCGAGATCAGGGTCCTGACCCAGTCGGGCCGCGGCAAGGGCGACGCGCTGCGCACCGGCTTCGCGGCCGTCACCGGGAACCTCGTCGTCATGCTGGACGCCGACGGCTCTGCCGATCCCGCCGAGATCCCCGCCTTCGTGGCGGCGCTCGAGGACGGCGCGGACTTCGCCAAGGGGTCGCGCTTCCTCCCGGGGGGCGGCAGCACCGACCTGACGCCGATTCGCCAGCTCGGCAACGCCGTCCTCAGCGGCACCGCGAACATGCTGCACGGCACGCACTTCACGGACCTCTGCTACGGGTACAACGCCTTCTGGGCGAGGTGCCTGCCGTTCATCTCGCTCGACGTGCCCGGATTCGAGGTCGAGACGCTGATCAACCTGCGCGTCGCCGAGGCCGGGATGAGGATCACCGAGGTGCCGAGCTACGAGGCCGACAGGATCTCGGGGCAGAGCAACCTGAACACCTTCCGCGACGGCTGGCGGGTCCTGCAGACCATCGTCCGCGAATCCGACCTCAATCCCCGCACACGCCGGAACAGGCGGACCGCCGTGCCGCTCGATGCGGACCGGATCGCCGCCGCCGGCAAGAGCCCGGCTGCCGAGACCGCGGCCTGAGCCCGGCCGGGCCGCGAGGCCCTTGCCGCAGCGACGGCCCGCTACGGTTGGGCCGATGTCCGAGCCTGGAAGAGCTGCGATCGGGACCTGGAGCGGGGGCCGCTACCTCCACTTCGGCGAGGCGATCGACGAGGACCGTCTGACGGCGCTGCTGCGCCCGGGCGGCGGCATCTCGACGGTTCTCAGCGCCGACGCCTACGGGCAGGGCGAGGCGGATTCGGTCCTCGGCCGCGCCCTCGGGGGCCTGCCGCGCAGCGACTACAGCCTGATCGGCGCCGTCGGTCACGACTTCTACGAGGGCGAGCGCGACGGGCCGCGCGGCTATCCCCGCTTCACCAGCGGCGCCCTGCGCGGGCCCGGCGACTACGCCGGCTACCTGCGGATGGCCGCCGAGCGCAGCCTCGAGCGGCTCGGCACCGATTCCTTCGACGTCCTCCTCCTCCACAACCCCGACCGCACGGGCTACGAGTCCGAGGCGGTCTGGGACGGGATGGCGGACCTGCGCGAGGCCGGGCTCGCCGCGGCGATCGGCGTCGCCCCGGGACCGGCGAACGGCTTCACGCTCGACCTGATCGCCTGCCTGGAGCGGTTCGGCGACCGGATCGACTGGGCGATGGTCATCCTCAACCCCTTCGAGCCCTGGCCGGCCGAGCTCAGCCTCGAGACCGCCGACCGCCTCGGCGTACGCGTGATCACCCGGGTGGTCGACTACGGGGGGCTCTTCTGGGACGACCTGCTGCCCGGCGCCGAGCTGCCGCGCGGTGACCATCGCTCCTTTCGCCCCGACGGCTGGATCGAGGCGGGCCGCGAGAAGCTCGAGTTGATTCGGCCGATCGCCGCACGGGCAGAGCTGACGCCGATGCAGCTGGCCTGCCAGTGGAACCTCGCCCATCCGGCGGTCGAGTGCGTCGTGCCGACGCTGATCCAGGAGGCGGGCCCGGACGCCCGCTCGATCGAGGAGAAGCGAGGGGAGCTGGCGGCTCTGCCGGCCGAGATCAGGCTCAGCGCCGGCGAGGTCGATGAGATCCGCCGGGTCGGCGACAACACCGGCTGCATGGCGCTCAAGGGCGCCAACCCGGCCCACGAGGGTGAGGAGCGCCCGGACCGCTGGGCGCTGAGCGACGACCTGGTCGCGGCAGGCGAGCGCTGGGGCATCGAGCCCCGGCGGGACCTCGTGGGCGAACCCGCCGGCGCGCGCTAGGGCGCGCTACCGCCGCCGCTCGCAGCGCAGGAGCTGGTCACGGCCGGGCCCGCCGTCGCAGCGGTCGGGATTGCCCGGTCCGGCGTCGATCCGGTCGCGGCCGCGACCGGAGAAGACCCGATCGGGTCCTGCACCAGAGCAGATCAGATCGCGGCCGGCGAAGGACTTGATCACATCGCCGCCACCGAGGCCGACGATCACGTCCCGCCTCCGCGTCCCGCGAAGGACGTTGGGGCCCGAGGTGCCGAGCACGGTGGGCAGCTTGCCGAAGCATTTGGTGTCAGCCTTGAAGCGGCCGACGAGCAGCTGGTTGAAGTTCGCCCCGTCGGGAATAGCGGTGCCGGCGATCAGCGGGCGCCCATCCGCCTGCACGGCGAGCGCCGCGGCGGAGCCGGTGCCGTTTGCGGGCTGGTGAACCGTCTCGCCGCCGGAGCCGAAGGTCGGGTCGAGGGCTCCGTTCCGCAGCAGGCGGAAGAGCCAGACCCGCTCTCCCTGCTCTCCGGCGACCAGCAGCCGGTCCTCGACCCGAACGAGATCGAAGGCGGAGTCGCTGGTCGTCGTCGGGTTCAGGTGCACCTGTCCGTTGGCGCCGAAGTTGGGGTCCGGGTTGCCGTTTGCCAGGACCTTGAGCACGATCGCCTCGCGGTCGCCGGGGGCGAGGAAGTTGTCTCCGGCGGCGGCGACACCGCCGCCCGGGAGCGGCACGAGGGCGAAGATCTCACCGGTCGGATCGGTCGGGTCGGCGCTGAGGTTGAACGTCGCGATCCCGCCGGTTCCGAACCCGGCGACCGGGTTTCCGGACGCATCGAGCTTCGCGAGGAAGGCGCCGCCTTCGCTGGTGCCGCCGATGAGGATGGTCCCGCCGTCGAGAACGGTGACGGCGCTGCCGAACTCTGGAGTTCCCGGCAGGTCGAGTGAGCGGACCCCGCCCGGGCCGAAGGCGGTGTCGGGGTCGCCGCCGGGGGTCAGCTTGACGATCGCGACCTGGTCGGTCGACTGGGTGCCGACCCCGATCATCCCTCCGTCGGGAGTGGGCGCCACGCCGAGGCCGTCGCTGGAGACGGCGGTCTGCACGATCCTGATCCCGTTCGCGCCGAAGCCGGTGTCCGGAGCGCCGCCCGGCAGATAGCGGGCGAAGCCGAAGGCGTCGTTGCCGCCGGGTCCTCTGCCGAGCCCGACCGCCGCGATCTTCCCGTCCGCCTGGATCTCGATGTCGCTGAGCGACCGCGGCGACCCGGCGCCGGTATCGGGCTGGACCTGGATTCCCGCGTTGCCGAACGACTGGTCCCGCACGCCGGACGGAGACAGCCTGACCAACAGGTTGCCGGCCGGCGCGGGCGGGCCGGGGTCACCACCGGCGGCGAGGATCTTGCCGTCGTCGAGGACGACGAGGTCGCTGAGGAACTCGTTGTTGCCCGGCACGTCGATCACCGTGAACCCGTTCGTGCCGAAGCTGCTGTCACGCCCTCCCGGGGCGGCGAGCGCGGCGCTCGCGCACGCCATCGCCAGCACCACAAACAAAATCAGTTGCCTCGCCTTACCGGGCATTGGGGCAGGCTATCCCCGGAGCGGCGTCAGGGCAAGCGGAACTTCAGGCCCGGCTGACCGTCTCGCAGCGCGCGACTCTGTCTGCCCGGTCGATCCAGGCGCGATCGTTCCGCCCGGGCCCGCAGTCGATCAGGTCGGCCTCGCCGTCGCGGGACGAGATCCGATCGCCGCCGAGCCCGCCTGAGAGCAGGTCGTTGCCTGCCCCGCCGCCGATCACGTCGGGGCCGCCGTTGCCGGAGATCACGTCGCGGGCGGCGCCGCCGCGAAGCTCGTCGGCGCCGCGCTGCCCACGGAGGGCGTCGCTGTCGCGGCCGCCGAGGGCGTGGTCGCGCCCTGCGCCCGCGTCGACGCAGTCGTCTCCCGCGCGGGCGTCGACCCGGTCGTCGCCGCCGAGCGCACGGATCCGGTCCGGGCCGACTGTGCCCCGGATCCGGTTGGGGCCGCTGCCGCCGCGGCGCGGGCGCAGGCCGTCGCAGGGCACCCGCGGCTGCGGCTCCGGGCCGGTGCCGGGGGCCGGGCCGGGGCCGGGGCCGGCCGGGCGGCGGGCGTCGGCGAGGTGGTCGTAGGGGACGGGCCCGCCGTCCGGGGCGAGCCGCGAGGGCTGCGCACCGCACTCTGCCCGCAGGTCGGCGAGCGCGGCGCGGCCTCCGGCCGCGAGCCCGATGTCGATCGGCGAGTCGTAATAGAAGCTGTACATGTTGCCGTCGCCGGCGGGATCGCCGGCGGCCTCGGGGGCGTCGTCGCACCAGCGGTCGGTCAGCAGCCGTGCCTCCGCGCCCGCCAGCGCCGCGCCGTCGCCGCCCTTCACGTAGCGGTCGAACCAGGCGATCGTGTACCAGGCGACCATGTCGATCCCGCGCAGGGTGGCGGCGCCGAGCGGCAGGGGCACGGTCAGGCCCGGCAGGAACGAGAACTCGTAATGGGTGCCGCCGCGGATCGTGATCTCCGCCGAGTCCACCCCCGCCTCCCTGTATGCGGCGAAGGCGGCGTTCTTCGCGTCGCGCGGAGGATCCGACGTGAACGGTGTCTGGATGAGCCCGTAGTCGGCGGACATGCCGAGCGCCGGCTTCGTGATCGGCGGCACGGTGCGGGTGTCGGGGGCGCTCGGGCAGGCGGGGCCGGGGGCCGGCGCACGCAGGTTGTCCCAGCCGACGATCGCGTCGACCCGGGGGTCCTTCTGGCCGATGAACGAAACCGCGCCTGCGCCCAGGGAGTGCCCGGCGATCCCGATCCGGCCCGGGTCGACGAGGGCGTGAAACGGGTTGAAGCCGGCGTTCAGCCCTGCCGCTGCGCGGCGCTGCTGCTTTGCGGCGTGGCTGGTTCCGGTGCCCCCGTTCGCGTTGCCGCAGGAGAGCCGCGGCAGATACGGGGAGGCGGGGGAGGAGAGGAGGAAGTCGAGCGCGTCCTCGGTGCCGTCGTAGAACGGCTGGCCGGCCTGGGAGGGAACGCCCTCCTGCTGGTCGGGGCCCTCGCCGAAGGTGTCGGATCGCCCCTGGCCCTGGACGTCATAGGTAAGGACCACGTAGCCGTGCTTGGCGAGCGCGGCTGCCAGGCCCCAGTAGAGCGTCTCGGGCGCCTGCACCGAGCCGGTCGTGATCACGATCGCGGGGCGCTGCGCCGGTCCCTCGGCGGTCGCCCACAGCCGTGCCGAGATCGTCGCTCCGCTGCGCGCCGTGAAAAGCACCGGAGCGACGGCGCCGTAGCGGTCGCCCCAGTCGTAGATCCGGATCTCGCCGGCGCACTCGTTCTTGCGGTTGGCGCAGATGTTGGGGAGCGGGTTTCGCTCCGGGTCCGCCGCCAGCAGCTGGGCGAGCTCGACGAGATCCCTGACGTTCTGCCGCTCCATCGCGGCGATGAACTCGGGGGTGTAGACGATGTGCCGGTTGCGCTCGTTGATCTTCGAGAAGTTGGCGGCCTCGGTCGCCGGGTCGAAGGCGAGCGCGGCGGCGGGCAGGACGAGGAGCGCGCCGAGCGCGCAGGCGGCGATTGCCGTTTTGATCTTGCAGCCGATCACGTTTCAGGGCCGCGCCGCGGCCGTTTCCGAATCCCCGAGGGCAACCTATCCGAGCGCCTCCGGGCACGCGCCGGTTGCCGCCGTTGCCGGCGGGACGAATGCTGTCGGGCCGCGCCCTTAGCCTGGCGAGATCGCCCGCAAGGAAGCCCGATACGCGTGCCGGCAGTGCGGCCAGGAGGCGCTGGCGTGGAGTGGCCGCTGCCCGGGTTGCGGCGAGTGGAACACGCTGGAGGAATCGACGCCGGCCGGCGGTGCGGCGCGGGCCCGGCGCGGCGCCTCGGCAGCGGCCGCCCGCCCGGTGCCGCTGGGCGACGTCGAGGCGCCGGCGACCGCCCGTCTCCCGACCGGGATCGGCGAGCTCGACCGGGTCCTCGGCGGCGGCCTGGTCCCGGGCTCGCTGGTGCTGCTCGGCGGGTCGCCGGGGATCGGCAAGAGCACCCTGACCGGGATGGCGCTCGCCAACCTCGAGGCCGGCGGCGCGCGCACCCTCTACGTCTCCGGTGAGGAGTCGGCGGCGCAGGTGCGTTTGCGAGCAGAGCGGCTCGGCGCGCCGGCGCTGCGGGTCCCGGCGCTGGCGGAGACCTCGCTCGAGGTCGTGCTGGCGACGCTCGAGGCCGAGGGGCCCGCCGTCTGCGTGATCGACTCGATCCAGACGCTCCACGCCGCCGAGATGAGCGGCGCTCCCGGCTCGGTGGGGCAGGTGCGCGAGGCGGCGGCGGCGACTGGCAGACGTCGCCAAGCGGCGCGGGATCGCCCTGGTGCTCGTCGGTCACGTCACCAAGGAGGGCAGCCTCGCGGGCCCGCGCGTCCTCGAGCACCTGGTGGACTGCGTGCTCCAGTTCGAGGGCGAGCGCGAGCGCACATACCGGACCCTGCGGGCGCTGAAGAACCGCTTCGGGGCGACCAGCGAGGTCGGCGTCTTCGAGATGCGCTCAGGCGGGCTGACCGAGGTCGCCGACCCCTCGGCGCGCTTCGTCGAGGAGGCGACCAGGGAGCCGGGCTCGGTCGTGCTGGCGGCGATGGAGGGCAGCCGCCCGGTGCTGGTCGAGGTGCAGGCGCTGGTCGCGCCGTCCGAGCTCGAGAACCCGCGCCGGGTCGCCAACGGGATCGACCGCAACCGGCTCAGCCTCGTGCTCGCGGTCCTCACCCGCCACGCCCGGCTCTCGCTTGGCGGCGCCGACGTCTTCGTCAACGTCGCCGGCGGGGTGCGGATCGAGGAGCCCGGCGCCGATCTCGCCGTGGCGATGGCCGTCGCCTCGGCACAGGCTCGCATCCCGCTCGCTCCCGGCGGCAGGCCGCTCGCCTGCTTCGGAGAGCTGGGCCTCACCGGCGAGCTCCGCTACGTCGCCCACGCGGAGCACCGCGTCGCCGAGGCGGCCAAGTTCGGGCTGGCGCCGGTCGTCGGGCCGCACGGTGGGGAGCGGTCGGACGGGCTGCGCGGGCATCGCACCCTGCGCGCGGCGCTCGCCGCCCATCTCGCCGGCGGGCGCGGCGGCGGCGAGCGTCTGGAAGATCAGGGCCCCGCCGGCGGCGAGGAGCCCCCGCTCGCGGCCTGACCCGCGGCCCGGTCGCGGTCCGGCTCAAGTCGTGCAGGCTTGACAAACCTAAAGCCGACCTCTCCACACGGGATTCGGCAGACCGCGCTGCAATGCGCCTTTTGCCATCATCGATGGCGATGGCGTCGATGCCCGGGGATGACCTTCAGGAGTTGTCGGAAAGGCAGGATCCCCGGTTGCTCCGCGCGCTCGACATGGTCGCGCCCGGCAGCGCCCTGCGCGAGGGGATCGACAACATCGTCCACTCGCGCTCGGGCGGGCTGATCGTCGTCGGCGATCCGGAGGAGATCTCGTTCATGCTCAGCGGCGGGCTGAGGCTCGACGTCGACTACACCCCCGCGCTCCTCTACCAGGTGGCGAAGATGGACGGCGCCATCGTTCTCAACGCCGAGGCGACCAAGATCTCGTGGGCGAACGTGCAGCTGATGCCCGATCCGACGATCTTCTCGGCGGAGACCGGCACCCGCCACCGCACCGCTGAGCGGGTCTCGAAGCAGACCCACTCGCTCGTGGTCGCGATCTCGCAGCGGCGCGACGTCGTCTCCCTCTACGTCGAGGGGAGCAAGTACATCCTCCAGGACATCCCGGCAGTGCTCGCCAAGGCGAACCAGGGCCTCGCCACCCTCGACAAGTACAGGAGCCGGCTCGATCAGATCTCCACGCGCCTGACCGTGCTCGAGTTCGAGGGTGGCCCGGTGCTCTACGACGTGCTGGCGGTCCTGCAGCGGGCCGAGCTGGTCACCCGGATGGCCGTCGAGGTGGAGCGGTACATCGTCGAGCTCGGCACCGAGGGGCGTCTGATCGAGATGCAGCTCGAGGAGACGATGGTCGGCGTCGCCGCCGACAAGGCGGCCCTGGTCCGCGACTACCTGGTCGAGGACTCCGAGGAGAACCTCGCCAACGTGCTCCAGACGCTCGCCCACATGCCCCACCAGGACCTGCTCGACTTCGGCCGCCTCGCCGAGCTCCTCGGCTACGACCGCAAGCTCAACACGCTCGACTTCCCGGTTGCGCCCCGCGGCTACCGCGTCCTGGGGCGCATACCCCGGCTCCCGAAGCTGGTCGTCCAGAAGATCGTCCACGAGTTCGGCGGCCTCGAGCAGGTGCTCGCCGCCTCGGACGAGGCGCTGGAGGCGGCGGACGGAGTCGGGCCCACTCGGGCCAAGGACATCCGCGAGGGGCTGCGCAGGCTCCAGGAAGTGGATCTGTTTGACCGTTATCTGCAGAGCTGACGGCACCGTTTTGGCCGTCCAATCAACGAGGAGGAAGTCATTCCCGAGCTAGAAGAGGCGATCGAGGCCGGTTTCGAGGAGGAGGAAGTCGTCTACGTCTGCGACTTCGAGGAAGGCGACAAGGTCGTCTACCCCCACCACGGAGCCGGCCTCGTAATGAAGAAGGAGAACCGCGAGCTGATGGGGGTCAGGCGTGAGTACCTGACGATCAAGATCCTCCACAACGAGCTCACGGTGATGGTCCCGTGCGAGAACGCCGGCCGTGCGGGCCTGCGGCGCGTCATCGACGAGGAGGAGATGTCGAAGGTCATCGGCGTCCTCACCGATGAGGTGTCGGAGATGCCGAAGAACTGGAACCGGCGCTTCAAGTACAACCGCGAGAAGATCAAGACCGGTGACGTCTTCGAGCTCGCGGAGGTCGTCCGCAACCTCGCGATCAGGGAGATGCAGAAGGGGCTCTCGACCGGAGAGAAGCAGATGTACACCAGGGCGAAGAAGATCCTCGCCTCGGAGTTCATGTACGCCCTCGACAAGGATGAGGACGGGGCCGAGGAGTACCTGGACGGGCTGCTGGAGGAGCGCTTCGCCGCAACGGCGTAGCCAGGAGCGGAGCCGCGCGGTCCGATGACCCGGACCGCGCGGGCAACCGCCGTGATCGCGGCCGCCGGCTCCGGCGAGAGGCTCGGAGCCGGCCGCCCGAAGGCGCTGGCGCCCCTCGGCGGCCGGCCGATGCTCGCGTGGTCGCTCGACGCGTTCGCCTCCGCCGCGGCGATCGAGGCGGTCGTCGTCGCGGCCCCGCCAGGGCACGCCGGTGAGATCGAAGGCGACGGGGTGACGGTCGTGCCGGGGGGTGAGAGCCGCTCCGAGTCGGTGGCGCGGGCGCTGGAGGCGGTGGAGTCGGATCTCGTGGTCGTCCACGACGCCGCCCGCCCTCTGGTCACCGCCGCGCTGATCGACGCGGTCGTGGCCGCCCTCGACGCCGACCGGAGCGCCGATGGCGTCGTCGCCGCGGCGCCGGTGACGGACACGATCAAGGAGGCGGATGCGGGGCTGGCGGTCGGCCGCACCCTGGACCGCTCAGCCCTCTGGGCCGTGCAGACGCCGCAGGCGTTCCGCTCAGCCCGGCTCCGCGACGCCGCCGCGTCCGCCGACCTGAGCGAGGCCACCGACGACGCGATGCTCGTCGAGCGGGCCGGCGGCAGGGTCCTGATCCACCCCGCCCCGGCGGAGAACCTGAAGGTGACGACGCCGCTCGACCTGCGCCTCGCCGAGCTCGTCCTCGCCGGGCGGGGTTGAGCCCCCGGGCGCGCACGCTCCTCGCCTGGGCGATCGTCGCTCCCTGGGTGCTGTGGGCCCCGGTTCGCCTTCTTGGCCTCGACAGCGGCTACCCGCTGGTGCCGCTGATCGCGTTCACTCCCTACGTGGCGCTGACGGCGCCGGTCGCGGTCGCCGGCGCCGCCCTGCTGCGGCGCCCGTGGCCGGCGCTGACGGCCGCGCTTGCCGCGCTCGCACTGGCCGCGGCGATCGCGCCGCGCGCCTTCTCCGGCGGCCCCGAGGCGCCCGCCGGCGCGCCGACCCTGCGGGTGCTCTCGATGAACATCCACAAGGGCCTGGTCGGGGAGCGGCGGATCCTCGAGCTCGTGCGGGAGCTGCGACCGGACGTGCTCAGCGTCCAGGAGCTGACGCCGGCCTCGGCGGCCGGGCTGCGGGCGGGCGGCCTGGCCGACCTGCTTCCCCACAGCGTGCTCGCGATCGAGGGGGACGTCTTCGGCAGCGGCATCTATTCGCGGACGGCGCTGCGCGGCACCGGGTCGGTGCCGGGGATCTTCCGGATGCCGCGGGCGCTTACGAGCGCGCCTGGGATGGGCCCGGTGGAGATCGTCTGCGTGCATCCCTATCCGCCGGCAAGCCCCGGCCGGGTCGATGACTGGGCCGCGAGCCTCAACGCGCTGCCGGCGGGCGGCGAGGGCCCGCTGCGGGTCCTGGCGGGCGACTTCAACGCCACCCTCGACCATTCCGAGCTGCGGGAGGTGATCGACTCCGGCTATCGCGACGCCGCCGACGACGTCGGCGAGGGCCTTTCGCCGACCTGGCACGTCGGCCGTCTCTACCCGCCTCCCCTGACCATCGACCACGTCCTCGCCGACGAGCGCTTCGCGGTGACCGACTTCTCGGTCCACGACCTGCCGGGGTCCGACCACGAGGCGATCTTCGCCGAGCTCGCCCTGCCGCCGCGCCCCTGAGCCGATCTCCACCAAGGGGTGGCCGGAACCACCCCCCGAGGGAGCGGACTCCCACCCTTGGGCCCCTGGGCGGGAGGGGCCGCGTCTCCGATGATCGTCACACGGTCAAGCCGACCGTTCAAACAGACCAAGGAGACCCGCCATGTTCCGCACCACCAAGACAATCCGCCGCCTCGCAGTCACCGCAGCGCTCGCCGCCACGGCGCTCGCCGCGGCCCCGGCCTCGGGCCAGGCGGCCACCTACAAGTTCGGTTCGAAGCTCGACCCGACGGTCCAGCCCTCCAACTCGGGCGAGCCCCGTCCCTGTTCCCCCAACCCGTTCCAGCCCTGCACCAGGATCATGATGGAGGCCTACGGGCGTCCCGACACGGGTGACAGGGCCAAGCACAACGGCACGATCCGCAAGATCCGCCTGATCGCCGGCTCCGAGGGCACGTTCCGCCTGCAGCTCGCCAAGGGCAACCCGCAGACCGAGCAGGGCAAGGTCCTGCGCAACGGTCCGGTCATCCACTACGACGGCCAGACCGACCCGGAGGCCCTCGACTACGAGGTCGAGACGTTCAACGTCAACGTTCCGGTCCGCAAGGGGGAGCGGCTCGCGGCCAAGGGCAACGGCATCTCGTTCATGCGGTGCTCGTCGGGCGGCCCCAACCAGCTGCTCTTCCAGCCCTCGCTGACCCCCGGCGGCGCCTTCCGCGACGCCGACGAAACGGACGGCTGCTGGCTGCTGATCGAGGCGGTCGTCAGGTACTAGGTCGCGCCGAACGCGAGACCTCACCACCGCAGGCGACGGGCCCCCCACCGGGGGCCCGTCGCCGTTCCGCGTCCCGTTTCGCGAGTCGGAGCGTGGGTATTCGCTCCCCACCATCCACGAAGGAGGAGCAATGACCGCGACCGAACTGCTCGAGCCGGCACTCGAGACCGTCGAGGACCCCGGCGTCGACTCGCCCGACGAGGTCCCCGGCGAGGCGACGCCGGAGAGCCCGGGCGAGGAGCCCGCGCCCGGCGAGGAGTCTCCCGCCGAGGGCGGGGAGACGGAGCTCGACGAGCCCGGCGTCGGCGCCTGACAGTCGCCGCATCGGATGCCGAGGGCCGGCCCCGGGGCCGGCCCTCGGCGTTCAGCCGCGAAGCAGGAACCAGACCAGCGCCGCCGCGAAGGCGAGCTGTCCCACTCCGAGGGCGACGCCGAGGTTGACCGCGCCCGCGAGCTCGGCGACGCCGAGACCGGCCAGGAACGCGGCCGCGAGGGCGATCAGCTGGGCAGGGGCCGGCAAGGGCCGCCCAGTCTAGGCGCGCCGGGCCGGCCTGCCGCGCTTGACGACCCGCTCGCCGCTCCCATCCCGCGCCGCCGACGGGGCGGCGCGGCGGCTGTGCCCGATCGGCAGTCCCGCCGCTTCGCGCGATGAGTCGCTGAGGTGCCTGCGGCGCCGCCGCTGGTAGAGGCGCCGCTGGATGTAGAGCGTCGTCACCCCCGCGAGCAGGATCCCGAAGAGGTTGACGGAGAGCTGCGCCATCGCGCCCACCCACTCCTTGCCGTCGCCGAAGGCGGCCGCCACGCCGATGTTGGCGGCCGCCGGAATCGTGGTCACCGAGATCAGCACCCCGATCAGCGCGCCCGACTTGGTCGAGGTCAGCGAGAGCACCCCTGCGGTGCCGGCGAAGTAGGCGACCAGGAAGGAGAAGGCGTCCGGGTGGGAGATGAAGTTGGTGAGCGGGTGCGCGGAGGTCTCGAAGCCCTCTGGATGGAGGTCGAAGAGGCGGATCAGGAGGGTGAAGAGGAAGGCCGCGGTGATCCCCAGCGGGAAGCCGACCGCGAGCGCCTTCAGGGACTCCTTGGCGACGTCGCGCCGGCGCTGGACGATGGCCACGCAGAGGCCCGCGATCGGGCCAAATTCGGGCCCGACCACCATCGCCCCGATGATCAGGATCGGGGAGTCGAGGATCACGCCGACAGTCGCGATCATGCAGGCCAGCACCATGAAGGCGAGGAAGTTGGGCCCGAGCGCGATGTCCTCGGAGGTGCGGGTCTCCACCTGCTCCCAGACGACGGCGTCGGCGGGGGCCCCGGCCGCCGCCTTCTCGGCACGGTCGGCGGCGTCGGACATCTCGGCGTCGATCTCCTCGATCGCGATCGAGCCCTCGCGGTCGATGTTGAGCTCGCGCAGGTCGCTGATGATCACGCTGGCGTCCTCGCGAGCGACGTCGACGAGGATCACGTCGCCCTCGGGCTTGTACGCGGTTCCCGGCAGGTAGATCAGGCTGCAGGCCGAGGGCGTCGCCTTGAGCAGATCGAGCGCGTGCTCCGACTGGTAGCTGGGCACCACGATCCGCAGGTGGATCATGCGCGAAGCGTACCCGCGGACCGCGGCGGCCTGTGCCGCGTCCGGCGCGCCTTCTAGGCGGCCAGCGGCATCCCGGGCTCGTAGAACTCCTCGAGGTGCTTGTGCGAGGGGCAGTAGTCACGGCCCGGCAGCGGCTCGCGCTGGCAGGGCGTTCCCCGGCGGGTGCAGGCGCGGCATTCGCGGACGTCCCCGAAGGCGCCGGTGTTGGCGGGCAGCTGGGCGAGATAGGCGCGGGCGAGGCGAACGTTGCACTCGATCACGCGGTAGACGCGCAGATGGTCGCGGAGAGGAAAGTGGTTGCGGATGTCGCGGAAGAGGGTGGTGCCGGGGTGCGCGAAATAGCGGCCATCCTCCGCCAGCCGCAGCATCGTCGCCTCGCAGGCCTCGAGCACCTGCTGCTTGTTGGCGCGACCCGTGGGGTCTGCGGGGTCCTCGACAACCCGAGGAGCGAGTTCACGGTAGATCGAGCGGCTGAACTGGTACATCCGCGCACCTCCTTGTGGCCTGGGTATGCGACTTGCCGCGGCCCTGCGGCGGATGTCCTTTACCCGCGGCCCATCGTGATGAACTGCACAAACGTTAAGGACGTGTTAACTCGCGTAGGCTCGGCCGGTGCTCACCGACTACCACCTCCATCTTCGCCCCGACGAGGACGACGCCGGCGCGGCCCAGCACTTCACGGCCGAGAACGTCGACCGCTACCTCGCCGCGGCCGAGGAGGCGGGGATCGCGGAGCTCGGCTGCTCAGAGCACGTCTACCGTTTCACCCAGTCGCTCGACCTCTGGCGGCACCCGTGGTTCGAGCGCTGGGCCCGCGACGATCTCGACGCATACGTCGACTTCCTCGCCGACTCACCGCTGCGGGCGGGAATCGAGTGCGACTTCATCCCGGGCGCCGAGGAGCGGACCGCGAACATGCTCGAGGGCCGCGACTTCGACTACGTGGTCGGCTCGGTGCACTTCGTCGGCGAGCACGCGGTCGACGCTGACGAGTTCGGGATCTGGGAGTCCGAGGGGAACCCGGACAGGATCTGGCGCCGCTACTTCGAGATGATCGCCGAGCTGGCGCGCACCGGCCTCTTCGACATCCTCGCCCACCCCGACCTGGTCAAGGTCTGGGGCGCGGCGCGGCCGCAGCCGGCGCGCGATCCCCGCTTCTACTACGAGCCCGCGATCGAGGCGATCGCAGAGACCGGGATCGCGGTCGAGGTCTCGACCGCCGGGCTGCGCAAGCCGGTCGGCGAGATCTACCCGGCGCCCGCATTCGCCGAGATGTGCGTGGATGCGGGCGCGGTCTTCGCCCTCTCCTCGGACGCCCACACCCCACAGCAGGTCGGCTTCGGCTACGAGCAGGCGCTCGAGTTCCTCACCGGCCTCGGCGTCGGCGAGATCTGCGTCTTCGAGGGCAGGCAGCGCCGTCTCGCGCCCCTCGGCGAGGATGTGGGCTGATGAGCATCGGCATCGGCTACGACAGCCACCGCTTCGACCAAGGGCGCCGCCTCGTCCTCGGCGGGGTCGAGATCGCCCACACCCACGGCCTGGCGGGCCACTCCGACGCCGACGTCCTCACCCACGCGGTGATCGACGCCCTGCTCGGGGCGGCCGGCCTCGGCGACCTGGGTACCCACTTCCCTCCCGAGGAGGAGCGCTGGCGCGACGCCGACTCGGTCGACCTGCTCCGCACCGCGGTCGGCCTGGTCGGGGGCCGGATCATCAACGTGGACGCCACCGTCGTCTGCGAGCAGCCGCGGCTGGGGCCGCATCGGGCCGAGATGGAGCGCGTCCTCGGCGAGGCGACCTCGGCGCGGGTGAGCGTGAAGGCGACCACCAACGAGGGCATGGGATGGTTGGGAAGGGGTGAGGGAATCGCCTGCATCGCCGTCGCCCAGATCGACGATCCCTGAGCGCGGGCGGCGATTACGAAACCCGGCACGAGGGAATAGGCTTTCGGCAGTGGCGACGGGGAAACAGAGCTCGCGGGTGCCGAACCCCTTGAACTGGCTCGCCGACGGGGCGTTCCAGGCCAGGGTCCTGACCGAATCCGGCATCGTGCGGCCGATCAGGCCCGACAAGCTGGCGCGGATCGCGGCCACCTACGCCCGCTGGGGCACCACGCCGGCGACCGGGATCGCGGCCTCGGCGATCATTCGCCCCGACGATGTCGCGATCATCGACGAGCGCGGAGAGCTCACCTTCGCGGAGCTGCACCAGCGCTCCAACGCGCTCGCCCGCGCCTTCGCCGAGCGCGGCGTTCGCGCCGGCGACGGTGTCGGGATCATGGCCCGCAACCACCGCGGTTTCGTCGAGGCCACGCTCGCGGCGGCGAAGCTGGGCGCGAGCTCCCTCTACCTGAACACGATGTTCGCCGGCCCCCAGCTCGCCGAGGTGATGGAGCGCGAGGACCCGAAACTGCTGGTCCACGACGAGGAGTTCACGGAGCTGCTCGAAGGCGTCGATTCCCACATCCGCCGGGTCCTCGCCTGGGTCGACGGCGAG
Organism: uncultured Actinomycetes bacterium; assembly: GCA_963720015.1. Taxonomy (GTDB): domain Bacteria; phylum Actinomycetota; class Thermoleophilia; order Solirubrobacterales; family 70-9; genus DATFPK01. The sequence continues at coordinate 219,407 of CAVREA010000003.1, read as the reverse complement.
CCCGGCGGGGACACGATCGACGGACTGATCGAGGGCGCTGACCGCTCCGATCTCTCGCCGCCGTCGGAGACGCCGCGCTTCGTGATCCTCACCTCGGGGACGACCGGGACGCCGAAGGGGGCGCAGCGCTCGAGCCCGAACGGGCTCGGCGCCATCGCCTCGCTGCTCAGCAAGATCCCCTTCCGCAGCGGCGAGCGGATGATGATCGCCTGCCCGCTCTTTCACTCCTGGGGCTTCACCCACTTCGTTCTCGGCCTGCCGCTCGGCGCGACCATCGTGCTGCGCCGCCGCTTCAGCGAGGAGTCCACGCTGCAGGCGGTCGAAGAGCACAGAGCCCAGGTGCTCGCGGTGGTGCCGGTGATGCTGCAGCGGATCATGAACCTCGACGAGGAGGTCCTCTCCCGCTACCAGCTGCCATCCCTGCGGATCACCTCCGTCTCCGGCTCCGCCCTCCCCGGCGAGCTGGCGACGAAGTGGATGGACCACTTCGGCGACAACATCTACAACCTCTACGGCTCGACCGAGGTCGCCTACGCGACGATCGCCACCCCGGAGGAGCTCCGCGCCGCCCCCGGCACCGCCGGGCGCCCGCCGCGCGGGACCGTCGTCAGGCTCTACGACGAGAACGGCAAGGAGGTGCCGCGGGGAGAGACGGGCCGCATCTTCGTCGGCAACGACATGGCCTTCGAGGGGTACACCGGCGGCGGCGGCAAGGACGAGATCGACGGCCTGATGTCCTCGGGCGACGTCGGCCACTTCGACCCGGAGGGGCGCCTGTTCATCGACGGCCGCGACGACGAGATGATCGTCTCGGGCGGCGAGAACGTCTTCCCGCGCGAGGTCGAGGACCTGCTCTCCGACCACGAGTCGGTCGCCGAGGCGGCCGTGATCGGGATCGAGGACGAGGACTTCGGCCAGCGGCTCAAGGCCTTCGTCGTCCTCGGCGAGGGGGCCGAGGCATCCGAGGACGAGTTGAAGAAGCACGTCAAGTCGAACCTCGCCGGCTACAAGACCCCGAAGGAGGTGGAGTTCCTCGACGAGCTCCCCCGCAACGCGACCGGCAAGGTCCTCAAGCGCGAGCTCAAGGAGAAGGAGTCCGAGAAGCCCGGCCGTGAGGCGCAGAACGCCTGAGCGGCGCAACCGGTGAGCCCTTGAGCGGCAAGCCGGTGATCGCGGAGCTGCGGATAGCCGCCGCGGCCGAGGGGTGGGAGCGGGCGGGCTTCGCGATCGAGGACGGGGCCGCCCGCGTCGGCCACGTTCGGCTGCGCTTCGAGCAGGGGGAGGGGGGCATCACGGGGTGGAGCCTGGTCGGCGCCGGCTCGACCGAGATCGACGGGCTGCCCACCCGCCTCGCCGCAGCCGAGCAGCTGGTCGAGATGCACGCCTCGCATCCGAACGACGCGCGCCGGATCGACCACCTGGTCGTCTTCACCCCCGAGCTGAAGCGGACGATCGCCGCGCTCGAGGGGGCCGGCATCGACCTGCGCCGAATCCGTGAGCCCGACGAGCCCGGCCCGCCGGTGCGCCAGGCGTTCTTCCGCCTCGGCGAGGTCATCCTCGAGGTCGTCGAGAACCCCCGCATGGACCCCGGCCCGGCGAAGTTCTGGGGCGTGACCCTGGCGGTGGGCGACCTCGACGCCTGCGCCGCGCTGCTCGGCGAGCTGCTCGGCGAGGTCCACGACGCGGTCCAGCCGGGCCGGCGGATCGCGACGGTCCGGCGCGAGGCCGGACTCGGCGTCGCGGTCGCCCTGATCAGCGAGTGAGCCCGGTGCCTAGCTGTAGGTGTCCCAATACCTCAGCTTCGGCTCGGGGTCGATGAAGTCGCCGCCCTCGTACCAGCCGGGAGGGGACCAGATCTCGAAGTGGAGGTGGCACCCGGTCGAGCTCCCCGTGGTCCCGGTCGGCCCGATCCGCTGACCCGCCTTGACCCTGTCGCCGGTGCCGACGTAGGCGGACCTGGCAAGGTGCATGTAGACGTAGTCGAACCCGTCCCTGGCGGCGTCGATCACCACGTAGTAGCCGGCTCCGCCCGCCTGATAGCCGCTGTACTGGACCTTGCCGGCGACGGCGGACACGAGCGGCGTCCCGCAAGCCGCGGCGATGTCCTGTCCCTGGTGCGTGTGGCCGGCGCGGGGCGCGCCGATGCCGTCGCCGTAGGTGTGCCTGCCACGCACCGGGAAGGTCGCCCAGTAGAAGTTGAACCAGCGCGAACCCGAGTCCGAGAGGGGCTTTACGACCCTGCCGTTGTCGAGGCGGCGGACGCGGAAGAAGTACATGCCGACCTTGGCGCGGTGATCGAGGCTGTCGATCCCGGCCCAGCCGACGCGGTACTCGACCCCCGGCCTGACCCGGTCGCGGCGGATCTTCCTGACGATCGCGCCGTCGGCCTTGCGGACGACCTCGACCCTGACGTTGATCGCCTGCGAGCTCCTCATCACCCAGCTGAACCGCGCCCGCCCGCCATTGCCGAAGACATGCTTGTTGGGGGAGACGCTGACCCTGCGCAGGGCGGTGCCGCTGGTCGTCGTCGCGCCCGAGCCGCCGCCGGAGCCGCCGCCGGCGCTGGTCCCCCCGGAGGCGGAGGTCTGAGCGCCGCCCTCGGCGGGCACGGCGTCGCCGACGGATGCGCCGCGGGCACCGGCGGTGAACGTGACCGCGAGCAGGGCAGCGATCACGAGTATCGAGCTGTTGCGTCCCACCATGTCCTCTCTTTCGGGGGTGCGCCTGCGGGGTTAGCTGACGGGCTCGCGCCGAAAGAGCAGCGCTACGGATCGGATCCGATTCGCCCCCGGCCGCCGTGGCGGCCTCTGGTTCCCCCGCTCCCGCCGGCATCGTGCCGAGGGGATTAGGCAAGGACTGTATGAGTGGTTCTTAACACATTCGACAGCGGAAGGTTGCAGTCCTGCCCGACCGGGCCGCGGGACTTCGCTCCGCCCCCCGTAGTAGTTTGCCCGGGATGAGCGAGCCAGCGCCAGCGCCGTCAGGCGCGGACGACGAGGGGCGGACAGGCACCGGCGAGGGCGCCGAGGTCATCCTCCATCCCGCTCAGCTCCGCGCCGTCGGCGAGGCCGCCGAGCGGTTGCACGAGAAGGCGACGCGCCTGAGCGAGGAGTGGAAGGCCCGGGAAGCCCGCGCCCGCGAGGCCGAGCTCGAGGCGCGCGAGGCGGAGGAGCGGGCGGTCGCCCTCGCCCGGCGCGCGGCCGACCATGCCCGCGCCGCGGAGGGTCGCGCCGCCGAGGCCGAGCGGACCGCCGCAGAGCGCGCGGCCGAGGCCGAGAGGGTCGCCGAGCTGCGGGTGGCGGAGGCCGAGCGCGCTGCCGAGGAGGCCGGCGAGCTGCTCGCGGGCGCGCGCGAGGAGATCCGGGCCGACGTCAAGGCGAAGGCGATGGAGACGCTGAAGCGACTCGGCGACGAGGCCAGGCGGCGGATCGACGCGGCGGGCGCCGCGCGGGCCGACGCCGAGGAGCGCGCCGAGCGCGCACAGACTGACCTGGCGAGGGCGCGCTCGGAGGCCGCGCGCGCCACGATCGCCGCCCAGGAGGCGACCCGCCGCCGCGAGACCGAGCGCGAGGACCTCGAGCAGCGGCTCGAGGCGACGCGCGCCGCGGCGCAGGAGACGCTCGGCACTGAACGTTCGCGGCTCGAGCAGGAGGCCGAGCGACGGGCCCGCGAGGCCCGCGAGCAGGCCGAGAGCGAGGCGGCCGCCCGGATCCAGGCCGCCCAGGCCCGTGCCGCCGCAGCCGATGCGCGCGCCCAGGGCGCCGAGAAGGCCGCCGCCGAGACCGTCGCGCGGCTCGAGGCCGAGATCGAGCAGCGGGTCATGGACGGCACCGAGCGGGTTCGCCGAGAGGCGGAGGAGCGGGTGCAGGACCTGATCGACAAGGTCGGCCGCGAAGCCGAGCAGGTCGCCCGTGCCCGCGCCGAGGGGCGCCTGCGCGAGGAGGCGGAGCGGATCCGCACCGAGGCCGAGCACCGGTCGGAGCGGGCGCGGCGAGCCGCCGAGGAGGAGATCCGGGTAGCGTCGAACCGGGCCCGCCGCCAGGCACGCGCCGCCGCCGCCGACACCGCTCCGAGCTGGGCCGCGGAGGCCGACGAGGCCTCCCGCGATCCGAGGCCGGTCGCCCGCGGCCGCGGCGGACCGACCACCTACCGGACCTTCTAGCCGGGGCCTCTAGGCCGGGGAGCCCTCGCGGGCGCGGCGGCGACGCTCGGCGTCGGCGCGGAGCTGGTCGTGCTCGACCTGGCGCTTGAGTTGGTGCAGGCTGCGCCGCAGGTGGCGGCGGATGGTCGGCGCCGCGACCTTCTCGGAGATCCAGCCGAAGATCCCGGCGCCGGCGACCCCGTAGGAGTAGCGCAGCTCGACCCGGGAGCGGCCGTCGCCGGCGTCGCGGATCCGCCAGCGCCCGCGCTGGTCGACCCCGGTGACCGAAGTCCAGGCCATGTCGCGGGGCTCGTTCCACTCGACGAACTCGATCAGCCCGCCGACCTCCGCCGCGCCGACCCGGATCAGCATCCGGTAGCGGGCGCCGAGGCCGTTGCGCTGTTCGCCCTCGATCTCCCAGCGGGTGATGCCCGACATGAAGCGCAGGTAGTTCTCGGGGCGGGCGAGGTAGTCCCAGACCGCCTTCGGCGGAGCGGAGATCTCCACCGACTCCTTCAGCCGCATCGCGGCGACCCCGCCCTCATCCGATCACCGGGAAGCGCCGCTCGGCGGCGAGCGCGTCGAGGGCCTCCTGCATGACGCGGGTGACGTGCTCGTAGACCTCGTCGACGTCGGGCTCGGGGCCGAACTCCCGTTCGCAGGTCGATCGGCGGCAGCACCTCGATCGTGATCTTCGCCGGCAGCGGGATGTGGCCGAGGAAGTCGCCGACGTTGAGGCCCCAGGGGGGCGCGACCGAGATCGGCAGCACCTTCAGCCGGAAGAGCCGGTCGACGCCGAGGGCGCGCGCGAGGCCGGCGCCGCGGGTGAGGAAGAGCGAGGTCTCCTGACCGCCCACCGATACCACCGGCACGATCGGGACGCCGGCGTCGAGGGCGAGCCGGATGAATCCCTGGCGGCCGTTGAAGTCGACCTTGTGGCGGTCGCGCACCGAGCGGTGCACCTCCCAGTCGCCGCCCGGATAGACGAGCAGGGCGGCGCCGCTCTCGAGCGCCTTGCGGGCGTTCTCGTGACTGGCGCTGACGGTTCCCTAGCGCCGCAGCAGCTGACCGTAGGGGGAGGCGATCACGAGGTTGTGGGCGAGTTGGTAGAAGGCGCGCTCGACCCCGAAGTAGGTCGAGAAGGCCGTCTGCAGGACGATCGTGTCGGGCGTCATGTTGCCGCCCGAGTGGTTGCCCACCATCAGAACCGCCCGGTCGGCGGGGATGTGGCCGAGGTTGCGGACCTCGCCCCGGAACCAGATGCTGGAGACGAGCCAGGTCAGCGGCAGGTTGTCGCGGATGTAGTCCGGGTCGCGGTCGTCGAGATCGGCCGTGAGCCGGTTTGAGATCCGCTCCGTGACCCCGCCGAGGGCGCGGCCGAGGAGGCCCGTTATCGAGCCGACCGCGCCCGGCCGCGGCTCGTCCTCGGCTCCCGATCCGTTCTCCGCGCTGCCGTTCTGCTTCGCCTGGTCGGCGAGCGTCGTGGTCGCCACCGCGCCGAGTCTAGGGGTTGATGCCGGCCGCCAGCGGCAGGTCGACGACCGTCCCGCCGGCGCTGCCGATGAAGCTGCGCAGCATCGAGTGGGTCCGCTCGGGCAGCTCGACCTGGGGAACGTGTCCGCAATCGGACGAGCACGACCTGCGGGGAGTGGGGGAGGATCGCGGCGACGTGGCGGGAGAAGCGGGCGGGCACGAGCGGGTCGTCGCAGCCCCAGACGAAGAGGGACGGCGGCTCGAGCCGCTCGAGCCGGGTCCAGAAGCCGTTGGGGCCGTGCGGCTTCTCGAGGTAGATGTTGCGGGCCGCGGCCGCAGAAGGCGATCCGGGCGGCGCGGGAGCGGTAGTTGGCAGGAACTCGTCGGCGGCGATGTCGCCGACGCTCGGGTCGACCCGCTCGGGGCGGGCGATCATCGATCCAGAAACGCTTGCGGACCTGGCCGCTGCTGAGCGTGTGGGGGAGGGCCGCGAGCTCGGGGCGCAGGAGGCGAGACGAGCGGCGACCACTGGCGGCCGCGGAGCCAGGCGAGCGATGGCGCCAGCAGCCCCAGGGTGCGGACCCGGTTGGGCGCCTGCAGGCCCGACCTCGAGCGAGACCCTGCCGCCCATCGAGTTGCCGACCAGGTGGGCGCGGTCGATCGCGAGCGTGTCCATGAAGCGGAGGACGTGGCGGGCGAAGAACCCGGCGTCGTAGCCGGCGCGCAGCGGCTTCGAGGAGGAGCCGAACCCGGGCAGGTCGATCGCGTGCACCGTGTATTCCGGGGTCAGCGCCGCGACGGTCTCGAAGAATGAGCTCTTCGCCCCGCCGAGGCCGTGGATCAGGATCACGTGCTCGGGACCGGTGCCGGAGGTGAGGCTGGAGATGCGGGCGCCGCGTGACGCGGACGTCGTGGATGCGCAGCAGCGGGGGGCGGTCGTCGGGAAGGCGGAACAGGCCCTCGAATCCGACGGCGCGGTCGAGGTCCCCGCGCGCCCAGAGCCGGCGCTGCGAGAAGGCGTCGAGGCCGGACATCCGCCCCTCGCGGAGGGCCAGCCAGGTGCCGGCGTCGGTGCCGATGACGACGTCCGCACGCCGGCTGGGAGAGGTGCGCACCTTGCAGCGGTGCGGGTGCAGGTCGACCTCCCAGCTCCGTCCGACGTCGGAGAGGCGGACCTGGACGGTTGAGCGGTAGTCCTCCTCGGCGCCGAGGTAGCGCTCGGGAAGCGTCGAGAACACCTGCTCCACCCTGCGCAGGCGGTATTCCCTCATGGACGGACCGGTCATGCGCCGCGAACCCTAGCGGGGGCCGAGGCCGGAGCGGCGCGCCCCGGCGGGTGGGGCCGCCCGGAGCGCGAATAGCATCCGCGGGATGCGAAGCATCCGGGTGAGGGACAGCCTGAGCGGCGAGCTGCGCGAGCTGCCGGCCGGCGAGGACGCCGGCATCTACGCCTGCGGCCCGACGGTCTACAGCCGAATCCACATCGGCAACGCCCGCCCGTTCGTCGTCTTCTCGCTGTTCGCAAGGTTTCTCCGCTCGCAGGGCTACCCGGCCCGGCTGGTGGTCAACGTCACCGACGTCAACGACAAGATCTACGACGCCGCCCGCGAGGCGGGCGAGCCCTCGGCCGAGTTCGCGAGGCGGATGACCGACGCCTACATGGAGGACACCGACCGGCTCGGGCTCGGCCGGCCCGACGCCGAGCCGCTCGCGACCGAGACGATCGGCCCGATCGTCGCCCTGATCGAGGAGCTGGTCGGCGGGCGGGCACGCGTACGAATCGGGCGGCGACGTCTACTTCCGCGTCCGCAGCTTCGACGCGCTACGGCGAGCTCTCCAACCGCGGCACCGAGGAGATGGACCAGGGGGAGGAGGCCGGCTCGGAGTCGCTGAAGGAGGACCGGCTCGACTTCGCCCTCTGGAAGGCGCGCAAGGAGGACGAGGACACCTGGTGGGACTCGCCCTGGGGACACGGGCCGGCCCGGCTGGCACATCGAGTGCTCGGCGATGGCGGAGGCCGAGCTGGGCGCCGAGTTCGCCATCCACGGCGGCGGCTCCGACCTCCTCTTCCCCCATCACGAGAACGAGATCGCGCAATCGCAGGCGGCGGGCCGGCCCTTCGCCCGGATCTGGATGCACAACGGGATGATCGAGACCGCGGCGATGAAGATGTCGAAGTCGGAGGGCAACATCTTCCAGCTCTCCGAGGCGCTCGACCGCTACGGGCGCGAGGCGGTCGTCGCCTACCTGCTCTCGGGCCATTACCGCCAGCCGCTCGCCTTCGGCCCCGAGCAGCTCGAGGAGGCGAGGGCGCGGGTCGAGCGGGTGAGGAACTTCCTCCGCGAGCGCCCGCCGGGGCAGGCGGGGGAGCCCGACCCCTACGCGGTGGAGCGCAGGGAGGCGTTCCTCGACGCGTTGGCAGACGACTTCAACACGCCGCGGGCGCTGGCCGAGGCCTTCGACCTGGTCAGCGAGGCAAACCGGCGCGACGTTGCGGGGGCGGCCGGCACCCTGCTCGAGATGCTCCGCCTGCTCGGCCTCGAGTCGCTGGCAGAGCCCGAGGGGGAGGCCGACGCCGAGGCCGAGCGCCTGATGGCCGAGCGCGAGCGCGCCCGCGCAGAGCGCGACTTCGAGAGCGCCGACGCGCTCCGCGACCAGCTCGCCGAGCTCGGATGGGAGGTCCGCGACTCGGCCGAGGGCCCCCGCCTCGTGCGCAAACCGTGACGATTGGGCCCCATTCCGAGACCCCCTTCCGCGCCGAGGGCCCGATTTGGGGTCATATACGCGCCAAAACGAGCCCTCGGCGAAGAGGAGGAGGAGGAGGGTGATGGCTGAGGGGCGCGAGGTGATCTACGGGCGGCGGCCGGTGGAGGAGGCCGAGCGGGGGCGGAGGGCGGTGCGCCGGGTGTGGCGGGCACCGGAGACGGAGACGGCGGAGCTGGAGCGGCTCTGCGGCTCGCCCGACCACCAGGGAGTGGTCGCCGAGGTAGATCCCTACCCCTACGCCGACCCTGACGACGTCCTGCGCGGTGGCGGCGACCGCCTCATCCTCGCCCTCGACCAGGTCCAGGACCCCCGCAACCTGGGGGCGATCTGCCGCTCTGCCGAGGTCGCCGGAGCGGCGGCCGTCGTCATCCCCGAGCGGCGCGCGACCGAGGTGACCGCCGTCACCTGCAAGGCGTCGGCCGGGGCGGTCGAGCACCTGCCGGTCGCGCGGGTGCGCAACCTCGCCGACTGGCTCGGAGCGGCCCGCGACGCCGGCTTCTGGGTCTGGGGCGCGGACGCGAACGCGCCCGGGGGCCACGCGGACGTCGACCTGACCGGGCCGCTCGTCGTCGTGCTCGGGGGCGAGGGGAGGGGCCTCCGACCCCGGGTCGCCGCGGCCTGCGATGGCCTGATGGCGATCCCGCAGGCGGGAAGGATCGACTCGCTCAACGTCGCTGCGGCGGCCGCGGTGCTGCTCTTCGAAGCCGTCCGCCAGCGCTCGCAGGCCCCCGGCTGACCCGGCCGGACGCCCTAACACATGCAGCGGCGGTTGCAAACCGGATTGCACGAATCCCGATCCGGGGTTGACAGAACCCGATTGATCCGTAAACTACCTCGGGATAAGGGTGAACCTCAGCTTGAGGGATCACCATGGAGAGGGCGCCCAGGGGAGGTACGCGGCGCCACGGACCTTCTCGAAGGAGGAATGGTCAGTGGCCCTACCTACCGCCACCCAGGAGATGAAGATCGAGCCGGCGCCCGCCGCCGGTCGCAGGTCGACCCAGCAGACTAACTCTCAACCTGAGCTTGACGATCATTATCTGGTCGCTCTCGCCAAGGAGGGGAGGACCGACGCCTACGACGCGATCATCCGCCGCTACCGCGGCTTCGTCCGCCTCAAGGCCTCGTCCTACTTCCTCCTCGGCGGCGAGTCCGACGACCTGATCCAGGAGGGCCTGGTCGGCCTCTACAAGGCGGTCCGCGACTATCGCACCGATCGCGAGTCGAGCTTCCGCAACTTCGCGGAGCTCTGCATCACCCGCCAGATCATCACCGCTGTCAAGACGGCGACCCGCAACAAGCACACCCCGCTCAACCAGTACGTCTCCTTCAGCCAGTCGCCGGCCGCCGCCGGTGACTCGGAGACGACCCTCGACGAGATCCTGCCCGGCCCGTCGGTCTCCGACCCGGTCAACCAGGTGATCGCCGGCGAGGAGCTGGACAGCCTCGTGGCCTGCCTCTCGAGCGTCCTCTCCGAGCTCGAGAGCCGTGTGCTCTCGCTCTACCTCGACGGCTACTCCTACGAGGTCGTGGCCGAGCGTCTCGAGTGCGACACGAAGACGGTCGACAACGCCCTGCAGCGGGTCAAGCGCAAGGTCGGCACCCACCTCGCCTCGCGCGAGGTGCTGCTCTAGGCGGCCGGGGCCGCGTAACCGAACCGACACACCGGACCGGGCCTCACCCTTACTCTCTCCAGGGTGGGATTCGGAAGACGCAGGACGGTTTCGCTCTGCCTGGTGGCCGCGGTCGCGGTGACGTCGCTGGCGAGCGCCGCGGAGCGCACAGGCACCCCCGGCCCCGACATCCTTCGCGGCACCCCGCGGGCGGACCTGCTGCGCGGCCTTGGCGGCGCCGACCTGATCTCCGGCCGCGGCGGATTCGACGAGCTGCGCGGCGGCCCCGGCAGGGACCGGTTGATCGGCGGACCGAATAGGGACAGGCTGATCGGCGGGCCCGGGCGCGACGAGTTCAACACCGGGCCGGGCGGCCACGTGACCGGCGCCGAGGGCGTGGACCGGATCCGCGCCCGTGACGGCGCCCAGGACCTGATCCAGTGCGGCCCCGGCTTCGACGTCGTCGTCGTCGACCGGGTCGAGGACGGAATCTTCGACTGCGAGCGGATAGTGGAGCCGGCGCCGTGAGCGTGCCTCCGGGAACCCCGGCCGACCTCGACCTTCGCGATCCGGAGGCCGCCGAGCGCTTCGAGGCCGAAGCGCCCGAGGAGGCGATGCGGCGCCGCGAGTTCCTGGGCCGAACCGCGGCGCTCGCCGGCGGCGCGGCGCTCGCCTCGGTGCTCCCGCCCGACGAGCTGGTTCGTGCCGCCTCCCGGGTGCAGGCACGGGTGGCGCTCCCCAGCCCGCGAAACCTCCCGATCGACACCTTCGTCGTGCTGATGATGGAGAACCGCTCCTTCGACCACTACTTCGGCTGGCACCCGCGGGCCGACGCCCGCAACAGCGGCCTCGTCTATCCGGACGCCGCCGGCGACCCGGTCGCGACCCGCCGCCTCACTCCCGACTTCCAGGGCTGCGCCTACAAGGACCCGGACCACTCCTGGGAGGGTGGCCGCCACCAGTTCGGCGGCGGCAGGATGGACGGCTTCGTCCAGGGCAACAAGGCCGGCACCGGCAGCGACGAGTTCGCGGCCGGCTATTACCTGAAGGAGGACCTGCCGTTCATCCCCCACGCGGCGGACCGCTTCCAGCTCTACGACCGCTTCTTCTGCTCGATCATGGCCTCGACGTTCCCGAACCGGCACTACATGTGGAGCGCCCAGTCCGGCGGGCAGCGCAACAACCAGTACACCGCGAACTCCTGGGAGACGATCTTCGACCGGGCGCTCGCCAACGGGGTCAGCGCCCAGTACTTCAACTCGGACCTGCCCGTGGCCGCGCTCTACGGCGAGCGCGGCATCGGCTGGACCAAGCCGGTGTCCGACTACTACTCGCGGGCGGCCGCCGGGACGCTGGCGAACATCAACTTCGTCGACCCCCCCTTCCTCGACGGCGGGGGTGGCGACGGCCTCTCCGCCGACGAGCACCCGCACGGCGACGTCCGCCTCGGCCAGGCGTTCATGTCGGACGTCGTCAACGCGTTCGTCGAGTCGCCCCAGTTCCGCCGCGGCGCCCTCTTCATCGTCTACGACGAGTGGGGCGGCTTCTTCGACCACGTGCGGCCCCGGCTGGTGCCCGACGACCGCTCGGCCCGCCGCCTCTTCAACAGCTTCGGCCTGACCGGCTTCAGGATCCCGGCCGTCGCCGTCTCCCCCTACGTGAAGAGGCACGCCGTCTCGCACGCGACCTGCACCTTCGAGTCGATCCTGAAGCTGATCTCCTACCGCTACCGGCTCGGCCACCTCAACAAGCGCCACCGCTACGCCTTCAACATCGGCCGCACCTTCAACTGGGCGAGGCCCAACCTCAACGACCCCGGCCTTCCCGACCCGGCGGCGGTCGCCGCCACTCCCTGCACGCTGCAGGCCGGCGCGACCCGGCGCAGCGGGCGAAGCCGCACGACCTCGTCGGGCTCGAGACGAGCGGGCTGCTCGACCGGCTGGGCTACGAGGTGCAGCCGCCGACCCACAGCCGCCTCTTCCGCAGCCCCGACGCCGTCAGGCAGGCTCTGCGGGAGAACACCAAGATCGCGGGCGACTAGCGAAGTAAGAAAAACGGGGTTGGCCGCGGCCCTCCGCCCGGGTTAGGGTGGGGCGGATGAGGCCGAAGGGGGAAACGACGAGGAGCCCCGCCGGGTGACTCCTGTGCTCCACGCCGTCGGACGGGTCTGCGTCCGCCGCCACCGCCTCGTCCTCGCTGCCTGGCTCGTGCTCGTCGTCGGGCTCGGATTCACCGCCCGCACGATCGAGCTGCAGACCGCGGACAACCTGACGCTGCCGGGGACCGGCAGCCAGAGCGCCACCGACGTCCTCGACGACCGCTTCCCGAGCCAGGCGAACGGCACGAACCCGGTCGTCTTCGCCGCCCAGAAGGGCAAGCTCACCAGCGGCGCCAACCGCAGCGCCGTCGAGAAGACGGTCAAGGCGCTCGAGAAGGACTCGCTGGTCGCCTCGGTGACCAGCCCGCTCAGCGCCGCGGGCGCGGACCAGCTCTCCCCCAACGCGAAGATCGGCTACGCGTCGGTGATCCTCACGGAGAGCGCCAGCGAGCTCAGCCTCGACGATGCGCGCCACGTCGTCGACCTCGCCGACACCGGCAAGCGGCTGGGCCTCACGGTCGCGGTCGGAGGGTACGTCGGCACCGACGTCTCGAAGGCGGACAGCCACTCGAGCGAGGCGATCGGGATCTTCGTCGCGATGATCGTGCTCGCCTTCACCTTCGGCACGGTGGTCGCGATGGGCATGCCGATCGTCACCGCGATCGTCGGCCTCGTCACGGGCCTCTCGCTGGTGACGCTGCTGGCCCTGGTGATCACGGTCCCGACGGTGGGCCCCACCCTGGCGACGATGATGGGGCTCGGGGTGGGGATCGACTACGCGCTCTTCATAGTCAGCCGCTGCCGCGAATACCGGTCGGCGGGGTTCGACATAGACGAGGCGATCGCGCGCTCGGTCGCCACCACCGGCGGGGCGATCGTCTTCGCGGGCTCGACCGTCATCGTCGCCCTGCTCTCGCTGGCGATCGTCGGCATCCCGCTCGTGTCCGCCCTCGGCTACACGGCGGCGATCGTCGTCGCCGTCGCCGTGCTTGCGGCGATCACCCTGCTGCCTGCGCTGCTCGCCGCGGTCGGCCCGCGGATCGACTCGCTGCGGGTGCCGGGGACCCGCCGCCACCGCGAGGACGACCATCCCCACGGCTGGGAGCGCTGGGCGCGCGGGGTGGCGGCCCACCCGGTGCCCGCGGTGCTGGCGAGCCTCGTGCTCCTCGGCGTCCTCGCCTACCCGATGCTCGACATGCGGCTGGGCCAGACCGACAACGCCAGCCTCCCCGGGGACACGCAGTCGCGTCGCTCCTATGACCTGCTGACCGAGGGCTTCGGGGTCGGCACCAACGGCCCGCTGCTGGTCAGCGTCAGCCTCGAGCAGCCGGCGAAGCCGGACAAGAAGAAGCTCAACCAGGTCGAGGCCCAGCAGCAGCAGCTCGAGGCAGGCCCGCAGACGCCACAGGCGACCTCCCAGGAACAGCAGCTGGCCGAGCAGAAGAAACAGCTGCAGAGCCCGGCGTCGGACCCGCGCCTGCAGACCCTGCAGAAGGACCTCGAGAAGGCGAAGGGCGTGGACTCCGTCTCCCCGCCCCTCGTCAACAAGGCGGGGACCGCGGCGATCTACAACGTGATCCCGACCACCTCGCCCTCGGACTTCGATACCCAGGACCTCGTCGACCGCTTGCGCGACTCGGTGATCCCGGCGGCCGAGAAGGGGAACGGCTACACGGCCTACGTCGGCGGCACCACCGCGGGCTACATCGACCTCGCAGATGAGATTTCCGGCCACCTGGTCGAGGTGATCCTGATCGTCGTCGCGCTCAGCTGCCTGCTGCTGATGACGGCCTTCCGCTCGGTGCCGATCCCGCTCGCCTCGGCGGTGATGAACCTGATCTCGATCGGGGCCGCCTACGGCGTCATCACCTGGGTGTTCCAGGACGGGCACCTGACCGGCCTGATCGGGCTCGACGGCTCGATCCCGATCGTCTCCTACCTGCCGCTGATGATGTTCGCGATCCTCTTCGGCCTCTCGATGGACTACCAGGTGTTCCTGCTGACCCACGTCCGCGAGGAGTTCAAGAAGGGCCACACCGATGCCACGGCGGTGATCCGCGGCCTGGCGCTCTCCGGGCGGGTGATCACCTCGGCCGCGCTGATCATGGTCAGCGTCTTCGCCAGCTTCATCATCAACTCGGACCCGACCGTGAAGCAGTTCGGCGTCGGACTGGCGGTGGCGATCGCGGTCGACGCGACGATCGTGCGCTGTCTGCTGGTCCCCGCCGTCCTCGTCCTCATGGGCCCCGGGGGCTGGTGGATGCCCCACTGGCTCGACCGGCTCCTTCCCAGCCTCAACATCGAGGGCAACGAGTACTTCGAGGAGCGGGACGCGAAGCCGCCCGTCCGGCCCTAGGCGTAGCTGCGGTCGCCCCGGTAGCGGCTGCCGGCGCCGTAGGAGCCGAGGTCGATGAAGAACGCGAGGATGACGATGAACCACTCGAACCCGTAGACACGGTCCGAGGAGCTCCACATCACCGCGTAGGCAAGCGTCGTCCAGGGGAGCAGAAAGAAGCCGAGCAGCGGCACGAACCAGCTGTCGAAGGCGCGGCTGAGGAGGTCGCCGAAGAGCCAGAGCGCGAACAGCGCCAGCCGCGGGGAGAAGAGCGCGAGCAGGGCGACGAGGCACGGCATGGCGACCACCCTACCCGCAGGCGCCGTCGCCGCCAAGCCGGAGGTCGGATTCGAACCGACGACCCTCGCTTTACAAGAGCGATGCTCTGACCAGCTGAGCTACTCCGGCGGCTGGGGGAGAGGGTACCCCCGCTCCGCTCAGCCGAGGTCCGCGGACTCGCCCGGCTGCAGGATCCTCACCTCGACCTCGGGGGCGATCCGGGCGGCGTGATGGGCGAAGGCGTGCGGGGGGTCGGTGAGGAAATGGGGACGGCGGCGGGCCTGGCCGATCGGGAAGAACGTGCCCCAGTGGATCGGGACGGCGACCCGCGGCCGAGCAGGCGCAGCGCCGCGGGCCGCGGCTCGGGATCGAGGTGTCCCTCGCCGAGGTTCGGTCCCCCAGCCCCAGACCGGGATCAGTGCGCAGGTCGAGGCCGGCCAGCCGATCTCCTCCATCTCGTCGAACAGGTCGGTGTCGCCGGCGAAGTAGACGCGCAGGCCGCCGCCCTCGACGACGTAGCCAAGCGGCGCGGCCTTCGCTCCGCCGAGCGGACGCCGGTCGCCCCCGTGCCGGGCCGGGCACGGCGCGCACCGTGTGCGGCGCCGAGCCCGAGCTGGTCGCCCGGCGCTGAGCTCGTGCACCTCCTCGATGCCCGCCTTCCGCACCAGCCGCCCCGCCTCCCACGGGCACGACGAGCCGGGTGCGCTCGCGGTCGCGAAGCCGCAGCGAGGCGCCGATGTCGAGGTGGTCGTGGTGCAGGTGCGAGATCGAGGACGCGCGTCCAGCGCGCGGGTGCGCCGGTCTATCGGCCTCTGCGGCGTGGCGGCGCAGGTGCAGCATGCGCTGAGCGCAGCACCGGGTCGGTGAGGAGCCTCGCGCCGCCGAGCTCGATCAGCACCGTGGAGTGGCCGAGCCAGGTGAGCCGGTCCGGGCTCACGGGGCGGCCGGGGCGGGCCGGGTCGTCGCGCCCCGTCCGCGTAGGCGTCGTGTCCGAGCGCCGCCAGCCAGCGCCGCATGACCGGTGCATCTGCCTCGGCCCCGACCACCTCCTCCTCGGGCTGGCTCCAGCCGGCCGGGAAGAGCATGAACGGGAAGCTCTGCTCGCCACCCATGCCGCCGTGGGACCCGACCAGTCTCCTCGAAGGCGGCGACCTCGTCGGTCGGTCCAGAAGGTGCTGTTGAGGACGATGTCCGGGCAGTGGGGGAAGCCGTCCGTGCGCTTCACGTGGCGTGCGGCGTTGGGCCCGAAGGGCGCGAGCGGGTCCTCGCCCTCGACCCGGTCCTCGTCGAGGTAGTTGCGCGCCGTCGGCGCCGAGCACGACCGCGCCGTGGCGCTCCGAGCGCACGAGCACGAAGCCGATGCCCTGGTGTGCCCGCAGGGCCGGGATGAGGCCGGGCAGCGGGCCTCGATGCGCTCGAGCGTCACCCGCCGGGCTCGCGCGGGAAGACGATCAGCCCGAGGCAGCCCGACGCCATCACGGAGAGCTCGGGCAGATCGTCCGCCTCGCTCCGAGCGCCTGCGGTCCTTGCCTCGCCGAGCTCGCACCGCGCCGTCGACCCGCGCGGCGGCGTCGCGCGGCCCGGCCGAGGCGCGCCCGGGCTCCCTCGCGCGCCGGCCTCGGCCAGCGAGGCGCCCAGCATCCCGCGCGCCTCGTCGTTGCCCGCCGTCCGTGGATTCGCCTCGACGTCGTGCCCGGGCAGGCGGCGCGTGACGAGCTCCTCGAGCGACATCGCCGTAGCGCTGGCGAAGGTCGCGCCCTGGGACTGGCCGTGGTCCGAGAGCACCACGAAGCGGTACGGGCGCGGGGCGCCTCGGCCGCGGCGCGCTCGATCCTGCGCGATCTGCCGGTCGACCCGGCGCAGGACCGAGAGCGCGTCCGCGCGCTCGACGCCCGAGTGGTGGGCCACCTCGTCGTAGGCGAGGAAGGTCGTGTAGCCGACGGGCCGGCCCGCGTAGATGTCGGCGATCACGGCCGACGACCTGCAGGTCGCGCTGGACGACCGTGGCCCAGGCGCGCACGAGCGCGTACTTGAGGGCGCGGTGGATGCGCGGCGGACGTCGCGGCGCCGCTGCTGCGCGGCGTAGCGCAGCTCCTGCGGCGATGTCGGCGATCGACGAGCACGAGCGTGCGGGTGGCGCTGTAGGGGTTGGCGAAGTAGCCGAAGTAGTCCTGGCCGATGCGCCCGGGCCGTGTCGCGGTCGAGCACGGTGCTCATCGTCAGCAGGCTGTGCACGGCGTCGCCCGAGACGATGTTCGCCCGGCTGGCGCCGTCCTCGTGGAGCAGGCCGCGCCCGTTGGAGTGGCGGCGCTCGAGCTCGGCCGCGTCGCGGGGATGGTTGGTGACGATCGCTGCGCCGCGCTCCTTCTCCCACCAGCGGAACGCCGGCATGTCGTCGTTGTCGCCGTGGAGCAGCCCCGCCTGGCAGGCGCCCGTCTGCGATGACCAGTCGGTCTCCCAGCGGAGCAGCCGGTGGCCGCCGTCGTGGATCCAGCGGGCGAGGTTCGGCGCGTTGCCGTCGCGGATCGCGCGCCGCAGCACGTCGTGGGCGAGGCCGTCGATCTCGAGGAAGTAGACGCCGGGGACATCGGACGGCGTGTAGCCCGCGCTGCGGCGGGCCTGCCGGCGGACGACATTGCGGTAGCAGAAGTCCTCGTCGTCGACGGCGAGCAGCGCGGTGATCGACCGTGTTGACGACCGTCAGGCCGATGGCGACGGCCACCCCGCTGGCGAGGTCGTCGACGTGGATGCCCGAATCGATCGCGGCCACGCCGAGCACGATCGCGCCGTTGAGGACGAGCGCGCCGAGACCGAGGGTCAGGACGGTGAACGGCAGCGCGATCCGGATCAGCAGTGGCCAGACCAATGCGTTCGCGAGCCCGATCAGCGCCGCTGCGGCGAGCGCGGCGGCGGGGCCGTCGACGTGGAAGCCGTGCAGCAGTGCGTTGAGGATGAGCAGCCCGGCGCCCGTGATCAGCCAGGCGACGACGATTCGCAGGCCGACCTGGGATGCACGGGCAAGCATGCGCCGTGTTCTACTCGACCGCGGGGGGCGGGCGCTACTCCGGTCGGTAAATCCTGCCGTGCGGGGCTTGACAACACCCGCCGGCCGTGAAATACTTGAGAAGTCAAGTATCTCACAAAGAGGACCGAGGGGAAGGCAGAGAAGAGATGAAGCTCGAGGGAATCCACCACATCACCGCGATCACCGAGAACGGCCAGCGCAACGTCGACTTCTACGCCGGCGTGCTCGGGCCTGCGGCTGGTCAAGAAGACCGTCAACCAGGACCAGCCCGACCGTCTATCACCTCTTCTACGCCGACGAGGAGGGCAGCGCCGGCTCCGACCTCACCTTCTTCGAGTTCCCGGGCGTGCCCCAGGGCCGGGCCGGGCGCCGGGATGGTCCACCGGATCGTCTGGCGGGTCGCGCTCGCCCGGAAGCGCTCGACTTCTGGGAGCAGCGGCTCGCCGCAGCACGGGATCGAGTCAGAGCGCGAGGGCGACGCGCTTCGCTTCGCCGACCCCGAGGGCCTCGAGCACGAGCTCGCGCGTCGTCGAGTCCAGCGACGCGCCGCTGATCGCCGACCATCCCGAGATCCCGGCCGAGCTGGCCCTGCAGGGATTCGACTCGGTGCGCGCCTACAGCGCCGACCCCGGAGGCGAGCCGCGGCCTGCTCGAGGCGCTCGAGTTCGAGCGCCCGGCGACGGGCTGGGAGGCCCGCGGCGACGAGCCGCGGCGGCCTCTATATCTACGACGAGCCGCCGGCCGAGCGCGGGCCTGCAGGGCGCCGGCAGCGTCCACCACGTCGCCTGGGCCTCGCAGATCGACGAGCACGCAGAGCTGGCGCGAGCGGGCGATCGCGGGCGGCGCCCGGCCGACCCCGGTGATCGACCGCTTCTACTTCAAGTCGATCTACTTCCGCGAGCCGAGCGGAGTGCTGTTCGAGATCGCCACGCTGGGGCCCGGGTTCACCGTCGACGAGCCGCTCGAGCGCCTCGGCGAGAAGCTCTCGCTGCCGCCCGACTTCGAGCACCTGCGCGACGAGGTCGAGCCGAACCTGCGCCCGATCGTCAACCCGCGCACCGCGGCCAGAACGCTAGTGGGCGGAGGCGGGCGACTTTCTCTGGCGCGACGCCGGGCGCACCGTCGTCTTCCGCGACGGGGCGCTCGGCGCCGCCGCGCCGCTGCTCGCCGAGCACGGCTTCGACTCGTTCGAGCTGCTCTCCACCGAGCGCGCGCGCTGGCGGCGGCGCCCGGGCTCGGCGGCGGGCGCCGCGCGGTCCACGCGGTCGCCGCCGGGGGGGTCCCGGAAGCGGCCGCGGCGGTGCTCGAGCGGGCCGGGCGGCGCGGCCCGCCTGGTCGCGCTCGGCGGCGGGCGCGTGATCGACACCGCGAAGGCGGTCGCCGCGGTCACCGGCGCCCGCGTGGCGGCGATCCCGACGACGATGTCGGGCGCCGAGATGACCGGCGATCCACCGCCTCCCGGCCGGCGCCGAGGAGCGCGCCGGGGGCCTGGTCCGCCCGGCGCTGGTGCTCGCCGACCCCGAGGCGATGACCAGCCAGCCCGAGGCCCGAGCTGCGCGCCAGCTCGATGAACGCCCTCGCCCACGGCGCCGACTCGCTCTACACGCCGTTCGCCAACCCGGTCTCGCGGATGGCCGCGCTGCGCGGCGCCGAGCTGATCGCCGCGGCGCTCGACCAGGAGCGCGACGGGCGCGACCGCGCCGCGCTCGCCCTCGGCTCGATCCTCTGCGGCTACGCGATCGACTCGGCGCTCTTCGCCCTCCACCACGTGATCTGCCAGACGCTGGTCCGGGTCTGCGGCAGCCCGCACGCCGAGACCAACGCGGCGATCCTGCCGCGGTCGATGGCGGCGATGCGCGCACGCGCGCCCCGGAGCAGATCGGCGGCCCTCGGCGCGGCGATCGGCGACCGACCGCCGGGCTCGATGGCCGCGCGGCTCGCGGAGCTCGGCGGAGCCGCCGGGGCTCGGCGCGGCCGGCGCCGACCGCGGCGGGCTCGAGCAGGCGCTCGACGCGATCGAGGCCCGCCCGAGCTGGCTTCACGCCCGATCCGCCGCGGCGCGACGGAGCTGCGCGCGGATCATCGAAGCCGCCTGGTAGCGGGCGCTTCGCGCTGTAACGCGGCGACCGCGTGTAGCGCTTGTTGTGACCGAGGAGCAGCTTCTCCGCTACCACGAGTACACGCGCAAGCACGGGGTCAACTGGCTCGATCTACCTGCTCGCGCGGCTGATCCTGCAGCCCGCTCTTCCTCGTCTACTTCCGCCTCTCGCGCCGGGGGCCGCGAGCACGCCAGGGTCAAGGGCGGCCTGATCGTCGCCGCCAACCACCGCAGCTTCCTCGACCCGTTCGTGATCGGCGCCTGCCTGCCCTGGCGGAGGCCGATGAACTACGTGGCCAAGGTGGAGCTGTTCGAGAAGCGCTGGCAGGGCTGGCTGCTCTGCCGGCTCGGCGCCTTCCCGATCCGCCGCGGCGAGTCCGACGAGGAGGCGATGAAGACCGCGCGCATCGTGCTCGAGCGCGGCGGGACGTCTGCATCTTCCCCGAGGGCACGCGCATCCGCAGCGGCTCGCTGGCGCAGCCCGAAGCGCGGCGTCGGCCGCCTCGCGCTGCAGACCGGCGCCCCGTGGTCCCGGTCGCCGTGCTCGGCACGGAGCACGTGCGGCGCGGCTGGCGGATCCGCCCGCGCAAGGTGCGGCTCCGAATCGGGCGCGCCGATGACCTTCCCCCGCGCCGAGCGCCCCTCGCCGGCGCTGGCCGCGACCGTCACCGCGCGGATCTGGCCCAACGTCGAGCTCCAGTGGGAGGACCTCGGCGGCCTGCCGCCGATGCGCCGCGCCGCCGTGATCGGCGCCGGCAGCTGGGGAACGGCGGTCGCCGTCCTGCTCGCCCGTGGCGGTCTCGAGGTCCAGCTCGGCACCCGCACCGCGGACCAGGCGGCGGAGATCGGCGGCGCCCGCGAGAACGGCCGCTACCTGGAGGGCGTGTCGTCTGCCCGACTCGCTCGACGTCAAGCAGGCCTCCGAGATCGAGCTCGCCGGCCTCGACCTGGTCTGCCTGGCGATCCCCTCGAAGTCGCTGCCGCAGGCGGTCGGCGCGATCGCCGACCAGATCGGAGAGCGCACCGCCGATGCTGCTGCTCAGCAAGGGCCTGGTCGCCCCGCAGGGCCAGCTCCCGTCCGAGTACGTCGGCGAGCGGGTGCGCGCCCGCGCGCTCGCCTGCCTGGGCGGGCCGGCGCACGCGCGCGAGGCGGTCTCCGGCTCCGCCGCGCTCGTGCTCGGCTCCGACGACGCCGACCTGCGCGCCCAGCTCGGCGAGGTCTTCGACCGCGCCGGCCTCGTCTGCGAGCGCTCCGACGACGTGATCGGCGTCGAGATGGCCGGCGCCGCCAAGAACGCCGCGGCGCTCGCCGCCGCGGCGGCGGAGCCGCACGGCCTCAACGCCGCCGGGATCGCCGCCGCCGAGATCTGGCGCGAGTGCGTCGACTACGCGATCCTGCGCGGCGGCAAGCTCGAGACCTTCACCGGCCTGGCGGGCGTCGGCGACCTGACGGCGACGGTGCTGGCGCCCGACAGCCGCAACCGGCGCGCCGGGCGAGCTGCTCGGCGAGGGCGTGCCGGCGGAGCAGATCCCGGCAGATGATCGGGCAGGCCTCGGAGGGCGCTCGACTCGGTCCCGCTGATCGCCGAGACGATCGACGCGGCGGGGATCGGGGCTGACGGCCTCAAGCGGGCTCGCCGCGCTGATCGAGGGCGAGCTCGGCGCCGAGGCGTGGGTGGCCGGACTGCGCCGGGCCGAACGCTCTCGGAGGGCGGCATGAGACGTATTGGCGAGTGAGCGAGACGCCCAAGACCGTCGAGCCGCGCGACCTCGATCCCGCCGCCAAGGCCGAGCTCGACCGCGCCTTCGAGGACCTCTACCGGGCCCATCTGCGCGACGTCTACAGCTACTCGTACTACCGGATCGGCAACCACCACGACGCCGAGGACCTCACCGAGCAGGCCTTCCTGCAGGCCTACCGGCACTTCGACCGGGCGCGCCGCGAGTCCGACGGGCGCCCGCTGCGGCCCTGGCTGATCCGGATCGCGCACAACCTCGCCTCGAACTACCACCGCGACCGGGCGCGCCGACCGCAGACCCCGCTGGAGAACGCCGACCCGATCCCCGCCCGGCACGGAACCGAGGCGCTGGTCGAGGGGCGTGAGGAGCTGCGACAGGTGATGGAACATCTCGACCACCTTCCCGATGACCGCCGCGAGGCGCTGATCATGCGCTTCGCGCTCGGCATGGACAACCGCGAGATCGCCCGCGCGCTGGGCCGCACCGACGGCGCGACCAAGGTGCTGATCCACCGCTCGATCAAGCAGCTGCAGGAGGAGATGGAGGCATCGGGGGCCGTGTCGTGACCGAGCGACGACCCACCGGCGACCGCGCCGCTCCCGGAAGCGGAGCTGAGGAAGCGGCGCGCCTCGACGTCGAGAAGCTTCTCGCCGACGCGCTGCGCCCGATCGAGCCGCCCGAGAAGCTCTCGGGGCGGCTCGAGGAGACGTTCTCGGCGATCACGACCGCGGCCGCCGAGGAGCTCTCCGACTGGGCCGACGAGCTGACCGAGTCGGAGCTCGACGCCCTCCGCGACCCGCGCAACTGGGCGCGTCCCGTGGTGGCCGTGACGGCCGGCGGGATCGCGACCGGCGCCCTGCTGCTGCTCGAGATGCGCCGCCGTGGCCGTCACCGCGCCAAGCATGGGCTGCGCAGCCTCGGCGACCTCCGCTCGCGCCTCTAGCCCTCCCCCACCCTGGGGCCGGGGGGCAGCCGACGCCCCCTCCCCGAAAGCACAGTCTTCCGTTGAGGGGGCGCCGGCTGCCTTCTCCAATCCGGAGTGGAGAGGGCGGATGGCACTCCCTCGGAGGAAGACTGTGCTTCTGGAGAGGGAGTGCCATCCGGCCCCCCGGCCTCACGGTGAGTGGGTTGAGGGTGAGGCGGGGGAGGGGTGGGGTGGGCGAGCGCCCGCCTTCGGCGTCGAGACGCCGGCGCCGACGCCGAGCAACCCGAGGACCAGGTGGAGGATGTTGTCCTCGGTGTTGACCGGGATGAACTTGAGGATCGAGTCGGTGTCGCCGCCGCCGAGGTGGATGAAGCCCCAGGAGGGCGACGACGAGGTAGACGGCGCCGAGCCCGAGCGCGTATGCGCGGGCAGCGTAGCCGGCGACGAGCAGGCCGAGCGCCCCGGTGAGGATGTGGACGATGTTGTGCCAGCCGTTGACCGCGAGCACGCCGAAGACATCGTCGGCCTGCAGCGAGTCCCCGGTGTCGAAGCTGGCGTCGTAGAAGAACCCGATGATCCCCGCCACGACCAGCGTGCCGCCGACAAGGGTGGCGTAGAGCCTTGCTGGGCTTGAGCCTTCCATACCGTCCTCCTCCAGGTTCGATGATCCGCCGGGGGTGCGCCGCCGTAGTCTGACCTGCCCGTCCGATGCCAGTTCGCCCCGAGAAAGCAGAGCGGTTCGCCGATGAGGACCTGATGCCGCTGATCGCCGACGCGCGATCCGCAGGCCTTCGAGGTCTTCTACGACCGCCACGGCCGTGCGGCGTTACTCGCTCGCCTACCGCATCGTCGGCGATCGCAGCTCCGCCGAGGACGTCGCCCAGGAGGCCTTCCTCTCGATCTGGCGCAGCGGCGCCCGTTACGACCGCACCCGTGGCGGCGTCCGGGCCTGGACTTTGGGCATCGTCCGCAACCGGGCGATCGACGCGCTGCGGCGCAGCGCCGGCAAGGCTCCCAAGCTGGCCTTCGACGACGACGCGGTCCTCGAGTCCAGGCCGTCCGAGGAGTACACCGACGACGAGGCGCTTCGCCGCGACGAGGCGCGTCGAGGTGCGGGGCGCCCTGCGCGAGCTTCCCGAGGACCAGGCGAAGGTGATCCAGCTCGCCTACTTCGGCGGCTTCAGCCACTCCGAGATCGCCGAGATGCTGGGGATGCCGCTGGGTACGGTCAAGGGAAGGATGCGGCTGGGCATGGAGAAGATCCGCGCCCAGATGGCCGAGGGGATGGCATGAGGCAGGAGGCAGAAACGACCACGAGGACCGCCGCGACGACCTCGCCGCCTACGCGCTCGGCGCCCTCGACACGGCCGAGGCGATCGAGCTCGAGCGCCACCTGGAGGGTTGCGAGCGCTGCCAGGAGCACCTGCGCTGGCTCGACCCCGCGCTCGGGGCGCTCTCCGAGTCCGTGGAGAGGGTCGAGCCCCCGCAGGAGCTGCGCGAGCGGCTGATGACCGAGGTCAGGGCCGATGCCGGGATGCGGGCCGCGATGGAGCCCTCGCGCAGGACCGGGCCGGCCCGTGGCAGCCGCAGCGGGCGCCTGCGCCGGTGGGTGACGCGTCCCGCGGTCGGGCTCGCCGGCGCGGCGATCGTCGCCGCGGGCCTGGCCGGCTACGAGCTTCGCGGCAGCGACGACGGGATCGAGACGACCCCCGTGATGCGCGAGGGCGGCATTACCGCGAGCATCGAGCGGACGGGGGATGCCGGCACCCTGCAGATGACCGGGCTCGAGCCGCTGCAGACCGGCCGGGTCTACCAGGCGTGGGTCCAGCACGGCGCCGAGATCGTGCCCTCCTCGCTGTTCGCGGCACGCAGCGACGGCACCGCAAGCGCCGCGATTCCTCACGCTCTCGAGGGGGCGGACGCGGTGATGGTGACGATCGAGCCCCGCGGCGGCAGCACCCAGCCAGGCCTCGCCGCCGGTCGTCAACCTTCCCCTGCAGCAGTAGCCCCGCGCCGCGGGCGCCCTGAATCCGCGACCGACCATCTAGGCTCCGCAGCCGCGTGGCGACCTGTTACCGACACCCCGACCGGGAAACCGGCGTGTCGTGCTCGAATTGCGGCCGCCCGATCTGCCCCGACTGCATGACCCCGACCCCGGTCGGCATGCGCTGTCCGGAGTGCGCGAGCCAGCGGACCAAGGTGAGGACCGGGACTGCAGCCTTCGGGCGCTCGAACGCGGCCCCCGCCACATACGTCCTGATCGGACTCAACGTGATCGCCTTCCTCGCGGAGATCGCCGGCGGCGCGGGTGGATTCGATGCCAGCGGCTCCGTGATCAACGACTTCGGCCTCTTCGGGCCCGGCGGTCGCCGACGGAGAGGTCTACCGGATCGTCACCTCCGGCTTCCTCCACGCCGGGCCGATCCACCTTCTCTTCAACATGTTCGCGCTCTACGTGCTCGGGGCGATGCTCGAGCCGGCGATCGGCACTCCCCGGTTCGTCTTCCTCTACGTCGCCTCGCTGCTCGCCGGGGCCTTCGGCGCCCTCCTGCTCTCGCCCGACAACGTCACCGTCGGCGCCTCCGGGGCGATCTTCGGCATCTTCGGCGCGGCCTTCGTCATCGCCCGCGGCCGGGGGCTCGAGCAAATCGCCTCGGAGATCGGGCTGCTGCTGGTCATCAACCTCGCCCTCACCTTCGGCATTCCGGGCATCAGCATTGGCGGCCACCTCGGCGGCCTCGTCGGAGGCGCGCTCTGCGCGCTGGTGATCGTCGCGGGCGATCGCGGCCGGCTGGGCCCGCGCAGGCAGGCGGCCGAGCTGGCCGCGATGGGGGCGATCGGCGTCGCCGCCGTGATCGGGTCGCTGGTCGTCGCCTAGGGGGCGGGCGCAACTGCGGCGAAGCCGACCCTCCCCGGCGGGCCCGCGGCCTCGGGGTGGATCAGGTGGGCGAGCAGCTCGATTCCGTCGACAAGCCTCGGTCCGGGCCGCGAGAACGAGGAGGCGGCGTCGACGGCGTGGATCGCGGCGGCGCCGAGCGCGCCGATCTCCGCGGCGTGCCGCTCGCCTTCGGCGCGCGAGTCCTCGACGTGGTAGCCGCAGGGCATGACGACGACGACCTCGGGCCCGAGCCGCTCGAGCTCCTCCCAGCCTGCCTCGCGCGACCTCTCGCCGGGGCGGGCGGCGACGTCCTCGCCCCCCGCGGCGGCGATCATCTCGGGCACCCAGTGACCGCCGACGAACGGTGGGTCGAGCCACTCGAGGGCGAGCACGCGCGGTCTGCGGGCGCCCTCGACCGCGGCCCGCACCGCTGCGATCCGCCCCTCCAGCCCGGCCCGCAGCTCCGCTGCCGCCGCCGCGGCGCCGGTCGCCTCGCCGAGCCGGGTGACGTCGGCGAGGACGTCGGCGAGGGTGGAGGGATCGTGGCTGATCACCGGCGGGGCTGCCCGGGAGGCGGCCCGCCACCGTCGACGACGTCCTCGTAGGAGACGGCGCAGACCTCGCAGACCGCCTGGGTGACGATCAGGTCCGGCGCCTGCGCTCGCAGGGCATCCTCGTCGAGCTCGTAGAGGGCACCGCCCTCGCCGACGATCCGCTTGACCTCGGCGTCGATCTCGCCGGCGGAGAGGCCCGGTGCGATCACCGTCCGGGTCAGGTGCGGGCCTGGCGGCGGCCGCTTCGGGGTAGTCGCACTCGTGGGTGACGGCGACGACGCTCGTCGCCGAGGCCGAGCGCGAATAGCATCTCGGTCGCAGAGGGAACAAGGCTGGCGATCCGCATCGGAGGAAGGTATGACACTGCTCAGCGAGGAAGAGGTCGAGGCGAGACTGGCCGGTCTCGACGGATGGCGGCGGGCAGGGCGAGGAGATCAGCAAGACCTTCGAGCACGACGACTTCGTCGGCTCGGTCAAGTTCGTCGACCGCATCGTCGGCCCGGCCGAGGAGATGAACCACCATCCCGACCTGGAGATCTCCTGGAACAAGGTCACCGTCTCGATCTCGACCCACTCCGAGGGCGGCCTCACCGAGAACGACTTCGTCCTCGCCGGTCGCCTCGACCAGCTCTAGCCCCGACCGCCCTATCCGGCGGGGGCGAGGAGGCGGCCCGGGACGCGGCGGACGCCGGCAGCCGCAACCCGCTCCGGCCCGGGTATCCTTCCGGAGCTTCTGATGGCCGAAGACGACCTGCCTCGAAGTACCAGGCGACATAGCCAGTCACCGTCGCGGTCCTGCGCGGGGAGGGCCCGATGACAGTCGTCTTCCTCGTCGGCCTGATCCTCCTCGTCCTGATCAACGGCTTCTTCGTCGCCGCCGAGTTCGCCCTGGTGCGCTCCCGGCGGGGCAAGATCGAGCAGCTGGTCGAGGAGGGGGACAGCGGCGCCGAGAAGGTCCGCGCCCAGCTCGACCAGATCGACGAGACCCTCTCGGCCTGCCAGGTCGGGATCACGATGGCCTCGATCGGCATCGGGTTCCTCGGCGAGCCTGCCCTCGCGAGCCTGATCGAGCCGGCTTTCGGCGGGCTCTCGCACGGCGTCGCCTCGGTGATCGCGTTTGCGATCGCATTCACGCTCGCCACCTCGCTCCACATCACCGTCGGCGAGCAGGTGCCGAAGATGCTCGCGATCAGCAGCCCCGAGCCGACCGCGCGCCGCACCGCCCGCCCGCTCAACTGGTTCCGGGCGGCGAGCGCCCCCTTCACCCTCGGGCTGACGAAGCTCTCCAACGCGATGCTGCGGCTGTTCGGGGTCGACCCCGAGAACATCGAGGAGCGCCACACGGCCGAGGACCTGAAGATGATCATCGACCGCTCCCGGACTGGGGGCGACCTCGACCCCGGCGAGGCAGTGATGCTGACGGGCGTCTTCCACCTGCACGAGCAGCAGGCCCGCGAGGTGATGACCCCGATCCCGGCGGTGGTCACGGTGGACGCCTCGGACTCGGTCGAGACCGCCCTGCGGCGTTGCGTCACCTCGGGCCACACGCGGCTGGTCGTGATCGAGGACGACAATCCCGACCGGGTCAAGGGCATCGTCCACAACAACAGCCTCGCCCGGCTCTACATGAGCGACGGGCCTGGCGCCGGGATCGACCCGGTGATCCGCGACGCGCTGATCGTTCCCGAGACCCGGCCGCTCGACGACCTGCTCCAGGACCTGCAGCGCCAGCGGGCCTCGATCTCGGTGGTCGTGGACGAGTATGGGCGAACCGTCGGCATCGTCACCGTCGAGGACATCCTCGAGGAGATCGTCGGCGAGATCGAGGACGAGACCGACCCGCGCGCCGCGGCCCTGCGCCAGCTCAGCAACGGCGACTGGTTCGTCCGCGGACACGTCTCCCTCGGCGACCTCGCCGACGCCGGCATCAACCTCCCCGTCGACACCGACGCCTACAACTCGGTCGGGGGCTACGTCTTCGGCGAGCTGGGCCGCCTCCCCAAGCGGGGCGACTCGGTCGCCGTCGACGGCTATGCGATCCGCGTCGAGTCGGTTCGCGAGAACCGCATCGAGGCGGTCAGGATCTCCCCTTCCGTCCGGCCCGGCTCCTAGTTTTCCCGGGCAACCCGACCGTTGGAGGTCCGTATGTGGGTTGTCCGCTTCAGCGACAAGCAGCTCGAGGTCCTCAGAGCTCTGCTTCGCTCCGAAGAGCACCTGGGCCCGGCGCTGCAGGGGGCACTGGAGGGCCTCGACCTGGCGCGCTGGGACGAGCTGCCGGAGGCCGAGCTGCCGTGGGACGAGATCGCCGAGGTTGCGCAGCGGCAGCGGTGTTCCGAGGCGGACGTGATCTGGGACCTCAGCGGCAGGCGCCGCCGCGCCGTCAGCTGACCCGCCCGGGCTGAGCGGCGCGCTCGATCGCCGTAACCGCTCTGCCGAGGTGGCCGTCGACCTCGTCCGCGGGGCGCATCAGATCTCCAGACGGGAATCCTCCAGGTCGAGCTCGCGCTCGATCCTGGTCATCACCTCGTTGGAGATCACACCCTCGTTGCGGAGCGCCGCGATCGCGGCGCGCTGAGCGTGCAGCAGCTCGCGGGTGAGGCGCTGGTAGGCGAGCGAGCGGTCCTCGATCTCCTCCGATCCGTCGCCGTCCTGCTGGGCCTGGAAGCGGCGCTTGCGGTAGTCGAGCAGCCGCGCGCACGCGGTCCACGGTCTCGTCGCGGGTCCAGTCCTCCGACGGCGAGCCGGTCGAGCCGCTCGAGGGCGGCGTCGACGGCGGTGACGCGAGCGTGGAGCTCCTCGCGCTCCTCGGCACCGTCGTCGCAGAAGCCGGCCCGCTCGATCACCAGCGGCAGGGTCAGACCCTGGACCACGAGGGTGAAGAGGATCACGGCGAACGCGAGGAAGATGATCAGGTCCCGCTCGGGGAACGGCGCGCCCGAGTCGATCGTCAGCGGCAACGCGAGCGCGGCCGCCAGCGAGACCGAGCCGCGCATCCCGCTCCATGCGATTACCGCCCGGTAGCGAAAGCCGCGCCGCCGCTCGCGCTGCTGGGGCCGGCGGTCGAGCGCCCGGATCACGAAGGGCACGGTGTTGAGCCAGAGGAATCGGACACCGGTGACGGTGAAGCAGACGAGGCCCGCGTAGAGGGCCAGGTCGCCGGCCGAGCGGTCATGAAGGCTGTCGAGGACGACGGGGAGCTGGAGGCCGACGAGGATGAAGAGGATCGCGTTGAGCAGGAACTGCAGCAGCTCCCAGACGGGACGGCCCTGCATCCTCATGTTGGCGGTCGAGACCTCGGGGGCGCGCCAGCCGAGGTAGACGCCCGTGGTGACCGCCGCCAGCACGCCGGAGAGCCCGAGCTCCTCGGCGGGCAGGTAGGCCGCGTAGGCGGTGGCGAGCGAGATCGTGATCTCGACCGGCGGGTCGTCGAGCCGCTTGCGGACCTCGGCGATCGGCCAGCCGACGACCAGCCCGACGGCGATCCCACCGACGGCGCTCAGGACGAAGTCGGCGCTGGCGTTAAAGAGGGAGAAGCTGCCGCCGACGACCGCGGTCACCGCCGCGGCGTAGAGGACGAGGGCGGTGCCGTCGTTGATCAGGCTCTCGCCCTCGATGATCGAGACGATCTCGCGCGGGGCGCCCTGGCGCCGGGCGATCGCGGTCGCGGCGATCGGGTCCGTGGGGGCGACTATCGCGCCGAGAGCGAACGCCGTCCCCCAGCTCATCCCGTCGATGAGGAAATGGGCGACGACCGCGACCCCGACCGCGGTCGCCACCACGAGGCCGACCGCGAGCAGGGAGATCGGCCGCAGGTTGGCTCGCAGGTCGCGCAGCGAGGCGAAGAACGCCGCCGAGTAGAGCAGCGGCGGCAGGAAGAGGACGAGGACGAGATCCGGGTCGAGCTCGACCTCGGGCAGCCCGGGGATCAGCCCGATCGCGAGCCCGCCGACGACCAGCAGGATCGGGTAGGGGACGTTGATCAGCCGCGCGACCGTGCTCAGCGCCGAGATGGCGATCAGCAGGGCGAGGAAGATCTCGGCGGTGTGGTCCACCGTCCAAATCTAGGACAGGCGGGCCCTTTCCCCGCCGGGCGCTGTACCTCCTCGTCGTAGTCGGCCACGATCCTGAGATCCTTGGAGGCGCGATGACCGCGGTCAATGTCCCCACGCCCCGCGGCGAGATGCCGGCCTACCTGGCCACTCCGGCCGGCGGGGACCCGTGGCCGGGCGTCGTCGTCATCCACGACGCCCTCGGGATGAGCACGGACGTCCGCAACCAGGCGGACTGGCTCGCGAGCGAGGGGTACCTAGCTGTAGCCCCCGACCTCTACTACTGGGGGCGCCGGATCAGGTGCCTGATCTCGACGGTTCGCCTCGGGGAGCGACCGCTCGGCGAACTCGACGCCACCCGCCGCTGGCTGGCGGAGCACGACCGCTGCAGCGGCCGGATCGGCGTGATCGGCTTCTGCATGGGCGGCGACTTCGCGCTGATGATGGCGCCCCGCAGGGGCGTCTCGGCGGCCAGCGTCAACTACGGCGGCGCAACCAAGGAGATCGAAAGCGCACTGCCCGATGTCTGCCCCGTCGTCGGCAGCTTCGGGGCGAGGGATCGGTGGCCCGGAATGCGCCGCGTTCCCGATCGCCTCGAGTCGATGCTCACCGCGGCGGGCGTCGAGCATGACATCAAGGTCTATCCCGAGGCGGGACACGGCTTCCTCAACGACCACGACCCGGCGGAGCTGCCGCTCTGGGTGCGGGCGATCGCGAAGCTGGCCGCTGCGGAGTTCCACGACCCCTCGGCCCGCGATGCCCGCCGCCGGATCATCAGCTTCTTCAACACCCACCTGCGGCGATGACTCCGGGAGCTCCCCCCGCCTTGGGGGGTCAGTCGTACTCGTAGAAGCCGGCGCCGCTCTTGCGGCCCAGTTTCCCCTCGCCCACCATCTCGACGAGCAGGCCCGGGGGCCGGTGGGCGGGCTCATCGGAGTCGGCGTGGAGCGCGTCGCCGATCGCCTCCGCCACGTCGAGCCCGACGAAATCGAGCAGCGCCAGGGGGCCCATCGGATGGCCAGCCCCGAGGCTCATGCAGGAGTCGACCTCGGCCGCGCTCATCCCGGTCCGCTCCATCATCCGCACGGCGTCGAACAGATAGGGGAAGAGGAGGCGGTTGACGACGAAGCCGGCTTGGTCGGGGACCTCGACGGCCGTCTTGCCGAGGCTCGCGCACCAGGCGAGCGCGCGCACCCGCACCTCGGCGGCCGAGCCCTCGGGGAAGCAGACCTCGACCAGCTTCATCTTCGGCACCGGGTTGAAGACGTGCAGGCCGAAGAGCCTCGAGCCGTGGCCGCTGCGGGCCGCGATCGCACCCACCGATAGCGACGAGGTGGTGGTGGCGAGGTCGGCCTCCGGCGCCGCCGCGCCGAGCTCCGCCAGGAGGTCGCCCTTGACGTCGAGGTCCTCGATCACCGACTCGATGACGAGGTCGCACTGCTTGAGGTCGGCCGGTTCGGTGGTGACGCGCAGCCTCGACGGGTCGGCGCCCTCGACCTTGGTGCAGGCCGCGACGGCCTCCTCCTCGGCGCGCCAGGCGGAGGCGTCGCTGCGCGCGAGCAGGATCGCCGGGGAGAGCGATGTCGCGCTTGCCGCCAGGCCGCAGGCGATCGTGCCGCTGCCCGCCACCCCCGTTCGCTTGTAGACGCCGTCTCCGCCCAAGGCCCGGTTCCTATCACGCCTCAGCGAAGCCCGGGTCCTGAATCGTTCGCGTGCCTATCCTCGGTGGGGTGACCGGGATCGACGACCGCTTTGCCCGCTGGGTGCGGGACCGCGACGACGAGGCGCTGCGGCGCCTGATGAGCGGCCCCGCCAGGCGCCCGCTGCTGAGGGTGATCTTCCGCCGCGCCTGCCGCCGCGTCGAGTCCGCGACCGCTGCGGGCGAGCGGGCGCTGATCGAGATCCGCATCCGCGCCGAGGAGGGCGGGCCGGGCGATCGCTGGCACCTGCTGCTCGGCCGCGGCCGCCTGACGGCGACCCGCCGGCCGCTCGGCGAGCCCGACTCGACCGTCGTCTTCGACGCGGTCGACTTCCTCCGCCTGATCGCCGGGCAGAGGACCTCGCGCGACCTCTTCGTGGCGCGCCGGATCAGCGTCGACGGGAGCCTTTTCCTCGCCGCCGAGCTGCCGGCCCTCTTCCGGGTGGAGCGGACGGCGGACCCTGGCTGACTGACCAGTCAATCGGGTATCCTGGGTCCAGTCGAGCGAGCGAACGGAGGCTTTTCGAAATGGAGAACGGCAAGTTCGGCGGCCGCGAGGTCGTCATCGTCGAAGCGGTCCGCACACCGATCGGGCGCGGGCACGAGGAGAAGGGCTACTACAAGGACATTCACCCCTCCAACCTGCTCGCGAAGACCTACAACGAGGTGATCGAGCGGGCCGGCATCGATGCCTCCGAGGTCGAGGACGTCGTCACGGGCTGCGTCCAGCAGTTCGGTGAGCAGGGCATGAACATCGGCCGCAACGCCTGGCTCGAGGCCGGCCTTCCGATCGAGACCCCGGCCACCACGATCGACCGCCAGTGCGGCTCCGCCCAGCAGGCGATCAACTTCGCGGCGGCGCTCGTCGCATCCGGCGTCCACGACGTCGCGATCGGCTCCGGCGTCGAGCACATGGGCCACATCTCCTTCGCCGACGGCATGCAGGTGATGTCCGAGCACGGCTCGGCGATGTCCCCCGAGCTGCTCCAGCGCTACAACCTGGTCCCGCAGGGCATCTCGGCCGAGCTGATCGCCGACAAGTGGGAGATCCCGCGCTCCGAGCTCGACGAGATCGGCCTCCGCTCGCACCAGAACGCCGCCAAGGCGACCGAGGAGGGCCGCTTCGAGCGGGAGATCGTCCCCTTCTCCGTCAACGGCGACACCTACTCCACCGACCAGGGCATCCGCCCCGACACGACGCTCGAGAAGCTCAGCCAGCTGAAGCCGGCGTTCAAGGAAGACGGCACGATCACCGCCGGGAACTCCTCGCAGATCTCCGACGGCGCCGCGGCGGTGCTGCTGATGAACCGCGAGAAGGCGGACGCCCTCGGGCTCACCCCGCGGGCCAGGATCGTCGACCAGACCGCGGTCGGCGTCGACCCGGTGATGATGCTCACGGGCCCGATCCCCGCCACCCGCAAGCTGCTCGAGCGCAACGGGATGACGATGGACGACATCGACCTGGTCGAGATCAACGAGGCCTTCGCCTCGGTCGTCGCCGCCTGGCGCCGCGAGCTCGACCCGGACATGGACCGCGTCAACGTCAACGGCGGTGCCATCGCCCTCGGCCACCCGCTCGGCTCGACCGGCGCGCGGCTGATGACCACGCTCCTGCACGAGCTCGAGCGCTCCGACAAGCAGGTGGGGCTGGTGACCATGTGCTGCGGCGGCGGCCTCGGCACCGGCACCATCATCGAGCGGGTCTAGGCAATCCGGCGCGTATAGGCTGGGCCAATGGACCTCTCCCTCTCGCCCTCGGAGGAGCAGCTTCGAGACGAGGTGCGCTCCTGGCTCGAGGAGAACCATCCCGGCCCCGAGCCGGAGGGCGAGGGACTCGACGCGGTCGTCAGCTTCCGCCGCGACTGGCAGCGGAAGCTTCATGAGGCCGGCTGGGCCGGGATCTCCTGGCCCGAGGAGTACGGCGGCCGCGGCGCGACGCTGATCGAGCAGGCGATCTTCTCGCAGGAGCTCGCCCGCGCCGATGCCCCGCCGCCGGCCAACATCCTCGGCCTGGCGATGGGGGGCCCGGTCGTCATCGCCCACGGCACCGACGAGCAGAAGCAGCGCTACCTGGAGCCGATCCTCTCCGGCGAGGAGATCTGGTGCCAGGGGTTCTCCGAGCCAGAGTCCGGCTCCGACCTGGCGTCGCTGAAGACGAAGGCCGTCAAGGACGGGGACGAATGGGTCGTCACCGGGCAGAAGGTCTGGACGACGTTCGCGCAGTACGCGAAGTGGTGCATGCTCGTCGCCCGCACCGACCCCGACGCCCCCAAGCACCAGGGGCTCACATACTTCCTCCTCGACATGGAGCAGGACGCGGTCCAGGTCCGCCCGCTGGTCCAGATCACCGGCGAGGGCGAGTTCAACGAGCTCTTCATCGAGGAGGCCCGGATCCCGGATGCCAACGTCATCGGCGGCGTCGGCAACGGCTGGCAGGTCGCGATCACGACCCTGATGAACGAGCGCGCCGGCCTCGCCTTCAGCGCGGTGGTCGGCATCCACAAGTCGCTGCGCCAGCTCGCCGAGCTCGCCTCCGAGACGCGCCTCAACGGCGGCACGGCGGCCGACGACTCCTACTTCCGCCAGCGCATCGCCCAGCTCTACATCGAGGCGGAGACGATGCGGATGAACGGCTACCGCGGGCTGACCAAGACCATGCAGAGCGGCATCCCCGGCCCCGAGGGCTCGCTCGGCAAGTGGCAGTGGGCCGACATCAACCAGGGGATCACCGAGCTGGCGCTCGACATCGAGGGGGCGTACGCTGCGCTCGACCGCGGCTCCGAGCATGCAATCGCCGGCGGCTCCTGGCAGTACGGGTTCCTGCGCTCGCGGGCAAACTCGATCGAGGGCGGGACCACCGACATCCTCAAGAACATCATCGCCGAGCGGGTCCTGGGCCTGCCGAGGCTCAGGTAGCCGTGTACTTCGACCTGACCGACGAGCAGCAGGCGATCAAGGCGACCGCCAAGGAGTTCCTCGCCGCCCGCTACAAGAGCGAGCGGATCCGCGAGCTGGCCGACAGCGAGCGCGGCTTCGAGGACTCCGACTGGGCTGAGATGGCAGCGCTCGGCTGGACCGGGCTGGCGCTGCCGGAGGAGTGGGGCGGCCAGGGACTGGGGATCGTCGACCTCGCCGTCCTCTTCGAGGAGCTCGGCTACGCGCTCGCGCCGCTGCCGCTGCTCTCGACCACCGTCGCCGGGCTGGCGCTCGCCGCCTGCGGCTCCGACGAGCAGAGGGAACGCTGGCTGCGGCCGCTCGCCGAGGGCGAGGCCCGCGGCACCGTCGCCCTCTTCGACGCGGGCTCGCCGGCGACGGTCGGCGGGTTCGAGATGGAGGGCCGCGCCGACGGCGACTCTGTCGTCCTCGACGGCGAGAAGGTGCTGGTCCTCGACGCCGACGCCGCCGACTTCCTGCTGGTGGCGACGGCCGACGGGCGCCGCCACCTGGTCGAGCGCGACGCCGAGGGCCTCACCGTGAGCGCGGAGCGCTCGCTCGACCCGACCCGGCGGGTCTACTCGGTCACCTTCGACGGGGTCCGCGCGGCGGCGACCCTGCCCGGCGAGCGCGACGAGTACATGCCGGTCTTCCACCGCGTCTGCACGGCGCTCGCGTCCGAGCAGACGGGGATCGCCCAGCGCGCCCTCGAGATGGCCGTCGCCTACGCCCAGGACCGCCAGCAGTTCGGCCGCCCGATCGGCGCCTACCAGGCCGTCTCCCATCGCTGCGCCCAGATGCTGCTCGAGACCGAGAACTCGCGCTCTGCCGTCTACTACGCGGCCTGGGCCGCGGACTCCGAGCCCGAGACGCTGGCGCTGGCTGCCTCGATGGCGAAGGCCTACGCCTCCGACGCCGGCTGGCGGGTCGCCGACGAGGCGATCCAGGTGCACGGCGGCATCGGCTTCACCTGGGAGCACGACCTGCATTTCTGGCTCAAGCGCGCGAAGGCGAACGCGGCGATGTTCGGCGACGCCAAGTGGCATCGCGAGCAGGTGGCCGACGCCGTCCTCTCCCGCGTCGGCGAGCCGGCCGCCGCCTAGACGTGGGCGCGCTCGAGCGGGTCTCCGTCGCCGCGATCGGCACCTCGGTGGCCGAGCTCGAGGCCGAGACGCTGAAGGCGGAGGCGGCCGGGATCGAGTGCGTGTGGGCGCCGGAGCTGTTCCGCAGCTCGGTGACCCAGGCTGCCTATCTGGCCGGCCGCACCGAGCGGATCGGCCTGGCGACGGGGATCGCCTGGGCCTTCACCCGCAGCCCCTTCATCCTCGCCGTGACGGCGCTCGACATCGACGAGATGTCCGGCGGGCGCTTCCGCCTCGGCCTCGGCTCGGGTGTCAAGCGGCTCAACGAGACCTGGCACAACGCCAGCTACGGGAAGCCGGCGCCGCACCTGCGCGAGGCGATCGAGGCGACCCGGCTGATCATGCGGCAGGCGGGCGTGGGCGAGCCGATCCGCTACGAGGGGGACTACTACGACATCGACATCAAGGGCTGGGTCAGGCCGCACCCTGCGGCGCGCGAATCGGTGCCGATCTACACCGCGGGCGTACAGGGCGGGATGTGCCGGATGGCGGGCGACGTCGCCGACGGCATGATCGGCCACCCGATCCAGTCGCTGCGCTGGATCGACGAGATCGTCGTCGACTCCTTCGAGACCGGGCTGCGGCGATCGGGCCGCGACCGGGCGGACTTCGACTACCTGCCGACCGTCTGCTGCGCGATCGACGACGATGAGGCGCGGGCGATGGACATGGCGCGCCGCACGATCGCCTTCTACGCCACCGTGAAGACGTACATGCCGCTCTGGGAGCTGCACGGCTTCGGGGACAACGCCGTCGAGGCCGGCGCCGCCTTCCGCCGCGGCGACCTGGCCGCTGTGCCCGCCGCGATCAGCGACGAGATGGTCGAGGCCTATTGCGCCGCCGGGCCGCTCGACAAGGTGCGGGCCCGGGTCGAGGCCACCGCTGAGCGCGCCGACGGGATCTTCCTCACCCCGCCGACCTACTTCATCTCGCCCGAGGAGCTGAGCGAGTACCAGGCCCGCCTGATCGAGGCATTCGGGCCGGGGGCCTAGCGCGCCGCCCAGGCGGCCGGCCCGGCGCTCAGTCCGACGGCAGACCCCCCACGAACCGCCCGAAGGCGGCGATATCGGTGACCTCGGGACCGTGCCCGGGCAGGATCATGGCCGGCTCGAGCTCGGCGAGCTTGCGGATCGAGCGGCGGTTCTCGGCGGGGTCGTAGGTGAAGATCCCGGGCGGCTCCCTGATCCCCGCCAGGGTCGTCGCGTAGCTCATGTTGCGGATCACGTCGCCGCAGATCGCGACCCGGTCCGACTCGCGGAAGAAGATCACCTCGCCGCGCGCGTGGCCGGGGGCGTGGACGACGCGGAACCCGGCGACCTCGTCCCCCTCGTGCAGGACCCGCCCCACGGGGTGCGGCGGCCCTTCCCAGATCGCCTTGATCAGGCGGTTGACCGGATTGCCATTCGCCGCTTCCTGGATCGGGCGGCGGCCCTCCATCGCGTCGACGTCGTCGGCGTGGCAGGCGAGCGGGATGCCGCGCTTCTCGCAGACCGCCTTGGCGGCCCCCTGGTGGTCGGGATGGACGTGGGTGAGGGCGAGCAGCGAGAGCGGGCGGTCGCGGACCTGCCCGAGGATGCGGCGGCGGTCCCAGGTGCGCCCCGCGTCGATGAGGACGTCCCCGGCGAGATAGACGTTGATCGTCGGCCGCGGGAACTCCCCGAGACGCCAGACGCCGGATGCGAGCTGCTTCATTCGGCGGACCCTACTTCGCGGAGGAGGGCCACGCCGGTGCCGAACACTCGTCCAAGGCCGCGAGTATTGCCGGCGAGCTGCCGATGTCCCCCTGCAGAGGCGAGATCCGTCGCCGCCGTGACGACAAGGGAGCCCCAGGCATGTGGAAACGAGTGACGATGTTGGGCGTGATCGCCGCCGTCGCGGCGGTGCCGTCGGCGGCTGCGGCCAGGCCCGGCCACGGCGCGGCGGTGCGGGTCGCGGCCCAGGCGTGCGCACAGGAGCGCCAGCACGCCGGCAGGGAGGCCTTCGCCGCGAAGTACGAGCGGCCGGCGATGCGCCGCTGCATCCGGGAGACACTCCCGGATGCGCGCAACGCCGCGCAGGAATGCCGCCAGGAGCGCGGCCAGAGGGGCGTCGATGCCTTCCGTGACGAGTACGGCGTGCCCACCGGGGCACGCAATGCCTTCGGCAAGTGCGTCAGCGGCAAGGTTGCCGCCGGCGACGAGCCGGGTGAGCCTGCCGAGGGGGAGTCCCAGCAGGCTTAGTGCGGTGCCGCCGGCCCGGCCCGCGTCCTCAGCGGGGCCGGCCGGCGGTTCGCCGTGTCTCCGGCGGGGTGTGGACTACCCCGCGAGGCGCCCGCCGACGAACTGGACCAGCCCGCTGAGGCGCTGGTGGACGTCCTCGAAGCCGCGCGCCTGGAGCGCCTCGGCGATCTCGTCCTGACCGAAGACGCGCATGCCGCTGAGCCGCTCGGCAAGGGGCTTGGCCGGCCCCCGCGGGGCCAGCTTGCGCTGGACCGAGGTCATCAGGGCGATGCGGCCTCCGGGCGTGAGCGCCCGGGCCATCTCGTCGAGGCCGGCGAAGGGGTCGTCGAAAAGGTGGAGGGCGGCGAAGCAGCAGACCGCGTCGAAGCTGGCCTCGCGAAACGGCAGGGCGGTGGCATCGGCGCGGATCAGGGCAAGGTTGGCCGTCCCCGATCTGCGCAGCTCGGCCGCTCCCCGGTCGAGCATCGTCGCCGAGGCGTCGATGCCGACGACGAGGCCCGACTCGCCGACCGCGCTCGCGAACGCGCGTGAGAAGTTCCCCGGCCCGCAGGCGACGTCGAGGACGCCGTCGCCTGGGCGCAGGCCCAGCAGCAGCCGGGCGATGCGGATCTCCTCCTCCATCCCGGGTCCTGTGAGCCCCTTCGCCACCCGTCCCAGCGCGGGACGCCACCAGCGCTCGTAGACCTTGGGCACGAGGCCGGTCCGCATCAGGTCCTGGGTCACCCCCGTCGATTCGAGGTCGTCGCCGAGCAGGTCGAGGTAGGCAGCGGTGCCGGGGAGCGCTTCGGCGGCCGCCCGCGCTTCGGCGGTCATCAACGGCAGCGCCCGCTGCAGGGCGCTATCGCTCATCGGGATGCCCGGGACCGGGCCCGCGCGGCTCGCCGCTGTGGCGGGCGAGCTCCTCGAGCTCGGCGATCCGCCGCTCCCCCTCGATCCGGGCCGGGTCCTCGGATGGCAGGCCCTCGACGAGGCGGCGGACGCGGTTGCGGACCTGGAGGGCGAAGTGGGGCGTGACGGCGCCGGTCAGGGCGCGGATGTCCTCGACCGTGACGTCGTGGGACGGGTTCAGCCGCTGCGGGTTCTCGGTCTCGCTCAAGTGCCGCTGTCCTTGCCGCCCGCCGCGGCGTCGTCGGTGGCCCGGCCCCCCGGCTCACTGGCTCCGGAACGAATCAGCGCCAGCTCCGCGAGGTCGTCGATCGCGGCCTGCTGGTTCACGTCGATGGCCCCCTGGTCGCCGATGATCCACACGTGGTTGTAGAGCGCCCGCGTCGGATCGGTCCGGTAGCCCGGCTTGACGTCGAGCAGGTACCCGCGCAGGGCGCCCGGCAGCGTGGCGGCGCTGTCGGTGAGGAGCATCGGGCCGTAGGTGCCGGTGGCCGAGAGCGGAGACGCGACCGCGGCGTCGAGCGGCCTGTCGGCGCGGGCGACGACGAAGCCGTGTCCCGGATCGTTGACGTTCCAGCCGAAGGTGCCGTCGGTGTAGCGGGCGAACTCGATCGCGTTCGTGACCGGATCCTCGCCCTCGATCCGCCGCACCGGTCCTCCGGCGCGCGAGATCCGCGAGAGGACACGGTCGGAGACGGCGGATGCGGGGCCGAGCACGTAGACCGGGACCTTCGGGTACTGCTTGAGGACCTTCTCGGTCGGCGCCGGGAGCTCGTCGCGGCGGGCGAACAGGACCGGGTCCCCGGAGCGGGCCGCCCAGCCGGCGGCGGGAACGGCGTAACCGGGCTGCTCGGCGGAAACGACGACGATGTGGTCCGGCGCTCCCTTGACGAGATCGGAGTGGAGGCGCTCGATCGAAGCCGCAAGGGCGGCCGGGTCGCGCCCGGCGACGCGGCGGGCGTCGAGGCCATCGGGGGACCCGGCGGCCCCGATGACGAAGGCCTGGGAGCCGCCGGTCTCGACGCTTCCCTGCGGGTCGAGCGCCGCGAGCGCCTGCTCGGTGACCGCCGGGGTGTCGCCGGCGGAGGCCACCAGGAGCGGCGCCTTCACGGGCTCCGCCATCAGCACCGATGCCGCGACCGCGGCCTGCCAGTCGTCCTCGGCGACCAGCGTCACCGCGACGGGAGGCTCGCTTCCCCCTGCCGACGGGTAGGTGGCAAGGGCGACGCCGGCGGCGTTCGAGGCGGCATCTGTGCCGCCCACCCGGGTCGTGTTGGCGGTGGCGAACGCGGGGAAGCCGAGCTGCTCGGCGATGTCGGTCGAGTCCGCGGACTCCTCGCCGGCGGTGGCATCGGGCTGTGTCGCGGCGGGCTGCGGAGCCGGGGCAGGCGCGGCCGGCTCGTCCTCTACCGAGTCGAAGGCGCCGGCAGCGATCAGGATGAGGACAGCGGCGACCACCGCCGCGACCGCGGCCGCCAGCCAGGCCAGGCGCGGGGCCTTCCGGGAACCGCTCTCGGGCTCGTCGCCGCCTGCCGGCGCGGGCGCCTCCGCCGAAGCGGCGGGCTCGGCTGCTTGCCGCGGCTTTTCCGGGCTCTCGGGCTCAGCGGCGGGCGCCGGCGCCGGGGGCTTCCCGGTCGAGGCGTTGATCGGCTGCTCGCGCAGGCGGGGACGTCGAATCCTGGGAAAGCGCACGAGTCGAAACCTAGTCCACGCCCGTGATCGGCGCGCCGCAAGGGGGGAGCCGGTTGCGGCACTCCTGACTGGCCGGTCAGCTAGAGTTCAGGACATTGGTTGACTGACCAGTCAATCAACGCCCACGGGCACGAGAGAGCCGTCGCGAGAAAGGGACCAGATGGATTTCGCACTCACCGACGAGCAGCGCGAGTTCAAGGACTACTGCCGCAGGTTCGCGGCTGAGGTCATCCGCCCGGCGGCGGCCGCGCACGACGAGGACGAGAGCACCCCCTGGGAGGTGCTCGCCGAGGCCCGCAAGTGGGGCCTTCAGGGCCTCGAGCACCTGCAGCGCATGGGTGGCGACACAGACGGCCAGATGTCCGTGATCTACGCCGAGGAGATGCACTGGGGCTGCGCCGGGATCGCGCTCGCGATCTCCGGCTCCTCGCTGGCGGCGGCCGGGATCGCCGCCTCCGGCACCCCCGAGCAGATCGCCCGCTGGGTCCCCGAGTGCTTCGGCACCGACGAGGAGATCAAGCTCGGCGCCTACGCCGTGACCGAGCCGCAGGCCGGCTCCGACGTGAAGAGCCTGAAGACGACCGCGCGGCGCGATGGCGGCGAGTGGGTGCTCAACGGGACCAAGGTCTTCATCACCAACGGCGGGATCGCCGACGTCCACGTCGTGGTCGCCACGGTCGACCCGGAGCTGGGCACCCGCGGCCAGGCCTCGTTCATCGTGCCGAAGGGCACACCGGGGTTGAGCCAGGGCAAGAAGGAGACCAAGCTCGGGATCCGCGCCTCGCACACCGCCGAGATCGTGCTCGAAGACTGCCGCGTCCCCGCCGACCACCTGCTCGGCGGGGAGGAGAAGCTGGAGCGCAAGCTCGAACGCGCCCGCTCCGGCCAGAAGTCGCGGTCGGCGGACGCGCTCGCCACCTTCGAGGTGACGCGCCCGCTGGTGGGCGCCTCCGCGCTCGGGATCGCGCAGGCTGCCTACGAATGGACGCTCGAGTACTTCGAGGGGCGCGAGGAGAACGGCGTCCCGCTGCTGCAGACACAGCGGATCCAGCAGGTCCTAGCCGATGTCGCAACCGAGATCGAGGCGGCACGCCTGCTCGTCCAGCGGGCCGCATGGATGGGACGGAACGGCGTCCCCATGACCGGGGGCCAGGGCTCGATGTCGAAGCTGAAGGCC
This sequence comes from uncultured Actinomycetes bacterium, assembly GCA_963720015.1. Taxonomy (GTDB): domain Bacteria; phylum Actinomycetota; class Thermoleophilia; order Solirubrobacterales; family 70-9; genus DATFPK01. The sequence continues at coordinate 177,685 of CAVREA010000003.1, read as the reverse complement.
GGCGACGTGACGATGTGGGCCACCGGAGAGCTGATGAACCTCGTCGGTCCCGACGCCTGGGAGCACGGCTGCCAGCTCGAGAAGTGCTTCCGCGACGCGAAGATCTACCAGCTCTTCGAGGGCACGGCGGAGATCCAGCGCCTGGTGATCTCGCGGATGCAGGCCCGCGAGTACCGTGAGCGCCTCGGCTTCGCCGCCGAGGTCGCCGCCGCCGCCAACGGCTCAGCCGGCGACACGGTCTTCGAGCGCGGCAGCGAGGCGCTCGAGAAGTCCCCCGCCGCCGCGTAGCGGCGCTTCACGGGTCAGCGCAGCGAGCGCCAGAGCCAGCGCAGCGCCACCGCCTGCAGCTCGGGGTCGTGCTGGACGGAGCGGTGGTGGCCGCCCGGGACGATCACCAGCTTGCGCGGGTCCGTGGCCCGCTGGTAGAGCTCCTCCGAGAAGTCGGCAGGGACCTGGTCGTCGCCGCGGGCATGGAGCAGGACGAGGGGCTTGGGGCCGAGAAGGCCGACGGCGTCCCTGAGGTCATGCTCCTCGAGCCAGGGAACGAGGGCGTCGACGTCGGCGCGCATCTCGTAGCGCCCGCGGCGCAGCCCGTCGAGGAGCATCCGCTCGCCGGCGGGGCAGATGGCGATCACGCCGGCGATCGCCGCGTCGGTTGCCGCCGCGTGGAGCGCCACGAAGCCGCCCAGGCTCGATCCGCGAGCGCAGACCCGGCCCGCGTCCACGCCCTCGGTTCGCGCCAGCAGGCGCGCGATCCGGCCCGCGTCCGTGACCGCCGCCGGGGACATCTCGCCGTCGGAGGAGCCGTGACCGCGCTGGTCGTAAGCGATGGTCGCCCAGCCCGAGCCTGCGGCGAGGCGAGCGAAGTCCGCGTGGCTCTCCTTGCTCGACCCGGCACCGTGGATGACGACCATCCCGGGCCACGGGGAAGGGGCCTCGGGAAGCCAGAGGTCGTAGGCCAGCCCCTCGTGCTTGCCGCTCGCGCTCGCCGCCCGCGGCGTTGGCAACTCCATCCCGGCATCCTTGCGGAGCGCCCTGCCCGGTGTCCAACCGTCACAATGCCCCGCCTATGGGCGGTCCCTGCGAAGCCACCAAGGCGACGGTCGTCGAGGACTCCCCCGTCTATCCCGCCGGGGCCCGCGTCAACGCCCGCGGGCACCTCGAGATCGCCGGCTGCGACGTGGTCGAGATCGCGGCCAGGTTCGGCACCCCTGCGTACGTCTACGACGAGGACGACATGCGCGCCCGCGCCCGCGCCTACCTCACCGCCTTCGCGGACCGCACCTCCGACTTCGAGGTCCTCTACGCGAGCAAGGCCTTTCCCTGCACCGCCGCCTACCGGCTCTTCGCCGAGGAGGGGCTCTCCGTCGACGTTGCCTCCGGCGGCGAGCTGCACACCGCGCTGCGGGCCGGTTTCGACCCTGCCCGCATCCACATGCACGGCAACAACAAGACGGACGCCGAGATCGCCTACGCCGCCGAGGCCGGCGTGGGCCATCTGATCATCGACTCCTTCGACGAGATCGAGCGCTGCGAGCGCCTTCTCGGGCACCGCCAGCCGGTACTGATCCGGGTCACGCCCGGGATCAAGCCATCGACCCATGACTTCGTGCAGACGGGCCAGCTCGACTCCAAGTTCGGCTTCGGCCTCGAGGACGGCCTGGCGGCGGAGGCGGTCAAGCGCGTGCTCGCCTCCGAGCGCCTCGAGCTGGTCGGCCTGCACGCCCACATCGGCTCGCAGATCTTCGAGCTGGAGCCCTACAAGCTCGCGATCCGGGCGCTCGGCGAGCTCGCCGGGGATTGGTGCCGGCTCGTCAACGTGGGCGGAGGCCTGGGGATCGCCTACACGAGCGAGGACGAGCCTCCCTCGATCGAGGCGTACGTCGACGTCAAGGTCCGCGGCGTCGCCGAGGTCTTCTCGTCGTCGCCGCGGATCCTGATCGAGCCGGGGCGCTCGCTGGTCGGCAACGCAGGGATCACCGCGTACACGGTCGGCACGGTCAAGAGGATCGAGGGGGTGCGGACCTACGTCGCCGTCGACGGCGGCATGTCGGACAACCTTCGCCCGATGCTCTACGGGGCCCGCTACGAGGCGCTTCTCGCCGGTCGCGCCGACGCGGTCCCGGAGGCGCCGGTGACGATCGCCGGCATGCATTGCGAGTCGGGGGACGTCCTGATCCGCGACGCACTGCTGCCGGCGCCCGCGGTCGGCGAGGTGCTGGTCACGCCCGCGACCGGCGCCTACGGCTACTCGATGGCGAACAACTACAACGGGGTGCCGCGGCCGCCGGTGATCTTCTGCCGCGACGGCGAGGCGCGCGTCGTGGTCAGGCGCGAGACCTACGAGGACCTGACGGCCCGCGATGTCTGATCCGGTGAGAATCGGCCTGCTCGGCCGTGGCACGGTCGGGGGCGCCTTCGAGGCGCTGCTCGGCGAGCGCGCCGACGCGGTTGCGGCCGTCACCGGCCGCCGCCCCGAGCTCGCCGGCGTGCTCACCCGGAGCGAGGGCAACTTCGGCGAGATCCTCGCCGCCTCCGATGTGCTCGTCGAGCTGATCGGCGGCACCGAGCCTGCCCGCGAGCACGTCCTCGCGGCGCTGCGAGCGGGCAAGCCCGTCGTCACCGCCAACAAGCAGCTGCTCGCCCAGCACGGCGACGAGCTCTTCGCCGCGGCCCGCGACGCAGGGGTCCAGCTCCGCTTCGAGGCCGCGGTAGCGGGGGTGATCCCGATCATCCGCGTGATCCAGGAGAGCTTCGGGGTGACCGAGGTGACCAAGGTCTTCGGGATCGTCAATGGCACCACCAACTTCATCCTCAGCGAGATGGCGGCGACCGGGGCGCCCTACCCCGACGTCCTCGCCCGAGCCCAGGAGCTGGGCTATGCGGAGGCCGACCCCACCGACGACGTAGGCGGCGCCGACGCCGCCGCCAAGATGGCGATCCTCGCCCGGCTCGCCTTCCACACGGCGGTCGACTACGAGGGGGTGGCGTTCGAGGGCATCGAGGGGGTCCAGCCCGACGACCTCGCCTACGCCAAGGAGTTCGGCCTCTCGCTGAAGCTGCTCGGCGTCGCCGAGCGCCGCAACGGCGGCATCAGCGTCCGCGTCTTCCCCTGCTTCCTCTACGCGGGCCATCCCCTGGCTCCGGTCTCGGGCCCGTTCAACGCCGTCATGGTCGAGGCTCCGGCGATCACCGAGGTGACGATGTCCGGGCCCGGCGCCGGCGGCGTCCAGACCGCCTCCGCCGTCCTCGGCGACCTCGTCTCGATCCTTTCCGGCGAGGCGCCGGTGCACGAGGTGCGCGCCGACCTGCCGCTGATCGCCGACGTCACCTCGTCCTTCTACCTGCACCTCGAGGTCGCCGATGAGCCCGGGGTGCTGGCCCAGGTCGCGAAGGTGCTCGGCGACAACGGGATCTCGGTCAAGTCCGTGGTCCAGCGCGGCCTCGGCGAGGACGCGCGCCTGGTCATGGTCATCCATGAGTGCGCGGAGAACGACTTCCTGCGGGCTGTCGATCAGATCGCCTCGCTCTCGTTCATGCGCTCGCCTCCCCGCTACATCCGCGTCATCGAAGAAGAGTTCGGATGACATGCCACAGCCGCTGATCGAGCGCTACCGGGACCGGCTTTCGCTCTCCGACGGGGACCCGGTGGTCACTCTCAACGAGGGCTCGACTCCGCTGATCCATGCCGAGCGGCTCTCCGAAAGGGTCGGCGCAGACGTCTGGCTCAAGTTCGAGGGGGCGAACCCCACGGGCTCGTTCAAGGACCGCGGCATGACCGTCGCTGTCTCCCGCGCCAAGGGGCGGGGGGCCGAGGCCGTGATCTGCGCCTCCACCGGCAACACCGCTGCCAGCGCCGCCGCCTACGCGGCGAAGGCGGGCCTGCGGGGGGCGGTGATCGTCCCCGAGGGCAAGATCGCGATCGGCAAGCTGGCCCAGGCCCTCATGCACGGCGCCCGGGTGGTCGCCCTGCAGGGCAACTTCGATGACGCCCTGCGGATCGTCCGCGACCTCGCCGAGCGCCACCCGATCGAGCTCGTCAACTCGGTCAACCCCTACCGGATCGAGGGCCAGAAGACGGCGGCCTTCGAGGTCGTCGAGGAGCTTGGGGAGATGCCCGATGCGCTCGCGATCCCGGTCGGCAACGCCGGCAACGTCACCGCCTGGTTCGCGGGGTTTCGCGAGTGGTGCGGAGCGTCCCCGATCCTCTACGGCTTCCAGGCCGAGGGCGCGGCGCCGCTGGTTCACGGCGCTCCCGTCGAGAACCCGGAGACCGTCGCCTCGGCGATTCGGATCGGCAACCCGGCTCGCTGGGAGGAGGCGATGAACGCCTTCACCGCCTCGCGCGGGCGGGTGGCCGCCGTCTCCGACGAGCAGATCCTCGACGCCTACAGCTGGCTGGCCGTCGCCGAGGGGGTCTTCTGCGAGCCCGCCTCGGCGGCCTCGGTCGCAGGGCTGCTCGCCCACGGCCTGCCGACCGCCGACGGCACCGAGCCCGAGCGGGTCGTCGCCGTGCTCACCGGCCACGGGCTCAAGGATCCCGACACCGCGCTCGGCAAGGCCCCCGCCGTGCTCACCTGCCGCAACGACATCGCCGAGGTCGAGGAGGCGGTCTTCAGCTAGCGGGGGGCGATCGTGCTCATCACTCCACTCGCATCGAGTGATGAGTTTTCTGGACGTATGCCGACCAATCGATCACTCGATGGTCAAATGTGACACCGATCACTGTTACATTGATCGGTGTAAGGGTATATAGGAGGCAATGACGATTCCAGAGTTCCTCACCGCGGTCGCAAGCGAGGGCGCCCCGGCAGCCGGCGGCGCCGCCATCGACCAGATCATCATCGCCACCGGCGGGGCGATGATCCTCACCTCCGTCCTGCTCGCGCTCGGCGTCGGCCATCGGACCGGCCGCTTCCCCCTCCTCGGCAGGATCGCCGGCCGCGTCGAGGAGCTGACCGGGCTCCCCGGGTGGGCGGCGCTGCCCTCGCTGCTCGTCACCATCTCGCTGATCACCGCCCTCTTCGGGATGATGTGGGACATCTCCCTCCACATCGACGAGGGGCGTGACGAGGGGCCGCTGGCCAACCCCGCGCACTACTTCATCCTGGCCGGTCTCTTCGGTGTGTTCGCGGCCGGGTTCATCGGCATGGTGCTGCCCGAGGGCAGGCCGAGCCGCACAGCTGTCCACATCAGCGGCGACTGGTACGCGCCGCTCGGTGCCGTGATGATCACCGCCTGCGGCGCCTTCTCGCTGACCGGGTTCCCGCTCGACGACTTCTGGCACCGGCTCTTCGGCCAGGACGTGACCCTCTGGGGCCCGACCCATCTGATGCTGCTCGGCGGCGCGGCGATGACCCTGGTCGGCAACGCGGTGCTGATGGTCGAGGCGACCAGGGTCAAGCTCGAGGCCGGCGAGCGCGCCCTCGAATGGACCATGGTCGTGCGCAGGGTCGCCCTCACCGGTGCCTTCCTCATCGGCCTCAGCATCTTCCAGGCCGAGTTCGACTTCGGCGTGCCCCAGTTCCGCTTCGTCTTCGGCCCGATGCTGGTCGCGTTCTCGGCCGCCGCGGCCCTGGTCGCCACCCGCGTCTGGCTGGGGCCGGGCTCGGCGCTGGGCGCCGTCGGCTTCTTCCTCGTCGTCCGCGGCCTGATGACGGCGCTGGTCGGACCCGTGCTGGGCGAGACGACGCCCGCATTCCCGCTCTACGTCGCCGAGGCGCTGATCGTCGAAGCGGTTGCGCTGCGCGTCTCGCGCGACCGCACGGTCGCCTTCGCGGCCTGGTGCGGCCTCGGCATCGGCACGTTCGGCCTCGCGGCCGAGTACGCCTGGTCCCACCTCTTCATGCCGATCCCCTGGACGACCGACCTCCTGCCCGAGGCGGCTGCGCTCGGAATCCCGATGGCGCTCGGCGGCGCGATGATCGGCGCCTGGGTCGGAGCGCGGCTCGGCTCCGACCGCCTGCCCCGGACCCGTGACCTGCGCCTGGCGGCGCTGATCGGTGGAATCGCCGTCTTCGGCCTCGTCGCCTACACGCTGCAGAAGCCGGCGCAGGAGGGCGTCCGCGTGCAGGCGACGCTGGCGACGGCGACCCCGGGCCCGGAGCGCACGGTGGATGCCACATTGCGCTTCGACCCGCCCTCGGCGACCGAGGGAGCCGAGTTCCTCAACGTGACGTCCTGGCAGGGCGGCGGATTCGAGCTCTCCGAGCTCGAGCAGGTCGCGCCCGGCGTCTACCGGACCAAGGAGCCCTTCCCCGTCTACGGCGACTGGAAGTCCCTCGTCCGGGTGAGCCGCGGGAACACGCTCTCCTCGGCTCCGATCTACCTGCCGGCCGACCCCGCGATCCCGGCGAAGGGGGTGCCGGCAAGCCGCAGCTTCGACCGCGCCCTGGTCGCCGACCACGAGATCCTGCAGCGCGAGGCGAAGGACGCTGCGGGCTGGCTCACGGCCGCGGCCTACCTCGCGGTGCTCGCGATCACGCTCGCCTTCCTCGGCTTCCTCGCCTGGAGCCTCCACCGGCTCGCACTCGCGGGCCGGGGCGGGTCCGGTCAGGCGCCGCCGGCCCAGGCCCCGGCGCGCCGCGACGCGGGCGAGCCGGCGCCCGTATCGTGACCACGGTGGCGGCAGCAAACGGCTCTCGGCCCGACGGGCGCGAGCGGCCCGACGTCGGCGTCGCGATCATCGGCGCCGGGTTCAGCGGCATCGGCACGGCCATCCGGCTGAAGCGGCGCGGCGTCGAGGACTTCGTCCTCTTCGAGCAGGCCGACGGGGTCGGCGGCACCTGGTGGGCGAACACCTACCCGGGCTGCCAGTGCGACGTCGCCTCCAACCTCTACTCGCTCTCGGCCGCGCCCAATCCCGGCTGGAGCCGGACCTACTCGCACCAGCCGGAGATCCGCGCCTACCTCGAGGACACCGCCCGGCGCTTCGGGATCGAGCCGCACCTGCGACTCGGCACCGCGGTCGAGAGCGCCGACTGGGACGACGGGGCGAAGCTGTGGAGGATCCGCAGCGCCGGCGGCGAGATGACCGCGCGCATCCTGGTGGGGGGGATCGGCCCGCTCTCCGAGCCCGCGATCCCGGATGTGCCCGGTCTCGACAGCTTCGAGGGCAAGGTGTTCCACTCCGCCCGCTGGGATCACGAGCACGACCTCTCCGGCGAGCGGGTGGCCGTGGTCGGCACCGGCGCCTCCTCGGTCCAGTTCCTGCCCCGGATCCAGCCCAGGGTGTCGCGGCTCCACCTCTTCCAGCGCACCCCGCCCTGGGTGATGCCGCACCCCGACCGGCCGATCTCCGCGTTCGAGAAGCGCCTCTACCGGGCCCTGCCTCCGCTGCACCGCCTCAACAGGCTCTTCATCTACCTCTCGCGCGAGTGGATGGCGGCAGGGCTCACCCGCCACAAGTGGATGCTGAAGCCGCTCGAGCGGATCGGGCGCCTGCACCTGCGAAAGCACGTCCAGGACCCCGGGCTGCGCCGCAAGCTGAGGCCGAGCTACCGGATCGGGTGCAAGCGCATCCTCGTCTCCGACGACTGGTATCCGGCGCTCGCCCAACCCAACGTGGAGGTGATCGACCGGGGGATCGCCGAGGTGCGGCCGCGCTCGGTGGTCGCCGCCGACGGGACCGAACGCGAGGTCGACACGATCGTGCTCGGCACCGGGTTCCGGGTGACCGACTTCCTCGGCGCGAAGACGATCCGCGACGGCCAGGGCCGCAGCCTCGCCGACCATTGGAGCGGCAGCCCGCAGGCCTACCTCGGCACGGCGATCGCCGGGTTCCCGAACTTCTTCATGCTGCTCGGCCCCAACACGGGGCTTGGCCACAACTCGGTTGTCTTCATGATCGAGTCCCAGATCGAGCACCTGATGCGCGCCCTCGACGAGATGGAGCGGCGCGGCGCCGACAGCATCGAGGTCCGCGCCGAGGCCCAGGAGCGGTTCAACCGCGAGGTCCAGGAGCGGATGCCGCCGACGGTGTGGAACAGCGGTGGCTGCGCTTCCTGGTACATCGACCGCAACGGCGTCAACACGACGATCTGGCCGGGCTTCACCTGGAAGTTCCGCCGGATCGCCAAGCGGCTCAGGGCCGCGGACTACCGATTCGAGCACGTGGGCGAGGAGGCCGCCGGCGGCGAGGAGACCGAGGCGCCGCGTCCGAGCGAGGTGGCCGCGTGATCCCGGTCGCCGACCACGGCAGCCTCGTCACCGCGCTCCCGTTCGTCGGGCCAATGCTGCTGATCGGCGGCGGAATCGTCGCGATGATGGTGCGCGAGCGGCTCGGCCAACGCCGCGGGAACGACACCCGCAAGGGCAGCGGCGCGTGAGGCCGGCCGCAAAGCTCGCCGCCGCGGGATTCGCGGCGGCGGTCGGCGCGGCCGCGGCGGGCCGCGCCCAATCGGCCCGCACCCGCCGCCTCGCCGCCGGACGCTTCCGCCCCGGCGAGCCGACCCTTCCCGGCGGGCGCCTGCTCCGCGTCACCGCCGCCGACGGGACCCCGATCCACACCGAGGTCTACGGACCCGAGGACGCGCCCGCCGTCGTCCTCGCCCACGGTTGGGTCTGCTCGATCCGCTTCTGGCACCACCAGGTCGGCGCGCTCTCGGCGGACCACCGCGTCATCGCCTACGACAAGCGCGGCCACGGGCGTACGCCGCTGCCCGCCGGGGGCGACTACTCGCTCGAGGCCCAGGCCGAGGAGCTGGGAGCGGTGCTGGGGGCCGCGCTCGGGCCCGGCGAGACCGCGGTCGTCGCCGGCCACTCGATGGGCGCGATGGCGACCGCGGCCCTGGCCGCCGAGGACCCGGAGCTGCTCCATCGCCACGCCGCCGCCCTCGCCTTCCTCAGCACCGGGCTCGGCGACCTGGTCAGCGAGGCGCTCGTCGTCCGCACGCCCGACCGCCTCGGGATGGTCCACGAGAAGGTGGGGGAGACGATCCTGCGCTCGCGGGCGCCGCTGGCGCTGCCGGACCCGTTCCTGCTGCCCGCCGTGCGCCACGTGGCGCTCTCGGCGGAGGCGCCCGAGGACGCCGTCGCGCTGACCGCCCGGATGGCCCGCGAGTGCCACCCGGAGGCGCGTTCGGGCTGCGGCGGCTCGATGTCGCGCATGGACCTCTACGAAGCCCTCGACTCGATCGCGCTTCCCACCCTGGTCGTCGTCGGCGAGAGCGACCGGATGACGCCCCCGGCGCATGCCCGCCGCCTCGCCGAGGAGATCGGCGGGCCGGCCAGGCTGGTCGAGCTGCCCGCGACCGGGCACATGACTCCGCTCGAGGCGCCCGACCGCGTCAACGAGCTGCTGCGCGAGCTCGCCGGGGCCCATCTCGGCGCGCCCGGCACCCCTGCCGCAGTGGCCTGAGCGGTACCCTCGCGCGGTTCAGGCACCCGAGTCGGGAGGCACGAAATGTCAGTCGAGCAGTCGCTCGCCGATCTCAGGGAGACGGAGACCGGCGAGGCGTTCTCGCTTCAGAACAGCAAGATGCTCAAGGTCGAGCTTTCGGACGTCACGATCCAGGCGAAGCTCGGCTCGATGGTCGCCTACCAGGGCGAGGTCAAGTTCGAGCACGCCGGCTCGGGTGGGATGACGCGGATGCTGAAGAAGGCGACCACCGGCGAGGGAGCGAGCCTGATGAAGGTCTCCGGCAGCGGCGAGGTCTTCCTCGCCGCGTTCGCCCAGGAGATCCAGCTTCTGCGGCTGAACGGCGAGAAGGTCACGGCGAACGGCGCCAACGTCCTGGCGTTCGAGGACGGCATCGACTGGGACATCAGGAAGGTCGAGGGAGTCGCGGGCGGTCTCGCCGGCGGCCTCTTCAACATGGAGCTTTCCGGCACAGGGACAGTCGCCGTTCTCTCCGACGGCCCGCCGCTGATGCTCGAGATCGACGGCGAGGGAACCTACGCCGATCCGAATGCCGCGATCACGTGGTCGGCGGGCGTCACCACCTCGGTCAGGACCGACGTCAACCTCAAGACCCTGATCGGCCGTGCATCCGGTGAGACCCTCCAGGTGGCCTTCGGTGGACAGGGCTGGCTGCTGATCCAGCCTTCGGAGGGCCGGGTGACCGCCGGCGGGGCCGGTGGGGCGATCGGGCGGATGCTCGGCGGCTAGCGGCAGCCGTCCGCGGGCCCGCTGGCGGACACGCGGACCGTGCGGCCGCGATTGCCGGCTTCGTCGACCGCGCGCACCGTCGCCCCGCCGCGTGAGGGCCCCTTGATCGTGAACCGTCTGCCGGCCTCGAGCACACCGGCGGCGCCCACGCCGACGATCTGGCGAGTCGAGCCCGCCGGCTTCAGCACCACGCGGTAGCGGGCCGGGGTGCCGTTGTACCAGTCGTCGCCTGGCGCGAGGAAGCTGAGGGTGCCGCAGCGCAGGCGCGCCCGCCGCGCGACGCCGGGGGGTCGGGTGTCGATGCCGTAGAGACCGGTGTTGCGCTCGTCATGGCGGTAGCTCCACCACTCCTGGTTGCCATCGGCCCGGCCAGGGGTCTTCCAGACCATCAGGTAGCCCTCGCGAGTGGCCGCGGCAACCTCGTTGCGGCCGTCGCCCTCGATGTCGCCGACGCTCGGCCCGAAGACCACCCAGCCGGTGTGGAACTTGGGGAAGCCGGCCGTCTGCGCGCCGGTCCCGCCGAAGGCGTGCAGCGCGGACGAGTCGCCGCCCTGGATCACCTCGGCGGCGCCGTCGCCGGAGACGTCGGCGATCGCGGGGGCGCCGAGGAAGTCGAGCCCCTGGGCGCGCGCCGGGAAGCCGGGGACCGAGGCGGCGCTCTGCGCGTTGAACGCTCTCATGTAGGAGTTGATCGGCAGGCCCGAGCCGGAGAAGAGCAGCGAACCGGCCACCGTGGCGGCCCCCGAGCCGGGCTCGGCGTAGGAGAGCTGGTTGCCGGCGCCGAACCTGCCGAAGGCGCCGGAGGTGGTGAAGTTGACGGGCACGTCGTCGGGGACGTTGCCGTTGAGCAGGTCGAGGTAGACGCTGGTCGGCGCGCCGCCGGTGAAGATCGAGACCAGCGAGCCGGGGAGGGGCGCGTAGACCGCGCGGCTCGAGCCATCCGCGTTGTAGAGGGAGGTGGGGGAGAAGATGCCGGCCGCGCTGGCGATCTCGGTGCGCCCGTCGCCGTCGACGTCGGCCGCGACCGGGTTGTTGACTCCCTCGGTGACGAACTCCTGGGCGGAGCCGTAGTAGAAGGCGAGCGCCTGGTCGGAGATCAGCCAACCCGGGACCCGCCTCCCCGTGTGCTCGTAGGCGACGACGTGGGAAATGCCGCCGTTGGGAACCTGGAGGCCGGCCCCCGGGGTGAAGGCGTACTGGGTCCGCTGGATCAGCTCGGGGAACGGGTCGCCGTCGAGCTCGGCGACCGTCGGCGGCAGGTCCAGCTTCTGGTCTTCGACCTTCACCTGGCCGGCAGGAGGCGCGGTGCCCGGCGGCAGGGTCACCCTGACCGGGAAGCCCCGCTGGTTGGCGCCGCTCGGGTTCCAGGCGTGCAGATGGCCGTCCCATCCGGCCTGGACGATCTCGAGCTTGCGGTCGGAGTCGAGGTTGACGAGCACCGGAGGGGCGGCCGCTCCCTGAATCCGGGGCCGGGTGAAGGGGCGCTGCGGGCGCGGGATCGCCGGCTTGCGGACGGCCTTGTCGAGCGTCTTCGGCCAGCCCCTGCGGCGGTGGCCGCGGGCGTCCCAGACGTAGGTCTTGCCGGTGCTCGAGGTGCCGACGATCCACTGGCGCCCGTCCCCTTCGAGGTCGCCGACGGCGAGGTTGGTGAACAGCGGCTCGCTGCCGGGGTCGACGCCACGGTGGGCGCGCTCGACGACGGTGCGGTCCGTGCGCACGGGGAAGCCCGGGAGCTCGGAGCCGCGGGGGCCGAGCGCGTGCACGCGGCCGTCGGCGTCGCCGAAGACGATTGCCTGCCTGCCGCGTCCCTGGAGGTCGGCGAAGACCGGCTGGCTCTCGCCGCCAGGGCCGATGAACCGCGGGAATCCCCTGCGCAGGGTCGGATCGTGGTGGACGGCGATCGCCCGCCGCTCCTCGCCCATCAGCCCGCGGGCGAAGGTGCGGATGCGCAGCGTCACGGTGTACTGGTCGTTGGTGGGAAGCGTCTTCGAGGCGGAGATCGACATCGCCTCGGTCCAGAACGACCGCGGGATCCGGTTCAGGTTGAGCGTTCCCAGCAGCCCGTTGCGCGGCCCGGTGGCCGATCCGCGGCGCAGGGTCTTGAACTCCGAGCCGGCGGGCTCGGGCCCGGGCGCGTACTGGAGCACCCAGCGGTACCGCCGCGCGCGAGGCGCCGCCAGGTGGCCGCGGATCGGCACGCGCCGGGTCGTCAGCGGGTCGTAGAGCGCGTACCAGCGCGGCGAGTTGAACCAGGCCTCGGGCGGGATCCGGTTCTCCGAGACGGCCTCCATCGCCCTCAAGACGTTCGGCCGCCCGTAGCCGTACTGGAGGTCGAAGCCCGGCTTCGCCGGCCAGCCGTTGGGCGGGTTCGGGTTCTCGGTGACGTCGGAGGAGGTCATGCGGACCACCTGGACGGCCTCGCTCGGGGTCAGCGGGCGTGCGATCCTGCGCTTCGCCGCCGCCTCCTTGCCGTAGGCGAGCACCAGCGCCATCACGCCGCCCACGGTCGGCGTCGCCTCCGATGTGGTGCCGCCGGTGGTGGCCGCGGTGAACATGTTGTGGGTGCCCCACGAGGTGTAGGCGGAGCGCGAGCGGTAGGTGGTGGTGAGGCCGTTCTGGACCGCGGTGATCGGCCCGCCCCGGTCGAGTCCGTGCGTGTTGGCGACCATCCCGTTGCCGGGGAGGACGTGCGGCCAGAACATGCCGCCCTGATGGTCGATCGAGTTGAAGTCGTTGGAGGCCTCGACCGGCAGCGTCGCCGCGACGCCAGACGTCGTTGACGGCGTCGAGCATGAACGAGGAGATAGCCGAGGTCTGCGGTGACCGAGACCAGCACGTCGGCGTTCATGTCCGCCGCGTAGAGCCAGGCCTGGGCCAGGTCGTCGGTGCGGTCGAGCGCCTCGGCGCCCGCCTTGATCGGCAGCACACGGCAGCGCGGGCAGATCCCCGCCTCGCCGATCCCGTTGTTCGTCTCTGCGGCCGCCTGCTTCATCTGGCCGTTGGCGTGGTCGTAGGCGGAGTCGAGGGTGGCCGGGTCGTTCTGGTCGTTGTAGAAGTCCCAGCCGGAGATGTCGTCGACGTAACCGTTGCCGTCGTCGTCGACCCCATCCGAGTAGCGGACGATCAGGTCCTCGGGGTCGACCAGCCCGTTGCCGTTGGCGTCCCGGGTGTTGGAGTAGTCGCGGGCGCTGAGCGCGCCGTCGCGTTTCGGCGTGGTCGGCCTCGGCAGCTCGCCGGCGTTGAGGAAGACCCGGTTGGCGAGCTCCTCGGGGTCGTCGTGCCAGTTGATGCCGCCCTCGATGTAGGCGATCACCGTGCGGGCGTTGCCGGTGGTGAAGCGCTTCCAGGCCCGGTCGACGAACATCCCGGCCGAGCCCTCGGCGTCGGTCGCGTTGGGGGTGCACTTCGGGATGAACGAGTAGAGGTAGTGCTGCTGGTTCTCGCCCGACTCGGTCGAGCAGACCTCCGGCCCCCCCTGCTCGGCGGGTGCGTAGGCGGGGTCGTTTGGAGGATCGTCGGGGAATGCCGCCAGCGCGGAAGTCCCCAGGGTCAGCGTCGCCGCAACCGCCAGCGCCGCGGCCCTGGGCAGCACGCGGGGCCGCCGAATCCGTCTCACCTCGCCCACAGCGGTCAAACCTAGCGGAGAATGCTGGCTGTGGAGCAAGGCCGGATCGAGTTCCTCTGGTGGCGCGGGTGCCCCTCGTGGGAGCGCGCCCTGGCGATGCTGCGCGCGGAGATGGCCTCGCTCGGGATCGGCGCCGACGCGCTCGAGGTGATCGAGGTCAGCGACGAGGCCGAGGCCGAGGCCCGCGGCTTCCCGGGTTCGCCGACGATCCGCGTGGGCGGGGAGGACGTCGCGCCCGCCGGCGGCGATCCGATCGGCCTAAGCTGCCGGGTCTATTCGCAGCGGGACGGGCGAATCTCGGCGCTCCCCGATCCCGCTGACATCAGAGAGGCGCTGGAGAGGATGCGGAGCGAGCAGTGAGCGAGGACGGCATCTCGATCGGCGAGGCGGGGCCCCCGTTCAGCCTGCCGGACACCGGCGGCGAGATCCATGGGTTCGGCGGCCCGGCTTCCGACGCCGCGACCGTCGTCTACTGGACCTGCAACCACTGTCCCTACGCCCTCGCCTGGCAGGAGCGCCTCCTCGACGCCGCCCGCGACTACGGCGGTCGGGGCGTGCGCTTCCTCGCAGTCAACTCCAACGACGCCGACCGCTACCCGCGCGACTCGCTCGCGGCGATGCGCGACCGGGTCGAGGCGGAGGGCGGCTGGCCCCACCCCTACCTCCACGACGAGAGCCAGGAGGTGGCACGCGCGTTCGGGGCGTTGACTACGCCCGACCTCTTCGTCTTCGATGCGGGAGGCATCCTCCGCTACCGCGGCGCCCCCGACCCCGACTACGACGATCCCTCCGCGGGCGCGGCCTGGCTGCGCGAGGCGCTCGACGCGGTGCTCGAGGGCCGCCCGGTCGAGCGCCCCGAGACCGAGCCGGTCGGCTGCGGAGTGAAGTGGAAGGGCTGAGATGACCGGCCGCCGCCGCCTCGTCCGCGTCCCCGCCTCCTCGGCCAACCTCGGCCCCGGCTACGACGTGCTCGCGGCCGCCGTCGGCCTCCAGCTCGAGCTCGAGGTCGAGGAGACCGGCGAGTTCGAGGTCGTCGCCGACGGGCTCGACCTGCCGCTGGGCCGCGACAACCTGATCGTGCGCGCCTTCGAGTCGCTGCACCCCGCGGACGGGCTCCGGTTCACGATCCGCAGCGAGATCCCGCTCGCCCGCGGCCTCGGCTCGAGCGCCGCGGCGATCGTCGCCGGCCTCGCCGCCGCGGACCACCTCTACGAGCTGGCGCTGTCGCCCGAGGACCTGCTCGCGCGCGCCGCCGAGATCGAGGGGCACCCGGACAACGTCGCCGCCGCGATCTACGGCGGCTTCGTCGCCTGCGGGACACGCGACGGCCGGCCGGCGGCGGCCCGCTTCGACCCGCCCGAGGGCCTCGAGGGCATCGCTCGTGATCCCGCCCGACGAGGTGCCGACCGAGGATGCCCGCGACGCGATCCCCGCGGAGGTCCCGATCGCCGACGCGGTCGCCAACGTCGGCGCCGCCGCGACCCTCGTGCTCGGCCTCCGCGACGGCGACCTCGACCTGATCTCCCGCGGGCTCGCCGACCGCATCCACCAGCCGCGCCGGCGCGATCTCTACCCCCGCTCGATGGAGATCGTCGAGTCCGCCCGCGACGCCGGCGCCCTCGGCGCGCACCATCTCCGGCGCCGGACCGACGGTGCTGGTCTGGACCACCTGGCAGGAGACCGGCAAGGTCGCCGCCGAGCTC
Source organism: uncultured Actinomycetes bacterium (assembly GCA_963720015.1). Lineage (GTDB taxonomy): Bacteria > Actinomycetota > Thermoleophilia > Solirubrobacterales > 70-9 > DATFPK01. The sequence continues at coordinate 162,249 of CAVREA010000003.1, read as the reverse complement.
GAGCGCCGCTTCGGCGACTGGGCCGAGGTCCGCCGCGGCAGGTTCACCCCCCACGGCGCCGACGTGCCGGAGCTGTAGGGCGGCTCAGATCAGCCCAACCTGGGGCAGGATCGAGACGCTAGTCCGAGTAGACGTCCTTGCGCTTGACGAGGCCGCCCTCGAAGGGGATCACGTCGAGGCCGTCCCAGGTGATCGTCTTCCCGGTCGGCTCGGCGACCAGATCGCCGCGGCGCATCGTGTTGGCGTGGGTGGCGGTCGCCGTCCACTCCTGCACGATCGAGGCCGTCGCGGACGTAGAGCCGGCGCTCGGAGAAGTTGATGTCGGGCCAGGTCTCGAAGATCGAGCCGATGTGGCTCCGGACCTCCTCGCCGCTGGCAGATTCGCCGGCGGTGTGGTTGTCGAAGACCATGTCGGGGGCGTGCATCGCCATGATCGCGTCGAGGTCGTGGCTGTTCCAGGCGTCGTTGTAGGCGGCGATCCGCTGCTCGAGTGCCGCCGCCGAATCGCGCTCGTCGTCGCTCATCTGCTCACCTCACCTTGCTAGTGCTGCGCTGGGGCGATAATCCTCTCACCTGACGGCCCCGGAGCGAACAAGGAGACTGCGATGACCGAAGGCGACGGTTTCTCGATCCTCAACCTGAGCGAGTTCGAGGAGATGGAGGGCTCCGGCGAGAGCACCTGGCGCCTGGCCCGCAAGAGCCTCGGGATCAGCTCCCTGGGGATGAACATCGTGGACATCGGCGCCGGCGGCCAGATCCCCGAGCACGACGAGTCCGAGCGCGACCAGGAGGAGGTGTTCATCGTCATCGAGGGCGACGCGGTGGCGGTCATCGACGGCACCGATCATCCGGCGCCGAAGGGGTCGTTCGTCCGCGCCGCTCCGCACGTGCGGCGCACGATCCGCAACGACGGCGACGGCGCCGTCCGGATCCTGATCGTCTCGGCGCCCCGGTCGAGCGGCTATGAGCCGATGGGCTGGGGTTAGCGCGCCCGCTCCGGCACGCGCTCGGTGATCAGCCGCTCGACCGCCGCCCGTCGCTCGGGCATATCGAGGCGCTCGAGGACTTCGAGGGCGAGGCGCAGGTAGTCGACGGCACGGTCGGGCCGGTACTCGAGGATCGGGATCGCCCTCTCGGCCGATTCGGCGTAGGCGATCGAGCGCCGGATCACGGTCTCGAAGGCGGCGCCGGGGAAGTGCCGGTGGAGCGATTCGAGCGTCTCGCGGGCGTGGTTGGTCCGCATGTTGGCGATGTTGAGGACGATTCCGAGGACGTCGAGCTCGGGGTTGAGGTTCTCGCGGGCGAGCCCGATCACCTCGAGGGCCTGCTCGACTCCCTGCAGCGAGAAGTACTCGGCCTCGGTCGAGAGCAGCGCCCGGTCGGCGGCGACGAGGGCGTTGACGGTGAGCAGCCCCAGCGTCGGCGGGCAGTCGATGAGGACGAAGTCGTAGCGCCGCTTGCACTCGCGCAGGGCGTTGCGCAGGGTGAGCTCGCGGCCCATCTTCCCGGAGAGGATCAGCTCCGCCTCGGCGAGCCCGAGGTTTGCCGGGATCACGTCGCCGTGGATGGCGTCGACGGCCTTCGCCTGGCCGGCGAGCACCTCGCCCAGCGTCGGCTGCGCCGCCGGGTCGGTGTCGAAATAGTCGGAGAGGTTGCCCTGAGGGTCGGTGTCGACCGCCAGTACCGAGGCGCCGGTGCGCTGGAGGATGTCGGCGAGCGACCGGGTCATCGTCGTCTTCCCGGTGCCCCCCTTCTGCGAGAGGATCGCGATTGTGGTCGCCATGTTGCCGCGAGCCTATCTGCGAAGCAGGTCTCGCAGCTCGCGCAGCATCAGCGCCGGGGTCTCGAACACGTCCCCCCAGGTGTAGCGGCGGAACTCGTCGCCGCGGGCGCGGACCAGCCGCTCCCGCCGTCTGTCCTCCTCCCAGGCCTGCCGTGAGCCGTGATAGCGGTAGGAGTCGAGCTCGACGACCAGCCGGTGGGCGGGCCAGCGGCAATCGAGGCGGCGAGCGCCGAAGCGCTGGTTGGTGCGGGGGAGGGGCAGGTCGCCGGCGCGAAGCAGCGAGAGGAAGCGCGACTCGAGCGCGGAGAGGGTGACCGGCTCGTCGCCGCGGAGAACGGCGCGGAGCTTGGCGGTGCCGGAGGAGTTGGGCCGCCGCGCGAGGACCTCGTCGACCTGAGACGGCGTTGTCCGATGTCGAATCGCGGCCTCATGGAAGGCGCGGGCCAGAGCCGGGGCAGGTAGGGGGCGGGAGAGGTCGACCAGCGTACGGGGGACCGTCGTGACGGGGATGCCCCTGCATGTGGTGAGGTCCGCAGGATCGAGCGCGCGGCATTCGCGGCAGCTGATTCCCTTGACCCGCCGCTCCGTCGGTGCAGTCACCTCGGGCGGCGGCGGGCGACCCTTCAGCAGTGCCCAGAGGAAACCGGAGGCGCGCCCGCTGAGCACCGCCTGGTCACCGCAAGCCAGAACCGCCGCGATGTACCGGGCCTCGAGATTGGGGGCCGCGTGGCCGGCCCGGTAGACGCCGAAGTGGACTCGGATCAATGATCCCCTGCGGATTCGGGTGTCGATTTCGCGACCGCTGATCCCAGCTCGCAGGAGGCCGCGCCGTGTAACGACCCCATGGGAGCTGCTCGCAATCGCGGCGATCACCTCCTCTGCTGTCCCGGATGATCCACCCATACGGTGGAAGAGTCGGGACGTCCGGGATTTTCGCCCCCTGCGTGCTCCTTGCGGGCCGCTTTTCTCCCCGCCTCGACGCCGGATAAGCTGTCCCCTCAATTTCCGTCGCGCGCCCGCTCGAAGAAGGCGCGGAACCCGGAGGTCGAAATGCAGAGCCACCAGTCCGGCAGCGACCGCGTCGCCGCCAGCGAGCGGGCAGCCGCTCGGCCCGTCGAGCGCTACTCCCCCGAGCTTCCCTACCGGCCGCGGGTCTCGCCGCCGAGCGTCGAGGACAAGGACGCCTGCGCGATCTACGCCTCGGTCCGCAGGGACGCGACGCCGAGCCACCGGCCGATCGAGCTCGCGATCCCGGCCCTGCAGAAGATGCTCCACCGCGCCGGCAACGTCGACGGCGAGGGCGACGGCTGCGGCCTGCTGCTCGACGTCCCGCGCAAGATCTGGGCGGAGGAGGTCCGCTCGGGAGGCCACGACCCCTCGCTGGCGCTCGACCCCGCGTTCGCGGTCGCCCACGTCTTCGTCGAGCGCTCCCAGGACCTCGCCCGGGTCCAGCACGATGCCCGCGAGCTGCTCGGCCGCGGCGGCTTCCGCATCCTCGCCGAGCGCAACGGCGCCGTCGACTCGACCGCGCTCGGACCGACCGCGCGCGAGGAAGAGCCCCACTTCTGGCAGATCGCGGGCCTGGTCGCCGACCCCGAGCGCCGCGACCGCGTCCTCTTCGACCTGCTGATCGAGCTCGAGTCGGGGCTCGGCGTCCACGTGCCGTCGTTCTCCGCCAGCGAGTGCGTCTACAAGGTGATGGGGGCGCCCGACGTGCTCGCCGCGTACTACCCCGACCTCAGCGACGAGCGCTTCGAGACGGTCGGCTGCTTCGGCCACAACCGCTACTCGACCAACACCTGGCCCTCCTTCCGCCGCGTCCAGCCCTTCTCCGTGCTCGGGCACAACGGCGAGATCAACACGATCGCCCAGCTGCGCCAGGAGGCGAGGATGCTCGGCGTCCCGATCGAGGACGGCAACTCCGACTCCCAGGACCTGAACCGGACGATCGACACGCTGATCTCCCGCAACGGCCTCAGCCTCGCCGAGGCGATGGAGCTGGTGGTGCCGCCGATCGTCAACGAGATCCGCACCCTGCCGCCCGAGCTGCACCGCTTCTACATGTACCTGCGCCAGGCGATGGGCCCGTTCGCCCAGGGCCCGGTCGCGTTGATCGCCCGCTACGAGAGACGAGTGCGTCTTCTCCGCGGACGCGCTCGGCCTGCGCCCGCTCTGGCAGATCGAGACCGCGGAGCGAGTTCGTCTTCTGCTCGGAGCCCGGCGTGGTCCCGGTGGCGGAGATGACCGCGGAGCCGAAGCCGCTGGCGCCGGGAGAGAAGGCGCTGGTGCAGATCGACCGCGAAGCCCGCCGCGCCACGCTCCACGCGCACGCCGAGATGCTGCGTCTCGTCCGCGAGCGCTGGCTGGCCCGCACCGGCGATGCCGACGCCGCCCCCTACGACCGGGCGCTCGAGACCGGCGGCCCGCTCGAGGGCGAGGACGTGCCCGGGCTACTCGGACGCCGGCCCCGAGGAGCCGGTCAAGGTCGCCGACCGTGTCCTCGCCGGCTTCGGCTGGCAGCGCGACGACGTCAAGCTCGTCCAGCAGATGGCCTCCAACGGCGCCGAGCCGATCGGCTCGCTCGGCTACGACGGCCCGCTGGCGGCCCTCTCCCCGGAGCGCCAGAACCTCGCCGACTACTTCAAGGAGACGGTGGCGGTCGTCACCAACCCGGCGATCGACCGCGAGCGCGAGATGGAGCACTTCTCTACCCGCGCCGTCTTCGGCCGCCGGCCCTCGCTGCGCTCCGCCGCCGAGGACACCGCGCACGGTCGAGACCTCGTTCCCGGTCGTCCTCGGCGGCCACCACGACATGGCGCCGCTCTGCGACTCCGTCTACCGGCGCATCGCCCGCGAGCATCAGACCTACCTGCTCGAGGACCTCTGGGAGGAGTTCCGCGGCCGCGCCGCGGCGATCGACATCTCGCTGCTCGAGTCGGAGACGACCAAGGGCGCGATCGAGCGGCTCAAGCAGGAGGCCGTGAAGAAGGTTCGCGACGGCGCCGAGCTGGTCGTCCTCACCGACCGCACCGCCTACGAGGGCGAGCGCCGCTACCTCGACCCGCACCTGGCGACCTCCGCGGTCGACCAGGCGCTGAAGCAGTTCAGGGTCGAGCCCGGCGAGGAGAACCTGCGGCGCCGCTGCGGCCTGGTGCTGCGCTCGGCTGCGGTCCGCAACGTCCACGACGTGATGCTCGCCCTCGGGCTCGGCGCCAACGGGGTCTGCCCCTACGTGATGGTCGAGGTGGTCTGCGTCGAGGACTACGAGACCGACGTCGGCAACCTCTGCGCGGCGCTCTCGAAGGGGATCGAGAAGGTGATCTCGACGATCGGGATCCACGAGGTGCGCGGCTACGCGCGCCAGTTCTCCTCGATCGGCGTCAAGCCCGAGCTTGCCGAGATCTTCCAGACGGACGCGTTCGCGGCGTCGGAGCGGGGCGGCGTCGGCTTCGCCCGGCTCGACGACGACTCGAACGAGCGCGCGCGGATCCTGGCCGGAGCCGATGAGGCGAAGCCGGCGAAGACGTTCCGCTTCTACCCGAAGGTCTACAAGGCGGCGATCGCGACCGCCAACGGCTCCGGCGACTACTCGGAGTACTCCGAGAAGGTCCGCGAGCTCGAGCGGCAGAGCCCGATCTCGATGCGGCACGTGATGGCCCTGAAGGGAGACCGCGAGCCGATCGACCCGTCCCGGCGTCGACCCCGGGGTCGGCCATCACGACTACCCGATCGTGATCAGCTCGATGAGCTTCGGCTCGCAGTCCGAGCCCGCCTTCCGCGCCTACGCCGAGGCGGCGAAGGCGATCAACATCCTCTGCGTCAACGGCGAGGGCGGCGAGATCCGCGACATGTACGGGCGCTACCGCAAGTGGCGCGGCCAGCAGGTCGCCTCGGGCCGCTTCGGCGTATCGGCCGAGATGCTCAACTCCTCCTACGTCGCCGAGATCAAGATCGGCCAGGGGGCGAAGCCCGGCGAGGGGGGCCACCTGCCGGGGAAGAAGGTCTCCGAGAAGGTTGCCGCGGCCCGCAACGCCTCGCCGGGAACCGACCTGATCTCACCCTCCAACAACCACGACCTCTACTCGATCGAGGATCTCGCCGAGCTGATCGACGAGCTCAAGACCGTCAACCCGGACGTGCGCGTCTCGGTCAAGGTCCCGGTCGTCCCCAACATCGGCACGATCGGGCTGGGCATCGCCAAGGCCGGGGCGGACATCATCACCCTCTCGGGGTTCGAGGGCGGGACCGGCGCCGCCCGTCAGCACGCGCTGCGCCACGTGGGGCTGCCCTCGGACATCGGCACCCGCGCCGTCCATCGCGCCCTGATGGAGGCCGGCATCCGCAACCGGGTCGAGATCTGGGCCGACGGCGGCTACCGGCACGGCCACGACATCGTCAAGCTCCACTGCCTCGGCGCCAACCGGATCGGCTTCGGGACGCTGGCCATGGTCAGCCTCGGCTGCACGATCTGCCGCGGCTGCCAGCTCGATACCTGCCATGTCGGCATCGCCACCCAGATCGAGACGGTCGAGGAGGCCCAGGAGCACGGCCTGAAGAAGTTCACACCGCAGGAGGTCGAGCGCTCGGCGGAGTCGAGCGCCCGCTTCTTCGCGGCGATGGGCGAGGAGGTCCGCGAGGTGGTCGCGTCGCTCGGCTACGAGCGCGCCCAGGACCTGATCGGCCGCTACGACCTGCTCGAGCAGGTGTCCCACGACGCCGAGCTCGACCTGGCAGAGCTGATCACCCCGCTCGAGGCGTACCTCGACCTCGAGCCGCTCGACCTGCCCGTCGCCGAGGAGGCGGTCGAGGCGCGTGCCGAGGCCGGTCTCGTCGTCGCCCGCCCCCTGCGGATGGAGCCGAAGCAGGCCTCCTCGCAGCTCGCCGCGCTGGCCGGCGACGTCTGTTCGGGGAAGCCGGTCCGCAGCTCATTTCCGCGGGCGACGGACGCCGGCGACCGCGTCCTCGGCACCGAGCTCTCCGGGGCGCTCTCGCGCGGGCGGATCTACGGCGACGCCCCCGAGGCCTCCGACGACGTGCTCGCCGAGCTCACCTTCAACGGCGGCTCCGTCGCCGGCCAGGGCCTCGGCGCCTTCAACTCGTACGGCGTCTCGATCCGGGTCGAGGGCGGCGCCCAGGACGGCGTCGGCAAGGGGATGCTGGGAGGGACCGTGTCGATCCTCAAGGGCGTCGGCGCCGGCGGACGGCGCCTCAACGGCTCGGTCGGCAAGTCGTTCGCCTACGGGGCCCAGCGGGGGCGGCTCTTCGTCCAGGGGTCAGCGGACTCGCGCTTCTGTATCCGGCTCTCTGGAGCCGACATCGTCCTCGGCGGCGAGCCGGAGGCCGAGGTCGACGACGGCCAGGGCTGCATCGTCGACCGCGCCAACGCCAAGGGGTTTGCCTTCGAGTACATGACCTCGGGCCGCGCCGTGGTGCTCGGCGACATCGGGCCCTGGGCGTGCGCCGGGATGACCGGCGGCCGCGTCTACACCAGGGTCGGTGCCTTCGGCCTCGACCGCGAGGTGGTCCAGAGCCGGCTCGGCGAGGGGGCGAAGGTCAGCCTCGCCGACGTCGACGCCGAGGGCGAGCTCGACATCCAGGACCTGCTCGGCCACTACGCCGGCGAGCTGCGCGCCTCAGGCCAGGACGAGGAGGCCGAGCGGGTGCTCTCGCTGGCCGGCTCCGCCGCCGATCACTTCCTCATGGTCGTGCCCGAGCGGGTCCAGGCGGACCCGAGCATCTCGACCGAGTAGGCCGGGGCCAGCAGGCCTATCGGCCAACGGTTCGCAATGCCGCCAGCAGCTGGTCGAGGATCCGGTCCACGTCGCCGCGGACCTGGCTCTCGGCGAGGCGGCGGCTCTGATCGATCGACGCCGCGAGCTGCTCCTCGGTCTCACGGACCTGGCGGACAGCGTCCGCGCGGAGTCCCGCGAGCTCCTCCCTGAGCGCGGCGACGGTCTCCTCGGACTCGGCCCGCAGCGCCTGCGCGTCGCCGGCGGCCGGTCTCTCGTCGAGCTGGGCCCGGACCTCGCGCAGGGCCTCGGCGAGCCGCGCCTCGCGCTCGCGGTCGCGCCGCTCCCCGGCGGCACGCAGCTCCTCCGCCTTCGCCAGCAGCCGCTCGCGGAGCTCCTCCTCGGCCGCCTGCGTGTGCTGGTGGAGCTCCGCGGCGATCGCGGCGGCCGCCTTCTCGAGGCGGGCGTCGATCGTCGACCCGAGCCGCTTGTCGACCTTGCGGGTGCGGCGCTTCGCCTCCTTGCGGGCGATCGAGACGACCTCGCCGCGGGTCTCATCCAGCGCCTCGAGCAGCTGCTCCTCGCGCTCGGCCCCCTCGGCCCTCAGCTTCTCGGTCAGCGCCCGCTCGCGGCGCTTCGCCTCCTGCTCGAGGCGCAGGCGGGTCTCGTTGATCCGCTCCTCGGCGACCCGCACCGCCGTCTCCTCGGCGTCGGCCGCAGCCTGAAGCCTGAGCGCCGACCCCTCCGCACGCAGGGCGCGCAGGAGCTCGTCGAGCTCGGCCCTGCGGCGCTCGTCCTCGCCGCGCAGGCGCTCGATCTCGAGGTCGATGCGATGCTCGGCGGCGCCGCGAAGCCGTTCCTCCGCCGGCTCGGGAGGAGCCGGCGGATCGGGCTCTATCCGCCCGCTGTCGCCGGCGGGCGCGTCCTCAGCCCCGGTCTGCGGCCTCTCCACCTCGATTCGCTCTTCGGCCACGCGAGGATCCTAAGCGCGGCCGGTCCCGCGGGGGCTACGCCTCGAGCAGGTAGAGGTCGTATCGCCCGATCGCGAGCTCGTCGCCGTCGCAGAGGGCTCCCCATTCGACCAGCTCGCCGTTGAGGATGATGCCGTTGAGGCTGCGGTCGTCGAGGACGCGCAGGTCCTCACCCTCCTCCCAGACGATCAGCGCGTGGCGGCGCGAGACGGTGGGGTCGTCGAGCCTGACGTCGGCGACGGCGCTGCGCCCGATCCGGGTCCAGCCGAGGTCGAGCGGGAAGGTCTGGACCTCCCCCTCGTCGCGGTAGACCAGGTAGCGCCCGGAACCCGGTAGCTGGGCCCGCGCCTCGGCCAGCCAGGATGGCTCCCCCTCGTCCTCCTCATCGCCGGTGGCGGGGAACTCGACCGTCGCTGAGCCCGGCTCGGGAGTGGGGTCGAACATCGAGGCGCGCTTGAAGCTGGTGCCCCCGCAGCGGGGGCAGTCGGGAAGGTGGTCGAGCTCCTCGAGCGAGACGTGGGCCTCGCAACCGGTGCACGAATAGGTGCCCGAGCCGGGTTCGGCGCCGGATCCGTAAACCTCGGTGAGCGCTTCGGTAAAGACTGGGACCTCCTCTAGAACGCTTGTGTGATGCTAGCGCGAGGTCGGCGAAATCGGGGGCTCCCCGTCCAGAAGTCTGGACGGTAAAAGCTCCAAAGAGCGGAAAAATCGCCCTCGCGGCCGTTATACGGAACGGTGCGGCACGGCCTATGCCGTGGGCCTCTGCGGATCAGGAGACCGGCGCCGGCGGCTGTTCCCGGGCGGGGACGACCGGCCTCGGGAAGACCCGCTCGACGTTGGCGGCGCCGGCGGCGGAGCGGATCCGCTCGCGGCGCACCGGCTCGCCGAGCGCCAGCGTGCGCGGGTTGTCGGCACAGAGATCGCAGACCAGCGCCTCGCGGCGCCCCCTCTCCCTGACGGTGACGCCCTCACCGACCAGCGGCGTCCGGTCGCAGACCGAGCAGCGTGTGAACTCTTCCATCGCCGTTCACTTCTGCGGCGCGGGCGAGCCTCCTTCCGCTTGTCGCGGCCCCGCGCACGGGGAGGCACAGGGCCGAGGCCGTAGAATCGCGCCGGCCATGGGGCCGGTGAGCGCAGAAATCGAGATCGACGCGCCGCGGGAGCGGATCTTCGACTTCGTCGGCGACTACGCCAACCGGCCGGCCTTCATGGATCACTTCCTCTCCGACCTGCGCCTCGAGCGCCTCGAGTCGGCGGGCCTGGGCGCCGGGGCGCGATTCCGCTTCTACTCCGCACCGCAGGCCGTCTGGGTGGACTCGACGATCGTCGAGGTCTCGGACCCCCATCGGATCGCCGAGGAGGGGCGGGGCGGGCGCTTCAATCGCATTCCCACCCGGACCGTCTGGGAGTTCGAGCCCGGAACCGGGCCGATGACCAAGGTTCGCGTCACCCACTGGACCGAGCCGACCCACCATGTCGACAAGCTCAAGGAGAGCCTCGGCGGTGCCTCGTTCTGGTACGAGCGCAACTGGCGCACCGCCCTGCGGCGGCTCCGGGGACTGCTCGAGGATGGGAGTCCGGACTCCGCCAGAGTGGGAGTCGGCGGCGGCAACCGCTCCTCGACCGGCATCCCCTAGCCGCACTTCGCTTATAGACTCTCGCCGCCGATGGGCGCCAAGCGACTCACGCCTCTCATCCTTGCCGCGCTGCTCGCGATCGCGGTCGCGCTGCTGGCCGGCTGCGGCGAGGAAGAGGACAAGCTCGACATAGTCGAGGGCGAGCCCGTCGAGCTGGGCGAGCTCGAGTACAACGTCCTCTTCTCCCGCTACCTCAACCCGTACGACGTCGAGGACAGCGCCTTCCTCGTGGGCCAGCCGCCGCCCGCTTCGGACGCCTCCTACTTCGGGGTCTTCGTCCAGGTCGCCAACCACGGCGAGGAGAGCCTCGCCATCCCGTCCGAGTTCGTGATCGTCGACTCCTTCGACGAGGAGTTCCCCTCGATCGAGAGCGAGAGCCTCTACGCGCTTCCCCTCGGCGGCGACATCCCCTCGGGAGACCAGGTGCCGGCCGAGGACTCGACCGCCGAGACGGGCCCGATCGAGGGCTCGATGATCCTCTTCGAGATCAGCCAGGAGACGGCCGAGAACCGGCCGCTGAAGCTGGTGATCGAGGGCGACGACGGCCCGGCCGAGGTCGAGCTCGATCTCTGAGTCCCCGGGCACCCTGCGCGCGGCCCTGGCGGTCGCGGCGGCCGGGGCCCTGCTGGTCCTGATCCGCCTGCTCGGCGACGCCGGGGCGATCGCGGGGCTGGCCGCGATCATCGCCGGCACCGTGCTCGCCGCGCCCTACGCGGAGCGCCCGGCGGCGGTCGGCGCCTGGTGGAACATGCTCGCCGGCGGCGCGATCGCCGTCCTGGTCGGCACTCCGCTTGAGCTGGTCGCCGACACCCTCGGGGGCCTCGTCACCGCGCTCGGCGCTGTCGTGGTCGCCGTCGCCGTCGCGCTCGCCTACCCGGCGGGCCGCGGCGGCTAGAGGCCGGCCGAGAGGACCTGGGCCGCGACCGGAGCGGCGACGGTGCCACCGTCGGCGTCGGCGTCGATCAGCATCACGGCAACGGCGAGGCGGGGCTTCTCCGCGGGGGCGAAGGCGGTGAACCAGGCGTCGACGATCTGCTCGGGGTTCGCTCCCGGCGGCAGGTTCTCCTGACCGGGCTTGGGGCCGAGCTCCGCGGTGCCGGTCTTGCCGGCCACCTGCGCCTCGGGGATCGCCCCCGCCAGTGCCGGTGCCCTCGTTGACGACGCCGATCATCAGCTCCGTCAGCTGCGCGGCGATCTTCGGGGACATGACCCGCACGGGCTCCTCGTCGGGCCCGAGCTCGGGCTTGACGACGAGAGGCGTCGGCAGCCTGACGCCGTCGTTGGCCACCGTCTGGGCTGCGGTCGCCATCTGCAGCGGGGTCGCCAGCACCTGCCCCTGGCCGATCGCGCTGACCGCGAGGTCGACGTCGGTGCCGGGATCGCGCGGGATCGTCGACTCGGGCGGGTCGATCGCCGCGGTTCCCTCTGCGTTGTAGAGGGCCGGCTCCGAGTTCCAGCCGAAGCGCTCGGCGGTGGCGACCAGCGACTCCTCGCCGACCTCGACGCCGAGCGGGGCGAAGACCGAGTTGCAGGAGTGGGCGAAGGACTCGCGGAAGTCGCCGCCGCAGTACTCCTGGTGGGCGTTGTAGATCAAGCGCCCCCCGGCGTTGGCGCCCTGGACGACCGGGAACTCGTCGTCGAGGCTGACCTTGCCGTCCTGCAGGGCGGCGGTCGTGGTGACGATCTTGAAGGTCGAGCCCGGGGGCTGGGGGCCGGAGAACGCCGTGCCGGCGAGCGCCCGCACCGCCCCGGTGCGGGCGTCGAGGACGGCGACGCCGCCGCTGCGGCCGGCCAGCGCCGAGACCGCGGCGAGCTGGAGATCCGGGTCGATCGTCGTCTTCACCGCCTCGCCGTTGCTCGGCTCCGCCGAGCCGAGCACCCGGGGCTGGCCGCCGGACTCGGGGACGGCGAGCAGCTCGCCGCCGGGCTTGCCGGCGAGTCGCGCGTTGAACGCCTGTTCCACGCCGCTCACGCCGACCGGGGTCCCCGGCGGGTAGCCCTCCTCGGCCGCGGCCTCGGCCTCGGCGCCCTCCGGTTCGCCGACCTCCCCGGCGACGTCGATCGCCGCGCTGCCGAGGGGCGAGCTGCGCGCCAGCGGCGGTCCCTCGGCGAGCGGGGTCCCGTCGCGGGCGAAGATCGGCGCCCGGCCCGCGAGGCGGACCTTGCTGTCGAGCCGCTCGCCCGGGGCCAGCCCGGGGAAGACGAGGCTCTCGTCCCAGGCGATCCCGCCGTCCTCGAAGGGGATCCGCAGGATTCCCTCGATCAATCCGAAGGCGCCGGTGCGGACCCCGATCGGGTACTCGATCAGGTCGCCGCCGTCCTTCTCCTCCGGCGAGCCCGGGTCGATGGCCTGCAGGGTCGCCACCTCCTGCGCGTCGAGGTAGGCGTTGGCGAAGTCTGTGACCGAGACCGACTCGCGCGCGGCCGGGCTGAGCTCGGCGTGCATGGCGGCGAAGTCCTGCGACGCCCAGGCGTCGACGAAGCGCTTGGCCGCGTCCTTCTCGGGGCTCTCGGCGCCCGCGGAGACGCCGGCGACGAAGGCGACCAGGGCGACAGCGGCCAGTGGCAGCGCTCGCCGTGTGAGGCGGCGGCGCCGCTCGTCGGAAGGCGGACGATTCACGGGCATGAAAGGTAATGCCTGGCTGCGGCGGCCTCGGCGGGGGTTCCCGCCTCGGCCCGCCGGATGCCGCAGGGGCCCCTGCCGCCTGGTTTTATTGCGCCCGTGACCGCGCTCGATTGGGCGATCGTCGCCTTCACCATCGCGCTCGCGCTCTGGGGCTACCGCCAGGGCCTGATCGTCGGCGCCCTGACCCTGGGCGGCTTCGGCCTCGGGGCCCTGATCGGCAGCAGGGTCGGCCCGGCCGTCCTCGAGCAGGGGTCGCGTTCGCCCTACGCGCCGCTCTTCGCCGCGCTCGGCGCACTCCTGATCGGGTCGCTGGTCGCGGTCGGGCTCGAGGGGTTCGCCCTCGGGCTCCGCTCGCGGGTGGTCCGCGGGCACGCGATGCACCTCGCCGACGGCGCCGGCGGCGCGATCCTGATCGGCGCCGTCGCCCTCGGCCTCGCCTGGGTCTTCGGCGCGGTCGCGCTGCACGCGCCGGGGGCGACGGAGCTGCGCCGCGACGTGCAGCGGTCGGTGATCCTGCGCAGCCTCAACGACGTGCTGCCGCCCTCGGGGCCGATCCTCAACGCCCTCAACCGGGTCGACCCGGCGCCGCAGATCGACGGGCCCGCGACCGCCGTCGGTCCGCCCGACCCGAAGATCGCCTCCGACCCGGAGGTCCGCGATGCGGGGGCCGGGGTGGTCCGCGTGCTCGGCACGGCCTGCGGCCTCGGGGTCGAGGGGTCCGGCTGGGCCGGCGCGCCCGGCCTGATCGTCACCAACGCCCACGTGGTCGCGGGCGAGGACGACACCTCGGTGACGACCCAGGACGGCACGACCGCCGACGCGACTGCGGTGGCCTACGACCCGCGCAACGATCTCGCGGTCTTGAGGGTGGACCTCGACCTGGAGCCGCTGCCTCTGGCAGGCGAGCCCGGGCGGGGGACCGCCGGCGCGGTCCTCGGCTACCCGGAGAACGGGCCCTTCGCCGTCTCGCCCGCCCGCTTCGGCGAGACCAGCGAGGTGATCAGCCAGGACGCCTACGGGCGCGGGCCGATCCGGCGCCGGATCGCCTCGCTGCGCGGGCGGGTCCGCAGCGGCAACTCGGGCGGCCCCCTGGTGGACGGAGCCGGGCGGGTCATGGGAACGGTGTTCGCGGCGACGACGAGCGGCTCGCCGGGCGGCTTCGCCGTGCCCAACGACGTCGTCGGCGCGGCGCTCGGCCGGGCCGGAGGCAGCGGGCCCGTCGACACCGGCCCCTGCACCGGCTGAGCACCGGGCCCGGCCACCCAAGGTTCGCCGAGGGCTCGAAAGTGTCCGTATACCGGACCAAATCGGGCCCTCGGCGCATGGAAGCCGCCCTCGCCCGGGCCCGTCACTTACGTTCGGTAAGCTGAGGCCGGGTGAGTGAGGGACCGGTGACCCAAGCCCCTGCCTCGAGCGCCGCGCAGGCGCGAGCCGCGGACCGCAGGCCCGCCGCCGAGGTCTGCCCGCACTTCCACGTCGCGATCGAGCTGATCGGCAAGCGCTGGACCGGGGCGATCGTCTCGGCCCTGACCGCGGGCCCGCTGCGCTTCGGCGAGCTCGCCGACTCCGTCCCCGGCGTCTCCGACCGCCTCCTCTCCCAGCGCCTCCGCGAGCTCGAGCAGAGCGGCCTCGTCGCCCGCAGCGTCGAGGAAGGCACCCCTGTCCGGGTCAGCTACGAGCTGACCGGGATGGGCCGGGACCTCGAGCCGGCGATCGCCGAGCTCAAGGCCTGGGCGCGGCGCTGGGAGCTGGCCGGCTGACCGCGCGCACCCCGCCGAGTGTGCACTTCGTGATGCCCCGGCGACCGCGAGCGCACACTCGGCGGTTCGGGTCACCAGCCCCGCGGGTTGCCGGGCGGGATCTCGTCGCGGATGAGGACGGGCTCGACGACCGGCACGGGGGGAGCGCCGGTCGTGCGGCGGAACTCGGCCAGCTCGCCGATCGCGTCGAAGGCGGCCTCGACCGTGCGCAGGTAGGGCGCGAGGATGACCGCGCCCGCGGGCGGCTCCGGCGCGTGGTGCTCCGGCCGGGAGGCGAAGGCCACGACCCGGTCGAAGCGCACCGGCGCCGCCACCTCGACGGTGACCTCGACCCGGCGGTAGCGCAGCTCGCGCAGGTCGAGGCGCTCCAGTTCGGCCTCGCTGACCTCGATCAGGGCTCCGTTCGGCCCCTGCTCGGGCCCGGCCCCGGCGTCCGGCTCGACGCTGAGGCCGAGGATGAACGGCGGGACCTCGCCGCCGGGGTGGTCGATCGCGAATGTCTTCTCCACCCGCAGGTTGTCGCGGCAGACGGACCAGCCCCGGCGCCAGCCGCCGAGGCGGGCGGGCACGACCTCGGCCCGGCGCCCGAGTGTCAGCTCAGCGCTCGCCGGGTCGACCAGCGATCCGTATGCGAAGACGGCGATTGTGGTCATGAGCCCCTGTCATTCTCTCCCCGTGGAGCAGGAATCGCTACCCACGCGGTGACCGTCCGGAGGCCGGCCGACCCGGAGCTGCCCGGCCCGTTCACGGTCGGCCGCTACGCCAAGGTGCTCCAGACCGAGCTTCGCAAGCGTGCCCGGGTGCTGCTGATCGGCGAGGTCACCGGGACGCGGCGCAGCAGGACCCAGGCCTACTTCGAGCTGCGCGACGGCGAGGGCGCGGTGCCTTGCTCGATCTGGCTCAACGAGCTCGAGCGACTCGACCTGCCCGAGGGCGCCCTGCGCGACGGCGTCGAGGTCGTTGTCGCGGGCGGGCCCGACTACTACCCCGGCGGCGGCCAGGCCTCGCCCAGCTTCAGCTTCCGCGCCACCCACGTGCGGCTGGCGGGGGAGGGCGACCTGATGGCGCGGCTGGCGGCGCTGCGGCGCCAGCTCGAGGCCGAGGGCCTGTTCGAGCTGCAGGCGAAGCTCCACCGGCCGCGGCTGCCGCGGACGATCGGCGTCGTCACGGCGGAGACTGGGGCCGCCCGCCGCGACCTCCTCGCCGGCCTCGAGCGGCGGGGCTGGCGCGGCACCGTCGTCTGGGGCTTCGCGCCGGTTCAGGACCGCCGCGCGGCGCCGCGCGATCACGGCCGCGATCCAGGACCTCGCCGCCCGCCCCGAGGTCGAGGTCGATCGTCGTCACCCGCGGCGGCGGCAGCCTCGCCGACCTCTGGGCCTTCTGCGACGAGACGCTCTGCCGCACCGTCGCGATGCTGCGCGTGCCCGTGGTCAGCGCGGTCGGCCACGAGCGCGACACGACCCTGATCGACGACGTCGCCGCCGTCGCCTGCTCGACGCCGACCCACGCCGCCGAGGCGGCCGTGCCGCTCGACTGCCGCGAAGCGCGCGCTCTCGCTGACCCGCTGCGCCGCCTCGCTCGAGCGCGCCGGCCGCGGCGCCGTCGGCGAGCGGGCGCGCCACCTCGCCGCCTCGCCCGCGGCCCGGCCCGGGCCCTGCAGCGGGAGCGCGGCGCGCTCAACCAGCGCACCCGCGAGATCCGCGCCGCCGCCGAGCGCGGCGTTCGCGACCGCGGCGAGCATCAGCGCCGGATCGCGCTCGTCGTCCTGCGTCGCGCCGCCCGGCGCGCGCTCGAGGGCACGCAGCAGGCGGGCGCCGACATCCGCCGCCGCGGCCGCGGGCTCGAGCGCTCGGCGCAGACGGCGCTGCGCCAGCGGCGCGAAGCGCTCGAGCGCACCCGCGTCGCCCTGCGGGCGCACGATCCGCGAGCGGACGCTGGAGCGCGGCTACGCCCGCGCCGAGAGCGAGGACGGCGAGCCGGTGACGAGCGCCGCGGCGGCGCGGCGCGGCCGAGCGCCTGCGGCTACGCTTCGCCGACGGCGCGGGTCACGGCTTCGATCGAGGAAGGAGAGGGTGGCGATGGGTGAGGGTCCGGAGAGCTACGAGGCCGCGGTCGCGCGCCTCGAGCAGATCATCGACCGGCTCGACTCCGGCCAGGCCGGCCTGCGCGAGACCCTCGACCTCTGCCGCGAGGGGCAGGAGCTGGTCACCTACTGCGCCGGCGAGCTCGACGCGGTGGGCGAGGGGCTCAAGGAGCTGCGGCTCGACGAGCTGGCCGCGCAGGCTCGAGCAGGCCGCCCCGGCTCAGGCCGGCGACGCCTCCGGCTGCAGCCTCCTCCGGCGCCGCCGCGGGGCCGCTGCAGAGGCGGCGGCGCGCCGGGCAGTCGTGGCAGAGCGGCCAGTCGGGCGTCGAGGTGACCTCGAAGCTCGCCGGCGCGCGATGCGCGGCCACCACCGCCTCGAGCCGCTCGCGGGCGCTCGCGATGTCGTTCGGCCCCAGCTCGGTTATGGCCGGCTCCCCCGGGGCGCTCGAGGAAGACGTAGGCGACGCGGACTCGGTCGGCCCCCGTCGCCTCCGCGGCGGCGACCGCGTAGAGCGTCTCGCTGGATCCCGTAGCGGGCCGCCCGCTCGGCCGGTGTGCCTTCGCCGAGGCGGTCCGTCTTGTAGTCGATCACCAGCGGTGCCGCTCCGGGCGTCTCCGCGAGCAGGTCGATCGAGCCGCGCACGACCGCCCCCCGAGCTCGAGCAGCAGCGGCACCTCGGCCCGCAGCGTCGTGCCCGCGGCCCCGAGCGCGCGCGCAGAGCTCCGACTCCGTCCAGCCGCCGGTCATCGCCAGCGCCGCGCTCCAGCGTCTCCGGCGTCGGCTCCACGCCCTCCGCTCGCAGCGTGCGCCGCACAAGCTCCTCGCGTCGGCGCCGAGCCAGCGGCCGCGCCGCGCTCCACTCGAGCAGCGAGTGGACCGCGCTGCCGAAGCCGAAGCGCTGCTCGCGGCTGGCGGCACCGTCGCCGCTGCGCTCGCGCGCCGGGAGGCCCAGCACCCGCTCGACGTAGAAGCGGAAGCCGCAGCGCTCGTACTGCGGATAGCGCCGAGTAGGAGAGCGGCCGGAGCGGCGCCGCGGGAGCCGGATGGGCCACGATCGGCGGCGGGCCCTCGCCCAGAGGCGGCGGCGGGGCCGCGTCGGAGGCGGCGCGCACCAGCTCGGCCGCACGCTCGGCGCTCGGCTCGTTGCGGCGTACGACGAGCGCGGCCCGCCGCGAAGCTCGGCGTCGAGGCCGGGCCGCGGCGCCGGCGGCGCCGAGCTCCACCGTGCCGCCGTCCTCGATCTCGCCGATGCTGAGCGAGCCGATGATCCGCGCCGAGCACCGATGTGCCCGGCTTCGGCGGCATCTGGATCGTCGCCGGGCGTGACGCCGCTGAGGATCAGGCGCTGCGCGCCCGCGTGGCCGCGACGTAGAAGAGGCGCAGCGCCTCCTCGGCGTCGCGCTCGGTCCTGCTCGGCCTTGAGCTGGTCGAGCGCGTAGATCGGCACCGAGTGCGCCGCCGAGGCGGGCGACCGCATCCCCACCCGGGTGTCGGGGGGTCCTCGCGACCGAGCACGCAGCAGCGGGCGCGGCCGCCGGTCAGCAGCCCCGCGGTCGAGATCCGGTACCGCGACGACCGCGAACTCGAGGCCCTTGGCGTTGTGCACCGTCATCACCCGGACGCCGTCGTGGTCCTCGGCCTCGGTGGCGGCCACGGCCTCGTCGTCGCTGGCGCCGCGGAACTCGGGAACTCGAGAAAGCCGCGCAGGTCGCGGCCCTCGGCCGCCTCGAACTCGCGGGCCATCCGCATCAGCTTGCGGATGTTCGCCATCCGCATCCGTCCCGCCCGCCGGCATCAGCGCCGCGAGGTCATAGCCGGTGTCGGTCACCGCCCGCTCGATCAGCTCCTCGATGCCGAGCCGCGTGCCGGCCTCGCGCAGCGGCGACGATCGCGGCGTGGAAGGCGGCGACCGCTCCACGTTCCGCCGCGGGCATGTGCTCGAGCCAGGACTCGGCTCCTCGAGCCCGGCCTCGCCAGCGCCGGCGGCCCGCCGCAGTCCGGGCCAGAGCGAGCGGTTGCGCGCCGCGTGCCCGCCGCAACAGCCAGAGCGTGTCGGGCGACACCGCGGCGACCGGCGAGGCGAGCGCTCCCAGCAGCGGCTCGTCGTCGAGCGGGTTGGCGATCACCGCGAGCAGCTTGCAGCACGTCCCCGACCTGCTGCTGGGACCAGTAGCCGCGGCCGCCGACCACGTAGGGCCGCAGCCCGGCCCGGTCGAGCGCCTCCTCGTAGGCGTCCACGCGGGTGAAGGCGCGCAGCAGCACCACCATCTCGCCGCGGGGTACGCCCGCGTCGGCCAGCCGGCGCAGGCGCTCGGCGAGGAAGCGCGCCTCGGCGACGTGGCGCGGGTGGGTGCGGTCGTCGACCGGGAGCTGCAGCGTCTCCTGCTCCTCCCAGCCGTCGCGCTCGGTGAGCAGCAGCTCGACCTCGGGCCGCCTCCCCGCCGGCCGGCTCGGCCTCGAGCCCCCACCGTGAGCGGCCGGAACTCGTCGCAGCATCAGCTTCGCCCGAGGCGGTTGGCGGCGGCGATCACCCCCGGCCGGGAGCGGAAGTTGCCGCTGAGGCGGAAGCACCTCGGCGGCCGCGGCCTGAGCGAAAGCGTCGCGCTCGCGCGCGGAAGACCTCGACGTCGGCGTGGCGGAACCCGTAGATCGACTGGAACTCGTCCCCGACGAAGAAGACCGCGTGTCCCCGCCAGCGCAGCGCCCGGACCAGCGCCGAGCTGCAGCGCGTTCGTGTCCTGGAACTCGTCGACGAGGATGTGCGCGGAAGCGCTCCGCGTAGGACTCGCGGATCGGCTCCGAGCTCTCGCGCAGAAGCGCGACCGCCCGAGCTGCAGGTCCTCGAAGTCGAGGCCGGATCGCTCCGCCTTGGCCTCCGCGAAGCGGCGGCCGAAGAGCCGCAGCGAGCTCGGCGATGTGCCGGTACGCCGCTCGCCGCCCTGGCTCGCCCCCGCGCCGCCGCTCTTCGCCCGCTCGATCGCGGCGAGGCAAGCGCCTCGGACACGCCCTCCTTGGCGCCGAAGCAGGCCGCATGCAGCTCGTCGATCGGCGGGCAGGCCGTGTCACGGCGCGCCGCCGCGAGCGCCGGCGCGCGTCGGCGATCTTCTCCCGCTGGGCTGCACTGCCGACCTCCGACCGCGGCGGCTGTCGCGCGCCTCGAGCTCGCGCCAGGGCCCCGTCGAGGTCGGCTCGGCGGCGGCTCCGGCAGCTCCGGCTCGCGCCTCGCCGCGGCTGCGCAGCTCCTCGTGGGCGGCGAGGACGACGTCCCGCAGCCCGTCCACCCGTAGGCGGCCGACGGTCGTCCGCGCGCCTCGTCGGTCCGACTCGGCGAGGAACACCTCCAGCGCCGCGTCGAAGGCGGCGCGGGCGGCGCGCTCGGCCTCGGCCCGTCGAGCACGCGGAAGGAGGGGTCGATTCCGGCCGCCACCGGGTGGGAGGCGAGCAGCCGGCGGCAGAAGCCGTGGATCGTCGTGATCCAGGCGCCGCCCGATCGTCGAGGATGGCACTCAGTCGCGCAGCGAGCTCGCCGTCGCCCGCCGCGCGGCGCGGCGGCCCAGCTCGGCGCGGATCCGCTCGCGCAGCTGGGCGGCGGCCCGGTCGGTGAACGTGAAGGCGAGGATCGCTTCGGCCCGGCGTCCTCGCGCTCGATCAGGTCGCAGTAGCGGTCGACCAGGACCCCGGTCTTGCCGGTGCCGGCGCCCGCCTCGAGCAGCACGTCGCGGCGCCCGGGTGCCGATCGCCCGCTGCTGCTCGGGCGTCGGCGCGCGGCTCGTCACGCCTCCACCTCCGCGAGCTCCTCCTCGGATCGGCGGGATCTGGCATGCCGCGCTCGCGGCGGCAGATCGGCGCGAAGCCGCAGTAGCGCGGGCACTCGTCGCTCGATCGGGTCGCGGCCGATGTCGCCCGCGCGCATGCGGGCGACGATCGCCGTCGGCGGTGCTGTGCGGCCTGCTCCGAGCAGGGTGCTCGAACTCCTCGTCGTCGAGGCGGTCGTTGTCGATACCAGCGCGGTACCCGGCGAGGAGGCCGTCCGGCGCTCGGCGCGCACCATCCCGCGCGGGCGCGGGTCCTTGGTCGCCCGCAGCGGCTGGTAGATGCCCCCCGCCGGGCTCGAGCCCCCAGAGATCGCGCAGCGCGAGCAGGTAGAGCGGCAGCTGCAGCTTTCCCTCCTTCTCGAATTTGGCGGCCCATGGGGTCACCTCGCGCGACGACCTTGTAGTCGTGGACGCAGCCCGGTGCGGCCCCCGGGTCGACTGTCGACCCGGTCGATGCGGCCGTGCAGCAGCCAGCCGCCGAGGTCGAGCGCAGGCCTGTCGCGTCCTCCTCGGAGCCGAACGATCGCCTCGAGCAGATGCGGGTCGAGGAGGACGGCGGTCGCGCGCCGCCTCCCGGCGCAGGAAGGCGGCGAGCAGGCAGCTCGATCCGCCGCCGGATCGCGACGTTCGGTCGGGCTTTGCCCGGAGAGGCCCAGCTGCCTCCGCCTGCCTCGGCGACCAGCTCGGCGCCGCGCTCGATCCAGGCGTCAAGCGAGGCGGGCCGCGGCACCGGGTCGCCGCCGGGCCGCTCGCGGTAGAGCGCTCCGAGCGCCGCGTGCATCAGCGTTGCCCTGGTCGAGCGGCTCGGGCGTTCGGTCCCAGCGGCTCCGGCCGCAGCTCGCGGTCGACGAACCAGCGGTAGGAGCAGACGGCGAAGGTCTCGAGCGTCGTCCCGCCGTACTCCTGGCGGGCGCCAAGCTCCTCGATCACCGCCGGCACCACGAGCGGCCCCGGCGCCGCGTGCGCGCTCTCGCAGGGCCGCGGCCGCCGCCAGCCGCCGCCGATCCCGCGGCAGCCCAGGGACGCGGGTCGACGCCGAGCGCCGGCGAGGATGCCCTCGCGCCTCCCCGGCGCGGGCGGCGAGCGAGCGGGCCAGCTCGTCCTCGCTCGGCGCCTCGGCACGGCGCGAAGACGACCTGCGCCGAGGCTGCGGCCGCGGACCAGGTCGGCTCGAGCGGGTCGCCCTCCTCGGGGTCTTCGGGCGGCGGCGGGTCGAGCAGGCGGCGGACCTCGGCGAGCAGCGGCGAGGGCTGCTCGGCGCCGCCGCTCTCGTCGCTGTCCCGGCAGGAGAGCCAGAGGCCGCTCGGTCGGCAGGGCAGGCAGACGTAGAAGAGGTAGCGCTCCTCGGCCTCGGTCTCGGCCCGCTCGGGGAGGCCAAGCTGGGCCCGCTGCTCGTCGGAGAGGAAGGGGCTGCCGCCGTCGCGGCGGGGGAACTCGCCGTCCTGCAGGGAGGCGACGAAGAGGTGGCCGAAGCGCCCGGCGCGCAGCCGGTAGGGGCTGGCGATCCGGACCCGGCCCTCGGCCGGGCCGCGCCAGAGCGGCATGGTGCAGGCCCTCGGATCGCGTCGATCAGCTCCTGCGGCCCGGGCTCGAGGCCGCCGAGGTCCGCCAGCTCCTCCAGCGCGCTCGACGATCGTCGGCGCCGGCGCGCAGCTCCTCGGCCTCCGCGTCGTCCGGGAACGCGGCCGCGGGTCTCGTCGTCGGGCGAGCGGCCACTCGGCGATGTCGCGCGCGAGGTCGCGCGACCGCGAGCAGGAGCGCCGCGGGGTCGCTCGGCAGCGTCGCGGCAGCTCGTCGCAGCTCGCGGATCAGCTCGCGGCCTGACTGCTCCGCCCAGACCTCCGCCGCCTCCTCGGCGCTGCGGTAGCCGGCCGCGCAGGATCCGGCCGCTCGAGCCAGTCGACGTTCGAGCGCGGCCGCCGCGCCGCGGGCCCCGCAGGTAGGCGAGGACGTCGGCCGCCGTGCCGGCCGGCGAAGGCGGCGGCGCAGCAGCGCGAGCAGGGCGCCGCCCGTCGCCGTGCCGGCGACCGGCAGGTCTCGCCTCGAGCGCGACCGGGATGCCGTAGGACTCGAGGACGCGCCGCGAGCAGCCGGCCGCGCCCGGCCGGGTCGCGCAGTGCCACGGCGATCGCGCTCCGCGTGGGTGCCCTCGGCGAGCAGCCGCGGCGATCTCCGCCGCCGATCGCCTCCGCCTCGCCGCGCTCCCCCGCCGAGCGCAGCAGCACCAGGCTGCCGTCGGATGTCTGGGTTCGTCGCGCCGTGCTCGGCGAAGCCGCGCTCGAGCGCGAAGAGCAGCGGGCTCTCGGTGTTGGCCGGGTCGGCCTCGGTGCGTCTCCTCGGTGCTCGACGTCGCCCTCGCCCAGCTCCGGAGCTCGAGCAGGAGCGTGGCGCGGGCGGCCAGCGCCGGGCCGGTCCTCGTAGGTGAGCGCGACGGTCACCTCGGCGGCCGTGGCCGAGGGCGGCGACCAGCTCGAGCTGCTCCCGGTCAGGTCGTCGAAGCCGTAGAGGAGGACCGGGCGCCCGCCCCAGCTATCCGGGTCGCGCCGGATCGCCGGCGATCGCCACCGCGGCGACCACGTGCGGGTCGCCTCGGCCGCTGTCCTCGCGCAGGCTCGGTGTAGGCGCGGTAGATCGCCGCCAGCTCCCCGAGATAGGCGGATTCCTCGAGCCCGCGGGCGCCCTCGCTCGACCGAGGCGGGGTCCAGCATCGCCGCCTGCAGCTCGTCGATCAGCTCCAGAGCGGCGGCCGCGAACCCGGGCCGCGCGGCCGAGCGGGCGAGTATCCGCGGGCGGGCCGCTCGATCGCGGCCGCGGCCAGCCGCAGCCGCTGGCTCTCGCCCAGTCGCGGCGGGGGGACCTCGCCGCCGGCGCGGGCGGCGACTCTCGAAGAGGCCGCTGAAGGTCGACACCGCGCCGCCGAGCAGCGCTCCCGCCGCCGGCAGAACTCGCGCTCGAAGGCGAAGACGTCGTCGAGGTTGGGGACCACGAGCACCGGTCGCCCGGGGCAGGCCGCGGTGAAGCGCTCGCGGACGATCCCCGCCTTGCCCGAGTTGGGCGGCCCGTGGATCAGGTGCAGTCCGATGTTCGCCTCCCGTCGCTCATCCGGCCCAGCATAGGGTCGGTCCCGGCGCCGCGCTTCTGACACCCGCGCAAGCCCGGAAAGTGCGGGCCCTCGCGGCCCGGTTTGCCGTCCCCGGCCGCCTCTATCTTCGCCCTCGTACGACGACCCGACGAGAGGACGGCCCGGAGATGTCGCTCTGCTTCGTAGATCCAGCTGATGCGATTCGCGCGATCGCCGACTCCGTCGGCCGCGAGGCCCGCCGGCAGCTCCTCGGCGAGGCCGTCCGCGCCTGGGTCGACGAGATCCCCGACGACGAGCTCGAGACCCACTATGCGAAGGCGCTCTCCGAGCTCGACGAGCACGACCTCTCGATGCTCGCGGCCTGGCACGGCTCGCTCGACGTCGGCCACCCGCTGCCCAACCGGGACTTCCTCATGGGGGCCTTCGGCTCGCTCGGCGAGAACCGCCGCGAGGCGCTCAAGCTCGCCGCCGGCTTCCGCGGCGAGGAGGCGATCGACGAAGGGGTAACCGAGGACCTCGCCCTGGAGACCGTGCTCGAGTGGCTCTCGCCGCCGCGGCAGATGGAGCTGGCCCTGGAGGCGGTCGAGCTCTACATCTGGGACCGCGCCGGCAGCGACAACTGACGCCGCCCTAGGACGGCGCCGCCGGCGGCGAGCACTTGCCGCCGCGGAGCCTGTAGACGTGGACCATCGGGCCGGGGCGGTCGTAGTCGAGCGGATAGAAGTCGTAGCTGAAGTCGAAGTCGAAGGGCACCTGGTCCTCGCCGGCCCCCCCGGGGCTGTCGATCGGACCCCAGGGGCTGGCGCTGAAGACGAGGTCCCCCTCGCGGTCGAGCGCCTCGTAGTAGCCGCGGGCGGTGTCGCGACGCCCATCGTCGGCGAGGGTCAGCCCCCAGTAGTTGGAGGTCGCCATCACCCAGCAGAAGCCCCGTTCGCGGTACTGGTCGACCAGCCCGGCCTCCAGGTACTCGGCGTACTGGCGCTCGTCCGTGGAGGTCTGCAGGCTGGGGCGTGCCCGGTCCCAGGGCGAGCGCCATGAGCGCGCCCGGAACGGCTCGGTGATCAACCCGGCGGTCTCGGGGACGTGATCGATCATCCAGGCGCGCGCGACGTTGAGGGTGTGCGGGCGCGAGAGGACGCGGTCGTTGTGGACGACGTGGACCAGGCTCTGGGCGCAGAGGGCGACGGCGACCGCGGCGAACGCCGCCGGCAGGAGCCGGGGCCTGGCCGCGGCGAGCGCGCGGGCCGCGGCGACGCCCGCGTAGCACGCAAGCATGCAGACGATCGGCAGCACCGGGAGCATCCAGCGGCCGAAGTAGCGGGTCTGCCACCCCATGTAGACGATGAAGACGGGGACGATCGGGACGAGGACCCAGAAGGTGCGCCGGTCGCGGCGCCAGAGCAGGACCGCGCCGGCGATCGCGGCGAGCGCCGGGATCCAGCCGATGCTCCAGGTCCACGACTCGATGTAGAACGGGATGCCGCCGTCCGGGTCCTGCCCGTACTTGTTCTCGTCGACCAGCCTGCCCTGGGTGCCCACCGCGCGCAGGAAGTGGGAGAAGTTGATGACCGCGTGCGGGTTGGAGATGACGAAGGCGGCGAAGGCGACGCCGAGGGCGATCGCCGCGTTTCGCAGACGGGCCTCGACCGGGAAGCTCCCGCGCGGCGCCAGCCGCCGCACCGGGCGCAGGCCCCGCAGCCGCGGCGGGATCTGGACACGGCGCAGCTCGGCTCGGCCTCCCGGCGAGAGCAGCGCCGCGATCAGCAGCGGCACGACCACGATCCCCGCGGTGTACTTGGTCGCCGCGGCGACCCCGACGCCGATCCCGGCGAGGACGAAGTCGGCGCGGCGGCCGCGGTGGAGGATGCCGGCCACGCCGATCAGAGCCAGCGTGGCCGCCGTCATCGCGGGCACGTTGTTGAGGGCGACGTGCGAGTAGAAGACCGGCATGAACGCCACGGCGAGGAGGAGGGCCGTGAGCAGCGCGACGGCCGTGTCGAAGAAGCGGCGCGCCGCGACGAAGACGAGCCAGACCCCGATCGTCCCGAGCACGGCGGTGACGACGCGGGCGGTCAGGTAGAGCTCGCCGCGGTCGGGGACGTCGCCGATCAGCAGCGCCGCGTCGCTGCCGCTGTGCTGGAGGGCGAAGACCGCCTCGAGCACGTACATGTAGAGGGGAGGGTTCTGAAAGTAGCCGGGGTTGAGATCCCCGTCGGCGAGCATGATCACGGCGAGGCGGGTGTAGAGCCGCTCCTCGTCGATCTGATAGCCGAACGGCAGCCCGTACTCGATTCCCCAGAGCCGCAGCCCCAGGGCGAGCACGAGGATCGCGCCTGAGCGCGAGCATCCAGGGCTGGATGCGCGACCGCAGGCCGCGCGTGATCGAGGCCGCCCGGTTCAAGGGCGGGCGGCCCCAGCCGCAAGCGCGGCGCGGATCTCGCCGATCGCCTGCGCGTTCTCGCGGAAATGCACCGCGGTCATCCCCAGCGCCCGCGCGCCCTCGCAGTTGTCGGCGACGTCGTCGACGAAGAGGCAGGCTTGCGCGGGCAGTTCCAGCCGGCCGAGCGTGACCTCGTAGATCTCGGGGTCGGGCTTGCGGCAGCCGACGAACGCCGAGTCGACCACCAGCTCGAAGATCTCGTCGACCGGAAGCATCGAGCGCCAGAGCGGCTCCCACTCGCGGACGTTGTTGGTCAGGAGAGCCATCCGGTGCCCGCCCTCGCGCAGCTGCCGCATCAGCTCGATCATCGGCGGGTTGGGCTCGAGCGCCTCGAAGTAGATCTCGCTGAAGCGGTGCATCTCGGGCCGGTGGCCAAGCCTTCCCTCGAGCTGCCGCGCCATCCGGGCGAGGAAGTCAGCCTCGGTGATCTCGCCCTTCTCGAGGCGGAAGAGAGGGTGGCGCGCCGTCCTCATCGGCGATCTCCTGCATCGCCAGCCCGAGCACCTCGGGCTCGATTCCGGTCTCGTCCTGGAAGGCGGCGAACGAATGGATCAGCGGCGTCGTCAGGACCCCGCCGAAGTCCGAGATCACGCACTCGATCACAGCGGCGTCGCGATCTCGTAGCGCCCGAGCCCGGGGCGTCCCTCGAGCGCCCAGCGGAAGAAGGCGATCTCGGCCCGCTCCGAGGGGGTCTCGACGGTGGTGCCGCAGACGACGGTCCCCGCTCCCCGCATCGGGGCCCGGTAGCGATCGCCCGCGGGGGTCAGCTCGAGGGTCGCGCGCCGGTGCCGGCCCTCGCCGTCGAACTCGGTCGAGAGCAGCGCCTCCGCGAATCGAATCGGCTCCTCGCCCGGCTCGGCGAGGACCGCCGCGGTCTCCTCGGCGTCGTGGCCCTCCGCGCCCGCGGGGCGGGCGGCGTCGATCGCGAGCAGGCCGCCGTCGGCGAAGACGACCGCGATCGACCGGCGGCGGGAGATCGCACCTGGCGAGTCGGGCGGCTCGTGCTCCGTGCGCACCGCCAGGCAGCCGATCTCGGCATCGCCCCCCGGGTGGCGAAGGGCGCCGAGCGCGCGGCAGACCGTCAGCGTGGAGACGCCGGTGGTGCGGCCCTCGAGGCGGACCGGAGGCGGCCACCTCGCTGAGCTCGACGTCCAGGGTCGCGTCCGCCAGCAGGCCGGTCGGCGGTCGAAGGTCAGCGCCGTCCGCCCCGGCTGCGCCGAGGCGAAGATGCCCCGCTGCCCGTCTGCGAGGTCGAAGCCGCTCACGCCGGTGGAAGAGAGGGCGGATCGCCGCGGTCCGGGCGGGCGCCGGAGCCCGCCGAGCCGTTCTCGGAGACGTCGTGGGCCGTGCCCTCGACGTCGTAGGGCCTGCCGGCGGTGGGAGGGAAGCCGGAACCTCCGGGGCCGGTGCCCTTCCGGGCCCGCGGCCTCCGCGCATCCGGTCGTAGCCCCAGCCGGCGGCGCTTCCCGCGACCACGAAGCGGCCGGCGAGGACCCGGCGGAGAATGCCCCGGACGATCGCCCGCGACGGCGGGATCAGCAGCACGAGGCCGAAGATGTCGGTGATGAAGCCGGGTGTGAGGAGAAGGGTGCCGCCGATCGTGATCAGCAGGCCGTCCGCGACCTCGCGCCCCGGGAAAGCGGCGCTCGTCCAGGGCCGCGTTGAATCGCCGCCAGGCCGACCGTCCCTGGTGGCGGAGCAGCCAGCTGCCGAGGAGCGCGTCGGCGAGCAGGATGGCGATCGTCGGCAGGACGCCGATCGCCTGCCCGACCTGGATGATCACGTAGAGCTCGGCGATCGGGACGACGATGAAGAGGATCAGCAGCAGCAGTGGCACGGCGGGAAGGGTAGCCACGGCGGGCGCTCGGGCGCACCGCTGTTCTCTACGATTGGGTCATGAGCGAAAGCGAGAACGGCGCCAATCCCGCCGCCGATGACGGTGTGACCGCCGGCGCCGGGGCGGATGTCCTGACCGAGGACGACGTCCTCGAGGCGCTCGAGGAGGTCATCGATCCCGAGCTCGGGCTCGATTTCGTCTCCCTCGGGCTCGTCTACGAGGTCGAGATCGAGGGCCCGGAGGTCTTCGTCACCTTCACATTGACCACCCCCGCATGTCCGATAGGGCCCCAGGTCTCCGAGCAGATGAAGGAGTTCGTCGGCGACCTCGATGGAGTCGACTCGGTCCACCCGAAGATGGTCTTCGACCCCCCCTGGTCCCCGGAGATGATGTCCGAGGACGCCAAGTTCGCGCTCGGGTTCTGAGCCCTGCAACCACGAGTACCAGGCTTCAGCTACCCGGCGGGCGGTAGTCGACCGCGGTCTGGGCCGCCTCGTCGATCTCCTCCGGGGTCAGCAGCGAGCGGGTCTTCATGTTGGTGACCGCACCGGCTGCTCCGACTGCAAGGCTGACGGCCGCCACGGTCTTGTTGTCGGGGAGGTCGATGATCAGAACCACGTCGGACTCGCCCTGGGCGAAGTAGAACGCTTCCACCTTGCCCCCGAGGGCGCTGACCATCGACTCGACCGCGTCGCGGCGGGCGCTGCCGCCCGCGGAAGCGACACCCTTAAGCCCCTCCAGCGTGTAGTTGGCTTCGAACAGATATCTAGGCATGATTCCGCCCCTCGGGTTAGGTTGCCTCGACCCTATCGGGTGGCACCGCCGAGGGGGCCCCGGTCGTCAGGAGCAGCGTCTCGATCTCCTGCGAGATCGCCTTCTCGGTATCCGCCCGCAGAGGCGGGATGAGCGGCTCCTCGCCCGATCGGGACTGTACGTTCCGCCGATGCTGCGCAGGGCCACTCCGCTGCTGTGGATCGCCGCCGTGGCCGGCGCCCTCTGGCTGATCGCCCCCTACGGCCATCCCAACTACGACACGCTCTACGCGCTGTTGTGGGGCGACGAGCTGGCGCACGGCATCGGCCCGGACTACGGCACGGACCCGCCGACGCCTCATCCGCTCGCAGATCTCTGGGGGGTGATCGTCTCCCCGCTCGGGGCCTTGGGCGCTTCCGACGCGACCTCCGTGATCGCCTACCTGGCGCTGGGCGCGATCGCCTACCTCGTCTACCGGCTGGGGGCGCTGTGGTTCGACCGCCCGATCGGGGTCGTCGCGGCCCTGATCGTGCTCACGCGGGCGCCCTTCCTCAGCAACGGGCTGCGCGCCTTCGTCGACCTCCCCTACATCGGCCTCGTGCTGGCGGCCCTGGTGATCGAGACCCGCCGCCCCCGCGCCGGCTGGCCGGTGCTGGCGCTGCTCGCAGTGGCCGGGCTGCTGCGGCCGGAGGCCTGGCTCTTCTCAGCTGCCTATCTCGCCTACCTCGCGCTCGAGCGCGACCCCGAGCGCAGCGGCCTCAGGCTGCGGCGGCGGGTCGGCCTCGGCGGCGGGGAGCTGGCGGGGCTGGTCGCGCTGGCCGCATCGGCGCCGATCGGCTGGGCGTTGTTCGACCTGATAACCGCGGGAGATCCGCTCTACTCGTTCACCGCCACCCAGAGCAGGGTCGAGGACCTCGGGCGCTACACCGGACCGGTCGACCTGGTGAT
The DNA here is from genome assembly GCA_963720015.1 of uncultured Actinomycetes bacterium. GTDB lineage: Bacteria > Actinomycetota > Thermoleophilia > Solirubrobacterales > 70-9 > DATFPK01. The sequence goes on along the minus strand of CAVREA010000003.1, from coordinate 132,784 downwards.
CCACGGACCGGGGCGGCTGGGCGAGGTGATGCAGTGGCCGGGGGCGGTCGGAGCCGCCGCGGGCATCGCCCTCACCCTCGCCCTGATGCCGCGGCGCGCGACGGTCGCCTTCGCCGCGGCTGTGCTCGCGGGGGTTGCGTTCGCGATCCTGGCCTCCTCCGGACTGGCGATCATCGCTCGCTACCTGCTGCTCGGATCGGCCGTCCTCAGCGTGTTCTGCGCCGCGACGCTGCTCGGCTGGCGGTTGCTCGCGCCCGATCATCCCTGGAGGCTTCGCTGGCAGGTGATAGCCGCCGCGGTGGCCGTGATGTTCGTCGTGCAGGCCCCACGCCAGTACGACTACCTCGCCGACGTGGTCAGGGTGCTCGACGTGCAGAAGGAGATCGGCACCGACCTTCGCCGGCTCGCCGAGTCGGGCGCCTTCGCGCCCGGCTGCCGGCCGATAGTCGTCCCCGGCGTCCAGGCCGTGCCGCGACTCGCCGCCTGGCTCGAGGTGCGCCCCTCGGCGATCGTCATCGCCGCGGAAGGCCACCGGCCCCGCCGGGGTTACTTCCTCCACCCCGCGAGCGGGGAGGTCGCCTTCCACTACGGCACGGCGGAGGTTCCGCGGGGGTTCCGCCGCGTCGCCCGCTCGACTCGTGGCGCTCTCCCCTCTCCTCTCTCTCTCTCTCTTTTTTTTTTTCCCCTCGCCGCCTGCGCCCCTCTGCTCCCCCCACGCTCCCCACACCCTCCGCGCTTACGCTGCGCCGCTCCCCCCGCCCCCCCCCCTCCCCTCCTCTCTCCTCCCCCCTCCCCCCCCCCCCCCCCCCCCCCCCCCCCCCCCCCCCCCCCCCCCCCCCCCCCCCCCCCCCCCCCCCCCCCCCCCCCCCCCCCCCCCCCCCCCCCCCCCCCCCCCCCCCCCCCCCCCCCCCCCCCCCCCCCCCCCCCCCCCCCCCCCCCCCACCACCCCCTCTCTCTCACCCCCCCCTCAACCTCGCGCTACACCGGACCGGTCGACCTGTGATCCACGGACCGGCGCTGCGAGGTGATGCAGTGCCGGCGGTCGGAGCCGCCGCGGGCATCGCCCTCACCCTCGCCCTGATGCCGCGGCGCGCGACGGTCGCCTTCGCCGCGGCTGTGCTCGCGGGGGTTGCGTTCGCGATCCTGGCCTCCTCCGGACTGGCGATCATCGCTCGCTACCTGCTGCTCGGATCGGCCGTCCTCAGCGTGTTCTGCGCCGCGACGCTGCTCGGCTGGCGGTTGCTCGCGCCCGATCATCCCTGGAGGCTTCGCTGGCAGGTGATAGCCGCCGCGGTGGCCGTGATGTTCGTCGTGCAGGCCCCACGCCAGTACGACTACCTCGCCGACGTGGTCAGGGTGCTCGACGTGCAGAAGGAGATCGGCACCGACCTTCGCCGGCTCGCCGAGTCGGGCGCCTTCGCGCCCGGCTGCCGGCCGATAGTCGTCCCCGGCGTCCAGGCCGTGCCGCGACTCGCCGCCTGGCTCGAGGTGCGCCCCTCGGCGATCGTCATCGCCGCGGAAGGCCACCGGCCCCGCCGGGGTTACTTCCTCCACCCCGCGAGCGGGGAGGTCGCCTTCCACTACGGCACGGCGGAGGTCCCGCGGGGGTTCCGCCGCGTCGCCCGCAACGACTCGTGGCTGCTCTTCGAGGACTGCTCCTAGTCCCGATCGGCTGACGGTCCTGGCCCCTCTGTACCTTGCCCCCGTGCTCCGCGCGCTTCGACCCGTTGCGTGGATCGCCGCCGTGGCGGGGCTCGTCTGGCTGATCTTCCCCTTCGGCTTTCTCAGCTACGACACCTGGTACGCGGTGGTCTGGGGCGACGAGCTGGCGCACGGCATGAGCCCGGACTACAGCGCGCTCGAACCCCCAACGCCACACCCCCTCGGGGTTCTCTGGAGCGCCGTGGTCTCGCCGCTCGGCGCTGTCGGCGCCGCCGACGCGACCGTGCTCCTCGCCTACCTGGCGCTGGGCGCGATCGGCTACCTCGTCTACCGGCTGGGAGCGCTGTGGTTCGACCGCGCGATCGGGGTCGCGGCGGCCGCGATCATCCTCACCCGGGCCCCGGTTCTCGAATACGGCCTGCGCGCATCCCCCGATCTCCCCTACATCGGCCTCGTGCTGGCGGCCCTGGTGATCGAGACCCGCCGCCCCCGCGCCGGCTGGCCGGTGCTGGCGCTGCTCGCAGTGGCCGGGCTGCTGCGGCCGGAGGCCTGGCTCTTCTCAGTTCGCCTATCTCGCCTACCTCGCGCTCGAGCGCGACCCCGAGCGCAGCGGCCTCAGGCTGCGGCGGCGGGTCGGCCTCGGCGGCGGGGAGCTGGCGGGGCTGGTCGCGCTGGCCGCATCGGCGCCGATCGGCTGGGCGTGCTTCGACCTGATCACGACCGGCGATCCGCTCTACTCGTTCACCGCAACCCACGACCGGGTCGAGACGCTCGACCGTTACACCGGGCCGGTCGACCTGGTCCTTCACGGCCCTCGCCAGCTGGGCGAGGTGATGCAATGGCCGGGGGCGGTCGCCGCCCCCGTCGGCTTGGTCCTCGGCCTCGCCCTGATGCGGCGACGCTCGGCGGTCGGCATCGCCGCGGCCGTGCTCGCCGGCCTGGCGTTCGCGATCCTCTCCTCCGCGGGCTTCTCGATCATCGCCCGCTACACGATGCTGGGGTCGGCGCTGCTCTGCGTGTTCTGCGCGGTGGCGCTGCTCGGCTGGCGCCTGCTGCCGAAGGACGACCCATGGCGGCGGCGCTGGCTGGTGATCGCGGTGGCGGTGGCGGCGGTCTTCGTCGTCCAGGCTCCGCAGCAGTACGACTTCGTCTCGGATGTCCACGCCGAGCTCAGCGACCAGGAGACGATCGAGTCCGACCTTCAACAGCTTGCGGACTCCGATGCTGTCGACGAGGGCTGCAGGCCGGTCGCGGTGCCGACCGACCGAGCGGTGCCACGGCTGGCCGCTTGGCTCGACCTGCGGCCGTCGGCGATCGTGATCACGACCGAGCAGGGGCAGCCCAGCCAGGGGTACTTCTTCAATCCGGCAAGCCCGGAGGCCGAGCTCCACTTCGGGACAGCGCCGGTCCCACGCGGGTTCCGCCGGGTCGCCCGCAACGAGTCGTGGCTGCTCTACGCGCGCTGCCCGGCGCAGTAGGGGCGCCGCGACCCGCAATACTTGCCGGAATGGACGCCCCGCTGATCGACGGCCACGGCCGCCGGATCTCGGACCTGCGGGTCTCGGTCACCGATCGCTGCAACTTCCGCTGCCAGTACTGCATGCCCGCCGAGGGCCTGCCCTGGCTCGACCGCGCCGAGATCCTCAGCTTCGAGGAGATCGAGCGCTTGGTCCGGCTGCTGGTCGGCCTCGGCATCGAGGACGTGCGCCTGACCGGTGGCGAGCCGCTGGTGAGGCGGGAGTTCCCGCTGCTGGTGGAGATGCTGGCCGCGATCGAGGGCATTCGCGACCTCGCCCTGACCACCAACGGCTATCTGCTCGAGCGCGATGCCGCCGCCGTCGTCGAGGCCGGCATCGGGCGGGTCAACGTCTCGATCGACTCGCTCCAGCGCGACCGCTTCTTCCAGATCACCCGGCGCGACTCCCTCGCCCAGGTGCTGCGCGGACTCGATGCGATCGCCGCCTTCCCGCAGGTGCGGCCGGTGAAGGTGAACGCGGTGGCGATGCGCGGCTTCAGCGAGGACGAGGCGCTGCGCTTCGCCGAGTTCGCCCGCTCGACCTCGTTCCAGGTCCGCTTCATCGAGTTCATGCCGCTCGACGCCGACCACTCGTGGACGCCGGACGCGGTGCTCACCGGCGAGGAGCTGCGCCGGATGATCACCGCCGTCCATCCGCTCGAGGAGCTGCCCCGTGAGCCCTCCGCCACCGCCCGCGTCTACCGATTCACCGACGGGGCCGGCGAGATCGGCTTCGTCAACCCGGTCTCGGAGCCGTTCTGCGCCGACTGCAACCGGATCCGCCTGACCGCGGAGGGCGAGCTCCGCACCTGCCTGTTCTCGATGCACGAGACCGATCTCCGCGGACCCCTGCGCGCGGGTGCGACCGACGCCGAGCTCGAGAAGCTGGTCCGCGACGCCGTCTGGCGCAAGGAGCTCAAGCACCGGGTCGGCGAGCCGGGGTTCCGCCAGCCCGCGCGGACGATGAGCGCGATCGGCGGCTGATGCATCGGGAGCTGCCACCCGGGCCTCGCGCCCCGAAGCTGGTTCAGAGCATCGGCCTCTGGTCGCGGATGGTGCCCTACGCCGAGCGCCTCCGCCGCCGCTACGGCAAGCGCTTCACGATCAGGCTGATCGGCACGCCCACCTGGGTCGTCCACTCCGAACCCGAGCACGTGAAGGAGATCTTCACCGCGGCGCCCGACGTCCTCCACCCGGGCGAGGGCGCGCGGATCCTCGCCCCTGTCGTCGGAGCGAACTCGGTGATCCTGCTCGACGAGGACGCCCATATCGAGCAGCGCAAGCTGATGCTGCCCGCCTTCCACGGCGAGAAAATGACGAGGCTGTCCGGGCTGATGGAGGAGACCGCCGAGCGCGAGATCGCGGGCTGGCCGCGCGGTGAGCCCGTTGCGATGCAGCCGCGGATGCAGCGCCTGACGCTCGAGATCATCCTGCGGTCCGTCTTCGGGCTCGATCCGGGCGAGCGCCTCGACGCCCTCCGCGACCGCCTCAGCGGCATGCTCGAGTTCGGCGACCGCCCGATCAGCCTCGCGCCCCCGCCGGAGGAAAGCCTGGCGGCGCGCGCGCTCGAGCGATTCGGGCCGTTCGCCCGCTTCCTCGAGCTGCAGCGGCAGGCCGACGCCCTGATCTTCGAGCTGATCGACGAGCGCCGCGCCGAGGACGGCGAGCGCGACGACATCCTCAGCATGCTGCTCGATGCCCGCCACAGCGACGGCTCGCCGATGTCCTCGCAGGAGCTGCGCGACGAGCTGATGACGATGCTCGTCGCCGGGCACGAGACGACCGCCTCCTCGCTCTCCTGGGCGTTCGAGCGCCTCACCCGCACCCCCGCCGTCCTCGGCCGCCTGGTCGAGGAGATCGACTCCGGGGACGGAGACGCCTACCTGACCGCGACGATCCAGGAGACCCTGCGCCGGCGCCCGGTGCTGCCCAACGCGGCCCCGCGGCTGGCGGTGAGGGAGGTCGAGGTCGGCGGCTGGACCTATCCGCCGGGCGTCGCGCTGGTCGTCAGCACCTACCTGCTCCACCACGACGCCGACGTCTACCCGGACCCCTACTCGTTCCGGCCCGAGCGCTTCCTCGAGGAGGGTCCCGGCACCTACACCTGGACCCCGTTCGGCGGCGGACGGCGGCGCTGCCTCGGCGCCAGCTTCGCCACCCAGGAGATGAAGATCGTCCTCCGCCGGGTGCTCGCCACCTGCAGCCTCTCGCCCGGCCTCGACGGCCCCGAGCTGACTCGCCGTCGCAACATCACGGTGCGGCCGGGGGAGGGCGCCCGCACGATCATTCGCGACCGCGAGCCGGCCGGCGCTTCGACGGAGCCCGCCGTCGCCTGAGCAACCCCGGGGGCGGGCGCGGCTTCTGCCTATGCAATGCTTAGGCAGATGACCGACATGGGCATCGGTGAGGCGGCGAAGGCGATCGGGGTCAGCGCCGACACGCTGCGGCGCTGGGACCGGGCGGGCAAGCTGCGCACAGAGCGCGACGACCGCAACCGCCGTCGTGTTCCCCGTTCCGAGGTCGAGCGCCTGCGCGACGCGCCAGAGCGACACGGCACCGGCGACAGGCTCTCCGCCCGCAACCGCTTCCCGGGGGTGGTCCGCTCGGTCGAGGTGGACGGGGTGATGGCGCTGGTCGAGATCGAGGCGGGCCCCCACCGGGTGACGGCGGCGATCACCCGCGACGCGGTCGAGGAGCTCGGGCTCGCCGAGGGAGTCGAGGCGACCGCGACCGTGAAGGCGACCTCGGTGATGGTCCACAGGCCCTGATGCGCCGCTGGGCGAACGAGCTCTCGGGAGGGCTTGGCGACGCCGGCCTGCTGATCCCGATCGCGGTCGCCCTGATCACCGTCAACGGCCTCAACGCCACGGCCGTCTTCGGGGGCGTCGGGGTCATGTACATCGGCACGGCGCTCTACTTCCGGGTGCCCGTTCCCGTGCAGCCGCTGAAGGCCTTCGCGGCGGCGGCGATCGCCCTCAACCTGGACGCCGCGACGATCGCCCTCGGCGCCCTGCTGATGGCCACCGCGATGGGCGCCCTCAGCCTCTCGGGGCTCGCCTCCCGCGCCGCCGAGAAGTTCCCGCTCGTCCTCGTCCGGGGCGTGCAGGTGAGCGTCGCCCTGCTGCTCGCGAAGGCGGCCGTGAGCCTCGCGGACAAGGGAAACTGGGAGGGCCTGCCGCCGATCGACCCGACGGTCAGCCTCGCCCTCGCCGTCACCGCCTGCGCCGTCCTCTTCGCCTGCGGGACCGCCGCCAGGCTCCCCGGGACTCTGATCGTCCTCGGCTCCGGGGCTGCGGTCGGCCTCGCCGTCGGCGGTGTCCCGGAGGGGATCGACGCGGGCCCGGCGGCGGTCGGCCTCTCCCTCCCGCAGGGTGCCGACCTCGCGACCGCGCTGACGGCCCTGGTCCTCGCCCAGATCCCGCTCACCTTCGGCAACTCGATCGTCGCCACCGCCGACGTCGAGCGCGAGTACTTCGGAGCCCGCGCCGCCCGGGTGACGCCCAACCGCCTGGCCGGCTCGATCGGGGTCGGCAACCTGCTCGCCGGCGTCGCCGGCAGCCTGCCGGTCTGTCACGGCGCCGGCGGGGTGACCGCCCATTACAAGCTCGGCGCCCGCACCGCCTGGGCCACCGCCGGCGCCGGCGCCCTATTCCTCGCCCTCGCGATCGGGCTCGGCGCCTCGCTCCCTGTCCTGCTGACGGTGCTGGCGCCCGGAGCGCTGGCGGGGATGCTGCTCTACGTCGCGATCGAGCACGGCCTGCTCGCCGCCGGCCTGGAGAGGCTCGACGACCGGCTGATCGCCGCCGGGGTGGGCCTGGTCACGCTGATCAGCGGCAACCTCGGCATCGGGTTCGCCGCCGGGGCCGTCGCCATGCTGGTCAGGGCCGGCCTGCGCCGCCTCAACCGCGCCGCGCCTGCCGGCCCCGCACTGCGAACCAGACTGGAGGACGGATGACCCGAGACGAGTGGATCGAGGAGTTCTCACGGCAGGCGGGAGTGGACCCGCCCTCAGCCGAGGAGGTCGACGACCTGCTCGAGCTGGCGGCGACGGCCGCCCACGCGACCCACCGCACCGCGGCGCCGCTCGCCTGCTGGCTCGGCGGCCGCTCGGGCAAGAGCCTCGCCGAGCTGAAGGAGATCGCCGAGGGGATACCATCGGGCGCGTGACCGAGCAGGTCACCTACTGCCGCGTCTGCGAGCCCCTCTGCGGGATGGTCGCGACGGTCGAGGACGGCCGCCTGACGAAGCTGCGGCCCGACGGCGACCACCCCCTCTCGCAGGGGTTCGCCTGCCCGAAGGGGATCGCGATGACCGAGATCCAGAACGATCCGGACCGGGTCCTCCATCCGCTGCGCCGGGGAGCCGACGGCGGGTTCCACCGCGTCACCTGGGAGCAGGCGCTGGGCGAGATCGGCGACCGCCTCCGCCGCATCCGCTCAGAGCACGGCGGCGACTCGGTCGGCTGGTACATGGGCAACCCGGGCGCCTTCTCCTACTCGCACCCGCTCTGGTCGAAGGGCTTCACCGATGCCCTCGGCTCGCCGCACTACTACACGGCCTCCTCGCAGGACGTCTCCAACCGCTTCGCCGCCAGCCAGATGCTCTACGGGTCGCCATTCCAGGTGCCGATCCCCGACCTCGCCCGCACCGACCTCCTGCTGGTCGTCGGCGCCAACCCGCTCGTCTCCCACGGCAGCGTGATGAGCGCGCCCCGGGTCAAGGACCATCTGCACGCGATCGCCGAGCGCGGCGGCCGCGTGGTGGTGGTCGACCCGCGCCGCTCGGAGACGGCCCGCGCCTTCGAGCACCTGCCGATCACGCCGGACACCGACGCCTGGCTCCTGCTCTCGCTGCTCGCGGTGATCTTCGAGGAGGGTCTCGAGGACAGCGCAGCGCTGCGGCGGCAGGCGCGCGGCGTCAACGGGCTTCGCCGCCTGGCCGAGGGCCATCCCCCGGAGACGACCGAGGCCCGCACGGGCATCGCCGCCGCCCGCGTGCGAACGCTGGCGCGCGACCTCGCCGAGGCCGAGCGGGCCGCCGTCTACGGGCGCACCGGGTCGTGCCTGGGGCGCAACGGGACCCTTGTCTCCTTCCTCCTCGACGCGCTCAACGCCGTCACCGGCAACCTCGATCGCGAGGGCGGAGCGATGTTCGGCGACCCGCCGATCGACTTCGAAGGCCTGGCGCACAGGCTCGGCCTCGCCACCTACGGCAAGGTCCGCTCCCGGGTCGGCGACCTGCCCGAGGTCCTCGGCAGCCTGCCGGCGTCGCTGATGGCGAAGGAGATCACGACCGCGGGTCCCGGCCAGATGCGGGCGCTCTTCATCTCCGCCGGCAACCCTGTGCTCTCCGTCCCCAACGGCGAGGAGCTCGAGGCCGCGCTCGGCGAGCTCGACCTCTGCGTCTCGATCGACCTCTACGTCTCCGACACCGGCCGCCACGCCGACTTCGTGCTGCCGGCGACGACGATGTACGAGCGCGAGGACTTCCCGCTGCCCTTCCTCGGCCTCTTCACCACGCCCTACATCAACATGACCGATGCGGTCCTCGAGCCCGCCGGCGAGGCCCGCCAGGAGTGGGAGATCATCGAGCAGATCTCGCGCCGGATCGGGATCACGCCGTCAAGCGTCGGCATCGCACGCCTGCTCGGCAGGGCCGGGATCCGGCTCTCGCCGCAGCGGCTCGTCGACCTGATCCTCCGCACCGGCCCCGAGGGCGATCTCTTCGGCCTGCGGCGCGGCGGCCTCAGCGTCGCGAAACTGCGCGAGCATCCGCACGGGCTCGTCCTCGACGAGAATCTCAAGGCCGGGGTGATCCGCCGCAAGATCCGCCACCGCGACCGCCGCGTCCATCTCGACGTCGCCGAGATCCGCGCCGAGGCCGAGCGACTGGCGGCGCAGAACGGCCACGACCCGGGCTTCCCCCTGCGGATGATCGGGCTGCGGGAGCTGCGCTCGCACAACTCGTGGATGCACAACTCCGAGCTGCTCATGCGGGGCGGCCGCGAGCACGCGGCGCGCATCCACCCCGAGGACGCGGCGGCGGCCGGGATCGAGGACGGCGAGGCCTGCCGGATCGCCTCCCCGCACGGAGCGATCGAGCTGGCCGCGCGGCTCACCGACGAGGTCGGGCGCGGCACGGTCGCCGTCCCGCACGGCTGGGGACACCGCGGCGGCTGGCGGACCGCGAACGCGGCCGGCGGCGCCAACGTCAACCTGCTCGCATCCTCGGACCCCGCCGACCTGGAGCCGCTCGCCGGGATGGCCTTCCTCAACGGGATCCCGGTCAGGCTCGAGGCCGTCGCGGCCACGGCCGGGCCGGCGGCGGCGGAACCCGCCGCGGTCGCGGGCTAGGGCACGCTCAGCCGACGCGCTCGGCGCCGCAGTAGACGTTGAGCGTGCCGCCGCGGGCGAACCCGCAGAGCGTCATCCCACGGTCGGCCGCCAGCTCGATCGCGAGCGAACTGGGCGCGCCCACCCCGACGAGGACCGGAGCGCCGGCCACGGCAGCCTTCTGGACCAGCTCGAAGGAGAGCCGGCCACTGACGCAGAGGATGCGGCCGGTGAGCGGCAGCATGCCCGCGAGCAGGGCCGCGCCGATCACCTTGTCCATCGCGTTGTGGCGCCCGACGTCCTCGCGCACCAGCACCAGCTCCCCGGAGGGCCCGAAGAGACCGGTCGCGTGCAGTCCACCGGTGCGCTCGAAGCCGGGTTGCGCGCAGTCGCTCCGGCAGGGAGGCGAGCAGGTCGCGCCCGACCTCGGGTCCCGGGCCGAGGCGGGGCTGTGGACGGCGACCTCCTCGAGCGCTCCCTTGCCGCAGACCCCGCACGACGAGGTCGTGTAGAAGCGTCGCTCGCCCGGGTCGCGGAGCAGCGGCCCCGCGACCTCGACGGCATTGGCCGCCAGGTCCGCGGTCGGCCCGGCGTCGCGCGGGCCGTCGATCAGACCCTCGCCGAAGAGGAAGCCGAGCGCGAGCTCCTCGTCGTGGCCGGGCGTGCGCATCGTCACCGCCAGGGCAGCGCCGTCGACGCGGATCTCGAGCGGCTCCTCGACGGCGACCAGGTCCTCGCGGCCGTCGTGCTCGACCCGCGCCAGCATGCGCGGGTCGGAGTCGGGTCTGGCCGGGTCGTGCACGGTGCCCAAGATATTGGCGGCCGCATATCGTCGAGTGCCGTGGAGGGATCGCTGCGCAAGCCGAAGCGGCGGCCGACGCCCGCGCAACTGGGCGAGCTGGAAGCCGTTCGGCATCGGCGAGCAGCGCCCGAACAACTACCGCGAGGTCGCTCCGCGCGACGCCGGGAGAACCGCGACAGCGCCGCGCTACGCCTGGCGGATCCTCAGCCAGGGCGTCTGCGACGGCTGCGCCCTCGGCACCAAGGGCCTGCGCGACTGGACGATCAGCGGCACCCACCTCTGCAACATCCGCCTGCGCCTGCTGCGGCTCAACACGATGGGGGCGCTCGACCCGGCGCTGCTCGCCGACGTCGCCGCGCTGCGCCGGCTGCAGCGGCGCCGAGCTGCGCGAGCTCGGCCGGCTGCCCTACCCGATGCTGCGCCGCCGCGGCGAGCCCGGCTTCACGCCGCATCACCTGGGACGAGGCCCTCGGCCTCGCCGCGGAGCGGATCCGCGCCGCCGACCCGGACCGGCTCGGCTTCTACCTGACCAGCCGCGGCACCGGCGAACGAGACCTACTACGCGGCCCAGAAGGCGGCGCGGGCGATCGGCACGAACTCGATCGACAACGCCGCCCGCGTCTGCCACTCGCCCAGCACCTTCGCGCTCAAGGAGGCGCTCGGCGTCGCCGTCAGCACCTGCTCCTACAGCGACTGGATCGGCACCGACCTGATCGTCTTCATCGGCTCCAACGTCGCCAACAACCAGCCGGTGACGACCAAGTACCTGCACCTCGCCAAGAAGGCGGGAACGAAGGTCGCGGTCGTCAACCCCTACCGCGAGCCGGGGATGGAGCGCTACTGGGTCCCCTCGAACCTCGAGAGCGCGCTCTTCGGGACCACGCATCGCCGACCGCTTCTTCGCCGTCGACGACCGGCGGCGACGTCGCCTTCCTCTCCGGGGTGCTGAAGGCGCTGATCGAGCGCGGGCGGGCACGACCGCACGTTCGTCGAGCGAACACGCGACGGGCTTCGGGGAGCTGCGCGAGCTCGCTCGAGGCGCTCGAGTGGGAGGACCTCGAGGCCGGCAGCGGCTTGCCGCGCGACCGAGATGGAGGAGCTGGCGCGCATGCTCGCCGCCGCCGAGCGCGCGGTCCTCGTCTGGAGCATGGGCGTCACCCAGCACCGAACGCGGCGAGGACAACGTGCGCGCGATCGTCAACCTCGCCCTCGCGCGCGGCTTCGTCGGCCGCGAGGGCTGCGGCCTGATGCCGATCCGCGGCCACTCCGGCGTCCAGGGCGGCGCCGAGATGGGCTGCTACGCGACCGCGCTTCCCGGCGGGGCCGGGATCGACTCCGACGACGCCGGCCGGCTCGCCGCGCTCTGGGGGTTCGAGGTCGCCGCCGGCCCCGGGGATGACCGCGCCGGAGATGATCGACGCGGCGGGACGCGGCGAGCTCGACGTGCTCGTTCTCCTCCGGCGGCAACTTCCTCGACGTGCTGCCCGGATCCCGCCGAGGTCGAGCGCGGCGCTCGCGGCGATTCCCGCTGCGGGTCCACATGGACATCGTCGCCTCCAAGCAGATGCTCGTCGACCCGGCGGAGGAGGTGCTGCTGCTCCCGGCGGCGACGCGCTACGAGACGCCGGGCGGGGTCACCGAGACGACGACCGAGCGGCGGGTCATCCTCAGCCCCGAGATCGAGGGGCCGCGGATCGGCGAGGCGCGGCCGGAGTGGGAGGTGATGCTCGAGCTCGCGCGCGCGGGTGCGGCCGGAGCTGGCCGCCGACCCGGCCGCGGGCTCCGGCCTCGACCCGGGCGACCGCGGCGCTCCGCGCCGAGATCGCCGCGCGCCGTGCCGGACTACGCGCCGATCGCGGACCTGGGCGAGGGCGGCGACTCGTTCCAGTACGGCGGCGCCAGCCTCTGCGCCGGCTGGCGAGTTCCCGACCGCCGACGGGCGCGCCCGCTTCTCCGTCGTCGAGCCGCCGCCGGTGGTCCGACCGACGGGCGCTTCGCCGCTCTCCACCCGGCGCGGCAAGCAGTTCAACTCGATGGTCCAGGAGCGGCGCGACGGGCTCACCGGCGCGGTTCGCGAGGCGGTCCTGATCAGCGCCGCCGACGCGGCGCGGCTCGGCGTCGCCGACGGCGACGCCGCTCGAGCTCCGCTCCGACCACGGCGAGCTTCGCGGCTCGGCGCTGATCGCACCGATCGCGCCCGGCAACCTCCAGGTCCACTGGCCCGAGGGCAACGCCCTGATCGGCGGCGGCGTGCGCTCGCCGCAGGCCGGCATCCCCGACTACAACGCCCGGGTCACGGTCGAGGCGCTCTGATCGCGGCTCAGCGGGCCGCGTCCGCTTCGGCTTCGGCCTCCGCTCGCATCACGCTCGGCACCTGGCGGGCGAGGTCCTCGAAGATGCGCTCGGCCTCGGAGAGGTCGGCAGGAGTGTTGACGTTGAAGCTGAGCCGCTCCGGGTCGCCGAAGCGGGTCAGCTCGGCCTCGGTGACGATCTTCGGCCGCAGATCCAGCACCGCGTCCCCGAGGGCGTCGCCGCGCTCAAGCGCGGCCTCGAGCAACTCGAGGTCCTCGTGGCCGTAGCGGGCGAGCAGGGGCTGGAGGCGACCGCCGACCTCCGGCACCGTGGTCTCGAGGTGGGAGGCGAGCCAGGCGAGGAGCTTCTCGTCGACGAACGGCATGTCGCAGCCGAGAGCGAGCACGGGTCCCCGCTCGTGGCGGAGCGCGGTGACGATCCCGAGCAGCGGATGCTCGGGCTGATCCGGCTCCTCCACCACCGGGCAGTAGACGGTGGGCAGCTCCGATCCGTGCTTGGCGACGACGACCCGTTCCAGGCCGGCCGCCTGGGCGGCGGCGATCGGGTAGGAGATCAGCGCATGGTTGGCGAGCTTGATCGCAGCCTTCGGGCGACCCATCCGGGTCGAGCGCCCGCCCGCGAGGATGGCCGCGATCGCGTCCACAGGGGTAGGGTCGCAGGTCGATGCCGGAACGGCTGATCGAGATCGAAGACGCCCGCGGGCGCGTGCTCGAAGCGGTGCGGCCGCTGGAGCGCGAGCCCGTGCCTGTCCGTGAGGCCCTCGGCCGGGTTCTGGCCGAGGAGATCGAGGCGCCGGAGGCGGTGCCGGGGTTCGACAACTCGGCGATGGACGGTTACGCGGTACGGGCCGCGGATACGGCCGGCGCCGGCAGGGGCACGCCACGCCTCCTCCGGGTCAGCGGCGAGTCCCGCGCCGGCCATCCGTCGGAGGCGCCCCTCGGTGCCGGCGAGGCGATCGCGATTTCGACCGGGGCGATGGTGCCGGTGGGCGCCGACGCGGTGATCCGGGTCGAGGACACGGCGCCCGCGGACGGCGAGCCCGGCGCCGTGGCCGCGCCCGGTGAGGGGGTCGCCGTGCTTGCCGAGGTCGAGCCGGGAAGCAATATCCGCCGCGCCGGAGAGGACGTCGAGGCCGGCGAGCGGGTGCTGGCCGCGGGCACGCCGATCGGGCCCGCCGAGGTCGGGGTGCTGGTCTCCGCGGGGCGCGCCGAGGCCGTCTGCGCCCGGCGGCCGCTGGTCAGCGTCGTCGTCACCGGCGACGAGCTGATCGGGCCCGAGGACGAGATGCGCCCGGGTGCCGTGCGCGACTCCAACGCCTACACGGTGCCGGCGCTGGCCGCCGCCGAGGGCGCCGAGGTGTTCAGCGTCGAGCATGTCGGCGATATCGCCGGAAGCGACCCGCGAAGCGCTGGGCAGGGCGCTCGAGGCCGACCTCGCGATCGTCTGCGGGGGGATCTCGGTGGGTGAGCACGACCATGTGCGGGATACGTTCACCGGCCTCGGGGTCGAGGAGTCCTTCTGGGGCGTGGCCCTGCGTCCGGGCAAGCCGACGTGGTTCGGGTCACTGCCCGGCGGCGCGCTCGCGTTCGGCCTGCCCGGCAACCCGGTCTCGGCGATGGTCACCTTCCTCCTCTTCGCCCGCCCGGCGCTGGCGGCGATGCAGGGCGCCGATCCCGCCGCCCGCCGCGGCCGTGCCCTGATCGCCGAGGACTGCGCGAAGAAGCCCGGCCGCGCCCACGCTGTCCGGGTCGTCCTCGAGGCCGGCCCGGCCGGCCTGACGGCGACGCCGACCGGGGCGCAGGGCTCGCACGTGCTGACCTCGATGCTGGGCGCCGACGCCCTGGCGATGATCCCGGCGAGCAGCGAGGGCGTCGCCGCGGGCGAGGCTGTCGAGATCGAGCTGCTCCCCGATCTACGATGCTGGCGTGAGCCCGATGCGAGCGCGCCGGTGAAGCTCGAGGTCCGCCTCTTCGCGATGCTGCGCGAGCGCGCCGGCGCCGACTCGCTCGAGATCGAGCTCGACGACGGCGCGACCACCGAGGACGCGCTCGCCGCGCTGCGGCTCGCGCCCGGCCTCGGTGAGACGCTCGAGCGGATGCCGGTGCGGGTGGCGGTCAATCGGGAGTACGCCGAACCGGGCACGGAGCTTCACCCGGGCGACGAGCTGGCGGTGATCCCCCCGGTCAGCGGCGGCGCGCCCGACCGGGAGGCGCCGGCGGCGCCGCAGGCAGTGGTGGCGGAGGTCACCGCGGAGCCGCTCGACGCCGACGCCCTCGCCCGCGCCGTCGCCCGCCCCGCCGCCGGGGCGATCGTCACCTTCCAGGGCACCACCCGCGACGTCGACCGTCTCGAGTACGAGGCCTACGCCGAGATGGCGGGCGAGCGGATGGCGGACATCCTGCGCGAGTGCGTCGAGCGACACGGGCTCGAGGCGGCCGCGGCCGCCCACCGGGTCGGGGGGGTCCCGCTCGGCGAACCGAGCGTCGTCGTCGCGGTCTCGGCGGCGCATCGCCCGGAGGCGTTCGCCGGGGCCCGCGAGGCGATCGACAGGATCAAGGCGGAGGCGCCGATCTGGAAGAAGGAGATCGAGGGCGGCGACGAGCGCTGGGTCGAGGGGGAGGCGCCGTGAGCGAGGACCGCCTCACCCACCTCGACGAGTCCGGCTCGGCCCGCATGGTCGACGTCGGCGCCAAGGCGGAGAGCGAGCGGCGCGCCGTCGCCGAGGCGCGCCTGCGGATGTCCCCGGAGACGGCGGCTGCCGTCGCCCGCGGCGACGGGCCCAAGGGGGAGGTTCTCGGCACGGCGCGGATCGCCGGCATCGGCGCCGCCAAGCGCGCCGGGGACCTGATCCCGCTTGCCCATCCCCTGCCGCTGACCTTCGTCGACGTCGAGGGGTCCGTCGAGGCCGGGGACGGACTGGTCGTGCTCACCGCCACCGCGCAGACGGTCGGGCGGACCGGGGTGGAGATGGAGGCGATGACCGCCGCGGCCGTGGCCGCGCTGACGGTCTACGACATGGTCAAGGGGCTCGAGCGCGGGGTCGAGATCGAGCGGGTGGCCCTGCTCGAGAAAAGCGGCGGCCGCAGCGGCGAGTGGCGCCGCGGCGCCTGACCGGTGCGGGCGGCGATCCTCACCGTCTCGGACTCCCGCTCCAGGGGCGAGGGGGAGGACGAGAGCGGCGCCCTGCTGGCGGACTACGCCGAGTCGGTCGGCGCGGAGGTGATCGGGCGCGAGGTCGTGCCCGACGAGCAGCCCGAGATCGAGGCGCGCCTTCGCCACTGGGCGGACAGCGGCGGCTGCGACCTCGTCCTGACCACCGGCGGCACCGGCTTCGCCCCCCGCGACGTGACCCCGGAGGCGACCCGGGCCGTGATCGAGCGGGAGGCGCCCGGCATCGCCGAGGCGATGCGGCTCGCCTCGCGCGAGCACGTCCGCCTCTGGATGGTCTCGCGCGGCGTCGCCGGGACCCGTGGCGGCGCCCTGATCGTCAACTTCCCCGGCTCGCCGAAGAGCATCCCCGAGTGCGGGGCGGCGATCGCCGAGGCGTTGCCGCACGCCGTCCGCCTACTGCGCCGGGAACCCCACCCGCCGAAGTAGGATCGGTCGCCGCGGGGGCCGCCGGGGGCGAGGGCGGCGCGCGAGGCGCAACATGGACTCCCACACGATCAGCCTGATCACGGTTCCGCTGTTCACCGGCGCGATCGGCTACCTGACCAACTGGAGCGGGGTCTGGATGCTGTTCAACCCGATCCGCTTCAGGGGGATCAGGGTGCCCGGCCTGGCCGCGCTCTCGGTGGTGCTGCCGCGCAGGATCCAGCAGATCCCGGGCGTCGCCCTCGGCGGCGTCGGCTGGCAGGGCATCATCCCGTCGCGGGCGGCGAAGATGGGGTCGATCGCCGTCGACAAAGGTCTGGCGAAGCTGGGGTCGCCGGCCGAGTTCTACCAGCAGCTCGAGCCCGACAAGATCGCCGAGCAGATCCTGCTCTCGGCCCGCGCGGACATCCGCGAGATCGTCGAGCGGACGATGTGGCGGGAGCACCCGCAGCTGTGGAACGACCTGCCGCCGCGCATGCGCGAGGCTGTCCACGAGCGGGTGCAGGACCAGCTCCCCGAGATCGTCCGCAACGTCACCGACGAGATCGGCAACAACGTCGACCAGCTCCTCGACATCAAGCTGATGGTGATCCGGCACTTCGAGGAGGACCCCGAGCTCGCCAACCGGATCTTCCTCGAGCTCGGCCGCCGGGAGCTTCGCTTCATCACCAACTTCGGATTCTGGTTCGGTCTGGTCCTCGGAATCCCGACCGCCTTCCTCACCGAGAGCCTCTTCACCCAGTGGTGGCTGCTGCCGATCTGCGGCGTTGTGATCGGCTACGTCACCAACCTGGTCGGGATCTGGATGATCTTCGAGCCGGTCGAGCCGCGCCGCCTCGGCCGCATCCAGTGGCAGGGGCTCTTCCTGCGGCGCCAGCGCGAGGTCGCCGGTGTCTACGCCGGGATCATCGCGGACGAGGTCGTGACCCTCTCCAACATCGGCGAGGAGCTGCTCGAGGGCCCGCGGGCGGATCGCACACGTCGCATGGTCGAGGACGCGATGCGCCCTGCCGTCGATCGCGCCGTCGGGCGCGGTCTGGCCCGCTCCGCGGTCCGGGTCGCCGTCGGAGCCCGCGAGTACGACGCGATCCGCGAGTCGGTGGCCACCGAGGCCGTCGATTACACGATGACGCCGATGAGCGACCCGGAGTTCAACCGCGAGCAGAGCGACCGGATCCGCTCGCTGATCTCCGAGCGGATGCGGGAGATGGCGCCGGCCGACTTCTCGGAGATGCTGCGTACCGCGATGCGCGAGGACGAGTGGCTCCTCTACCTTCACGGGGCGGTGCTCGGATTCGGCGCCGGCCTCATCCACCTGGCGATATTCGGCTGAACGAAATGACCGCAGATCCCCCCGAGGCAGAGCGCAGCGAGATGACCAACGGCGCGGCCGCGGAGGGCAGCCTGCTCAGCCTCGGCCCCGGCCTGGCGCGAATCGCGGCGACCGCGGCCTGGCGCAGCACGGGCTGGGCGGTGGGCGCCTCGGCGCGGGCCGGGTCGCGGGTGATGCAGGCAGCGGTCACGGGCGAGAACCCCAGCGATCTCTTCCAGGCGACCGGCGCCGAGATCCGCGAGTACGGGCGCCGCTTCCTCGGGTTGGTCGACGACGCGGTCGGCACCGATCTGCGGCAGACCGGGGCGGAAGCCGCCGAGGCGGCGGATCGGCGCGGGGCGACCACCGAGTCGCTCCGCCGCCGCGGCGAGGAGCTTCTGCGCCAGTCGGCCGACGTTGCCCTGGCCGAGGACCTCCACCCGGCCTACGCCCGCATCCTCGACGACCTGGCGCCGGACGAGGTGAGGATCCTGCGGCTGCTGGCGACGCAGGGACCGCAGCCGGCAGTCGACGTCCGCAGCGGCCTGCCGCTGATCCCGGTCGGCTCCGAGCTTTACGCCCAGGGCCTTTCCCTGATCGGCCCCGAGGCCGGCTGCCGCCACGTCGACCGGGTGCACCCATACCTGAACAACCTCAACCGCCTCGGCCTGATCTGGTTCTCCCGCGATCCGATCAAGGACCCCAAGCGCTACCAGGTGATCGAGGCTCAGCCGGACGTGACCGCGGCGCTCGAGCGCGCCGGCCGTCTCGGCCACACGATCCGCCGCAGCGTCCATCTGACCCCCTTCGGCGCCGACTTCTGCGAGGTGTGCCTCCCCGTCGACACCCACGATTTCGAATCCGTGGTGGCGGGGGAGCCGGCCGAGCCGGCGGGAGAGCCGGTCAGCCGCTGACGGCGGGGGCCGGCTCCGGCTCGCGGCGCGCCTCCCGCTCCTCCTCGATCCCGGCGGCCCGGACCGGAGCCGGGGTGAGCGCGGCGGCCGAGATCACCAGCGCGAAGGCCGCCAGCCTCAAGGTGAGGGCGAGCGGCTCGGAGGGCAGCGGGTCGCCGAAGACGATCGGCCCGGCGGCGATCGTCACGGTGTTCGCCGTCACGCTCGTGACCGCGATTACCGGCACGGCCTCGCCGACCTGCAGGCTCTTGGCCGAGACCAGCAGCCCGACCAGGGAGCCGACGAGGATCACGCCGACAAGCGGGTGGAGGAAGACGGCCAGCCCCTCATCGAAATGGCCGCTGGTCCCCTTGATCGCGATGTCCGAGGCCCCCCAGAGGAGGCCCGCGGCGGAGCCGAAGAGGACGCCCGCGTGGGGCCTGCCGCCGGCGAGCGAGGCGACGAGAATGCCGGCGCCGCCGCAGGCGGCGACGTAGAGGGCGATCGTCAACGGGTCGAAATCCGAGTGCGCCTCGTCGGCGGCACCCTCCAGGGTCGCGGCCAGGAAGGCCAGCCCGATCCCGGCGAGAGCCACGCCGATCCACTCGCGCCGGGTCACGGTGAGCCCGAACATGCGGTCGGCGACGACGGTCAGCATCACCAGCCCGCCCGCGATCACCGCCTGCACGAGCGAGATCGGGGCGAGGGCCAGGGCCCCGACGTGCAGCCCCCACGATGCCATCGCGACGACGATCCCGAGCACGTACCAGCCCGAGCGGAAGAGGACCAGCGAGCTGCGAACGGGTCGCCGGAAGTCGACCTCGGGCGCGCGCACCGCGCCGCGGTGCTTGTAGAGGAAGCTGATGATCGAGGTGAGCGCCGTCGCCACCGCGAGCGCCAGCCCCACCTGGACGGAGAGCGACATCGGAGGAGGCAGGGTAGCGAGGCCCGCCCGCGTCGGTGGGGGCTACTCGTTCTCGGAGAGCGAAACCGAGCGCAGCGAGTGCTCGTCGGGAAGCTTCGCGAGCACCTCGTGGATGATGCGGTGGACCTCGGCCTGTTCGTGACCGAAGTCGTCAAGGAGCGAGTGCAGGGCCGTGTGGGTGATCTTGAGCTGGGCGGGGGTCAGCTCGAGCGTGTAGTGGATGGGCTGCTCGTTCATGCCGTCACGGTCGTGGGGGCGTCGGCGGCCTCGGCGGCGGCATCGGCGAGCTCGCTGAGCGATTCGGAGATGCCCACCGCGACCGCGTCGGCGTCGTGCATGGTGTCGTAATCGGCGAGCAGGCCGAAGTTGATTCGGCCGTTGTAGCTCATGATCGCGATCGCCAGCGCGTGGTTGGGGGGCAGGAAGGCCACCGGGAAGACGTCCTCGAGCTCGCGGCCGAGGAGGTACAGCGGTATCTGCGGGCCGGGCACGTTGGTGACGATCAGGTTGAAGAGCCGGGTCGAGAAGTTGACGCGGGCGGCCTGCGCCAGCAGCGTCGGGGGCGCAAAGTCGTTGAAGCGGGAGATCACCTCGGCGCCCAGCGCCTGCTTGGACTGCTTCAGGCCCTCCATCGACTGGCGCACGATCTGCAGCCGCTTGACCGGGTCCTCGACGTAGACGGGGAGCGGGCCGCGCATTGCGGCGATCCGGTTACCGAGCTGGCCCTGCTCGTCCTCGGCGCGGATCGAGACGGGGACGAGGGCCCGCAGCTCGAGGCCCTCGGTGCGGACTCCGCGGCCGTGCAGCCAGCGGCGCAGGGCCCCGCTGACGACGGCGAGGACGACGTCGTTGACCGTGCCGCCGAGCGCGTCCTTGATCCGCTTGAAGGTCTCGAGCTCCGAGCGGGCCCAGACGAAGCGCCGGTGGGGTCCGATCTCGGTGTTGAGGGGCACGTCCGGGGCGGGGTCGGCGAAGGCCCAGGCGACCTCGCCGAGGGCCTCGACCGCCTCCGCGACCCGCCGCGCGGCCGGCTCCGGATGGCGGACCGCGTTGGCGACGCGCTCGGCCAGCTTCAGCGGCATGGTGGCGGCGCCGGCCAGCCCCTTGGCCGCGAGCTCGGCCGACGACGGCTCCGGCCGCGGCACCCACTGCTCGTTCTCGCCGGCCGGCTCGGGAACCGGCTTGACGTCGAAGAGGACGGTCGAGATGTCGACCCCGGCGACGCCGTCGACGAGCGCGTGGTGGGTCTTGCTGAGAAGGGCGAAGCGGTTGCGCTCGAGGCCCTGGACCAGCCACAGCTCCCAGAGCGGCTTGGAGCGGTCGAGCTGCTGGGAGAACACGCGCCCGGCGAGCCGGCGCAGGTCCTCCTCGCCTCCGGGGGCGGGCAGCGCCGTGTGCCGCAGGTGGTAGGTGAGGTTGAAGTTGGGATCGTCGACCCAGAAGGGGCGCCCCGTCTCCAGCGGCGGGATTGCGAGCTTCTGGCGGAATCGCGGAACCAACGCCAGCCTGCTGCGGACGTGCTCGACGAGGTCGTCGTAGGCGGGCGGCGGACCCTCGAAGATGAGGATGGCGCCCACGTGCATGTGGCTCGCCGAGGACTCGTTGGTGAGGAACGACGCGTCGATCGCGCTGAGCCTGTCGAGATGCTGCTGCGGCACGCGCCTAGGCTAACGCGTGACCGGTCCCGTGCGGCCGGCCGGCCGGCGCCGCGGCGTGTAACGCGCCTTGTATGCCGCGGGCTCCGTCACGCTCACGATGTGGCTGCGGCTCCCGCCGTCGGACCAGCGATCGAAGAGGAAGATGCGCCCCGCGCGCTTTACCCGCCGGGGGGCGATCAGGCGTACCCGGGTGCCGTTCCTGATGAGCCTGGTGAACGGCGTCCCGCGCTTGAGGGCGCCGAGCCGCAGGGGGATGCCCGACGGGCGCGCGCCGAGGCGGATGCCGACGGCGCGACGGGCGTAGACCGCCGTAAGCGAGATCCCCTCCGCCGGGGAGATGCCGTGGATCCGGGCTCCGCCGTCCGACCAGCGCAGGAAGTCGTAGTCGACGCCGCCGATCTCGGCCTGCGCGGGCGCCACGACGTTGGCGCTTCCCCTGCTGATCAGCGCGACGGTGAACGGGCTGGGATTCGTCCGCGAGTTGAAGGTCAGGCTGATCCCGGCCGGGACCGACAAGAGGCTGACGCCGATCAGGCGGGGATCGAGCCGCCGCTCGACAGCGGCCGAGAGGCCGCGCGAATCGGTGGCCGTCAGCCGCATCTTCAGGTGGGAGCCCGGCTCGTGACCGGGCGCGGCGAAGGAGCCGCCGCCGGCGTTCTCCAGGTCGAGCATGGGGTGGCTGTGGCATAGCGCCGGGCAGTGCTCGAGCGTGATCTCCCAGTCGAGGCGTTCCGGACCCAGGGCGCCCTCGTCGGGGTCGGCGGCCGAGCCGGCGAACGCGATCGTGTCGCCGACTGCCCAGGTCTCACCGGCGGCGGGCGTCCCGATCGCCGGCTCCGGGGGGCGGTCGCCGGGGTAGAGCCAGATCCTCGCCGTGTCCGACTCCCCGTAGGAATCGCTGACGCGGACACCGGCGTGGACGTTCTCCGAGTCCGCATAGAGGTGCTGGATCGCCGGCTCGACGCCGGCGGCGTCGTCGTACTGGCCATCGCCGTCGAGGTCCCACTCGTAGCTGAGCGGGTCGCCGTCGGCATCGCTGGAGCCGCTCGCATCGAGATCGACGGCGAGGGGGGTGGGGCCCCAGCGCGTGGGTGCGTCGAGCCGGGCGGCCGGCGGGGCGTTTCCCGTGAAGGACCGAATGCGGACGATCTCGTCGGAGAAGAAGTTGGGCAGGTAGAGGGCGCCGTCGGGGCCCTCGACGATGTCGACCGGCGTGAACTCGCCCTGCTCGTCGGCGGTGGCGAAGATCTGGACGCTTGCGGGGTCCGGGACGCCGCCGGCCCCGGGAAGCATTGACCAGATGCATCCGGCGGAGGCGTTGGCGAAGAACATCGCCCCCAGGTAGGAGGCCGGGAAATGATCTCCCTGATGGAAGGAGATCCCGCTGCCGGAGGCGCCCCGAGCCAGCTGGCAGGTGTCGCCGGGGTAGAGGGGCAGGTATTGCTGGTACTCGAAGAACGGCGCCTGTGGGTTGGGCGGACTCGAGGGGTAGAGCGCCTCGCAGAGCGGCAGGTCGAGCACGTCGTAGGCGGGCGCCGTGTGGTTGCCCTCGTAGCAGGGCCAGCCGAAGTTGGGCACCGCAGTCGAACCGGGTGGAATGCGGTCGATCTCCTCGTAGGTGGACCAGCCGGTGTCCTGGATGTAGAGGTCGCTCGTGCCGGGCCGGAACTCGAAGCGGAAGGGGTTGCGGAGCCCGAAGGCGACGATCCGCCGGGCGTCGACGTCGGAGCCGGCGAACAGCGGGTTGTCGGATCGGGCGGCGCCGGTGTCGGGATCGATGCGGATGATCGTCCCGTCGTAGCCGGTGACGTCGGTCGCGCTGCCCAGGTCCTGGCTGCGCAGGGCCCCGCCCTCGCTCGGAGGGTCACCGCAGACGTTCTCTCCCAGCTGCCCGTAGTCGGCCAGCATGAAGCTCGCCCCGTCGCCCCCGCCGGCGTAGAGGGACCCGGAGGCGTCGAACTCGAGGTCGCCGATCGAGTGGCTGACGAACTGCTGGCACCAGTTCGTCACCGCCCACGTCTCCAGCGGCAGCCCTCCGGCGCCCAGCTTCGCCAGGCCTGTCGCAGGGTCCATCTCGAGCCTGGCGATGCGGCCGCTGACGACGCAGGCCGACGCTCCGGAGGTCTCGTCGACGGAACAGCCGTCGTCGTGGAGCGCCGGCGGCGGATCGGGGCCGCCGACGAGGGCGTCGCGCGTGTAGCTGACGTAGACGTAGGGCTCCTCGGGAAAGGCGGGGTCGAGCGCGAGTCCGAGCAGGCCGCGATCGTGAAAGGCGTGAACGCGGACCTGGAAGTCCGCGAACACGCGCGGGGCCGTGTCGAGGACGCCGTCGAAGACGAGGACACGGCCACTGCGCTCTGCGACGAAGACCCGCCCGTCGGCAGCGAACTCGATCGCGGTGGGCTTGGTGACGCCGGTGATCGGCGCGTCGACCTGGAACCCGGGCGGCACGTGGACCTCGGCGGGCGACGGCTGGGGCGCGGCCAATGCGGCTGCGACGGCAAGCGAGGCAGCCCATGATCGCCGTGCCGCCCCCATTCTGGGTGGATGCGAGTTGATCAGACGTAGATTGTTGGCACTACCAGCGCTTTCGGGCAATACCGTCTACTGGTGTTTTCCTGGCGCAGCGCACGGGTCGCATGCCTGGCGGGCCTTCTCCTCGCCTGGGGGTGCGGGGGAGAGCAGGGCGAGGCGCCGCCACCTGGGCCACTTCCTCCTCTCTTCGACGCACAGCGGGCGATGGAGGACGTCCGCGCCCAGGTGGCGATCGGGGCGCGTCCGGCCGGATCGCCCGGCGGCCGGCGCGAGGTGGCCCTGATCGCCGCCGAGCTCCGCCGGGCGGGCCTCGAGCCGCTGGTCCAGTCGCCGCTGCGGAACGTCGTCGCCACCGTCGCGGGCGAGGACGAGGGCGCTGTGGTCGTCGGCGCCCACCACGACACCAAGGGCGGCATCCCGGGATTCGCCGGGGCAAACGACGGCGCCTCAGGGGTCGCCACCGTGCTCGAGCTCGGACGGGTGCTCGCCGCCCACGCCGAGGAGCGGGGCCGCCTCCCTGGCCCATCAGTCGTGCTCGCGTTCTTCGATGGCGAGGAGGCGCGCGGCGGCCGTTCCTTCGAAGAGGACGGGATCCGCGGCAGCCGCCAGTTCGTCGAGCGGGCCGAAGCGGGCGGAGGGCGGGGAGCGCCGCCGCTCGGCGAGCTGCGTGCGATGTACCTCCTAGACATGGTCGGCGACTGCGATCTGCATGTCCCCCGGGAGGCCAACTCGGACCCCCGCCTCTACGCGCGCCTGCGCGGGCCGGCGTTCGGCGGCGAGACGGGCGCGATCGTCGACGACCACATCCCCTTCATCGAGGCGGGTGTGCCCGCCGTCGACGTGATCGATTTCAGCTTCGGCCCCGGGGGGGCCCCGGGAGCCTGGTGGCATACGCCAGAGGACAGCCTCGACAAGGTCTGCCCCGCGAGCCTGCGCCAGGCGGGAAACGCGGTCCTCGGCGCGCTGCTCTCCGGCTCGGGCTGAGATCGCGGCCGCCCCGGTACCCTCCCGGTATGTCCTCGAAGGCCGGGGCGGCCGTGTCCACCGCTCCCAAGAAGGTGCTGCTGGCGGCGCCGCGCGGCTACTGCGCGGGCGTCGACCGGGCCGTGCAGACGGTCGAGCGGGCGCTCGACCTCTACGGCGCGCCCGTCTACGTGCGCAAGGAGATCGTGCACAACAAGCACGTCGTCCAGCAGCTCTCCGAGCGGGGCGCGATCTTCGTCGAGGAGGAGACCGAGGTGCCGGAGGGCGAGATGGTCGTGTTCTCCGCCCACGGCGTCGCGCCGGCGGTCCACGACAACGCCGCCGCCCGCCATCTGCGGACGATCGACGCGACCTGCCCGCTGGTGACCAAGGTCCACGTCGAGGCGCGGAAGTTCGCCGCCGACGGCTACACGATCGTCCTCATCGGCCACGAGGGCCACGAGGAGGTCGAGGGCACGACCGGGGAGGCGCCGGAGAGCATCGTCCTGGTGCAGACCGCCGAGGAGGTCGCCGGCCTCGAGGTGGGCGACCCCGAGCGGGTCGCCTTCATCACCCAGACCACTCTCTCCGTCGACGAGACCGACGAGATCATCGCCGCCCTGCGCCGCAAGTTCCCAGCGATCGTCAGCCCGAAGTCCGACGACATCTGTTACGCGACGACCAACCGCCAGATCGCCGTCAAGCAGCTTGCCAGCGAGTGCGACCTGGTGCTGGTGATCGGCTCGACCAACTCCTCGAACTCGAACCGGCTGGTCGAGGTCGCGCGCGAGCACGGCGCCCAGTCGCACCTGATCGACTTCCACACCCAGGTCCGCGAGGAGTGGCTGCAGGGGGTCGAGACGGTGGGAATCACCTCGGGCGCGAGCGCGCCGGAGGAGCTCGTCGACGACCTCGTCTCCTTCTTCCGCGAGCGCGGCGCCGATGACGTCTCCGAGCTGCGCACGGTGCACGAGGACGTGCGCTTCATGCTCCCCAAGGAGATCAGGGACGAGCTCGCGGCGCGCGCCTAGCGGCTCCGCCGCGGCCGCCCGGCGCCGCGGAATCGTCGGGCTAGCCGCGCCGCTGGCGGCGGCGGCGCTGCTGCCGGCAGGGGCAACCGCCACGCCGACCACGATCCGCGTCGGCGGGCCCAGCGCCCCGGCCGACGCCAAGGTCGCGATTGTCGCCGCCGAGGGCCGGCTCCAGGGTGCGCTCTTCCGGGTCGAGCGCGGCGACAGGACGGTCCTCAACGGCCAGCTCCGCCGCGCCCCAGGCTCGGCGGCGCCCTGGCGCCACGCCTACATCGCCGACTTCAGCAGTATCCGCACCCCCGGCGTCTACCGGATCCGGGCCGCCGGGAGGCTGTCGCGCCCCTGGCGGGTCAGGGCGGCCGGCAGCTCGCGCCTGATCCCGCACCTGCTCAGGTTCTTCCGCACCAACCGCGACGGCAACGAGCCGGCGCTGCTGCACGCGCCGTCGCACCTCAACGACGCGGTCGTCGCGGGCGGCGCCCACGACGGCGTCGCGATCGACCTGACCGGCGGCTGGATGGACGCCGGCGACATGATCAAGTTCTCCCAGACGACGGCCTTCTCGGCGGCGCTGCTGGAGGCGGCCGCCCGGCTCGACCCCGCGAACCGCGCGGCGCTCGAGGGCGAGGTGGACGTGGGCGTGCGCTGGCTGCTCAAGGCGCACCCGTTCGCGGACCTCTTCGTCACCCAGGTTGGCGGCGCGGTGGATCACGACGTCGGCTTCCGCGACCCGGCCGCCGACGACTCCTCGGCGAGGGCCGGGATCGGGACCCGCGAGGCGCTCCACTTCGGTGCCGGTGCCGGCGGCGACGTCGCGGGCAAGGTCGCTGCGGCGCTGGCGATGGCGGCCGACCGCGCGACCGATCCCGGGACGAGGGCGCTGCTCGTCTCCCATGCCCGCGAGTGGTACGCGGCGGGTCGCGCGGCCGCGGGCCCGACCCCGGCCCTGGACGGGAGCGGCGGGTACTACACCTTCGATACCTGGCGCGGCTCGATGGCGGCCGGAGCGGCGGCGCTCCACCGCACCACCGGCGAGGCGGACTACCTGACCCAGGCGCTCGCCTACCTGAGCGGGGCGGGAAACGAGCGCTCGAGCCCGATCGAGGCGGCGAGCATGGCGGCGTTCGCCGCCGCCGACATCTGCGGGGCGCTCGGCGCTCCGCCGCTAGGCGACGGGGCGGCGCGCAGGCAGGCGTGCGGCTTCCTCCGCGACGGAGCCTCGGCGGCCCGCGACTATTCCCGCCGCAACGCCTTCGGTCCCGCCTCCTACTTCCAGTGGGGCACGACAGGAGTCAACGCGGCCCTCGGCGCCCAGGCCGCCCTCGCCGCCGAGCGGGCCGGCTTCAGGCCGGGGCGGCGGATCGCGGCCGGCGCCCGCGACTTCCTCCTCGGCCGCAACGCCTGGGGCGCGAGCTTCGTCGCCGGCCTCGGGCCGGCCCCTCCGAGGCTCCTGCACCACTGGGCGCTCGTCTTCCCGCCGCGGCTGGGCCTCCCCGAGGGCGCGGTCGTCGGCGGCCCGGCGCCCCGCAGCCAGGTTCGCGCCCAGGGCTTCACCCCGGGGGGCGCGCTGCGCGCCTTCAACTCGAACCTCGTCTACGAGGACCGGCGCGCCGACTACGTCACCTCGGAGCCCGCGATCGACTACGCCGCCGCCGCGATCCTCCTCCTCGCCACCCTCTAACCCCCTCCACCCGCCACCGAGTGATGAGTTATCGGGGATATGGCCGGGTTTCTGATCACTCGGCGGGGGTGGGTTGGCCGAGAGGCGTCTCGTCGAGGCGCTTGCGCAGCTCGGCGACCGACTCGAAGACCGCGATGGCGCCGGCCTCGCGCAGCTCCTCGACCGAGAACCCGCCGGTGAGGACGGCCACCGTCCCGATCCCCGCCCGCTCGGCGGCGAGGACGTCCCAGGTCGAGTCGCCAACCATCACGGCATCGCGGGTCCCGGCCTTCTCGAGCCCGGCCTCGATCAGGTCGGGCGCGGGCTTGGTGGCATCGACGTCGGCGGAGGTGGTCCAGCCGTCGACCAGGTCGCGCGCGTCAAGCATCTCCAGGTAGCGGCCGACCTCATCCTCTTTCGCCGAGCTCGAGAGCACGACGGCGTGCCCGGTCTCCTTGAGGTCCTCGATCAGGCCGCGCGCCCCCGCCAGCGGGCGGACCTCTCCGATCAGCTCCGCGTAGTACTCCTTCTCGGCATCGCGAATCGCTTCGCCGCTCTCGGACTCGGCGTCGTCGCCGGCGAGGGCGACGACGATCTGGTCGCCGCCCATGCCGATCCTGCGGTGGATGCGCCAGACCGGCAGCTCGATCCCGTGGGCGCGGAAGGCGCGATGCCAGGCGATCGCGTGGTGGTAGTTGGTGTCGACGAGGGTCCCGTCGACGTCGAGAAGGGCGGCGGCGGTCATCGCCTCCCCCTACCCGAGCGGCGCGGGCGCGAACCGCTCACGGGACCCCGGCGGCGAAGCTCACCGACCAGAGCCCGACCCCGTCCGTCAGCGTCAGCCGCAGCGAGTGCGCCTCGTGGCGCTCGTGCGCGGCGAGCTCGTAGAGCCCCGCACCTTCGACGGCGATCGCGCGCGGGGGGCCGCCGTCGATCGCGACGCTGGCCTCGCCCTCCCCATCGAGCGTCGCATGGGCGCCGCCCGCCTCGTAATCGAACTCGAGCACCGCGCCGTCGGCCGCGGTCCACGCTCGCCCCTCGGCGGGAAAGACCTCGGCGCTCGGCGGCATCACCCTGACGCCGGGCCCGTCGGTGGCCCGCAGCGGAGCCATCGGCTCGGGGAGGGAGCGGAGCGCATCCGCCTCGCGCAGCTCGGCCTGGATCGCCTCCTCGGTGGCGAGGTACTCGCCCTCGCCGAAGTGGACCCAGCGCAGCGCCCCGCCCTGACCCCAGAGGAAGAGGCTCGGCCAGCCCCTGCACCCGTATTCGAGCCAGAGCCGGCGCTCGGAGTCGATCGCGACGGGGAAGCCGACGCCGAGCCGCCCGATCCCGGCGGCCACGGTCTCCGGCTCGAAGCCGAAGGCGAACCGGGGCGCCTGCACGCCGAGGACGGAGAGCCCGGCGCCCGCGTAGCGCCGCTCCCACTCGATCACGTAGGGAAGGGCCCTGACGCTGTTGAGCTGGGCGAAGTCAATGAACTGGACGAGGACCGGCCCCGCCGCCGTCAGCGCCGCCATGCTGTGCGGCGGCTCGGCGGTCCAGACCAGTCCCGGGGGGAGCTCGGGCGCGGCGATGTCGGGGCGGGGAGGCCTCATCTGCGGTCGCTATCCTGCCCTACCCGCGAGTCGAGCATCCGCCGGGCAGGCCGGTCGGCGCCAATAAGGAGGAGATCCGTGAGTCAAGCCATCTGGGAGCGCATCGAAGAGGCCCGTTCGAGATGGAACGTCCTCGAGCACCCCTTCTACCTCCGCTGGTCCGCCGGTGAGCTGACCCGCGAGGAGCTCGCTCGCTACTCCGGGCAGTACCGGTACGCGACCGACGCGA
Source organism: uncultured Actinomycetes bacterium (assembly GCA_963720015.1). Taxonomy (GTDB): domain Bacteria; phylum Actinomycetota; class Thermoleophilia; order Solirubrobacterales; family 70-9; genus DATFPK01. The sequence continues at coordinate 103,764 of CAVREA010000003.1, read as the reverse complement.
TCGCCCGGCTGAGCGAGAGCGTCGCCGAGGACGCTCCCGAGGCGGAGCGCTCCGAGCTGCGCCGCCACGCCGAGGAGGAGGCCGCGCACGTCGGCCTCTGGGACAACTTCGTCGACGCCGTCGGCGGCGAGATCGGGGTCGCTCCCAACGCCGAGACGCTCGAGTGCGTCGAGACCTGGACCGCCGAGGACGACCGCCTCGGGCGCATGGCCCGCCTCTACGCGATCGAGAGCGGGCAGCCCGCGATCTCCCGCACCAAGCGCGAGGGGCTGAAGGAGCACTACGGAATCGGCGACGGTCCCGGCAACGCCTACTTCCGGATCCACGAGGAGGCCGACGTCGAGCACGCCGCCGAGGGCCGCGAGCTGATCGAGCGCCACCTCGGCGCCGGCGACGAGGATCGGCTGGTGGCGGCCGCCGAGGCGGCCTTCCGCGCCAACTGGCGGCTGCTCGACGGAGTCGCGTAGATCGGGGACCGCCTCCTCGGCGTCGCCCTCGGGGTGGTCCTCGGGGTCGCGACGATCACGGCCTTCCTCTTCCTCGGCAGCGAGGAGACGATCGACGCCCCCCGGCTCTCCGGCGCCGGGCTGGGGCAGGGGGCCGCGCCGAAGGCGAAGGGCGCGGCGGCTGTCCCGGTGGTTCGCATCGAGGGTGGCGCACCGCCCGCGAGCGGGCCTGTGAGGCTCAGCTTCGGGCAGGGCGACCGCGCTCGCTTCCGCGTGGTCACCGATGCGCCGACGACGATTGCGGTGCCGGCTACGGGATCGAGGAGGAGGTCGGATCCGGGGACGTAATCTCGTTCCGGGTCGCCCGCCGCGGCGAGTTCGCGGTCGTCGTCGCCGCCTCGCGGATCGGCATAGCCTCGATCAGGGTCGTGCCCCGGTAGCCTGCCGCCGATGCAGTCGACCGCAGCCCGGGCCGGACTCGGCGTCGCTCTCGTCGCCCTCGCCGTCGTCCTCTTCGTCGTCCTCCGGGACGATGGCTCCGGCGACGGCGGGGAGGACACCACCGTCACCACCGAGGCGGCGAAGCCGGGAGGCTCGGACGATGGTGCGGGCAAGCCGAAGAAGCCCGCCGAGCCGCAGGTCCCGGTGATCGTGGTCAAAGGCGGCGAGACCGTCGGCGGGGTCCGCGACCTCGAGTTCACGGTGGGCGACACGATCCGCTTCACGGTCCGCTCCGACGTCGCCGACGAGGTCCACCTCCACGGCTACGACGTCAGCAAGGAGGTCGCCGCGGGCGGCTCGGTCACCTTCTCGGTGCCGGCCGACCTCGACGGGCTCTACGAGGTCGAGCTCGAGGAGCAGGCTCAGCCACTCGCCGAGATCACCGTAAACCCGAGCTGATGCTCGCCGACATCTCGGTGCCGGTGTTACTCGCGCATGCGCTCGCGGCGCGGCAGGACCTGCCCATCCCGGAATGGCTCTTCGCCTGGGCCGCCTCGATCGTGCTCATCGTCTCCTTCTTCGCGCTCGCGGTGGGCTGGCGCGAGCCGCGCTTCGAGCGCGACGACTGGCGTCCTTTCGGCCAACGGCTGTCCCGGGCCGCGCTGCACCCGGTGACCGTCGCGCTCTGCGGCGCGCTCGGCGTCTTCCTGCTGGGCGTGGCGGTCTACGCGGGCCTCGAGGGAACGGTGGCCCCGGATCGAAACTTCGCGCTCACCTTCGTCTTCGTCACGGCCTGGCTCGGCTTTCCGCTGCTCAGCGTCTTCCTCGGCGACGTCTTCCGGGCCTTCAACCCCTGGCGTGCGATCGGGCGGGCCTGCGGGGCGACGTTCACGCGGCTGGTCGGGCAGAGGCCCGCCCACCTCGCCTACCCCGAGCGGGTGGGCCGCTGGCCGGCGGCGATCGCGCTGATCGCATTCGTCTGGCTCGAGATCGTCTACGGGGCCAGCGGCGGCGTCTCGGTCGGGCTCGATCCGGAGACGACGGCGGTCGCGGCAATCGTCTACACGGCCTACACGCTGGCGATGATGGTCCTCTTCGGGACCGAGAAGTGGTGTGACCGGGGCGAGGCCTTCTCTGTCTACTTCGGGATGTTCTCGACGCTGGGGCCGTTCGAGGCCCGCGACGGCCGCCTCGGCCGCCGCCGCCCGTTCTCGGCCGCGACCCGCTGGGCCACGGTTCCCGGCTCGGTGGCGGTGGTGGTCGCCTCGATCGGCACGACGAGCTTCGACGGCGCCCAGGAGGGGGCGCTCAAGTCCGCGGTCGAGGACACCTTCGACTGGCTGATCGACCGGGGTCTCGGCCTGACCACGGCGCTCCGCCTCACCGACACGCTCTTCATGGCCCTCTGCCTCGGCGCGGTGGCGCTGATCTACCTGCTCGGCGTGCGCGGCATGCGCACGGTGCGCGGTGCCCCCTCGTTCGCGGCCCTCCGCTCGGGCTTCGCCCACACCCTGATCCCGATCGCCTTCGCCTACCTGGTCGCCCACTACTTCAGCCTCTTCGTCTTCCAGGAGCAGGCCCAGTTCACCTACCTGCTCTCCGACCCCCTCGGCAACGGGACCACGGACCTCTTCGGGACGGCATCCGGCGGCATCGACTACGGCCTGCTCAGCTCCAACGCGATCTGGTACGTGCAGGTGGCGGCGCTCGTGATCGGGCACGTGACCGGCCTCACCCTCGCCCACGACCGGGCGATCGCCTACTGGGGCGACTACCAGCAGGCCACCCGCTCGCAGTACTGGATGCTCGCGGTGATGGTCGGGTTCACCTGCCTCGGCCTCTACCTGCTCTCCGCGGCCAACGGGTGACGCTGCCGCTCGCCCACGTCGCCCACTACACCTGGGTCCTGTTCGTCCCGCCCGTGCTGGTCGTGCTCTGGTCGATCGTCCACACGACCCTGCGGGAGCGCCGCGCCGCCCGCTGCGACTCCGCCGGGGATGGGCGTAAAGTGGGTGACGAGGAGAACGTAACCGGGGAAGGGACGTCCGATGACTGAGAGCCGCCGAAACGCCGCCGTCGTGTCCGCGCTGATCAGCGCCGTCCTCCTCCTAGCGGTCTTCGCCACCCGCTCCGAGGCGGCCCTTCTCTCCGGCTACTGCAGCCCGACCGGCGACTACTGCACCTCGGTCAGCAAGACGAACGCCGGCCGCTACATCCTCGGCATCAACACCTTCTCCTTCCGCGGCCGCTACACGCTCTGCGTTCGGCACGTGGCAACCGGCAACCGCCAGTGCAAGCGGTTCAGGCTGCGCACCTCCGACGGCGACATCTACAAGTCGAACATCAACTTCCGCAGGCAGTTCAAGCCGACCTTCCGCGGAAAGTGGTGCGCCACCTGGCGCAAGTTCGGCGGCAAGCTCGGCCCCGCGAACTGCTTCGGCTACGGCGGGCCCATCGGCTCGGCCGGCTAGGGCGCCGGGGAGCTAGCCGAGGATCTCGCCGAGGCGGCGCTCGAGAGCGGCCGACACCTCGTCGCGGACCTCGCCCTCGGCGAGGCGCTCGACGAGCGAAGCGAGGAAGCCCTCGATCACGAGCCGGCGGGCGTGCTCATCGGTGAGGCCCCTCGACTGCAGGTAGAAGAGCTGGTCGCGGTCGATCTGGGCAATCGCGGCGGCGTGGGTGCAGCGGACGTCGTCGGCCTTGATCTCGAGGCCCGGGATCGCATCGGCGTGTGCGTCGCGCGAGAGCAGCAGGTTGCGGTTCTCCTGGAAGGCGTCGGTCTGCTGGGCGCCCGGGTCGACCAGGATCATCCCCCGCCAGACGCTGGTGGCGCGCTCGGCGAGGACGCCGCGGAAGGCGAGGTCGGAGACGGTGTTGGGGGCGGCGTGCTCCTGGGTGGTGTCGTAGTCGAGGTGCTGGCTGCCGGCGCCGGCGTAGGCCCCGGTCACCTTCGCCTCGGCTCCGGGCCCGGCGAGCTTCGTCTCCATGCGGACCTTGCCGCGGCCCGAGCCGAAGCCCAGGGCCGTCCAGTCGAGGACGCCGTCCCGGCCCACCTCGGCGCGCTGGGTGGCGAAGATCCAGCTCGACTCGGAGATGTCCTGGGTCGAGACGTAGCGCAGCCTCGCGGCCTGGCCGACGGAGAGCTCGACGACCGAGTTGAGCAGCGCCTCGACATCGTCGTCGGCCGAGGAGTATTGCTCCCAGACCTCGGCCTCGGCGCCCTCGTCGAGGACGATCAGCGTGCGCCAGTGGACGGCGGCGCCGTCGTCGTCGAGCGGGACCTCGACGCGGACCGGGGACTCGAGCACGACGCCGGCGGGGACGTGGACCAGGACCCCGCTCGTCCAGGCGGCGTCGTTGCGGGCCGCGAACGGGTCTTCCGCCGGGACCAGCGAGCCGAGGTGGCGCTCGATCAGCTCGGCGTGGGTCTCGAGCGCCTCCGCGAGCGGTAGGACGGCGACGCCCTCGGGAAGGCCGCTCGCCTCGCGCACGGCGTCGACCTGGCCGCTGTCGTAGCCGTCGAGGTCGAGGTCCCGCAGGTCGGTGAACTCCCAGCCCTTGACCTTCTGGTCGGGCAGGGGGAGCTCCTGCGCCAGAGAGGCGCCGTGACGGCGCCTCTCGGAAAGCCAGGCCGGTTCGCTCGTGGCGACCTCAGCCAATCGAGCCCTCCATCTGCAGCTCGATCAGCCGGTTGAGCTCGACCGCGTACTCCATCGGAAGCTCCTTCACCACCGGCTCGATGAACCCGTTGACGATCATCTTCGAGGCCTCCTCCTCGTCGAGGCCGCGGCTCTGCAGATAGAAGAGCTGCTCCTCGCCGACCTTCGAGACCGAGGCCTCGTGGCCGATGTCGGCGTCGTTCTCGTCGATCCGGATCGTCGGGTAGGTGTCCGAGCGCGAGTCCTCGTCGAGCAGGAGCGCGTCGCAGACGACCTTCGAGCGCGCCTGCTCGGCGCCCTTGGCGACCTCGAGCAGGCCGCGGTAGGTCGAGCGCCCGCCGTCCTTGGAGATCGACTTGGCGAAGATCGACGAGGTCGTCTTCGGCGCCGCGTGGATGATCTTGGCGCCCGCGTCCTGATGCTGGCCGTTGCCGGCGAAGGCGATCGAGAGGACCTCTCCGTGGGCGCCCTCGCCGAGCAGGTAGATCGACGGGTACTTCATGGTCAGCTTCGAGCCGAGGTTGCAGTCGACCCACTCCATCGTCGCGTTCTCCTGGGCGATGGCCCGCTTGGTGACCAGGTTGTAGACGTTCTGGGACCAGTTCTGGACGGTCGTGTAGCGGACCCGCGAGCTCGGCTTGGCGACGATCTCGACGACCGCGGAGTGGAGCGAGTCGGTCGAGTAGACCGGGGCGGTGCAGCCCTCGATGTAGTGGACGTCAGAGCCCTCCTCGGCGATGATCAGGGTGCGCTCGAACTGGCCCATGTTCTCCGTGTTGATCCGGAAGTAGGCCTGCAGGGGCATGTCGACCTTGACGCCCTTCGGCACGTAGACGAAGGAGCCGCCCGACCAGACCGCCGAGTTGAGCGCGGCGAGCTTGTTGTCGTTGGGAGGGATCACCGTCGCCCAGTGCTCGCGGACCAGGTCCTCGTGCTCGCGCAGGGCGGTGTCCATGTCGGTGAAGATCACGCCCTGGGCCTCGAGCTTCTCGTTGACCTGGTGGTACACCACCTCGGACTCGTACTGGGCTCCGACGCCGGACAGGAACTTGCGCTCGGCCTCGGGGATGCCGAGTCGGTCGAAGGTGTTCTTGATGTCTTCGGGGACCTCGCTCCAGTCGCGGCTGTTGCGGTCCGAGGCGCGCACGAAGTAGTGGATGTCGTCCCAGTCGATCGTGTCGAGGTTGCCGCCCCACTTCGGCGTCGGGCGGGACTCGAAGTGCTTGTAGGCCTTGAGGCGGAAGTCCCGCATCCACTGCGGCTCGTCCTTGTACTCGGAGATCGACTCGACCACCTCGCGCGAGAGGCCCTTGGGCGCCTTGTAGGCGTAGCCGGTCTCGGGGTCGCTGAACCCGAACTTCTCCTTGTAGTCGGCGTTGAGGTCGGCCAGGTCGCGCTTCTCGGCAAGGACTTCAGGTGTCGCCATGGGTCAGTCGACCTCCAGGATGATGTTGTCGCCGCTGATCGCGACCGGGAAGGTGCGCACGGGAGCGTACGCCGGAAGTGTTTTAGGACGCCCGCTGGTCAGGTCGAAGAGCGAGCCGTGCCGCGGGCACTCGACCGTGCAGGTGGCGGCGTCGAAGGGGCCCTCCGCGAGCGGCCCGTCGTCGTGGGAGCAGCGGTCCTCGATCGCGTGCAGCGCTCCGTCGCAGTTGAAGACCCCGATCTTGACGCCGTCGTGCTCGACCAGGCGCATCTCGCCGCTCTCCAGCTCGGCGGCAGGGCAGACTTGGATGGTGGTCTTCGCGGGGATCGGGTCGCTCCTTGTGATGCTCGTGACGTAAAACCTAGCTTCCGGGTCGGATTTTAGCGGTCAGGAGGGGACGCACCCCGGAGGGGGAGAGGAATCCGGGCGGATAGCCTGCGCCCGGTGGAGGAGAGCGACGAGAGGCGGAGCGCCGAACCGACCCCGCCCGAGCCGTTCGAGCCGATGAAGGCGACGCTCGCGGAGCGCCCCTTCTCCGACCCCGCCTGGGTCTTCGAGCGCAAGCTCGACGGGATCCGCGCCCTCGTCTTCCACGAGGAGGGGCGTGTGCGCCTTTTCTCCCGCACCCGCAAGCGCCTCGCGGCGTATCCCGAGCTCGAGGAGGCGCTGACGGCCCGCGATGGCCCCTCCTACGTCGCCGACGGCGAGATCGTCGCCTTCGAGCACGGCAGGACGAGCTTCTCCCGGCTCCAGGGGCGGATGCAGCTGGCGAGCCCGGACGCCGCCCGGCGCACCGGGATCCGGGTCTACCTCTACCTCTTCGACCTGGTCTGGTTCGACGGTCACGACCTGCGCGAGCTGGCGCTGCGGGCCCGCAAGTCGGCGCTTCGCCGCGCGTTCCGGTTCGAGGACCCGATTCGCTACATGGCCCATGTCAACGAGCGCGGTGAGGCGCTCTTCGAAGAGGCGTGCGAGAAGGGCCTCGAGGGGGTCATCGCCAAGCGGGCCGAGAGCCGCTACGTGAACCGGCGCTCGCGCGACTGGCTGAAGCTGAAGTGCAGCTTCGAGCAGGAGTTCGTGATCGGCGGCTTCACCGCGCCGAAGGGCTCGCGGACCGAGTTCGGCGCGCTCCTGGCCGGCTATTGGGAGGAGGGCCGCCTGCGTTACGCGGGCAAGGTCGGCACGGGCTTCGACCACGCCACCCTGCGCAGCCTCGGCGCCGCGATGCGCGAGGTCGAGCGCGCCGACCCTCCCTTCGCCGACATCCGCCCGGTCCCCCGCGACGCCCGCTGGACCGAGCCCCGGCTCGTCGCCCAGGTCGCCTTCTCGGAGTGGACCCGGGATGGACGGCTGCGCCATCCTCGCTTCCTCGGCCTGCGCGACGACAAGCCGGCAGCGGAGGTCGTCCGCGAGCGCCCGAGCTGAGCGGGAGGCCTAGAGGGTGGTGGCCTCTGCCGGGTCGCCCCGCTCGCCCTCGTCCTCCCAATCGGCGGGCTGGCCCAGCCCCGCGCCCTTGACCACCTTGAGCCCGAGCAGCGCGCATTTCATCCGCGTTGCCGAGATCTCGATGCCGAGCAGGTCGAGGACGGACTCCTTGGGCAGCGTGAGCAGCTCGTCCCGGGTCTTGCCGACGAGCTCGTCGGTGAGCAGGGAGGTGGCGGCGGTGGAGATCGCGCAGCCCTTGCCGTCGAACGCCACCTCGGCGACCCGGCCCTCGTCGTCGAGGTGGATCGTCACGTGCTGCTCGTCCCCGCAGAACGGATTGGAGTCCTCGAACTCGAGGTCGGGGTCCTCGAGGCGCCCGAAGTTGTGGGGGCGCTTGTAATGCTCGAGGATCTGCTCGCGGTAGAGCTCGTCCATGACGCGAACGGTAGCGGGCCCGCTCCGGCACACTTGTCCGCCCATGCCGGCGACAGGGAGAACACCCACCGCAACCCCGCGGGCCGAGCTGGTCGCGCTCGGACTGATCGTGCTCGCCGGCGCGGCGCTTCGCTTCACAGGCCTCGTGACCCAGGGCTTCTGGTTCGACGAGTGGATCACCTGGGCGCACACCGGCAAGGACCTCGGGACGTTGATCGACGCGGTCCTCGACCTCGAGGGCCTGCCGCCGCTCTACTTCATCGTCGCCTGGGCCTGGGTCAAGCTCGCGGGCAACAGCGAGGAGGGGCTGCGCACCCTCTCCGCCCTTGCGGGCACGGTGACGATCCCGGTCGTCTACCTGGCGGTCCGCAGCCTCGCGGCCTCGCGAGCGGCGCTGATCGCGGCGGCGCTTGCCGCAACCAGCCCGCTGCTCGTCTGGTACTCCCAGGAAGCACGCCCCTACGCGCTGCTGGTCCTCTTCTCCGCGATCTCGTTCGCCTTCTTCGCACGCGCCCTCGAGGATCCCCGCCGCAGAGTGCTGGCCGGGTGGGCGGCCTCCTCGGTGCTGGCGATCGCCACCCACCCCTTCGCGGGCATGCTGATTGCGCCGGAGGCCGCCTGGCTCCTTCTTCGCCGGCCCGAATCGCGCCGCCGGGTGGCGATCGCGTGCGCCGCCGTCGCCGCCGCGACCCTGGCGCTGGCGCCGCTCTTCGTCGGCCAGGGCGGGAACGTCCCCTGGATCGGGGGCCTGCCCTTCGGCGACCGCGTCCTCCAGGTGGGCGAGGTGTTCGCCCTCGGTCTCGGCTACGGGTTGCCGTGGGTCCCGGCCCTGCTGGTTCTCGCAGGCCTGGCGGCGGCCCCGGTGCTGGTCTGGCTCGGCCCTCCCGCCATTCGCGGGCGGGCAGCTGTCGGGGCCGGCCTGGCGCTCGGGGGCCTGCTGCTGGCGATCGCCGCCGCCCTGACCGGCGAGGACTTCCTGATCGCGCGCTATCTGCTGCCGCTCTGGATTCCCGCCTGCGCCGCGGTCGCGATCGCCTTCTCCGCGCGGCAGGCGGGTCTTGCCGCGGCGGCCCTCGTCTGCGCCGGGTCGCTCGGCTTCGTCTTCGCCTTCAAGACCGAGGTCGAGCTGCAGCGCACCGACTGGCGCACCGGCGCCGAGGTGCTCGGACAGGCCCCGGTGAAGAGGATGATCGCGGTCCCCGGCACCCGGCACGGCCTGCCGCTGCTGCGCTACCTGGGGGGATCGCACCGCAGCTTCGACCGCTCGGCCCGGGTCGCCGAAGTGGCCCTGCTCGAGTACAGCCGCCCCGACGTCGGCGACCTCTGCTGGTGGGGAGGCAACTGCACGATGCCCCATGACGGCACCGTCGACTTCCAGCCCCCGCCCGGATTCCGCACCGCCCCGGTGATCCGCGAGGGCCCCTTCGTCCTGCGCCGCTATCGGGCGTCGCAGCCGGCGGTCGTGCATTTCCCCAAACAGCGAGCCGTCTACATCATCCAGCAGTGAGCCCCGGCTTGAGAGCCAGGGGCGCGCCTCAGAGGCCGAAGACGCCGCGGGCGTCGGCCAGGCCCTCGACCAGGCGGTCGATCTCCTCCGCGGTGGTGTAGACGCCGAAGCTGGCGCGCGCCGTTGCGGCGATCCCGAACCGCTCCATCAGCGGCTGGGCGCAGTGGTGGCCGGCGCGGACTGCGACCCCGTGGCGGTCGAGGATCTCGGAGACGTCGTGGGCGTGGATGCCCTCGATCTCGAAGGAGACCGGGCCGAGGCGGCCGGGGGAGGAGGGAGGCCCGAAGGTGCGCAGGCCGGGCACCTCGGCGAGCTGCTCGAGGGCGTAGGCGGCGATCTGCTCCTCGTGGGCGCGGACCGCGTCCATCCCGACCGAGTCGAGCCAGCGGAAGGCGGCTGCCATCCCGATCGCCTGCGAGATCGCCGGCGTGCCGGCCTCGAAGCGGGCGGGAGGCTCGGCGAAGGTCGTGCCCGCTGTGGTCACCTTGCGGATCATCGAGCCGCCTCCGAGGAAGGGGGGCATCGCCCGCAGCAGGTCGAGGCGGGCCCAGAGGGCGCCGATCCCGGTCGGCGCGTAGGCCTTGTGGCCGGTGAGCGCGTAGAAGTCGACGCCGAGGCCGGCGACGTCGACCGGCATCTTCGGCGCCGCCTGTGCCCCGTCGGCGAGGACGAGGGCGCCGGCCTCGTGGGCGAGGCGCGAGATCTCCGCGAGCGGGTTCTCGGTACCGAGGACGTTGGAGACGTGGGTGACCGCGACCAGCTTCGGCCGGCGCTCGAGCAGACCGGCAAGCGCGTCGAGGTCGAGGGCGCCCGCCTCGGTCACGGGAACCCAGTCGATCTCCGCGCCGCTGCGCTCGGCGAGCTGCTGCCAGGGAACGATGTTGGAGTGGTGCTCCATCTCGGTGAGGACGATGCGGTCGCCGGAGCCGACCTCGGCGTCCCCCCATGCGCGGGCGACCAGGTTGATCGCCTCGGTCGCGTTGCGGACGAAGATCAGCTCGCGGCGGTCGGCGGCGCCGATGTGGTCGGCGACGGTGGCGCGGGCGCCCTCGTAGGCGGCGGTCGCCTCGGCCGAGAGGGTGTGGGAGCCGCGGTGGACGTTGGAATGGTGGGCCCGCTCGTAGCGGTCGACCGCCTGGATCGAGGCGAGCACGCGCTGCGCGCTGGCGCCGCTGTCGAGATAGGCGACCGGACGGCCGTGGACCTCGCGTTCGAGCGCCGGGAAGGACGCCCGCACCTTCTCGATCGGGAAGGGCTCAGCCGGCGCGGCTTCGCCGCTGCGGGCGTCGCCTCTGGTTGCCAGCGGCTCCATCCCGGCCCTCGCCGCTACGCGGCCGCTCCCGCCGCTTCCACTTCTTCGCCGATCCAGCCGTAGCCGCGCTTCTCGAGCAGGGAGACCAGCTCGGGGCCGCCCTGCTTGACGATCCGCCCCTCGTACATGACGTGCACGAAGTCGGGCTTGACCAGGTGGAGGATCCGCTGGTAGTGGGTGATGATGAGCACGCCCATGTCGGGGCCGGAGAGCCGGTTGACGCCGTCGGCGACGGTCCGCAGGGCGTCGATGTCGAGCCCCGAGTCGGTCTCGTCGAGGACGGCGATCTGCGGCTTGAGCAGGGCGAGCTGGAGCAGCTCCATCCGCTTCTTCTCGCCGCCGGAGAACCCGTCGTTGAGATAGCGGCTGGAGAAGTCCTGGGGGATGTTCGCCAGGTCCATCGCCTCGCGGGCGATCTGAGCGAACTCCTTGATCTTGAGCTCGGGCTCGCCGCGCGCCTCGCGCTGGGCGTTGAGGATCATCCGCAGGTACTTGCTGACGGAGACGCCCGGGATCGCCACCGGGTACTGGAACGCCATGAAGAGCCCGGCGCGGGAACGCTCATCGGGGTCGGCCTCGGTGACGTCCTCGCCGTTGAAGGCGATGGTGCCCTCGCTGACTTCGAGCGCGGGGTGGCCCATGATCGCGTTGGCGAGCGTCGACTTGCCCGAGCCGTTGGGGCCCATGAGGGCATGGATCTTGCCCTTCTCGACCGTCAGGTCGAGACCGCGGAGGATCTCCTTGTCCTCGACGCTCACATGCAGGTTGCGGATCTCAAGCTCAGCCATCGTTCTCCGTTTCAGCTTCGGGTGTTGTCGGTGCCCGCGCCTAGGCGACGCTGCTCACGGCGGGCTCGCGGTCGCCGGCGGCGGGCGCTCCCGTGAACTCGACGAGCTCGGCGAGAGTGGTTCCGGCCAGGGCCCGGGTGACGCCGCCCTGGACCCTGGTCCAGAGCAGCTTGGTCGCGCAGGCATCGTGGTCGGCGTTGACCTCGTGCGAGCAGAGGACCTTGCCCTCGGGCGTCTCGTGGAAGCACTCCATCGGGGCGATCTGCCCCTCGAGCGCCTCGACGACCTCGTCCATGGTGATCTCCTCGGCGGGCTTCGCCAGGCGGTAGCCGCCGTGGGCGCCCCGGGTGGAGTTGACGAGACCGGCGTTGCGCAGCTTGGCGACGAGATGCTCCAGGTAGGAGAGCGGCAGGCGCTCGGCCTCGGCGACGGCGCTCAGGGCGATCGGCGTGGAGCCGGGCTGGCGGCCCAGCTCGACCATCAACCGAACCCCGTACTCGGCTTTCGTCGAGAACAGCATCGCCTAAATCCTAGCCAATTGGTCGGATAAAGCTACTCCCCGGGTTCGCGCGGGAGCCTCATCTCGGCCGTCGGCCGCTTCCCGATCGCCTCCCGGAAGACCCGCCATGGGTTGACGATCGGAGCGCTCGCGGGCGACCGCCTGCAGCACCCGCCCGAGGCGGGACTCGCGCAGACGGCCTGGCTGCGGCAGCTCGATCACCAGCTCGGTCTGGCCGGAGCCGCTGCGCCGCGCCACGACTCGGCGGAGGCGAGGCTGGAGAACAGCTCGAGCGCGTCGTGTTGTCGCTGAGGACGAGGGCGACGAAATGGTCGATGCCCTCCTCGCGGGCACGGTCGACGAGCCGGTCGAGCAGTGCGGTGGCGACGCCCGCGACCCTGCCAGGGGTCGGCGACGACCACCGCGACCTCCGCCTCGGACGGGTCGCTCGGAGCGGACGTAGCGGGCGACTCCGACGATCGCAGTCCGTGCCCGGCTCGATCGCGACGAACGCCTCGTGGTCGTGGTGGTCGAGCTCGGTCAGGTAGCGGAGGTCCTGCTCGGATGAGCCGCTCCAGCGGGGCGAAGAAGCGGCGGTAGCGGGACTCGGGGCTGAGCCTGTCGAAGGCGCCGGCAAGGCGGTCCTTGTCACCGGGCGAGATCGGGCGGACCAGGAGCTCCTCGCCGTCTCCGACCGCGACGAACTCGGGCGTGCTCAAGGCTCGATCAGGCCGCGGCGGATCGCGTAGCGGACCAGCTCGACGCGGTCCCGCATGCCGAGCTTTCGCATCGCGTTGGCGCGGTGGTTCTCGACGGTCTTCTCGGAGAGGTGGAGGATCTCGGCGATCTCCTTCGTCGTGTGGGCCTCGGCGACGAGCTTGACGATCTCCTCCTCGCGCGGGGTCAGCTCCTCGCCGCCGTCGCGCGCCCCGTTCGAGCACGTCCTGGATCAGCGCCTGCTGGGCCTCCGGGGTGAGGAAGGGCTCGCCGCGCTCGACCGCCCGGATCGCGGCGAGCAGGTCGGTGTCGGCCTGTGTCTTCAGCACGTAGCCCGACGCGCCCGCCTTGAGCGCCTCGAACAGGTAGCGCTCGTCGTCGTGCATCGAGAGGATCAGGATCGCGACCTCGGGGGCCTGCTGCTTGATCTCGCGGGTCGCCTGCAGCCCGGTCAGCTTCGGCATCTTCACGTCGAGGATCGCCAGGTCGGGGCGTTCGCGGACCGCGATCTCGCGCGCCTCGGCGCCGTCGGCCGCCTCGGCGACCACCTCGATGTCGGGCTGGCGCTCGAGCAGCAGCCGCAGCCCGGAGCGGACGATGCCGTGGTCGTCGGCGATCAGGACTCGCATCTGGACAAGTCTCTCAGTCGACCTGGAGCCGGACGGTCGTGCCGCGCGCGGGCCGCGACTCGATCGTCAGCTCGCCGCCGACCAGCAGCGCCCGCTCGCGCATCCCGGCCAGGCCGAGCCCGGCCTCGGCCTCGGCGAAGGCGAAGCCGCGGCCGTCGTCGGAGACCTCCAGCTCGACCCCGTCGCCGAGCCGGCGCAGGCGGACCCGGACGTGCTCGGCGCCGCTGTGGCGGGCCGCGTTGGAGAGCGCCTCCTGGGCGACCCGGTAGACGACCAGCTGGACGTCGTCGGGCAGCTCGGAGAAGTCGCCGTCGGCCTCGAGGGAGGCGGCGATCTCGCCCGCCCGCCGAGCTGCTCGACCAGGCCGCCGATCGCGGCCTTGAGGCCGAGGTCGTCGAGCGCCGTCGGCCGCAGCTGGCGGGCGAGGGAGAGCAGCTCGTTCATCGCCTGGTTGGCGAGCGCCTTGGTCTCGGCCAGCTCCTCGGCTCGAGCTCCGGCGGCGCCGCCGTCGCGGGCCGCCTCGAGGCGGAGAAGGACCCCGGTCAGCGACTGGTTCACCTCGTCGTGCAGGTCGCGCGCCACCCGGGCCCGCTCCTCCTCCTGGGCCCGCAGCGCGGCCGTGCCCGCCCGCCGCCGCTCGGCCTCGAGCCGCCGCATCATTCGCAGGAACGCCAGCTCGATCCGCTCGACCTCCTCCGTCTCCGCCTTGCCGTCGATCGAGGGGGGCAGGTTGGCCCCGGGCCTGCTCAGGTCGACCTTCTCCATCTCCTCGATCAGGTTCTCGAGCGGCTCGAAGCGGCGCCGCAGGACGACGAGGTTGACGATCAGGCTGATCGCCGCCGCCGAGCCGACGACCAGCGCGACGCGGCCCGTCTCGGCGAGCTCGAGGCCGACGAGGGTCGCCGCGAACAGCGCCGCCAGGCAGATCAGCGCCGCGTTGAGCGCGACCACCTGCGTGAAGAGCGTCGCGGCGGCGCACGCACGAAGCCTACGGCCGGGTGCGGAGGGGCTGGGGGGTGGACCGGGAACCTATGGGGGGCGCCCCCTATGGCCAATTTCACGCCTGCCGGGCGACAATTGCTCCAGCATTCGATCCCATCCCACAGGAGCAAAGACTGAAATGACCACCACCAAGCGATCGACCTTCGGAGCGACGCTCCGGACCACGATCCTGCTGGCGACGCTGTCGGGCCTGTTCGTCGCGATCGGCTTCGCGATCGGCGGCTCGCAGCACGGCGCTCCTGTTCCTCTTCTTGCCGCGCTGATGAACCTCGGCTCCTACTTCTTCAGCGACAAGCTGGCGCTGAAGATGAGCGGCGCCAAGCCGATCTGAGGAGTCGAGGCCCCGCGCCTCTACCAGATCGTCCGCGAGCTGACCACGCGTGCCGACCTGCCGATGCCGCGCCTCTACATGATCCCGGCCAGACCAGCCGAACGCCTTCGCAACGGGCCGCAACCCGAAGCATTCGGCGGTGGCGGTGACCCGCGGGCATCACCCAGCTCCTCTCCGAGGACGAGCTGCGCGGCGTGCTCGCCCATGAGCTCGCGCACGTCAAGCACCGCGACATCCTGATCCAGTCGGTCGCGGCGACGATCGGCGCGGCGATCACCTACCTCGGCTACATGCTGCTCTGGTTCGGCGGCGACGACGACTCGCCGTTCGGGCTGGTCGCCTCGCTGGCGCTGGTCCTGCTGGCGCCGATCGCAGCGTCGATCATCCAGCTCTCGATCTCGCGCCAGCGCGAGTTCGCGGCGGACGCCGGCGGCGCCGAGATCTGCGGCAACCCCGAGTCGCTGGCGAGCGCACTGCTGCGCCTCGAGGAGGGCGCCAAGGCGATGCCGATGCAGGTCAACCAGGCCGCCGAGCCGCTCTACATCGTCAAGCCCTTCTCCGGCAAGGGGATCGGCAAGCTGTTCTCGACCCACCCGCCGATCGAGGAGCGCGTCCGCCGGCTGCGGCAGATGCGCCCGAGCCCTCGGCTAGGAAGGTCACCTGGCAAGCGAATTTCACGCAGCAGCGAATTTCCACACACATAGGAAGAAGGCAGCGCGGGTCGCCCCCCACGGGGCGGCCCGTCTTTCCTCTTCAATACTTCACTTTCTGAAGTGCTATTCTGAAACAGTACCCGTCAATTCCGACCCGGATTTAGGAGATTTCAGAAAGCCGATGGCCAGCACCGAGACCACCGCGGCGGTTCGACGCCGACCTCAGCCCCGCCGAGTTCGAGCGCGAGATAGCGGCCGGCGAGGCCGTGCTGCTCGACACCCGCGAGCCGCACGAGTACGCCGAGGCCCACATCGAGGGCGCCGAGCTGGTGCCGCCCGGCCGAGGTCGCGGCCCGCATCGACGAGCTCGCTCCCGATCCCGACCAGCGCGTCATCCTCTACTGCCGCTCGGGCAACCGCTCCGCCAAGGCCGCCGAGGAGCTCGCCGGCCTCGGCTACACGAATCTCGCCCACCTGGCCGGCGGCATCCTCGCCTGGCAGGAGCAGGGGCTGCCGGTCGTCGAGCCGGAGGGGATGACCGCCGAGCAGCGGATGCGCTACTCGCGGCACACGCTTCTCCCGGAGGTCGGGGTCGAGGGCCAGCTCAAGATGCTGAACGCGAAGGTGCTGCTGATCGGCGCCGGCGGCCTCGGCTCGCCGGCAGCGCTCTATCTCGCCGCCGCCGGGATCGGCACGCTCGGGATCATCGACGACGACGTCGTCGACGAGTCCAACCTGCAGCGCCAGGTGATCCACACCACCGACCGCGTCGGGACGCCGAAGACCGAGTCGGCACGGATCCAGATCGAGGCGCTCAACCCCGACGTCGACGTCGTCGAGTACCGCGAGCGGATCGGCGCCCGAGAACATCCTCGACGTGATCGGCGACTACGACGTGATCGTCGACGGCGTCGACAACTTCCCGACCCGCTACCTGCTCAACGACGCCTCGGTGCGCCTTCGCAAGCCGGTCGTCTCCGCATCGATCCTCGCCTTCGACGGCCAGATCTCCACCTTCGTCCCCTTCGAGGGCCCCTGCTACCGCTGCCTCTACCCGACCCCGCCGCCGCCTGAGATGGCGCCCAGCTGCGGCGCCGCCGGCGTCCTCGGCGTGATGGCCGGCCTGATGGGCCTGCTGCAGGCGAACGAGGTGATCAAGCTGACCGCCGGGATCGGCGAGCCGCTGATCGGCCGCCTGCTGCTCTACGAGTCGCTCGGCACCCGCTTCACCGAGCTCAAGGTCCGGCGCGACCCCGACTGCCCGATCTGCGGGCCCGACGCGGCCGAGATCGACCGAGTCGGAGATGGGCAAGTTCCCCGACTACGAGCTCTTCTGCAGCCGGCCAGCCGGGCGCTTTGGCCTGAGCCGCCCGCCGCGATTCATCTCATATAGGATTAGCCGCCGATGGCGACCGTCAAGATCCCACCCGTGCTGCGCCAGCACACCGGCGGCGAGGCCGAGGTCGGCGCCGAGGGCGCCACCGTCGGCGAGGTGCTGCGCGCGCTCGCGCGAGCCCACCCCGACACGCAGGCGCAGCTCTTCGGCGCCGAGGGCGACCTCAACCGCTACGTCAACGTCTACCTCAACGACGAGGACGTGCGCGTCCTCGACGGGCTCGACACCTCGGTCTCCGGCGAGCGACACGGTGGTGATCCTGCCGGCGATGGCAGGCGGCCAGTAGCCCGCCCTCCAAACCGCCGAGTGTGCATCTGGCGTCGCCGGAGCTACCGCCGGCGCACCCTCGGCGGGGTGGCGACAGGGTCGCTAGGCCTCCGGCGGGGGGGCCGAAGGTTCGGCCGGCTCCCGGACCGCGGGAGTGCGGATCACGGTGAGCCAGAAGAGCACCGCGGTCAGCAGCGTGAACGTGACCCCGCCTGCGACGATATCGGCGGCAAAGAAGAACCCCGCCAGGATCAGAAGCGGCACAAGGGCAAGCACGTCGCCGACTAGGTCTGCCAGCTCTTCCTGCGCCGGCTCTTCATCAGTGCTCCAGCACCAGGCCGAGGAAGCGCTTCGTGCGCTCCTCGCGCGGATTGTCCGAGAACTTCATCGGGCGTGCCCTGCTCGACGATCACCCCCGTCCATGAAGGCGACGCGGCTTCGGCGACCTCGCGGGCGAACCCCATCTCGTGCGTGACGACGATCATCGTCATACCCTCGCCGGCCAGCTCTCGCATCACGTCGAGGACCTCCTTGACCAGCTCCGGGTCGAGCGCGCTGGTGACCTCGTCGAAGAGCATCACCTGCGGGTCCATCGCCAGCGCCCGCGCGATCGCCACCCGCTGCTGCTGGCCGCCCGAGAGGCGGTCCGGATACTCGTCGATCTTGTCGGCGAGCCCGACGCGCTCGAGCAGGGCTCGCTCTTCGCTCCGCGGCTTCGGCAGCTCGGACCGATCGAGCACAGTCGGCGGGGGCGAGCGACACGTTGCCGATCGCGCTCTTGTGCGGGAACAGGTTGAACTGTTGGAACACCATCCCGATCCGCCGGCGGACGTAATTGACGATCGTCCGTCGGACTTCGCCTCGGAGAGCTTCCGTGCCCTCGAGCAGGATCTGGCCGCCGTCCGGGGGCTCGAGCAGGTTGATGCAGCGAAGCAGCGTGCTCTTCCCCGAGCCGCTCGGGACCGATGACGCAGACGACCTCGCCCCGCGCGACCTTGAGGTCGATCCCGCGCAGGACGTGCAGGTCGCCGAAGCCGCTTGTGGATCCCCCTCAGCTCGAGCAGCGTTCGGCCATCATCGTCAGGGTATTGCCCGCTGGATCTTCGCCTGCTGGCCGGCGATCATCCGGTCGACGAGGCGGGCGAGCGGGATCGTGATCAGCAGGAAGAGGATCGCGCCGAGCATCAGCCCGGAGCTGTTGAAGGTCTTGATCTGCACGTCGGTGCCGGCCCGCACGACCTCGACGAAGCCGATCGCGCTGACCAGCGCGGTGTCCTTCATCAGGGCGATGAAGTCGTTGAGCAGCGGCGGGATCACCTTGCGCACCGCCTGCGGCACGACCACGTGGCGCATCGCCCCGCCGTGGCTCATGCCGAGCGAGCGCGCGGCCTCCATCTGGCCGCGCGGCACCGACTCGAGGCCGGCCCGGTAGACCTCGGCCATGTAGGCGCCGTAGGTGATTGTCAGCGCGTAGATCCCGTCCAGAAGTTGGCCGGCTTCCCGAACCACTGCGGGATGCCGATCGAATCCGGGATCAGGCCCTGGGCTGTGAGCGCGCCGAGGCCGCGCGAGAGCAGCAGGATGCACGAGCAGGAAGGGGATCCCGCGGAAGGCGTCGACGTAGGCGATCGTCGCCCGCACTGGCCGGAGCCAGCGGCTTGCCGGGAAGCTGTCGCAGCAGCGCGAGCACGAGGCCCCAGACAAGGGAGAGCGCCCCCGCGATCAGCGAAAGCTGAATCGTCTGCCAGAACCCCTCCATGATCATGTCGAAGTTGTCGCTCATCAGGTTGAAGTCGAAGTACTGCTGCTCTGATCACGTCCATCGTCTTCTCCTCTGCTCGGGGCCATGCGCGGCGGCAGTGACGCTAAGAGGAAGAGGGCGCCCGTGGGCGCCCTTTCCTCGCGCTGCTGATTCAGTCCGAAGCGACTCACTCCGGCTCGTGCGTGCCCTCGATCGACCGACGGCCGGCGGATTGCTCCCTGAAGTACTTCTGGTAGATCCTGTTGAGGCGCCGTCCTTCTTCATCTCGGCCAGCTCCTTGTTGACCGCCTCGCGCAGGGCGTCGTTGTCCTGCTGGCACCGGCAACCCGTAGAGCTCGTCGGTCGGGATCGCGTTGCGCGATCTCGATCCCACCCTGCTTCTTGACCGCGTCCTGGGCCGACCGGCAAGTCGATGATCACCGCGTCGACCTGTCCCCCGCGGAGGGCATTGATCGCGTCCGGGCCCTGCGGGTAGCCTCGGACCTCGGAGGCATCGGTCTTGTCGTTCGCGTAGATCTCGCCCGTGGTCCCGCTCTGGGCGGCGACCGTGTTCCCGCCGAGGTCGTCGACCGTCTGATGTCGCGACCCCGGCATGCACGACCAACGCTTGCGGCGGTCAGGTAGTAGGGATCGGAGAAGTCGACAGTCTGCTCGCGATCGGGCAGTGATCGTTGACGCGGCGGCGACCATGTCGAACTTGCCCTGGGCGAGGTCGACGGAAGATCGTGTGGAACGGCGGTGTCCTGGCACTTGACATCCAGCCCGAGCCGCTTCGCGATCTCGTTCAGGATCTCGATGTCATAGCCCGTGATGTCCGGCGGGTGGCCGATCTCGAAGGGCGGGTACGGGTGTCCGTGCCGACCAGCAGCTTGCCCTCCTCGACTTCAGGCCGAGGTCTGCCGGTCGCTCCTCCGGTCGTCGCGCCGGTGTCGCCTCCGGTGGCTGGTCTCGTCGTCGTCATCGCCGCAGCTCGCGAGCGCGAGGCTGCCGATTACCAGCGCCAGCGCCATGATCGCGGCCCAAAGCCGGGACTTCTGTTCATTCGGATTCCTCCATTTCGTGCATGTCGCGGGGCGAAGCCGGACGCTCGCCTCGCCCGCAACATACCGACGAGGCGGCCCACGCCCCGGGCCCCTCCACTACACTTTTTGAAGCAGGTCTTCGACCCGGCCCATGCCACACGACGAACTTCTCAACAGGCCCTGCGGCGGGCGCTTCTCGAACATCATCGAGTCGATCGGCAATACGCCGCTGGTCGAGCTTCCCCGCCTCTCGCCGAAGGCCGGCGTGCGCATCTACGCCAAGCTCGAGGGGCGCAATCCGACGGGCTCGGTCAAGGACCGCGTCGCGCAAGGCGATGATCGAGTCCGCCGAGGAGGACGGCCTGATCGAGCCGGGCCAGACGATCCTCGAGCCCACCTCCGGCAACACCGGGCATCTCGCTGGGGATGATCTGCCGCCGCAAGGGCTATCCGCTGAAGGTCGTGATGCCCGACAACGTCACCGAGGAGCGCACCCAGCTGCTGCGCATGTACGGCGCCGAGATCGTCTACTCGGAGGGGGCGAAGGGGTCGAACGGCGCGGTCGAGCTGGCGCTCGAGATGGCCGAGGACCCGCAGTTACTACATGCCCTACCAGTACGGCAACGAGGCCAACCCCCGCGCCCATTACGAGGGCACCGCGGTCGAGATCCTCGACGAGCTCGACGGCGTCGCCGCCTTCGTCGCCGGGCTCGGCACTGGCGGCACGCTGATGGGCAACGGACGCCGGCTCAAGGAGGAGGACCCCGAGACGCTGATCGTCGCCGCGGAGCCGATGCAGGGCGAGCTGGTCCAGGGGCTGCGCTCCCTCGACGACGGCTTCATCCCGCCGATCATCGACCTCTCGGTGCTCGACCGGAAGATCATGGTCTCCAACCGGGACGCGATCGTCTGGACCAAGCGGCTGCTCGAGGAGGAGGGCATCTTCGCGGGAGTCTCCGCCGGCGCGGTCGCCGCGATCGCGGTCCGGATCGCCGGCGAGCTCGACGGCGGCAACGTCGTCTTCCTGATCCCCGACGACGGCTGGAAGTACCTCTCCTCCGGCGTCTACACGAAGCCGATCGAGGAGCTCGAGGACATCGACTCGACCGTCTGGTGGTGAGCGGCGCACCGAGCCCGCTTCCCCGCCGGCCCGCAGCTGATCCGCGATCGCTGCGCGGCCGCGGCTACGAGCCGCCAACCTTCGCCGAGTGTCCCGGCCCGGACGCGGCGCTCTTCCTCTGCGCGATCGACCACCGCACCGGATACGCGCGGCCGCACCTCGTCGGCGGGCGGGGGCCCTACGACGGCAGCGAGATCCTCTGGCACAGCGGCTGCCTGGCCGAGCGGTTGCGGCCGGGGACACTGAGCGCCGGGTCCCTGCGGGCGGTCGGCGCGGACGAGGTCGAGGAGCTCTTCCGGGCGGCGGAGGAGACGATCGCGGGGGCCGGCGCTGCGAGCCCGCCTCTGGCGCGACCTGCGCGCGGGGCTCCTGGACCGCTACGACGGCTCCGCCGAGAGGCTGATCGAGTCGGCCGCGGGTCGGCTCGGAGGCAAGGAGGGGCTGCTGGCCCGGCTCGCCGGGTTCGAGGCCTACTCGGACCCGCTGCAGAAGAAGAGCCAGCTGTTCGCCAAGATCGCCGCCCGCCGCGGCTGGCTCGAGGTCCGCGATCCCCGAGAGCTGGGAGGTGTGCGCCGACAACGTCCTGATGCGACTGGCGCTGCGCTCGGGCCTGGTCGCAGCCCGGCCAGGAGCCGGACGCGCTGCGCGCCGCGACCCGCGAGGCGTTCAAGGACGTCGCCCTCGAGGCGGGGGTCGAGCCGCCGCTGCTCGACGACCTGCTCTGGGAGCGTGGCAAGGACGACCCGTCCCTGCTCGGCACGGACGGCGGGGCCGACCTCCGCGAGCCGCCGCGCCCGCCCGAGACCTTCTTCTACTAGCCTCGAACGGATGAAGGTCCCCCGGTCGCTTGTCGACGAGATGGTCGCCCACGCCCGCGAGGACGCCCCGAACGAGTGCTGCGGGATGATCGGCGGCGCGACGGGTCCGCCGCCGACGCGTCTACCGGGCGGCCAACGCCGAGGCAAGCCCGCTGCGCTACTCGATCGACGCCGGTGAGCAGTTCCGCCTGATGCGCGAGATCGAGGAGGCGGGGGAGGAGCTGGTCGGGATCTACCACTCGCACACGAGGAGCGCCGCCTATCCCTCGCAGACCGACGTCAACCTCGCCGGCTGGCCCGACGCGGTCTACGTGATCGTCTCGCTCGCCGACCCCGAGCGGCCCGGACCTGAAGGGATTCTGGATCCGCGACGGCGAGATCAGCGATGCCGAGCTCGACGTTTCCTGAGGGCGGCGAGGGAGCCTCGGCCGGCGGATCCGGGCCGCTCGTCTGCCCGCGCTGCGCGCTCACCTTCCCGCTCAGCGAGCGCTTCTGCTCGAACTGCGGGATGCCGCTCGTCTACGCCGGGCGGACCGGGGAGGAGCCGATGACGGAGACCCACGAGCGGCTGCGCAAGGTCAAGCCCCAGTACACGCGCGGTGAGCCGTCAAGGTCGCCTTCGCCCGCAACCAGTCCGAGGCGCGAGCTGATCCAGGGGCTGCTGCTCGAGGAGGGGATCCCCAGCATCCTCAAGCGCAGCCGCGGCTTCGACGTCCCCGACTTCCTCGCCGCCGGCCCCCGCGACGTGATGGTCCCCGAGGCCGGCGCCGAGGCGGCGCGCGACCTGCTCTCGCGACCAGCAGCTGATCAGCGAAGGGGAGGAGCGCACCGAGCTGCAGGAGCAGGCCGTCCTGGCGGCGGGCTCCGGGCGGACCCCGGCGGCGCAGCTGCTCTTCTGGATCCTCGTCGCCCTGGCCGCGGCGTTCGCGATCGTCTGGCTGCTCTACCAGCTGCAGGGCTGACGCCGGCGGCCGCTCAGGCGGCGCTCGGGCGCGAGATCTCCCGCAGCGTGTCCCGCCAGACGTCCTCGACCTCGGGCAGCGAGGCGTCGAAGGCCGACTCCAGGTTGGCGCCGGGGCCCTCGCGGCGCAGGCGCGAGACCAGCAGCCGGCAGGCGTCGGGCCCGCGCTCGTTCTCGAGCAGGTCGAAGATCGTCCCGCCGAGGATCACGGCGTCGCGGCGGGAGGGCGGGAACGACGGCCGCGACCCCTCGCGCAGGCGGCGGATCACGGCGGCCCGGTAGAGGCCCACCTGGCGGGAGAAGTACTGGGCGCCCCCCTCGACCAGCCAGGCCCAGCGCAGGTAACGCCCGAAGCGGCGGGGCGTCCACGAGGGCGGCAGGTCCGGGTTGTTGGCGGCGATCACGAGCTGGGCGTAGAGGCGCTCCGCCGTGCCGCGCAGCGCCTCGCGCGAGTCGGGCCCGGCGGCGCGGCGGACGATGTGCGGGTCGTTGAGGACGTGCAGCTCGCCCGCCATCGGCCACCCCGCCAGGTAGCGGCGTCCGGCCGGGGCCGCCGACCAGCGCGCCGCCGGCAGGAAGGGATGGGCCATCGAGAGCCAGGCCGGGTTGGTGTGGATGACGACCGTGATCTCGCCGGGCACGACCTCGAAGCGGTCCTCGAGCCGCAGCCGCAGGTCCTCGAGCCGGTCGAGCGTGCGCTCCGCGTAGGCGGAGTCGCCGGTGTCGTGCCGCGCGGTGAAGCTGAGCGACTCGGTCTCGACCCAGGCCACCGGCCGAGGGTAACTGGCGGCACGCTCGTAACTACTGGCCGCCGCTATCTGTGTCGCTTGACCTGGACGACCTGCTGGAAGGTGGGGCGGTTCTGCCAGGCGATGTCGGGTTGCGAGATGCCGCCGGTGCTGCGGAAGTGGATCGCGTCGAAGCACATCTGGTCGTCGCCGACGCCGCAGCCCGAGTTCTCGCCGTAGGGGTTGCTGCCGAGGACCGACTCGAGGCTGCGCAGGAGCGCGGCCCGGCAGGCGCCCAGCCGTCCCCGCCCGCAATAGACCCGCGAGTAGCGGCCCCTGACCGGAAGACCGAGGATCGTGCGCAGGTCCTTGTTGGCGTAGGCGTACCAGCCGCCGTTGTAGGCGGAGCCGAGATGGAGGTTGGGGCGGTCGTCGAGGAGGCTGATCCGCTCGAGCTCGCCGAACAGTCGGCGGCCCAGCGTGGGCTCGAACTCGGCCCGCATCAGGGGCTCGAACCAGACGTCCATCAGGCGGATCGCCTCGGCGTGCTCGTAGCTGCCGTCGCGGTTGGCGTCGCGGCGATGGGCCCCGGACTTCGCCCAGGCGGCCAGCCGCCGGACGGCCCGGCGCAGGGCCGGGTTGCCGATCGGCCTCGAGCGCATCACCGCAGCGCGAAGGGAAGGACCGTGTGGCCGCGCAGGTCGACGGTCGCCGCGCCCTCCATCGCCTTCGACCAGCTCGACCAGGCTCGCCTTGCCGCGGCCGCGGATCAGCGGGCGGATGCGCTCGTCGAGGGTCTCCGAGCGGTACGACGGCCCGTATTGCCACTCGTCGTCGGCGGCGCGGTAGCCGCGGGCCTGCTTGTTGTTCCAGCTCGAGAGGTAACCCTGGTCGATCACCTGCGGGTGGCTCGCGAACGGGGTGAAGGCCGCGGTCCGCCGCCGCGGGTTGAAGCCGCCGCCACTCGAACCGGGACATCACCGGCAGGCTCGGGTCGGTGCGCGGCGTCGCGGACCGGGTTCCAGCCCGAGTTGAAGTAGGCGATGTGGTCGCGGTCGACGTAGAACCAGTTGAAGGTGAAGTTGATCCTGCTCGCGGCCCGCTGGAACCGGCGCGGGCCGTTCATGAACCTGGGGTTGTTGAAGTGCGAGAACCCGAGCGCCGAGTCGACCTCGTGGAAGTAGGTCGAACGCAGCTTGGTGAAGATCGACAGGCCTCCGTCGACCCTGGCCCGGGCGATGACGATGCCGAGCGTCGTCCGCTCGCGTGCGCAGGGTCTCCGAGCCGGGCGGGGTGTCGTCGGCGACGTTCGGGGTCCAGGAGATCGTCTTCGTCAGGTACCTCGATCGGCCGGCAGCGGCCGCGGAACCGGTAGTCCTCCGAGGCGAGCGACGGGCGCCCCCCGCCCGGCTCGCAGAGCGGCACCGCGAAGGTGTCGACGAGGTCCTGGCCGGCGGAGGTGGCGCTCCAGGCGTAGTCGCGCCCGCGGCCGAGAAGGACGTAGAGGTTGACGCCGAGGAAGGCCGCGCCGCGGGCGTCGATCCCGGGCGCGTGGACCTCCTGCTCCATCAGGATCTGGGGAGCGAAGTAGGCGACCTGGGGACCGAAGACCGCCGTCGAGCGGCCGCCGCTCGACTCGCGCGCCGAGACGAGCAGGGCGTTGGAGGCGCCTGGAGGGCCGCCGATCCGCCGGTAGAGGCGGTCCAGTCCCCGCGAGCAGCCCGGCCGCCGCCGAGCGCCGTGCGGTGGCGGCGGCGCCGCTCTGGCGGGCGACCACCTCCGCCCGGTTCAGCGTCCCCGGGTCGGGCAGCGCAACGCCCCTCGGCCTGCGCGCCCGCTGCATGTAGGGGAAGCGGCCGCGGTGGACGGTCGTCGGCGCCTCCGGGTCGTCGATGCTGCGGAAGTCGCTCCAGACCCTGCGCCCGGCCCGGCTTCCGAAGCGCTTCCGTGCCTCCAGCAGCACCTCAGCCGCGGTCAGCTCGTTGCCACCGCCCTTGCCGAAGATGCCGCCGACGAGGGCGCCGGTGGCGATCACGTCGGTCGCCCTCCAGTCCTCGGGCCCGAGCGGCCGGCCGATCGCCGCGTACTCGCCCGGCATCTTCGAGGGGTCGAGGCGGGCCTCGGCGATGTACTGCGTTGATGCCGGCGACGTAGTTGCGGACGTCGCTGCGGCCGATCTTGAAGAGTCGCTCGGGGATGCCCGGCGGGCGGGAGTTGAGCTGGCGCTCGAGGTCGGCCTCGGTGTAGGGGGTGTCGGCCCAGACCGACTCGTCCATATGCACGTTGGCGCCCCCTGCGAACTCGGATAGCTCGCCGCGGCCGGCGTGGCGGAGCGCGTCCATGAAGAAGAGGCGGTCCTCGGCGCCGACGTAGCCGAGGCCGAACATCGCACCGCGGCGCGTCGCCCCGTAGACGTGCGGGACGCCGAGCGAGTCGCGTTGCACCGTGACGTCGTCGCGAGGGCTGTAGGTGCGCTCCAGGTCCGCGGGACGGACGCCGAAGGTGGCGTCGTGGAAGTAGTCAGCGAGGTTCGAGCCCGTCAGCCGCGGATAGTCGAAGACGAGGTCGCGTAGGGCGCCAGCTGGTCGATGTTGTGGGGCGGGCGCACCCCGCCGCCTGGAAGGCCAGCAGCTGGGGAACGTTGGCGAAGCCGTTGGTCCCCGGGGGGAGGATCATCCGGAACCCGCCGCCGTCGTTTGCGCCGTAGGGCTGCGGTTGCGGAGCGGCGCCGCTCCCGCGGGCAGCGCCGCGGCAAGCGCCGCCGCCAGGGCGACGATCGTTGTTGCTCTGCTCCGCACCGGGCCTCTCCGGCGGCCACCCTAGCGGGCGACCCCCGCCGTGGCGCCGGTACCCGACCGGCCCGCTACTCGCGGGGGCGAGCGGCTCCTCGCCCCGCGCCCGGGCCTCGCTCGAGGTCGAGCTCGGTCCGGACGCCGAGCGCCGCCAGCGCTTCGCTGGGCCGCGTCGAGGCTCGCGGGTGCCGCGGACCGCGCGCGGCCAGCGGCACCGCGCCGGCGGCGACCGCGGCGAGCGGGTCGAAGTAGAAGGTCATCGCCCCGAGCGGGGTCAGCTCGACCGCGCCGCATGCCGCCGCGGATCTCGGCCGGGCCGGTCTCGCCGCGGGCGCAGCGGACCCCCATCATGCTGGCCTCGGTGGGGACGACCTGGGCGGCCGCCTCGATCTGCTCGCAGACCGCCGGGGTCAGCCCCCAGGTGCCGAGCAGCGCGCCGGCACGGGCGAGGGCGGCGATCCGCTCGCCGCACCTCGGCCGGGGTCAGCTCGCCGTCGCAGCCGGCGCCGTAGACGCGCGGCGACCACCGGCAGCTCGGCCGCCAGCTCGGCCCCGGCGGCGAGCATCACGGCGTCGCAGAGCGGGCTTGCGAGCCCGGGCTCGTCGCCGTGGGCGAGTACGTCGCCGCCGACGTCGACGAGGACCAGCAGGTCGCAGCCGAGCGCGCGCGGCCGCCTCGCCGAGGCCCGCGGCGGTCGCCGCGGCGCCCGCCGCCGATGTCGACGAGGACGGTCGGCGAGCACAGGTACCCGGCCATCCGCGACTCGGCGAACGGGACCGCCCTCGGGGGTCGTCGTCCGCTCGCCGGCGAGCACCGTCGCAGGAGCTCAGCGGCCCGCCCCCGAGGATCTCGTCCAGCGCGCGCGGGCCCGGGTGGGGGTCGATCGGCCAGCGCTCCCAGGCGACGCCGCCGAGCACGAACTCGGCCCCGAAGGCCTGGCAGAGCCGCGCCGTGGCGAGGGCGCCGACGACGTCGCCGCCGCCGCCCATGCCCGAGCACCAGCGCCTTCGAGGCGCCGGACAGCAGGCGCTCGAGCGAGGCTCGCACGGGGACGGGTGTGTGGCCTGCAGCGGCTGGCAGGCGAGCGCGGGCTCGGCGTGCTCGGCGCAGAGCCCTCGGATCTCCTCGCGGGCGCGGTCGAACTCCTCGTCGGCCATCACCGGGGTGCCCTCGAAGGGCAGGTCGCGGTCGATCTCGACCCAGGAGCGGCAGCCGTGGTACTCGTCGCGGACGCGCACGGTGACCGGGCGCGGGATCCGGTGCACCCGCAGCAGCAGCACGTGCAGCGGATGGCGGCGCTTCCAGTTGAGTCGCTTCTCGGCGTAGTCCGGGGTCCAGACGTAGAACGGCGAGAGGCCGTCGACGACGCGGCGGTCGGTGACCGTGAAGTGGTCGGCGACCTCGGCCCAGGCGCGGATCCGGACCCGGTCGGGCTGCGGGATGCCGCCGTCCTGGATCAGCGCCCGCGGGGGCGGCTCCTCGTCGGGCCAGACGCCCTCCTCGAGCGCTCGGCGCAGCTCGGGATGGTGGGAGTGGCGAACGAGGTCGTTGCGCTGGTGGTCGAAGGTCGGGTAGAGGAAGAAGCGCTCGTGCTCGAGCTCGAAGTGCTTGTTCTCCTCGCGGATGCCGCCCTTGCGGAGGGTGACGAGCTGCTCGCCCTCGGCGAGGGCACGCACCGTGACGGCCCATTCTTTGAAAGCGATCGGCATTGGTAAGTCGTACCTCTGGAGGTTTCGAGAGTCAGTGTGGACTGGGGGACGGGGAGAGTGCCTGGAGGGCCGACCGGAACCGCCCCGGGGCGCGGTGATTGTAGAGGAGAGCCGCTCCCGAATCCAAGTAAGTGAAGCGATGTCACAAAGTCCGATCTGCTTATCCGTAAGTACGCGAAACGGCTTTGCAGAGCGGAATTGGCCGGTCAGCCAGACTCTGTTTTGCCCCCTCGAGGAAGCCGAACAGGACCCCGTTGGTCGCCGTCCGGGTCCTCGACCATGCACCAGTGGGCGGCACCCTCGACGACCGCGGAAGCGCCCTCGGCGGCGGCAGCAGCGATCGCCTCCGCCGCGATCGGGCGGAGTGACCGGGTCCTCGCATCCGCAGAAGGCGAGCAGCGGGCAGGCGCAGCGCTCCGGGTCGCGCCATGCCGCCGCGGCCGTCGCCGCGGCGCAGTCGCGCGTAGGCGTCGCCGTCGTTTGCCGGCGATCGCTCCCGCATCAGGCCCAGCAGGCGCGGGTCCTCGCGCCCGGCACCGCTCGGAGAGCCCGGTCGCCGCGACCGCCTCGGCGATCTCGTCCATGCGTCCGGCGCGGGCCAGCCGAACCCGCTCCTCGAACACCGGCGCCGGCCTCGCGGGGCCAGGCGAGCGCCCCGCCGCAGAGCGCCAGCGCCCAGACCCGCTCCCCGAGCGCCAGCGCCGCCCGCTCGGCGACCATGCAGCCGACCGAGTGGCCGACCAGCGCGGCGCGCTCGATCCCGAGCAGCGTCGAGCAGCCCGCGAGGTCCGCGGCCCAGCGCTCGACCGAGTAGCGGCCCGGGCGGCTTCTCGCTGCGCCCGGCGCCGCGCTGGTCGTAGGCGATCCCGCGCCATCCGCGCTCGCGGCAGGCGTCGAGCTGGGCCAGCCAGCCGTTGGCCGAGCCGCCGAGGCCGTGGACGAAGACGACCGCGGGGCCGTCGCCGCCGGTGTCCTCGTAGGCGAGGGTCACGCCGCCTCGACGCTCGCCATGCCTCGCTCGGCCATGTCCGCCGCCTCCCGGTGTCTCGATCCGCAGCCCGTCGCCGGGCTCGAGCCCGCCCTCCGCCTTCGAGGGCAGCGGCGTGCCGTTCAGCAGGTTGCGCCCGGGCGCCCCGTCCTCGCCGCCGTCGCGGCCCGCGAGGCGCGGTGGCGGCGCCGCTCGGTGATCAGGGTGAAGCGCATCGGCTCCAGGGCCTCGAGCTCGCGGACGATGCCGTCGCCGCCGCGGTGGCGGCCCGCGCCGCCGCTGCCGCGACGGATCGCCAGCTCGCGGACCCGCAGCGGGAACTCGGTCTCGAGCGCCTCGACCGGGGTGTTGAGGGTGTTCGACATCGCCACGTGGATCGCGCTCGGGCCGTCGCCGTCGGGGCAGGCGCCCTGCCCGCCGCCGAGCGTCTCGTAGTAGGTGAAGCCCTCGCCCGCGAGCGTCAGGTTGTTCATCGTCCCCTGGCCCTGGGCGGGCGCCGGGCCGCCGCCTCCGCGAGCGCGGCGATGCACCAGGTCGGCGACCCGGCTCGAGGTCTCGACGTTGCCGGCCGCGACCGCGGCCGGGGGGCGGGCGTTGAGCAGGCAGCCCCGCGGGGCGTCGACCTCGATCGGCCGGTAGGCGCCGGCCGAGGGCGGCGCGTCGGGGTCGGTGAGCACCCGCACGGCGAAGAACGACGGCCGAGCGGGTGACCGCGAGCGGGCAGTTGAGGTTTCCCTCCGACCTGGGCCGCGGTCCCCGAGAAGTCGAGCCGCAGGTTCTCGCCGGAGACCGTAGCCGCGACCCGCAGCTCCAGATCCTCTGGCGTATCGCCCTCGGCGGCCTCGAGCAGGTCACGCGGCCTCGTAGGTGCCGTCGGGGAGCTCCGCGAGCGCGGCCCGCGTGCGGCGCTCGGCGTAGTCGAGGATCTCCGCCATCCCCTCGCGCAGGCCCGCGGCGCCCATGGCGCGCCGCCAGCTCCCGGAGCCGCTCGGCCCCGACCCGGTTGGCGGCCCGCTGCGCGCGCAGGTCGGCGAGCCGCTGCCGCGGGTAGCGCATCCGTCCGGCGAGCTCGCGCAGGGTCTCCTCGCCGGCGCGCGTCGGCGGGATCACCACGCCCTCCTCCTCGAGCGTCCTCGAGGAGACTGGCATCCCGCCCGGGGTCGGCCCGCCGACGTCGGCGTGGTGGGCCCTGCTGACGGCGAAGCCGAGCAGCTCGGCGCCGGCGAAAACGGGGGTGACCAGGGTGATGTCCGGCAGGTGGGTGCCGCCCGCGGAAGGGGTCGTTGAGGATCCAGTCCTCGCCGGGGCGCTGCTCGAAGCCCAGCACCGCCGCCACCGCCTCCGGCATCGACCCGAGGTGGACCGGGATGTGCTCCGCCTGCATCACCATCTCGCCGCCGGCGTCGAAGAGCGCCGTCGAGCAGTCGCGGCGCTCCTTGATGTTGGCCGAGTGCGCGGCCCGGATCAGCACCGCGCCGGACTCCTCGCAGGCGGCCCGCAGGGCGCCGGCGAGCACCTGCAGGGTGATCGGATCGAGGGCCATCAGCCGCCGTCCCCGCGGGTCGCGACGATCGAGCCGGCCTCGTCCACCTCGGCGCGCCAGCGCGGCGGCAGGACGAGCGTCGACTCCGGCATCTCGAAGATCGCCGGCCCGGCCGCGGCGAACCCGGCCGGAGGGTCGCCGCGGATCACCCGCGCGTCCAGCCAGCTGCCGCCGAAGCGTGCCTTGCGCGTGCCCTCGCGCGGCTGCCCGCCGCCGGCGGCGCTGGGCCGTGGGGCGGGGCCGGGGACGACCATCGCGACCCGCAGGTCGACCAGCTCGACCTCGGCGTCCGGGTCGCGGTAGCCGTAGCGCTCCTCGTGGGCCGCGGCGAAATGCTCCGCGAGCTCGGCCGGGTCGGGCTCCCGCGGCGCGGGGATCGCCAGCTCGAATGCCTGGCCGCGGTAGCGCATCCCGACCTCGATCTCGGCCTCGGCTCCCGCAAGGCCGGCGCCGGCGGAGGCGGCGAGCTCCTCGATCTCGGCGGCGAGCCGGCGGGCGGTCAGCTCCTCGCCCGAGAGCATCACCGTGCGGGCCGTGTCGCGGCGGCGCTCCGAGGCGCAGAGCCCGAGCGCGGAGAGAACCCCACTGGCGCGCGGGCAGACGATCCGCCCGATCCCGAGCTCGGCCGCGATCGCCGCGGCGTGCATCGGCCCGGCGCCGCCGAAGGGCATCAGCGCGAAGCGGCGCGGGTCGACGCCGCGCTCGACCGTCACCACCCGCATGGCGCGGATCATCTCCGCGTTGGCGACGCGGACGATGCCCTCGGCCGTCTCGAGCCGTTCGAGCCCGAGCCGTTCGCCGAGGCGCGGCGACGGCCGCGCCGGCCGCCTCGGGGTCGAGGGCGACGTCTCCGGCGAGCGAGGAGTCCGCGGCGAGGTAGCCGAGCAGCAGGTTCGCGTCGGTGACCGCGGGCTCGGCGCCGCCCCGCCCGTAGCAGGCGGGCCCCGGATCGGCGCCCGCGGAGCGGGGCCCGACCCGCAGCGCCCCGCCCGGGTCCGCCCAGCCGAGCGACCCGCCGCCGGCGCCGACCGTGTGGACGTCCACCATCGGCAGCTGGATCACGCGCCCGCCCACCTCGCGCGCGTCGGTGCGCCGGACGCGGCCGCCTTCGACCACGCAGACGTCGCAGGAGGTGCCTCCCATGTCGAAGCCGAGGGCGTCGCCGTCGGCCGAGAGCGCGGCCAGGAGGCTCGCCCCGACCGCGCCCCCGGCGGGTCCGGAGAGCACGCTCCAGCCGCCGAACCGCGCCGCCTCGGCGGCGGCCGCCACGCCGCCGGAGGACTGCATGATCATCGGCTCGGGCAGCCCGGTGGCGGCGGCCGCCTCGGCGAGCCGGGCCAGGTAGCGGGAAAGGAGGGGGGAGAGGTAGGCGTCGATGACCGTGGTCGAGCACCGCTCGTATTCGCGAAACCGCGCCAGCACCTCGTGCGAGGCGGAGACGTGCACGTCCGGGAAGGCGTCGCGCAGGGCGGCCGCGATCCGCGCCTCGTGCCCCGGTTCGAGGTAGGAGAAGAGCAGGCAGACCGCGACGGCCTCGGCGCCGGAGCGGCCGACCGCATCGACCAGCCGCTCGACCTCGTCGTCGGCGAGGTCCCGCACGGTTCCGGCGGGGCCGACCCGCTCGGCCGCCTCGAAGCGAAGCTCGGGTTCGGCGAGTGGTTCGGGCTTCGGCGCGCAGAGGCGATACAGCTCGGGGCGGTTCTGGCGGCCGATCTCGAGCAGGTCCGAGAACCCCTCGGTTGCGATCAGCGCCGTGCGTGCCCCCCGCTCCTCGAGCAGCGCGTTGGTGCCCACAGTCATCCCGTGGGCGAACGACTCGACCTCGGAGGCGGGCCGCCCCGCCTTCTCCAGCACCTCCCCGACCGAGCGCATCACCGCCAGCGACTGGTCGGCCGGCGTCGTCGGGACCTTGGCGGTATGGATGTCGCCGCCGTCGAGTAGCACCGCGTCGGTGAAGGTGCCTCCGACGTCGACTCCGAGCAGCATGCCGCGAAGCTATCGCCCTCGCGCGAAGGGCGGGCCCGTGCGGGCCCGCCCTTCGGCTGAATCGTTCTGGATCCGAGCGCGCGCACGGCGCCCGGGTCGCCCGCCTAGGCGGCGATCGGCGTCGCCTCGAGCGGCTCCTCCAGGTGCTTGTGCGACGGGCAATAGTCGCGCCCCGGCAACGGCTCGCGCTGGCACGGAGTGCCCTTGCGAGTCGACGCCCTGCAATGGCGCGGTAGTCCGTCGAGTCCCAGCTCCGCCGGCATGCGCTCCAGGTAGTCGATCGCGAGGTTGATGTTGCGATCGATCACCTTGTAGACGTAGATCTGGTCCGAGATCGGGAAGTGCATTCGCACCTCCGAGAACAGCGAGCGGGCCGGCCGCGCGAAATAGCGCCTGTCAACGGCCAACCGCTCCATTGTCGCCTCGCATGCCTCCAGCAGATGCTGGCGACTCGAAGCCCCTGCATGCTCCTGCTCGATCACCCGAGAGCACAGCTCCCGGTAGATCGATCGACTGAATCGATACATGAATCGAATACCCCTTCTGTCCGACTGCACTGCACCTTCGTTCCGCCCGCGAGTCCTTCCGCGTCCCTGTGCGGAACGGCGCAAGTATGCAAGAGACATGTGAAGCAATCCAGCGATATTGTTGAGTTGAGGTTAAGAAGTACGGACGCGTACCGGATGCCTGGACGGCTCAGTCCCAGCGCTCGCGCCGCGTCTCGCCGTCCGCGGCGAGGACGAAATGGACGCCGTCGAGCGCCGGGTCGAGGCCGGTGAAGTCGGTGCGCAGATGGCCGCCGCGGGACTCCTCGCGAGACAGGGCCGCCGCGGCGATCGGCGGCGGCGAGCGGATAGGGGTCGGCGAGAAGGTCGCGCAGCTCCTCGGGCCGGCGCCGCGGGCCGGCGAGTCGCCAGACGGCCTCGCGGGTGGAGGCGGTCGGCGGCTCGAAGCGCCAGCGGGGCGGCTCGGGCGTCGGGCCCCCCGTCGCGGCGGCGCATGCCGCGGTGGCGGCGCGGCGGCCGAAGACGAAGCACTCGCTGAGCGAGTTGGAAGCGAGCCGGTTGGCGCCGTGCAGACCCGTGCAGGAGGCCTCGCCGACCGCGTAGAGGCCCGGTACCGAGGCCGCGCCGTCGAGGTCGACCGCGATGCCGCCCATCAGGTAGTGGGCGGCCGGGGCGACCGGGACCGGCTCGGACTCGGGGCTGAGGCCGGCCTCGTGGAGGCCGGCGAAGACGTTGGGGAAGCGGCCGGGCTCGACCCCGCGCAGGTCGATGAGGACGTGGTCGGTCCCGTCTGCCCCCATCCGGTCGAGGATCGCCGCGGTGACGGCGTCGCGGGGCGCCAGCTCGTCGGTGAAGCGCCTGCCCGAGGAGTCGAGGAGCGTCGCGCCCTCGCCGCGGACGGCCTCGGTGATCAGCAGCCCGTCGGCGGGCGAGCCGGGCTGCGACAGCGCGGTCGGGTGGAACTGGCAGAACTCGAGGTCGGCGAGGTCGGCGCCCGCGGCCTGGGCGAGCACAGGCCCGGCCCCGATCGCGCCCCAGGGGTTGGTCGTCCGCTGCCAGAGCGCCGCAGCGCCGCCGGTGGCGAGCACCGTCGCGGGGGAGGCGACTGCGGCGCGCGTCGGTGATCACGCCGTGGCAGCGGGCGCCATCGCTCCAGAGCGCCGTCGCCGAGGTCCGCTCCCGGACCTCGATCCGCGCCTCCGCGTCGACCATCGCCGCCAGCTTCCCGGTCAGCTCGCGGCCGGTCTGGCTGCCGCCGGCGTGGACGATCCTCCGTCTCGTGTGGCCTCCCTCGAGGCCGAGCGCGAGCCCGCCTCCCGGATCGAGGTCGAACTCGACGCCGCGCCCGCGCAGCTCCCGCACGGCTGCCGGCGCCTCCGAGACCAGCACCTCGACGGCAGCCGGGCGGCAGAGGCCGCGGCCGGCGGCGATCGTGTCGGCGGCGTGCTGCTCCGGCGAGTCGCCGGCCTCGAGCGCGGCCGCCAGTCCGCCCTGCGCCCAGAAGGAGGCGCTCTCCGAGAGCGGCTTGCGCGAGATCAGGCAGACGCGAGGCGCCGCTCTCGGCGGCGCAGAGGGCGGTCCAGAGCCCGGCGGCTCCGCCGCCGACTACGGCGACGTCGAAGCTGTCGGCCGGGGACCGTCCATTGTCAGCGGGTGGCCGGGGCAACGGGGGCGGTTACGGTAACGGCCCGTGGGCCTCTATCTCCGCCACCCGCTCTCGCTCGAGCACGAGACCGGGGCGCATCCCGAGAACGCAGCCCGGATCACCGCGATCGAGGAGCGCCTCGGCCGCGAGGACTGGCACGGGCTCGAGCTGGTCGAGGCTCCCGCCGCGGAGCTCGATCAGGTCCTGCGCATCCATCCGATCGAGCACATCGAGGCGATCGAGCGGCTCGCGCGGCGACGGCGGCGGCATGGTCGATCTCGACACCGTCGTCAGCCCACGGTCCTACGACGCGGCGCTGCGGGCGGCGGGCGCTGCAGCCCACGCCGCGGGCCGCCTCCTCGACGGCGAGAGCTTCGCCTTCTGCGGGCTGCGGCCGCCGGGCCACCACGCCGAGCGTGCCACGGCGATGGGGTTCTGCCTCTTCAACAACGTCGCGGTCGGCGCCGCCGAGGCGCTCGCGGCCGGCGCCGAGCGGGTGATGATCGTCGACTGGGACGTCCACCACGGAAACGGCACCCAGGAAGTCTTCTACGAGGACGATCGCGTGCTCTTCGTCAGCATCCACCAGAGCCCCCTCTACCCGGGGACAGGGGACCCGGGAGAGACCGGGCGGGGCGCCGGGGAGGGGTACACGATCAACCTCCCCGTCCCGCCGGGGGCGGGGCCGGACGACTACCTGTCGCTGGTCCAGACCGTGATCGTGCCGGTGCTCGAGCGCTTCGAGCCGGACCTGCTCGCATCTCGGCGGGCTACGACGCACACCGCGACGACCCCCTCGCCGAGTGCCTGCTCGACTCGGCCTCCTACGCCGGGATGGCCGCCTCGCTGCGCGACGCCGCCGAGGCGGCGGGCATCGGCGTCCTCGTCTGCCTCGAGGGCGGGTACGCGCTGCGCGCCCTCGCCGACTCGGTCGACGCGACGGTGAGGGCGTTCACCGAGCCGGGACTGGAGGCGCCGCGGGCGCCCGCCGGCCCGGCGGCGGCGTACCGCGACCGGCTGCGGACGCGCTGGGACCTGGACTGAGCCGGGGCTTCAGCCCCGGGAGCGGGCGAGCTCCTCGAGCTGCTCGAGGGTCAGCCTCTCGTCGAGGCCGCGCCTGACCAGCCCGCTCTCGTCCTCGATCAAAGCCACCTCTGCGGCCTTTGCGCCGAGCAGCCCGTCGTCGAAGCGGTCCTGCCGGTGCATCTCGAGCGCGAGCCCGCCGAGGTCGACGCAGTCCCGCGTCGCGGAGCTCGTCGAGCTCGCGCAGATGACCGCGAAGCTGCTTCCGCTCGCGTCCGCTCTGCCGCGGGCCCCTGCCGCGCCTGAGCGCCATCTCAGACCTCGATCCTCGTCTTCAGGTCGTCGACGAAGGCGCGCGGGAAGCCCGGCACCGCGTCGAGCTGGTCGACGGTGCTGTAGCCGCCGAGCCGCTCGCGGTAGGCGATCACGCGGTGTGCCTGGGTGACCGACATGCCGAGCCCGCGGAGCTGATCGAGGCCGGCGCTGTTGATGTCGACCGGCTCTCCGGGACCGGGCGCCTCAGGCGAGGGTGATGCCCCGCCCCGGGCGAGACGCTGCTCGAGCTCGGCGGCGCGCTTCTCCGCGGCCTCCGCGCGGGCGCCGGCCTCCTCGAGGCGGCGCTCGGCGGCGGCGCCGGCCTCCTCGTGGCGCGTCGCCGCCTCCTTCTCGGCCTCTCGCTGAACGGCCTTGATCTGGCCGCGGAGCCAGGCCGCGGCGGCCTCGCGGATCTCGGCCTCCGCCTCGGCCCTCGCCGCCTCGGCGCCGGCGCCGGCGCTGCGCTCGGCGTCCGCCCTCAGCTTCTCGGTCTCGGCGGCGAGCTCGCGCTCCGCGGCGGCGACCCTCTCCTCGGCCGCCTGCGCATGGGCGTCGATCTCGGCCAGGCGCTGCTCGGCGGCCTCGATCGCCCGCGCCTTCGACTCGCGCTCCGAGCGCAGCTCCTCGCGCAACTGCGCGGTCCGCTCGGCGAGGCGCTCTTCGAAGTCATCCCCGCTGCCGCCCTCCGGGGCGGGCGCCGCCTCGGCGGCCTCGAGGGCCGCCTCGGCCTGCTGCGCGCGCGCGTTCGCCTCGTTCGACCGCTGCGTCATGTCGGCGAGCGCGGCGTTGGCCTCTGCCCGGGCCCGTTCGAGCTCCGCGATCCGCTCCTCGGCCTCCGCCTCGAGCTCGGCTCGGACCTGGCGCTCGGCCTCGCGTCGCATCGCTTCGGCCTGCCCCCGCAGCCACTCGGCGGCTGCGCTGCGCGACTCGGATTCGCCGCGCAGGCGCTGCTCGTCGGCCTCGGTCGCGCGCGACTCGGCCCGTTCCAGCTGCCGGGTCAGCTCTGCGAGCGCCTCCGACGCCCGCCGCTTTTCGTGCTCGAGGTCCTCCTCGAGGGCGAGGATCTCGGCCATCGCCGCCTCTTCGGCGTCGAGCCGGGCGCTGTCGGCCGCCGCCCGCAGCCGCCGCTCGGCGTCCTCGACCTGCGCGTCGAGCTCGGTCATCGCGGTGCTCGCCTGCGGGGGCTCGACAGCCTGCGGTCGCTCGGGCTCGGGCTCGACCTCGGCCTCGGTCTCGGATCGGATCTCGTCATCGCTCTCCTTCGCGCCGGGGATGGCGGCTGGAGCTGCAGGCGCCAGGGTAGTCGCTCCGGCCTGCTCCTCCTCGAGGCGCTCGCCGGGGGTCGGAGGCTCCCGCTCGGGGAGCTCCGGCTCGTCGGCGGAGAGGCCGAGCGCGGCCCTGATCTCGGCGGCCTCGTCAGCTGTCCCGGCGGCCGCGGCCGCGGCCTCGGAGACCGCCCGTTCGTCGATCTCTCCGGCCCGATGCATCTCGAGGACGGCGACCCCGAGATCGCGGCGCTGGTCGCGCAGGCGGTCCTCCAGCGAGCGCAGCTTGCGGCGCAGTGAGCCCTTCCTAGCCATGGTCAGACGGAATCATGACCGAGCACCTCGCGGTAGGCGATGGCGACCCGCTGGGCCATGCGCCTGGCGGAGAACGCCGCCGCCCGGCTGCGGCCGCGAACCCGCGGATCGGGGTCGTCCAGATGCCGGCGAGCCGCTGCGCTCCAGGCGCCGAGGTCGAATCCGGCGCAGAGGGAGCCGTCGAGGCCCGCCAGGGCCAGTGGCGCGATCCCGACCGGCGTCGAGAGCACCGGTACCTCGGAGGCGAGCGCCTCCAGGCAGATGAGGCCGAACCCCTCGTAGTCGGACGTGACCAGCACGGCGCTGGCGGCGTTGAGCCAGAGGTTCATCCGCTCGGGCTCGATGCCGCCGCCCGTGAGCAGCTTCGCGCCGCACTCCTCCGCGACCCGCAGGGCGAGGTCGTGGCGCTTCTCCGGGCGGGCCGGGTTGGCGGGGAAGATCAGGTAGCGGCCGTCCGGCGCGAGGCCGAGCTCGCGGCGGGCCTCGGCGCGGGGCAGCGGGCCGAAGCGGTCGAGGTCGGGGCCGCACGGCAGCACAGCCGCCCCCTCGGTCCGCGGCAGCCCCGGCCTTCCGGCAGCCGTCTCGAAGAGCGAGCGGGACACCCCTGCCGGCAGTTCGATCCGGCGGGCGAGCAGGCGGGAGAGAGGCCCGACGGCGCGGTGGCGGACGTCGGTGCCGTGGTAGGTGACGACGAGGGGGCGCGCCCCGGCCAGCTTCGCGCACCAGCCGGCCAGGCCGTAGTGGGCGTGCACGAGGTCGAAGCTTCGCTCGCGGAGGAGCGTGCGCAGGCGCCGCGTGGCGGGCAGGTACTCGCCCTTGCCCATCGGAAAGGTGAAGACATCGGTCTCGATCCCGAGCGAGCGCAGCTCGTCGACCTGGTCGAACACCCACCGCCCCCGCTGCGGGGTGTGCTCGTCGGGCATGAAGTTGGTGACGACGAGGACGCGCATCGGGGCTGAGGCTATCCGCGCCACCGGTCCGCGGCTTTCGCCACGGCGCCGGCACTGACTCCTTGCGATCGCGTCTGGATCGGTGAAGCCGCCGGGGCCACGATCGGCGCACCGACACCGAACCGAGGAGGAAGTGATGCTGCACGCGCTGATCGGCTATGCCCACGCCGCCGTCCACCTGCGGCTGCGCGGGATTCGCGCCGCGCTCGAGCGGGAGCGGGGACAGGGCACCGTCGAGTACGTCGGCCTGATCCTGCTCGTCTCGCTGCTGATGGTGGGGATGGTCGCCGCAATGAAGGGGTTCAACGGCAAGCAGGGCACCGAGCTGGCCGAGGTCATCGTCGACAAGATCAAGGAGGCCGTCGGCAAGGTCACCTTCAAGTGAGCGGGACGGCCCGGCGGGGTGCCCCGCCGGGCCGGTGCCCGTGCCAGACTGCGCCGCGATGACCGCCGATCGCAGCTACCACCGCGCCCCCGGGGACCTGCGCCCCGTCTCGATCGAGCCGGGGTTCGTCGCCACCGCTGACGGCTCGGCGCTGATCTCGGTCGGCGAGACCAAGGTGATCTGCACGGCCTCGGCAAGCTCGAGCGTGCCGCGCTGGATGGAGGGCCGCGGCCGCGGCTGGGTGACGGCGGAGTACGCGATGCTCCCCGCTTCGACCGGAGATCGCAAGGCCCGCGACATCTCCCGCGGCAAGCAGGACGGGCGCTCGGTCGAGATCCAGCGCCTGATCGGCCGCTCGCTGCGGGTCGTCGTCGACTTCGAGGCGCTCGGCGAGCGCAGCGTCTATGTCGACTGCGACGTCCTCCAGGCCGACGGCGGCACCCGCTGCGCGGCGATCACCGGCGGTTTCGTCGCCCTGCAGCTGGCGCTGCAGGGGTTCGTCGACGCCGGCGAGCTCGACTCGCTGCCGCTCACCGGCTCGGTGGCCGGGGTCAGCGTCGGCGTCGTCGGTGGACGGGCGTTATGCGACCTCGACTACGCCGAGGACTCGGCCGCGGAGGTGGATGCGAACGTGGTCATGACCGGCGACGGCGGGCTCGTCGAGGTGCAGGTGACGGCGGAGCGAACGCCGCTCTCCCGCGCCTCGCTCGACGAGCTCCTCGGGATCGCCGAGAGCGGCATCTCGCGGCTGCGCGCCGAGCAGGACCGGGCCGTCTCCGGCTGAGGGCCCCCGCGTGCCCGCAGTCAGCCCGGAGGCCGGTGCCCGCCCCACGCTGGTGGTCGCGACCCGCAACGACCACAAGCTCCGCGAGCTCGCCGAGGCCCTCCCCGGGATCGAGCTGCGCCCGCTGCCCGCCGAGGCCGAGGTCCCCGCCGAGGACGGCGACAGCTTCGTCGCCAACGCCCTGATCAAGGCCCGTTCCGCACACCGCGCCACCGGGGCCGCCGCGATCGCCGACGATTCCGGCATCGAGGCCACGGACCTCGGCGGACGGCCCGGGATCCGCTCGGCCCGCTACGCGGGCGAGGATGCCACCGACGAGGAGAACCTGGCCAAGCTCCTGTCCGAGGTCGGCGCCAGGGGCGGCGATCGCCGGGTTGCCTACGTCTGCGCGATCGCGTTCGTCGGCGCCGATGGGGGGGAGCGGGTCTTCGAGGCGCGCACCGAGGGCCGCCTGATCGAGGAGCCCCGCGGCAGCGGCGGCTTCGGCTACGACCCGGCCGTCGTGCCCGACGACACCGGGCCGGGCGACGAGAGGACGATGGCGGAGCTGACCGCGGAGGAGAAGAACGCGATCAGCCACCGCGGCCGCGCCGCCCGGCTGCTTGCCGCCCACCTCGCGGAGCGGGGGTTGGGCTCAGGGGGCGAGCGGGACCCGTGATCCGTACGAAGACCGGCGCCGCCGCGCTTTCGATCGCCTCCAACTCGACCCTGATCGCGCTCAAGCTGGCGGCGGGGGCGATCACGGGCTCGATCGCGATCATCACCGAGGCGATCCACTCGCTGATCGACCTGGTCGCGTCCGTGATCGCCTTCGTCTCGGTCCGCAAGGCCGACGAGCCGGCCGACGAGGACCACCCCTACGGGCACGAGAAGGTCGAGCCCCTGGCCGCGACGATCGAGGGCCTGCTGATCCTGGTCGGCGCCGGGATCATCGTCTACGAGGCAACCCACCGGCTCGTCGTCGGCTCCGAGGTCAAGGCCCTCGGAGTCGGAATCGCGGTGATGGGGTTCTCGGTCGTCGCCAATCTGATCGTGGCGACGGTGCTCGGCAGACAGGCCCGACGCCACGAATCGCTGGCGCTTGCCGGCGACGCGGCCCACCTGCGCACCGATGCGATGACGTCTGCCGGAGTGCTCCTCGGTCTCGGCCTCGTCGAGGTGACCGGGGCGGTGGCCTTCGACTCGATCACCGCGATCATCGTCGCGGTCGCGATCGTGGTCTCCGGGATCAGGATCGTCCGCCGCTCCTCCGGAGTGCTGGTCGACGAGACCCTTCCGCGCGAGGAGCTCGACCGGATCGAGGGCGCGATCGCCTCGACCCGCGGTGAGGAGGTGGTCGGCTACCACAAGCTCAGGGCACGGCGGGCCGGCAGCCGCCGCTATGTCGACCTCCACGTCCAGTTCCGCTCCGGCACCAGCCTCGAGCGGGCCCACGAGTCCGCGCACGAGATGCGAGACGCGATCGTCGCCGAGCTTCCCACCGCCGAGGTCCTTATCCACGTCGAGCCGGAGACCTCGGTACTCGGCCCGGGCGAAGCCGGCGGGCCCTTCCGGGCCGGCTAGAGGGCGCGGCGCGGGTCCTAGGGCCTGGGCAGCAGATTGACGGCAGCGGCGAGGCCGACGGCGCCGACCGTGATGCTGTAGCCGGTGTAGCCGCCGATCGCGAGCAGCACCACCGCGATCGCGCAGACGCCGACGACTGTTATCCACGAGGCTCGGGCGAGGGTCACGGCCCGCTATTTTGGCCGAGATGCCCGCCGGCTTACCTGACGCCCCCCGGATTTCGCCCGAGGCCGCCTCCCAGGCGCTCGCCTTCCTCACCGAAATGTCCCCGGACCTGCGCGGCGGGGCGATCATCGCCGAGGGCGGCGAGGTGCTCGCCGGCGCCGGCGACGCGACGCGCCTCGGTCCAGCGGTCGCTGGCCTGCTCGCGGCCGCGGACGCGGCCTCCTCGCGGCCGGTCGAGCACGTCCACGTCGGCACCGAGGAAGGCGAGGTCTTCGCCCTGCGCCAGGGCGCGCTGGTCGCGGCCGTCGTTACCGAGCGCTTCGTGCTCGCATCGCTGATGGCCTTCGACCTGCGCTCGGCGCTGCGCGACCTGGCGGCCGGCGCCACCCCCGCGGGGGCCGGCTGATGCCGAAACCTCACAGAGTCCTCCTTGACCGCGTCTCCGGGTACGCCGACGAGGCCGCCGCGTTCGTCCGCCGCCGCCGCCACACGCGTCGCCCCTTCGCCCGCCTCTATTACACCGACGGCTCGAGCGACGATCTCGCCGCCGGGACCGCAGCCGGAGACCGCCTCTACGAGGCCGCCGCCGCGCTGATCGAGGCGGCCGGCCCGCGCGCCGAGGCGCCGCGGAGCGGCGACCGGTGAGCGCCGTCCCAGAGGCCGGCGACGCCCCGGCCTCGCTGCTCGACCCGGCGATCGCAGCGAGGGTGCTGGAGCGGGCGCTCGCCTCCGGCGGCGACTTCGCCGAGATCTACGCCGAGCGCAAGCAGGGCTTCGCCGCTCAGATCGACGAGTCCCGGATCGAGGGGGTCCAGTCCGGCGGCGAGGAGGGCGCCGGGGTCCGCGTCATCGGCGACGGCACCACCTACTTCGCCCACGTCGACGGCCTCGCGGCCGAGGACCTCGAGCGGGCCGCGGCGGAGGCGGCCGCGGCGCTCTCCGGCGAGCGGGCCGAGCCGCGGCCGCTGGCGGCAGTCGCGACGACGCCGCAGCCGATCGCGCAGCGGCCCGAGGACGTACCCGCCGCCCGCAAGGCGGAGATCCTGCGCGAGCTCGACGAGCGCGGCCGCGCCCAGGGGGGCGAGGTGGTCCAGTTCTCAGCCTCCTACAGCGAGGGGCGGCGCCACGTCACGGTCGCCAACAGCGAGGGCCTTCTGATCGGCGACGACCGCACCAGGGTCAGGCTCGGCGCCCAGGCTGTGGCGCGCCGCGGCGACGTCGTCGAGACCGGCTTCGAGACGCTCGGCGCCCATCGCGGGTTCGAGCTGCTCGCCGGCGACCCGGCGCTGATCGCCGAGCAGGCCGCCGGCAAGGCCCTCACCCTGCTCGACGCCGATCCAGCCCCGGCCGGCTCGATGACCGTCGTCGTCGGCGGCGGCTTCGGCGGCGTGCTGTTCCACGAGATGACCGGCCACGGGCTCGAGGCGGACCACATCCAGAAGGGCGCGAGCGTCTACGAGGGGCGCCTCGGCGAGCGCGTCGCCGCTCCGCTCCTCAACGCCTACGACGACGGGCTGCTGCCCGGCGAGTGGGGGACCGACGCGATCGACGACGAGGGGACGCTGCGCCAGAAGACGATGGTGATCGAGGAGGGGAGGCTGACCTCGTTCCTCTACGACCGGGTCCGGGCCCAGGTCGACGGCGTCGCCTCGACCGGCAACGGCCGCCGCGAGAGCTTCCGCCACCTGCCGATCCCGCGCATGACCAACACCTACATCGCACCCGGGGAGGCGACCCCGGAGCAGATCATCGCGGAGGTGGGGCGCGGCTTCTACGCGGTCTCGTTCGCCGGCGGGCAGGTCGAGCCGGCCACCGGGGACTTCGTCTTCGGCGTCTCCGAGGGGTACCTGATCGAGGACGGCAAGG
Source organism: uncultured Actinomycetes bacterium (assembly GCA_963720015.1). Taxonomy (GTDB): domain Bacteria; phylum Actinomycetota; class Thermoleophilia; order Solirubrobacterales; family 70-9; genus DATFPK01. Next base: position 60,619 of record CAVREA010000003.1, on the reverse strand, counting down.
TCACCCGTCCGTGCCGCGGCGCCACCCTGATCGGCAACTGCATCGACGCGCTCGCGGCGATCGACGCGGTCGGCGACGACTTCGAGATGAAGACCGGCTTCTGCGGCAAGGGCGGCCAGCGGGTCCCGGTGGGCACCGGCCAGGGCCACGTCCGGATCAGCGAGATGACCGTCGGCGGGACGGCCGTCTGATGGCGGGCGAGGCGCTCGGGCTCGAGGCCGCCGCCGAGCTGGCGATCGCTGCCGCCGCCGAGGCCGGCGCCGGCGCGGCGGAGGCTTACGCGGTCGAGGAGACCGGCCGCGAGGTCAGGGTGCACGCCGGCGCGGTGGAGAGCCTCACGGCCGCGACCGAGCGCGGCATCGGCGTCCGCGCCTGGGACGCCGGCCGGGTCGGCTTCGCCTACGGCACCGACCTCAGCGAGCCGGCGCTGCGGGCGCTCGCGGAAAGCGCCGCCGAGGCGGCCGCGATCGCGGACCCCGACGAGTTCGCGGCGCCGCCCGAGCCCGACGGGGCGCGTTGCCGCGATCGAAGGGCTCAGCGACGCCTCGCTCGCCGACTGGGACGGGGGCCGGGTAGCCGCGCTCGCGATCGAGATCGAGCGGGTCGCGCTCGCCGCGGACCACCGTGTAACCGGAGTCGAGCAGACCGTCTACGCGGACAGCTCCGACCGGGTCGCGATCCGCTCAACCACAGGGATCGGCCGGCGCCTTCGAGGCCTCGACCGCGTTCGCGTACCTGCAGGCGCTTGCCCGCGGTGACGGCTCCGTCGAGACGGGCCTGGGATTCGGCATGGGCCGCGGGCCGGCCGGGCTCGATCCGGGCGCGATCGGCGTCGAGGCGGCCGAGCGGGCCGTCTCGATGATCGGCGCGAGCAAGCCGCGCTCGCGTTCCTGTCCGGTGCTGCTCGACCCGACCGTCGCCGCCAGCTTCGCGGGCCTGATCGGAGGCACGCTCGCGGCGGACGCGGTCCAGCGCGGCCGCTCCCCCTTTGCAGAGAAGCTCGGCGAGGAGGTCGCCAGCGCCGCCCTGCGGCTCCGCGACGACGGCCTCGACCCGGCCGGCCTCGCCTCTTCTCCCTTCGACGGCGAGGGAGTCGCCCGCCGCCGCACCCCGCTGATCGAGGACGGCCGCCTCCTCACCTTCCTCCACGACACCTACACCGCACGCCGCGGCGGCGCCGAGTCGACGGGAAGCGCGGGCCGCGGCGGCTACCGCGCGCTGCCCTCCGTCTCCGCCTCCAACCTGATCGTCGGCGAGGGGACCGCCGGCTTCGAGGAGCTGCTCGCCGAGGCGGGCGAGGGCGTCTTCGTCACCGACGTCGCCGGGCTCCACTCGGGGGTGAACCCGGTGTCGGGCGTCTTCTCGGTCGGCGCCTCCGGCCGTGAGATCGGCGCCGGCGAGCTGGCCGGGCCGGTGCGCGAGTTCACGATCGCCTCGGACCTGGTCTCGATGCTGCGCGCCGTCAGCGCCAGCGGCGCCGACTCCCGCTGGGTGCCGTTTGGCGGCTCGGTGCGGACTCCGCCGCTGCTGGTTGGGGAGATGACGGTCAGCGGGACCTGAGGCGGCGAGGCCGCTCCTTGCGGCTTTCGCCGTCCCTGGGGCGGCACCGGGGGAGGGATACGCCGTCTTCGCTGTTAGATTGCGCGCCGTTCGAAAGCCCCGAGGAGGAAACGAGACCGTGACAAAAGCTGAGTTCCTGGATCAACTTGCAGGCGACGACCGGATTGGCAGCAAGAAGGCTGCCGGCGACGCCGTCGACGCAGTTCTGGACACGATCGCCGAGGCCCTCAGGGGCGGCGACGACGTCAACTTCACCGGCTTCGGCAAGTTCCACGTCGCCGAGCGCGGCCCCCGGCAGGGCGTCAACCCGCGCACCGGCGAGCGGATCACCATTCCCGGCGGCAAGGTGCCGCGGTTCTCTGCGGGTTCTGCCCTGAAGTCCAAGGTCAAGGGCGGCTGACCGTCTGAAACAGGCCTTCGCGGATCGGCTCGCGGCGCTCGTCGACGAGCGCCGCAGCCAGATCTGCCTCGGCCTGGACCCCGATCCGGCCCGGCTCGGAGCAAGCGCCGGGGAGAAGGACGGGGGTAGCGCGGCGAAGCGCGCCGGCGCCGCGGTCTTTTCCCACTGCGCCGAGCTGATCGAGCGCGCGGGCCCCGCCTGTGTGGCCGTCAAGCCGCAGCTGGCCTGCTTCGAGCGGCTCGGGGGGGCCGGCTGGGAGGCTCTCGAGCGGACCTGCTCGGCGGCCCGCGAGGCGGGACTGCTGGTGATCGCCGACGGAAAGCGCGGCGACGTGCCGGTGACCGCCGCGGCCTACGCCCAGGCGCTTGTCGGCGAGACCCCCTCGCCCTGGGGCCCCGTGCCGGGCCTCGGCGCCGATGCCTTCACCGCCAACCCGCTGCTCGGCCGCGACTCGCTGGAGCCGCTGGTGGAGGCGGCGGCCAGCGCCGGGGCTGGGATGTTCTCACTCGTGCGCACGAGCAATCCGGGCGCCGCCGACCTCCAGGACCTGCCCGCCCCCGAGGCGCCGTTGCACGAGCGCCTCGCCCAGCTGGTGGCGGAGCTCGCGGACCGGCTCGCCGGGTCGGGTGCGCTGAGCGGGATGGGAGCGGTGGTCGGGGCGACGGAGCCGGCGCACATCGCCCGGCTCCGGGAGCTGATGCCGCGGTCCGTCTTCCTCATTCCCGGGGTGGGCGCCCAGGGCGGCAGCGCCGCAGACCTCGGCGACGCGTTCGGGCCCGGGCCGGCGGCGGCGCTGGTGGCGTCCTCGCGGAGCATCGCCGCCGCCCCCGACCCCGCCGCCGCCGCCGCCCGCTTGCGCGACGAGGTCTGGGAAGTTTCGGCCGCCTAGGGTCGCTGCGGCCGTCTATACCATCACGCGCTCCCATCGGCCTGTTCCGGAAAAGCCATGACGACGATTCGCACAGCCACGAAGAGAGTTCTGGCCCTGCTTGCTCTCGCTTTGGTCGCGATCGTGGTGATCGTCATGGTCACGAGCGCGGTCTCCGACGACGACGGCACGGGCAAGCGGGAGGCCGGCAAGGAGCGGGTCCAGGGCAAGAAGAACCGCAACGGCGGCAAGCCCGAGGAGCAGCAGGCCCGCAAGTCCTACGTCGTGCAGAGCGGCGACACGCTGAGCTCGATCGCCGAGGAGACGGGTGTCACCGTGGAGCGGCTGCAGGAGCTCAACCCGGACATCGACCCGCAGATCCTGGTCTCCGGGCAGAAGCTGAAGCTGCGCTGAGGCCGCGCCGGGCGCTCGCTTGCCTGCTGGCGATCGCGATCGCGGCCCTCGCCCTCGGCGCCGTCCCGGCCGCCGCCCAGGGCGCAGAGGCGGGCAAGCCGCCGGTCCTCGACGCCCGTGCATGGGCCCTGATCGACGCCCGCACCGGGGAGCCGATCGCCGGCCGCGGAGTGGCCCGCCGGCTGCCGATCGCGAGCACGACAAAGCTGATGACGGCCTACGTCGCCCTCAAGCGGCTGCCGCTGCGCCGCAAGGTGCGGGCGGTTCCCTACGCGGCGATCCCCGGCGAGTCGCTGCTCGGGCTGAGCCCGGGGCAGCGGGTGAGCGTGCGTGATCTCCTCTACGGGCTGATCCTGAGAAGCGGCAACGACGCGGCGCAGACCCTCGCCACGGCGGCGGCGGGCTCGGAGGCGAGGTTCGTCCGCAGGATGAACCTGCGGGCGGCGGCGCTCGGACTGCTCGATACCCACTACGCGAACCCGATCGGGCTCGACGAGGCCGGCAACCACTCGAGCGCCCGCGACCTCGCCGCCCTCGGACGCCGGCTGATGCAGATACCCGTCTTCCGCCGAATCGCCGATTCGACCGATGCCGTCCTCGGCAGCTTCCGCCCGCCGCGAGAGATCTTCACCCGCAACACCCTCCTGCTGCGGGCGCCGTGGGCCACCGGGATCAAGACCGGACACACCCTCGGGGCGGGCTACGTGCTGGTCGGGTCGGGCCGTCAGCAGGGCGTCGAGCTGATCTCGGCGGTGCTGGGGGCCCCGAGCGAGGTGCAGCGCGACCTCGAGACGCTCGAGCTTCTCTCCTACGGCTTCTCGCTCTACGAACGGCGCCGCCCGGTGCGGGCGGGGCAGGTGATGGCCCGCGCCGAGATCGAGCTCTCCGGAGGCGAGCTGCCGCTGATCGCCGGGCGCGGGGTGGCGGTCGGCGTCCGTCGCGGCCAGAGCCTTGTCGTCAGGGTGCGGGCTCCGGCGGAGGTCGAGGGGCCGATCAGGCGCGGCCGCCGGCTCGGCCTTGCGCTGATCGAGGTGGACGGGCGCCGGGCCGCCGCGGTGCCGCTGCTGGCGGCGCGGGACGTGCCCGAGCCGAGCGGGCTGGACCGGGTTCGCGGCTTCGTCGAGGAGCACTGGATCCTGCTCGTGATCGGCGGGTGCGTGATAATCCTTCTCGCCACGATCATGGTCCGGCGCTGGAGGCGCAGGCCCGAGAGGAGCGAGGCGGAGATGCGGGAGGAGCGAGAGCGCCGCGAGCAGACGTTGAGGGCCGACCGCGAGCAGCGGCGCGCCGCGCGGGAGCAACGGCGCAACGGGGGTGAGGGGAGCTGATCCTCACCGTCACCCTGAACGCGGCGATCGACCGCACCGTCGCGGTCCCCAACTTCCGCCAGGGCCATCGTCACCGCGCCGTCGAGAGCCGCACCGCTGCCGGGGGCAAGGGGGTGAACGTGGCGCGGGCGATCTCCCTGCTCGGGCGACCGGTGCTGGCGACCGGCTTCGCCGGCGGCGCAGCGGGAAGGCAGGTGCTCGAGCTGCTCGCCGGCGAATCCGTGCTCACCGACTTCACCGCGATCGCCGGCGAGACGCGGATCAACCTCGCGGTCATCGATCCCACCTCGGGGGAGCAGACCGAGATCAACGAGCGCGGCCCCGATGTTCAGCCCGAGGACGCGGAGGCCTTCATCCGCCGCCTCGAGTACCTGGCGAGCGGCGCCAAGATCTGCGTCCTCGCGGGCAGCCTGCCCGGCGGCGTCGAGGTCGACCTCTATGCGCGGCTGGTCAAGGACCTGAGGGGGAGCGGCGTTCCCGTGGTGCTCGACTCCGAGGGCGAGGCGATGCTCTCCGGCCTGCGGGCCGGGCCGTCGGTCGTGACGCCCAACGTCCGCGAGGCGGAGGAGCTGGTCGGTCACGAGTTCGGCGACGCCTCCGATCTCGCCCACGGCCTCACCGAGCTGATCGGGCTCGGCGCCTCCGAGGCGATCATCACCCAGCCGGACGGCTGCGTCGCCGCCGTCGGCGAGGGCCAGGGGCGCCGTTTCCTCGAGGCCCGCACCGAGGCGCTCGAGCCCGTCGCCGCCGTCGGCTCCGGGGACGCCTTCCTGGCCGGATACGTCGCCGCCCGCTACGACGGCCGCCCCCCGGAGCAGTGCCTCGCGTACGGGGTTGCCTGCGGGGCCGAGTCGACCCAGCACTTCGGCGCCGGCACGGTCGATCGCGAGCATGTCGAGCGCATCCTTCCCGGGGTTGAGGTGCGCGCGCTCGAGGTACCGGCCGAAGTCGGCTAGCGGGACGCCGCCCGGCGGCCGCCGGTGATCCGACCCCGCCGCGGCACTCGTAGGGAGACCCGAACGGCATCCATGGAGGGTGCCTCGGGAAAGGAGATCACCCTGATGAGCGAGATCGAAGGGCCGAAGAGCGCGCTCACCCGCGTCACGGCCGATCCGGTGTCGCGGCGCCGCTTCCTGGTGCTTGCCGGCGGCTCCAGCGCCGCCGCCGCCTTCCTGGCCGCCTGCGGCTCGGACGACGACGACACAACCACCTCGGCGACGACCACCGAGACCACCGCGATGGGGAGCGAGGACCCGATCGCCCAGTTCGGCCAGGGCGACATCGGCATCCTCAACTACGCGCTCACCCTCGAGTTCCTCGAGACCGCGTTCTACGCCGACGTGGCGAAGAGCGGGCTCTTCAAGGGCGGCGACCTCGCTCTGATCAAGGCGATCGGCCGCTCAGAGCAGGAGCACGTCGACGCGATCACGGCGGCGGTGAAGCAGGCCGGCGCGAAGCCGGCGCCGAAGCCGAAGACCGAGTTCCCCCTCGACTCCGCCGAGTCGGTGCTGAAGCTGGCCGCCACCGTCGAGAACCTCGGCGCGGCCGCCTACCTCGGCCAGGCGCCGGCGATCAAGGGGGAGGACGTGCTGGCTGCGGCGCTCGCCATCCACTCGGTCGAGGGCCGTCACGCGGCAGCGCTCAACACGCTTACCGGGCAGTCGATCACGCCCGACGGCGCCTTCGCGAAGCCGGCGGACGCGCAAACCGTGCTGGACGCCGTCCAACCCTTCATCGTCGGCTGACGGTGACTGCGAAACCGATAGGAGAGACCATGAGCAAGGAAGGTTTGGCCAATCCCGAGCTCGCGGCCGTCGAGATCGACGAGATGAGCCGCAGCGATGTGTTGATGAAGGGCGTCCTCGCCGCCGGAGCCGTCTACGGGCTCGGCGCGATCGGGCCGTTCCTGCGCAGCTCCTTCGCCCAGTCGGGCGGCGGCGACGTCGAGATCCTCAACTTCGCCCTCACCCTCGAGTATCTCGAGGCCGCGTTCTACGACGAGGCGAAGACGAAGGCGAAGGCGAGCGGCGAGCTGATGTCGCTGATCGACCTGATCGCCAAGGACGAGGCCGAGCACGTCGACGCCCTCGACGCGACGATCAAGCAGCTCGGCGGCAAGCCCGTCGCGGCGCCGAAGGTGGTGTTCCCCTATTCGGACACGCAGGGCTTCCTCAAGCTCGCCCAGACGTTCGAGGACACCGGGGTGAGCGCCTACAACGGCGCCGCCCCCGCGATCGAGTCGAAAGACGTGCTCGCCGCCGCCGGCGGGATCGTCCAGGTCGAGGCGCGCCACGCCGCGGCGATCCGGCTCCAGAACGGTGAGTCGCCGGCGCCGATGGCGTTCGACGAGACCCTCACCCAGGACGAGGTCCTGGCGGCGGTTCAGCCGTTCGTCAAGTCCTGACCGGAGCCTCGTCGGGCCGGGCCGCGCGAGGCGGCCCGGCCCGACGGGTTTCGGGGTTATGACTACAATCGTTGAGGCCGTGGAGATCGGCCCTTCAAAGCCGGAAATTGCATCGATTCAGCCCCGCCGCGGCGGGGCTTTCTCGTCCGCGGCGACGCATAACCTCGCCTCTCAACGCCAGCCTCGGAGGACCTGAATGGAAATCGACATCGGTCGAGGGAAGAAGGGGCGGCGCGCCTACGGATTCGACGACATCGCGATCGTCCCGTCGCGCCGGACCCGCGATCCCGACGACATAGACATCAGCTGGACCCTCGGCCCGTATCGATTCGAGCTGCCCCTGCTCGCCTCGGCGATGGACGGGGTGGTCAGCCCGCAGACCGCGGTCCTGGTCAACAAGGTGGGCGGCCTCGGGGTTCTCAACCTCGAGGGCATCTGGACCCGCTATGAGGACGCCGAGGAGCAGCTCGAGCGGATCGCCAGCGCCCCCAAGCACGTCGCGACCAAGCTCATGCAGGAGGTCTACGCCGAGCCCGTGAAGGAGGAGTTGGTCGGGCGGCGGATCGCCGAGATCAAGGAGCAGGGGGCGGTTGCGTGCGCCTCGCTGACCCCGCAGCGCGTGCGCGACTACTACGAGGTCGCTCAGGAGGCCGGGATCGACATCCTCGTCATCCAGGGCACGGTGATCTCGGCCGAGCACGTCTCGACCAGCGTCGAGCCGCTCAACCTGAAGGAGTTCATCGCCGAGATCGAGACGCCGACCGTGGTCGGCGGCTGCGCCTCCTACTCGACCGGCCTCCACCTGATGCGGACGGGCGCCGTCGGCGTCCTCGTCGGGGTCGGGCCGGGAGCCGCGTGCACCACCCGCGGCGTGCTCGGCATCGGCGTCCCCCAGGCGACGGCGATCGCCGACGTCGCGGCGGCGCGCTCCCAGCACATGCTCGAGACCGGCGAGTACTGCAACGTGATCGCCGACGGCGGCATGCGCACCGGGGGCGACGTCTCCAAGGCGATCGCCTGCGGCGCCGACGCCGTCATGATCGGCTCGCCGCTCGCCCGCGCCAAGGAGGCGCCGGGCCGCGGCTTCCATTGGGGCATGGCGACCTTCCACCCGTCGCTGCCCCGCGGCACCCGCGTCGCCACCAAGCAGGACGGGACGATGGAGGAGATCCTCCTCGGACCCGCCCAGGAGAACGACGGCACCTTCAACCTGATGGGGGCGCTGAAGACCTCGATGGCGACGACTCGGCTACGAGGACATCCGCTCCTTCCAGCGGGCAGAGGTGATGGTGGCGCCGGCGCTGCAGTCCGAGGGCAAGAAGCTGCAGACCGAGCAGGCCGTCGGGATGGGCTCCAATGGCCGGGCGGCGGTCTCCGAAGCCGTCGGGGTGGCGGACGATTGACGCAGGACCAGGCCGCCGTCGCCCGTGACGCCGCCGAAGCGGCGGCCTCGGGCCTGCGGTCGGAGACCCGCGACCACTCGCCCGAGATCACGCTCGAGCGGGCCGCGGGGGCTGCGGCCCGCCGGACCCGACGAGGTGCCGGCGACCGAGGAGGTGCTGGTCCTCGATTTCGGCGGCCAGTACTCGCAGCTGATCGCCCGGCGGATCCGCGAGTGCGGCGTCTTCGCCGAGATGCTCCCCTCCTCGACCTCCACGGAGGAGATCCGCCGCCGCGCCCCGAAGGCGCTGGTCCTCTCCGGCGGGCCCGCATCGGTCTACGAGCCGGGCGCTCCCCCGTTCCCGACCGAGCTGCTCGACCTCGGCATCCCGATCCTCGGCATCTGCTACGGGATGCAGGCGATGGTGCTGGCGCTCGGCGGCAGGGTGGAGGGGGCCGAGTCGGGTGAGTTCGGCCGCACCGACCTCGCCCTCCGTGACGGCGGGGGCCGGCTGCTCGCCGGGCTGCCGCAGGAGCAGAGTTGCTGGATGAGCCACCGCGACGCCGTCTTCTCGCCCCCCGAGGGTTTCGACGCGCTCGCCTCCAGCCCGGGGTCGCCGGTGGCGGCGCTCGAGTCGCCCGAGCGCGGCCTCTACGGGATCCAGTTCCACCCCGAGGTCGTCCACACGCCCTACGGCACGGAGATCCTCACCCGCTTCCTGCGCGAGGTCGCCGAGTGCCGCGAGCACTGGTCGCCGGAGTCGGTGATCGCCGAGCAGGTCGAGGCGATCCGCGCCCAGGTCGGCGACGGCCAGGTGATCTGCGGCCTCTCGGGCGGCGTCGACTCCTCGGTCGCCGCCCTGCTCGTCCACCGCGCGGTCGGCTGATCGCCTCACCTGCGTCTTCGTCGATCACGGGCTGATGCGGATGAACGAGGCCGAGCAGGTCGTCGAGGCGTTCGGCCAGTTCGGGATCCCGCTCGTCCATGTCCGCGCCGAGGAGCGCTTCCTCGAGCGCCTCGCCGGGATCGACGACCCCGAGCGCAAGCGCAAGATCATCGGCGAGGAGTTCATCCGCGTCTTCGAGGAGGAGGCGGGGAAGCTCGATGACGTCGGCTACCTGGTCCAGGGCACCCTCTACTCGGACGTGATCGAGTCGGGGGGCGGGGCCGGCGCCGACACGATCAAGTCGCACCACAACGTCGGCGGCCTGCCCGAGGAGTTCGACTTCGAGCTGGTCGAGCCGCTGCGGATGCTCTTCAAGGACGAGGTCCGCGCCGTCGGCGCCGAGCTCGGCCTCCCCGACCGGATGGTCTGGCGCCAGCCCTTTCCCGGGCCGGGGCTCGCGATCCGGATCGTCGGCGGCGAGGTCACCAGGGAGCGCCTCGACATTCTCCGCGCCGCCGACGCCATCCTCCAGGAGGAGGTCCGCGCCGCCGGCCTCTACCGCGAGCTCTGGCAGTCCTTCTGCGTGCTGCCGGTGGTCCGCTCGGTCGGCGTCCAGGGCGACGGCCGCACCTACGCCTATCCGATCGTGATCCGCGCCGTCACCTCCGACGACGCGATGACCGCCGACTGGGCCCGCCTGCCCTACGACCTGCTGGAGCGCGTCTCCAACCGGATCATCAACGAGGTCCGCGACGTCAACCGCGTCACCCTCGACATCTCCTCGAAGCCCCCCGCCACGATCGAGTGGGAATGACGGGACGGGAGCGCCGTCGGCGGCGTCCTCGTCCGGCCGTCTTGCTCACGTAGGGACGGCTCCGCGGCGGATCGGGCCCTCGGTGGCGGGGGCTCAGTCGAGAGCCTCGAACTCCGAGAACGTCTCGTGCGCCTCGGGGACCTCGGCGATCGGCTCGTAGCGGCCGACCTCGGCGAAGCGCTTCCACAGCTCCTGCACCTCGGGCATCTCGTGGGCGCGCTCGATCGCCTCCTTCGAGGCCCACTCGAATACCTCGATCACGGTGCCGTCCTCGGTGCGGCCGATCACCGGCTCGCGCGAGGTGGCGAGGCCGTGCTCGCGCAGGAAGGGGACGTGGCCGCGGACCAGCTCGGCCAGCTCGGCCTCGCGGCCGGGGTTGGGGAGATAGGCGACGATCACGATGCGCCCGGACACGCGACCGATGCTACGCCGCGGCAGCCGATCCGCCGCCAGGAAACGTGCAGCCCCGCTCAGTGGCCGTGGCCGGCGATCACGGTGACCAGGTAGATCGCCAGGAAGCCGGCCACGGTGAGCATCACCCGCCTCCAGGAGCCGTGCTCGTGCGAGTGCGCCTCGGGCAGCAGGTCGGTGGCCCCCATGTAGAGGAAGAAGCCCGCGTAGACGGCCAGGAAGTACCCGAGGGTCTGGTCGGACACGCTGACCAGCGAGCCGAGGGTGGCGCCGAGCAGCGGGGCGATCGCCTCGATCCGCAGCCAGCGGCGGGCCTGGACGCGGTCTCCCGACTGTCCGAGGACGAAGCTCACCGTGTTGAGACCGTCGGCGAAGCCGTGCGTGACGACGGCGAGGAAGACGAGGAACCCCGTCTCCTTGTTGACGCCGAAGGCCAGCCCGATCCCCACCCCGTCGGTGAACGTGTGGAGGGCGAGGGCCATCGCCCCCGCCAGGCCGACGTGGTGGTGGCCGCGGGCCTGCTCGGGATCGTCGCGGTGGTGGAGGACCAGGACGCGCTCGATCAGGAAGAAGGCGACGAAGCCCGCGACGACGAACGGCATCACGTCGTGGACCTCGCCGACGTTCTCGATCGCCTCCGGAAGCACCTCGAGCAGGGCGACCGCGACGACGATCCCGCCCGAAAGAGCGAGCACGGTGGGGAGGGTGTGGGAGAGGCGCATCGCCAGGGCGCCGCCGCCGAGGATCGCGCAGACGGTGACCGCGGCGAGCGGGATCGCGAGCTCGGGCACGCCGCGCCTAGCCCCCGCAGCGGGGGCAGATGCCCCGCAGCACGACCTCATGGCCGCTGATCGCGAACTCGGCCTCGCTGGAGACCGCCTCGATCGCCCGCTCCAGCTTCGGATCCGAGAACGGCGCCACCCGGCCGCAGCGCTCGCAGACGAGGTGGTGGTGGTGGCCGTCGGGATCGACGCGCTCGAAGGCGGCTGCCTCGCCGCCGATGTCGAGCCGTTGCACGAGCCTGAGCTCGGCAAGCTGCTCGAGCGTCCGGTAGACGGTGGCCCGTCCCACGCCGTCGAGCCGGGCGTCGATCTGCAGCGCGGTCAGGGTGCAGCGCTCGCGCCCGAGCAGCTCGACGACCCGCCGCCGGGCGCCGCCGGCCCGGTAGCCCGCCTCCTCGAGGGCCCGCAGCGCATGCCCGGTCCAGCCGGCCGCGGGGGTGGATGTGGTCTCGACGCTCACCGGCTCACCCTACCAGGAGAATGAGACTCATTCTCACCACCGCCCGCAACCGCACCGCCGAGTGTGCACTCGACGGCGCCCCGGGTCCACCGCATGCACACTCGGCGGTGGGAGGGGATGCTCACCTCCCGCGCTGCCATGCTTCGTCCATGGCGACGGGCTCGCACGAGCAAAGTCACGGCGCCCACGGGTCGGGTGCTGGCGCCGAGACCGACCTGCGCTGGCTCGCGATCGCGCTCGCGATCAACCTCGCGTTCTTCGCGGCCGAGGTGGTCGTGGGCCTGATCGCCGACTCGCTGGCGCTGCTCTCGGACGCTGCCCACATGCTCACCGACGCCGGCGCGATCGCTCTTGCCCTCGCCGCCGCCCGCCTCGCCCGGCGCGAGGCGTCCGGATCGATGACCTTCGGACTGAGGCGGGGGGAGATCCTCTCCGCCCAGGCGAACGGGGCGTTGATGCTGGTGCTGGCGGCGCTGATCGTCTATGAGGGCGTGCGCCGGCTCTTCGACCCGCCCGAGGTCGAGGCCGCGCTGGTGCTCTGGACCGGGATCGCCGGGTTCGCCGTCAACCTCGCCGCGGCCTGGGCGCTGCTGCGGGCCAACCGCCGCAGCCTCAACGTAGAAGGGGCCTACCAGCACACGCTGATGGACGCGCTCGCCTCCGTCGGGGCCGCCGTCGCGGCCGCGGTGATCCTGGTCACGGGGTTCCAGCGCGCCGACCCGATCGCATCGCTGTTCGTGGCTGCGCTGATGCTCTGGTCCGCCTATCGCCTGTTGTGGGCGTCCGGCCGCGTCTTCATGGAGGCGGCGCCGGAGGGAATCGACCCCGAGGAGATCGGCGCGGCGATGGCCGCCGAGGCCGGCGTGGTCGAGGTCCACGACCTGCACGTCTGGGAGGTCACTTCGGGGTTCCCGGCGCTCTCCGCCCACATCGTCGTCGCCGCGGACTCCGACTGCCACCTCGCCCGGTTCCGGCTTGCCGAGCTGCTCGAGCGCCGCTTCGGGATCGATCACTCGACGCTCCAGGTGGAGCACGAGCCGGAGAGCCTGCTTCAGATCAGGAAGGGCTGACGGGGCGCCGCGTGGCGGCTCAGCTGTAGCGGTCCCACCGCTTCAGCGGCGGCGTCGGATCCAGGAAGTCGCCGCCCTCGTACCAGCCGGGCGCCCCCCACATCTCGTAGTGGAGGTGGCAGCCGCTGGCATTGCCGGTCTCGCCGACCTCGCCGATGAACTGGCCGGTGCGGACCATCCGCCCGGTCCTCAGCGGGGAGGGGCTGACCATGTGCATGTAGACGAAGTCGACCGGCGAGTTGCGGCCGTCGATGACGACGTAGTTGCCGGCAGAGCTGTGGTAACCGCTGTACTGGACCCGGCCGCCGCGGGCGGCGACCATTCGCGTCCCGCAGGCGGCGAACACGTCCTGCCCCTGGTGGGTGTGGCCGGCGCGCGGGGCGCCGATCCCGTCGCCGTAGGAGTGCGGGCCGCGGATCGGGAAGATGTAGCCGTAGAGCTTGAAGCCGAGCCCGCCGGCGCCGGAGGACCGCTTGGCGAGGGAGCCGGCCTGCGAGCCGATGCGGAAGACGTAGGAGCCGTTCGGAGCCGGCTTGCCGGCGCCCGTCTTTCCGTTCCAGCGGATCGTCTGGCTCGAGTTGGCCTCGACGTCGTCGCGGAAGAAGCTGCGCACGATCGTGCCGTCGCCGCGAACGATGTCGATGCGCAGGTCGTTGAGCCGCTGGCTGGAGCGGATCACGTAGGTGAGCCGGGGCGCCCGCATGCCGAAGAAGTAGGCCTTGGCGGGGCTGGTCTCGGCCTCGGCGATCTCCAGCGAGCCGGCGCTGCCGAGCTCCGAGCGGGGGCGGATGTCGAGCTCGGACGCGGACAGCCTGGAGACGTTGCCGAGGTCGTCGCGGACCTTGACCTTGCCGTCGATCGCCTCGGAAGGCACCATCGCCGTGACCGTGGTGGCGGTCACGTTGTTGGCGGGAGAGAGGACGCGGCGCTCAGCGCCCGGGAAGCTGACGGCGGTGATCTGGCCCAGGTTGCGGCCGCTGACCTGGATCACGCCGCCGGCGGTCGGGGCGCGGAGACCGACGCAGCCTCGGAGGCAGACGACGTCGCGGATCTCGGGGACGCCCGGGGCGAGGGCCCCGCCGCCGCTCGAGGCCTGCGCGGAGGACCCGGTCGAGATCGTCGTCGACGCCGCGGTCTCGCCGCTTGCCGACGAGGCCATGCCCAGCGCTCCCACCAGCAGGGCCGCGATCGAAGCTGATGTGGCTCGCACCGCCGCTCGCCGGCGGGGAGGGTTCGAAGTCGGTGGCAACCGCCCTCTCTTTCTACGGCCTACGGAGTTAGCTGTCGGGCTCGCGCTGAAAGAGCTGCGCTACGGACTTCGACCTCGTCCGACTCGCCCCTGGGGTTGCAACAACCCCTTCGGTTCCTCCGCCCCAGGCCGTGGTCCGGCCTGGGTTCGGCGTTTTGCGGGGCGCAGTATATCCCCGGCGGCGGCGCAAAGACGCCGGTTCGATGCGCATGTGGCATCATCCGGGGGCCGCGCCGGCCAGTGCGTCCGGGCGGCTTTTCGACGATGAAGACCTACGTTGCCACCCCCGCCGACCGCCAGCGAGACTGGTACGTCGTCGACGCCGAGGGGCAGACGCTCGGCCGGCTTGCGACCCGGATCGCGGACGCGCTCCGCGGCAAGCGCAAGCCCGAGTACACGCCTCATGTCGACACGGGCGACTTCGTCGTCGTGGTCAACGCCGAGAAGATCCGCGTCACCGGCGACAAGCTCGCCCAGAAGACCTACTACCGCCACACCGGATATCCGGGGGGCATCAGGTCCCGGACCCTGGGCGAGATGCTCGACCGGCGCCCCGAGGAAGTGATCCGCAAGGCCGTGAAGGGAATGCTCCCGCGCAACCGCCTGGCGCGCGCCCAGCTGCGCAAGCTGAAGGTCTACGCCGGCCCCGAGCACCCGCACCAGGCCCAGCAGCCCAAGCCGATGGAGATCGAGAACTGATGGCAGACGAGCCGCAGCAGCCCGAGCAGGACGAGTCGACCGAGGAGCAGCCGGAGCAGGACGCCGCTGCGGCCGAGGAGGAGCCGGCCGAGGACCCGCCGCCGAGCAGCCCGCCGAGGAGCGAGCCCGCCGCCGAGGAGCCCGCCGCGGAGGAGCCCGCGGCCGAGGAGCCCGCCGCCGAGCAGCCCGCCGCCGAGGCGGCGCCCGCGGCCGAGCCGGATGCGGCCAAGAAGTCCGACCTTCCTCCCGGCGCCGATCTCGACCCGATCGCGCTCGAGCCCGAGCAGCAGAACCTGAGCGCCGAGGAGCGCGCCCGCCTCGATGCCGAGGCCGAGGAGCGCGCCCGCCGTGAGGCCGAGATCTCCGAGGGCGGCGGCGCGGAGGAGGAGCCCGCCGCGGCGCCTGCGCCGGCGCGGATGGAATCCGGCTCGCGCTACCAGGCGACCGGAAAGCGCAAGAGCTCGATCGCCCGCGTCACCCTCGTCCCCGGCAACGGCGAGATCGTCATCAACCAGCGCCCGCTCGACGAGTACTTCCCGCGGCCCCTGCACCGGACCATGGCGCGGCAGCCGCTCTCGGCGACCGGCTACGAGACCCTCGTCGATGTCCGCATCAGGGTGCACGGGGGCGGCATCAGCGGACAGGCCGGCGCCGTCCGTCACGGGATCGCGCGCGCCCTGACCACGGTCGACCCCGAGCTGCGGGGCGACCTCAAGCGGCGCGGCTACCTGACCCGCGACGCCCGGGTCAAGGAGCGCCGCAAGGCCGGCCTGAAGAAGGCCCGCAAGCGCCCGCAGTTCTCGAAGCGGTAAGAGCCCTGACGTGAGCACGGAGCGCAAGCTCTTCGGAACCGACGGGGTCCGGGGGGAGGTCGGGACGTTCCTCACTCCGGAGCTCGCCACGGCGCTCGGCCGGGCGGCCGCGACTGCCTGCGAGGCGGACCGGCCCCAGATCCTGATCGTCCGCGACACCCGCGAATCCGGCCCGATGCTGGAGGCGGCGCTGGCCTCGGGGATAGCCGCGGCGGGCGGCGACGCCTTCCTCGGCGGCGTCCTGCCGACCCCCGCGGCCTCGATCCTCACCCGCCGCCACGGCTTCGACCTGGCCGCGGTCGTCTCCGCCTCGCACAATCCCTACGGCGACAACGGCATCAAGCTCTTCTCCGCCACCGGCGGCAAGCTCGACGACGCGACCGAGGCCGCGGTCGAGGCGCTCCTGCACCAGGAGCCGCCGGCGTCGTCGAAGGAACCGGGCCGGGTCCGCGAGCTGAACGGCGCCCTCGAGGACTACCTGCGGGCCCTCGAAGGCCATCTCGCCCTCGACCTGTCCGGACTGCGAGTGATGCTCGACTGCGCCAATGGATCGACCTACCAGGCGGCGCCGGCGATCTTCGAGCGCCTGGGCGCCGCAGTCGAGGCGATCGCGGTCGAGCCGGACGGACGCAACATCAACGAGGGCTGCGGCTCGACCCACGTCGAGGCGCTCGCCGGGCGCGTCGGGGCCTCGGACGCACAGATCGGCTTCGCCTTCGACGGCGACGGCGACCGGATGCTCGCGGTCGACGGCGAGGGCCGCGTCCACGACGGCGACGACCTGATCGCGCTCGCCGCCCGCGACCTTGCCGGGCGCGGCGAGCTGCGCGGCGGCGTCGCCGTGACCGTGATGACGAACTACGGCTTCCACCAGGCGATGGAGGAGGCCGGCATCGAGGTCGCCACCACCAACGTCGGCGACCGCTACGTGCTCGAGGAGCTGCAGCGCCGCGACTGGCAGCTCGGCGGCGAGCAGTCCGGCCACATCATCAGCACCGACTTCGCGCCGACTGGCGACGGGATCGCGGCCGCGCTGCTCACCCTGCGCGCTCTCGGCGGGCGCCCCCTGTCCGAGGTGGAGCCCTTCGTCAAGCTTCCCCAGACGCTCGTCAACGTGCGGGTGGCCGATCGCGAGGCGATCGCCGGCGCCGACGCGGTGTGGGAGGCCGCCGAGGCCGAGAACGCCGCACTGGAGGGACGGGGCCGGGTCCTGGTCCGGCCCTCGGGCACCGAGCCCCTCGTCCGCGTCATGGTCGAAGCTCCGACGGGCGAGGAGGCGGCCGAGGTCAGCGATCGTCTCGTCGCGCTCGTCGAGCGCGAGCTCGGCTGAAGCGCACGCGCAAGCTCTACCCAGAGGCCTATGCGGCGGCTTCGCCGCCTGACCTGCTGGTGCCGGGACACGGTCCCGGCTAACTTTCACTCCTCATGTGCGGGATCGTCGGATACGTCGGGGCCCGGCCCTGCCGCGACCTGCTGGTCGCCGGCCTCGAGAAGCTCGAGTACCGCGGGTACGACTCCGCGGGCATCTCCGTGATCTCGGACGGCCACATCGACAGCGTTCGCGCTGTCGGCAACCTCGCCAACCTGCGCGCTGCGGTCGAGGCCGAGATGAACGGGGACGGCGGTGTCGCGGTGGCGGCTCCCCCCGCCACCACCGGCGTCGCGCACACCCGCTGGGCCACGCACGGGCGGGTCACCGAGGAGAACGCCCACCCCCACAACGACTGCACCGACCGCGTCCACATCGTCCTCAACGGGATCGTCGAGAACCACTCCGAGCTGCGCGAGCGGCTCCGCGAGGGTGGCCACGACTTCAGCTCCGAGACCGACGCCGAGATCGTCGCCCACCTGATCGAGGATCACTACGACGGCGACCTGACCGCCGCCGTCCGCGCCTCCTTCAACGAGCTGCGCGGCCACTACGCCTTCGTCGCGATGCACGCCGACCATCCCGAGCTTCTCGTCGGCGCCCGCAAGGAGTGCCCGCTGGTCGCCGGCATCGGGGACGGCGAGAGCTTCCTCGCCTCCGCGATCCCGGCCTTCCTGGCCGAGACCCGCAGCGTCCTCCTGATCGAGAACGGCGAGATCGTCACGGTCGACGCCGGCGGCGTCGCGGTCACCGACGCCGGCGGGACCCCGATCGAGCGCGTTGTCGAGGAGGTCACCTGGGACGAGGACGCGGCCGAGAAGGGCGGCTATCCGACCTTCATGATGAAGGAGATCCACGAGCAGCCCGACGCGGTCGCCGAGACGATCGCAGACCGGCTGGCGTCGAGCGAGGGCGTCGACCTGGCCGACGTCGACCTCGACGAGGACTTCCTGCGCGGGGTGAGCCGGATCGTGATCGTCGCCTGCGGCACCAGCTACCACGCAGGGCTGGTCGGGCGGTACGCGATCGAGGAGTGGGCGCGGGTGCCGGTGGAGATGGACGTCGCCTCCGAGTACCGCTACCGCAACCCGGTGATCGGCGAGAACGACCTCGTCGTCGGCATCACCCAGTCCGGCGAGACCGCCGACACGCTGGCGGCGATGCGCCTGGCCCGTGAGAACGGGGCCAAGGTGCTCGCCGTCACCAACATCATGGGCAGCCAGGCCACCCGCGACGCCGACGCGGTCCTGTTCACGCGGGCCGGTCTCGAGATCGGCGTCGCGGCGACGAAGACGTTCGTCTCGCAGGTGGCTGCGATGTACCTGCTCGGGCTGCGGCTGGCGGAGCTGCGGGGGACGTTGCCACCCGAGCGCCTGCGCGAGCTGATCGCCGAGATGAAGGGGATCCCCTCGAAGATCGAGGCGACGATCGAGTCCGTCGACGAGCGGGTGCGGGCGATCGCGCGCAGTCACTACACGCAGCGCTTCTTCCTCTATCTGGGGCGCCACATCGGGCTGCCGATCTGCCTCGAGGGGGCGCTCAAGCTGAAGGAGATCTCCTACATCCCCACCGACGCCTACGCCGCCGGCGAGATGAAGCACGGGCCGATCGCGCTGCTCGACGAGTCGACGCCGGTGGTCTGCGTCGCCACCGACAGCCCGGTCCTCGACAAGGTCCTCTCCAACATCGAGGAGGTGCGGGCCCGCGGCGCCGACACGATCGCGATCGCGACCGAGGGGTCCGATCGGGTCGCCGAGACCGCGGACCAGACCCTTTTCGTCCCCCGCACCGACTGGATCCTGCAGCCGATCCTGGCGATCGTGCCCCTGCAGCTGCTCGCGTACTACATCGCCCGCTGCAACGACCTCAACGTCGATCAGCCGCGCAACCTGGCCAAGACGGTCACCGTCGAGTAGCGAACACGCGTTCCGTGCGACGCGTCGTTACCATGCCGCGCCTATGAAATTGAGAATCCGGTATCTCGTCCTGTCCGTGTTCATCGCCGCAGCCGCGGCCCTCGCCCTCGCCGCCTGCGGCGACGACGGCGGTGGAGGCGCCGGCGGCGACCTCGCATCCGTGGTCCCGGCCGACGCGCCCGTCTTCGTCCAGGCAGCGGTGAGGCCCGAGGGCGAGCTGAAGACCAACATCGAGGACCTCGTCGACAATGTCGCCGGGATCAACCCGGGCGAGGCGATCGTCAGCCAGATCGACTCGGGACTGAGCGAGGACGGCTTCACCTACAAGGACGACATCGAGCCGTGGCTTGGGGAGAACGCCGCGGTCTTCGTCTCCGGATTCGAGGGCTCGAGCGTCGAGACCGGCGCCATCGTCGTCGAGACGACCGACTCCGGCGCCGCCCAGGACTTCATCGACAGGCTCGCCGAGACCAGCAACGACGAGATCTCCGACGAGGAGTTCGAGGGCGTCAAGTACAAGAGCGACGGCGAGTTCGCGGTCGGGATCGTCGACGACCTCCTCGTCGGCGGCGACCCGAAGGGCTTCGAGGCCGCGGTCACCGCCTCCGGCGGCGACGCGCTCGCCGACGACTCGCAGTTCTCCGACACGATCGACTCCGCGCCGAGCGACAGCCTCGCGGACGTCTACATCGACGTCGAGTCCTTCACCAAGGCGGTGCAGGCCGATCTCGACCCGGCGACCAGCCAGTTCTTCGACTCGCTCAACCTGACCGACCAGGCCAAGGACGCGACCGCGCTCGCGAGCCTGATCCCGGGATCGGACCAGATCGAGGTCGATTTCCGCACCAACGCCGGCGCCGAGGGCTTCGAGAGCGCCGACCTGACCGAGTTCATCGGCAGCTTCCCGGCAAGCTCGTTCGCCGCCTTCGCGACACCTGGCGTCGGCGATCAGATCAAGCAGGGGATCGAGCAGATCGACGA
The DNA here is from genome assembly GCA_963720015.1 of uncultured Actinomycetes bacterium. GTDB lineage: Bacteria > Actinomycetota > Thermoleophilia > Solirubrobacterales > 70-9 > DATFPK01. The sequence continues at coordinate 40,815 of CAVREA010000003.1, read as the reverse complement.
GTCCGGGATCCCGGGCAGCGTCCCTCCGGGTCAGCTCCAGAAGATGCTGCAGCAGGTGGGCGTCAACCTCGACGACCTCGCCAACGCGGTCGGCGACGTCGGCCTCTTCGTCGAGGGCACCTCGATGCGGGACCTCGGCGGAGCCGCGGTGGTCAGCACCGACGATCCCGAGGCGCTCTCGAAGCTCCTCGACACCGCGGCCAAGGAGGCCGGCAAGTCCGGCGCCCAGGGCCTGAAGAAGATCGACGGCGGCTTCGAGGTTCGCAGCTCCGACCTCGGGCCGAAGCCGTTGATCGTCAAGGTCGAGGGCGACCGGATGGCGATCGCCTACGGAGAGGCATCCGCAGACGCGGCCCTCTCGGGCGCGTCCGACGGTCTCTCCTCCAACCCCGCCTTCGGCGACGCGACCGACGCGCTCGGGGGCTCGGACCTGGCGGGCTTCGTCGACTTCGGGTCGATCCTGAAGCTCGCCGAGAACCTCGGGGGCGCCTCCGATCCGGACTACGCGCTGGCCAAGCCGTATCTGGAGAAGCTCGGCTTCCTCGTGCTCGGCTCGGGCAAGGAGGGCGACTTCGTGACCAGCAAGGTGATCCTCGGGCTGAGCGGGGAGTAGGGTCGGACGATGCCGGCGGGAATCGGCATCGACCTGATCGAGATCGAACGGCTGGAGCGGGCGCTGCGGCGGCGCCCGCGCCTCGCCGCCCGCCTCTTCACCGACGCCGAGCTCGAGTACGCGCGGGCGCGGCGGCGGCCGGGGCGCCACCTGGCGGCCCGGTTCGCGGCCAAGGAGGCCGCCGTCAAGGCCCTCGGCCTCGGCGGCTTCGGCCTGCGCGAGATCGAGGTGGTCGCGGGCGAGCCCCCGACGCTTCGCCTGCACGGCCGGGCCGCCGAGGCCGCGGCCGAGCGCGGGGTGGAGCTGGCCGTCTCGCTCACCCACTCGCGTGACCACGCCGCCGCGGTCGCCCTCGCCCGGTGATCCGGGCCGTACCGCCCGCGCCCGCCGGCCCGGCGGCTCTATTTTGAGCGTGTGACCGAGCCCTGGCTGCAGCCGCTCTACGACGCCGAGGGGATGCGCGGGGTCGACCGCTGGGCGATCGATGACCGCGGCGTCGACTCGCTGGCGCTGATGGAGGCCGCCGGCGGCGCCCTCGCCGACGCCGTCGTCGAGCTGGCCCCGGACGGTCCGGTGCGGATCGTCTGCGGCAAGGGGAACAACGGCGGCGACGGCCTCGTCGCCGCCCGGCTGCTGGAGGGCACCGGGTTCGGAGTCGAGGCGCTCCTGCTCTCCCCCGGCGCCGAGCTCTCCGGCGACGCCGCGGTCAACCTCGAGCGGCTGGGCGGCGCCCGCGAGGTCGCCGCCACCGACCTCGACGGCGCCCTCGAGGGCTCCGGCGCCGTCGTCGACGCGATCCTCGGCACCGGGTTCTCGGGAACCCCCCGCGACCCGGCGGCGGCGGCGATCGAGGCGATCGATCGAATCGCGGCCCCCGTGGTCGCCTGCGACATCGCCTCCGGTGTCGACGCCGCGAGCGGCGAGGTCGCCGGGCCCGCCGTGCACGCCGACCTCACGGTCACCTTTCACGCCGCCAAGGTCGGTCACATGGTGGCGCCCGGCAAGGCGCACACCGGCGAGCTCCGGGTTGCCCCGATCGGGATACCCGAGGGCGCGCCGCCCGCCCCCGCCGCCGGCGTCATCGCGCCGGTGGTGCTGGCGATGATCCCCGGGCGCGGCCCGGACTCGACCAAGTTCACATCCGGCCAGGTCGTGGTCGCCGGAGGCTCCCGCGGGCTCACCGGCGCTGTCTGCCTCGCCGCCTCCGCCGCGATCCGGGCCGGCGCCGGATACGCCACGGTGGCCGTCCCGGCGGACCTGGAGCAGATCTTCGAGGTGAAGCTGACCGAGGTGATGTCGGTCGGCTGCCCCGGTGGCGAGGGGCGTCTCGGACCGGGCTCGGAGGAGGCCGTCCTGGCCGCCTGCGGGCGGGCGGCCGCGGTCGTGCTCGGCCCCGGCCTCGGCAAGGACGAGGGCTCCTTCGAGCTCGCCCGGGCGCTCGCGGCGAAGATCGCCGCACCGCTGGTGATCGACGCCGACGGCCTCAACGCCCACGCCGGGGGGCTCGCCTCGCTGCGCGGCCGGGAGGGGCCGCTGGTCCTCACCCCGCACGCCGGCGAGCTGGGGCGGCTGCTCGAGCGCGACTCCGGAGAGATCGGCGCCCATCGGCTTGCCGCGGCCCGCGAGGCGGCAAGGGCCGCGGGCGCCGTCGTCGTCCTCAAGGGCGACGACACGATCGTCACCGACGGCGAGCGGGTCGGGGTCAACGCCGTATCGGCCCCGGCTCTGGCCACGGCCGGCACCGGCGACGTCCTCGGCGGCATGATCGCGGCGCTCCTGGCACGGGGCCTGGAGCCCTTCGCGGCGGCGTGCGCGGCGGTGCTCGCCCATGCCCGCGCGGGCCTCGACGCCGCCGAGCGGATCGGCGCCGCCGGAGTCGGTGATCGCCACCGACGTGATCGAGTCGATCCCGGCGGGCCTCGGCGGCCGGGCGGCCTAGCCGCCCCAGGCATTAGTCTCGGGCCCGATGGCGAAGACCGCTGCCGACATCATGGACCCGGACATCCACGCCGTGCGCCCCGAGGACGACGCCCGCACGGCATCCAGACGCTCGCCAAGCTCGACTCGGGGCGATCCCGGTCGTCGACGGCGACCGGAGGGTGGTCGGGATCGTCAGCGAGTCCGACCTGATCCTCAGCGACGAGGAGGCGGACCTCCACCTGCCGCACTACCTCAACATCATGGGCGGGATCGTCTTCGTCGAGTCGATGAAGGGCTTCGAGGAGCGCCTCAACAAGGCTTTCGCGACCAAGGTCGCGGACCTGATGACCCGCGACCCGATCACCGTTCGCACCGACGACGACGCCGAGCAGGTGGCCCGCCTGATCGCCGAGAAGCACCACAACCACCTGCCCGTCGTCGACGAAGACGGCCCCTGGCGGGGCTGGTCACCCGGGCCGACGTGCTCGCCGCCCTGGTCGCCGAGGAGTAGACGCCGATCGCGCCGCGCGCCACCCGCGGGCGGGCGGCTAGCGCTGTCCGATGCGAGCGGCTCGAGCGGATCGACCTGGTGCGGTCGAGCGCAACTGCGCCGCCTGCGCGGCGAGCTCGACCGGAGGCGCGCAGCTCTGCGCGGTCGTCAAGGCCGACGGCTACGGGCACGGCGCCGTCGACTGCGCCGCGGGCGGCGCTCGCGGGCGGCGCCGGCTGGCTCGCGGTCGCCACCGCGCGCGAGGCGGAGCAGCTGCGCGCCGCCTTCCCCAGCCCCCGCCTGCTGACGATGGGCGCGCTGACCGCCGGCGAGGTGGACGTGGCCCTCGCGGCGGGCTCGGAGCTCGCGGTCTGGACGCGAGGCGTTCCGGGCTCGCTCGCGGCGCGGGCCCGCGAGCGCGGGGCCGCCCGCGCGGGTCCACGTCAAGCACGACAGCGGCATGGGCAGGCTCGGAACCGCGGACCCCGGCGTGGTGCTGCGGCCTCGCCCGCGGCCTGCGCCGCGACCCCGACCTCGAGCTGGCCGGCGTCTGGACCCACTTCGCCACCGCCGACGAGCCCGGCTCCGAGCTTCTTCGAGGAGCAGCTCGAGCGCTTCGACGCGCTCGCCGGGCGCGTCCGCGAGCGAGCACCCGGGGTGCATCGCTGCACGCGGCGAACAGCGCCGCCACCCTGCGCGACCCCGCGCTCGCACTTCGACATGGTCCGCTGCGGGATCGCGGTCTACGGGCTGGACCCGTTCGGCGAGGACCCGGCCGCGCCGCGGCTCGAGCCGGCGCTCTCGCTGCACTCCTACGTCGCCGACGTGAAGCGCTTCGCGCCGGGTGACAGCGCCGGCTACGGCCGCACCTGGACGCGCCGGCCGAACCGACCTGGGTCGGGGTGCTGCCGATCGGCTACGGCGACGGCGTCCGGCGGGGGCTCTCCAACAACGGCGAGGTGCTGGTCGGCGGCCGCCGCCGCCCGCTGGTCGGCACCGTCTCGATGGACAACGTCACGGTCGACCTCGGCCCCGAGCACCGACGTCAGCCGCCGGCGACCCGGCGGTCCTGATCGGCGCCCAGGGCGAGCGAGCGGATCAGCGCCGAGGAGGTCGCCGCGCGGCTCGAGACGATCAACTACGAGGTCACCTGCGGGATCTCGGCGCGGGTCCCGCGGGTCTCCGCGTGTGAGCGCCGCGAGCGGTTGCCGGGCTCGGCCGCCGCGCGCCGGCGGTTCGCGAGGCGCTCGGCGCGCGGCGGCGGCGTCTGGATCGTCGGCGGCGCGGTGCGCGACGCGGCGCTCGGCCGCCCGGTCGCCGACCTCGACCTCGCGGTTGCGGGCGACCCGCGCGCGGCGGCCGCGGCGATCGCCCGCGGCGGCGGCGGGCACGCGTTCGAGCTCTCCGACCGAGTTCGGCGACCTGGCGGGCGCCGCGACGCGACGGCGAGCTGGCAGGTCGACGTCGCCGCCCTGCGGGGCGGCGACGATCGAGGCCGACCTCGGCGCCCGCGACTTCACGATCGGCGCGGTCGCGGTGCCGCTCGGCGGCGGCGAGCGCGATCGACCCCCACGGCGGCCTCGCCGACCTCGAGCGCGCGGCTCCTGCGGATGGTCGGCGAGCGCAGCTTCGCCGACGACCCGCTGCGGCTGCTGCGCGCCGCCCGGCTCGCGGCCGAGCTGGAGCTGGAGATCGAGCCGGGGACGCGTCGCGCCTCGCGCGGGCCGAGGCGCGGGCGCGCCGCGGAGCCGGCCGGCGAGCGCCAGCTCGCCGAGCTGCGGCTGCTGCTCGCCGGACCCGACCCGCTCCGCGGGCTGGCGCTGATGGACGAGCTCGGGATCACGGCGGCCGTGCTGCCCGAGGTCGAGGCGATGCGGGGGGTCGAGCAGAACCCGAACCACCACCTCGACGTCCACGGCCACACGCTGGCGGTGCTCGAGCAGGCTGCTCGAGGTGGAGGCGCGACCTGGGGCGCTTCGCCGGCGAGCGCGCGGAGGAGGTCGCGGAGCTGCTCGCCGAGCCGCTCGCCGACGGGCTGACCCGCGGTGACGCGCTGCGCTTCGGCGCGCTGCTCCACGACATCGGCAAGCCGGCGACGCGGAGAGGAGGGCGGCGGCTACGTCACCTTCATCGGCCACGACGCGAGGGGGCGCGAGATCATCGGCGGGATCTGCGCGCCGGCTGCGGGCCAGCCGCCGCGCTGAGCCGCCACCTGCAGGCGCTCACCCGCCACCACCTGCGGCTCGGCTTCATGGTCCCCGAGCGGCCGCTGCCGCCGCGGCGGGTCCACGAGTACCTGCGCGCGACCGAGCCGGTCGAGCGCCGACGTCACCCTGCTGACGGTCGCCGACCGGCTCGCCGCCCGCGGCAGCGGCCCGCTCGCCGAGCGAGGAGATGGTCGAGGCGCCACCTCGAGCTCGCCCGGGAGATGATCGGCGCGCGGCGCTCGACTGGCGCCGCGAGGGCCCGCCCGGAGCCGCTGCATCGCCGGCGACGAGCTCGCGGCCGAGCTGGGCATCGAGCCGGGGCCCGCGGCTCGGGCGAGCTGCTGGCCGAGCTGGAGGCGGCCCAGTACGCCGGCGAGGTGACGACCCGCGACGAGGCGGTCGAGCATCGCCCGGGGACGGCCCGGCTGATAGAGCTGCCGCCGCGATGGCGAGCGCCGGAGGACTGCCTCTTCTGCGGGATCGTCGCCGGCGACGGTCCCGGCGCAGATCGTCGACTCCGACGAGCACACGGTCGCCTTCATGGACATCAACCCGGCCACCCGCGGCCATGCCCTGGTCGTCCCGCGCGAGCACTCCGCCGACCTGATCGACATCTCCGACGCCGACCTCGAGCGCACGATGCTCGCCGCCCGGCGGCTGGCCCGGCGGATGGACGAGGTGCTGCGAGCCGGACGGCTTCAACCTCCTCAACTCCTGCCGGCCGGCGGCCTGGCAGACCGTCTTCCACTTCCACGTCCACGTCGTCCCCCGCTACGACGACGACCCGCTGAAGCTGCCCTGGGTGCCCGCGGCGGCGACGAGGCCGAGATCGCGCGATCGCGGACGGCTGCGCGCCGGTCGAGCGGAGGAGGCGATGGCTGACCCGGTCCGGCTCGAGCGCGACGGCGCCGGTCGCCGTGCTCGTCCTCGACGACCCGCCGCTGAACCTGTTCGGCGCGCGCCACCTTCGACTGCCTCGCGCGTCACCTCACCGAGGTCGCGCGCCTCCGACGCGCGGGCCCTGGTCTGGCGGGCCGAGGGCGAGATCTTCAGCGGCGGCGTGGACGTCCACGGTTTTCACGGGACCGGCCCAGCGCACGCCGAGCAGCATGTTCGGCGCGCCTGATCACGGCCGTGCGCAAGCTCGAGGCGCTGCCGATGCCGACCCTCGCCCTGGTCCACGGCCTCTGCCTGACCGCGGCCTGGGAGGTCTCGCTCGGCTGCGACCTGATCTGGGCCTCGGAGTCGGCCCGCGTCGGGCTGGTCGAGGCGGTCGTCGGGCTGACCCCGGGCGCGGGCGGCACGCAGCGGATGGCCGAGCGCGCCGGCCCGGCGCGGGCGCGCGAGTTCGTGATGACCGGCGGCCTCTACGACGCCGCCGACGCTGGAGCGCTGGAACGTGATCAACCGGGTCGTCCCCGACGACGAGCTGCTCGAGAAGGGGATGCGCTTCGCCCACCGGCTCGCGGCCGGGCCGACCAGGGCGCACGCGGCGACCAAGCAGATCGTCCGCGCCTACCTCGAGGGCGGCGTTGACAAGGCCGACCGCGAGACGCCGAAGGCACGCCGGCGGCCTGTTCGAGACCGAGGACCTCCAGAGCGCGGTGCGAGTCCTTCCTCGAGGACGGGCCCGGCAAGGCGACGTTCGAAGGTCGCTGAACCCCGCCGCCCCCGCCGGGCGCTGAAGCTCCGCTACCCTTCCGCGCCGCATGGGCAAAGAAGAGAAGATCGAGATGGAGGGCGAGATCACCGAGGCCCTCCCGAACACGATGTTCCGCGTCAAGCTCGACAACGACCACGAGGTGCTCGGCCACATCTCGGGCAAGATGCGCCGCCACTACATCCGCATCCTGCCCGGCGACCGGGTCAAGATCGAGCTCTCGCCCTACGACCTCGACCGCGGCCGCATCACCTACCGCTACAAGTAGCGGTCCCGGCGACGAGTAGCGGTCCCGGCGACTCCACGCTTTCGTCACCCCGCGCGCGCCACCCGCGCGCCATCGCCCGCCACCATCGCCCGATGGAGCGCCGTGCGCACGAAACGTCCCGGTACGGGACGGAACGTGCGCATCGCGAGCGGGAGCGGGGGATCGCCGAGCTCGCGGGTCGACAGCATGGTGTCGTTTCGCTTGAGCAGCTGGTCGGACTCGGACTGAGCGCCGGAGCGGTGCGCAAGCGGGTGGCCCTGGGGCGGCTCCACCCTGTCCACGAGGGCGTATATGCCGTGGGCCACCGGTCTCTCACGAGCGAGGGACACCTGATGGCGGCGGTCCTTTCTTGTGGAGAAGGCGCGGTGATCTCGCATCGCTCGGCGGCCGATCACCTGGGCCTCCGTCGGTCGTCGCGCGCCCGCATCGACGTCACCGCCCGCAAACGGGCGCGGTGGCGCACCCAGGGGATCCAGCTTCACCGCGGGCAGGCCCTGTCGCCCGCCGATCGCACGGTCCACGGGGGCATCCCCTGCACCTCGGTCGCCCGCACCCTCCTCGATCTCGCCCGCGTCGTCGATCGGAGGGCGCTTGAGCGGGCCTGCGACCAGGCGGAGGTGCTGCGGGTCTTCGACCGGCGCGCGGTCGATGACCTCCTCCGCCGCCTCCACGGCCACCCCGGCACGGCGCGCCTGCGGGGCGTGCTCGGCGAGCACGCGATCGGCTCGACGCTGACCCGCTCCGAGCTCGAGGAGCGCTTCCTCGTCCTCTGCGAGGTCGCCGGCTTGCCGCGCCCCCGAGTCAACGTTCGGCTCTTGCTCGAGGGCGAGGGTCACGAGGTCGACTTCCTCTGGCCCGTCGAGCGCCTCGTCGTCGAGGCGGACGGCTGGGCCTTCCACCGGACCCGCGAGGCGCAGGAGCGCGACCGCCGCCGCGACCAGCTGCTCTCCCGCTGCGGCTGGCGCCGCGAGCGCTTCACCTACCGTCAGGTCACCGCCGAGCCGGACTGGGTTGCCGGAACCCTCCGCCGCCTCCTGGCATGATCGGGCGATCGCCGCTCGTGCCACCAACGGATCCAACTTCACCGAGTCCCTGCTGCGCTGGGTGATCCGGGCGATCGGCGCCCTGCCGCGGTCACTGCAGGGGGCGATCGCGCGGGACCTCCCGCAGGTCGAGGGGCAGGTGCTCGACCCGGAGGTCGGGGTGGCGATCCGGCTGGCCGGGCTTCTCGGAGAGCCGGGCCTGGAGGAGCTTCCGGTGACCGAGGCAAGGGCGGAGATCGACCGCGAGGCACGGCTCTTCAGGGGCCGCCGGATTCCGGTGGCGTCGGTCCGCGGCCTGCGGGTCGGCGGTGCCGAGGGCCCGCTCGACGCCCGCCTCTACGTTCCCGCCCGCCAAGATGGTGCCCTGGTCGTCTACTTCCACGGCGGGGGCTGGACGGTGGGCAGCCTCGACTCCCACGACCAGACCGGCAGGTTCCTCGCGTCCGAGTCGGGGGCAGCCGTCCTCAGCGTCGCCTACCGCCTGGCGCCCGAGCACCCCTTCCCGGCGCCCCTTGACGACGCCCTGGCGGCGTTCCGCTGGGCGATCGCCCATTCAGCAGAGCTGGGATCCGCGCCGGGGCGGGTGGCCGTGGCCGGCGACAGCGCCGGCGGAAACCTGGCCGCCGTCGTCGCGCGACTTGCCGCGGAGGACGAGCAGCCGCCGGCGATGCAGGTGCTGATCTACCCCGTCTGCGACGCCTCCCGCAAGCACCCCTCGCGCCGGACGTTCGCCGAGGGCTACTACCTGACCGACCGCGAGATGGACTGGTACGAGGCCAACTACCTCGCCGGCGGCGGCGACGCGTCCGATCCCCGCGTCTCCCCGCTCTGCGCGGAGGTGGAGGACCTCTCCGGCCTGCCGCCCGCCTACCTCGCCGTCGCCGGCTTCGATCCGCTGCGCGACGAGGGCCTCGCCTATGCGAGGCGGATGCGGGATGCCGGCGTCGAGGTCGAATGCCGCCTGCACCGGGGCCTGGTCCATGCCTTCGCCAACGCGGTCGGCGTCGGCCGCGTCAGCCCCGCCGCGATGCGGGAGGTGGCACAGGCGCTGCGCGCCGGGCTCGCCTGAGGGCGGGCTCAGCGCGCCGTCCAGCCGCCGTCGACCACCAGCGTATGGCCGGTCACATAGCTGGAGGCGTCGGAGGCGAGGAATAGGAGAGCGCCGTCGAGTTCGTGCTCGGCACCGGGCCGGCCGATCGGGGTCCGCTCGGCGATGAAGCGCCTTCCGTCCTCGCTCGCAAGGGTCTCCGCGGTCATCTCCGACGGAAACCAGCCCGGGGCGATTCCGTTGACACGGAGGCCACGCCCTGCCCAGCGCACGGCCAGCTCACGCGTGAGGCTGACCACCGCTCCCTTTGACGCCGCGTAGGAGGGAGTATCCGGGCCATCGCCGGCGACGAGCCCGCTGATCGAGGCGATGTTGACGATCGCCCCGCTTTCCTGCTCGAGCATCACGGCGGCGGCCGCCCTGGCGCAGGAGTAGAGGCCCGTGATGTTGACCTCCAGGACCCGGCGGAAGGAGGCGGGCGACTCGATCTCCTCGTCTTCAGCGGGCGCCACGCCCGCCGCGTTGACGAGAACGTCGACGGCCCCGAGTTCCTCCCGCGCGGTGCCGATCAGCGCCGCGGCATCGTCGTCGTCAGTGACGTCGCAGGAAACCGGGACCACTCGGGTTCCTTCGGACCTGAGGTCCCGGGCAAGCTCCTCGAGCCGGTCGCTCCGGCGAGCACCGATGACGACGGATGCCCCCGCGCCGGCGAGTACGCGGGCGAAGCGGGATCCCAGTCCCGAGGAGGCTCCGGTGACCACGGCGACGCGGCCATCGAGGCGGAAGCGGGCCAGGGGGTCGGTTGGAGAAGAGGGCATGACGCCCGTCACGTTACGGGTCGGTGTCGTTCCCCGCCGACGTTCCGCCCGAGTGTCGTCCGCCGGCCTAAAACGTGCGTATTAGCGGGCATTTAGCGGGCAATTCAAAATTTGACTTGACACCTCCCAAATATTTGGTACAAATTCGTACCAGATTTACTCAAGGACAAGGGCGTCCCGGCGAGAGGGCCGATTGGGGTTCGGCACAGAGGGTACGTACGGAGATCGATTGGGGTCTTGGGGGTTGAAGGGGCCGCGCGCCGCAGGGGTGGCGCGCGGCCTCTTCTCGTGTCGCTATCTTCGAATGGGCCGATGAGTGGCCGCTCGACAGGGAAGCGGGAGGGGATCCCGGCTGCGCCCGAGGGGGACGCCGGCGATCGGCGCAGCCGCGTCTACCGCGGCGAGACCCTGCACGCGCGCCGCGCCGACCAGCGCGACCGCATCTTCGACGCCGCCCGCCACGTCTTCTCGACCACCGGCTACGCGAACGCCTCGATCGACGAGATCGTCGCCCTCGCCCGGGTATCGCGGACGTCCTTCTACCGCTTCTTCGAGAACAAGGAGGACTGCCTGCTCGCGGTCTACGAGGATGCGATCGAGGGGCTCGCGCTCGCCTTCGTCCGCGCCGCCGAGGCGGAGAGGCCGGAGGAGCGGATCAGGCTCGGCGTCGCCGGGGTGATCCGCGGGCTCGCCGCCGACCCCGAGGTGGCGCGCGTCGTCCTCGTCGAGGCCGTCGGCGCCAGCCCCCGGATCGAGCAGGCCCGCGTCAACGCCCGCGTCACCTTCACCGGGCTGCTCGCGGCCGAGCTTCGCCGCTACCCGGGCTGGCGCGACCGTCCCGAAGCCGAGATCGAGGTGGTCGCCCTGGCGACGATGGCCGCGATCGCGGAGACCGTCGGCGCCCTCGTCGCCGACGACCGGGCCAGCGAGTGGAAGCGGCTGATCGAGCCCCTGACCCGCTTCGCCATGCGCGCCCTGACGCCCGAGCGCGAGCGCCCTCCGGTCTGAGTCAGGGCCGGACGGCGGTGCGGTCCGGATCGGCGAGCTCGGCGATCAGCGCCGACCAGGCGAAGTCGACGGCGCCGAGGCCGGTGCCGTCGCGGGGGTCGTAGTACTCGCGCAGTCCCTCGCGCTCGACGGCGCCGATCATCCGCCGCGCCAGCTCCGCGGCCTCGTCGCCGTAGCCGAGCCTGCGCAGGCCGAGCCAGACGAGCCAGGCCGAGTTGACCCAGGTCGGCCCGCGCCAGTAGCGGCGGATCAGCCCGCGGACGCCGCCGGGCTCGTAGCTGGGCTCGTCGGCGGCGACGGAGGGCGGCGCGACCGGGGTCCAGAATCGCCCCGGCGCCAGCAGGTGCTCCTCGACCAGGCGCCGGCCGATCTCCTCGGGCAGGTCGGGAAGGGCGAGGGGGAGAGCGCGGCCCAGGTCGCGATCGCCGGCCGCTCGCCGCCGGGGAGCGCCTCGTCGAGGAAGAGCCCGCTGCGCTCGTCCCAGAGCCGCTCGACCAGGGCCGGCGTCGCCGAAGGCCGCCCCAGCGCCCGCAGCGAGAGGGACCAGAGCACGTTGACGAGAACCTCGCAGAGCACGGGCCCGCCCTTCTCGAGGATGCGGCCGGCGTTCCAGCCGTGGCGGCGGCAATGCCGCACGAGCAGGGGGAAGCCGATCCGCGCCGCCGCCCTCCGGCCCCAGACCGGGTCGAACTTGGGGGAGGCATCGAGCCCGGACTCGTCCGGCTGGACGATCCACAGCAGCCCGTCCCCCTCGAGGTCGCGGTTGGCCGCCAGCCAGTCGGCCTGGGCGGCGATCCGCGGCTCCTCGGCCGGATCGCCGACCGCGATCCGCCAGGCCCAGGCCAGCAGCGGCGGCTGGATCGACTCGGTCTGAAAGGACCTTCGCGTCATCACGTTGTAGAACGGCAGGCGCTCCCAGCTCACCGGGTGGGCCCAGAAGATCGTGTGGCCGATGAAGCCGTCCTCGCGCTGGGCCGCGAGCAGGCTCTCGAGCTCGGTCCGGGCCCGGGCGGGATCGAAGCGCCGCCAGACGATCGCCGCGAAGCAGGAGTCCCAGTACCACTGCCAGGGGTAGCGGCCGGGGCTCGGCTGGGTGTAGGCGTACTCGATTCGCCCGACGCCGTCCTCGGCCGGCCGCTCGCCCTCGATCCAGTTCTGGCGCAGGACGCGCTCGCTGAGCCCGGTGACGCCCTCGCCGCCCCGCGGGCGCAGCGCGGGCCGCCGCGCGCGGCTCACGCGACCCTCCCGCTCAAGACGCGGTGCGGCGCATCCCGCGCAGCGCCAGCGAGGAGAGCAGCGCCAGCAGGCCGGCGAGCGCCAGCACCCCCGGCCAGGTCTCGTTCCAGGAGAGGCCGCCGACGAACCCCTGCCGGACCGCCTCGATCACCTGCGTCATCGGGTTGACCGTGGCGACGTCCTGGAGCCAGCCCTGGAGCAGGTCGAGCGGCGCGTAGGCGGTGGTGAAGAGAACGAGGATGAACATCCCCGCCTGCATCAGCGGCGCCGCCGACTGGGTCTTGAACTTGAGCGCCAGCATCGTTCCCCAGCAGGCCGCCACCGCCGCGGTCGCCATCACCAGCACGAAGGCGAGCAGCAACCCGAGAATGCCGGGCCAGTCGGCGCCCAGCGGCAGCGCCACGCAGAGAAGCAGGGTCGCCGGGATCAGGGCGCGGATGCTGGCCGAGACCACCATCCCCGCCAGCAGCACCCAGCGCGGCGCCGGCGAGGCGAGCAGCCGGTCGAACCAGCCCTGCTCGATGTCGCGGGCAAGGTTGACGCCGGTCGCAGCGCCGGTGAACCCGGCGCCCTGCAGCATCGAGACGGGGATGATGAAGCTGAGGTAGGAGTCGGAGTCGAAGCCGCGCAATTCGGTCAGGTTGCCGAAGACGCCGTTGAGGCCGAGGAAGAAGATCGTCGGCGCCAGCACGCCGGGGATCGCCGCTCCGGGCACCCGCAGCAGCTCGTTGCGCGAGCGCGTCACCAGCGCCCGGATCACGGCGAGGTCGCGGCGCCGCTCCTCGCTCATCCGCCCGTCCTCAGCCGGTGGCGGAGGGCGAGCGCGCTCGCGCCCAGCCCGAGCGCGCCGATCCCGAGGATCGCCGCCAGGCACTCGCCCATCTCCTCGCCGGAGAAGCCCTGGATGAAGGGCGCCCGCAGCCCCTCGACGAGGAAGCTGAGCGGGTTGTACTCGGCGATCGTCTGCGCCGGCTCGACCATCAGCGATTGCGGGAAGAAGGCCGAGGAGAGGAAGAGGATCACGAAGATGATCGGGAAGAAGCCCTGGACGACGCTCGCGCTCCCGGTACGAAGCGCCGCCGCCGCGCCGATCCCGCCGAAGGCGGCCGCCGAGAGGCAGACCAGGACGATCACGACCAGCGCCCCGAGCACGCCCTCCTCGATCGGCGCCCCGAAGATGAGGCCGATCGCGAGGAACCAGACGGCGGTGACGAGGCCCAGCGCCGCCGTCCCGGCCAGGCGGCCGAGGACGATCGCGTAGCGCGATATCGGCGCGACGAAGAGGCGGTCGGTGAAGCCCATCTCGATGTCGACCGCCATCGCGATCCCGCCGCTGTTGCCGGCCAGCATCAGCGACTGCAGCATCGCCCCCGCCAGCATGAACTGAAGGAACGAGTCGACCGGCGGGAACCCCGGCAGGTCGACGGCGCCGGCGGCGCCGCCGGTCTGGACGGCGAGCAGCAGGGTCGGGAAGACGATGATCGGCGCCATCAGCTGCGGACGCCGGAAGGTCTGGCGGATCGAACGCATGCCGAGCGCCCGAACGACGCGCACGTTGGTGCCGAGTCTGCCGCTCAAGCGGGCGCGGCCTCCTGCTCGCCCGCCGCCTCGTGCTCGCCGGTGCCCTCCTCGTCGGCCTCTAGGTGGTATCCGGTCTTGGCGACGAAGACGTCGTCGAGGCTCGGCTGCACCAGCTCCAGCGACTCGACCGCGATCCCGGCTTCGTCGAGCGCTCGGACGACCCCGGCGACGTCGGCGGCGCCATGCTCGAGCTCGACCAGGACCTTGCCGTCCTTGGAGGGCAGGACCCTGAGGCCGGCCTGGTCGCAGATCCGGTCGGCGGCGTCGGGCGAGCCGTCGGCGAGGGCGACCTCGAGGTGGGGCCGGCCGACCTCGGCCTTGAGCGACCCGGGCGTGCCCTCGGCGACGATCAGCCCCCCGTCGATGATCCCGACCCGGTTGGCGAGCTGGTCGGCCTCCTCGAGGTACTGGGTGGTGAGGAAGACCGTGGTTCCCTCGCGGTTGAGCGCCGATACCTCTTCCCAGATCCCCTTGCGGCTGACCGGGTCGAGGCCGGTGGTCGGCTCGTCGAGGAAGAGGACGCGGGGCTCGTGGACGAGCGCCGCCGCCAGGTCGAGGCGGCGCTTCATCCCGCCCGAGTAGGTGCCGACGCGGCGGTCGGCGGCGGCGACCAGGTCGACCCGCTCGAGCAGCTCGGTGGCGCGGCGGTCGCCCTCGGCGCGGCTCATCCCGTGCAGGGTGGCCTGCAGCCGGATCAGCTCGCGGCCGGTCATCAGCGGGTCGAGGGCCGCCTCCTGGAGGGCGACGCCGATCGTGCGGCGGACCGCGGCCGCCTCGGCGACGACGTCGTGCCCGGCGACGCTCGCGCTTCCACCCGTGGGTAGGAGGAGCGTGGTGAGCATCCGGACGGTCGTGGTCTTGCCGGCGCCGTTGGGGCCGAGGAAGCCGTAGATCTCGCCCTCGGCGACCTCGATGTCGACCCCGCGCACGGCCTCGACATCATCGAACCGCCGCTCGAGCCCCTTGACGACGATCGCTTGCACGGCGGACATGCGGTTGATCCTAGAGCGGCGGCTGTGCGGCGACCCAGCGGCGGCCGTTGGCGCGCTCGAGCGCCTCGGCGGCGTCCAGGAGCAGCTCCTCGCGACCCCAGGCGGCGTGCAGCGCGAGGCCGATCGGCAGGCCGTCCGGGCTCGATCCGACCGGGACGCTGATCGCCGGGATCCCGGTCAGGTTGGCGAGGCCGCCGCCGCGCGGGTTGGCGGAGTCCGCGGTGACGGTGCCGGAGGGGAGCTCGACAATCGGCGCCTCGAGCGGCGGCGCGACCGCCGGCACCGTCGGCCAGGCGATCACGTCGACCTCCGCGAAGGCGCGGGCGAGGCCGCGGCGCACCATCGTCCGCACCACTTGGCCGCGGGCGACGGCGGCGGCCGGCAGCAGCATCCGGTACTTCATCAGGCCCCGGTTGACCCGGCTGAGCGTCTCGCCGAGGGCGTTGAGCCCGGGTGAGCTGAGGTCGCCCAGGCTCTCGGTGCTGCCGACGAGGACCGCCGCGAGGCCGGAGAGGTCGAGCCCGTCCACCTCGACCGGCTTCACCTCACCGCCGGTCTCGGCGCGGAGCTGCTCGATCGCCTCCTCGCAGGCAGCCGCGACCTCGGGCGCGTTGTCGTCGGCGATCGGACCAGAGACCACACCGATGCGCAGGCCGGAGGCGTCGCCGGCCCGCAGCTCGGCGCCGAAGAGGGCGGACCCGAGCAGGCGGCAACCCGCGGCGTCCGCGCACATCGGCCCGGAGACGATCGTCGAGGTGATCTCGGCCATGTGATGCCCCTCCATCGCCGAGCGGCCGAAGGTGGGCTTCAGGCCCGTGATCCCGCAGTAGGCGGCGGGGTAGCGGATCGAGCCGATCCCGTCGGCGCCGACCGCGCCCGCGACCAGGCGGGCGCCGACCGCGGCGCCCGGCCCGCTCGAGGAGCCGCCGGCGCAGCGCTCGGTGTTCCAGGGGTTGCGGGCGGGGCCGTAGGCGGAGGCGTTGCCGGTGCTCGAGGCGCCCAGCTCGTGCATGTTCGCGACCCCGGCGATCACGGCGCCGGCGTCGCGCAGCGCCCGGTAGACGCCGGACTCGGCGGGGCTGGTCCCGAGCAGGCCCGGCGCCGCGCCGAAGTTCTGCGCCCGCCAGGGCAGGGGCCACTCGTCCTTGACCACGACCGGCACGCCCCGCAGCGGTGAGCCCTCGGGGGCAGCGGCGAGCATCTCGCGGGAGCGCTCGGGGAAGGTGTCGACGACGGCGTTGATCGCGGGGTTGCGCTCCTCGAACCGCGCCAGGGTGGCGTCGAGCAGCTCGGCCGGGTCGGCTTCGCCGGAGGCGACGGCGGTCGCCTGTGCCGGCAGCGGCGCGTCGAGCAGGTCGGCGACGCCCGTGGTCACCGCGACTCCGGGGCTCGGGACATGTCGGCGCCGGGCTCGGGCGCGACGGCGCTGAGGTCGACCTCGAGCAGCCCCGCGATCGCCGGCCAGTAGAGCTCGTGTGCCACCCGCATCACGGCGAGGTCGACCTCGTCGGCCTCGATCCCGAGCGACGCGAGGCCTGCCGGAACGAAGTCGTCGAAGCTTGCCGATCCTTCCATCTGCCGCCGCAACCCTAGCGCCCGCTCTCGCCCGGGCACGATGCGGTGCTTGGAGCAGATCCTGCAAGAGTCGCTCCCGCGGGGCATCCGGCCGGTGCTCCCGGCAGAATCAGTCCGCAACGATCGCCGTCACGGCGTGTTCGTGAAGTTCGTGCCCGAATCAAGGACAACCACAGCCCCTGTCCGGCGACCGCTGATCGCGGTGGCCGCGGCATTGCTGCTCGCGGCAGGGTGCACTGCCGCCTCCTTCGCCTGGCCCGGCCGAGCGGGCTCGGCGCCGCTGATCGTCACCGTGCTCGGCAAGACGGCGAGCACGCCGCCCGCCGGCTGCCCCGACAACTGCGAGGCGCCCGGGAATGTCGGCGGCTTCCAGTCGCTCGCCGCCGGGACCGTGAAGCCCTACATGGCGCCGCACGAGGGCAAGCTGATCTCGTGGTCCGTCAGCCTCGGCAGGCCGACGGCTCGCTCGATCCCGGAAAAGAACCTGATCGACCAGAAGGCGTTCTTCGACGACCTCTACGGGCGGCCGGCAAAGGCACGGATCTCGGTGATTCGCCTGATCGAGGGCAGCAAGCCTCCCACCTACCGCCTGGTCAGGCAGAGCCCGGTCCAGGTCCTCAACCCCTACTTCGGCCACACCGTCGAGTTCGCCCTCGAGCACCCGCTCGGGATGGCCCCCGGCGACCAGGTGGCGCTGACGATCCCGACCTGGGCGCCCGCCTTCGCCACCAACCTCGATCAGAACTCGAACGCCTGGCGGGCGAGCCGGCGCGGCGGCGACACCTGCAACATCACCGCTGAGGACCTCAAGGGCAGCCACCCGCAGCAGAAGGTCGGCTCCAAGCGCCGCTACGGCTGCTATTACCGCGGCGCCCGCCTCCTCTACACCGCGACCCTGGTGAAGAAGCCGCGTCGCGCACGCGCCGGCCGCGCCGAGGCCCGCGATCCGATCGGCGGCGGGCCCGCGGTCGCGGACGCCCGGCCGGTTGGCTAGCTAGCCGCAGCTCTCCGGGTTCTCGTCGCAGAACTGCTCGAAGGCCTCCTGCGGGGAGCCCGGCTCCGGCTTGACGTCGTTCTCGGGCGAGTCGGCGCTGTCGTCGCCTCCGCCGGGGCCGACGCCGCCGCTGTCGTCGCCAGGCTCGGGCTCGACCTCGGTGGTCGTCTCCTCGGTCGTCGTCGGCGCTGTCGCTCCGCCCGAGTCCTCGGTGGTGGTCTCCTCGGTGGTCGTCGGCGCCGCGGTCGACTCGGTCGTCTCGACGGGGGCCGTGGCGGGCTCGGACGAGGTGGTGGTCTCGTCGTCGCCGCCGCAGCCGGCCGCGGCGAGCGCGAGCACGGCGCCGACGGCGAGCACGGCGAGGCCGCGCCGCTTCGGGGCGAGGGCGCTCACGACTCGCCGTCGAGGGCGGCCTGGCGCAGACCGCAGTAGGGGCAGTCGCTGACGTCGAGCCCGATCAGCTGGTCGCAGCGACGGCACTGGCGCAGGTTCTCCGGGGTGCGCAGGAGCTTCGAGTCCGAGGGGGCCAGCGGCAGCGTCCTCGCCACCGGGCGCATCTCCTCGCCGGTCTGGCGATCGACGTAGACGCGGCCCTCCTTGGCGGGCGCGAGCGCCTCGCGGCCGGAGGCCGGGGCTCGCAGCCTGTAGATCTGGTCCCGGTTCATCGCCCCGCACCCTAACAACCCCCGCCGAGTGATCGATAAGCCGTCCATGACCCCGGTTTCTCATCACTCGGCGTAGGGTGGCGCGCGGTGCGCGTTCTTGTCTTTCATGGTTATCTGTTGCGCGGGACCGGCAGCAACATCTATAACGCCGAGCTTGCCCAGGCGCTGGCGGGGCTCGGGCACGACGTCCACCTGCTCAGCCAGGACCGCGAGGCGGGCGCCCTGCCGTGGGTCGACGCGGTGGGACGGTGGCAGGGGGGAGGGCTCGAGGTCGAGGCGTGCGGAGGGAGATCCCCCGGAGACGGCTCGGTGACCGTCTACCTGCCGGAGATCGGCGGCCTGCTCCCCGTCTACGTCCACGATCGCTACCCCGGCTTCGACGTGAAGACCTTCCCGGAGCTGAGCGAGGGCGAGCTGGAGCGCTACCTCGCCGCCAACGTCGAGGCCGTCGGGGCGGTCGCCGAGCACGCAGGCGGAATCGACGCCGCGCTCGCCAACCACCTGGTCATGGGGCCGGCCATCCTCGCCCGCGCCGGCCTCGGCTTCGCGATCAAGGTGCACGGGTCGGACCTCTCCTACACGGTCCGGCCCCACCCCGAGCGCTTCGTGCCCTTCGCCCGCGAGGGGATCGAAGCCTCGGCCGCCGCCCTGGTGGGCTCAAGGCACACGGCCGAGGACCTCTGGGACACGGTCGGGGTGGACGGCCTCGAGGAGCGGACGGTGCTTGCGCCTCCGGGCGTCGACGTGGACCGGTTCCACCCCCGCGCCCCCGACGAGGCCAAGGCCGGCCTGCGCGAGCTGGCCACCCGTCTCGACGAGGCCGCCGAGGGCGGCGATTTCGGGCGCGACACCCAGGAGGCGGCGCGAGCCGCCGAGTGGTTCGCCGACGGCGACGGCCCGCGGGTGCTCTTCGTCGGCAAGTTCCTCGTCAACAAGGGGGTTGACCTGCTCGCCGCCGCCTGGCCGCTGGTTCACCGCGAGCAGCCCCGTGCGCGCCTCCTGCTGGCCGGGTTCGGCGCCTTCCGGCCCGGTCTGGAACGCCTCCTCGACGGTCTCGCCCGCGGCGACCTCGACGAGGCGCGAGCGGTCGCCGAAGAGGGGCGGCGTCTGGAGGGCGCGGGGGAGGAGGGGCGGCTGCGGCTGCTCGCGGCCTTCCTCGACGAGCCTCCCGGCGATTACGCGGCGGCCGCCCGCGACGCCGCCGGGTCGGTCGCCTTCAGCGGTCGGCTCGAACACGCCGAGGTCGCCGCGGTCGCCCCCGCCGTCGACGCCCTGGTGATGCCGAGCACCTTCCCCGAAGCCTTCGGCATGGTCGCCGCCGAAGCCGCCGCCTGCGGAGCGCTGCCGGTCTCCGCCGCCCACTCCGGGATGGTCGAGGTCTCGCGACGGCTCGCCTCGGTGGCCCCCGCCGACGTCGCGCCCCTGCTCTCCTTCGAGGTCGAGTCCGACCCGGTGCGGGGGATCGCCGAGCGGCTGACCGCGTGGCTGGCGATCGAGCCGCGGCGGCGGCGCGAGACCGGCGCCGCGCTGGCGGCGCGGGCGGCCGAGCTCTGGGGTTGGGAGGGTGTCGCCCGGGGGGTGATCGCCGCCGCGCGCGGCGATCTGGACGACCTGCCCCGGCCCTGATCGGAGCGTCCGGGGATAGTGCGGAAGGGCACCTGAGCGCGCGCCGGGCTGCCGCCGCCGTCTGAATAGAATGCCTGCGCCAGATGGGCCGCCTCCCCTACGTGAAGATGCTGCTCGCCACTCTCGGGCTGACGCTCGTGACCTCGGCGATCATGGTGCCGATCCGCTGGAACGGCCAGCAGGGGTCGACCGCCGCCCCCAAGATCGACACCCTCCTCGACGTGATGATCGTGCTCTCGGCGTTCGTCTTCTGGCTGGTGATGGTGATGCTGGCCTACGCGCTCTACAAGTACCGCGCCAAGCCCGGCGACGAGTCCGACGGCGAGCCGATCCACGGCAACACCCGGCTCGAGGTCGCCTGGACGCTGATCCCGACGATCATCGTCCTCTTCGGCGCCGGCTACAGCTGGGTGGTCCTCGACAAGATCGAGGAGAAGGACGCCGACCGGATGGTGGTCGACGTCTACTCGCAGCAGTTCGCCTGGAACTTCACCTACCCGGAGGAGAACAAGTACTCGCCGGGGGAGCTGCACGTCCCCGTCGACCGCCAGATCGAGTTCAAGATGCACGCGCTCGACGTCCTGCACTCCTTCTGGGTGCCCGAGTGGCGGATCAAGAAGGACAACGTGCCGGGCATCACCACGCGGGCGATCATCACCCCCGACCGCGAGGGCACATACCAGCTCGTCTGCACCGAGCTCTGCGGCTTCGGCCACTCCACGATGCGGGCGGAGGTGGTGGTCGAGTCCGAGGCGGAGTTCGAGCGCTGGCTGCGCAGGCTGGAGGAAGCGCCGCCGTCCTACCCGCCCACCGAGGGCCCCTTCGCGCAGGGGGCGGAGACCGCCAACGCGGGCGGGCGCATAAAATGAGCGGCGACTGATGCCCCTGGCTCTGCGGCAACCCGGCTGGTGGAGGGGACTCCTGGGCTTCCTGATCGGAGGAGGCGTGGGATTCGGCCTCGTCGTCGCGCTGCGCGCGATCTCGGGCCTGGAGATCTTCCAGACGGAGCAGACGGGCTACCCGCACATCATCGTGCCGTTCATCTCGGCGCCGCTCGGCTTCCTCGTCGGCTTCGGCTGCTTCGACTACTGGTTCCGCTGGGCCGCCGGCTCCCCGACCGTGCCCGACGACCACTCCCAGCACGGCGCGACCAGCTGGCGGGACTACTTCAGGTTCAACACCGATCACAAGGTGATCGGGATCCAGTACATCGTCACCACGTTCTTCTTCTTCTTCGTCGGCGGCCTGCTGGCGATGCTGATCCGAGCCGAGCTGGCCCAGCCCGGAACCCAGATCGTCGACGCGAGCACCTACAACGGCCTCTTTTCGACGCACGCGGTGCTGATGATCTTCGTCTTCGTGATCCCGGTCTTCGCCGGGATCGCCAACTACGTCCTGCCGCTGATGATCGGCGCGCCGGACATGGCGTTCCCGCGCCTCAACGCGCTCTCCTTCTGGATGCTGCCGATCGCCGGCCTGATGTTCATCTCGTCCTACCTCGCCCCGGGCGGCGCCTTCGACGCCGGCTGGACGGGGTACGCGCCGCTCTCCACCGGCGCTCCGCTGGGGCAGTCCTTCTTCAACATCGGAGTGCAGTTCGCGGGCGCCTCATCGATCGCGACCGCGCTCAACTTCCTGGTCACGATCATCACCATGCGTGCGCCCGGGATGAACTTCTGGCGGATGCCGCTGCTGGTCTGGGCGAACCTCTCGACCTCGCTGCTGGTCGTCGCGGCCACGCCCGTTCATCGCCGGCGCCCAGTTCATGGTCCTCTTCGACCGCGCCCTCGGCACCAACTTCTTCCAGTTCGCCGAGGGCGGCGACGTCGTCGCCTACCAGCACATCTTCTGGTTCTACTCGCACCCGGCCGTCTACATCATGATGCTGCCCGGCTTCGGGATCATCAGCGAGGTCATCTCCACCCACGCCGCGCAAGCCGATCTTCGGCTACCGGCTGATGGCGCTGGCGCTGCTCGGGATCGTCGTCCTCTCCTACTCGGTGTGGGCGCACCACATGTTCGTCGCCGGCATGTTCAGCTGGCTGCGGGTGCCGATGATGATCACGACCCTGCTGATCGCGGTGCCGACCGGTATCAAGATCTTCTCCTGGCTGGGGACGCTCTTCTTCGGCAAGATCCACACCTACTCGACGGCGATGCTGTTCGCGCTCGCCTTCATCGTCACCTTCACGATCGGCGGGATCTCCGGCGTGATGCTGGGCATGGTGCCGATCGACATCCACGTCTCCGACACCTACTTCATCGTCGCCCACATCCACTTCGTGCTCTTCGGCGGCTCGGTCTTCACGATCTTCGCCGGCATCTACCACTGGTTCCCGAAGATGACCGGGCCGGATGTACGACGAGAAGCTCGGCCGGGTCCACTTCTGGGGCACCCTGGTCGGCACCTGGGGGACCTTCGTACCGATGCACTGGATCGGCATGGACGGCATGCCGCGGCGCGTCGCCGACTACGCGGCCCAGTTCGGCGAGTGGAACCTGCTGATCTCTGTCTTCGCCTTCATCCTCGGCGCCGCCCAGCTCGTCTTCCTCTACAACATGGTCGTCTCCTGGCGCTACGGCCCGCGCGCCGAGGCCAACCCGTGGCGGGCGAAGACGATCGAGTGGCAGGTCTCCTCGCCGCCGCCGATCTTCAACTTCGACGAGATCCCGCGCGTGGTCGGCGGGCCCTACGAGTACGGGGTGCCCGGGCGCCCGCCACGCGATCATGGCCGGCGAGGGGGCCGAGGTCGAGGCGCCCGCGCCCGCCAGGGCCGGGAGCCACGTGGCGGAGGGCGAGGAGCGCCGCGAGCAGGGCGCCGAGCGGGAGCCCCGCCGAGCGCAAGGAGCCCGAGGCGCCGCCGAGGCCGAGGCGGGCCGGCCGCCGGAGGGCCGACCCCAGCGCTGCGCCGCAGACTCCGCAGGAGATCGAGGAGCCCGATTCCCCGGCTCCCAGCCGGACGCGCCGGAGGGCGATGAGGCCGAGCAGCCCCGCACCAGCGAGGGCGGATCCAGCCGGAACCCGACCGCAGCGTGCCCGCCGAGTCGGCCCAGCCGCAGTCCGTCGCCAGCCCCGAGCCGGAGGCCGCCGAGCCGGCCGAGCCGCAGGGCGTGCCCGGGCGGCCGCTGCTCGTCTTCCTCAACGAGGTGGCCGGCGGCCGCAAGCTGCTCGAGCGGTGCGCGACCGCGCCGCGAGCGTCCCCTACGTCGCCGTCGTCGCGCCGCAGAACCAGCCCGCCGCCGGGCAGCTGATCGACACCGGCGAGATCCGCGACGCCGCCCGCAGCCGCGTCGACGTGACCATGGCGGTGCTCGAGGAGTTCGGGATCGACTCGGTCGGCGACGTCATGGACCGGGACCCGTCGCTCGCCCTCGACGACGCGATCCGCGCCCACGAGCCGGGCGAGGTGCTGCTCTCCTGTCTCTGCCGACACCCGCTTCGGCCTCACCCGCAAGGACCTGGTCGAGTGGGCCCGCGCCCGCTTCGAGCCGGAGACCGTGATCACCCACATCCCGGTGCGGATCGAGGACGACTCGATCCGCTGGGACGTGATCCACACCCTCGTCGTCGCCACCCAGACCGTCAACACCCCGGACCTGATCAGCGCGGCTCAAGGAACGCGCCGCCGAGCGGCCGCACCGCTACACGATCATCTGCCCGCGCTCGGAGGCGATCTCAGCGCGAGGAGGTCTGCCGCAAGCTCGCCTCGACCCTCGCCGAGCTCTACCGCGCCGACATCGACGCCACCGGCCAGCCGATGAGCCCGGACCCCTTCCACGCGGTCCAGAACGCGATCGCACCACTACCGCATCGACGAGGTGCTGATCTCGACCTTCGCGGGCGAGCAGTCGAAGTGGCTGGAGGAGGACCTGATCGGCCGCGTCCGCGAGATCACCGAGAAGCCGGTCGAGCACATCGAGGCGGGCCGGCCGCCGGAGGCGGTGGCCGCCGCGGTGGCCGCCGCGCCCGCAACGACCGGATCGGAGAGCTGAGATGGAGTCCGCCAGCGTCGCACTCGGCCATCGGTCACGAGCACGAGCACCACGGCCCGCCCGAGGCCAACCAGAGCTCGCGGATCGACCGCCAGACGCTCGGCATCCTCCTCTTCATCGTCTCCGAGGTGATGCTGTTCGGCGCCTTCTTCGCCGCCTACTTCTTCCTCCGGGTCGTCGTCGACCCGGCCAAGCTGGCCGCCCGACGGGATTCGAGCTGCCGGTCTCGGTCGCCGGCGTCAACACGGCGATCCTCGTCTCCTCGAGCTTCACCATGCACTACGCGCTCGAGGGCGATCCGCCGCGACAACCGCCTGGCGCTGAAGCTCGGCCTCGTCGCCACCTGGCTGCTCGGCGCGACCTTCCTCTTCATCCAGATGAACGAGTACATCCACATCGGCTTCAGCGCCCGCGACGGCGCCTTCGGCTCGATCTTCTACGGCCTCACCGGTCTGCACGGCGCCCACGTCTTCGTCGGCCTCCTGCTGCTCACCTTCGCCAACATCCGCGCCTTCCGCGGCCACTTCGGCCCCGAGGCCGAAGGACCACCTCGGCGTCGAGGTGCCGGGGATCTACTGGCACTTCGTCGACGTGATGTGGATCATCGTCTTCACGACGGTCTACATCCTCTAGCTCCGCTCCGCTCCGTCAGGGCATTAAGCCCGCGTAGGCTCGAAGCGCGGAGGCCGTAAGGAAAGCGTCAGGATGCGCCGCGGCGGCCCGCCGGGGCGTTAGAAGCGCGGTATGGCCTCGGCAGTCAGCGCTGTCTCCCGGGCGGTCTTCGGCGAGCCGCTGCGCAGCGATCGGATCGATGAGACGCTGCTGCCGAAGCGGCTGGCGCTGCCGGTCTTCTGCTCGGACCCGCTTTCCTCCGTGGCCTACGCGACCGAGCAGATCGTGCTCGTCCTCGGGCTCGGCGGGCTCGCTCTCCTCCATCTGACGCCCTGGGTCGCGCTCGGGGTCGTGCTGCTGCTGATCATCGTCGTCGCCAGCTACCGGCAGACCTGCGTGGCCTACCCGAACGGCGGTGGCGCCTACGCGGTCAGCCGGGCGAACCTCGGT
Source organism: uncultured Actinomycetes bacterium (assembly GCA_963720015.1). Taxonomy (GTDB): domain Bacteria; phylum Actinomycetota; class Thermoleophilia; order Solirubrobacterales; family 70-9; genus DATFPK01. Next base: position 16,016 of record CAVREA010000003.1, on the reverse strand, counting down.
GAGAACGCGTCCCTGACCGCCGCCTCCGCTCTCCTGATCGACTACGTGCTGACGGTGGCGGTCTCCGTCGTCGCCGGGGTCGCGGCGATCACGAGCGCGATACCGAGCCTGGCGCCGCACGCCGTCTCGCTGTCGCTCGGGTTCGTCGTCCTGCTCACCGTCGTCAACCTTCGTGGAGTCAAGGAGTCCGGCCGGGCCTTCGCCCTGCCGACCTACGGCTTCGTAGCCTGCGTCTTCGCCCTTCTGCTCGTCGGCTTCGCCAAGGTCCTTTTCGGCGATGGCCTCAGCGCCGAGAGCGCCGGCTGGGAGGTCCGCCAGACGGCCGAGTCGAGTGGCCTTCTGGCGGTCTTCCTCGTCCTGCGAGCCTTCGCCTCCGGCTGCACTGCGTTGACCGGTGTCGAGGCGGTCTCCAACGGCGTGCCCGCGTTCGAGGAGCCGAAGAGCCGCAACGCGGCCTCGACCCTGGTGATCATGGGAGGCCTCGCGATCACTATGTTCGCCGGCATCACGATCCTTGCCATCGCCTCGCACGTCCACATGGCCGAGGACACCGCCAACCTGGTCGGCTTCCCGCTCGGGGGAGAGCAGAAGACGGCGATCGCGCAGATCGGGTTGGCGACGTTCGGCGACAGCGCCCCGTTCTACCTGCTGCAGGGGTTCACGGCGGCGATCCTGATCCTGGCCGCGAACACGGCCTTCAACGGCTTTCCCGTCCTTGCCTCGCTCCTGGGCCGGGACAACTACCTGCCGCACCAGCTCGGAAACCGGGGCGATCGGCTGGTCTTCTCCAACGGGATCGTCCTGCTGGCGGCGGTCGCCTCGCTGCTGATCGTCGCCTTTAATGCCGAGGTCACCCGCCTGATCCAGCTGTACATCCTCGGCGTCTTCCTCTCGTTCACGCTCAGCCAGGCCGGCATGGTCCGCCACTGGAACGACTTGCTGCGTGACGCGACCGCGGCCGCGCGGAGGCCCATCCGCCGCAGGCGGTTCATCAACCGGCTGGGCGCCTGCGTCACGGGCCTGGTCTTCGTCATCGTCCTGATCACCAAGTTCGCGGCGGGCGCCTGGATCGTCGTCGTGGCCGCCCCGATCCTGTTCATGGCGATGAAAGCGGTATCTCGGCACTACGAGGCGTTTGGCGATCGGCTCACACCGTCGGCCGCCGGTGTCGCGCTCCCAGGCCAAATCCACTCGGTCGTCCTCGTATCGAACCTTTTCGCCCCGACCCTGCGGGCGCTGGCGTTCGCCCAGGCCACCAACCCGGCATCCCTGCGAGCGGTCAAGGTGGCGGCCGATGAGGTCGGCGACGCGCTCGCAGACGAGTGGAGGCAGCGTGGTGTGCCGGTGCCCCTGGTCGTGATCGAGTCGCCGTACCGGGAAACCGTCCGCCCCGTGGTTCGATATGTGAGACACCTGCGCAGAGAGCATCCGGGCGACGTGATCTCGATCGTCATCCCGGAGGTCGTCGTCAACCACTGGTGGCAAAACCTCCTTCACAACCAGACCGCGTTGCGACTGAAGGGACGGCTGCGCTTCGAGCCCTCCGTGTCGGTGACGAGCGTGCCCTGGAACCTCGGCGACGACCACACCGGAGGCCGCGATCGGTGAGCCGGTGACATTCCTGCGCAGCGAGGACCTGCTCGAGGAGACGGCGCCCCGGCGCCTCGCCCGCAGGTACCGCCTCAGCCGCCGCCGCCAGGTCACCGGCCTCGTCGTCGCGCTGGTCGTCCTGCCGCTGCTCACCCTCCTGCTTCAGTCGCTCGAGGACCAGCTCGACCTCGACGCCCAGGTGCTCCTCTACCTCCTCGCGGTCGTCGTCATCTCGCTCGTCGGCGGCGCCGTCGTCGCCCTCGGCGCCGCGGTCGCCTCGGCGCTGCTGATCAACTACTACTTCGTCGAGCCGGTGCACACCCTGACGGTCGGCGACCCGGACCAGGTCGTGGCGCTGGTGGTGTTCGTCGCCGTCGCCGGCCTCGTCAGCGGTGCGGTCGAGCTCGCGGTCCGGCGTGCCCACCTCGCGGAGCGGGCGATGCGCGAGGCGGAGACCCTCTCGGGTCTGGCCGGCCCGGACCTGGAGGAGCCCGGCTCCCTGCTCGAGGTGCTGCGCAGCGCTCGAGAGGCGTTTGGCATGGAGTCGGTGACCCTGATGGCCCGGCCACCCGGGGAAGGAGAGTGGATCGACGCCGGCCATGCCGGCTGGGCGCCACCGGGATCGGAGGATGCGTTGCAGTTCGATGTCGCCGCAGGACCTCGCGTGCGCCTGGTTGGACGCGGCCCTGCGCTCTTTGCCGAGGATCGGCGCGTGCTCGAGGCGTTCGCAGCCGCGGCGCGAACCGCGTACGAGGGCCGGCGGCTCAGTGGTGAGGCGGAGGAGGCCCGCACGCTCGCCGACGCCGACAGGCAGCGCACGGCGCTGCTGGCGGCCGTGGGCCATGACCTGAGAACGCCCCTGGCGGGGATCAAGGCCGGGGTCAGCTCCCTGCGCCAGACCGACGTGGCGTGGTCGGAGGAGGAGCGGTCCGAGCTGCTGGCGACGATCGAGGACTGTGCGGACCAACTCGGGGCGGTTGTCGGCAACCTGCTCGACGCGAGCCGGCTCGAGGCGGGGGCACTGGCGGTGCGACTGGACGCAGTCGCGCTCGACGAAGTCGTGTCTTCCGCGCTCCTCTCCCTGCCGGCACACGACAGGTTCACCGTCGACGTCGCCGAAGACCTTCCCCACGTGCGGGCGGATCGGGGTCTGCTGCAGCGAGTCCTCGTCAACGTCTTCGACAACGCCGTGCGCCACGGGGGCGGCGATGACCCGATCGAGGTCGTTGCCTACGCCGGCGCCGAGAGCGCGAAGGTCGAGGTCATCGACCACGGCCCCGGGGTGACCGCCGAGCGGGCAGAGGCGATCTTTGAGCCGTTCGGGTCCCGCGGCGACACCCGGTCCAGTGGAGTCGGGCTGGGCCTCGCGGTCGCGCGGGGGTTCCTCGAGGCGATGGGCGGGGGAATCGTCGCCGACGACACCGACGGCGGCGGCCTGACCATGCGCATTCGGCTCCCGCTCGACTCGGCGCAGGGACCATCGGACCCGGTGGCGCGGTCGGCATGACCAGAATCCTGATCGTCGAGGACGAGCGGGGCCTTCGCCGCGCCCTCGGCATAAACCTGAAGGCCCGTGGTTACGAGGTCTCGCTGGCGGAGAACGGCCGCACGGCCCTGGCGGTGGCCTCGAAGCAGCGCCCTGAGGCCGTGGTGCTGGACCTCGGCCTCCCCGACATCGACGGGGTCCAGGTGATCGAGGGCCTGCGGGGCTGGACAGATGTCCCGATCATCGTCCTCTCGGCACGCACCGGCGAGCAGGACAAGGTCCTGGCGCTCGACGCCGGTGCCGACGACTACGTTACGAAGCCGTTCGGCGTCGACGAGCTGCTCGCGCGGCTGCGCGCAGCCCTGCGCCGGGGTCCGAGCAGCGAGGAGGTGCCGGTCGTCGAGACGAGGAGCTTCACCGTCGATCTCGCCGCCAAGCAGGCCCGCGGACCCGATGAAACCCCCGTTCGCCTGACCCCGACCGAGTGGCACGTGCTCGAGGTCCTGGTCCGCAATCCCGGCAAGCTGATCTCGCAAAAGCAGCTCCTGCGGGAGGTCTGGGGGCCCGGTTACGAGCGCGAGACGAACTACCTGCGCGTCTATATGGCCCAGCTGCGACGCAAGCTCGAGCCCGACCCCTCTCACCCGCGACACCTGATCACCGAGCCGGGCATGGGCTACCGCTTCGTCGCCACGACTCAACCCCCGTCAAGTGATGAGTGATCCGTGGATAAGGCGGGTAACCGATCACTCGGCGGCGGGTCGGTGTGCTAGTGTGCTAGCACAATGGCACAGTTGGCCGGAGACGCCCTCGAACCGCCTGCCGCCGACGTCGACCGTGGCGATGAGGTCGCCGTTGGCACGCAGCTCGCCTGGCGCCTGCGGGCGCTGATCCTCAGCGGCCGGCTCGTGGCCGGCGAGCGGCTGCCCGGGGTGCGCGAGCTCGCCATCGCCGGCGCCGTCAACGTCAACACGGCCCGGGCCATCTACCGCCGACTCGAGGACGACGGCCTCGCGGTCTCGCGCCACGGCCTCGGCACCTTCGTCGCCGAGGACGCCGTCGGCGACGCGGCGCTCGAGCAGATCGCCGCCGAGGCCTCCGAGGCGGCCCGCGCCCTCGGGATCGAGCCCCGCGACCTGGCGCGGACGCTCTACGTGGGCAGCCCCGCCGAGCAACCGGAGGCGCCTGCGCCTGCTTCCCTGCCGCCCCTCGACGTCGAGCCGTCCGCCGACGAGGCGGTCTCGGCGCGGCGCGGGCTGCGCTCGCAGATCGCCCGGCTCGAGGCGGAGCTGGCCCCCTACACCGAGCACCTCGCTCTCGCCGAGGGGCCTGCGCCGGTCACCGAGCCGGCCGGACGGGTGGCCGGCATCGGCGAGCTGGAGGCGATTCGCGACGGCCTCCTCGACCGGCTCGAGACGGCGCGCGCAGCCGCCGGGGAGAAGGCCGAGCGCGAGGGAGGCGCCCGCGAGAGGCTGAGGCGGATGGTCGAGGACCCCGCCGCCCACCGCTACGAGGTCGTCAGCAACGAGGAGATGGGGGAGCCGGGCTGCACCACCTACGAGGTGCGGCCGGCGTGGGGTCCCGTCGGGGCCCTGATGAACTGGTGGCAGGTGAAGGTCTCGGGCGGATGTCCGTTAGCCGCGTCCGCGTGAGGCGGATGGACGGGCCGGGGCCGGGCTGATGGTCCGCACCGCCGTAGACAGAGCCTTCCTGCCCGCGAAGTCGCTCTTCGAGCAGGTCGGCGACATGATGATCCTGACCGCGAAGACGATCGTCTCCGCGGTCCGCCCGCCCTACCCCTACGGCGGCGAGTTCATCGGCCAGTTCCTCTTCGCCCTGCAGCTCTGCTGGTTCCCGATGCTGATCTCCTGCGTCGCCTTCGGCTTCGGCGCCCCCGGCCTGCAGGCGGCCAACTTCCTCAGCCTCTTCGGCGCCCTCGACCGCCTCGGCGGCTTCTTCATCCTCGCCTCGATCCGCGAGTTCGCCCCCTTCGTCACCGCCGTCGTCGTCGCCGGCGTCGCCGGCACCGCGATCACCGCCGACCTCGGCGCCCGCAAGATCCGCGAGGAGCTCGACGCCCTCCAGGTGCTCGGCGTCGACCCGATCAAGAACCTGGTCGTGCCCCGCTTCCTCGCCCTGATGCTGATCACCGGCCTGCTCGACATCTACGCCCTGATCTTCGGCATCTCCGGCGGCATCGGCGCCGAGCTCCTCTACAGCCAGCCCCTCGGCGGCTTCTTCGCCACCCTCTTCAACAACGCCTCGGTCACCGACCTCTGGGGCTCGATCGTCAAGTGCACCCTGTTCGGGGCGATCATCGCCGTCGTCTGCTCCTACAAGGGGATGACCGCCTCCGGCGGCGCCGCCGGCGTCGGCCGCGCCGTCAACGAGGCGGTGGTGATCGCCTTCATGGGCGTCTTCGCCTTCAACTACGTCTTCACCCAGACCCTGCTCGCCACCCATCCCGAGCTGCAGACGATCCGGTGAGCGCCTGGCTCGTCTATCCCCGATCCTGGGTCGACAGCATCGGCGAGATCGGCCGCTTCGGGGGGCGGATCGCCGGGCTAGGTCTACTCCGGCCGCGTTCTCGGCTTCTTCGGCGAGTCCCTGCGCCAGGCCGGGATCCTGATCCTCGGCTCGGCCGTCGTGATCTGGGGGTTCGTCTTCATCATCGGCCTCCAGTGCGGGATCGAGGGCGCCTACCTGCTGCGCGCCCAGGGCGCGCCGGCCTACGCCGGCGTCTTCGCCGCCTGGTGCGACCTGCGCGAGGTCGTTCCCTACGCCTTCGGCTACATGATGTCCGCCAAGGTCGGCACCGGGATCGTCGCCGAGCTCGGCGCGATGCGGATCTCCGACGAGATCGACGCCCTCGAGGTGATGGGGGTGCCGCCGGTCACCTTCCTCTGCCGCCACCCGCCTGCTCGCGGCCTGGATCGTGCTGCCGTTCATCTACATCGTCGGCGATCGGCGTCTCCTTCTTCGCCAGCTACCTGACCGTCGTGCACGCAGATCGGCGACACCTCCTCCGGCGGCTACTTCCTGATCTTCTGGATGTTCCAGAACCCGCCGGACCTGCTCTTCTCCGTGATCAAGGGAATGGTGATGGCGACGATCATCGTGCTGGTCGGCTGCTACTACGGCTACACCGTCCGCGGCGGCCCCGTCGGGGTCGGTTCCGCCACCGCGAAGTCGATGGCGCTCAACATCGTCCTGGTCCACGTCGTTGGCATGCTCGGGACCCTGGTCTTCTGGGGCGCCAACCCGCGCGCCCCGATCGGCGGCTGAGGTGGGCGCCGAGGCACCGATGATCAGACCCGCGCTCAGGCCCGTCGACCGGATGGTCGCCGCGTTCCTGCTCGTGCTGCTCGGCGTCGGCAGCCTCGCGCTCTGGCTCGTCGTGCCCGCGGGGAGCCTCTGGCTCCTCTCCAGGCTCTCCGACAACAGCGAGTACCACCTGCTCGTCGGGCTGTTCGCGGTGCCGGCCGCGATGATGCTCTTCGCGCCGCTTCTCTTCTGGCTCAACGGCCTCTACCTGCGGGTCACGGGGCATTGGGCCTACGACGAGGACGAGGACCGGCCGCGACGGCTGCGCGGCCCGCTCGAGCCGCTGCTGCTGTGGTCGTTCGTGATCGCCCTGGTCGTGCTCTGCTACTGGTTCTTCTTCCTCGCCGAGGGCCCGGTGCCGACCGCCTGAGAACGCGCCAATCCCCTTGAAAGGCAGGCGCGGCGCGCAATAATCGTCGCGGGGGAAAGGAGACGCAATGCACAACCCGCTCCGCTCCGAAGCCGAGGCGTTCCGCTGGCTCGTGGTAATCGGCATCGCGGCGGCCTCCGTGATCGCCCTCACCCTGCTGACCCGGCCCGCGGTCGGCGCCGTCTGGGGCCTGGTCCTGATCGCCGCGGGCGTCTGGCTGGGCCTGCGCAGCTCGCGCGGGCACGATCGCCCCGGCGTCGAGCTCACCCGCGGCGGTGACGGCCGCCACCGGGTCCTCGTCGTCGCCAACCAGACCGTCGGCGGCAAGGCGCTGATCGACGAGATCCGCCGCCGCTGCGAGGGACGCGAAAGCGAGATCCTGGTGGTCACGCCGGCGCTGACCGGATCGCGCGCCGCCCACTGGTCCTCGGACGTCGACGAGGCGATCGAGACGGCCCGCCAGCGGATGGAGCTCTCCGTGCTCGCGCTCGGCGACGAGGGCCTGAGGGCACGGGGAGAGGTGGGGGACTCGGATCCCCGCGTGGCCCTCGAGGACGGGCTGCGGGCGTTCGCCGCCGACGAGATCATCATCTCGACCCATCCGCCGGACCGCTCGCGCTGGCTCGAGCGCGGAGTCGTCGAACGGACCCGCCAGGAGATAGACCTGCCTGTGACCCACGTCGTCGTCGACCTCGCCGCGGAGAGGGCAAGCGCCGCCTGAGCCCGACCTTGACCGTCGCCGGGCGGGGCGTCAGGCGCCCGCGGTTGCCGCTGCCGGGGCGGCGGCCCGCCGCGGCTCGAGGCGGCCCGCCGCCGCGACCGTCCACAGCATCGTCATCCAGGTGACGGTCGCCAGCACGACGTGGACCCAGACGATCCCGGCGGGCAGCTCGAGCGCCCACTGCAGCGGCGCCGACGGCGCCCTGCAGCGCGAGCAGCCCGATCACGAAGGCCAGCGGCCGCAGGGCGCGGCGCTCGCCGCCCTCGCGGCGCAGCATCAGCCAGACCGCGATCGCGCCGATGCCGAAGAGGGCCGCGATCGCGGAGTGGCGCTGCACCATCCATTCGAGCGTCCCCGTTCCCTCGAAGTCGAAGCGCTGGACGAGGTCGCCCTCGTGGTCTCCGGCGTGGGGGCCCGAGCCGGTCGACATCGTCCCCGCGACGATCGTCAGCTGGCCGAGCGGGATCAGGGCCCGCACCGCCCAGACGCCGAGGCGGTCGGAGGAGCGCCCCCGCTCTCCGGGCTCGTAGGTCGAGCACCAGGCAAGGGCGAAGGCGGCGTCGAGCAGGATCATCGAGAGGATGAAGTGGCCCATGACGAGCTCGGGAGCGAGGTGGTGCTTGACCACCAGCGCGCCGAGCGCCGCCTGGCCGATCACGCCGAGTGGCAGCAGGACGCCGAAGAGGGCCAGGTGCCAGCGGTAGGGCTTGCGGAAGAAGGCGAGCGCGGCGGCCGCGATGACCGCCAGCCCGACGAAGCCGGTGATGATCCGGTTTCCGTACTCGATCACCGCGTGGAACTCGACCGGCGGCACCGTGCGGCCGTAGCACTTGGGCCAGTCGGGGCAGCCGAGACCGGAGCCGGTGAGGCGGACCGCCGCACCCGTGGCGACGATCGCTGCCAGCGCGACCAGGGCCACGTAGGTGACCCGGCGGTACTGCTCGGGGGTGACGCTGAACCGCTCCCGCATCGACCGAAATCATGCCAAGCGGCAAGCGCCGCCAGGCACCCGGTGGACTAGTTGCCCGCCCCGGCCCCGCCCGGGCCGCCGGCGCCGGGGGCCGCGTTGGCGGAGCCGCCCGCCTCGGCGATCAGGTAGTCGACGAGCTGCTTGATCTGGTCCGCGGGGATGAGGGTGCCGTAGTTCTGCGGCATCACGTTGAGCGGATAGCCGGCCGACTGCTTGGCGTTCGGGTTGACGATGGACGCGTCGACCATCGCCGCGGTCTGGCCCGGGATCACCTCGTCGAGGTTGGGGCCGACGCTGCCGCCGGCGCTGGCAGCCGCCAGCGCGTGGCAGCCGCCGCAGCCGTTGCTGGCGAAGACCTGGGCGCCCGGACCGCCCGGAACCTTGGGCGGCGCCGCGCCCGGCACGCCGGCGTACTTGCCGACATAGGCGGCGACGTCCTCGAGGTCCTTGCCGGAGACCAGCCCGGCGGGCATCGAGACCGCCGGGTTGTCCGTGCTCGGCCGCGGGTTCTCGATCTGGGCGGCGGTCACGCCCTCGATCGTGTCGCTGTCCATGCCGGCTGCGCGGGCCGAGGCGAAGGCCTGGTCGAGGTTGGGGCCGATCACCGCGGTCGTGCCGGCCTGCGCCATCACGTGACAGGTGCCGCAGTTCTGGATGAAGAGGACGCGGCCGCGATCGGGATCGGCGTCGTTGGTCCCGCAGCCGGCGCCGACGACCCCGATCGCCGCCACGGTGGCGAGGGCCAGGAGGGGACGAATGGGGTTCGGCGACTTGGGCATCGGGGGGCGCGAAGCGCCGGGGATTCTATATGTCGGCGAGGGCGGCGGACCGCCGTCGGGCGACCGGGCGGTCCGATAGGCTTGCAGCGATTCGCACGATGGTTGGCGATGGGAGAGCAGGAGGCAAATGCACGTAAGCGAGGGCATGTCGCAGGTGATCCTCTCGGTGGGGCCGAGCCACACGTTGCGCGACGCCGCGCGGATGATGGCCGAGAAGCGGACAGGGGCGGCGCTCGTCATCGACGAGGAGTCGCCCGGCCCGCGGATCATCACCGAACGGGACATCCTGCTCTCGATCGGCGGCGGCGAGGACCCCGACTCGGAACGGGTCGCGGACCACATGTCGGACAGCGTGATCGCCGCCACCACCGAGTGGAGCCTCGAGCGGGCGGCGACCGAGATGTCGCGGCGCGGCATCCGCCACCTGGTCGTCTACGACGGCCGCGAGCTGGTCGGCGTGCTCTCGATGCGCGACATCGTCCGCGTCTGGACCACCGAGGGCGCGACCTCGGGCATGACGCCGGACTGAAGGTCTGCTCAGCCGCGCTTGGGGGTGCGCAGCGGTGCTGCGGGGATGACTGCGCCGCGGACGCGCTGCCGGCGGGGCAGCTTGGCGAAGCCGCGTGAGGTGTTGCGGGAGATGCTGGCCAGGGCGCCGAGGATGACGATCACCCCGATCACCGAGTAGACCCAGCTGCGGACGATGAATCCGTTGGCGAAGATGCCGCAGAGGGCGAGCGCGGTGCCGAAGGCGAGGAACGGCGGCCCCCAGGACGGGCGCGGCAGGTAGACCTGCTCGGTCGGCTGCGGGATCTCGCGCTCGGCCATCGGGCTCAGGACGCGATGTAGAGCATCGCGACGACGAAGGTGAGGGCGAAGACGCCGGCGGCGATCGCTCCGTAGATCAGGCCGCTGCTCAGGTTCCGCTTGGCGAGGTCTCGGTCCACGGGCGGAGTTCTATCAGGGGAGCGGGCGGGGTCCTAGACGACCCGGTCGATCGCCATTGCGGCGAAGAGCAGGGCGAGGTAGGACAGCGAGTAGAGGTAGAGCCGCAGGGCCGAGCGCCGGTCCGCGCGGGCTCGTAGGCGGTAGGCGAGCAGGCAGAAGATCCCGCCGAGGGCGAGCGCGGCGGCCAGGTAGATACCGCCGAAGAGCCCGGTGAGGACCGGCGCCACGGTCAGCGCCGTCAGGCCGGCCGAGTAGATCAGGATCTGGCGGCGGGTCTCGGCCTCGCCGCGGACGACCGGCAGCATCGGCACCCCGGTGCGGGCGTAGTCGTCCTTGATCAGGAGCGAGAGCGCCCAGAAGTGGGGAGGGGTCCAGATGAAGACGATCGCGAACGGGTAGAGCGCCTCCGCGGTCAGGCCTCCGGTGGCCGCGGCCCAGCCGACCAGGGGCGGTACCGCCCCCGCGGCGCCGCCGATGACGATGTTCTGGGGCGTCAGGGGCTTGAGCCAGAGCGTGTAGACGAAGACGTAGCCGAGCAGGCCGGCCATCGCGAGCACCGCCGCCAGCAGGTTGACGGTCAGCCAGAGCTGGACGAAGGCGAGGCTCCCGAGGATGACCCCGAAGACGAGTCCGTGGACGGGCTCGATCCGGCCGCTGACGAGCGGCCGCGACCGGGTCCGCGCCATGCGGGCGTCGCGCTCGCGGTCGATGTAGTGGTTGATGGCACCGGCGCCCCCGGCGGCCAGGTAGCCGCCGAGCATCGTCCAGAGGACCACCGCGAGACCCGGGCCGGACGGGTCGGCGACGAACATCGTCGCCACCGTCGTGACCAGAAGGAGCGAGATGATCCGCGGCTTGGTGAGGGTGATGTAGTCGCGCAGGACTGCGACCGAGAGCGGCCGGGCGCGGACCGCCGGCGCCAGCCCCCCTGCAGTTCCTGTGCGCGCCGACTGCGCGCCGACACCGGCTTCCATCGACCTCAGGCTACCGGCTGCCCTTCGCGGACATCGTCGCTCTCGCCGGTGCGCTGCGGCGATCGCGTCACGGATGTCACGAAGGGGCTGGTCGCTGCGGACGTCGGGGAGGACGTCGAAGTTGTGGGCGGGAGGCGGCGAGAGCGTGTACCACTCGAGCGAGGCCCCGCCCCAGGGGTCGTGGCCGGCGCGGACGCCGCCCTTGAGGCTGCGAACCGCGTTGACGACGGCCAGGACGACGCCGATGAAGAAGATCAGGGTGCCGATCGAGGCGATCAGGTTGTAGAGCGCTGACGCCGGTGCCCGAGAAGTACTTGTAGGCGTCGACCACCTGCCCCTGGACCCCGGCGAGGAAGAGCGGGAAGAAGGCCAGGTTGGCGCCCACGAACATCGTCCAGAACGAAATCCCGGAGAGGTACTCGCCCATCGTGCGGCCGGTCAGCTTCGGGAACCAGAAGCTGAGCGCGGCGAAGCCGCCCATGACCGCGCCGCCGACCAGGGCGTAGTGGGTGGCGCCGGTGGCGTCGGTCGTGTTCTTCAGCTCCCAGGCGACCGCGACCATCGAGTGGGCGATCTCGGCGGTCAGCCCGATCGTGATCAGGCTGAGGGCCCCGAGCCCGAAGAGCAGCGGCGCGCGCATCTGCAGGGCGCCGCCGACCAGGGTCGAGATCAGGTTGAAGACGAGGACCCCGAACGGGACGAGCAGCGCCAGCGCCATCAGCATCCCGAAGTACATCCAGCCGATCCCGATCGGCGCCGTCAGCATGTTCTGCAGCCAGGCCAGGGTGCCGATCACAGCGACCGCGACCAGCGAGGAGATCACGGCGCCGCGGTTGAAGAGCGGCTTGCCGGACAACGCCGGGAAGATCTCGGCGAGCGCACCGAAGGCGAAGACCATCACCAGCATGTAGGACGCCGGTGAAGAAGATCCAGCTCAGGTGCTGCCAGAGCAGCGGCGCGCCTCCCTCGCCGGAGAAGAAGATCCCGTCGAAGTTGCGGTCGATCGCCAGCATCGTCAGCGCCGCCAGCAGGATCGGCCCGATCACGATCATCAGCCAGGCGGAGACCGCGCCGGCCCAGGAGAAGATCGGCAGGCGGCGCCAGGCCATCCCCGGGGCGCGCATGTTTCGCAGCGTGGCCGCGAGGTCGATCGAGCAGAAGACCGAGGCCCAGGGTCACCATCGCGGTCGCGACCAGCCACGCGTCGACTCCGTTGTTGGCGATGAAGGCGATCTCCGAGAGCGGCGGCAGCGGGTTGGTCCCCGCCTCCGGCGGCGTGTAGAGGAAGGTGACGTAGAGCACCGTGGCGCCGGCGATGTAGAACCAGAGGCCGATCTGACCGAGGCGGGGGAGGGCGGTGCCGCGGGCTCCGATCTGGAGGGGAACGACGTAGTAGAAGACACCGAGCGCGAGCGGCAGGGCGAAGAGGAAGATCGAGGTCGCCCCGTAAACGGAAAGAAGCCGGTTGAAGGTCTCCGGGGTGAGGAACGTGTTCTCGGGGATGACCAGCTGGATCCGCATCAGCAGCAGCTCGACCGCGGCCAGGAAGAGGAAGCCGAAGGCGGCGCCGATCATCACCCGGCCGATGTCCTTGTGGTCGGCGCCCGTGACGACCTCGATCCAGCGCGGACGCGTCTTCTCGAAGCCGTCGCTGACGACCTCGGGGCGGGCGGGGGCGATCGAGGCGGGGGGCGGGGGGTCACGGCGTCTCTCCGCTGGCGATCTGGTCGGCGACGATGCGCTGCGCCTCGTCGATGTCCCGCTTGAGCTGATCGACGTAGGCCTCGTACTCCTGCGGCGAGACCACCCGGACGGCCGTGCGCATGCTCGCGTAGGCCGCTCCGGAGAACGTCGCCGACTGGCCCTTGTAGATGCCCTCCTCGTCGGCGCGGAAGTAGACCTTGTTGAGCTTGCCGGGGACGGCGTCGAACTTGCCGCTGAGCGAGGGGACGAACCAGCTGTGGACGACGTCGGTCGAGACCAGGTCGAGGACGACCGTGGTGTCGACGGGGACCACGAGCTCGTAGTAGGAGAACGCCTGGTTGGGGTACTCGTAGCGCCACAGCCACTGCTGCCCGGTGGCCTCGATCTCGAGCGGCTCGGCGTCCTCGGGCAGGGTCAGGCTTCGCTGCGCGAACACCGCGCCCGAGGCCTGCAGCCCGTTCTCGCCCGTCGCCGGCGCCTTGCGGGCGCTCTCGGTGAAGATGACGCTGACCACGAAGAGGGCGAGGGCGAGGGCCGCCAGGCCGCCGGCCACCCTGGCCTGGACCCGCGGGCCGCTGCGTACCTGGCGCGGCGCCCGGCCGCGGGCGCCGCGATAGCGGCGGACCGCCAGCAGGATGCCGATGTTGACCGCGCCGGCAAGGACCAGGACCACGACCAGCGAGATCCAGTAGAGGGTTGCGGTGTCCTCGGTGTTCGGCGAATGGGCCGGGTCGAGCCCGATCTCGTTCGCGGCAGCGCCGGGCGCGGCGACGAGCAGCGCCACCAGGGCAGCCCCGAGAAGGAGGAGGGGCAGACGGCGTTTCCGCAGCGGCGCCAAGGCGCGGCCATTCTAATCGGAAGCGGCGGCGCCGCCGCCTGCTCGCGGCCGCCGCTAGAGCAGGCCCTCCGAGCGGAACCACTCCTCGGTCCGCCGCATCCCCTCCTCGAGGCCCACCTGCGGGTTCCAGCCGAGCGAGCGCAGCTTCGCCGCGCTGACCGAGCCGCGCCGGTCGACCAGGGTCGCCGAGTGCCGGGTGAGCCGTGGAGCGCCGCCCGTGATCCGGGCGGCTCCTTCCATGGCGAGCCCGAGCGAGCGGAGCAGCGGGCGCGGCACGCGCCGCGCCGGCCGCCCTCCGGCGATCGCCGCGAAGCGGTTGAAGAACTCCTCGAAGGTGACGGTCTCGTCGTCCTTCCAGGCGGTGTAGGCCTCCCCGGGCTGGCCGCCGCAGAGCAGGAGGACGACCGAGTCGACGAGGTCGTCGATGTACACGGGGAGCATCAGGCCGTCTCCCTGCCCCGGGACCCCCAGCTGCCCCGCCTTGGCGAGCTCTAGGGGCCGCATCGCCCAGGGGATCGAGCGCGGCCCGTAGACGTCGCCGGGGCGGAGGACGACGGCGCCGCGACGGCGGGCGAGGTGGTCGGAGGCGCTCTTCGTGTCGATGTAGGGGACACCGCAGGTGCGCAGATGGGCGCCCTCGTCCTGCTCGGAAGGATCGTCGTAGCCGTAGACGACGACCGAGCTGACGTGGACGCTGCGCTCGGTTCCGGCGGCCGCCGCGGCTTCGAGGACAGCCGCCGTGCCGCCGACGTTGACCCGCACGTGGTCCTCCATCCGCCCGGCGTCGCTGACGATCGCGGCCGTGTGGACGAGCAGCTCCGAGCCCTCGAGCGCGGCCAGCATCGCGCCCCTGTCGGTGACGTCGGCGAAGGCGGGCGCGGCGCCGGCGCCGCGGATCCTCTGGGCGGCATCGGGGTCGGCGTCGATGCCGGCCACCTCGGCCCCCGCCGCCGCAAGACTGCGGCAGACGGCGCCGCCGATGAAGCCGCCGGCGCCGGTGACGGCGACCCGGCGGCCGGCCACCCGGGCCCGGGCGCCGGCTTGCGGGTCTGAGACCTCGGAATCCCTCGCCATCGCGGAGAACCTACTCTCCGTGCACACATGGCTCGGCCGAGGCGTCGCACCACCCACACCCCGGCCCTGCGGGCGGCGGTTCGCGCCGGCGCCGTAGCCGCCATCGCCGCGGCCTTCGCCGCTCCCGCGCTGCGTCGCCGGCGGCGCGTGCCGACCGCGGCCACCACCGCCGCCCTGGTCGCCGGCCCTCTCGCCCTGACCGTCCTCTGGCCGCGCTCGAAGAAGCGCGACGTGGCCCTGTTCGCGATGCAGATGTGGGGCTTTCTGATGGCCCACGAGATTCCCTACGACGATCCCGAGCGCCTGCGCGCCCGCCTGCGGACCCGCTACCCGATCGCCGTCGACCGCCTCCTCGGGGGCGGGCAGCTCCCCAACATCCGGGCCCAGCGGGCGCTCTCCGGGCTCGGCCGCGCCAACGTCGCCGACCGGTTCCTGACCTGGGTGCACTGGCTGTGGTTCCTGGAGCCCTACCTGGCGCTGATCCTGATCCTGATCCGCCACAACGAGCGCTTCCCGCGCGCCGCCCGACAGATGGCCGCCACCTACGACATCGGCTGCGCGGTCTACTTCGCGGTCCCGACCGCGCCCCCGTGGTGGGCGTCGGAGCAGGGGCTGACCGAGGGCGAGGTCCGGCGGATCATGGTCGAGGTGGGGAGCGGACCTGGGGCAGGGCCTGGGAGTCGATGTACGCGACCCTCGGGGGCAACCCCTGGGCGGCGATGCCCTCGCTGCACTTCGCGACCTCGCTGATGGCGGCGATCCATCTCGCCGAGGCCGGGCCCGTGGAGGGGGCGGCCGGCTACGCCTATGCGGGGACCCTCGGCGTCGCCCTCGTCTACCTCGGCGAGCACTACGTCACCGACCTGCTCGCCGGCGCCGCCCTGGTGGCCGCGGTGCGCAAGGGAGAACCCTTGGCGGAGCCGCTCGTCCAGCGCGTCAACGGGGCGCTGCAGCGGCTCGAGAGGTTGGCGGCGGGCTGACCCCCTAGCATTGGCGCGAGGAGGAGACGTCTGACTCCGGCTGAGAAAGCGCTAGTGGAGGAGCAGCCGGCTGACGCAGCCGGGCAGTCGGCCACCCGCCCGGACGGCGATGGCGAAGCGATGTCGTTCTTCACCACCCGCCGGATGATCCAGACGGCGGTGATCGTCGTCCTCCTGACCGCGGCGATCTACCTCTTCATCCCGAAGATCGCCGACCTCGGAGCGCCTTCAACAAGATCGGCGATGCGGACCCCTTCT